>JAETRQ010000002.1 GCA_021770095.1 Eubacteriaceae bacterium | reverse complement strand
TAACAAGAATAAGTAAGCAAAAGAAAAACAGCCGCACGAGAGCGGCTGCTTGAAAAAGTAATGCGATGTCAAACTTCAGTGCCGACTTTCAGTCGGCGAGCCAGTAGGCGGCCCTTATAGGGCCTGTGCAAACCACCAGTTCAACTGGTGGTTATGATTTGTTAATATATTGTGAATATTGTAAATAATCTGTTAACAAACCATTGACCGTTGTCAATTCTATAACTATAATATTAATATTAAATATTAAGGAGATACTATGGTTAAATCAATGACCGGCTTTGGCAGAGCCGTTAAAGAGGTTGACGGTTACATAATTACTGTTGAACTTAAATCTGTCAATCATAGGTATTTTGAATTTTCCTGCAGATGTCCGCGGCAGTATGGTTTTATTGATGAAAAAATTAAATCTTTTGTCAATTCAAAAGTCGCACGCGGTAAGGTTGAATGCTTTATTGGCATTGAGGCACTCAATACGGAGGCAGCAACCGTTGAAGTCAATAATACTTTGGCAAGTGCATATGTAAAGGCATTGAAGGAAATTGCAGATACTTATGAATTAAAAGAGGATTTTGGTGCATCAACCATCAGCCGCTATCCCGATGTTCTTGTTATTCGCAAGGCTGAAGAAGATGAAGAAAAAATCTGGTCAATGGTAAAAGATACCGCACAGGAAGCTATTGATAAATTTATTGAAATGCGCAGTGCGGAAGGGCAAAGAATGTTCGATGATATATATGCAAGATCACAGTTCATTCTTGACTGTGTTTCTGTAATTGAAGAGCGTTCACCGCAGACTGTCAAAGAGTATAACGATAAATTAATCGAGCGTGTTCATGAGATTATCGGCGATGTTGCTCTTGATGAAAACAGAGTTCTGCAGGAAGTTGCAATTTATGCAGACAAAGTTGCCGTTGCTGAAGAGACAGTAAGATTGCGTTCACATATTGAACAGCTGCGAGCTTTTCTTGCCGGTGATGAGGCAGTCGGCAGAAAGATGGATTTCCTTGTGCAGGAAATTAACAGAGAAACAAATACCATCGGTTCAAAATGCAACGACGTTGATATTGCACGCAAAGTAGTCGATATGAAGGCTGAGATTGAGAAAATAAGAGAACAAATACAGAATATTGAGTAATTATTATGAATTTAGTGAATATCGGATTTGGCAATTTAATAAATGCAGACAGAGTTATTTCAATTGTTTCACCGGAATCTGCTCCTGTTAAAAAAATGGTGAGAGAGTCAAAAGCACAGGGAACATTGATTGATGCCACTCATGGAAGAAAGACGATGAGTGTTATCATAACTGACAGTGATAATATTGTTTTGTCCTATATGGATTTAAAACAGATTGCCCAAAGGTTTGGTGTGGAGGTTGATGCTAATGAATAAAGGAATGTTAGTTGTTTTTTCTGCACCGAGTGGATGTGGAAAAGACACTGTTTTCAAAGAAATTTGCAAAAAACGTGATGATGTTATTAAATCCGTTTCTGCTACCACAAGAGCAATGCGCCCGGGTGAAGTTAATGGTATCAACTACTTTTTTGTTAGTGAGAAAGAGTTTAATCATCTGATTGATAACGATGGGCTTCTTGAATATGCAAAATATAATAATTGCTTTTACGGTACTCCCAAAAAGGCAGTTGAACATGCTATAGATGAAGGCAAAATCTGTTTTCTCATTATAGAAGTGCAGGGTGCTCAAAAGGTAATGAAAATGTTTCCTGACTGTATATCCATATTTCTTCTTCCTCCGAGCGAAGAGATACTGAGAAAACGGCTTTACGGCAGGCATACAGATACTGAAGAAATGATTGAGAACCGTCTTGACATTGCAAAAATTGAATTGGCATTTAAAGAAAAATATACATATAATGTCGTCAATGATGACTTAGATGTCTGTGTTGACGAAATTGATAAAATACTTTGCACTGAACTTGCAAAGAGAAATAATTAAAGGAGAAATATTATGTTTAATCCAGATTTAAAAGAACTTTTAAAAGATTGCAACAGCCGATACAGTCTCGTGGTCGGCACAGCAAAAAGAGCAAGAGAAATCCGTGAAGAAGCAATTGAAAGAGAAGAACATATTGATGTTAAAACAGTTTCAACTGCTATTGAAGAAATAATTGACGGAAAGTATGTTATTGAAGAACCTGCTGAACTTAAATCAAAATAATGAATAGAACAGTTGCAACAGTTGCTGTTGAAAAAACATTTTTCAATTTTGATTCAGATTATGATTACTATGTACCTGAAGAATTATTGTCGATCATAAAAGTTGGTATGACTGTTAAAGTACCGTTCGGCAATGGTAACAAAGTGCGTGACGGGATTGTAGTAAAAGTCTATACTGCAATCAATTCAAATTTAAAGGAAATTATATCCGTCACAGGTAAGACTCCTGTTTTGAGTGAAGAAATGGTGAGTCTTGCTCTCTGGTTAAAAGAAAGATGTTTTTGCACAACATATGACTGCTTAAAACAAATGCTGCCAAAAGGAATCGGCAAAGTATCAGATGCTTCATCAAAAATGGCAACTTTGCTTATTGAAAATGAAGAAAATCTGCCAAAACTCACTCCTAAGCAGAGAAGTGTTGTTGATTTGCTTTTTGACATCGGTACAGCATCTGTTGATGAGATTTGTGCATTTTGCTCGGTTGGAGCAGGTGTTTTAAAGAATCTTGAAAAGTACGGTGTGATTTCTATTTATAATGTAGAAAAATATCGTACACCATATAAAGATTTTGTTTCAGATGTTGAAAGAAAAGAAATTCATTTAACCCCACAGCAGCAGAATGCTTTTAACACATATTCCGCTATGCTTGATGATAACGGCGGAACAGGATTACTTTTCGGTGTTACCGGCAGCGGCAAAACACAGGTTTATCTTAAATTGATTGACAAAGTACTCTCTGATAACAAGGATGTAATTGTTCTTATTCCTGAAATCGGGCTGACATCTCAGGCACTTTCAATATTCCATAAACGATATGGTGATAAGGTTGCTGTTTTTCACAGCGGATTATCCCTCGGTGAAAGGAATGATGAATACAAACGTGCTGACAGAGGAGAGGCAAAAATTGTTATTGGCACACGAAGCGCAGTATTTGCACCGCTCCATAATCTTGGGCTTATTATTGTTGACGAAGAACAGGAAAACAGTTATAAAAGCGAACGTACTCCAAGGTATCAGGCTAAGGATGTAGCTAAATTCAGGTGTAAGTATAATAAAGCACTGCTTTTGCTTACATCAGCAACACCGAGTCTTGAGAGTTATTCTAACGCAATCCATAAAAAATATGTTCTTTGTGAAATGAATGAGAGATATGGTGACGCTAAACTGCCGCAGGTAATTACGGTTGATATGAAAACCGAAATGAAAAACGGCAACAAAACACCTATATCGGCAAAACTTCGTGAACTTTTACAGTCGACACTTGATAATGGTAAACAGGCAATACTGCTGATTAACAGACGCGGGTATAATACTTTTATTGCCTGCAATGACTGCGGTCATGTTATTACTTGTCCTAATTGCTCAATATCCCTGACTTATCATAGTTACAGCAATAAACTGGTTTGTCATTACTGTGGATATACCACACGGCTGGATACGGTTTGTCCTGAATGTAAAGGTAACAATGTCCGTTACAGCGGCTATGGTACACAGCGCATTGAAGATGAATTGTCATCATTATTTCCATATGCAAGGATTCTGAGAATGGATGCCGATACAACGTCAGCAAAATTCAGCCATGACAGAATGTTCAACGCTTTTTCCAATCACGAATATGATATTCTGATTGGTACACAGATGGTTGCAAAGGGACTTGATTTTGAAGATGTAACGCTTGTCGGTATTATTAATGCTGATAATTCTTTGTATAATGAGAATTATAATAGCGGTGAAAAGTCATTTGATTTAATAACTCAAATGATTGGCAGAAGCGGCAGACGGGATGCAAGCGGTATGGCTGTTATACAAACCATTAATCCATATAATCCCTATCTTGAATATGCTGCTATGCAGGACTATAAATCCTTTTTTAAGGATGATATTGCTCTCAGAAAGTCACTTATCTATCCGCCGTATTGTGATATTATATCTGTATCATTTACAGGTGAGGATGAAAATAAAGTTGCACTTTGTTCAAAAACTTTTCTGGATGTTATGAAAGAACTGAACGCAGAGAATACCGAGAAAGTGATTGTTCTCGGTCCCAGTCCTGCTAAGATTTCAAAACTTAACAGTCAATACAGATACAGATTATCTGTTAAATGTAAAAATTCAAAAAATATCAGAAATTTATTTAATGAGATTTTAAAAAGAATTAATAAAATAAAAGAATATAAGGATGTCAGTGTAACGGCTGATTTGAATCCTTATGAACTGAATTAGGAGAATATAAATGGCACTTAGAAACATTGTTGAATTAGGTGACCCGATACTGAATAAAAAAAGCAGAACTGTCGAAAATTTCGATAGCAAACTTGCTATGCTTATTGATGATATGAAAGAAACAATGTACAACAAAAATGGTGTGGGTCTTGCTGCTGTTCAGGTCGGAATCCTTAAAAGAGTTGTTGTTATTGATATTGGTGAAGGTCCTATTGAACTCGTTAATCCGGAGATTACTATGGCTGAGGGTGAGCAAATATCACAGGAAGGATGCCTCTCACTTCCGAATAAATGGGCAACTACCAAAAGACCTCAGAAAGTGCAGGTTAAAGCACAGGACAGAACAGGCAAGTGGCATGTGTATACAGGTGAGGACCTCAAAGCAAAAGCCTTTTGCCATGAAATTGACCATCTTGACGGAATTTTATTTACTTCTCATATCATTGAAGGCGAAACATTACAAGGATAAAATGGTGTTTATATGAAAATTATTTTTATGGGTACTCCTGATTTTGCTGTACCCAGCCTTGAAAAATTAATATCATCCAATCATGAAGTGATTGCAGTATTCTCACAGCCGGATAAACCTGTGGGAAGAAAACAAATTATGACACCTCCGCCGGTAAAAGAATGTGCGTTAAAACATAATATTCCCGTATATCAGCCGCAAACTTTCAAAGACAATGAAACGATAGAATTGGTAAGATCACTTTCTGCAGATATAATCGTTGTTGTGGCTTATGGTAAAATATTGCCTGAATCAGTGCTTGATGCTCCACCTTACGGATGTATCAATGTTCATGCTTCGCTTTTACCGAAATACCGCGGACCCGCACCGATACAATGGTCCGTTATCAATGGTGATACAGAAACAGGCGTGACAATTCAGCAAATGGCTGAGGGTGTTGACACAGGCGATATTTTGCTTGTCAGGAAAACGCAAATAGATATTCATGAAACATCGGAAGAATTATTTGACAGATTATCATATATAGGTGCTGATGCCTTAATAGACTGCATTGCCGATATTGACAATCTTGTGCCTGAAAAACAGGATGAAAGCCAGGCAACTTATGCGCAGAAAATTACCAGAGAACTTTCTCCGATTGACTGGAGAAAATCAGCTCTTGAAGTTCATAATCTTGTCAGAGGACTTCAAACATGGCCTTGTGCCGTAACAAAACTGAATGGCAAAAATATCAAAATCCATAAAACTGCATTATCTTCTGTTACAGGTAATAAATACGGCTGTGTTGTTGATAATAAAAATGTGATTACAGTTTGCTGCGGTGATGGTAAGTGTATTGATATTTTGTCACTTCAGGCAGAGGGTAAAAAGAAGATGGATACAAAATCATTTTTACTCGGTAATAGTATTGAGATTAATGCTGTTTTAGGAGAATGATATGGGAACATATTTTGCATATTATCTTACAGGTTTTATCATGATACCGGTTTTTATTTTTGCTTCGTTCTGCCAGCTTAAAGTAAAGCGTTCTTTTAACAGATATTCAACTGTTATGAACAGAAGAGGTATGACCGGTGCAGATGCCGCTTACAAATTATTGCAGCTCAATGGTATAAATGATGTAACAATCAGAAAAATCGGAGGAACTTTAACCGATTATTATGATCCGCGCAGGAAAGAAATCTGTTTGTCAACAGATGTTTATAATTCCAGAAGCGTTGCTGCAATCGGTGTTGCCTGCCACGAGGCAGGCCATGCCTGTCAGCATGCTCAGGGTTATGCTCCTTTAAAGATAAGAAATGCAGTTATTCCAATCACACGTATCGGTTCTTCTTTAGGTGTACCGCTTGCATTATTCGGTATGATTCTTTACAGTGAACCGATGATTTATGCAGGAATAATATTATATGGTGCTGTTGCTCTTTTTCAACTTATAACGCTACCTGTTGAATTTAATGCATCAAAACGAGCATTACAGACCATTGAGAGCAATGCTTTTCTTGACGGAGAAGAATACGTTGGTGCAAAAAAAGTTTTAACCTCAGCAGCATTAACCTATGTTGCAGCACTTGCATCAGCAATTGCAACTTTGCTCAGACTATTTATTTTAACAGGCAGGAGAAACAGAGACGAATGAAAAATGCAAGATTAATTGCTTTTGAAACACTTCATAAAATTTTTACTGAAGGTGCGTATTCACATATTGTTCTTGATAATGCTCTGCAAGAGAATGATTGTGATAAATCATTCGTTTCTGCACTGGTTTATGGTGTTACGGAAAGAAAAATTACACTCGATTATTATATCAATAAATATTTAAAATCGAAAACAAAGCCAAAAGTAATGACGGTGCTGCGACTTGGAGCATATCAGATTTTGTTTATGGACAAAGTTCCTGACAGTGCTGCAATCAATGAATCCGTAAAACTTGTTAAAGAAATCAGACAGGATTACTATGCATCACTGGTTAATGCTGTTTTACATAAAATATGCGACGATAATGAGTCTGTTGATGACTTGTCAATCAAGTATTCCATTCCGCAGGAATTGGTGAATATGTGGTCAAAACAATATGGTGAAAAAATTACGGAATCATTTTTACCGTTTGTTAATAACAGACCTCCTGTATTTGCTGTGGCAAATTCTTTGTTTGTTGATTCAGATGAACTTTCATATGAACTGCTCAGCGAAGGTATAGAAAATGAAATCATAAATACGGATGTTGTAATGATTACATCAGCATTTGATTTGAAAAAATCAAGAGCGTTCAATAATGGATTGTTTCATATTGAGGATTTATCGAGTTATAATTGCGCCTGTGCGGTTAAAGCAAAAGAAAATGATGTAGTACTGGATATTTGTTCAGCACCCGGCGGAAAAGCATTTACAATCGCGCAGAAAATGAATAATAAAGGACATATTTATGCATTTGATTTGCTGCATTGGAATTCAACGATGAAATTCCTATGGCAGACAGAATACTGTGTGATGTTCCTTGTTCGGGCTTTGGCATAATAAGGCGTAAGCCTGAAATTAGATATAAAAATCTTGACAGTATCAGTGATATGCCGCAAATTCAATTGAAAATTTTGGAAACATCATCCAACTATTTAAAGAATAACGGAACACTTGTCTATTCTACCTGTACATTGAATAAAAAAGAAAATGAAAAGGTTGTTCAATCTTTTCTTGATAAATATAAAGCATTTAAACTTATTGAAGAAAAAACTGTCTTTCCGTCCGAATTTGGCGGCGATGGCTTCTATTATGCAGTAATTAAGAAATATGAAAACTGATATTAAATCACTTACATTTGAACAATTGAATAATGAAGTACGCAGACTTTCGCTGCCGTCTTTCAGAACAAAACAAATATATAAATGGCTCCATGAGAGCGGAGTTTCATCTTTTGATGAAATGTCGAATATCAGTAAGCAATTAAGGGAAAATTTATCGGATAATTATTATATTTCCTCCTGCAGTATTGAAAATAAGTATGTTTCAAAAATAGATGATACAGTCAAATATCTTTTTAAGCTCAGTGACGGTGAATATATTGAATCTGTTGTGATGAAATATAAATATGGTTACACCATTTGTGTCTCGTCACAGGTCGGCTGCAAAATGGGCTGTACTTTTTGTGCCTCAACGCTGGCAGGTTTTTCCAGAAACCTCACAGCAGGGGAGATTGAGTCTCAGCTGCATACGGCGCAAAAGGATTTGGGTATCAGAATTTCTCATATAGTTATGATGGGTATTGGTGAGCCGCTTGATAATTTTGATAATGTTATTACATTCCTCAATAATGTCAATAATGAAAATGGCTTGAATATTTCTATGCGGAATATAACCATTTCGACTTGCGGTATTGTACCCCGTATTTATGATTTAATGGACTTGAATCTTCAATTGACTTTAACCATTTCTCTCCATGCCCCTAATAATGAAATACGTTCAAATACAATGCCTGTCAGTAAAAAATATCCTATGGAAGATTTACTGGCTGCCTGTAGAACATACGAAAAAAAGACGGGCAGAAGAGTTAGTTTTGAATATACGCTTATCAATAATGTCAATGACAGAGAATGTGATGCAATTGAGTTGTCTCAAAAATTAAAAGGCACTTTATGCCATGTTAATCTGATTCCTGTAAATGATGTTAAAGAATGTGAGAATATTAAATCTACCAAACAGAATATTGAAAAGTTCTGTAATATATTGAAAAGAAACGGAATTAATGTTACAATAAGAAGAACTTTAGGCTCTGATATAAATGCCTCTTGCGGACAGCTCAGACGCCTGAAAAAGCGGGGTGATTTTATTGAGAATCGTTGCTAAAACTGACAAAGGAATCGTACGTGAAAACAATCAGGATGCCTATGCCGTTGGTGAATTTTCTGATGAAGTAGTATGGTCTGTTGTTTGTGACGGTATGGGCGGTGCTGCCGGCGGCAATATTGCATCTGCACTTGCCGTTAAAGTAATAAGTGACAAAATCAATGCTTCTTACAGAGAAAAAATGCGCGATGCATCCATACGGAATATGCTGGATTCAGCGCTCACAGCTGCTAATATTGAAGTGTATGATTTTGCTGAGGCAAAACCCGAACTTCAAGGTATGGGTACTACTGTTGTGTGTGCTATTGTCAGGGATAATCAGGCATATATTTCTCATGCAGGTGACAGCCGTGCGTATGTTATTAATAATGACAGCATAAAGCAAATTACAACTGACCACAGTATGGTTCAGGATTTATTGTCACGCGGCAAAATAACCAGTGAAGAAGCAGAACATCACCCAAATAAAAATATAATTACAAGAGCGGTCGGTGTTGATAAAAGTATTGATATTGATTTTGAGCAAATAGATTTGAATGATGATGATATTTTGCTTTTATGTACAGATGGACTGTCAAATTATGTTTCAAATGAAGAAATACTTGAAATAATGAGTGACGGAAAGCATTATGCTTTCGCTGATCGTTTGGTTACAAAAGCAAATCATAACGGCGGCGGAGATAATATTACAGTTGTTATTATATCAAAATAATTTTTGGAGTAGTTGCATTTATGGATAATTATGTTGGAAAACGACTTGACGGCAGATATGAAATACAAGAGATTATCGGCGTTGGCGGAATGGCCGTTGTATATAAAGCATATGACAATGTTGATGACAGAATAGTTGCTGTAAAAATATTAAAAGAAGAATTTTTAACAAGTCAGGAATTTGTCAGAAGATTTAAAAATGAAAGCAAAGCAATTGCACTTCTTTCTCACCCTAATATTGTAAAAGTGTATGATGTAAGTTTCGGGGAAAAACTCCAATATATTGTTATGGAGTATGTTGACGGCATTACGCTGAAAGAATATATTCAAAAGCAGAATGCTATTACATGGAATGATGCATTGTTTTTTACAACACAGATACTTAGGGCACTTCAGCATGCGCATGATAAAGGTATAGTACACAGGGATATTAAACCGCAGAATATTATTCTTTTGTCAAACGGAAATATAAAAGTTGCTGATTTCGGTATTGCAAGATTTTCAAGAAGTGATACAAGAACGCTTACTGACACAGCAATCGGCTCAGTCCATTATATCAGTCCCGAACAGGCTAAAGGTGAATTTACGGACGAGAAGGCAGATATTTATTCTGTAGGTGTTGTTCTTTATGAAATGCTTGCAGGCAAAGTTCCGTTCGAGGCAGAGAATGCTGTTTCAGTTGCACTTATGCAGCTTCAGCAGGATGCAAAGAAATTAACAGATATTAATCCTGACATTCCCGTTGGGCTTGAACAGATTTGTGTTCACTCTATGCAGAAAAATCCTGATGACAGATACCAGACTGCAACTGAAATGCTGCTTGACCTTGAAGAAGTTATTAAAAACCCGAATGCAGTTTTTGATTATTCCTATTTTGTTGATAATGAACCGACAAAGTATGTTATAAATACGGAAGAAAAATTGGCACCTGCTGATGATTATGAAGATAATTATGAATATGAAGAGGAAGAGTATTACGACCCGAATCATAAGAAAAAGGTTATAACAGCAGTAGTTGTCGGTTCAGTTGTACTTATTGCTGCCATTGTTCTTTTGGTTATAAGTATCACCGGCGATACATTCAAAAGTTCACGTGCACTTGAGAATTTTGTCGGTATGTCTTATGATGAATTGATCAGTTCAAATCAATATGATTATCAGTTCGTTATGGAGACTGAAAAAACAGATGAACAAACACCGGGTACAGTCATTTCACAAACACCTGAGGCAGGAACTAAAGTATTGGAAGGCGGACAGGTAACTCTGGTTGTTGCTGTGTCCAATGAAGATATTACGGTGCCTAATGTTTATAATGCTGACGAAGAACGTGCCAAAAAAGCACTTGAGGATAATAATCTCCATAATTTCACCGTAACGACTGTTGCAAGTGATACTGTTGAAGTCGGCAAAGTTGTATATACAAATCCAAAAGCAAACAGTGTTGTTACTGCTGATACACAGATTACAATTTATATCAGTTCAGGTCCGACAACTGCAGTTATTGAAGAGATTGCAGTTCCTGACGTTATCGGTCTTAATCAGGAAGGTGCAAGAGCATTCCTTGAAAAGCTCGGATTTAAAAATATTAATTTTGTAACGCAGGATAATGCCGCACCAAGAGGCGTGGTTCTCGGTCAAAATCCTTCTGCCGGTTCAAAGATTACTGCTGAAGGTACAATTAAAATCACGATTTCTTCCGGTGTAACAACAACTACAACAAAGCCGACGGTGAAGGTTGCGGTTACGGTCAAACTGCCGAAATGTTTAGATGAAAACGGTGAATACGTTACGGATAAAATCGTGATTAAACTTGATAACGAAGAACATCTGACGCAGGATGTTAAGCTTGACGGAAAATCTTTGCCGTTTAGTATAACATTAAAGGACACAAAGGATGTTTCGGTAAAAATATCACTTGAAAAGACGAAAGTTTTGGATACTAAAAATGCATCCGGTACTAAGGATGAAAATCTTAAATTTGATTTCAGTTCTTCATCTTATAACAAAGCAACACAGCCGACTGACGTTTCAAAAGACAACTGATAGGTGAACTATGATTGATGGAAGATTAGTAAAAGGTATTGGCGGTTTCTACTATGTGGAAACCGCTGATGCTATATACGAATGTAAAGCACGCGGTGTGTTCAGAAAGAAAAAAATTACTCCGCTTGTCGGAGATATGGTCTCAATTACTTTGAATAATAATGCTGAAAATACGATTGATGAAATCAAAGAGCGCAAAAATTCTTTAGTTCGCCCGCCGCTTGCTAATATTGACAGACTTTTTATAGTTGCCTCAATTATTGATCCTGTTATGAATACATCTGTTATTGACAGAATCATTGCTATTGCGGAGTACAAAGATATTGAACCTGTACTTGTTATAACAAAAACCGACCTTGATGATTCATATCAGAAATATTATGATATTTACAGGAAAGCAGGATTCGAAGTAATTGTCTGCAATGCGGATTCAAATGAAGGTCCTGAAAAGATTAAAGATATGATTACAGGCAAAGTTTGTGCGTTTACGGGCAATACAGGTGTTGGTAAATCAACTTTACTCAATAAGATTGATGAAAATTTGTCTCTGCAAACAGGAGAAACCAGTAAAAAACTCGGCCGAGGCAAACATACCACGCGTCATTGTGAACTGTTCAAAGTCAATGGTGGTTATGTAGCTGATACACCCGGCTTTTCTTCCGTCGATTTTGAACGGTGTGAGAAAATTATGAAAGATGATTTGCCGTACTGTTTCAGAGAATTCCAGCCTTATATTACGCAATGCAAATTTCAGACGAACTGTGCACATATTGCTGACAAAGGCTGTGCAGTGGTTAATGCCGTTAGCAACGGAGAAATATCGCAGTACAGACACAATAGTTATATAGAATTATATAATGAAGTTAAGGATATAAAAGAATGGGAAATGAAATAAAAAAATGTGTTATTATATCAGGAGCTCCTGAGAATGATATTTCATATTATAACGAGTTTATAACTGACAGATATGTTATTTGTGCTGACAGCGGATATATAAAATGCTTATCCGCCGGTATCAAACCTGATCTTATTATTGCTGATTTTGATTCATCCCCAAGACCTGATATTGAATGTGAAATCATTACACTCAATGTAAGAAAAGATTATACCGATACTTTTCACTGTATGCTTGAAGCAATTGACAGGGGATACCATGATATAATTATCCTCGGCGGCATAGGCTCCAGATTGGATCATACATATTCCAATATCCTAAGTGTCAATTACGCCTTTGAAAACAACGTAAGTTGTGCATTGATTAGCAATAACTGCAAAATCACGATTGAAAGCGGTTGCGTTAAAATAAAAAAAGGGAAATATAAATATTTTTCTCTCTTTCCTTTATTTGAGAAATGTGAGGGCTTAAGCATTAAAGGTGCTGAATATGAACTTGATCATGCTAATCTTCTGCCCTCAGATCAGCTAACGCAAAGCAATGCGTTTAAAGATGATTTGGTTACGATAGATATAAAGAAAGGAAAAATTATTTTATTTTTGTGTAACGATTAAATTTTTTCATCATAGTATGTAGTAAATACAGCAAAGAGGGTGTTGCTACAATGAAAAAAATGTGCCGTCGTGATTATCTGTGGATTGCGTTTGGTGTTGGTTGCGTTGTTGCTTGCTGTTGTCCTACTGTGTGGATAACAAGAATACTTGCAATAGTAGTAATTATCCTTGGTATACTCTGCTGTAAAAAGTGATGGGGGAATTCGTATGAAGATCGTACTTATAAAGAGTCCAAAATTTTTAGCTCCGATTCTCAGATCTATATTTAAAATACAAAAAGTTAAAAATGAAACATAATCAGCAAAAACCGATTGTCTTTATTTTGGCAATCGGTTTTTGTTATATTTGTGATTTTCTTTGCATAGTTATTTGTAGAAACTGTAAAGGAGATTTCAGTATGGAATTGTGTAAAGAGTTCAAATCAATATGCTCAAACGTCAACAAAAAAAGATTAAACGAAAATTTTGAATTGGATTTTCAGGTTAATCTGCCTCAGTATCTTGATGATATTGAAAAAATAATCAAATGCAGCGTAAAAAATGTGGTTACCAATTATGAATGTTCCGACACAAAAATTACGATTCACGGAAAAACATTAATCAATATTACATATTTAAACTGTGATATGTGTTCATTCTCAAATATCTTTGAAGAAGAATTTTCAAAGTCATTTGATTTTGATGATGATATTACAGTCGCATTTGCACAGATACAACTAAACACGAAGTATTCGAATTTCAGACTTATCAATCAGCGCAGAATTGACATCCATACAGCACTGAACGCGAGAATTTGCCTTTATGCACGTGAGACAGGAAAATGTCTTTCCAATTGTAAAAATGCCTTTGTAAAAGAATGCAGCCTGCAAAGGCTTGATAATAAAAATTGCGGAATTTCTTCGTGCGAATTTGATGAAATTTTTTCTGTTGCGAATAATAATGCTCAAATAAAAAATATTGTCAATTCATTCGGTGTCTGTATTATTGACGATAAAAAAATAATAAAAGACAAAATGCTGATTAAAATGAAAGTCGAAATTTCAATTTTATACAGTGATGATGATAACAATATTGAAAAATGTATGCATTCTTTCTCTGTAAGCAAAATTATTGATATTGATGATTCACTTGAAGATGACAAAGTATTTGTAACTGCGGATATATCCGGTCTGTATGTAAAAACAAAAGCAAATACGGATAATATTCTTAATGATATTGAAATTGTCGGTAATATTGCTATAAACTATCAGGTTTATTCAATCAGTGAAGAATCATTGATAACAGATTCCTATATTCCTTACTTTTTAACAAAAGCCGATACTGAAAAATCCGTGTTTAAAAATATGCCTGTCTATTATTATGACGACAGGACAGATGAAATAAACTTTGAATGTGATAAAAATATTATTGAAATTATTGATTTGAAAACGGAAATTGAAAATACTGTTGTTGAAGAGTCACAAATGACTTTGTTTGTTAAACTTTCGTTTTTGTATTATGATGATGCATCCCAGATTTGCTTTTTTGAAAAAACCGAAAAAGTTACTTTTACACTTTGTGATGAAAAATTTGACGGCGAGGGCGTAGCCAATATTTTGTTTTCGGATTATGTTATCAAAGGCACAAATAAGTTAACCCTTCGAATCAGTTATGTCTATAATGCATATCTGTATAAAACAGAAACGATAGATTATTTGACAGATATTGAAGTCAGTGCACAGCGTGATAATTTGAATACACCCCAATTAACACTGTATTTTGCCGATGCTGATGAAAGTGTTTGGGATATTGCTAAAAAGTTCTCGACCGATATGTCTTTGATTATCGAAGAAAATAACTTATCATCTCAGATTATTGAAAATAAAATGGTACTTCTTGTACCCGGAATGTGAGGTTAATTATGAACAGTAATATTTATAATGATATATCAAAGCGTACCGGCGGAGATATTTATATCGGTGTTGTCGGACCTGTAAGAACAGGAAAATCGACATTTATTAAAAAATTTATGGATACGCTTGTTGTTCCGAATATTGCAGATGAATTTGTAAAAGAAAGAACACTTGACGAGTTACCGCAATCTGCTGCAGGCCGAACAATTATGACAACCGAACCTAAATTTATTCCCGAAGACGCGGTTGAACTGAATATGGATGAAAATCTGAAAATGAAAGTCAGATTGATTGATTGCGTTGGTTATATTGTTCCGAGTTCCGTCGGCTATATAGAAGAAGAACAGCCGCGAATGGTAATGACACCATGGTATGACGAAGAAATTCCGTTCAATATGGCTGCAGAAATAGGAACAAAAAAAGTTATAACAGAACATTCAACCATTGGTCTTGTTATAACGACTGACGGCTCGATAAGCTCAATTCCACGTGATGAATATCAGGAGGCAGAGCAAAGAGTAATTGATGAATTAAAGGCACTTGATAAACCATTTGTAGTTTTAATGAATTGTGTTGAGCCGAATTCAGCATCAGCAATTTCTCTTTGCTCGGATTTGACAGATGAATACGGTGTGCCGGTAATTCCGATTAATTGTCTTGAGATAACAGAGCAGGAAGTTAACGAAATCCTTTCAGATATACTTTACGAATTTCCTGTTTCAAACGTTGGAATTCATTTTCCTTCTTGGATTACAAATCTCGGCAAAGATAACTATCTCAGATCTTCCATTTATTCCACTATCAAAGAAAATGTATCACAGATAAATACAATCAGAAGTGTAAAATCCTTTGCACAAAGTCTGGAAATCAATGAATATATTGAATCTGTTTCTGTTTCATCACTCGATTTATCAAACGGCACAGTCAGTATGAAGTTTTTTGTTGACAGTTCTCACTTTTATAAAATTTTATCTGACAGCTGCAATGTTGAAATCCGAGATGAAAGAGATTTGATGAACAACTTTGTATCATTAATGGCTATGAAAAAAGAGTATGAACGATTTTCAAAAGCACTTAATGATGTTGAGGAAACAGGTTACGGTATTGTCATGCCTGAAATGGCTGAACTTTCTTTGAGTGAGCCGGAAATCATGAAACAGGGCGGACGATACGGCGTGAGATTAAAGGCAAACGCACCGTCAATCCATATGATTAAATGCAATACTTTTACTGAAGTTGCGCCGATTGTCGGAAGTGAGAGTCAGAGTCAGGAACTTGTGATGTATCTTCTTAAAGAATTTGAAGAAAATCCGTCTGACATCTGGAATACTAACCTGTTCGGCAAATCTCTTCATGAACTCGTCAGTGAAGGGCTGAACAATAAGTTATACCGTATGCCTGTCGATGCAAGAAATAAATTCAGAGAAACAATTGAACGTGTTATCAATGAAGGATGTAATGGTCTTATTTGCATAATATTATAACAAAAAGGTCGCATCAATTTGCGACCTATAAAATTAATAATATTATTAAAATAATATGAGCAAAAATAATGAACGGCAGACCAATCATAAATTTTTTATGTTTGGATTTATGATGAATCATTTTCATTGTCAGATATTCGGAAATTCCGCCGCCGAACAAAGCAAGCAGGATTAAAGTTTTCTCACGAATTCTCCACTTGTTTTTTATTGCTCGTTTTTTATCAATAACAGTAACCACAGCAGTAATTATGTTTATGATAATCAGATAAATAAGTGCGAAAAACAAAAAATAGTTCATATATTATTTTTATATATTTCTAATTTTTTTAAATCATTTTCTGATATGTCTTCTCTGTGCTTCAAAAATTTTTCTCCTGTTGTTTCATCAACAGTAAAAATAGATGCACATTCAGGACAAACAAGAAAAAATACTGTGTTTAAATCAAGAGGAGGGAAGTCAACAACCAATTTCCTTTCTAAGTTTGAAAATACACCGAATTGCACAAGTTTATTACATTGCGGACAGATAATATCATATGTATCGCCGCGTGATCTGACTGTTTTTGAATTGCCAAGTTTATATTCCATATTTATCACCAACAATATTTTACTATAAATTAAGGAAGTGTTCAAGTGTATAAAAAAATTATTTTGTCAGTATTCATATTAATTCTTTTGTTTGCCGGATGTACCCCTGTGAAAGAGAATAACAGCGAGCCTATTGAAGAGGAATATGTAAAAGCCGTATGGATTACATATTATGAATTGTCCGGTTTAACAAAAGATTCTGATGAAAGTACTTTTAAAAAGAGCATAAATAAAGTTTTTAAGGAATTAAAATCCAATGGTTTTAACCGTGTTACTGTCCAAGTTCGTCCATATGCTGACGCTTTTTATAAATCTGATTATTTTCCTGTCAGTTCATATGTATTTGGTGAGCAGGGAAGCGAGCTGATATTCGATCCATTGGCAATTATGGTTGAAACAGCACATAAACATAATTTGAAAATTGAGGCTTGGATAAATCCTTATAGAATATCCAATTCAAAAAACTTTAATGAATTATCAGAGGATAATATTGCACAGAAATGGAAAGATACTGATAATCTTATCGTTTGTGACAGCGGCATTTATTTTAATCCTGCAAGCAAAGAGGTTAATGATTTGATAGTCAACGGTGTAAAAGAGATTGTAACAAATTATGAAGTTGATTCGATCTGTTTTGATGACTATTTTTATCCAGAAACAAGTGAGGATATTGATAAAAATTCTTTTAAGGAATATCAGAAAAATAAAGGTGAGCTTACTTTAGTTGACTGGCGTCGTGAAAATGTCAATAATATGATTAAGTCTGTATATTCGGCAATAAAGAAAATAAATAAGAATGTAACTTTCGGTATCAGTCCTGCCTCTAATATTGATAACAATTACACATCTCTCTATGCTGATGTCAGGAAATGGTCGACTGAAGATGGCTTTGTAGATTACATATGTCCGCAAATATATTTTGGTTTTAAAAATGAAAGTCAGCCATTTATGAAAACCACAAAAAATTGGATTCAGATGGCTGACTGTACATTATATATTGCGCTTCCGCTATACAAAGCAGAGAGTGAAGATGAATTTGCAGGCGACAGCGGAATAAAAGAATTTGTTGAAAATAATGATATTATAGCAAGACAAGTAAATTATATATCAAAACTTGATTCAATAAAAGGATATTATGTGTTCTCATACAGTTCACTCAAAGATAACGAAGAAACAAAAAATCTTTATTCAGCAATGGCAAATTCACCGCAATAGTCTGAAATTTTTACTTGAATCGTTTTGCCTATTAAATTATCTGTTGATTTTATTCTTACAGGCAAATACGATTTTGTATATCCTTGATAAATGTTTTTTTCAATTTCGTTTTCAAAAAGAACTTCTGCCGTTTTGCCGATAAGATTTTTAAGATAGCGTTCTCTGATTTTTTCACTTTCGTTTATCAGAATTTTTGCACGTTCTTCTTTAATCTTTTTCGGTACATTATCACCTTTTCGTGATGCAGCAGTACCTTCACGCTCACTATAAGGGAAAGTATGTACTTTTTCAAATTGAATCTTATTGACAAAATTGAGTGTTTCTTTAAAATCCTCATCATTTTCCTCGTGGAAACCTACCATAATATCAGTTGTAATGCTTGCATCATCAAAACTTGTTCTGAGTTTGGTGCAAAGTTTTTCATATTCTTCAGCTGTGTAATGCCTGTTCATATTTTTGAGCGTTTTATTGCATCCGCTTTGAAGAGATAGATGGAATTGAGGACAGAATTTTTTAATTTTTGCCAGTTCATCAATAATATCATCTGTTATATGGTCAGGCTCAAGTGAACCCAAACGAATTCTTTTTATATTTTCATTTTCTGCACAGATTTTAACAGCGTCAACAATATTAAAATCCTCGCCTTTGCCATATGCTGAAAGATTAATTCCTACGAGGACAATCTCTTTTATACCATTATTTGCAAGAGTATCAATCTCTTTTTTTAATTGTTCAGGCTTTTTTGATCTTACTCTGCCGCGTGATTTTGGTATAATGCAGTAAGAACAAAAACGGTCACATCCGTCTTCTATTTTGACAAATGCTCTTATTCTTTCGTTAAAAGTATTTATGGAACAATCCCAAAAAGCATCCCCGCTTTTGTGCTCCTCGATATTTATTACTCTTTTTTCACTTTGATTATATTCATTAATGAGTTGAAGAATATCACCGTCATTTTTGTTAGAAAGAATAATATCAGCATCATTGAGTGCAGCCGCATCCTGCGGAAATGCCTGCGGCATACATCCTGTAAGAATTACTACAGAATCAGGGTGCTTTCTTTTGAATTTCCTGATATTCTGACGGGTTTTTTGATCTGCTGTTGCAGTAACCGTGCATGAATTTACTATATAATAATCCGCATCTTCGTTTGGCGATACGATTTCAAAACCTGCATTTTTTAGCAGTTCACTCATATATTCAGTTTCGTATTGATTCACTTTACATCCAAGTGTATAAAATGCAGCTTTCATATCATTCTCCGATTTCTTTTTTGAAATTATAACAGATATTTGGCATTATTACAACTTTAAAATAATATTATTTACGGGTGATTATATGAAAAAATATTTCGTTTTTATTATTTCTCTGTTGATGTGTATATTAATACCAACACAGATTTTTGCTGAAGAAAAGAAAGAAATAAAAGTAAAATCAAGCATATTGATGTGTATGGATAATAAAGAAGTTCTTGTTGAAGATAATGCGTATGAGCATTTATCTCCTGCTTCAGTTACAAAAGTAATGAGTGTTCTTTTAATTATGGAAGCAATTGATTCCGGTAAAATAAAACTGGATGATATGGTTGCTGCAACTGAAAATGCTGTATCCAAAGGGGGATCTCAGATATGGCTTGAAGTCGGCGAACAAATGAGTGTAAATGACTTGCTCAAAGCAGTAATTATTGCTTCTGCTAATGATGCCTGCACACTTCTCGGCGAGTATATTGCAGGAAGTGATACTGCATTCGTAGCCATGATGAACGATAAAGTTAAGGAACTCGGATTGGAGAATTCTAATTTTGAAAACTGCACGGGTCTTGATGATAATATAACCAATCATTATTCATGTGCATACGACTTAGCAGTAATATCAAGTGAAGTTATGAAATATGACCTTGTTAAGGAGTATTCAACCGTTTGGCTTGATTCTTTGCGCGGCGGAGAAACAGAACTCAACAATACAAATAAGTTAATTAACAAATACAACGGAATAACCGGGCTGAAAACGGGAACAACATCAAATGCAGGATTTTGTTTGAGTGCAACTGCTGAGCGTGAGGGAATGCAGTTAGTTGCAGTTGTGCTTGGAGCAGATACAAGTGATGACAGATTTAATAAATCACGTGAACTTTTGGATTATGGTTTTGCGAACTATAAAATTTGTGAAATAGAACTGGATGAGAATTCTATACAAAATGTAAAAGTAAAAAATGGTACAGTCAAATCAATAACACCTATTTCCGGCGGCACAGGCTCTATACTTGTCAGCAAAAATTCTTCTGATTTCGAGTATGAATATAAAATCAAAGAAGAAGTTTCTGCTCCGATAAAAAAAGGCGATGAATTAGGGCAGGTAATTGTTTTGAGTAATAATGAACAGGTTGCATCCATTTCATTAATTTCGGATAGTGAGATTGAAAAGATAACTTTTTCATATGTATTATTTAATTTAGTTAAATTTCTGTAAAAACTATTGAATAATTTGCTGAAATGTTGTACTATACTTTCTCGTGATAATAAAATAAATTATAGAATAGAGGTAAAAATATGTCAGTTGAATTTATTTCAAAACATACAGAAAGTATAGTTACTTCTCAAGATATAACAAATCTTGCTCCGCAGGCAGTTAATGCCATTAACAAACTTCATAATAAAACAGGTGCCGGCAATGATTTTCTTGGCTGGGTAACTTTACCGACAGATTATGATAAAGAAGAGTTTGACAGAATTAAAAAAGCAAGTGAATATATCAAGAAAAATGCAGATGTATTGATTGTAATCGGTATCGGCGGTTCTTATCTCGGTGCCCGTGCTGTTATTGAAGCACTGACTTCACCAAACTATAATCTTATCAAAAAGGATACTCCTGATATTTATTTTATCGGTAATTCAATCAGTCCGTCAATGCTTAACGAAATTGTTGAACTTTGTGACGGCAAAGATATTTGTGTTAATGTTATCAGCAAAAGCGGTACTACAACTGAGCCTGCTATTGCATTCAGAGTATTCCGTGATTTGATTTACAGCAAATATTCAAAAGAAGAGGCTGCAAAAAGAATTTTTGCAACAACTGATAAAGAAAAGGGTACACTTAAAAACCTTGCAGACAGTGAAGGATATGAAACTTTTGTTGTACCTGATGATGTTGGCGGCAGATTTTCTGTTCTCACAGCAGTTGGCTTGCTTCCGATTGCTGTTGCCGGTATTGATATTGACAAATTGATGGCAGGTGCCAGACTTGCTCAGAATGCATTTAACAGTGAAAATATTGAGGAAAATGCGGTCCTCAAATATGCTGCAATCAGAAATGCTTTTTATAATAAAGGCAGAAAGCTTGAATGTTTCGTTTCTTATGAGCCATCAATGACCATGTTTAATGAGTGGCTCAAACAGTTGTTTGCTGAAAGTGAAGGTAAAGACGGCAAAGGTCTTTATCCTGTATCATGTATTTTCTCAACTGATTTACACTCAGTCGGTCAGTATATTCAGGAAAGCGGCGGCTCGCTTATGTTTGAAACAGTTATAAAATTCAATAAGCCGGCATCGGATTTCATTATCACAGAACAGGAAGGCAATATCGACGGACTTAATTTCCTTGCAGGCAAGCCTATGAGCTTTGTTAACGAAAAAGCACGTGAAGGCACTTTGCTCGCTCATACTGACGGCGGTGTCGGAAATCTTGTTATTGAATGTGATGAAATTTCTGCTGAAAACATTGGCTATCTTATTTATTTCTTTGAAAAAACCTGTGCAGTGTCAGGTTATATTCTTGATGTGAATCCGTTTAATCAGCCTGGTGTAGAGAGTTATAAAAAGAATATGTTTGCTCTTCTCGGAAAACCGGGTTATGAATCAGAAAAAGAAAGTCTTGAAAAAAGACTGGACATATGTTAATATGATATTGACAATAAAACCTTTGGAGGAATTCTAATATGATTAAACTTATCATTGGTAATAAAGGCACTGGTAAGACAAAGAAATTAATTGATCAGGTTAATGCTTGTGTTGAAACATCTGACGGCAATGTAGTTTGCGTTGAAAAAGAACCTAAACTCACTTACGATGTATCTTCAAAAGCACGTCTTCTTGAAACAGATACATACCTTATCAACGGTCATAAGGCATTTTATGGCTTCCTTGCAGGTATTTGTGCAGGTAACTATGATGTTACAGATATTCTTGTAGATGCAACATTCAAAATTGTTGGAAGAGAATATGAAAAATTACCTCAGTTTTTTGAAATGCTTTCAGAACTTTCAGAAGCAACAGATGTAAAGTTTTATTTCACAATCAGTTGTGATAAAGAAGACTTACCTGTAGAGATTTTTGACTATTGCTCAGAAATGTAATTTTTTTAAAGGGGAAGCTCGAATGATTATTGTAACAACTGAAACAATCAACGGCAAAAATTTCAATCATTTGGAAATGGTTTGCGGTAATGTGGTTACATCAAAAAACTTTGTTAAGGATTTTGGTGCAGGTTTAAAATCAATCGTCGGCGGTGAACTTGGCTCATACACAAAAATGCTTTCAGAGGCTCGTGGCATTGCTACACAGCGTATGATACAAACAGCTGAGTCTATCGGCGCTGATGCAATTGTTAATGTCAGATTTTCAAGTTCTGCAATTATGCAGGGTGCTGCTGAAATCGTTGCCACAGGTACTGCTGTTAAATTTATTGATTAATTTATAAAAAGCCTTCTTCGGAAGGCTTTTATTTTTACCGCTTTTTAATAAGAATTCATATTATGACGGCAATTATTAATTGATTTATTTTAAAATTAACTATTGACAAAGAGTGACCTAATATATATAATACTAAGGTGCAAGTGCGAGAAGCACAAATGAGGTGATTTTATGAAAATTGACCTTAATAATCTGTTCAACGCAAGTCAGTCTGAAATCAAAATTGATACGCAGTTTGATTTTTCATCATTAATTTACAGTGGCTATTCACCCATAAAAAATGGTGTGAAAGTTACAGGCAGATTGTTTTCAAAGGCAGATATAATTTATCTTGAAATTAACATAAAATTTACCTTTTTCGGATTTTGTGACAGGTGTGCAAGCGATGTTACAAAGAATTTTTCGTTTGACATCAATAAAATTGTTGTTGAAAAGCTGCAAAATGAAAATGATGATGACAATTATATAATTGTTGAAAATCGCACGCTTGATATGGAAGAACTTGTCAATGAGGAAGTTTCACTTTCTTTACCGACAAAAATCCTATGCAGTAAAGATTGCAAAGGTTTATGTCCTCAATGCGGCGCAAATCTTAATGTCAGTAAATGTGATTGTAAAAAGGATGTTGACCCCAGACTTGAAACACTTTTGCAATTGCTTGACGAATAAAACAATAAACAAAATGCTTTTAATATAAAGGAGGCACTTAAAATGGCAGTACCAGCAAGAAAAACATCAAAAGCAAGAAAGAATAAGAGACGTTCAAGTGTATGGAAGATGAATGCTCCTACACTCGTAAAATGCTCTAATTGCGGCGGCTATGCAGTTTCACACAAGGTTTGTGGTAACTGCGGCTACTATAATGGTAAAGAAGTTATCAGCAAGGAAGAAGCATAATTTTATTTTAAATTTATGGCGGACTTTTTGTCCGCCTTTCTTGTTATAAGGAGTGAACAATATGTCAAAACCTGTTGTTGCGGTTGTTGGCAGACCAAATGTCGGTAAGTCAACACTTTTTAACAAGTTAATAGGAACAAGGCTCTCGATTGTTGACGACAGACCCGGTGTAACACGTGACAGAATTTACGGCGATTGTGAATGGCTTAATCATAAGTTTCTATTGGTTGATACAGGCGGTATTGAACCAAATACAAATGATGTTATTTTGGAGCAGATGAGATCGCAGGCGCAGATTGCTATTGATACGGCTGACGTAATTATTCTTGTTACCAATATCCGTGACGGCGTAGTAGCAAGTGACCACGAAGTTGCTTCCATGCTCCAGAAGAGCGGCAAACCAATTGTACTTTGTGTTAATAAATGTGACAGCATCGGGGCTCCTGAACCTGAATTTTATGAGTTTTACAATCTCGGACTTGGTGACCCGTTTGCAGTATCTGCAGCACATGGACACGGTACCGGTGATTTACTTGATGAAGTAATTAAATTTCTTCCTGAAAATACGGATGATGAAGATGATGACGAAATAATCAAAGTTGCAATAATCGGCAAGCCGAATGTTGGTAAATCATCATTAATTAATAAAATCAGCGGCGAACAAAGAGCAATTGTATCGAATGTTGCAGGAACGACCCGTGACAGTACGGATACTTTTATTGAAAATGCGTATGGTTCTTTCAATTTTATAGACACTGCCGGTCTCAGAAGAAAGAGTAAAGTGAATGATGCAATTGAAAAATACAGTATTATCAGGGCAAGAATGGCTGTTGAGCGTGCAAATGTGTGCGTTATTATGATAGATGCTGTTGAAGGCTTTACAGAGCAGGATTCAAAAGTTGCAGGTATTGCACTTGAACAGGGCAAAGCTTGTATCATTGCAGTAAACAAGTGGGATGCAGTTGAAAAAGACGGTAACACCATGAATGAATACAGAAAGAAGCTTGAGAATGATTTTTCGTTCATGAGTTATGCACCGATTATGTTTATTTCAGCAAAGACAGGACAGCGTATTGAAAGATTATATGAGATGATTACTTTTGTTCATTCTCAGAATTCAATGCGTATTTCAACCGGTAAACTCAATGAAGTCCTGTCTGATGCAACTGCAAGAGTTCAGCCGCCTACTGATAAGGGAAAGAGACTTAAAATTTATTATATGACGCAGGTATCAACTCGTCCTCCTACATTTGTTTTCTTTGTTAATAATGCAGAATTATTTCATTTTTCCTATCAAAGGTATCTTGAAAATCAATTAAGAAATATTTTTGGGCTTGATGGTACTCCTATACGATTTATTATCCGTGAAAGGGGAGAAGGGAAGCGGTAATGGAATATTTTGCGTTCATTATTATTGCAATATTGTCCTATTTGCTCGGCAGCCTTAATTTCGGCGTTATTCTTTCAAACAGTATGAAAAAAGATGATGTAAGAAACCACGGCAGCGGTAATGCCGGCACCACAAATATGCTCAGGAATTATGGTAAAAAACTTGCCATTTTAACCATTATCGGTGATATGGCGAAGGTGTTTGTTGCTATTTTTCTTGCTGATTTAATTTTTTCCTATGTTCCCGTAACACTGAATGAAATAGACAGTACCGGATTGATGTCTCTGGACTTGAATATGCTTATAAAATCTTTTGCAGGCTTTTTTTGTGTACTTGGGCATATCTTTCCTTGCTGGTTTAAATTTAAAGGCGGAAAAGGCGTTGCAACGGCAGGCGGAATGGTGTTTGCAATTGATTGGAGAATTGCATTAATACTTCTGGCGATTTTTATTTTGATTGTTATTTTTACAAAATACGTATCGCTCGGCAGTATTGTTATGGCATTGCTTTATCCTGTGTTTATTTATATATTTTATAAAAGTATTGCACTTACTGTAATTGCAGTTATTTTTACTATCATAGTAGTAACTGCTCATAGAGAAAATATAAAAAAATTATTTAATCATACTGAAAGCAAAATTTCCTTCAAATCAAAAAATAAAGATAATTAATCAGGTGATTATGATATTTACAGTTTGATTTTATATAATAAGACTATGGATTTTGACTAAACAATTATTTATACTCAAAGTGTAAAAATGAATAAAAAATAAGCACCGAATAACTCGGTGCTGTTTTTATGCGAAATAATTATGCTCTTTCAACCTTACCTGAGCGAAGACATCTTGTACATACATTAACTCTTTTAGGAGAGCCGTTTACAATAGCCTTTACTTTTTTAATGTTTGGTTTCCAGGTTCTGTTTGATCTTCTGTGTGAGTGAGAAACCTTGATGCCGAAAGATACGTCTTTTCCGCAGTATTCACATTTTGCCATTTGCGAACACCTCCTTAAATATTTAGAACGTTGGTATAATATCACAAGTACAAACAAAATGCAAGTGTTTTTTTCATTTATTTTTTTAAAAGTCCTAATTTTAGTACTAAGTATTGATTTTAAGTACTATATTTAGTATAATATCTATATTGTTTATAAAGGAGAAATATGACTATGGCTTCAGATAAAAGGGCAGCTTTAGAGGCTGCAATGAAACAAATTGAAAAAAAATACGGTGCTGGTGCTGTAATGCGTCTCGGTGAAAATTCTCACTTAAAAGTTGATGCAATTTCAACCGGTTCACTTTCTCTTGATATTGCCACGGGAATCGGCGGACTGCCGAGAGGTAGAATAATTGAAATATACGGACCTGAATCAAGCGGTAAAACTACACTTGCACTTCATTGTATTGCAGAAGCACAGAAATTAGGCGGCGAAGCAGCTTTTGTTGATGCTGAGCATGCTCTTGACCCTATTTATGCAGCAAATCTTGGAGTTGATGTTGATTCTCTTTTGGTTTCTCAGCCTGATTATGGTGAGCAAGCACTGGAAATTACAGAGCAGCTTGTAAGCAGCGGTGCTGTTGATATTGTTGTAGTTGACTCTGTTGCTGCTCTTGTACCAAAGAGCGAAATTGAAGGCGATATGGGTGACAGTCATGTAGGTCAGCATGCCCGTCTTATGTCACAGGCTTTGCGTAAACTTACAAGCACAGTCAGCAAAACCAATTGCATGATTATATTTATCAACCAGTTGCGTGAAAAAATAGGTGTAATTTATGGTAACCCGGAAGTTACTACCGGCGGTAGGGCACTCAAGTTCTATTCTTCAATCAGAATTGATGTAAGAAAAGCAGAACAGCTTAAAAACGGAACAGAAATTCTCGGTTCAAGAACGAAAGCGAAGATTGTTAAGAACAAAGTTGCACCTCCGTTCAAGTCAGCAGAATTTGATATTATGTACGGTACGGGAATCAGCAAAGAAGGCGAGATTCTTGATATGGCTGTTGAATATGATATTATTCATAAGGGCGGTTCTTGGTTCTCTTATCAGGACAGACGTCTGGGTCAGGGCCGTGATAATGTTAAAGCCATTATCAAAAATGAGCCGGAATTTGCACAGGAACTTGAAAAGCAAATTCGTGAAAAACTTGCTCAAATTCAAGAAGAGTCAAAGCAAAAATACAGACCCAAGGCTGCTCCTATGGCGAAAACAGATTCAGATGTAACTGAAACTGCTGCACCCAAAACTACTCGTGCTGCCGCAAGAGCAAAGTTGGATATTGCTGTTGAAGATGATGACGAATAATGATTATTAAGCACCAGAGGGGCAGAGGGAATAAAGTTCATCTGCTCCTTGATGATGAATATACAGTTACCACAGATATTAACTTCTGGCTCGATCACTATATTGCTGACGGAACTGAGATAACAGAAGATGAATGGCAGGAACTTTTAGTTGCCATTAATTATAAAAAAGCACTCAATAAGTGTGCAGATTTGTTATCACGCCGTGAACACTCTGTCAAAGAGTTAAGGACAAAACTTCTCAGAACAGTTGATCCTGTCAGTGCTGACAAAGCAATTAACCGCTATTTGGAGGCAGGTTATCTTGATGATAATCATTTTTGTGAGAGTTTGGTCGAATATCTGTATAATGTAAAAAAATATTCCACGAATCATGTAAGACAGGAATGTTATAAGCGTGGTTTGAGCAGTGAAATCATTAATGATGTTCTGGACAATTATGAAGTTGATAATGTCGAGACGATTGTCACATTGATAACAAACAAATATTTATCAAAGTTGGAACAGGAACGCGGAAAAGAAAAGGTCACAGCCTCATTGCAACGCAAGGGCTTTTCCTATTCCGACATAAAAACTGCATTTTATAGGTTGGAAAATGAAATTTAAAGTAGGTATGATTTCGCTCGGCTGTCCAAAAAATCAAGTTGACGGCGAGATAATGCTAAAAAAATTGAATAACAATGGCTTTGATATTGCTGTTTCAATTGAAGACAGTGATATTATGATAATTAATACTTGCGGATTTATTGAAGATGCAAAGAGAGAAGCGATTGAAACCATACTGGAAGTTGTTCAGTATAAAGAAGCAGGACTGATTTCGGCAATTGTTGTAACAGGATGTCTTGCCGAACGCTATCAGGATGAAATAATCAAAGAGATTCCTGAAGTTGATGCCGTTATCGGCATTGGGGCAGACAGAGACATTGTAAAAGTTTGCCAAAAGGCTCTCGTTGGCATCAGAACAAGTTTTTATCCCAAAAAAGAGTACCTGTTACTTGATGGTGAAAGAATGCTTTCTACTCCGTCTCATTGGGCATATCTAAAAATCAGTGATGGATGTGATAACAAGTGTTCTTATTGTGCAATTCCTGGCATCCGCGGAAATTATATTGAACGCCCGATTGAAAGCATCATTGATGAAGCAAAGAAACTTGCCTCTGACGGTATCAAAGAAATTATACTGATTGCACAGGATACAACTAAATATGGTCTTAAACTCTATGGTGAATATAAACTTGCAGCTCTTCTCAGGCAACTCGTTGCTATTGATGGAATAGAATGGATTAGATTGTTTTATTGTTATCCTGACCGTGTTACGGATGAACTTATTGAGGTTATAGCGCAGGAAGAAAAAATATGTTCGTATATCGATATGCCGCTTCAGCATTGTAATCAGGATATTCTCCTGTCAATGAACAGGAATGGTTCGTATCATTCATTAAAAGATTTGATTACTAAAATGAAAAACAAAATTCCCGATTTGTCTCTGCGCACTACTTTTATGGTAGGTTTTCCTAATGAAAGTGAAGAGCAGTTTGAGGAACTTTGCCAATTTGTTAAAGAAATTAAGTTTGATAAAATGGGCTGTTTTGCTTATTCTCCTGAAGAAGATACGCCTGCTTATTCATTTGATAATCAAATTGATGAAAATATCAAAAAACGCAGAGCAGAAGTTCTTATGGATATTCAGTATTCCATAACTGAGACTGCAAATAAAAACAGAGTAGGCAATGTATACAAAGTAATTATTGATGAAAAAAGTGAGACGCAATACATTGGCAGATCTTATCTTGACGCACCTGAAATTGACAGCGGTATAATTATTAATACAAACCAAGAATTATTAATTGGTGAATTTTATAATGTTAAAATCACTGACTATGACGGATATGATTTAATAGGAGAAATTGTATGAATTTACCTAACAAAATAACTGTATTCAGATTTTGCTGCATTCCTTTTTTAATGGCATTTGCCTTTATTGAATTTCCTTATCATTGGGTTGCAACCTTGCTTGTTTATTTTGTTGCATGTATGAGTGATAAGGCGGACGGAATAATAGCCAGAAAAAGGGGAATCGTTACCGATTTCGGAAAACTTATGGATCCTCTTTCTGATAAAAGTCTTTGCTTTGCAGCATATATCATTTTAATTGATATGGGATGGCATACAGACATTTGTATTATGCTTATGCTTGCAAGAGAATTCCTTGTTGCCGGTATTCGTATGGCTGCAGCAGCAAATGGTGAGGTTGTAGCAGCAAATGGGTTTGGTAAGTGCAAAACATTTTTGCAGATGTCAACAACAGGTTTAACCTTTTTATTTCTTGCTATTGGTGAAGGTCCTCTTAATATTGATATGTCAACCCCTTGGCTCAATATTTACTGCACAATTGCGTTTTGGATTGTGTCGATTGTTGCGGTGCTCAGCGGACTGATTTATGCAAAAGACGGCTGGCATTTGATTAAAACAAAATAACAGTTGCAAATTTGAAAAAAATATATATAATATTATTGTAATATATAAAAACTGTGACAGAGAGAAGTAAGCAGAGCCTTTTTATTCAGAGAGTGAACTTGTTGCTGAGATGTTCATATAAAAAGACTGCCCAAATGCACTCCCGAGTTGCCCGGAGGAATTTCAGTATTTCGGGTCGGTTAAGCACCGTTAAACGCTATGATTGTATTTATACAATTTTAAAGTATAAAAAGAGTGGAACCGCAGTTATTTACATTGCCTCTGTCAGATGACAGGGGCATATTTTTTTGAAAGGGGAGAAGTTATATATGTTTGACTCTTTTAAGGAAGATTTAAAGAGTTTTATGGATCATGACCCTGCTGCAAGAAGTCCTATTGAAATTGTTTTGCTCTATCCCGGTTTTAAAGCACTCAGAAGTCATAAAAAAGCAAATTGGTTCTTGCGTCACAATATGCCGTTTATTGCAAGGTTTATCAGTCAGCGAAGTGCACACAAAACCGGTATTGAAATCCATCCGGGTGCTACTATCGGCAGACGTGTATGTATTGACCATGGCAGCGGAATTGTTATTGGTGAAACAACTGAAATCGGAGACGATGTTATGATTTATCAGGGTGTAACTCTTGGTGGTACCGGTAAAGATATAGGAAAAAGACATCCTACTATTGAAAGCGGTGTTATGATTGGTTCGGGGGCCAAAGTTCTTGGACCTATTACAATCGGCAGAAATGCTAAAGTTGCTGCAGGTGCTGTTGTTGTTAAAGACGTTGAGCCAAATGCAACTGTTGTAGGCATACCCGGTAAGGTTGTGAGAATTGATGGCGAACGAGTAGATGATCTTGACCAGATTCATATTCCGGACCCTGTAATGAATGCTATTGAAAGTAATAAGATGAAGATACAAGAATTAGAAGATGAAATAAAAACTTTAAAGGAGTCTTTAAAATGAGAATATTTAATACAATGTCTCGTCAAAAGGAAGATTTTGTTCCTTTTGATGAGAAGGAAGTTAAAATTTATGCCTGCGGACCGACTGTATATAATTTTATTCACATTGGCAATGCCCGACCGCTGTGTGTATTCGACGTGCTGAGAAGATACTTGGAGTACCGTGGCTATAATGTAAAGTTTGTTCAGAATTTTACCGATGTCGATGATAAAATTATTAATCGTGCAAATGAAGAAGGCATTACTTTTGAAGAAGTTTCAAAAAAATACATTGAAGAGTTCTGGACAGATGCACATGGTTTGAATTTTAAAGACGCAACTGTTCATCCAAAGGCAACAGAAAATATCGATGAAATCATTGATATAATCAAAACGCTTGAGGAAAAGGGTTTTGCTTATGCAGTTGACGGAGATGTTTACTTCAGAACTTTGAAGTTTGACGAATATGGCAAACTGAGTCATCAGCCAATTGAAGATTTGCAGTCAGGTGCAAGAATTGCAGTTGGAGATAAAAAAGAAGATCCGCTTGATTTTGCTCTTTGGAAGGCAGCAAAAGAAGGTGAGCCTTATTGGGATTCTCCTTGGGGTAAAGGAAGACCTGGATGGCATATCGAATGTTCTGCAATGAACAGAAAATATCTTGGTGAGAGTATAGATATTCACTGCGGAGGTCAGGATCTTATTTTCCCGCACCACGAAAATGAAATTGCACAGAGTGAATGTGCTAACGGTTGTTGTTTTTCAAAGTATTGGATGCACAACGGCTATATTAACGTAGATAATGTAAAAATGAGCAAGTCGCTCGGCAATTTTAAAACCGTTCGTGAAATAGCTGAAGTGTATGGTTATGAAGTAATCAGATATTTTCTGATTTCATCACATTATCGCTCACCGATTAACTATAATTTAGAAATCATTGAGCAGTGCAAATCTGCACTTGAAAGACTTTATACCTGTCGTGAAAGTTTGGATTTCGCCATGAAAAATGCTCGTGATATTGAAGATGATATAGAACTTATCCAACTTATGAATAGTCGCAGAGAGCAATTTATCACAGCTATGGATGATGATCTTAATACAGCAGATGGTATTTCCTGTGTATTTGAACTTGTTAAAGATATTAATACAAAAATTCTTGATAAAGAGGTATCAAAAACAGTTTGCCAAACTGCTGCAGATATTTTCGATGAACTTTGTGATGTTCTTGGTCTTCTTTATAATAGAAAGTCAAATGACCTTGATGCTGAAATTGAGGATTTGATTAATCAGCGTCAGCAGGCTCGTGCCAATAAAGATTGGGCAACTGCTGATAAAATCCGCGATGATTTAAAGTCCCGTGGTATTATATTGAAGGATACTGCACAGGGTGTTACATGGACTAAGGAGTAAAATTATGGTTGATAAAAGGATTTTTAACGGAAAAGAAGTATCTCTTCTTGGATTGGGAACGATGCGTCTTCCTTGCAAAACTCCGCTTAAAAGAGAATCAAATCCATTAATCAATTATGAAAAATCACAGAAATTAGTGGATTATGCATACCAAAACGGTGTTAATTATTTTGATACAGCCTATATGTATCATGTTGGTAAGAGCGAAAAGTTCATCGGTACCGCTTTAAAAAAATATCCAAGGGATTCATACTTCCTTGCTGACAAACTTCCAATCTGGATGTGTCCGCGTATCAGTGATATGGAAAAAGTTTTCCAAAAGCAACTTGCTCGTACCAATCATGACTATTTTGATTTCTATCTGCTCCATTCTCTTAATAAAGAAAACTTTGAAAAGTGTGAAAAATTCGGTGCATATGAATTTTTATTAAAAAAGAAGGCTGAAGGTAAAATCAAGTATATCGGATTTTCATTCCATGGTACTATTGAGGATTTGAAATTGATTGTCAGCAAACATAAATGGGATTTTGCACAGATTCAGATGAACTATCTTGACTGGAAGGATCAGGATGCAAAAACGCAGTATGATATTTTAACGGATGCAAAAATTCCCGTTATTGTTATGGAACCTGTCCGCGGTGGAAAACTTGCTGATGTTTCTCCTGAAATTCAGCAGATGTTCAAAAAAGAAAGACCCGATAACAGTGCTGCATCATGGGCAATGCGCTTTGTTGCAAGTCATAAGAATGTATTAACAATTCTCAGCGGTATGAATTCCATTGAGCAACTTGATGACAATCTGAACACACTTACTGATTTTGAGGCATTTACAGATAAAGAATACAGAATCTGTGAAAATGCCGCGGCAATAATGAACAGTGTTGACATCATCAACTGTACGGGATGTGACTATTGTGCAGACTGTCCTAAAGGCGTTAAAATCAGTACGATTTTTTCTGTATATAATAAAGTTAAACTGAATGAATTAACCCCTGATGAGGGTAAAAAACGATATGCAGATATACAGTCAAATGCATCAGAATGTGTAAATTGCGGAAAATGTGCATCCCATTGCCCGCAGTCAATACAAATACCAAAACTTTTGCAAAATCAAGTAACAAAATGTTTTGAATAAATGAATTTAGCAGATACTTACGTATCTGCTTTTTTTAAACTATTTTACCAGAAATGTTGAATATGATATATTTTTACTGTATAAAAAAGAGCAAGATTTTTCATCTTGCTCTTTTCATTATTATTCACTGATAAGTTCGCTCATATCATAAAGACCGGGAGCTTTGCCGCACATATAAATGGCTGCATTGACAGCACCGACAGCAAATATCTCTTTACTTCTTGCTGAGTGTGAAAGTGTAATAATTTCATCTCTGCCTGCAAAAATAATATCATGTTCACCAACTATGGTTCCGCCGCGAATTGCATGAAGACCGATTTCATTCTTGGTTCTTTTTTCTCGTTTAGCATGACGGTCATATTCATACTTCATTGGATTTGGTGTTACTTCACAAATTGCATCTGCAAGCATAAGTGCAGTTCCGCTCGGTGCATCAATTTTTTGATTATGATGCTTTTCAACAATCTCAATATCGAAATCACTGCCAAGAACTTCAACAGCCTTTTTAGCAAGGCTTGCAAGAAGATTGATACCCATACTCATATTATAAGTAAAGAAAATAGGGGATTGCTTTGATGCTTCATGTATTTTGCTTTTTTGTTCTTCATCATATCCGGTTGTTGCTAAAACAAGTGCAACTTTATTTTTATTTGAATATTCAAGTAAATCATCAAGAAGAATAGGATTTGAAAAATCAATAATCACATCTGCATCTTCATTGACATCACTGATTTTTGAATAAACAGGGAAGTCAGCACTTTGCTCGGTATTAATATCAACACCTGCAACAATTTCACAATCATCGCGGTTTGCTATAATACTTTGCAATACTTTTCCCATTTTGCCGTTGGCACCGGTAATAATTAACTTTGTCATTTTATAATTCCTTAATACAATTTATCTTATTTTATCAATCCGTATTCAGCCATTGTTTCTTTGACATAAGTCTTATTTTTATCATCCATTTCAATAAGAGGAAGACGAACAGGGCCTGCATTAAAACCAATCATGCTTACTGCTTCCTTAACAGGAATAGGATTAACATCAACAAACATGGCTTTTGCAAGTTTCATATACTTATCCATAAGTTCTTTACTGCCGTCTTTGTCACCGTCAAGATATTTTGCAACAATGTCATGTGTTTCCTGCGGAGCAATGTTTGAAAGAACACTGATTACGCCTTTGCCGCCAAGTTCCATAAGATCATAAATCTGATCATCATTACCGCTCCAGATGTTAAGTTCATCACCGCAGAGTTCTTTAATTTTTGCAACCTGTTCAAGATTACCTGATGCTTCCTTAATTCCGTTAATACGCGGGAGTTTAGAAAGCTCAAGCGCTGTTTCAGGTGCAATATTAAGACCTGTTCTTGAAGGAACATTGTAAAGAATAATCGGAAGATTTGTTGCATCATGAATAGCCGTATAATGTGCAATAAGTCCTCTTTGGCTTGTTTTGTTATAATATGGTGTTACAAGTAAAAGTGCATCGGCACCTGCTTCACAGGCTTCTTTACTGATTTCAATAGCACACGCAGTTGAATTTGAACCTGTACCTGCAATAACAGGCACTCTTCCGTTTACATATTTTACACACCATTTGATTGCTTCATTATGCTCTACAACTTTGAGTGTTGATGACTCACCTGTAGTACCGCAAACAATAATCGCATCAGTACCATTTTCAATCTGCCAGTCAATGAATTTTCCGAATTCATCATAATTAACGCTTCCGTCAGCGTGCATTGGTGTTATAATTGCAACTCCTGCACCGGTAAAAATAGGTTCTTTCATAATCAATATCTCCTATGTTAATTAATAATTAGTCTATATAGCCTTCAGCAGTTAAAAGTTCTGCAAGGAGAACAGCACCGCCGGCAGCACCTCTGAGTGTATTATGAGAAAGACAAACAAATTTATAATCATACTGCGTATCTTCTCTGAGTCTGCCGATAGAAACAGCCATACCGTTTTCAAGCATTCTTTCAGATTTAATCTGAGGTCTGTCATCTTCAGTAAAGTAATTAAGAAATTTCTTTGGTGCTGAAGGAAGATTGAGTTCCTGTGCTCTGCCTTCAAAGTTATCCCAAATTTCAATCATTTCTTCTTTAGTTGGCTTATTCTCGAAGTCAACAAATACGGCACCGAGATGTCCGTTTGAGACCGGTACACGAATACATTGAGCAGTGAAGTTTGGTTCTTCGGCAGATTTAATAACATCACCATCAATTGTACCCATAAGTTTGAGCGGTTCTTTTTCACTTTTTTCTTCTTCTCCGCCGATGTATGGGATAACATTATCAATCATTTCAGGCCATGTTTCAAAAGTTTTTCCTGCACCTGAAATTGCCTGATATGTACAAACCAAAACATTCTTAACACCAAATTTCTGGTGAAGAGGAAAAATAGCAGGAACATATGACTGCAGTGAACAATTTGACTTAACTGCGATAAATCCGCGCTTTGTTCCGAGTCTTTTGCGCTGTGCCGGGATAATGTCAATATGATGTGCATTGAGTTCAGGCACAACCATTGGGACATCAGGTGTGAATCTGTGTGCAGAGTTGTTTGAAACAACGGGGCATTCGTGCTTAGCGTATTCTTCTTCAAGAGCCTTGATTTCATCTTTTTTCATATCAACGGCACAGAATACAAAATCAACCATAGATGTAATCTTATCAATGTCACCTGTAGCGTCCATAACAACAATGTCTTTCATAGAAGCAGGAATTTCAACATCCATACACCATTTTTTGCCAACTGCTTCTTCATATGTTTTTCCTGCACTTCTTGCAGATGCTGCAAGACATACTACGTCAAACCATGGGTGACCGTCGAGCAAAGTTGCAAATCTTTGACCTACCATACCTGTTGCTCCGACGATACCTACCTTATACTTTTTTTCCATAACTTGAGTCTCCTTAAAAAATTCCTTGTAAAACAAGATAGTTTGCAATATAATACTATCGTATGAACTCAGCAGTTCATATACAAACAATATAATATCACTTATTATATATATATGTCAATTATAAATTATGGAGAATATAATGAAAACTTCAGATTTTTACTATGATTTACCTGAAGAATTGATTGCACAGACACCGATTGAGCCAAGAAATGCATCTCGATTGATGATTCTGAACAAAAAAACAGGTAAAGTCGAACATAAAATTTTCAGCGATTTAACAGATTATCTTGAAAAAGGTGACTGTTTAATCCTTAATAACACAAGGGTTATTCCGGCAAGAATCTATGGCGTAAAAAAAGAGACAGGCGCAGTTGTGGAATTCCTTTTGCTTAAACAGATTGAAAATATGGTTTGGGAATGTTTATGCGGTCCCGGCAAAAGGGCTAAAATCGGAACTGAATTCGTCTTTGGTGACGGGATACTTGAATGTGAAGTGATTAACATTCTGGATGACGGAAACAGAATTATCAGATTCAAATGTGAAGAAAACATTTTTGCCGTTTTGGATGAAATCGGTCAAATGCCTTTGCCGCCGTACATTAAAGAAAAACTCAGTGATAAAGAGCGCTATCAAACGGTTTACAGTGAGCATCTTGGTTCTGCTGCTGCACCTACTGCAGGATTGCATTTTACAGAATCCATGCTTGAAGAAGTAAAAGCAAAAGGCATTCATATCGGTTACGTAACTCTTCATGTTGGTTTAGGAACATTCAGACCTGTAAAGGTTGATGATGTTACTAAGCATACTATGCATACAGAACATTATATTATGCCTCAGGAAACTGCTGATTTGATCAATGACACCCATAGACAGGGGAAACGAGTTATTTGTGTCGGTACAACCAGCTGCCGCACTGTTGAATCGGTTGCTTCAAAAAATAACTGCATTTGTGCTGACGAAGGCGATACAAGTATTTTTATTTATCCGGGTTATGATTTCAAATGTATGGATGCACTGGTAACAAACTTTCACCTGCCTGAGAGCACACTGATTATGCTCATTTCTGCCTTTGCAGGTTACGACAATGTTATGAATGCATATAAAACAGCAGTCGAGGAAAAATATCGCTTTTTCTCCTTTGGCGATGCAATGTTTATTGAAGATTAAGAGGTAGCAAAATGAATAAAGATTATATGATGAATATTGTATATAATCAACTTTCTATTGATTATAATTGCAATCCTCATGATTTTCTTAGTAATGAAATTCTTTTTACTGTTGCTGAAAAAGTTGAAGGAAGAAGAGCACTACCATTTATTGAGCCAAGATTAGAAATTGTAACTTTTGGAAAAGGTTTGGTAATCAATTCATCTTCAAATATTATAAATTATGTCAAGAAGCAGTTTCATGATAAATCAAAACTTGAAATTATGAACAGTTCACTTATAAAATCTTTTAATCCATATTATCTTCCTGACCTAAATACAATTATGTCTATTACTTCCAATTATGATATGAATGGTTATGAATTCAAAATAATTCAAAAAAATGAAATAAAGTATTTTTATGAGTATAAAGATTTACATAATGCACTTCAATATGATATGAATAGTGAAAGACCAGAAATTTTAGGCGTGATTGCTTATAAAAATAATCAATTAATAGGGATTGCCTGTGCAAGTGAAGATAGTAGTACTATGTGGCAAATTGGCGTTGATGTACTGCCTGAATTCAGAGGGAATGGTATTGCGGTTAAACTTGTTAATCTTCTTGCTTGCGAATGTTTGAAAATGGATATAGTTCCGTATTATACAACTGATATTGGAAATATTAATTCTCAAAAAGTTGCGATCAAAAGTGGATTTTTTCCTGCTTGGTCTCATTGTTTTAGAACTAGATTAAATAATCATTATATAACTAAATTTCTTTTATCACAGATTTAGATTCAGAGGTTTACGATATGGCAAAATATACTTTATTAAAACAAGAAGGATTTGCAAGAAGGGGAGTGTTTGAAACTGTTCACGGAACCGTTCAGACACCTGCTTTTATGAATGTTGCCACATCAGCAGCAATAAAAGGCGGTCTCTCCTCAAATGACCTGAAGGATATTGACTGTCAGGTTATGCTGTGCAATACATATCATCTTCATGTCAGACCGAGTGACAAATTGATATATGACATGGGCGGTCTGCATAAGTTCACGAACTGGGACAGGCCAATACTGACTGACAGCGGCGGTTTTCAGGTCTTCAGCCTTGCAAAACTCAATAAAATTAAGGAAGAAGGCGTTACATTTCAGTCTCATGTAGACGGCCGTAAAATTTTTATGGGACCCGAAGAAAGTATGCAGATCCAGTCAAATCTTGCATCAACAATTGCAATGGCTTTTGATGAATGTGTGGAAAATCCTGCTACTCCGAAATATGCTAAAGAGGCATGTGAACGCACATTGAGGTGGCTTGAGCGCTGCAAAATAGAAATGGACAGACTCAATTCACTGGAAAGCACAATTAACAAAAATCAATTGCTTTTTGGTATCAATCAGGGTTGTACGTTTGATAACCTGAGAGTTGAACATATGAAAGAAATTGCAAAAATGGGGCTTGACGGCTACGCCATAGGCGGACTTGCAGTCGGTGAACCGAAAGAAGATATGTACAGAATTATATCTGCTGTTGAACCGCATATGCCGGCTGATAAGCCGAGATATTTAATGGGGGTAGGTACTCCCGGCAATATTCTTGAAGCAGTCAGCAGGGGAGTTGACCTTTTTGATTGTGTAATGCCAAGCAGAAATGCACGACACGGTCAATTGTTTACCAAGCAAGGTGTTATAAATATTAATAATGCAAAATATGAACGGGATAGCACACCGATTGATTCTGAATGCAGTTGCCCGACCTGCCAAAATTATTCGAGAAGTTATATCCGTCATTTATTTAAGAGCAGTGAAATTCTCGGTATGCGTTTGGCAGTCATTCATAACCTTTATTTTTATAACAATTTGATGAAAGAAATCAGAGAAAATCTGGACAATGGTACATTTACAGACTATAAAAATGAATATTGTGTTAAACTTGACACAAGAATATAGAAAAAGTATTGCAAATTAATCCATTTTCAAATATAATATTATTTACATAATTTAGGAGGACAATCTTATGAATTCATTTTTATTATTCGCACAATCAGCCGCTCAATCCGGAGAATCAGGTGCTGCCAGCAGCCCATATACTATGGTGATTCTTCTCGGTGTATTTATGGTTGCTTTTTATTTCCTTACTATCCGCCCGCAAAAGAAGAAACAAAAAGAGGAACAGGAAATGCGTTCTTCACTTGAAATCGGTGATGAAATCGTCACTATCGGCGGTATAATCGGAAGAGTCGTAACCATTAAAGAAAATGATCTTATTATTGAAACCGGTTCAGACAGAAATAAGATGAAGATAGAACGCTGGGCAATTAATACAAATAAAACAAAAGCAGAACAGCATCAGAAAGAAGTTGAGGCAGCAAGAGAGGCTGCTAAGGCAAAGAAAGCTGAGAAAAAGTCAAAGAAAGAAGTTATTGACGAAACTAAAGGTAAAAAAGAAGATTAATTCTTTAAGTGCTAAAACCGAATCCCTCTGAATATAATTTATTCGGAGGGATTTATTTATGCCTAAAATTACTTCTAGCAACACAAAACCGCTATTCATTAAATATGCTGTCAGAATAGTGGTATCAACTGTTTTGAGTTTGTTTTTATTTAGTGCAATATCATCATTTGCAGTTCTCAAACTTGATATAAGTATAGATATTCTGCCATACGTGGCAGCCGGAATAAGTATATTGTCCGCAATCCTTATTTCAGCAATCAGCACCGGTGGATTTAAAAATAATTATTTAACTTTATCTTTAATCTCAGTTCTTCCGCTGCTTGCTTTGAGCGTTATTAATTTTTGTTTTCATAGAACCAGTTCATTCGTAATAATAATTAAAATTGCCGGAATACTTATCAGTGCTGTAATTGTTGCTCTGATAAAATCAGGAAAAAAATCAAGGTGAAAAAATGCAGGAAGATTTAATTCCGAATAACTTCGAAGATGATAATAAAAATACATTTGAAGAAGCGGACAAAAAGAAATTTGAATTTAATTTTGAAGAATACAAAGCAACAATATATACAGCACTGTTTTATCTGTTTGGTCTGTTTCTTGGATCTTATTTTTATAAAATTGTTCCGCTTGAAAGTATAAATAACCTTATTAAACCTGCAGAACATAGTATATTAAGTATATTTGCAAGCAATTTTTGCATATATTTCTCTGTTTTTCTGGTTGTAATGTTTCTTGGTTTTTGTTTAATCGGTTATCCGATAGTTAATATTATACCCACAATAATAGGAATAGCCACAGGAGTAAAGTGTGCATACTTTTTTATAAACTATCAGGTTAAAGGTGTCGGTTATGCATTAATTATGCTGATTCCGTTTGCTGCAATGTTCATAACAATAATATCTTATACAATTCAAATCAGTGCAGATTTATCAAAAAAGCTTTTAAAAATGACAAAAAAAGAAAATACAGATGATTTTGATGTAAAACCATCTGTAAAAAAATATCTTCTGCTTGCACTCTTTATTGCTATAACTTCGCTCACGGAAGCCTGCCTGACAAATTTACTTTGTTCAGTTGTTACCATTTAGATTTTTCTTTCGAGAGGGGATTGGATTCGATTGCCTTTTTGGTAGCATCATCACTGATATGTGTGTATATCTCTGTTGTTCCCAAATTCTCATGCCCCAATATTTCCTTTAAAAGCAATAAATCAACATTTCCGTGCTGATACATAAGTGTTGCGGCAGTATGCCTCAATTTATGAACCGATAGCCCGCGATCTCCGAATCCTGCTTTATCAAGATAAGAATAGACAATATGTTGAACCGTTTTCGGGCTTATTCTTTGATTTCTTGAACTCAGGAATAAAGCCTTATCCTTGACTCCGTCGCGCGGTCTGACTTTCATATATGCGATTACCGCATCAATGCATGCCTGATTGAGATATACGATTCTTTCTTTATTACCTTTACCTATAATAGTAAGTGAACCATCATCTTTAATATCATTATAATTGATTGAAACAAGTTCGCTCAGTCGCATGCCGCAGTTGAGAAATAAAGTAGCAATAGCATAATCACGCTCCTTATATTTACCATCAATAACAGATAAAAATTTTTCTGCCTCTTCCAGGGTTAAATACTTTGGAAGAGATTTTTTTGTTTTTGGTGCATCAAGGCTTTTCATTGGATTTTTCTCAATTAACCCTAAATTTTCTGATAAATAATTGTAAAACCGACGGATTGCAACAACTCGTCTTGCACGTGTTGTCTCATTGTTTTTTCGTACATTTTTACAATATATAAGGAATTGATATGCATCTGTTAAATTTACACTCTGTATAAAAGTTAAATCAATAGGGGACAAATCAATTTCTTCATCCGCTGTATTCCGTGAACAAAGACCTTTTTCCTTTGCAAGGAATCTGAAAAAAGTCCTCAGATCAGAAGCATATTCAAGCACGGATAATTCACTGTGACCTTTGATTGCTTCGATATATATAAGATATTGCTGAACAAGCTGTGGTAAATGGCAAAATTCTTCTTTTTTCATATAAGACTCCTTTGATTAATTTTATTTAACGGAACAATATTTTTTTCATTTAATTTAATTAATAGAAAATTTCAAATGATATATTAATCATTTCAAAAAATCTGAAAAGCTGTTAAACAAGGAAAACTTACTGATTCATAGTTATATAGTAAATATGAAAATTTCTCCTTTTATTTAATTTCAACTCCCCTTTATTATACAAAATATTAATTTTGTATAATTGTAGCAAAAATTTTTCGTCTTGTCAAATATAAAAATAAGGAGCAGATAGACTGCTCCCTTTCAAATACATTTATTCTTCAACCAAAGCGGAAAAAGCTTCTCTTATGTTTCTGACCGGTACAACATCCATATTCACTTTAATTTCTTTTGGAAGTGATTTATAATTATGAAATGGTATTATACATCTTTCAAAACCAAGTCTGTACGCCTCAAAAAGTCTTTGTTCACAATTACTGACTGCTCTTATTTCCCCTGCAAGTCCTACTTCGCCAAAAGCAAGAACATTATCATCAACTGCTTTATCTTTTAATGAAGATACTAATGCAAGTGAAACGGTTAAGTCTGCTGCAGGTTCATCAAGTTTCATACCGCCGATAACATTAATATAAGCATCCATATTATTGAAAAAATATCCTGCCCGTTTTTCAAGCACAGCCAGCAACATGCTCATACGATTATAGTCAAATCCGGTGCTCATTCGTCGTGGAGTTCCAAATCCGGTTGCACAGACCAGTCCCTGAACTTCTGCCAATATTGGTCTGGTGCCTTCCATAATACATGCAACACACGTTCCTGAAGTGTTTTTAGGACGTCCTGAAATCATCATAAGTGATGGATTTTCAACTTCCCGCAGTCCTGAGCCTGTCATTTCGAATACGCCAATCTCATTTGTTGAGCCGAATCTGTTCTTTACCCCTCTAAGAATTCGATAGGAGTAATTCTTTTCTCCTTCAAAATATAAAACCGTATCAACAATATGCTCAAGTACTTTTGGACCTGCAATGGCACCGTCCTTATTGACATGCCCAACAACAATTATCGGTATCCCCATTCCCTTTGCAGTATGCATAAAGATATTTGTGCATTCTCTGACCTGTGTTACAGAGCCGGCAGACGAACTGATTTCTTCATACACCATTGTTTGTATAGAATCAATGATTACAATATCAGGTTTCTCTATCCGAATTGTTTCAACAATAACAGAAACATCTGTCTGTGTTAGTAAAAACAGTTTATCAGTATCAATTTTCAGCCTGTTTGCTCTCATTTTTATCTGATTTGCCGATTCTTCACCGCTGACATATAATACTTTATGATTTTTACCAAGGTGCTGACAAATCTGGAGCAATATTGTTGACTTACCAATACCCGGATCTCCGCTGATGAGCACAAGGCTGCCGATAACAATACCACCGCCGAGAACTCTGTCAAATTCCTTATTACCGGTAGTAATTCTTTTTTCGACATCTTCTTTAATTTCATTCAACTGCATTACTTGTGTTACAGCGGAATTCCCTTTGGATACTGATGATAAGGGTGTACTGTTCGGTAATTCTTCATTCATTGTATTCCACTGATTGCATCCCGGGCATTTACCAAACCATTTTGGTGATTCATATCCGCACTCACTGCAAATATATATAGGTTTCAATTTTGCCATATATTAATCCTCTGTTAAATATCTGCTAAACCCGAGCATAATTGAATATGCTAAGTCATTCTGATATTTATTATCCTGCAATTTTTTATTTTCAGCCGCATTGCTCATAAATCCGCATTCTACCATCACGGACGGAACCTGCGCTTTATATAACAAATAATAACTGTTATCTGATTGCTTGTTGAGTCTCTCGTTATCTTTTTGCAGGTTTTCTTTTGTTATATTCAGTATATTATCAGCAATACTCTTACTCTTATCATCATTGGGAGAATACCAAACCTGCATCCCCCATTCTCTTTCATCTTCAAAGTGATTTTGATGTATTGAAATAAGAGTGCTGTTTGGTATGCTGTTAATATAATCCATTCTGTTATATAAATCGGATTTTTTCTTATTATCCCCATCACGATAATAAAGATAATCCCCATCACGTATCATCAGTGACGGTATTCCGGTTACCATAGCGAAATCGTATAATTTTAATGCTATGCTCAGATTTATATCCTTTTCCTTTGCAGAGTCAACACCTATTGTACCGGCATCTATACCACCATGGCCTGCATCAATAACAAGATTAACTCTGTTATTTTTTAATGAATAATTAGCAGTTTTTGTTTCTTTGCCGATTGTATTTACAGCAAAGCAAGTGACAAATGTTAAAATAAATGATAAGATAATTATAAATATTTTTTTCAAATCAAACACCAATAATATCTATGATGTAATTATAACGTATTATGTCTAAAGTATCAAGTTATATTGCTTTTTTAATTTAATGGAGATATAATTGTTACAAACCAGTATAAAGGAGATCAATCATGAAAATTGTTAATCTTGACGGATTTACAACCAATCCGGGTGATTTGAGTTGGGACGGAATAAAAAAACTGGGTGATTATACTGTATATGACAGAACATCACCTGAACAAATTATTGAAAGAGCAAAAGGTGCAGAAATATTAATTGTTAACAAAACGATTGTTACTCGTCAGATTCTAGATAAGCTTGCACCTGAACTTAAATATATTGGATTACAGTCCACAGGTTATAATGTAGTTGATTGTGAATATGCAAAACAACTTGGAATTACAGTATGTAATATTCCTTCCTACTCCACCAACGCGGTTGCGCAGCTTGTATTTTCTTTCATACTTCAGATTACAAATGAGGTAACCATTCATTCAGATGCTGTTAAATCGGGAGAATGGTGTGCGTGTCCTGATTTCTGTTTTTGGAAAAAACCATTAACAGAACTTGCAGAAAAAACAATAGGCATAATCGGATTTGGTGCCATCGGAAGAAAGGTTGCAGCCATTGCTGAAGCATTTGATATGAATGTCCTTGCCTACTCCCCTTCTCCAAAAGATAAAGGCGAATTAAAGACAATTAAATTTGTATCATTGGAAGAAGTATTAAAAAATAGTGATATTATTACTTGTCACTGTCCCTTGAATACTCATACACAAGGCTTGATCAACAAAGAGAATATCTCAAAGATGAAAAAAACTGCAATTTTTATAAACACATCACGTGGTCCTGTTGTCGATGAACAAGCACTTGCGGATGCATTGAATAATGGTGATATTCTTGCTGCAGGTCTTGATGTGCTTAAAACCGAACCTGCCAATAAAGATAATCCTCTTCTTACAGCAAAGAATTGTTATATCACACCGCACATTGCCTGGGCCGCAAAAGAAACACGGGCAAGATTGCTGAAAATACTTGAAGAAAATATTATTGCTTATCTTGAAGGACATCCCCAGAATGTAGTAAATCCATAAATAATAACAGATTGATTTTTAAAAAAGTATTGACTTTAATGCAAAAATCTATTATCATATCTGTTGCACGCTGGTGTGGCGGAATAGGCAGACGCAAGGGACTTAAAATCCCTCGGTGGCAACACCGTACCGGTTCAAGTCCGGTCACCAGCACCATTTAAGGTGTAGTGAATCACTATACCTTAAATATTATAAGCCGGCGTGATGGAATTGGCAGACGTGCTGGACTCAAAATCCAGTCCTGGCAACAGGGTGCGGGTTCGACCCCCGCCGCCGGCACCAAAGGAAGGTAATAAATACCTTCCTTTTTCTTTTATGCAGTATATAAAATTCACAATTTATATATTGATTTAATAAAATAAATAAAGTACAATTGAGATATAAAAGATAAGGAGTAAGTATTATGAAAAAGATTGCAAGCAGAATCATCGCAGTTTTGATTGCACTATGTATTATGTCGACCAGCATATTTGCTATGGCTTTTGACATGTCCTATGGTGTAGATGTGTCAGAATGGAATGGCACTGTTAATTACGAAAAAGCAAAGGCTGACGGAAATGAATTTGTAATGATTCGACTCGGCTATGGTACAGCACATCTTGATAAACACTTTTGGGAAAATATAAAGGCCGCTTATAATGCAGGTCTTGATTACGGCATCTATTTCTACAGTTATGCTTATAATGAATATGATGCACAGCAAGAGGCAGATTTTGTAATTGAAACATTATCTCAACTTGGAAATTATGCGAAGAATTTTACACTCCCTTTAGCATACGATTTGGAAGATTCTCAAATATCAAACAGATGCAGCAAAGCACAGATTACAAAAATAATGACGACTTTTTTGGACACCATTCAGCAGGCGAATTATGTTCCTATGGTGTATGCAAATCAAAATTGGTTTACGAATTATATTGACCTGAATACGGTAGTTTCAAGGGGATACAAAATTTGGTACGCTTACTGGAGCGGTAAGCCAAGCAGTTCATCACAGATTGAAATCGGTAAAACCGGAGTAAAAGCGGATATGTGGCAGTATTATGGAACTGACAATGCTTCCTCTACTGCATTTGATAAAAATGTAATTTATTATACAAGTAATTTAGTAAAACCATTGGCTTGTAATCATAAATATAACCTTACCATTGAACAGGCTACAACAACCACTGACGGCAAAAAAATCAGAGAATGTCAGTATTGCGGCAATAAATTCACCAGTTGTACGATTCCCAAAGTCACAACTGTGGCTTTACAAAAAACCACAATCGGATACGATTGGTATTATACTGGCAAGCAAATAACTCCGACAATTACTGTAAAAGACAGTCAGGGCCAAGCGCTTGTAAGAGGAACAGATTATTCTTTGACCTATGACAGCGGAAGAGTGAATGTCGGCAGTTATAATATCAAGGTTACGTTCAAAGGAAATTACAGCGGCACCAAAACGTTTACTTTCAATATTGTAAACAAAGAAACAGGCAAGTGGATTAAGTCCGGAAATCGCTGGTGGTACAGACACACTGACGGCAGTTATACTAAGAATGACTGGGAAAAAATTAATGGTAAGTGGTATCATTTTGACGCATCAGGATGGATGCAGACCGGTTGGCTCAAGATAAGCGGTAAATGGTATTATCTTAATCCGGACGGAGATATGGCAACAGGCTGGAAAAAAGTCAGCAACAAATGGTATTATATGAACAGCAGCGGCGTTATGCAGACGGGTTGGGTTAAAGTAAGCGGTCAATGGTACTATCTCAACAGCAGTGGTGTTATGCAAACAGGCTGGATTAAACTTAATAATAAGTGGTATTATCTGAATTCTTCAGGTGTTATGCTCACAGGCAAGCAAAAGATAGGAAATAAGTGGTATAATTTCAACAGCAGCGGCGAATGGATTCAATAATAGAAAATAAAAATCCTGAATTTTAAAAATTCAGGATTTTTTCTTGTATCAGGTAATTATTTTGTTTTTTAGTTTTTCATATATTTCAATTATCTTGAACTTAGGTGTATAACCATCCTGAATTAAATCCATCTCTTCTTCCGTAAGATATTCTGCCATTGATGTGCTGCAGGCGGAAAGGCATACTGACGGGAATACAATGCACCACCAATTATGTCCTTCTCCCTTCCCTATTTCAATTTTTATTGAATTATACTCACCTGCCGGAAGGGTGAAATCGTCATATACTCGTGTATCAAAATATTCTTTTGTTACAGATACGTTTGCCTCATAATTATATTGGCTTAAGAAATGATTACAGATTGTGTTAATATATTCCTTATTATCATTAGCGATTTTGATATTTTCCTCAAGATTATTTCCTATAAATATATCTTTAGTATTTTCAAGAAAATAATCTTTAAGCTGTAATTTTACATCCTGATCAAATGCTGAATCCGAATTCGCAATAATATGAAGTCTGAGTACCTTATCACTAATTTTTTCCGATGTTGCAACAATTGGCTCAACCGTGCCGAAAATTATTGTAAATATCATAAACAGAGGTAAAAATACTTTACTGATTTTCAAAATAAAAACCTGCCTTTCATACAAATGATTGGCAGGTTTTTCCAATTTTATACTTTTGAAAATTTTTCACCGATAATTTCAATATTATATTTGCCGTTGCTCAATTCTGTTAATTTGTTCTGAAGAGGAGAAATCAAGTTTTCTTTGATGCTGAAAGTGACAGTAACTTTGTCCTCGAATTTACTGTCTTCAACATTTGCACCAATATCATTCAAAATAATATTCAGATTGTCATAAAAGCTATATTCAACCTTAATTATAGCCGTTTTACAAAGTGCCATAGTGATTATATTGCCGGAGTTGAGTGCAATCTTGGATGCATGTGAATAGGCCCTTATAAGCCCTCCTGCTCCAAGTAAAGTTCCGCCAAAATATCTTGTAACAACTACGCATACATCAACAAGATTTTCTTTGCGTATGACATCAAGAACAGGTACACCGGCAGTTCCGCTCGGCTCTCCATCGTCAGACGAACGCTGGATATTATTCTCTTTCAGTACATAGGCAGAAACATTGTGTGTTGCATCCCAGTGTTTAGACTTAATATTATTAATAAATTCAGTTGCCTCTTCAACAGTTTTTACAGGTTTGACGTAGCCGATGAACCGTGACTTTTTTTCAACAAATTCATCACTGCCTGCATTTTCAACAGTCTTATATTCATTCATAAAATCACCGATAAAAATTAAGGCAACGATTCATAACCGTTGCCTGTAAATACAGATTAGCCTTTTCTGGCATATCTCTTATTGAATCTGTCAACTCGTCCGCCGGTATCAACAAGTTTTTGTTTACCGGTAAAGAATGGATGACACTTTGAACAAATATCAACTTTTAATTCACTCTTAGTGCTTTTTGTTTCATAAGTCGCACCACAAGCACACTTAACAGTGCATGTATCATAGTTTGGATGAATACCGTCTTTCATTTACTTTCACCTCTTTGCAAGTAATCTCATTATGCCTTGATATATTAACACAAGGAAGTACAAAATGCAAGCATTTTTTTAAATTATTTATAATAACAACTTTTTCCGAGTTCAAATGAATACAAAACCGCTTCTTTGACTTTTTTATTCAGCGTTTTTGCTATTGCGGATTTATAAAACATGATTTGTTTTTTATACCTTTCAAGCAATTCGTTTTCAGTTTTTACACTGTCGGTTTTGTAGTCAACCAAAACAAGTTCGCCATTTTCTTCAAACACGCAATCCGCAATACCCTGAACGATAATTAAGTCATCATAATCAACGTTATAAATGCGGTTTGCATTAACAAAAGAAGATACCTTGATTTCACGATAAATTTTGTCAGAGCAAAACATTCTTTCTGCTAATTTACCATTAAAGAATTCATTAAGTTTTTCTTTATCAAGGGCATCAGCCTGCTCCTGTGTCAAAAATCCATTTATAACAAGACGATTTATTTCTTTATCAAGTTCAAGTTTTGCCTTATCATATTCACAGTACTGCATAAAAGTATGCATAGCTGTTCCGCGCTGAGCAGCAGTTAATCCGCCTTTATTCAAGAAAGAAGGTTTTGATGATGTAATAAATTCAAAACCGCTGTCAATGTCATCAAGTGATGAAGCTGTTAGTTTTGATGCTATATTTTCCAGCGATTTCCTATCATAATTAAAACTTAACTTTTCTTTAATTAAATTAACTGTGCTGGGATTAGAAGCCACAGGTTCAACATCAGTACTTTCAGAATTCAATTCAATATCATCTGCAATCTCAATATTAAGATTAAAATCAGAATCAGAATCCTTAATATGAATATCGGAACTGCACATATCACGGAGTATATTGCCGTCCTTATGCATCAAAGCACAAAGGAGAAAGAAATCAGCATCACAGTTCATTTTTCTTATCAGCTGCGGAGAAATTTTATCATCAATTATATTTGAGGAAAGACGCTTAAGTTTACTTTCTAAATTATCACAAGTGATGAATGTAATAAACTGCTCTTTTGCTCTTGTCAATGCGACATATAATACCCTTAAATTTTCACTCATCAATTCAGTTGTATTTTTATCTTTAATGACAGAGTAAGGTATTGATTTATATTGATAAAGCTGTTCTTCATTATGGCATTTTAATCCAATACCGAAATTCACATTCAATAGGAGTTTATCACTAAGATCGCTTTTATTGTACTGTCTGTTTGTTCCTGCAAAGATACAGACAGGAAATTCAAGACCTTTGGAATGATGAACAGACATAATCGTAACAGCATCCTCACAAGAAGAACTGAGACTTGCTGAATCAACGCTCTTATCAGATTCAATGATTTTGTCAATATATCTTAAGAACGCTGTTAATCCAACATTAATTCCTTTGTCAAAATTCGATGCAAATGAAATGAATTTCAGAATATTCTGGTATCTTTGCTCAGCGTTACCCATTGCATTTATAAACGATATAAGACCTTTATCCTCAACAATATATCGGATAAATGAGGATACGGACATTGTAACGCTAATTCTCCGCAACTCCTGCTGATCGTTCAAAAAGTCAATAACTTTTTGGTCTTTTGATTCAAATACAGATGCATATAAACTTCCGTTTTTATGCTCAACTCTGATTTGGGACAGTTCATCAGGAGTGAATCCGTAAAACGGTGACATCATTGTCGCCAGCAAAGGTATATCCTGCCGCGGGTTATTAATCGTCCTGAGCATTGAAAGAATAATCTTAATTTCATTATTTTCAAATAGATTTGTTGAATTGTCACAGATAACAGGAATACCGAAACTTGCCAAAACTTCGCTGTATTCATTAATATGGTTCTTCAAACTTCGCATTAAAATTGCAAAGTCACCAAATCTTATTGGTCTGTATGTATCACCATCTTTAATTAATTCACCGGAATTTACTTTATGAATAATCGTTCTGGCAATGTATACTGCCTCATTTCTGTCTGTATCTTCGCCTTTAATCCCCTGCTGAATACATATTTGTGCGCAAGGAACTGAAGATTCTTGATATTCGGCACCATAATTCAGATATTCTTCTTCATTATAATCAAGTTCACCGAGTTCTTCACTCATAAGATTTGAGAAAATAAAATTAACATAAGAACAAATATCTTTACGGCTTCTGAAATTTTTATCAAGAATTATCTTCGCATTTTCCTGTTTGATTTCTTTATTGTAATGTGAATACTTTTTCTTTTTTTCATTAAAAATATGGGGCATTGCCAATCGAAAACGATATATACTTTGTTTTATGTCCCCTACAGTAAACAAATTGCTGCCGTTTGAAAGATAAGTGAACAGCAAATCCTGCGCTTCATTTGTATCCTGATACTCATCAACCAGAATTTCATAAAAACTTGAAGATAAATCTTCTGCGGTCTTTGTTCTTATAATTTCTCCGTTTTCATCCATTTTGAATAATAACGTTATTGCAAAATGCTCTATGTCAGAAAAAGAAAAAGCGTTTCTTTCCTTCTTTTCTGCCAGCAGTCTTTTATCAACTTCTTTAACTATCTCTTTCAGGGCACACAGATGGCTGTGAAGCGTTTTTATATAAGCTTCATAATCCTGAACAGTGTCAGTTAAAAAAGATAAAATTTCACCTGTGAGAAGTTTTTTATAAATATCTCTGTTGGTTTTTAGTTTATTGCTGACTGCTTTATCAATCTTTGCTGATGACGGCATACGCTGAAAAACAGGTGTTCTTTGATGAACAGCATCATCCCATGAATGAATAAATGCGTTTTTAAAGCGATTGAATTCAGATAAGTCATCTTCAAATACCGCTGAAAATTTTTCATTCAGCTTTTGGTCTTCAAAATCAACAAGACTTATGTTTTCTTCAACAAGACTTATGCCGAGTTCAAACAATTTTGTAAGTCGGGCTTGTATATAATCATACCAAACTGATTTTGAAAATTCAGTTGAAGGATTATATTTTTCAATCGCACAATCAAACCAATAATAAGGGAATGGTTGTGAATAAATAAAACGCAATATTTTTTTTATTGCAGCAATAATAGGTTTTTCATTATTCGGTGTAGTAAATAATTCAATTAAACCAATAAAATCCGAATCATTTTCTTCAAACTTTTCATCAAGAACCTGATTGATAACAGCATCCTCAATCAACTGTAATTCACTTTCATCTAAAACAGAAAAATCCTGACTAATATCCAAGTCATAAAAATATTCCCTGACAAGATTTGCACAAAATGAATCTATTGTACATATTTTAGCATTTGGTATCAATGACAATTGCTGACGATAAAAGTTGTCATCAGGATTTTCTTTTATCAGTTTGTTAAGTGAGACTGAAATTCTGTATTTCATCTCTGCCGCTGCTGCATTGGTAAAGGTAACAATTAATAAATTTTCTATGCTTACAGGATTATTTTTGTCGGTAATTAGTTGTTTTACACGTTCTACAAGAACCGCAGTTTTACCTGAACCTGCAGCTGCACTTACGAGTATGTTTCTGTCTCTGGCAGTAATGGCATTATTTTGTTGCGGTGTCCAGTTCGGCATTATCGGCATACTCCTTTATTAATTGTTTTTTTACTTCATCATCTGACATTTCAACGGCAATTCTGTTTTCTATACTTCTGGCATTTGCACATACATCCTGATAATCACAATATTCGCAAGTGTTTTTGTGCGTACTGTTTTTGACAGGATTTCTGCTAATTTTGCCTGTATGCAAATCAAATCCCATCTGAGATATTAATTGATTAATACTCTTATGCACACATCCTAGTTCTTCTAAAGTAGCAAGATGTCCTGTCAGATCTCCGTTTTTCTTAACCTTTACCGGTATATATTTACCGTTCAACTCATGTTCCATAGCATAAGCTATTTCGCCATCATTATCAGAAATGACTATGCCCTTCATTTTAAATGAACTCAATTCTTCGTCCGCAATACTGTTGTCAGCATCCTTTTTTGAGTCAAATGAAAAAACATTCCTTGCAGCATGCATATAAAGAACACCTGACGCAATACCGTTATAAGGCGAAGTTTTATCCTCACAAACTGAAAATAAATATATAAACATCTGAAGATTAAGTCCATTTATTATGTCAGATAAATTGAAAACTTTATTACCTGATTTGTAATCAACAACTCTGACATACTTTTGACCATCCTTGTCAAATGTATCAAGCCTGTCAATCGAACCTCTGATTTGTATTGTACCGCCATCATCAAGGTCTATAATCTCAGGTTTAACCTGAGCATCTTTGTCAATCGTAAGTTCAAATGCCTTTGGCTCAAAATCACTGTTGGCAAATTCCTTTGCAAGATGAATGACAACGCCATAAATCAACTTTGATAAACGCTTAAAATTATATGTAAACCTCAGTGTCACATCACTGAGATTTCCCATCTCTGACTGAAAGTAATCGGAAACGTATGTATCAACTGCTTTTTTGATTTCTATATCTGTCATTTGCGATAATTTTTTACTTCCGTACGCAGACAGAATCATTTCAAGAACATAGTGGATTAAAGTTCCTCTCTGCATTGGGTCTATTTCTGCTTTCCTGCGCGGTTTGGCTGAAAGACCGAATTTGCAAAAATACCTGAAAGAGCAGTTGAAATAATCTTCAATACGAGAAGCGGATATAAGCATATTATATCCAAATAAAGAGGTCGCCAATTTACTGTCATTTATTGATACATCCGTATTTTCTGCTATCATTTTTACAGCATTATACCTTGGGTCATCTCTAAAATATTCTTTAAGGGAGGCATAAAATTCGGTATTATATATATATCGCTCACTCATAAGGTCAAATGCATTGCGCTGAGTTTCAACCAAATCAATATCACTGATACAATTTGAATTACTTTCAATAAGATTTTTAAAAATACTCTTTATTGAAGTAATAATTTCTGAAGGAGCGATATTACTGCCGGAATTTCCTATATACGATACAAACAACTTTTCTTTTGCTGCAGTACAAGCCATATAAGCAAAATATCGTTCCTGCAGATTAAGTATTTCTCCGTATGAATAAAGTTTGAAATCATATTTTAACAGCAAACGTCTGTCGTTTTCACTTAGAAGTCCTCCGCCTGAAACCGATTGCGGGAACTCCCCTTCATTTGCACCAAGAACAAATACTGCCATGGGATTATCCGTTCTTATTCTGTCGGCCTGTCCTACCTGTACATTATCAATACCGCTTGGAAGTGTACCCAAATCTTCAGTTGAAATGACAATGGAAAAAATCTTTGCAAAGTCCCTAATTGATATTGCTTTTTCGCCAAGAAGCAATGGCAGTTGGGAAAGTATATCCATAACCATTTCCCAAATATCCCCCTGTTGCTGTGCAAGACTTTGCTTATTGTTTTTTGCAAGTTCAACGGCGAATTCCTTAATTTTTTTATCTGCGCCAAATATCATTATTGTGTTATAAATTTCTTCACAGATTTTTTGCGCATTTGCATTTTTTGTTTCATTTTTAAATCTGATTATGGGTGCAATTATTCTGCTTCTTGTTAAATTGATTTTATCAAGCAGTTTTCTGTCATTATCACTTATTTCACTTACAAAACCTTTGGTCGAATTCTCAAATGGTTTTGTCCACTTTGAACCATTAATATTCCAAAGATAAATATAATTTTCAATTTCGCTTATATCATCATAATCAACATCAGTCAGTCCTGTTTTTACGAGACTGAGTATATCGTCACTTCTGAGTGAAAAATTAATGCAGCGCAGCAGATACTCAATAAAAACAACTAAAGGCTGACATTTAACAGGCTGACGCTCATCATTGAAATAAGGTATGTCATATTTTTTGAACGTTGAGGATAATTCATCTCTGTACTTATTTAAATCTCGGACGACAACGGCAATACTGTTTGCGTTATAACCTTGTCTTAACAGTTTTCTGATTTGCCGTGATATTTCATTACACTCATCCGTAATATTTTTTGCATTATAAATACGGATATTATTTATTAAATCACCATCAAAACATTCATTTTCTGAAAACAGATTTTGCTCAAGTACATTTAATTCAGGATTGGATGCTCTGTGATTAACGTTTAATTCCAGTGTTTCAGTTTGAATACCTGCTTTTGATGCAATCTTTTTAATTATTTTTACAGTATCATTAACATAAGAGAAAAGATTAAATCTGTCATCAGGTGCTTTGAAGTCCGTACAAAGTGTTATAACCGTACAAACAGATTCTTTAATTATGAGTTCAAGCAGTTTATATTCCTGTGCAACAAAACCGTTAAATCCGTCAATAAAGACATATTTACCGCTGAAATAATTTTTATTCTCCAGCTTTTTATACAGTCTTGTCAATTCATCAGATGAATCAAGATACCTGTCAGCAATGATAGTTTCATATGCATTCATAATCAGGGCAATATCATTCATTTTTTCTTTTAACGTAATATTTTCAATATTGCCTGATAATTGATTAATCTCTGATGAATTAAGATTACAGGATTTCATCTCGTCATAAATTTTAATCATTGACTCAACAAAATCAGCAGAATTAAGTTTTTTATTGAATAAAGACAAAGAGTCTTTGGACTGTTCAATTGCCTGCATCATTAAAACAGCTTTTCCGCCCTTTGAAAGTACAGGCAAATTACTGCCGCCGAATTCTCTTTTCACATCATTTGACAATCGTGTAAACGAGGAATTATTTACTGCATTAATACCTGATTCGCCTAAGTCTGAAAGAAGTCTGCGTTCAGTCGAAAGTGAAAACTGTTCAGGCGTTATCAATAAAATATCATGAGTACCGTTATCAACAAGTGATTTTATTGCATTAAATACATATTCGGTTTTACCATATCCGGATCTTCCAAATACCAATTTCAACATAAAATCACTTCCTCAATATCTTATCTGTAATAATCTTCAGGCTTTATTAAGCCGTCATTCATCATATTCTCATATGCCTCGATAAAAAAGTCATACATTGGTCTTGCTATATCAAAACTGAGTTTCAATTCATCAATCAGTGCCGGAGAATTAATTCTGCTTAAATCAGAATTGTAATATGTGAATGACATATTCTTTGCCTGTAAATAGGGTTTTAGCTCTTCAGGAGCATCGGGATAAAGTTCTTTTTTATAAACATCTCTGCATTCATAAGTAAAACCGGCCTGCTTACATGCTTCAACAGCATCAAGCCATCTGTCAGGATGTTTCAGAATCATTTTATGAACTTCTTTAAAATAACTTTGCCTGTACAGCCAGAAAACAATCCCATAGCCAAAACTGTTAGGATAGAATTCAAAAAAGTAAAACGGAGCACCGGGGAACTCATTTTTGTATCTTCTGAAAAATATCCACATATTTTCTCTATACTTAATTTTATTTCGATTACCTCTTGTATCACGATAGATTCTTGAAACAGATCTTACAGGGTCGGTCATCATCATATCATCAATGTCAATCATCAAATCACTTAAGTCAAGTGCAATCTGACGCATCGGAACAGTTATCCCCTGCTTCAATTCTTCCTTATGTTCTTCGTAAAATGCCTTTGAATCATTAAATCTATTTTGACAAAGCAATTCTATACTTTCAGGAGTAATACCTTTAAAATTATAATCACTCATTTTAACAGTCCCTTATCCTCCATTTGCTGTGCTGCAAGCAAAGCACATATTTTTGCACTGTGAAAATTCAATCCGCCTTGTATCCATGCATAATACGGTTCTCTGATTGGTGCATCAGCAGACAATTCAATTGAAGAACCCAGAGTAAAAGCACCGGCTGCCATTACAACTTGACTGTCATACCCCGGCATATCCCATGGCTCAGGCAAAACGTAACTGTCAATCGGGCTTCCGCTTTGTATCCCTTGACAGAACGCAACAAGACTCTCTGCATTTTCCAGTCCGAGCGACTGAACAATATCATGTCTTGTTTCGTTATATTTCGGTGTTACATCATAACCGAAACTTTCAAACAAAGCAGATATATAGACAGCACTTTTGAGCGCCTCACCGACAGTATGCGGAGCATAAAAAAGACCCATATATAACTCTCTGTTCAGACCGAGCGTTGCACCGACTTCTTTCCCGAGACCGGGTGTAGTAAGTCGATAAGCACATTTGTCAACCAAGTCTTTTCTGCCGGCAATATAACCGCCTGTCGTTGCAATACCGCCGCCTGCGTTCTTTATCAACGAGCCTGCAATCAAATCTGCACCGACCTGTGTCGGCTCTTTTTTTTCAACAAATTCGCCATAACAGTTATCTACCATTACAATTATATTCGGATTTATCTTTTTTACTGTTTTGCAGACTTGTCCGATTTCATCAACTGACAGACTTGGTCTTAATTCATATCCTCTGCTGCGCTGAATATAGACCATTGTTACGGAATCATCAATTGCTTTTTCTATACCATCAAAATCAAGTCTGTCATCCTTTAATGGTACTTCATCATATTCAATACCGAAATCTTTGAGTGAACCCATATTCTCACCTGATATTCCGATAACATTGTGGATTGTATCATATGGAGTACCGGTAACACAGAGCATTTTATCTCCCGGACGCAGAACACCAAACAGTGCAGTTGCAAGTGTGTGTGTACCGCAGGTAAAATTATGACGAACCAGTGCATCCTCACAGTCAAAAACTTTTGCCCAGACTTTATCAAGTGTTTCCCGACCTCGGTCACCATAGCCATAGCCAGTACTTGAAACAAAATGACTTTCCGAAATACCATATTCAATAAAAGCGTTTTGTACTTTCAACTGATTATATTCTGTGATTTCTTCAATATCTTTAAATTGCTCTTTACAAAGTTCAAGTGCTTTATCAGAGGCTTTTTCAATTCTTTTATTTATTTCAAAAAAAGGAATCATTTATGTATTCTCCACTTTCCTGTATTTTTAAATCCCAGATTCAAATAAAAATTCTCATTCAAATTCTTTTCACGCATAAGATAGATTTTCCCTTTTATATCACTCATCATTTCCGATATAAGACAGGAGGCATATCCCATTCGTCTGCATTCATATAATGTCTGAACAGAAGAAAGAATTGCGTCATTATTATAAATTGAAGAAAAAATACCGCTTGATATTATCTCATCATTCATATTGAGCGAATATGCCTTTGCACAATTATGCCTTATTCTGTGACTTATATCAACATACCAGCTTTCAAAATCAGCATTATCATAATCTATGAAATTAAACAGTTTCATCAGTTTTGGAAATCTGTCAATTTCAACATAAGGCATAATAAATTCAACTTTTTTACAGGTTGACATAATAATTCCTTCATCAAAATTATTATGAAAATCAAAAGTTTCATCACTCAGTACTGAACTGAATCCGATAACAGAAAAAAATTCAGCAAGTTCTTCATTATCAGCAAATTCATTTTTACAAAGCGTAAAATCGTTATCCAGTTTTGAAATGATAGACGTTATTTTGCCTGAACTGTCAACTTGTCTGTAAAAAGTTGCAAAATCATAACCAAATTCATATGCTGATGCAATTGACATTATTCTGATATAAAACAAATCAGCGCGGACAAATAAATCCAAATCACTTAGATTTTCAACTTTTTCAATCATAAATTACTTTCATTAATTCTTTAATTAATTTTCTGGTTTCTTCAATATCTTTTTTATTAACAACACTTGCACCTGAATGAATATATCGGCACGGCAGTGATACAGCAAGAACTTTGCTGCCTTTTCCGCTTGTTTGTATTGCACCTGCATCATTACCGCCTGCAATGGCTGTTTTGGTTTGAACATTTATAGTATGATTCTTTGCTGTATGCATTGCCAGGGAATATAACGTTTTATCATAAATAGTCCGTCCGTCCATGAAAGAAACAACAGGACCATCACCTAATGAGCAAACTTTCTGAGCACCGTTTACTCCATCTAAGTCGGCTGCTGTTGTACTCTCAAGCACAATTGAAATATCACTCTGAACAGCATATGAAGTGCAAAGCGCACCACGCAAACCAACTTCCTCTTGGACATTGAAACAAAAGTATGTGTCATACTCCAAATCCGACTTAATGAGTTCAATCATAAGCATGCAACCGATACGGTCATCAAGTGCTTTTGATTTAATTAAATCATTTCCGAACTCATAATAATCGCTTTCAAAATAAGCAAAATCACCTAACTTAACATGTTCGAGTGCTTCTTCTTTATTCCCAGCACCAATATCAATTCTGAGTTTTTTGAAAGATAAAGAAGCATTCTTCTCATCATCTGAAAGCAAGTGAATCGGCTTTAATCCTACAACACCTTTAATCCCGTTAATATGAATGGTTCTCCCTGCAACAACATTTGGATTTATACCGCCTACACAATCAAATGATAGATAACCTTTATCATCAATATCTGTAATTATAAATCCAACTTCATCCATATGGGCAGAAAACATAACTTTCTTAAGTGGTTTGTTTTTCCCTTTTTTAAAAGCAATAACAGAACCGAGATTATCAACTTTATAATCACAATATCCGTCTATCTGCGATATAACAAATTCACGGACTTTATGTTCATCACCTGATGTTGCATTAAGCAGACAAAGTTCTTTAAGCATTGGGCTCACCTATCCTTTCTCTGATGTATGCACAAATCAATTTGCTTACATTTTCAACATCAGCAGTATCAACAACTTCAACCGACTGATGCATATATCTTTCAGGAATGGAGATAAGAGCTGACTTAATACCATTTTGGCTGACAGATATAACATCGGCATTCGTACCTGTTCTGCCGGACATAATTTCTTTTTGATAAGGTATATGATATTTTTCACTTACAGATACAAGTTTTGATGATATTTCTTTGTCAAGTATGGGTGAAAAGCCAATCATAGGACCTTTTGACAGTTCACCGCATTCCGCTTTGTCACAGGACGGAGACATTGCAAAAGAAACATCCACAACGATTGCTTCATCAGCATTACTGTTAAATGCCCCTGATTTAGCACCACGGGTTCCTGCTTCCTCCTGAGCAGAAAAAAGAACAGTAATCTTACAGGGTAAAGTTTCAAGTTCATCAAGTGCCATTAATATGGCAGCAACACCGGACCTGTCATCAAGGCAGGAAGACGAAACACGGTTGTTTAAAAGCGGCGTGAAATTCCTTTTCAGTGTTATTCTGTCCCCTAAAGAAACAACTTTCTCAAGACTTACTTTATCCAGTCCTGTATCAATAGATAAATCTGTTATTTTTACAGATTGATTATCCTCAGTCTGCAAATGCGGCGGTAAAGTGGAAACAATACCTTTAATTTCCTTGATTCCCCAAACAGAAACTTCACTTGCAGGGAGCATATTCACATTAAATCCGCCAATTTTATCAAATTTAATAAAACCGTCATCTGTAATATCAGTTACAATAAAACCGATTTCATCAATATGTGCATCAAGCAAAAAATGATACCCTTGACCAAATGTACAGGAGACATTTTTCATTGCATCAACAGTCACATCGCCGTATTGGCTCAACTTGTTTTTTAATACTTCAACAATATTATCTTCAGCACCTGAAACAGCCATTGCTGAAGTCAATTCCTTTAATAAATCTAAAATGTTATTCATCTTTACCGAAATCCTTAACTAATTCTTTAAATCTTCTTCCTCTGTATTCAAAGGTTTTGAACTGATCAAAGGCAGGACAGGCAGGACAAAGTGTAACTATATCTCCGCCTGCAGCTTTATCCTTTGCTATTTGAACAGCATTTTCAAGTATATCTGTTTTTACAATTTCAATTTTTGAACAATCATAGTTTTCATGGGATATAATTGTGTTATAAATTTTATCAGCAGTTGCTCCGTTTAGAATGAGGATTTTAACGTATTTTAATATGTCATCAACCATCTCGCTCATATCATTGCCTTTGTCAGATCCGCCCATAATTACTATAATTTTTCTGCCGAATGCTCTGAGTCCGCTGATTACTCGAGACGGTGATGTTGCAATGGAATCGTTATAATATCTGACACCGTTATATTCTCTGACAAATTCTATTCTGTGCTCTACCCCGCTGAATGACTTTGCAACTTTTATCATTTTCTCTGTATCAACAAGTCCCCAAACGGCTGAAATTGCAGTACAGTAATTTTCAATATTATGACTGCCGGGAATAATAATATCATCTTTTGACATAACATAAGTTTCTGTGCCATTGTTATTGTAAACTATATCACCGTTATCTTTCATATAAGCACCATTTGAAACAGGATGCTTGATTGAAAACTCGCTCAGTTTGCCTCTGACGTCAAATCTCATATCGTGATACACTCTGTTACCAATGGAATAATCACAATCCGCATTGAGTATTGTTTTGCAGTTTTCATTTTGATAAATTAAAATATTTCTTTTTGCATCTACATATTCATCAAGGCTGATATGATGATCCTGATGCGTACATTCAATATTTGTAACAACAGCAATATCAGGAGAATTAACAAGATTACCCATTGTCAGAAGCTGGAAGGAAGATAATTCAACAACTGCAATATCTTTTTCGGTAATCGTCTCAAGTTCAGGCATAAGCGCCTTTCCGATATTACCGCCGAGATAAACATTATACCCCTGTTCTTTCAGCATTTTTGAAATCAATGTTGTTGTGGTTGTCTTGCCGTTTGAACCTGTTACGGCAATAATTTTAGCAGGACAGAGATTGAAAAACACTTCCATTTCTGTTGTAACTTTCTGCCCTCTTTCAATACACTCACCTATCCACTTATTCTGAAAAGGCAAGATACCGTGAGAACGGAAAACGACATCAACATTCTTCAGAATATCAAGATAATTGTCACCAAGTGAAAACTTCACTCCAAGTTTCTCAAGTTTTGTGCAAATATCTGTACCAATGTATTCTTTATCTCTTTTATCACAAGCATAAACTTCTATGCCCATTTTTGCTAAAAACTCCGCACAAGGTACATTTGCAACACCCATGCCGACAAAAGCAACTTTTTTTTCTTTTAAATCATCAAAATATTTTTTTGCTTTACTATTCATACTATCACCCTTAATGTGCAAAAAAGTTCCCACTGTTAAAATCTTTCAAATTAAATGCTTTCATTCTTTCCTCAAGTTCAATTTGATACGGCAGTGTTTCTTTTCCTATGTATTCATCTTTAATCGGAACATCACAGTTCATAACAAAATTAGCAATTAACTGCTGACTTTTTGTTTTTTGATTTCCAAGAAAATACACTCTTGATGTTGTCACTTCTGCAATTGCAATTGCAATCTTCAAACGACCTTTTTTGTCAAGCGGCGTAATCATTTTACTGAGTTCAATTGCATTGTCTTCTGCTTTGTCAGTAACAAAACAAACAACCGCAGTTCCGCTTTTTTTCAAATTAACAGCAGTAATATCATAAATTACGGAATCCAAATAAGCAACAATATCATTTTTATCAATATTATCACAACTTGCTATATAGAGTAACTCTCTTTTTTTAACTGCCTTTGCATTGAAATCCAATTCATTAATTTCTACATTTTTATTCATAGCGTATCCGCAGGATTTCAGGTCATTATACATTTCGTCAATATAAGAATCAATATCTTTTGATTGTCTTGAAGTAAGATAATAACCGGCATCACTTAACTCATTTTCAACACCGGTCAAAAATGAATCACACTTGCCATACTTTGAATAGTAGCAGAATAAATAAATTAAAGTACCAAGTACCAAAACATCAGCAAAATAACCTAAGCCAAGTGCAACAGTCTGATTGTAATCAGCAATGATTGGCTTCAATCCTATAAAAATAAAAAGGAATACCGCACAGAATATTACCAATGCTTTTAAAATATTAAATAATCGTTTTTGTTTTTTTCTGAATTCTCTCATTTTGTCATACCTAAAAAAGTTTCTTCATCAATGATTTCTATACCTAATTTATTTGCTTTATCAAGTTTTGAACCTGCTTCCTCACCTGCCAGAACATAAGTTGTCTTTTTTGATACAGAGGAAGATGTTTTACCGCCAAAAGATTCAATAATCTTCGCTGCTTCATTTCTCTTCATAGTGGGCAAAGTACCTGTCAAAACAAAAGTCATACCGGAAAAGCGTGTATCTTTCACCTCTGATTTTGACAGCATATTTACACCGCTGTTTTTCAGTTTATCAACTAATTCTTTGGCGGAGTCAGTCGAGAAGTATTCAACAACGCTTTCTGCCATAATTTTTCCGTATCCGTCAATCATAAGAATATCATCAACAGCAGACGTCATAATCTTGTCAATGTTTCTAAAGTGATCTGATAAAAGTTTCGCAGCCTTTGCGCCTATGTGCCTTATTCCCAATGCAAATATCAGTTTTGATAAATCATTATCTTTTGAATTCTCAACAGATTTTTTTATATTATTTGCACTTGTTTCTTTAAAACCTTCAAGCGTTGCAATTTTATCATAATCAAGATTGTAAATGTCAAAAGTATTTTTTATTAATCCTTCATTTACAAAAGTTTCAATAATTGCAGGACCTAATCCTTCAATATCCATTGCATCACGTGAACAGAAATGAATTAAATTTCTCAGCAGCTGAGCAGGACAATCCGGATTAATACATCTGATTGCTGCTTCATCCGCTTCTCTTATAACCTTTTCACCGCATGAGGGACAGTGCGTAGGAAAAACATATGAGCCATCACTGTGTTTTTCATTAACGCAAAGTACTTCGGGAATAATATCGCCGGCTTTGCGAACGGTTACAATATCTCCAATGCCGATTCCCTTTTCATTAATAAAATCCTGATTATGAAGTGTTGCACGGCTCACTGTTGTGCCGGCAAGGTGAACACTTTCAAGAAGAGCAGTGGGCGTTAAGACACCGGTCCTGCCGACAGCAATTTCAATATCAAGCAATTTTGTCTGCTTTTCTTCAGGCGGATATTTGAACGCAACTGCCCATTTGGGATATTTTGCAGTTGAACCGAGGCGTTCTCTGTAATCAAATTCATCAACTTTAATTACTGCACCATCAATATCAAATTCAAGTGAACCTCGTTTTTCGCCGATTAAATTAATTTCATTTATTGCATCGTCGATATTATCAACACGTTTATATGACGGAACTGTATTAAATCCGAGTTCGCGCAGAAAATCAAGTGATTTCTTATGTGAATTTAATGTAACACCCTCAATCTGCTGAATATTGAAAATAAATATATCAAGACCTCTTTGTGAAGTAACACTGCTGTCCTTTTGTCTGAGTGAACCCGCAGCAGCATTACGAGGATTTTTAAAGGGCTTTTCATCATTGAGCAACTGTCTGTCAACAACTTTTTCAAAACTCTTTTTCGGCATATATACTTCGCCGCGGACTTCAATATAAGGAATCGGCTTATTGAGTTTCAGCGGTACATTATGGATAACTCTCAAATTGCCGCTTACATCCTCGCCGACATTACCATCACCGCGTGTTGATCCCCTGAAAAAAACACCGTCACGATATTCAAGGCTGACTGACAATCCGTCAATCTTTGGCTCTACAACATAATGTCTGCCGGCAGCAACTTCTTTGACACGGTTGTCAAAATCTTTTATCTCATCTTCACTGAATGCATCTTGCAGGCTTTCCATTCTGACAGTATGAACAACACTTTCAAAAGAATTATCAGCCTTCCCTCCTACCTTTTTTGTAGGAGAATCAGGTGTGTCATATTCCGGATATTCTTCTTCAAGTTTTTTTAACTGACGCATCATCATATCATACTCAAAATCCTCAATTTCAGGTGCGTCATCATTATAATATCTATTCGAATGATACTGCAAAGTTTTCCGCAATTCAGTAATCTTTTTTTCAATTTCAGTCATAATATCACCAATAAAATAGTTTATCACATATAGTGTAATTAATCAATAATATATTATTCTAAAAATGATAAAACAGAGAATTCAATATACCTGAACTCTCTGTCTTCATTACATTTATTTTATGAACTTGTGAAATACTTTTTTGCCTTTTTTCACAATAACATCGTTATCAAAATCGCTTGATTTCAAAGTTGTCAATGCACCGCTGATTTTTTCATCATTCACACTGACGCCGCCTTGGTCGATAAGTCTTCTGCCTTCACCTTTTGACTTAATCATTCCTGCTTTGAGCATCATATCCAGAACAGTAATTTCACCGTCGGTAAAATCATCATCTGTAAGTTCTGTTGTCGGCATATTGGAATTATCGGCACCGCCTGCAAAAAGTGCTCTTGCAGCATCCTGTGCTTTAACAGCCTCATCCTCACCGTGAATCATCTTGGTCAGTTCAAAAGCAAGAACTTCTTTCACCTGATTCAGGGCAGCACCTTCAAACTTTTCATACTCATTAATTTTATCCATAGGAATGAATGTAAGCAATTTCATGCATTTGATTACATCATCGTCACCGACATTTCTCCAATATTGATAAAACTCATATGGTGAAGTTTTTTCAGCATCAAGCCAAACAGCACCTTTTTCCGTTTTACCCATCTTCTTGCCTTCCGAATTTGTAAGAAGTGTAATTGTCATGGCATTGGCATCACCTGAAAGTTTCCTTCTGATAAGTTCCATACCGCCAATCATATTTGACCACTGGTCATCACCGCCGAATTGAAGATTGCAGCCGTATTTCTTATACAAAGTGTAAAAATCATAACTCTGCATAATCATATAGTTGAATTCAAGGAAAGAGAGACCTCTCTCCATTCTCTGCTTATAACATTCAAAAGTAAGCATTCTGTTTACACTGAAACAAGCGCCCACTTCACGGAGAAGATTAACATAATTTAAATCAAGAAGCCAATCGGCATTGTTGACCATTATCGCCTTATCCTCACCAAAATCAATAAATTTTGACATCTGCTTTTTAAAACAATCGCAATTATGCTGAATTGTTTCAGGGGTAAGCATTTTTCTCATATCAGACTTACCGCTTGGGTCACCTATCATACCTGTTCCGCCGCCGATAAGTGCAATTGGCTTATTGCCTGCCATCTGCAATCTTTTCATAAGGCAGAGCGCCATAAAATGACCTACATGCAGACTGTCAGCAGTCGGATCAAATCCGATATAAAAAACGGCTTTTCCTGAATTGACCAAATCTCTTATCTGTTCTTCATCTGTTACCTGAGCAATTAATCCTCGCTCTTTTAATTCTTCATAAACTCCCATTATAATCCTCCAATAATATGTATATTATCAAAAAGCATAAAACCAAATACAAGTACCGTTCTTGACTTTTTGTTCTATATGAATACCCATAATAACCTCACTGAGATGATTTTAATAACTCTTCCGCCGAATTAAGCAAAGTATCTGTAATTTCGAGACCGCCCATAATTCTTGCCAGTTCTCTTTTTCTTGACTCAAAATCAAGTTGAGTTACGCTTGTGTATGTTTTGGCATCCTTAACTTCTTTATTTATCAGGAAATGTTCATCAGCATTTGATGCAATCTGAGCAGAATGCGTCACACAAATAACCTGTGTATTTTTAGAAACGGATTTAAGTTTAAGTCCGATTTTATGACTGGCACGACCGCTGACACCTGTATCAATTTCATCAAAAATCAAAGTACCAATGCTATCATTATGCGACAAAATATTTTTAAATGCAAGCATAATTCTTGAAAGTTCGCCGCCTGATGCGATTTTTGAAAGCGGTTTTGGCGGTTCACCCGGATTTGTTGAAATAAGGAACTCAATTTTATCATAACCATTTGATGATAAATTGCCCTTATTGAAATCAACAACAAATTCAAGTTTTGGCATATCGAGAAATTCCAGTTCACTTTTTACTTGTTTTTCAAACTCGGCAGCAATCTTTTTTCTGCTGCGTGAAAGTTTGTCCGCCTTAGAAACTGTTTTATCAAACAGTTCGTCATATTGCAAATTCAGTTTCTCAAGTTCTTTATCCGCATAAACGATTGAATTCAGTCTGCTCTTAGCATTATCCAAAAATTCCAGCATTTCTTCTTCGGAACTGCCATATTTATTGGAAAGTCTGTATAACAAATCAAGCCGTTCTTCAACAAGTTCAAGTTCATTCGGATCAAACTCAATCTTATCAAACAATTTTTCAATTTTATCTTTGACAACTTCAAACTCATCGTTAACATTCGTCAATATCTGACTTATTTCTTTGAGTTCATCAAATGAGGACACTGTATTATTACAAATATTGATGGATGACTGTACACCATCCGTATCGTCATTCCCGTTTATTGCAGACAAGACCATATTAAGCGCAGACGTAATATTCTCACTTTTCGAAATCAAATCGCGTTTTTTCAGTAACGCATCACGCTCGCCGATTTTAATATCAGCATCTTCCAATTCCTTTATTTGATATTCAAGCAACTCCAATTCTCTTTCTTTATCAAATTCGGAATTTGTTAAAGACTTGAGTTTTCGTCTTACATTTATCAGTTCTTTAAAAGTATTTTTATAATCTTCATATACCGCTTTATCATCTGACATCATATCAATATACTTATAGTGATAGTCAGGATTAAGAAGTGCCTGACTGTCATGCTGACCGTGTATATTTACAAGAAGATTACCAATTTCCTTGAGCATGGATACCGTTGCACTTTTACCATTAATACGGCAGTTCGATTTTCCTGCAAGGGTGATTTTCCTTGAAATCAGAAGAGAGTTATCCCCCTCATTATCAAAGCCTAACTCTGCTAACTTGTTACGAACAGTATCCGATATATCTTCAAAATAAGCACTGACGAATGCACTGTCTGCACCATAGCGTATCAATTCTCTTGAAGTCCGCTCACCGAGTATTGCATTAATTGAATCCACAACAATCGACTTACCAGCACCTGTCTCACCTGTCAGAACATTGAGACCTGAAGAAAAATCGACAGTTGTTTTTTCAATTACTGCAATATTTTCAATATCAAGTGTTTTTAACATGTAAAATCTTCTCCATATTCATTGTGAATATTTTTGCAAAATCTTCTGTTTTACATAAAACAAATATTGTATCGTCACCTGAAATTGTACCGACAACGCCTGTCCATTCCATGGAATCAATAGCAGTACATACAGCAACCGCCATACCGGGAAAACATTTTATACATACTGTATTAAGAGCATGTTCAACACTGACAATTGACTCGGAAAAAATCCCTCCTGTACGCCTTACAGCATCAAGATTTGCCTTTTTCCCGGTGGAATAAATATACCTTCCCCTGTCAGAAAGTTCTTTAACGAGCCTAAGTTCCTTAATGTCTCTTGATATTGTTGCCTGTGTAACTTCAAAACCGCAGTTAAGCAAATAAGTCTGCAACTCTTCCTGTGTTTCAATATCTTTGGCATTTATGAGTTCCAATATCTTTGCATGTCTTCTCTTTTTCATCAGGCTCTCCTTTCAATGAGTTTTTTATTTAATATTTCATAAAAATTTTCCGGTTTTAATTTTATTAATTTGGTTTTCATATCAGATGATTTTACTTTGATAACATAATCATTTTTTAGAGTTACAGCTTCCTGTCCGTCAATATTCAATACAGGTGAATTCAACTGATCATTACCGGCTTTTACTATTAATTCTTTATCAGTAGAAAAGATAAAACTTCTGTCCATAAGTGAATGCGGGCATATTGGCGTTACTAAAATACAATCCGCACTCGGACTGACAATCGGTCCGCCTGCCGCCATTGAATAAGCTGTTGAACCTGTCGGCGTTGCTACAATAACACCATCTGCCCTGGTATTCATGACCTTTCTGTCATCACATGAAATATCAATATCAATAAGTCTGGCAAAATTGCCGCGTGATATTACAAAGTCATTCAGACAATAATGTGTTGATATAACATCATTGTTATATAAAATTTCTGCCTCAAGCATCAATCTTTCATCAATTTCGTAATGATTATCAACTATATTTCTGAGCAGATTCAGTTCATCTTTTTCAAGTCCGCTCATAAATCCAAGCCTGCCTGCATTTATACCCAAAACTTTTTTACCGCACACAGCAGCTTTTTTGGCAACATTGAGCGTTGTTCCATCACCGCCGATAGCAATTGCGACTTCACAAATATGAATTAAGTCTTCATTATCAGCAAATTTGATATTACCGCAATCAAAAAATTTTTCTTCATAATCTTTGCTGATATAAACATCTGTATCCAGCTGTGACAAGACAGAGAATACTTCTCTGCTTATCATTTCAACACCATCATTATTTAAATTAGGAAAAACAGAAATATTCATAACAATTCCTCATGCGACTGATTAACAAGTTCTTTTGGGTTAACATCAGGACTGATTATTGGTTCACAAGACTTTTGCAAATATATCAGGTATTCAATATTACCTTCCGGTCCTTTTACCGGTGAAAATTCAAGACCTAATACTGAAAAATTATTTTCAACAGCAAGGTTAATAATACGCTCAACAACCTCAAGATGTGTATTCAAATCACTTACAACACCTTTTTTGCCAACCTTTTCCCTGCCGGCCTCGAACTGAGGCTTTATAAGACATACTGCCTGTCCATTATCCTTAAGGAGTTTATATAAATTAGGCAATATATGCTTGAGAGAAATGAACGAAACATCGACAGAAGCAAAATCAATTTTATCCTTAACCTCTTCTTCTGTCACATATCTGAAATTCGTTCTTTCAAGATTAACAACTCTGTTGTCAGTCCTGAGTTTCCATGCCAATTGACCATAACCCACGTCAATTGAATATACTTTTACAGCACCGTTCATCAGCATACAATCTGTGAATCCGCCGGTTGATGCACCGACATCCATACATATTTTGCCTTCAAGGGTGATAGGAAAAGACTGCATTGCTTTTTCAAGTTTAAGACCGCCGCGGCTTACATATTTGAGCGTACTGCCCCGAACTTCAACAACGTCATCAATATTGATTTCTTTCCCTGCTTTATCGGATTTTTGATTGTTTACATATACAATTCCGGCCATAATTATGGCTTTTGCTTTTTCTCTGCTTGGTGCAAGTCCTTTTTCAACAAGGGCAACATCAAGCCTGATTTTATTCTTTGCCATTTTCTATCTCTCTGACTATTGAATCAACATCCATTTTATAATGCCTCAACTGACTGTCAACACTTGCCTGCTTAACAAACTCATCATCTATACCAATATGCTTGAAATAACAATGAATATTATTTTCGATAAGTTTTGATGCAAATGTTTCACCAATACCGCCGCTGATAATACTTTCCTCAAAAAAGAAGATATTCTGTTCAGATTTTAATAATTCAAATATGGAATCATCAATAGGTTTAATTTTATTTAATTTAATTATGCAGGTATTATCAAGCTGCTCGTATGCCTGACAACAGTTTGAAAATAATCTGCCGTAGGTAATCATTATATTTTTTGAATTTATATCACCAAAAACAGTGTATGCTTCGTGTGTATAATTATATCCGTCTGGTTTATAAAGTTCTGTGCCTCTGGGATAACGTATTGCAACTGCACCGTCCGTTTTATATATTCCTTCATAAAACATTGCTTCCAAATCCGAATAATATGACGGTGCAAAAATTGTCAGTCCGATAATGGAATTAAGATAAGAAGTATCAAAAACACCCTGATGGCTTTCTCCGTCTTCACCAACGAATCCTGCTCTGTCAATTGCAAAAATCACTTTCAGATTCTGCATTGAGACATCATGAACCAACTGGTCATATGAGCGCTGTAAAAAAGTTGAATATACTGCAAAAACAGGTATCATACCGTTTTTCGCCAATCCAGCGGAAAAGGTCACAGCATGTTGTTCAGCAATACCGACATCAAAAAATCGTTTCGGATACTTTTTTGCAAATTTACACAATCCGGTTCCTTCGGACATAGCAGCCGTAACACAGCAGATTCGGCTGTCATTTTCAGCAAATTTACACATAGTTTCTCCAAAAGCGGAAGAAAAGTTTGTACCGCCCGTCTTGGGTTCTCCTGTATTAATATCAAATTTACCGATACCATGAAATTGTGTTGGATTTTTCTCTGCCGGATTATAACCTTTCCCCTTTACGGTATTAATATGAATCAATACTGAATGGTTATGTGCTTTTGCAACAGTCAATACATCAATAAGAGCATCCAAATCATGACCGTCAATAGGTCCGTAATATCGAAATCCCAAATCTTCAAAAAATGTTGACTTGAGAATTCTGCGTCGGATTTTCGCATTAATATATGTAAAAGTTCTGCTGATCTGACTGCCGATTTTCGGTATTTTGGCGAGTCCTCTTTGAATTTTTGATTTAAAAGTTACATATTTAGGTGAAGTTCTGATTGTGTTCAGATTCTTTGCCATTGAACCTACATTTTGACTTATTGACATATTGTTATCATTCAAAATAACAATAAGGTTTGAATTGGAATTACCGGAATTGTTCAAGGCTTCATATGCAAGACCGCCGGTCAAAGCACCATCACCTATAACAGCAATAACTTTTCCCTTTTCACCTTTGATTTGCTTAGCCTTGGCAAGACCGACAGCAGCAGAAATTGAAGTTGAACTGTGTCCTGATGAGAAAATATCATGTTCACTTTCAACAGGTCTTGTAAAACCGCTGATCCCATCTTCCGTTCGCAGAGTATCAAATTTTTCTTTTCTGCCTGTAAGAAGTTTGTGCGTATAACACTGATGACCTACATCAAACACAATTTGATCAACAGGACTGTTAAACACCTTGTGCAAAGCAACTGTCAGTTCAACTACACCAAGATTTGATGCAAGATGTCCCCCTGTTTTGGACACAGTTGAAATAAGTGTCTTTCTTATATCATCACATAAATCTTCAAGTTCATTTATATTTAATTTTTTTATATCTTTAGGTGAATTAACATCATCAAGAATAGACATATTATACATCTCTCTTCATTTCTAATAGAATTTATTTTTCTCTGTTAATAAGAGAAAACGCAAGTTCACCAATGAAATCAGTATTTTCAAAATAATCAAGTTGATGGATTGCATTATCGGTAAGACGCTTAACATCCTGTTTTGCCTTATCAATACCAACGAGTGAAACATATGTTGTTTTATTGTTACTTTCATCTGAACCGACAGGCTTACCGAGTTTGCTTTCATCACCGATAATATCGAGAATATCATCCTGAATCTGAAAAGCAATTCCAAGATTATAAGCAAATTTTGACGCCGCAGCGAATTGTTCATCACTGCCTCCGCCGGCAATGCATCCCATCAGACATGCCGCTGAAATAAGCGCACCTGTCTTAAGTTTATATACAGAAACCAACTCATTTGCTGACGGATTTCCCTGTTCAAATTTCAAATCAATAACCTGACCGCCAATCATTCCTGATACACCGGAATTCTGGGCAAGAAGGCTCACAGCCATAACTTTTTTATCATCGCTGAGTTCCGAATTGCCAATAATTTCAAATGCGTGAGTAAGCAACGAATCCCCTGCCAAAAGTGCAATTGCATCACCAAATTGTTTATGACAACTTGGTTTGCCTCTTCTCATATCATCATTATCCATACAAGGTAAATCATCATGAATCAGACTGTATGTGTGTACATATTCAATTGCACATGCCAAATCAACAGCGTCATTTCTGTCTCCGCCGCACGCCCTTGCAAATTCAAGAGTAAGAACAGGACGGATTCTTTTGCCTCCGTTAGAAAGACTGTATCGCATAGCGTCAACAACTTCAATCTGTCCCTCATATGCTTCGGGAAGATAATACATAAGTGAATTTTCAATTTTTCTTATATCATTATTGAGAATATTATTAAATTCAAAATCAGTCATAATTACTCCTTGGTAAGTTCTGTTATTTTTTGCTGAGCATCTTTTAATTTATCAGAACAAAAAGCAGTTAATTTTGTTCCCTCTTCAAATAATTTCATACTTTCATCAAGTGTTACTTCATTTTTTTCTAAAAGTTCAACGATTTCTTCCAGCCTTGAAATAGCTTCTTCATATGTCATTTTACTGCTCATATTTCACCTCATTGACTGTACATTCAGCACAGCCATCTTTAAATACCAAATTAAGTTTATCATTCTGTTTAAGCTCAACAACGGATTTGATAAACGTATTACTTTTATTCTTTACAACAGCATAACCTCTGCTGATAACTGCCAAAGGGCTTAATGCATCAAGTTTGCCGGCTATCTTTCTCAAATTCAAATCATTCATTTTCATTTTTAAATTGAATAATGAATTTAATTTATCACTGAGAGATATTATATCATCATTATAGGTTTTAAAATAATCGTTATATCTACCTAAAACAGAGTCATAAGCGAGGCAATCAAAGTGCTGCATTTCATTTTCAACTTTACCTTTAAGATATTTTTTCAAAAAGGCATCCGTATTTTTTACAAAATCCGACAATTGATTTATGTCAGGCACTGCAAGTTCAGCAGCAGCACTTGGGGTCGGCGCACGCAAGTCGGCAACAAAATCACAAATCGTGAAATCCGTTTCATGACCGACGGCAGATATTATCGGTGTTTCACAATAAAATACCGCTCTGGCAACACTTTCAATATTGAAAGCCCACAAATCTTCAATTGACCCTCCGCCACGGCCAACAATAATAACATCAACATCATCAATACTGTCAAGTAATTTTATAGATTTAATTATGTCGTTCCCTGCCTGTTCACCCTGAACGATTGTTGGTGCAATCACAAGTTCACACAGAGGATAACGTCTGGCTATTATATTTTTTATATCTTCAATTGCTGCACCTGTGTTCGATGTTGCAACACCGATTTTTCTGGGAAATTTAGGAATAGGTTTCTTATGGATTGGATCAAAGAGCCCTTCTGCGGATAATTTTTCTTTTAATTGCTCATAAGCAAGATTTAAAGCACCGATACCATCAGGCTGCATATCTTCAACATACAACTGATACATACCGCTTTTTTCATAAGCCGAAACACGTCCACGGCAAATAACATTCATACCGTCTTCCACCATAAACTTCAGCCTTGAGGCAGCAGAAGAAAACATAACTGCCTTGATTTGTGTCTGGCTGTCCTTGAGGGTAAAATACATATGACCGCTGTAATGATGTTTGAAATTGCTGATTTCACCAACAACAAAAAGGCTTTTGAGCGGTGTGCTTTCATCAAGCAGCGCTTTAATATAAGTATTCAGTTGCGTTACTGTAATAGATTTATTCATTATTATCTTTATTATCTTTCAAATATGCATATATGGCAACACCTGCCGCATTATCACAACTGAATTGCGGCTGTGCAAAATATGCATCATACTTATTTGTTATATATTTTTTTATTAAAGTGTTTGACATTACACCACCTGCAAATACAAGCGGAAGTTTGCCGAAGCGAGTAATTATATTTTCTGTCATTTTATCTAACGTCAGTGAAATATATGTAAATAAAAATTTAGCAATATCAGGTGGATTTTCTCCAGCCTCTACCATCTTTTTTATTTTATTTTCCACTCCCGACATAGAACAGTCATTGCCAATCATAGTCGGTTTGACTTTGAATTCCTTATCAGAATCAAGAGAGAGTTCGTCAAGTTCTCTGCCGCATGGGAATTGACAGCCGAGTAATACACCTGTTCTGTCAACAGCCTGCCCTGCTTTCAAATCCAGACTTTGAGAAACAAGAGTTGCTTTAATGATTTCTTCATTATTCGGCTCAACGAGGAGGGCCTCAGTTGTTCCGCCGCTGACATGGAATGCAATAAATCTCTCATGAATCAAATCAAGACGACCCACAGAATAAAGTGCCGCCAATATGTGACCAACCTGATGCGAAGTTGTATACATTTCGCAGGTATTAAAAGCGGAAACTGACTGCGCATTATTTATTCCGACCAAAAAACACGGCATATAACTGTCTTCAATGTTCCTTGGTCTTGTGCTGACTGCAACAGCATCAATGTTTATATTTTTCGGTACGTTATTTAAGAGCTGCGGCATATTGACTGTGTGCTGAAAAACAGCGTCACTCTGTCGCAGTCCTCTTTCACCGTTTTTTACTGTTAAAAGCTTTTTGCTGTTAATGATAATATCTTTTCCGTCATAAATTGCAAGCGAAGTTGTATAGTTGCTTGTATCAAATCCGAGATACATACCTATTTGCTCCTTGATACTGCACCGAGAATTCCATTAACATATGAAGCATCATCATTGCTTGCATATTTTTTAGCAAGTTCAACTGCTTCATTAATGGCAACATTTTCAGGAACTGTATCAACAAACTCCATTTCATAAAGAGCAACGTAAAGTATTGCCAAAGTGGTTTTGGGCAATCTGGATACCTTCCATGATTTTGAAAACGCATTTATAGTTTCATCAAACTTGTCCTTATTTTCAGCAACACCGGAAAATACTTCCCTTGCATAGTCACAAACAGGGACAACATTCTCAGAATAAAGTTCAATCAACTCATTAATTTCATCGTTTGAAGTAAACAGACTTTCGAACGAAAGAAAAAAAGCCTGCTCTCTCATCTCATTTCTTTTCATATATTTCTCCTAAAAAAACTGCCGGCAAAATAGGATTTGTCGGCAGGCTTTGTGTTAATCTTCAGTTTCACAAGGTTCTGTTTTTACCGGCTCATCAAAATCAATACCTGCAACAATGACATTAACTTTATTAACCAGCTTACCGGTCATATTCTGTACAGATTCTTTTACAGCCGACTGCACCTGTGTTGCAACAGTTTGGAATTTTTTACCGGGCTTCAAATTAACATAAATGCTTATAATGAAATCATCACCGTCCTGAATCATTCTTACAGGACTCATTACTTTTAAACTACCCTGCTTTATTGTGCTGACAACATCTACCGGACCATTATAAAAAGAAGATACACCATCAACATCTTTTGCAGCATTTATGGCTATTGAAGATACTACTTCATCTGAAATAACAAGTTCACCCATAGAACTTTTTGAAAAAATCTCCATAAACAAGCCTCCTTAGTTTTTTACATTATAACATATAATGAATAAATATACAAGATTATTTTGATTGAATAATTGTTACATCTTCAAACGAACATCCAATCTGACCGATTGCGATTTCTTTTATCTGTAAAATGATTGTATCACTCAATTCCTCAACATCTACTATTATATCCACTTTGTTGCTTGTTTCATTAATAACCGCAATGCAATTATTAACACCTTTTGCCGTTACCAATGTTTCGATTTTATTTTCAGCATTTATCATATCGGAAATTTGTGCAATTTTTTCTGTTGCTTCTTTTTTTGCCTCTGCATCTTCTGTTGAAGAATCAACTATTTTCTGCAATTTTTCAAGACTGGCATCTCTTGCAGTTTGTCTGTCAACTCTTGCAGATGAAAAATAACTGTTTTCAGTCGTTTGCTCAGTAGTTGCATCAACATATGTAGCCTCTCCGAGTATTTTTTCTTTTGCTGAGGAAATTGTGCTTACTTTGTTCGAAAGATCACTGTTTTCCCAATACCAATTGCCCATAACACCAACTGCAAGCAAAAGTACAAAACATGATATTGCTGCTTTGGTTTTTCTTGACTTTTTCTTTTGAAGCTGTTCATCTGTCAATGCCGGTTTTTCTTTCTTTTCTTTTTCAATTTTTTTATTGCTCATTTAATCACCTTTTTATGTTTTAATTTTTGATACCGATACCCTATTGGTAGGAATATTGAATAATGAAGTAACACATTGTATTATCTTCTCTTTTACTGATACATTGTCACCACCTGTACACACCACTGTAACACCTTGTACTTGCGGTAAGTATTCCTTTATCAGCACAGGACTTTCGCCGCTGTCTGAATCATATAAAACATACTCATCTTTCTGATTGGTTGAATCGCCGTCAGCTTTTACTTCAACATCAGTTGCATAAACACTTTCATTCGTATTCTGCAGAGTAATCATCACCTCACATTCACCAACACCGTCAATGTTGGAAACGAGTTTTTTCAATTTATTTTCAAGTTCAATTGTGTATTCATCATAACTGTATGAACACTGCTGGGTTTCGTTTTTATTCTTACTGTTACCCGAAAATATATCTGACATAAAAATGAGTACGATGCCTATTAATCCTATTGCGACAATTATCTTTACTTTTTTGGAATCGCCTGCAATTATTTTTGATACACTTTCCTTAATTTTATTCACCAAGACGATACACCTCTGCAACAAGTCCTAAATTTTCAAACAAATAGTTTTTTACATCATCTGTATTATATTCATCCGGAACTGAAATTTTCAGTTTCTTTATATTAATTTCATTGTTACTATATTCAACCTTGGCATCAATTATGCAGGAATTATATCCGGCAGACACTAAGGACTCATTAATCTGCGTTTCAATAAGATTTTCATATGACTCTTGCTCCTGATTCTCAAACGATTCAATATTAAAATTCGGAAAAGAAAAATCCAAATCATTATTTTTCAACGGATAAATAAATGAAAGAAAAATAAAGGTTGACAGTATTATTTTAAAAAACTTCCCCATATTCCCTTTGGGTGTTATCATTGAAAAAATGATGGATATTATCAATGTAATACATATTGTCAATGTCCATTCTTTTATAAAATCCATTTAAACCGCCGTCTTTGCTGCAACAAGAATCCCGATTGAAATAATTGTGGTAACCATTGTTAAAATTAAAAGTACATCAATAATCAGCAGAGTATCTTTAAAAGTATCTATTGATTTTGAAGATTGACCGTCAGTAAACAAATCACAGCACATTCCTGCGAGTGATAAAACAATACGCCACATATTTACTTCGATAAGAGCAGGAAGAAAAATAACTGCAACTGCTAATATTCCTACAATACCGACACTGGTCTTTATTAAACTTGAATAACTTTGTATAGAGAGTAATCCTTCACTTATGGAACTGCCAATTACAGGCACCACTGAATTAATTGCAAATCTGACAGACCTCAAACCAAGCGCATCCGCCTTTGATGCTACGGATGTCTTAATGGACAGAATTGAAACAAAAACGGCTGATATGGTTGATACAGCACCCGTTATAAGTTTTTTTAACATGGATATGGCGCTGTTCAGATTCAGCTCCTGCCGTATACCTGAACATATTCCAAGTGCAAGAAAACAGTTGATAAGCGGAATAAATATCAGTTCAGCAATATAATTTATACCTTGGGATAAAATCAGCAAAGTTGTATTGACTGAAAATGAAGTCATGGTTGATCCGGAAGTTGCTACAATCACACAAAATGCAGGAAAAAAAGCAAACGCAAAATTTGCACACAATTGTATAGTTGAACAGGACATAGCGATACAGTCTGTTAATTTGTAAACTAAAAAAATTGAAATTATAAGTGTGGTTATTGTTTGATAAGTTGATGAAATACTGCTGCTTGTAAGTTCTGAATTAAATGATTTAAAAAATGAAGACAGCATAATCAGTACCATAACAATCAATCCTGACTTTAAAGGACCATCCATTTTCATCATCACGATATTGATAATATGATTAAACACATCTTTTATGGAAATATTCGTTAAATTTTCATAATCAAAATCAAGTACGCCCAATGATTCCAAAAAATCTGTTGTTGCATCATCGAGTTCATCAAATGATGATAAATCAAACGATTCAATGTATGTAGAATAATCTTCTTCTGCCGCAAACACTGCAGACGGAAGAATAAGGAGAATAGTTATAGTTATTAAAAATCTTTTCATTTGAGCAATCCTGTTACAATATTTATTACTGTTTCAAACAACGGCAAAGTAATAATCAGCATTATAACTTTTGCAGCTATTTCGGTCTGTCCTGCAAGTGCGTTTTCACCGCTGTCACGGCATAAGTCAACAACGAATTGAGAAATTAATGCAATTCCCAATATTTTAAGCATTAAGGTTATATAAGAATTAATACTCTCAAATCCGGATGAAATAGAATATAATTTTTCAGCAATTTCTTTAAAATTCCCTGCAATGGATACAAACAAAAGTATAACCGTAGCAATTGTTAAAATAACTGCAAATTCCCTGCGGGTATCTTTGATTAAAATAATCAAAATCAAAGCAATAATTGTTATTCCTGCAATCTTTATCATAAGTCAAACAACGACTTTACAGTAGAAAATAAATCTCCTATTTGCGGTACCAGCATCATAAGCACTACGATTACCCCTGCGAGAGTTGTCAGCATTGCCTGTTCTTCTCTCCCGCTTCTTATCAAAACTGTGTTGAGAACTGCTACTATTATTCCTATTGCAGCAATTTTAAAAATAAAATCAACTTCCATTTATCCTCCTATATCAGAAATATTGAAATCACCATGCCTGAAAGAACACCAAATGCTATGTACAATTTATGATGGGAAGCATAATATTCCTGATATTGCTGTTTGAGCATTTTATAATATCCAATAAATTCATTAATATATCTTAGTTGGCAATCAACGTCATATCTGCCAAGGGCTGCAAAAAAATCTTTAATCCTATTATAATCCTCAGTCGAGAGCGGAATATTTTCAACATTCAAATCAAAATCAAATTTTCTTAATCTTTCATCATTCATTAATTGATGAAAGATCTCTTCTGTCTCCGGTGTTGTGCTGCTTAACATAAGTGAGATACGCTCACCTATATAAATCAGGTCATCAATATATTTTATTTGTCGCTTTTTATAATTATCCACCATTAAACCAAGGGAAGATGAAAAAAGAATTATCATTATCATTCCTATGATTTTCACGATTTACCTCCGAAATATCTATGATTTCAAAATCGTCAGTATAGTTTTTCAGCAGTACTATGTAGTCGAATTCATTACTGTCTATCAATCCACGGACTATTTTATTTGTTTCAATTTGGCAAACATCACCCATATGAACAGAAACGATAAATTTCACTCCAGAGGAGAAACCGAATTTTATTGCCTCAAGCTCTGATTCATTACCGATTTCATCGCAGATAATTATATCCGGTGACAATGTTCTTGTTGCGTTTTCTATACCTTTGGCTTTTTCAAAACCAATCAGAACATCTGTGTTGATCCCAACATCGAAATTTGAGGCTATTTCATTTCTTTCATCAATAATTACTGTTTTTTTGTATTGTGAATTGTACCCGCTTGAAAGAAGCCTTGCCATGTCACGCAAAAGAGTCGTTTTGCCTGACCCGCCTGTTCCCGCTATGATAATACTGGGTGTATGGTCTATATAAAGCGCATTAAGTAAATTTCGCGAGCAATTCAGAATTGCGTGAGAAATTCTTATGTTTATTGACGATATGTCTTTAACCGATACAATCTCATTATTTTTGTAAACAGCAGTCGATGAAATGCCTACTCTGCAGCCTGACTTTGTTGTTATAAACCCGTCAATCATTGAATTCATATTCGTGTGATAAGAATTGTTGCACAGCCTGTCTGCTGCTGCTTCAAATTCTTCATCATTAATACATACACAAGTTTGTGAATAATTTGAAACAAGTTTGCCATCAATACTTATGAAACATAGTTTGTCTTTGATATAAATTACCAACGGCTTATTACGTCTCATTCTTATTTCGGTAATATTATCAAGTACATTGCTGCCAAAAGAACTGATGATTTCCTGCAGATAGGAAGGCAATAATTTTAAAAAATAAGAGATATTGTCCAACTAACCACCTCAATAAAATCTATGCAGGGCTTGACTGATTTATAACAAATATTATGTTGAAGTAAAACTATTTTTATGTTATTATTAAAATATATATTTTATATGCAAAGAATTGGTGAAACAATGGATCTTACAAAAAAGAAAAATGACATTAAAACAAACAGAATACTAAACGGAGAAACAGTAAGTTATTCTTTATTTACTACTTTTTGTGTTATTTTATTGATTGCAGTTAAACAATTTTTAAAAACATTCTGTTCTGTTGATACGACTGTTTCTGTTCTGATTGCCTTCATAATTACTGAAATCGTTTCTTTTTTGCTTGAAAAAAGATTTGTATTCAGAAAAAGTGTTTTATCATCAACAACCAAGCAAATACTAATGTTCATATTCAGAGCAGCAGTTAATTTTGGATTTTACAAACTTGCAGAGTTTATGTTTGGAAATCTGCTGGATATGGGCAGTGCTTTTGTATGGTTGGTAGCAATCTCCATTTGTTTTTTCTTTAATTATTATTTTGACAGAATACTGCTTTTTGATTGTAACTATAAAGCAGAAAATATCAAATATTCAAAAATTTATTTATTCTTCTATCAAAACAGATTTATATTTGCAGCAGCAGGTATATCCATTTTATGTATAAGTGTAATTTATATCATTTACTCTGTTTTTCCGTTTGGAGACAACACGGTTATGCGAATGGACTTATATCATCAATACGGTCCTCTCTTTGCAGAACTTTATGACAGAGTTGTAAATCATCAGAGTTTTATCTATTCATGGACATCAGGCGGCGGCAGCAGTTTTCTCGGTAATTATTTCAATTATCTATCGAGTCCCCTGTCTGCACTAATCTTCTTGTTTGATAAAAAGGACATTTCTTTTGCAATAACATTCCTTGTATCTGTCAAGTGCATTTTAAGTGCAGTAACTTTCACTGCATACTTAAAATTCTCACAACACAAAGAGTCTTTGCTCACTGCTTCATTTGGTGTACTGTATGCCTTCAGTTCATATTTTCTTGCATATTACTGGAATGTTATGTGGCTTGACGGAATGATTCTTCTTCCGCTGATTGCATTAGGAATTGAAAACATAATTGATAATGGCAAAAGCACTTTATATATAACATCCTTTGTGCTCTTATTTTTATCAAGTTATTACATGGGATTTATGACCTGTATCTTTGCCGTTATTTATTTCATTGGTTATTATGCTGTATCATCAAAATGGAATGATAAAATGGATTTATCATACTGCAATAAAAAGAAATATTCTTTCAAATCTTTGATGAATCATAAATTCTTTAACCGCGGTATCAGATTCGCACTGAGCAGTATAGTTGCAGCAGCTCTGTGTGCTTTTGTTCTTATACCTGTATTCATGATATTAAGGTCATGCTCTGCCACATCAGATACTTTCCCTAAAACATTTGAATCATATTTCAATATCTTTGATTTTATTACATCACACCTTGCAGGACTTGAAACCACAATACGAAGCAGTGGTGATGATGTATTACCTAATGTATATTCCGGAATTGCAGCAATTATGCTTTTACCGCTGTTTATTATCAATAAAAATATCAGATTAAAGGAAAAAGCCGTTTATATAATAATGATGCTTTTCTTCCTCTTCAGTTTCGATAATAATTGTCTGAACTTCATATGGCATGCATTCCACTTCCCCAATGATTTGCCTTTCAGATTTTCTTATATGTATTCATTCTTAATTTTAGTTGTTTCATATAAGTGTATAGACAAAATACGTGCGCTTGATATAAGAGACATATGTCTGGTAGGTATGGCATGGGTATTCTTTATCATTATTGCGCAAAAAATGCCGACAACAAAAATGTCAGAGACAACAATATATATCAGTATTGCTTTCATCATTATATGGACCGGATTTTTATATTTACTGAGACAAAATAAAATTGATAAATTCGTAATATCTGCAACTGCGGTTGTAATTATATTCAGTGAAGTTTTAATTGCCGATACAGGAGCAATTCTTATTACACAGTCCAATAAAGATTATAAAAATAATTATGCAGCGTATACTTCTGCAATTGATGCTGTCCATCAAGAGGATAACTCTTTTTACAGAGAAGAATTGACCTATCTTGAAACACGAATGGATCCCTGTTACTATGGTTATAACGGAGTATCAACCTTCTCTTCAATGGCGTATGAAAAATATTCTGCACTTCAGTATAACCTTGGTATGTTCGGCAACAGAATCAACAGTTATACCTATAACACGCAAACGCCTGTATATAATATGATGTTCAATATCAAATATTTATACAAAGCAGAAACGAGTCTTGAACCGGATATTCACTTATATGACTACAAATTATCATCAACAAACGGCAGCACTATTGTTTATGAGAACAGATATAATCTGCCTATTGCTTATTGTGTAAATGAAAATGTAAGTAATTGGGTATGTGAAGAAGGAAATCCGTTTCAGGTTCAGTCAGAATTTTTTGCTCTTGCAACAGGATATTCCAATGTATTCAAAGATGTAGAATATATCAGCACGGATTATGATTCCTTATCCGGAGAATCACCAAACAGTAATGGTACATTTTGGTTCAATAAAGATAATGAGGACAGCAGTTACGGATATGCTGACATCAAATTCACTCCAAAGGAAGACGGAAACGTTTATCTTTATGTAACTTCACCTGCAATAGAGACGATTGAAATTAACAGTGATAAACTTTCATCCCATACCCAGAGTATAAATGAGCCATATATATTTGATTTGGGTTATTATGAGAAAGGTGATGAAATTACAGTTTCAATTGACTGTTCAGACATTGATACAAGCGAAACCTATGCCGAAATATATGCTTATACCCTTGACATGGATATTTTCCAGCAAGGCTACAACAGACTAAACGAAAATGCACTTAATATAACTTCATATTCAGATACAAAAATTGAAGGGACAATAACTGCTGACGAAAATAGTTATCTTTATACTTCTATACCATATGACAAAGGCTGGTCTGTGTATATTGATGGCGAAAAGGCAGAAACATTTGAAATCGGTGAAGCACTGCTTTCCGCTTCAATCAAAGCAGGTGAGCATAAAATTGAGTTCAAATATACACCGCGCGGTATGAATTATGGAATTATAATTACTGCATTAACGATAGCAGGACTCGGCGGTTATGCTTTAATCAATAAATTTAAGAAAATAAATTGCCCGGAAAATAATAATGTTACAAATATTTAACTATTATTTTTTATTTTAGTTGTTTACAACTAAAGTCAATTGTTGTAGAATAACTTGTAAGAAATGAGAGGAGTTTCAAAATTTATGGCAAGAAAAACAGCAATCAATATCACTTCAATACCTATCGGACCGCTTGGTATCATCGGTATGCCGGGATGTGAAGCACTTACTGACAAAATTGACAACTATCTTGTTAAGTGGAGAAAAACACAGGCTCAGGAGCATGCAGAAACAATTGCTTTTTACGGTTACCAGCGTGATTCATATAAGATTAATATTAATGTTCCGCGTTTCGGCAGCGGTGAAGGAAAAGGTGTTATTGAAGAATCAGTTCGTGGTTACGATATTTACATCGTAACAGATGTATTTAACTACAGTTGCACATATAATATGTATGGTATGACTGTACCGAAATCACCTGATGATCATTTTTCTGATTTGAAGCGAGTCATTCACGCTCTATCTTCAAAAGCAAAAAGAGTATCTGTTATTATGCCGATGTTATATGAAGGCAGACAGCACAAAAGAAGTTCAAGAGAATCTCTTGACTGTGCTATGGCTCTTCAGGAACTCGTAAACCTTGGTGTTGAAAATATTATTACTTTCGACGCTCATGACCAGCGTGTACAGAATTCAATCCCTGACAAATCATTTGAAAATGTTATGCCTACATATCAAATGATAAAAGCGCTTGTCAACAATGTTGATGACCTTTCAATTGATAAAGACCATTTGATGATTATCTCTCCTGACGAAGGTGCTATGCAGAGATGTATATATTTTGCAACCCAACTCGGTGTAAATCTTGGTATGTTTTATAAAAGAAGAGACTATACCAGAATTGTTAACGGAAGAAATCCTATTGTTGAACACCAATATCTTGGTGATTCTGTCAAGGATAAAGACATCATTATCGTTGATGATATGATTTCTTCAGGTGAATCCATGCTTGAAGTTGCAAGCAAACTGAAAAACCTTGGCTGCAGAAGAATTTTTGTCTGCACAACATTCGGTCTTTTCTGTAACGGTCTTGATGTTTTTGATAAAGCGTATAACGACGGTGTCTTTGACAAAGTATTCACTACAAACGGTGTATACCAAACACCGGAACTTCTCAGCAGAGAATGGTACACAAGTGTTGAACTTTCAAAATACACAGCATACTTCATTGACACGCTCAATCATGATATGTCAGTTTCATCATTACTGGATTCATCAGAACGTATTAATAATCTCCTTATAAAAAAGGGATTAAAGGAGGCAAAATAAGTGGCAAAAATCACACTTAACAAAACGCAAAAAATCATTTCAATTATTGTAGCCATTATTCTGGCATTGGTTATTGCAGCGGGAGTATATTGCGTTTCAACCAAGCAGACCCCTGCTGAGGCTGTTAAAACAATGTTTTCAACAAAAGATGAAAGAATTATCGGCAAATGGCAGAGCCAGACAAATCCCGGTCTTTCTGCTTATGTATTTAATGATGACGGCACATATGATTCATACATTTCAGTTGCAAATTTTTCAGGTGATTATGAAGTTAAGGGAAATAAACTTTATTTGAAAAATCCAAAAACAAGCAAAGAAATTGTTTATAAATTTACTGTAAATGAAAAAGAACTGAAACTTGAAGTAGTTGAAGAAGACGGCAATGAGCCTGAAGAAAAAGATGTAAGTGTATATGACAGAGTTGAGGAACTGAATCAAAAAACTCTGACTGATTTGCTCGGTGAAATCAAACATAGTTCCGAAACTACAACAGAAGAATAAAAAATATACCCTATGTGTTTTTACATAGGGTTATATTTTTTTATCAGTAACATATACATTACCAAGGAAGGTGAAAATCTTGATTGGTAATGTAGAAAAAAGATGCATTGATTTAGGTCATTATATTGTTGAAACAAAAGCAACAGTAAGACAGGCGGCAGCAGTTTTCGGTATCAGCAAATCAACTGTACATAACGATGTAACAAAAAGACTGTCAATAATAAATCCGCTCCTTTGCAGCGAAGTTAAAGAAGTACTTGACGAAAATAAAGCACAAAGACATATCAGAGGCGGACTTGCTACAAAAGAAAAATACAGTAAAATTAAAGAAGAGTATATGAAGGAAAAGAATTGATTTTTATAATGCATCGTGATAGAATGAAATAAAAATCGATAAAAGGAAGTAAAAATGAAAATAGGTTTTATTGGCTGCGGAAATATGGCAGCAGCAATTATTAAAGGAATAACTGAAAATAATTTTATTGCAGGCAAAGACATAAATGTTTTTGATATAAATAATGCTTCACTTGAAACTGCAAATGAGGCTTATGGCATAACTATCTGTACAGATGAAATTGATGTTGTGCTTCGTTCGGAAATTGTCATTCTTGCAGTAAAGCCCAATATTATCAAAACTGTTCTTGATAAAATTGACATTACTTTGGAGAAGTCATCTCCCCTGCTCATATCAATTGCAGCAGGTAAAACGCTTGATTATATTGCAGGCTGCACTGATACAAAATGCAGAACAATCAGAATCATGCCGAATATCAATGCAAAAGTCGGAGAAGCAATATGTGCTTATTGCGGAAACGAATTGGCTACGGACAGTGATAAAGACGTTGTTAACAAAATGCTTTCCTGCATCGGAAAATCACTTGAAATTGAAGAAAAATCTTTTCCCCTTTTTGGTGTACTTGGCGGATGTGCCCCTGCATTTTCATATATGTTCATTGATGCACTTGCCCGAGCAGGTGTTCATAATGGTATGAAAAAAGATGAAGCATTGAAGATTGCTGCACAAACAGTTTACGGCAGTGCTAAAATGATTTTAGAAAGTGATGAACATCCGTGGAAACTGATTGACAATGTCTGCTCACCGGGTGGAACCACCATTGAAGGTATATTGTCACTTCAGTCTGACGGATTTGAAAATGCGGTTCATAATGCAGTAAATAAAGCACTCGATAAAGATAAAAAATTATAAACGATAGCAAAAAAGCATCCTCAGTTTGAGGATGCTTTTTTTATATTCAACAAGTTAATGATTTATAAATACTTCTTAATTTCATCAACCATATCTGTCTTTTCCCATGATACACCGAGATCTTCACGACCCATATGACCATATGCTGCAACTTTATTATAAATCGGCTTTCTCAAATCGAGTCTTTCAATGATTGCTGAAGGACGAAGGTCAAATACTTTGTTAACGATATCGCTGATTTTTTCATCATCAACAATACCTGTTCCAAAAGTATCTACCATAACCGATACAGGTTTTGCGACGCCGATTGCATAAGCAAGTTCAACTTCACATTTCTTTGCCGCACCTGATGCAACAATATTTTTTGCAACCCATCTTGCGGCATAAGCAGCACTTCTGTCAACCTTAGTTGGGTCTTTACCACTGAATGCACCGCCTCCGTGGCGTGCATATCCGCCGTATGTATCAACAATTATCTTTCTGCCGGTCAATCCTGAATCCCCATTAGGACCACCAATTACAAATCTTCCGGTTGGATTAACAAAATAATTTGTATCTTCATCAATAAGATTGCTTGGGATTGTTGCTTTTATAACCTTTTCGATAATATCAGCACGCAAAGCAGCAAGTTCAACATCAGCACTGTGCTGGCTTGATACAACAACAGTCTTAACCTTAACAGGCTTTCCGTCTTCGTATTCAACAGTAACCTGTGTTTTGCCGTCTGCATAAAGATATGGGAGAGTACCATCCTCTCGTACTTCTGTAAGTTTAACGGCGAGTTTATGAGCAAGGCTGATTGGCATTGGCATGAGTTCCTCAGTCTCATCACAGGCATAACCGAACATCATACCTTGATCCCCTGCTCCGTTAAGATTATATTCATCTTCTTCAGAATTCTTGAGTTCATATGACTTGTCAACACCCATTGCAATATCGCTTGACTGTTTATCAAGTGCAGTCAGAACTGCACAGGTATTGCCGTTAAAACCTTTTTTGTCATCATCATATCCGATTTCACAAACTGTTTTTCTTACAATAGCAGGAATATCAACCTGAGCATTCGTTGTAATCTCACCCATAACCAGAACCTGACCTGTTGTGCAGGTTGTTTCACAGGCAACACGGCTCATTGGGTCTTGTTTGAGCATTTCATCAAGAATCGCATCAGAAATCTGGTCACAGATTTTATCAGGGTGTCCTTTAGTAACAGATTCACTGGTAAATAAAAACTTAGCCATAAATAATCTCCTTTTCAAAAAAATAACACATACCAAGTAAGTATGTGTCAAAAACCTCATCACTCGGCATACGCAGGTATTAGCACCTTACATAAAGCAGGTTGCTGTGGTGTCATCAGGCCTGTCCCTCGACCACTCTTGATAAGCAATATTTACTTCTACAACATAATACAACAAAGAGTATATAATGTCAATAATTAAATTAATTATTAATATATTTTGTATATCATATTGCAATTTGTTTATAATTAGTTTATAATTAGCATTGTATAAGTTATGCTCAAGCATAATTCAAGGAGGTAAATTATGTCAAAGAAAACCGTATTCATTACCGGCGGTACCGGTAATATGGGCTGGGCTGCTGTTCAGGAAATGATTAAGCATCCTAACGACATCAACATTAAGATGCTCGCAAGAAAAAGCCCAAAAAATGAAGAAAAATTAAAACCACTCATGGCTAAGCCGAATGTCAAAATTGTTTGGGGTGACCTTGGTGATTATGACACAATCCTTGAGGGTGTAACCGGTTCTGATTATGTTCTTCACGTTGGCGGTATGGTTTCACCAACAGCTGACTGGAAACCTTACAGAACACAGTCTACAAACATCGGTGCTGCACAGAATATCTGTAAAGCAGTTCTTGCACAGCCGGATCCTGATGCTGTAAAAGTTTGTTACATAGGTACTGTTGCTGAAACCGGCGGAAGAAACTATCCTATCCACTGGGGACGCTGCGGTGACCCGATTAAAATTTCCATCTATGACCATTATGCAATTTCAAAGACAGTTGCTGAACGCACATTTGTTGAAAGCGGTATCAAAAACTGGGTTGTAATGCGTCAGTCAGGTATTCTTTATCCAAACATTCTTAAGAATATGGATCCAATTATGTTCCATGTACCAATTAACGGTGTTCTCGAATGGTGTACAGTTGAAGACTCAGGTCGTTTAATGTGCAACCTCGTTCTTGAAGATAAAGCCGGTAATCTCGGTTCAGATTTCTGGAATCACTTCTTCAACATCGGTTCAGGTAAGGAATACAGAATTTCTAACTATGAATTCGAATGTCTCCTTCTTGGTACACTTGGTCTTGCAGGTCCTGAAAAACTCTTTGATCCAAACTGGTTCATTACAAAGAACTTCCATGGTCAGTTCTATGCTGATGGTGACAAACTTGAAGATTTCCTTCACTTCCGTGAAAATCTTCCTGTTAAAGATTATTTCAATCGTCTTGCTGATCAGGTTGAATTCTATTTCAAAATACCAAGATACCTTCCTAAGAACTTAGTTGCTGCTTGTGCTAAGCCATTTATGAAGAAAATTGCTGAAACAAAAGATTTCGGTACTATTGACTGGGTAAAAAATGAAACACCTGAAAGAATTTCTGCTTACTATGGTTCAATGGAAGATTACAGAAAGATTCCTTCAAAGTGGGAAGATTTTGAAATCATGAAATTCGATAAAGACAACAGTGCTGCTGAACAATTCAAACTCGATCACGGTTATGACGAATCAAAACCTGAATCAGAACTTGATATTGAGGATATGAAAGCTGCTGCTAAATTCCGTGGCGGTGAATGTCTCAGCGAGACAATGGTTAAGGGCGATATGGCAACTAAACTCAAATGGAAATGCGGCCTTTGCGGTGCTGAATTTGAAGCATCACCTGCTCTTATCCTTCTTGGCGGTCACTGGTGCCCTGAATGTTACATTCCTCAGAAAGAATGGAATTATGATGCTGTTGCTAAATCAAATCCATTCTTCGCTCAGGTTTGGTACCCAAGCCACACTAAGGACGAATCAAATGTATACAAATTTGATGATTTATTCCAGATTAACGGCGTTAAATGGGACGATATTAAGAGATAAGAATATTTTTAAACCCACAGTGAAAACTGTGGGTTTTTTGTTATCAAATAATTCTCTTAACTTTCAAATCTTTTTCTAATAAGTTTAATGTTAATTCAATAAAATCGTCCATCATTTCAGGCGATAAATACTTATATTTCATATTTTCATATTTCGGATTTGAATAAAAACGAACAATATGCTGCATTTGCTGTGCTATTTCATTGTGTTTATACCAAGTTGGATAATCTTCTTTAAACGGCTTGCACTTCTTAAACAATTCAAAAGTAGGGCTGATATGATTAGCCAGAAACATAAAGTCTATATTATTGCGTTCTTTTGCAACATCACTGCGCACCGTTTCGTTATATCGGAAATCGCCATATTCATTTTCAATAGGAGCAAAAATATTGTTTGCAAAAATACAGTCTTCAAAAAGATGGATATAATATGCAAGAAAAAAGGAGCGTTTCTTTATATCCGTTTCATCTTTCACATACGTTTCATAAACATAATTGTAGTTACAATCTGTCTTTTTTGAGTATTCAATATCTTTTGTGAAATGAGTAATTCCGGTATAAGGTTTATATATTCCGTGAAGTTTATCTAATTTACCGCAATCCGGAGCAATAGTCCCCACAACGAAATACGCAACATCAATATTATCTAATTTATCTATTAACCTGTCTGCTACTCTGAAATGATTAACCCAAGTAGGCATTTTCTACTCCTTTATAATGAACAAATTGTTTGATAAAATTATATCATGTTCTTCTTCATAAAACAATGAGGACACACTAAGAAGTGTGTCCTTTTATAAATTAATATTTAGAATAACAAGAATAGTTTACTCTGCCGCCGACATATCTTCTCATTGTGAAATTTTTTCCGCTCTGTGAAACTTTGAGTGATACACTTGGCGGATTAACATTTGCAGTAGTATAGAATCTGCAGGAGATTTTACCGCCGCTGACAGTCATTTCAATCTTAATAGGATAACCTGTGGTATTCTTCCATTTCAAATCCTGATAAGTGCCTGATATTGCAGCATCTCTGCCAAGAGGAACATAACTTACTCTTTGATTATGCTGATGTCTTTCAACAATCTCAACATTAGAATACAAAGCACAGTTAAACATTGTTGAAGCAACCTGACATATGCCGCCGCCTATACCGTTTTCAACACCTGTTTCTGAAAATACAGGAGCATTTTTATATCCTTTTGCAGTTGTTCTCGGTCCAACAATATCGTTGAATGAGAATGTCTGACCGGGCTGAATAATCGTACCGTTAATTGCTTTTGATGCAATAATAAGATTTTGTGTTCTGTTATAATTATTTACATAATTTGAAGTATAAGACATATATAAATGATTGTATCCTGTACCAAGGTAATAACTCATATAACCGCTGTATTGGATACCTTTGCACATTGTAAATGCTCTTACTCTTACATAATATGTTCTATATCTGCTGACACCTTTGATGGTATAAGAATTTGTAGAAGAACCATTAACTCTTATGCAGTGATTATCTGTTTTGAATGTCGGATCAGAACTATAATAAATCTGATAACCTGTGCATTTCAGTGTTTTCCAGCTAACGCTGATTGTGTTAGGTCCTGTTTTTGAGGCATAATTTAATGTTACTCTGTTAGGAGAAGTACAGATATTTGTAAAGTCACTGAACTCACCATAATAATAAGTATCTTTTGCAATTGTTTTATACGCTCTTATTTTATAGTAATAGTTTGTTGCCGCACCTAAATTTTTTACAGTATAAGAACTCTGATTCGGGGCAATTCTGATTAAATACTTATATGTCTGTGTATTATAATCATAAGTATAAATCTGATAACCTGATGCGCCGCTCACTTTATTCCAAGTCAGAGTTATTGAATGAGCAGTTGCTGTATTCGTAACAGAGGATTTCAGGTTTTTCATTTGAGGGGGCAATATTTTAAAATCCTTTGAAATAGTACCTGTTAAGTTCTTGCAGCCATAAATATAAATAGTTGCTTTACCCATATTTACATTATTCTTAAACTCGATTGTGTAGTCAGTATCCCTTTTAAGAAGTTTCTTCTCACCATCTACGCTAAGATACAAATATGGGGTGGGTGTTTTTCTATATCCGGAATATATTGTCTGATAATATCCAAGCTGAAGACTGATTGCATTGTTTTTTGAGATATTAAGCGGATTAATTTTAAAATTTTTTGTTACAGTACCCGCATAGTCACCAATACCGCTGATCTGAGCAGTTGCCGTACCCGCATTAATATTATTTTTATATGTTACTGTATAGTCAGTATCTTTCTTCAAAGTCAATGTTTTGCCGTTCTCATCAGTATATTTTACGGTTGCTGACGGTTCTTTAGCTTTTGTGTCATAAGTATATGAAGTGGTGTTGAGTACTGCTGAAAAATCTGAACTGCTGATATCCAACTCCTGTGCATACGCTGTCATTGCAAAAAATGAGCAAACAGCCAACACAATAACACCTGTTAACAGTGATAACTTCTTTTTCATTTTTATCCTCCTAATTCTTTTGTCCGTAATAAGCATTCTTTCCGTGTTTTCTTTGATAATGTTTATCCAAAAGATATTGCTCTATACCAATATTACTGTTTTTATCTGCCATTGCAATTCTTTCAGTCCTTGATGCCATTTTTGCAACCTCTTCCAAAATCAAGGCATTTTCGACTGCTTTCATAGAATCTTTTCCCCAGGCAAACGGACCATGCCTATGAACCAATACTGCAGGACACTCTTGTGCAGAAATATTTCTTTTTATAAATTCTTCAACAATAACTTTACCTGTATTGCGTTCATATTGACCATTTACTTCCTGCTCTGTAAGTCCTCTTGCACAAGGAACTGCACAGTTTGCAAAATCAGCATGCGTTGTTCCGTAAGCATTTATATCACGCCCGGCCTGAGCCCATGAGCATGCCCAGGAAGAATGTGTATGCACAATACCGCCTATTCCCTCAAAATTTCTATAAAGTTCAATATGAGTGGCTGTATCAGATGAGGGATTGAGATTCCCCTCAACAACATTTCCGTTCAAATCAACCACTACCATATCGTCAGGCTTCATACAATCATATGCAACACCTGAAGGCTTTATAACAACCAATCCGCTGTCACGGTCTATCTCAGACGCATTTCCCCACGTCAGAACAACAAGACCATAACGGACCAACTGCATGTTTGCTTCAAATACTTTTTTCTTTAAATCCTCTAACATCTTATCTCCTATTACATTCCAAGTTTATAAGCAACATCGTTATAAAATAATTCTTTTTTCAAGGAATTTATGTCAGTATCTTTGTTAATATGTATAAATTCAATTCCCATAATCTCTGCAAAGTCACGCATATGATCTGCATTAAGTGTATATGAAAGAACAGAATGATGTGCACCGCCGGCATAAATCCAAGCCTGTGCAGAAGTCTGCAAATTCGGCAAAGGTTTCCAAAGTACACCTGCAACCGGAAGGTTGGGCATTTCATTTTCCTGCTCTTTACATTCAACATCATTAACAATCATTCTTAATCTGTCACCCATATCAACAAGAGTAACAACAATTGCATCACCGCTTTGTGCTTTGAATACTAATCTTGCAGGGTCCTCCCTGTCACCGATTCCAAGCGGATGCACCTGAATTTTCGGTCTGTCTTTTGCAATCGTAGGGCAAACTTCTAACATATGAGAACCAAGCAGCATTTCATTACCGGGCTCAAAATGATAGGTGTAATCTTCCATAAAAGCAGTGCCGCCATCCATGCCTTCAGACATTAATTTCATGATTCGCGTCATTGCAGCAACTTTCCAGTCGCCTTCGGCACCGAATCCATATCCCTGTCTCATAAGGTCCTGTGAAGCAAGACCGGGAAGTTGTTTCAAGCCCTGCAGGTCCTCAAAATTCGTATGAAATGCTCCATAATTTTTTTCAACAAGGAACTTCTTAATTGCAATCTCTTCTCTTGCCTGATACCTGACAGCATCGATATTATCTGTGTCAAAATCATAATACCTTGCATATTCATCCATCTGGGCATCAATTTCAGTTTCCGTAACTTCATCGGCAGTTTTAATAATATCCCCTACTCCGTAATGATCAACCTGCCAACCCAGTTTAATCTGTGCCTCAATTTTATCACCGTCTGTTACAGCAACATTGCGCATATTATCCGAAATTCTGAGTACTTTCAGTTTTCTTGATTCTGCAGCGCCAACCGATGCTCTCATCCAAGTTGAAATCTGCGTTTTTACACTTTCATCTTTCCAATAGCCAACAACTACTTTAACACTTTTTCTCATACGGGCATGTATATATCCGTGTTCTCTGTCACCATGAGCGGATTGATTAAGGTTCATAAAATCCATATCAATATCATTCCAAGGAATATCACGGTTATACTGCGTATTGATATGCAGATACGGCTTTTTGAGTTCACTGAGACCTGCTATCCACATCTTTGAAGGGGAAAAAGTATGCATCCAGGTTATGACACCTGCGCATGTTTCATCATTATTTGCCTGTCTGATAACATTCAAAATCTCTGAAGAAGTTTTAACACAAGGTTTTGCTATGACTTCACAAGGAAGTGCTTGTGTCCATTCTTCACAAATCTCAGCACTATGTGCATTAATATCAGCAAAAATCTCTTCGCCGTACAAATGCTGTGTACCGACTATTAACCAAAACTTATAATCTTTAATTGCCATAATTAACTCCCCAAAATTTCAACAGCGTTTTTTTCAATCTTAATTGCTTTTTTATAAAGTTCAATATATTTATTAAATCCGATAACGTCATTTTCATCAGGTTTAACTGTACTTGATGTGTAACTATTGAATATAAATCTATCCAAATAATCTTCCAAAGGCAAGCCGGAATTATCAGCCGCATATCTTGCAAGGATTGCAATACCCCATGCTCCGCCTTCTCCGGCAGTGTCCATAACGGAAACAGGTGTGTTCATAGCATCCGCCATAAATTTCTGACCAACAAATTTTGTTTTAAACAATCCTCCATGCCCCATTAAAGTGTCAATTTTAACACCTTCGTGTTCAAGAATTTCCATTCCTATTTTCAGAGTTGACACGGCAGAATAGATTTGTGCACGCATAAAGTTTGATAAATTAAATTCAGCATTTTCCGTGCGGACAAATAATGGCTTTCCGCTTTCAAGTTTGGTAATCGGCTCACCTGAAAAATAGTTAATATTCACAAGCCCGCCGCAATCTTTCTCACCATCCAGTGCAGCATTATAAAGCAAATCATAAATTTCTGACTTTGATAATTCAACACCTGTTAAGGCAGAAAATTCAATAAACAGATTAACCCAATAATCCAAATCGGTACAGCAGTTATTACAGTGTACCATAGCAACGGGTTTGCCTGTAGGTGTTGTTACCATATCAATTTCTTCATAAACTTTTTTTAACGGTGTATCCAGTACTGTCATAGAAAAAATGGATGTACCGGCAGAAACATTACCCGTTTTTACTCTGACACTGTTAGTGGCAACCATGCCTGTGCCTGCATCGCCTTCAGGCGGACACATAAGTACTCCGGGTTTCAGTTTTCCTGTCGGGTCAATAAGGAGCGCACCCTCATCTGTCAGTCGACCCGCATTCTCACCTGCTTGAATAACTTTAGGGAGAATATCACGTATATTCCATTTGCAAACCTTAACTTCATTCAATAAAGAAAAAGCAGCAATCATATTACTGTCATAGTCACAAATATCACTGTCAATCGGAAACATACCGGATGCCTCGCCGACGCCAAGAACTTTCTGACCGCTTAATTTCCAATGCACATAACCGGCAAGAGTTGTGAGATAGTCAATAGCATTGATATGACTTTCGTTATCCAAAATTGCCTGATAAAGATGAGCGATACTCCATCTTTGAGGAATATTAAAATGAAACAACTTTGTCAGTTTAGATGCTGCCTGCTGTGTTGTTGTGTTACGCCAAGTCCTGAAAGGAACCAGTTGATTACCATCCTTGTCAAAAGGAAGATAACCGTGCATCATAGCAGAAAAACCAATTGACGATAAATTCTCAATTTCAGCACCAAATTTGTCATTTACATTTGCAGACAAATCTCTGTACGCACTTTGCAATCCGGTCCAAACATCTGATAAGTCATATGTCCAAAATCCGTTTTCAAACTTATTTTCCCAATCATATGTTCCGACCGCAATCGGATGGCAGTCACTGTCAACCAAAACTGCTTTTATGCGTGTTGAACCAAACTCAACACCAAGTGATTCAGTTCCGTTAATACTATATTCAGCCATATATGACCTCACAAATTTTATTTATATATATTAATATATTATATTATAATAATTAATTTTTCAACAGTTAATATATTACAAAAATATTACATATTTAAAGGTAAGTCTTAATTAAAAAATAAAGAAACGACACAACAATTGTTGTGTCGTTAAATGGAGGCACCACCCAGATTTGAACTGGGGCATAAAGCTTTTGCAGAGCTCTGCCTTACCGCTTGGCTATGGTGCCGTATAATAAAAGGCTTCAGGTGAAGCCTTTATGATGTGGAGCGGATGACGAGGCTCGAACTCGCTACCTCAACCTTGGCAAGGTTGCGCTCTACCGGGTGAGCTACATCCGCATATGTGGTGCTTCCGGACGGAATCGAACCATCGACACGGGGATTTTCAGTCCCCTGCTCTACCGACTGAGCTACAGAAGCATAAATGGCGACCCGGAACGGGCTCGAACCGTCGACCTCTAGCGTGACAGGCTAGCGTTCTAACCAACTGAACTACCGGGCCATTTGTGGTGGGAACAACAGGGCTCGAACCTGTGACCCTCTGCTTGTAAGGCAGATGCTCTCCCAGCTGAGCTATGCTCCCACATACCACTGTGTCGTCTTGCGACGAGATATATAATACAATAACTCCTATCAAAAGTCAAGACTTTTTTTAAGTTTTTTCAACTTTTTCCAATTAATTATTTTTCATCAAATTTTTTATTTCATTTGGAGTAAAAGTATATACTTTATCGCAAAAATGACACTCAACGCTTGTGTCTTCATTTGAGTCAGCCATTTCCTGCAAGGATTCCAATCCTGTTGAAATTAAAGCGGCTTCCACTCTGTCTCTTGAGCAGTTGCATCTGTACTCTGTAACACTTTCGTCGAGTTTATCAATATGAATTCCTTTTAAGGCTCTTATAGCAATATCATCTGCTGACATACCTGACGACAGCATTGTTGTAACGGGCTCAATATCCTGCATGGATTGCTCAATCTTTTCAATCGTTTCCTCAGGACATCCCGGCAGGAGCTGAATAATAAAGCCGCCTGCATTTGCAACAGTCAAATCAGGATTAACAAGAACACCAAGTGCACAAACAGAAGGTGTTTGTTCTGATACTGCAAAATAATTTGTTATATCTTCTGCTATTTCACCACTGACAATTTGAGTCTGACCAATATAAGGCTCATTTAATCCTATGTCTTTCATGACATAAAGATAACCATTTGTTCCAACTGTTTTTTTTACATCCAATTTACCTTTATCATTGAGTGGAATTTCAACGACAGGATTCTGTAAATATCCGCGAACATTGCCATCGCAGTCTGAAACTGCAACGATTGAACCGGCAGGTCCTCCCCCGTTAAGCCTCAAAGTCACAGAATCTTCTTTGCCTTTAAGCATATCTCCCATCATAGAGGCAGCCGTCATTAATCTGCCCAATGCCGCAGTATTAACGGCAGATGTCTGATGGATTTGTTCCGCCTTCGCAACAACATCAGTGGAATCTGTTGCGATAACAAATGCACTTCCGTCCTCTGTAATATATCTAACAATTTTACCCATTATTTCACCTTTTTACATACAAAATATATTCGTTCACTTCTGTCATTCGGTTCTTCCTGTGTCAATTCATCGTAAATACCGATAATTTCAAAAGAGTTACGATCAAGACACATTTTTAACTCTTCAACAGTATATGCCTTTTCATAAAAATTCTCGCTGTAACGCTCATAATTTTTACCATTAAATATGAAAAAATCCAAGAATATTTCAACAGTATTATCACCGATATAATTATTGTCCCAGGCAAGAAAATAATCTTCCTCATCAAACACAAAAGTATTATCGGCAAGTACTGAATTATGCTTATAAGGAGTGTTGACATCAAAAATAAAGATTCCGCCCAAATTTAATGCCTCACTCACACATTTAAAACACTGATCAACATCCTCAATATCCGTCAAATGATTTATGGCATCAAGAGAGCATAGACAACAATCAACATTATCTGTCAGAGAAAAATGCTTCATATCAGCCTTTATAAACTGCGTATCAGGGCATTTTTCTTTAGCAACAGTAAGCATATCTGATGACAAATCAATACCTATCACCGAATAACCTTTATCAACAAAAAACTTGGTCATAGTTCCTGTGCCGCAGGCCAAATCAAGGATTTTTTTGCCATTTTCATTATATCGAGAAAAAAAGTTAGAAACATAATCATTTCTAACTTCATAATTCACATTTTCAGTTAAAGAGTCATAGAACTTGGCAAAAGTTTCATAACTGCTCATTTTCTTCCTGCTCTCTTATTCTTTCAAATATTTTGTCATAGCCATCACATCCATACTGCAAAGAACGATTCACACGACTGATTGTTGCAGTTGATGCACCGGTTGCATTAACAATATCAGTATATACACATTTTTCGGAAAGCATTTTAGCAACAACAAGACGCTGGCTTATTGCTTTGAGTTCCTGAATTGTACAAAGATCTTCAAAAAAATCATAACATTCTTCCGTATTTTGAAGTGACAAAACGGCTTTAAATAAATAATCAAGATTGTCATCCTGCAGTTTTCTACTCATAATATTATATACCCCCATACAATCACATTGTAACACACTAAACTGTGAAAGTAAAGAAAAATCCCTGATAAAATATCAGGGATTTAAAATTATTCGGTAATTAATTCATCAAAAAAATCGAAGCAATCAAATGTAGCAAAATAATCTTTTTCTGTCTCTGCACGTCTTATCAATTGATAAGACCCATCTTCTTTGAGTAATATTTCGGAACTTCTGAGTTTTCCGTTATAGTTATAACCCATTGAAAATCCATGTGCACCTGCATCATGAATAAAAAGATAATCACCCATATCAATTTTTGGCAGCATTCTGTCAATGGCGAACTTATCACAATTCTCGCACAAAGAGCCTGTAATATCATACTTATTATCACAAGCATCATTTTCTTTTCCAAGAACAGTAATATGATGATAAGCACCGTAAATTGCAGGACGCATAAGATTTGCTGCACATGCATCAACACCAATGTATTCCTTGTGTGTATGCTTTTTATTTATAGCTTTTGTAATCAATCCGCCATAAGGGCCAAGCATATATCTGCCAAGTTCTGTAAAGATTGCAACATCGTCCATACCGGCAGGCACAAGTGTTTCTTCATATACTTTTCTCACACCTTCACCGATAACAAAAATATCATTTGGCTCCTGTTCAGGTCTGTATGGAATACCAATACCGCCGGAGAGATTAATGAAAGTAATATGTACACCAAGTTTATTTTTCAAATCCACTGCAAGGTCAAAAAGAACTTTTGCAAGCATTGGATAGTATTCATTCGTAACCGTATTTGAGCAAAGGAAAGAATGGATACCGAATTCTTCTACACCCTTGTCCTTCATAATCTCAAACGCCTTAAAAATCTGCTCAGTAGTCATACCATACTTAGCATCACCGGGGTTATCCATAATATCGTTTGTAATTTTAAAAACACCGCCGGGATTATATCTGCAGCTCATTTTCTTAGGCAATCTGCCGCAAGCCTTTTCAACTGCTTCAATATGTGTGATGTCATCAAGGTTGATAATTCCGCCTAAATCATTACAATACTTGAATTCATCAAGCGGAGTATCATTTGACGAGAACATAATATCATCACCAACAGCACCTACTGTTTTTGACATCATGAGTTCAGGCTTTGATGAACAATCGCAACCGCAGCCGTATTCACGAAGAATATTAATCAAAAACGGATTCGGAGTTGCTTTAACAGCAAAGTATTCTTTATAACCCTTATTCCAAGAAAATGCTTTTTTAAGGTTTTCAACATTATCTCTGATTCCCTTTTCATCATAAAGGTGAAAAGGAGTAGGAAATTGGGAAGCAATTTCTTCAACTTTTTCCTTTGTAACAAATGGTCTTTTATTCATATATTTAATCCTCCATCATCACTGATTGCTTTTTCAATATAATTCTTTATTCCATTGATGCCCTGCCCTGTAACTGAAGAAAACGGAACAACAGGAACATCTCCGGCAAATGATAACTCTTGTTTTGAAAGTCTGAGTCTTTCTTCATACGCTTTCTTCTTCAGCTTATCCGATTTAGTCATAACGATGATAAAAGGTATGTCCATTTCTTTCATGAATGTAATCATTCCGACATCATCTTTGGTCAATGGATGACGCATATCAATAAGCTGAACTACCAAAGCAATATTTCTGTCAGTTTTAAAATAGCCTTCCATCAAATCTGCAAATCTGCCGAGTTCCTGCTTACTTATTTTGGCATAGCCGTAACCGGGCAAATCAACAAACTTTACAGCTTCAACATTGTAAAAATTGATTGTTATTGTTTTACCCGGAACAGAACTGACTCTGGCGAGTTGCTTTCTGTTAAATAATTTATTAAGGAGTGAACTTTTACCGACATTTGACCTGCCTGCAAAGGCAATCTCAGGTTCACTGCTCGGCGGCAGTTGTGAAAGAATTCCGTATGCTCTTTCAAATTCTGCTTTATTATAATTCATAATCAATCACCTATTGTGACACAACCGGACGGTGTACCTTTTTATTGTTAATAGCAATATTTTTACGGTTATTATATCCTATCGGTTCATCAAGTGCAATAGGTATAATTTCATCAAATTCCGAAACTGCAATAAATTCCACGGTTTCCTTAACTTCCTGAGAAATTTCATCAAGATCTTTCAGATTTTTCTGCGGAATAATTACAGTATTGCATCCAGACATGTAAGCTGCCATCGATTTTTCTTTGAGTCCGCCGATTTCCATTGCTCTGCCTTTGAGGCTGATTTCACCTGTCATAGCAACATTCGATTTAATCGCTACACCGGTGAGTTCGCTGACAAGTGCAGTAGTGATTGCAAGACCGGCAGAAGGACCGTCCTTGGGGACAGCACCTTCAGGTGCATGTATATGTATATCTTTTGTTTTGTAAAAATCAGACTCTATACCATAAATATCTGACTTGGATCTTACAAAAGAAACTGCAGTTTTTGCACTCTCTTTCATAACATCACCAAGATTGCCTGTTAATTCAAGTTTGCCGGAACCATCCATTACAGAAACCTCGATTGGCAATAAAGTTCCGCCAACACTTGTCCATGCCAAACCATTAACAACACCAATCTGATTTTCTTTATTAATCTCATCCTTAGAAAACTTTCTTTTGCCAAGAATATTTTCAAGATTGTTTTCAGTTACTTTAAAGGTTTTTTCACCGCTTTCAAGTGCAACTGACGCTTTTCTGCAAAGAGATGCTATCATCTTTTGTAAATTACGCACGCCCGCCTCACGTGTATAACACTCAATTAAAGCATAAAGCGCATCATCCGTAATTTTAAACTCTCTTGCTTTTAAACAATGGTGGGTCATCTCTTTTTTTATAAGATGATTCTTTGCAATATTAAACTTTTCCTGCACAGTATATGAATTCAATTCAATTATTTCCATTCTGTCATACAAAGGTGCAGGTATTGATGAAACATCATTAGCAGTTGTAATAAATATCACTTTACTTAAATCAATCGGGAAATCAATATAATGATCAGCAAATGTATTATTTTGCTCAGGATCAAGTGCTTCAAGCAGAGCTGATGAAGGATCACCCTTATAATCACTGCCAAGCTTATCAATTTCATCAAGAAGAATTATAGGATTAAACGTTTTAGACTTTATCACTGCTTCAACGATTCTTCCCGGCATTGAACCGATATAAGTTCTTCTGTGTCCGCGTATCTCAGCCTCATCATGGATACCACCAAGAGCCACGCGGACATATTTTCTGTTCATACTCTTTGCAAGAGATTTTACGATTGAAGTTTTACCTACTCCCGGAGGTCCTGCAAGACAAATAATCTGACCGGTAAAATCAGGATTCCGCTTATAAACTGCCAGGGAATCTATAATTCTTTCCTTAACTTTTTCAAGTCCGTAGTGATCTTTATCAAGTATCTTTCTGGCTTTGTCAAAATGAATGGTGTCTTTTGTATACTTGCCAAACGGAAGTTCAAGACATTTATCAATATAATTCCTTACTACAGTACCTTCATGTGAACCTGAAGGCATTTTCATCAATTTATCGCATTCATTTAAAAGTTTTTCTTTAATATCATCAGAACATATGAGTTTTTTTATTTTTGTTCTGTATTCATCTGCCTCTTCAAGCGGATTATCGCTTTCTCCAAGAGCATCTGTTATCGCCTTTATTTCTTCCCTTAGATAATACTCGCGCTGATTTTTATCAATTGCTTCTTTAACTTTCTCCTGAATTTCAGTTTCAATTTCTAAAGTAGACACTTCTTTTTTTAGCAGAACCAGTAAATTGATTAATCTATCAAGCGGATCAAGTTCCATAAGAACCGACTGTTTGTCAGCATAATCAATAGAAGTATTTGAACAAATAAAATCTGCCAAAGCACCGCTTTCATCGATAGAAATAACTTTTGCAATTACATCATTACTGATTTTAGGAAGATAAGCAGCATAAGATTCAAATTCTTTTTTTACCGCACGTTGATAAGCAAGTTCTTCACTTTCAACGATCTCATGGTAGTCAGAATGCAACATATTTATGGAAAGATTCAAAAAAGGTTTGGTTTGGCAAACAGATATAATTTTTCCACGTTCAACACCTTCAACAACCACACGAAGATTGTCACTGTTAGGAATTCTTACCATCTGCTTAATATTACAGACAACGCCAATTTCAAAAATCTCATCTATACCCGGGTCATCAACACTTGCATCCTTTTGACATACAAGAAATACCCTTTGATTATTGTGCATTGCAGATTTAAGTGCCTCTACACTTTTTCTTCTGCCAACATCAAAATGAAGCACCATATCAGGAAAAACAACTAATCCTCTCAATGGTATAACAGGTAACTCTATTATATTTTCAGTTAAATCAAAATTGTTCATATTATTAACCTACTAAATATTACAAATTATTATATTGATTATATAATATAAAAAATAAAAAGGCAACAATAAGTTGCCTTTTTTACGCATTTTTAAGCATTTTTTAGACTGTCAATTGTCAGATTTACGGACTGTTTATCAGGATTTCTTACAATTACAGGGTCAGCACCATTCACGATGGTATCTTTTGTAATTGTAATTTTTTCAATTGAACCATCACTTGGAACTTTGAACATCAGTTCATTAAGAGATGCTTCAAAAACACTTCTTAATCCTCTTGCACCTGTTTTTCTTTCAAGTGTAATATCTGCAATTGCCTCAAGAGCATCATCATTGAAATCGAGTTCAACGCCATCCATCTCAAACAATTTTACATACTGTTTTACGATTGAATTTTTAGGCTCTTTCATAATCTTAATTAATGCATCTTTATCAAGATTTTCAAGAACGGTTATAACAGGAACACGGCCAATCAGTTCAGGGATGAGCCCATATTTCACTAAGTCATGCTGTGTAGCATTCTTCAGCACCTCTGATTCATCAACCGTTTTCTTCTCTATATCTGCACCGAATCCCATAGAACTTCCGCCTATTCTTTTGCTGATAATCTTATCGATACCATCAAAAGCACCGCCGCAGATAAAAAGAATATTACTTGTGTCAATCTGAATAAATTCCTGCTGAGGATGTTTTCTTCCTCCTCCTGGAGGAACGTTTGACACAGTACCTTCCAAAATTTTAAGAAGTGCCTGCTGAACGCCTTCACCGCTGACATCTCTTGTTATTGACCGATTTTCACTTTTACGTGAAATTTTATCAATTTCGTCAACATAAATAATACCGTTCTCTGCTTTCTCAACATCAAAATCAGCAGCTTGAATCAATCTGAGCAAAATGTTTTCTACATCTTCGCCGACATAACCTGCTTCAGTCAGTGTAGTCGCATCAGCAATCGCAAATGGCACGTCAAGTATTCTTGCAAGTGTTTGAGCAAGCATGGTTTTACCAACACCGGTAGGACCAATCAGCATAATATTGCTTTTCTGCAATTCAACATCATCATTCCCTACGTTGCTGTAAATCCTTTTATAATGGTTATAAACAGCAACAGACAATGATTTTTTTGCATCATCCTGACCAATTACATATTCATCAAGTTTTGCCTTAATTTCTTCAGGTTTAGGCAGATTTTTTGTACCGTTCTCATCTGAACTGTCACTGATTGCTTTAACATTGCTTTCCGCAATCAGATTTTTACATAATTCAACACACTCATCACAAATATAAGCGTTAGGACCCTCAATGAGTTTATGGACCAATGCTTCAGATTTACCGCAAAATGAACATCTTGCAATATTATTTTTTCGTGAATCATCACGGGACATACTATCTACCTCAATTAATTATCTTTTGTCAATTACTTTATCAACCAAACCAAATTCAAGTGCTTCCTGTGCAGAGAGCCAATTATCTCTGTCAGTTGCCTGCGTAAGTTCTTCAACTGTTCTGCCGCAGTTTTCAGCCATAATAGAATTTAATTTTTTCTTAGTTCTGAGAATATGCTGAGCAGCAATTTCAATTTCTGTTGCCTGTCCCTCAGTTCTTCCGAGCGGCTGATGAATCATCACTTCTGCATTAGGCAAACAAATTCTCTTTCCTTTTGCGCCGCAAGAGAGGAGAAATGCTCCCATTGATGCAGCCATACCTATACAAATCGTTGATACATCACATTTGATATACTGCATTGTATCATAAATCGCCATACCATCTGTAACAGAGCCGCCAGGACTGTTGATGTAAAGACTGATGTCTTTCTCATTATCCTGAGCCTCAAGGTAAAGCAACTGTGCAACAACTAAAGATGCTGTTGTTGAGTTCACTTCATCAGAAAGGACAATTATTCTGTCATTAAGAAGACGTGAATAAATATCCATTGAACGCTCGCCGGCACTGGTTTGTTCAAGTACATAAGGCACAAGAGCCATATTAATCACTTTCCTTTATTTATTATGCTTTCTTTGCTGAGTTAACAATCAAGTCAACTGCTTTCTTTGTCTTAACATCTGCTGCAATCTGATCAGTTGTAACAGCATTCTTAACCTGCTCTGCTTCCATCTGATACTGGTCAGCAAGTTTTTGAATTTCTGCTTCAATTTCTTCATCAGTTGCTTCGATCTTTTCAGCATCAACAATTGCTTCAAGTGCGATTGAAGACTTAACCTGATTTTCTGCACCTGTTCTGAAAGATTCTTTGAATGAATCCATATCCTGACCAAGATAAGAAAGGTATGTATTCAGATCAATTCCCTGCATCTGAAGTCTGTAACTGTAATCTCTGATCATATCATCTGTTCTCTGAGCAAACATACACTCTGGAACTTCACATTCCATATTTTCAACAACCTGCTCAATAAGCTGATTTTCAAAATCGACTTTAGCATCTTTTTCTTTCTTTTCAGCAATCTGCTTTTTAATATCTTCCTTGAGTTCGTCAAGAGTATCAAATTCTGAAACATCCTTTGCAAACTCATCATCAAGTTCAGGCATTTCCTTTGTTTTGATTTCATGAATTTTGCACTTGAACACTGCATCCTTACCTGCAAGTTCTTCAGCATATTCAGTTGGGAATGTTACATTAACATCAAACTCTTCGTCAACTTTATGACCTGCAACCTGCTCTTCAAATCCGGGAATAAATGAACCCGAACCGAGTTCAAGAGGATAATTTTCACCCTTACCGCCGTCAAAAGCAACACCGTCAACAAAACCTTCAAAATCGATTTCTGCTGTATCACCCATCTGTGCTTCTCTGTCATCAGCAGAAACAAGACGAGAATTTCTGTCACGCATATTTTCCAGTTCTGCAGCAACATCTTCATCTGTTGCTTCTGTATCAAGCATGGTTGCTGTGAGTCCTTTATAGTCTCCAAGTTTAACTTCAGGATAAACTGTAACTTTCATTTTCATTTCAACGCCTTCTGACTTGCTCATTACAGGTACTTCAAGATCATAAGGCTGATCCACAGTTCTGAGATTTGCTTCTTCAATTGCATCTGTTACTGCTTTTGGATATACAATCTCAAGTGCTTCTTCATAGAATGCACCTTCGCCGTATACTTTTTCTACCATACCCTGAGTTGCCTTGCCTTTACGGAAACCGGGGAGCTGGATTGATTTTCTCTGCTTCATGTACGCAGTTTTACAAGCGTCAGTAAACTCTTCAGGAGTAACTGTCACTTCAATTTCATAAGTATTTGTTTCAACTTTATTAGATGATTTAAGTGCCATAATTATGACCTCCTAACAAATTTTTCTAATCACCGAATTTGCATTATAACATATATTATATTCAATATCAAGTATTTTAAAATTTCTTAATTAAATAAGGTGTAAAATTCAATCTGTCTGCTGAGATAAGTTTAAAATCAATACCGTCTGCATTCTCATCTATTGCATATTTTGCCGCTATACCGTGAAGATGCCCATAATAACATTTTTTTATACCGTTGAGCTTCAATAAATTCAGAATTTCTTTACAGCAATCATCCGTTGTAACAGGAGGATAATGCAAAAAAACAATCTTTTCATCGTTAGAAGCACTTTCAATAGACATTCTGATTCTGTTTACCTCTCGATTAAGAACCTTTTCATCCTGACTTTCAGAGGAATCAAAGAACCATCCTCTGCTTCCGCATACCGAAAAACCATCAAAATCATAACTGTTGTTATGGAGAATAGAAATTGTGTCAAATTTATTCGCCGACAAAAATTCATTCATCTTTTTCACGGTATTCCACCAATAGTCATGATTACCTTTGAGTATAATTTTTTTGCCGTTTAATTCATTTATAAAATCAAAATCGGCAACGAGTTCGTCAAAATTCATTGCCCAGCTTATATCACCGGCAATAACTACATAATCTTCATCAGTAACTAACTTATTCCAATTTTTACACAATCTTCCGGTGTAATCATTCCACCCCGGAAAACTATCCATAGGTTTATTTGTACCGAAAGATAAATGTGTATCGGCAATAGCGTAAAGCGACATTGTATCTCCTTGCATAAATTATTTTATTTCACAAATACTATTTGTGAAGGGAGTGAAATAAAATGGATAAAGAAATTAAAGGAATCTCTTGTGACGTAACCAACTGCAAATTCCACGACAAATCAAATTGCTGCACAGCAGGTCATATTCATGTGGGTGACAGAACAGCAACAAGCGTAACTGATACAGCATGTGAGACATTTGAATGTTGTGAAAACTGCAATTGTCAATAAGTATAATAAAAATACGGCTCAAAGGAGCCGTATTTTTTTACAAATCAAGAAGTTTAAATACCATATGGCTCATATCTTCTTTGTTACAAACATCATTGAATCTGACTGTCTTGTCTTTTAAAGATGCAAGTGGTTTCGGAACATCTGTTCCTGTTACTTTGTTAAGTTGGGCAACCATATCAAATTCATCTAAATCAGGAGTATTACCGCCAAGAACAGCAGTTAATACACTCTTTGAAAATTTATATGGAGAAGCAGTTGAATCAATTACAGACGGAATATCGTCACCTGTTGATTTTACATACTCATCATAAACCTTAACTGCAACTGCAGTATGCGTATCGCAGAGATAATTATACTCTTCAAAATGGGTTTTGATTGTTTCTGCAACACTTTCTTCATCCGTAAATCCTGCATCAAAAGCAGTCTGAATTTTCTTGATTATTTCATCAGAAACAGTATATTTACCGGATTGTGAAAGCTGGGACATCAAGTCAGCAACAAGTTTATCATCTTCACCACTCATATGATAAAGCAATCTTTCCAGATTTGATGAAATCAAAATATCCATTGACGGAGAAGTTGTTGTATAAAATTCTCTGTTTCTGTCATAAGTTCCTGTCTTCAAAAAGTCTGTCAGAACATTATTTGAATTTGATGCACAAACAAGAGTTTTAATCGGCAGACCCATCTGCTTTGCATAATAACCCGCAAGAATATTGCCGAAATTTCCGGTAGGAACAACAACATTTATTTCATCACCGACATTGATCTTACCCATATCAATCATATCACAATATGTTGAAAAATAGTAAACAATCTGAGGAACAAGTCTGCCCCAGTTAATAGAATTTGCAGATGAGAACATCATATTCTTTTCAGCAAGTTGTTTTTTTATTTCATTATTGGTAAAAATGGACTTAACTGCACTCTGCGCATCATCAAAATTACCATTGATTGCACAAACTGCAACATTTTCACCATCTTGTGTTGTCATCTGTAATTTCTGCATTGGTGAAACGCCGTCAACAGGATAAAATACCAAAATCTTTGTATGATCAACATCTTTGAATCCTTCTAGTGCGGCTTTACCGGTATCGCCTGATGTAGCAACAAGGATAACAATTGTTTTTCCGTCAGCAGTTTTCTTAGCAGATACAGTCATAAGATACGGCAATAACTGGAGTGCCATATCTTTGAATGCACAAGTCGGACCATGCCAAAGTTCAAGAATATTTTTATTGCCGCAAACATTTACTGTAGGTGCAATTTTTTCTGAAGAAAATTTTGACTGTGCATACGCACCTTCAACACAATAATTTAATTCTTCCTCTGTAAAATCGGTAAGAAATTCTTTCAGGACAGTTTTTGCTCTGTCAATATAACACATACTTACCATTGAATTTATTTTATCAAGTGAAAACTGAGGAAGTTCGCAAGGTACGAAAAGACCGCCTTCTTCACTTATTCCCTGGGCAATTGCCTGAGAAGCAGTTACCTTAATAGATTTGTCTCTTGTAGATGTATAAAGCATAATTCTTCTCCTTATTAAACAGTAAACTACTGTATAAAAATCGTTTCTATTTTATAATAACTAAAAAGCATTTTCAAGATGTTTTATCAATTTAATTTTATTATCTTTTGTATAAATCTCAACAACATCAAATCTTGGCTGCAAATCCGTATGGTTATAAGCAAGATAATACTCTGCTGTTTTGATAATTCGCTGCTGTTTATACGCATCAACAAATTCACGCGGAAGTGCGATGGACGACTCATCTCTCTGCTTCACTTCAACAAAACAGATATATTTTTTGTTTTGAACAATCAAGTCAATCTCGCCAAAGCGTGAAGAAAAATTTGAAGCAAGTAATTTGTACTTTTTCTTTCTGAGAAATTTTGCAGCCTCAATCTCCCAAAGTTTCCCTTTATTATTCATTATTATTCTTAATTTTTTCTAACAGATTTCTTTCCCAGTAAAGAACATCTTCTATTGCACTTATCAATTGATTTTCAATATCTCTTCTCGATTGATTTTCAAAATCAATATTAAATACAAATTTTTGAAGTCTCTTATACTTAAATATTTTTCTTCTTTTGTCATTCGGCTTTAAATAATCAATAATTGGTTGCATTCGTTTAAGTGTTGATTCAGGTACATTTTCTCCGCCTAATTCAAAAAATATTGTTATTATATTATCATTTCTCTGTATCCAATATGAATATGGATATTTATTATTCCATGTACTGTTAGACAACTCTAAAAGCGGTAAGTAATCACTCATTTCGTGTGTATTGAATCTCAAAGAAGTATTACCGTCATAAAAAATCCTGTTCCAATCATCTAATTTATAAAGTGTTTCTGAAAGAATATTTTTTATCAAATCATCGTTATTTACACGATTTTCATAAATTAAATCCAATGCTTTTTTATGTTTATTATAAATTTTATTGCAAATTTCAAACAATTGAGTGTCGTCCACAATATCTCTCCTTAATACTTCAATATAGTTATTAATAATCAGATAAACATCCGGTAACAAGCCAGTGCTTTCCATAATATTTGATAAAACATCCACTATATCTAAATATGTAAGAATTACCCAATTATCTGTATCACTCGGATTCAATCCGTTGGGAGAGAGATAAATATATATTTTTTCATATCCCGGATATGTATCTTCTATACTTTCTCTATATCTATTAAGTTGGTTACTATGTTCATTTGAGCCTACTTTATTTTCGATAACAATAACAGTTTTTTCATCATCTGAAACAAACAATAAATCAATATTCTTCCACTCACGATAAATGATAAAACTGTAGAAATCTAAAAGAAGAATTTGGAATATATCAAATTTTCTTTTTGAATTTCTCTCAACAAGTTTTTGCATTATTTTTTTAAAAAACTTGTCGCCTACCCCATGATTCTCATTGGCATCAAATAACCAAGCCAGCATATTGCTGTGTCGAATTTCTGCACGTGAAATTTTCAAAATATCAAACAGATTGAACTTTACAGTCCAAATATTCAGTTCATCCAAACAATCAATATCCAAAAGAAAATTTTGTAATGCTTCTTCGTCTGTTAATTCATCAACACTCATATTCTTACAAACCAATTATTTATTCAATACTTTCTTTAAAAAAGTTTTTCTGTGAATCGGTGAAATGCCATACTTTTCAATCATTTCGTAATGCAGTTTGGTACCGTAGCCCTTATGTTTCTCAAACTGATACTGCGGATATTTTTCAGCCATTTGGAGCATATATCTGTCTCTGCTCACTTTTGCAATAATGGATGCTGCCGCAATGTTGGCACTTTTTGCGTCACCTTTAACAATAACTTGTTCTTCAATATCAAGACCCGGTTTTTTGTTGCCGTCAATAAATGCTATATCCGGTTTTATCGCAAGACCATCAACGGCTCTGCGCATTGCAAGAAATGTTGCCTGTAAAATATTAATCTCATCAATTTCTTTTTCTGTTGCAATACCAACACTATATGAAACACATTCGCTTATGATTTTATCAAAAAGAAGTTCCCTTTTTTTCTCACTGATTTTTTTTGAATCATTAACACCCTCGACAATATGACCTTTAGGCAGTATAACGGCAGCAGCATATACAGGACCGGCAAGCGGACCTCTCCCTGCCTCATCAACTCCGCATATCACTTCATAACCATTATTGAGCGCATTATTTTCATATTCAAGCCAATTTACCGTTTCCATAATCAAGGTAATTCAAGGGTAATATTCCCTAATTTTCCTCCTCTGAATTCATCGCAAAGCATAACGGCGGTTCGCTCATAGTTAATCTCTCCGCCTTTTATTAAAAATCCGCGTTTTTTTCCAATAAGTTCAAGAATTTCCCAACCTTGAAGGTTATCAACACTGTCAATTTTATATCTGTTCAATATCGCCTGAGGACGTGTTTTGGATAAAGTTTCAAGCAATCTGCAGGAAAGCGTTTCAATATCGGTTACTTCATCTTTAACAGCACCCGTAAATGCCAATTTATCTCCGACTTCACGATCCTCAAACTTTGGCCAGAGAACACCCGGAGTATCAAGTAGTTCAATTCCATTCCCAACAACAAACCACTGATTTTGACGTGTTACACCTGCCTTATCAGCAACTTTTGCTTTTGAATTGCCTGCCATACGGTTGATAAAAGAAGATTTGCCTGTATTCGGAATACCGACAACCATCAAGCGTAAAGGCTTTCCGTGCATATCTTTTTCTTCATTCCTTTTTATGACTTTGCTGAGAGCCTGACGAACAGTAGGAACAAATTGATTCAACCCCTTCCCTGTTCTGCAGTCAACAGGAAGAGCGTACATTCCTTTAGATTTGTAATAATCAATCCATAGTCTTGTTGCATTTGAATCTGCAATATCGGCCTTATTAAGAAGAATGATTCTCGGCTTATTTTTAATTATCTGATTGAGTTCGGGATTTGATGAACTGTATGGTATTCTTGCATCAACGATTTCAACAACTCCGTCAACAAGTGAGAGACTTTCCTTAATAAGCCTTCTTGTTTTTGCCATATGACCGGGAAACCACTGTACTGTTTGTTTTTGAAAATCAGCCATAAAATCCTCCTTAATAAATAATGTAATTATACTTGAATTTAAGAAAAAAAGCAAGTTATTGATGCTAAACTATTCTGAAGAGACTTGTGAAGAAAATTTTTTTAAAATAATATATTTTACTATTACTCCTGTTGCCAAAATCAAAAAAACTGAAAAAAGATAAAGAACTATAAATAGAAAAACTTTTAATACGGAATTATACTGTGGATTTGACTTTATAAAACTACCCACAGCCAGAACGGTGGGAACAAATGAAGGTCCTGCAAAAGCGAGTGAAGAATTGACCTTTTTTATTTCAAAGTTATCCGCTTTCAACCTGCTAAGTCTGATAATGATTATAATATAAAATAATACCGCACAAAGGATATATGATATTACTGATACAGCAATATGCCATATCTCCAGCGTGATTGAATAAAGGACATAGGAAGAAAGTATTAGAAGTAAAAAAGAAAGAATAAAAGAACTGATAGATGTCCAAAGAAAATTATAACCGTTCGTTAAACTGTGTTTCCCCAACAAAATCAATGTCACAAAAATATAAGAAAGAATAGAAATTGCTGCGATAATTACAGTAAAAACAGAACAATGATTAAAAATCAAAAAGAAATCACAAAGACAAATAAAAAAGAAATACGCGATAAGCAGTAAACCATCCGGTCGCTGATCCATACCATACTGTGCATAACCGATAAGTGCTTTTTTACTAAATTTCATAGATTAACCTCAATCACGAAAATAATAAAACAAAAAGCCACAGGAGGATAAACCTTTCTGTGGCTCTGATGTTATAATAATTACTGAATATTCTCTTTAACCTTTGCAGCCTTACCAACACGGTCACGAAGATAGTAAAGTTTTGCACGGCGTACTTTACCTGTACGAACAACCTTTACATCAACAACATTTGGTGAATGCATTGGGAATACTCTTTCAACACCAACACCGTAAGAAAGACGACGAACAGTGAAAGTTTTTGCAATTCCTGAACCTTTGATTGCAATAACAGTACCCTCAAACATCTGGATTCTTTCACGAGAACCTTCACGGATGTTAACTGATACCTTTACTGTATCACCGATATTGAACTTAGGAAGTTCAGTTTTTGTGCTGTCTTTTTCGATTAACTTAAGTGCGTCCATTTCATTTTCCTCCTTATTATTTATGAGATGTTCATAACAAAATCAAAATGAAATTGAAAGCGGACCATCTTCTCAAATGCTCACACATTGGGCATTATGACGCGTTGCAAGAGATACAACGGACTAAATGCTGATATATATTATCACAATTAATGGTAAAAAGCAAGACTTTTTTGCATTTTTATCGGAATTCCTTATAATTCTTGTCAAGTAAAGAAATTCTGGAAATACTCTTCCATTCAAAATCCATGTCAATCAATCTGATTATTGTATCAAACAGGAGCGATGGATTAAGATTTTTTTCCGGACCGGCAAACAGACGGATATTAAGAATAATTAAATCATCACGAATAGAAATATTATATTTTTCAATAAATGTTTTAATGTCTGTTTCTTTAAAAATTCTTTTTTTGCCTTTTTTACCTTTTTTTAAAGCAAGAATCTGTTCACTGTCGAGAACGGATTTTATCTTAGCAAATGCACAGTCATTGTCACTGAAAGCAAATTTAAAAACATAATCAGAATAAACAATCTCATTGCAATCGCGAAAGTCATCATAAACATCAATAATTTTCAAATTCTCAGGAAGAACGGCATTCATTCTTTTTTTAATTTCATCATTAGGCATTTCTTCAATCAGTCTTATATCTACACTTTCACAAAGACTTTCAACTCCAAGCGAAAGAGGAAGAGAAAAACTCATATAAGGATGAGGATTGAATCCTTCAGTATACCAAAGCGGTATCTCTGCCCTGCTGAATGCACGTGCCATTGCACGATTGATGTCAAGATGACTGATATATTTCAATCTGCCTTGTTTACAAAAACGGAGCCTAACTTCTCGCATCACATTTACCTCCGTTCAGTTTGTTAGCACCACAGCCGGAACAATGAATTCGGCAATGCGGAGTTGTCTGATTGTTATGGGCTTTTTTATTTTCATTCGCAAGAAACTTTCTGCTTACACCAAAATCAAGATGATCCCACGGCAGAAGTTCGGAAAAATCACGCCTCCTGTGTGTATAAAAATACGGGTCAATATCATTTTCCTCAAAAGCCTGCATCCATGCATCAAAATTGAATTGATCATCCCAAGAGTCAAATTTACATCCAAGTTCAAAGGCTCTCAAAATAACTTTGCCCAATCGTCTGTCACCGCGTGCAAGTACACCCTCAAGCAATGAGGTTGGTGTTTCATGATAAGAAACTTTAATTTTTTTAGTCGGTATACATTCAAGCAAATATTTTTGCTTTTCTTTTAATGATTCCATACTGTCTTCAGGTTCCCACTGGAATGGTGTAAACGGCTTAGGAATAAAGGAAGCACATGAAATGGAAACCTGCACACCGCTTCCCTTTTGCCTATCGGGATTATTATAAAATGCATGCACAACATCCATTCCCAAATCTGCAATACCTTTTATATCTTCAAGCGTTTCGGTAGGAAGTCCCATCATAAAGTACAGTTTTACAGACGTCCAACCATTATTAAATGCTTTTGTACAGGTATTAATAACTTCCTGCTGTGTAACATTCTTATTAATTACATCACGAAGGCGCTGTGTACCAGCCTCCGGAGCAAACGTCAAACCGCTTCGTCTTACTTTATTCAGTTGTTCAACCAATTCGTCTGAAAAATTATCAACTCTGAGACTTGGTAAAGAGAGATTAATTTTTTCTTTAACAGTCCAATCAATTAAAGTTGTCAGCATTTCATTGACCTGGCTATGGTCTGAGGTTGATAAAGAGCAAAGTGAAATCTCATCATAACCCGTTGTTTCAATTAAATCTTTGCACTGCTGATTAATTGTATCAACACTCTTTTCACGTATAGGACGATAGATAAAACCTGCCTGACAAAAACGGCATCCGCGGATACATCCCCTGAATATTTCCTCAACTGCTCTGTCATGAACAATATTAATATATGGAACAACAAATTCTTTTGGATAATACACCTTGTCCATATCCTTAACAATTGATTTTTTAACGACTTCAGGTGCATCATTGATAGGTTTCAATGCTTTCAGAGTTCCGTCATCATTATATGTATCAATATAGAATGAAGGCACATATACACCTTCAATATCTTTTGCTTTCAATAAAAATTCTTTTTTTGAAGTTTGGTTTTTCTTACACTCTTTAAGCAGGTCAATTACTTCATTTGTACTATTTTCACCTTCACCGAGAAATACAATATCCACAAAATCCGTAATCGGTTCAGGATTACAGCAGCAAGGACCTCCAACACATACAATCGGTGTTAAATCAGTTCTGTCAGCAGATTTCAAAGGAATATGTGCAAGGTCAAGCATATTAAGCACATTTGTATACGAGAGTTCATACTGGAGTGTGAACCCAATCATATCAAACTCATGAATATAGTCTCCGCTTTCGAGCGCAAACAAAGGAACATTGTTTTTTCTTAACTGCTCTTCCATATCGTTATCAGGAGCAAAAACACGTTCACACCACGCATCCTCTCTGCTGTTAACCATTCCATAAAGAATTTTCATCCCCAGATGGCTCATACCAATCTCATATGTATCAGGGAAACAGAAAGCATAACGTATATCAACACGATCTTTCTCCTTAACAACAGCGTTAAGTTCTCCTCCTATATACCTGGCAGGCTTTTGAACATATTGGAGTAATTTTTCTATCTCTCTTTTCATAAAATACCTCAATAACAAATACTGTAAAAAAATAAATAAATTGAAATAAACAGCAAAGAAAATGACTTGCAGAATACTATTAAATAAATGGATAAAGCAAAAATTATAATAATGAATATAGCACTTAATATTTTTGATAAATTATATGAAAATAATCTGACTACCCTGCCACCGTCAAGCGGATAAACCGGCAAAGAATTCAATATAAACAGCAAAAGATTAATTTCATCTTTTGTGAACAGCCATAAGATCAAATTTACTAAAGGACCGGCTATTATAACAGCTAATTCTTTAACACGAGATAGCTTATCATTATATTTCAGTCCTAATCCGTAAAAAGAAAATGTTAAGGTTTTCGGTTCACCGCCGCACAAAAGAAGAACGAGCAAATGCCCAAATTCATGCAGAGATGAATAGAGGACAAGCATAATAACCTTTTGTGCATCAAATAATGCAGAAAAACTCAGAACAAGAACAAAAGAAAAATCAATCACAAATTTGCAATTTTTAATAGTAAAATTCACCTAATCACCAATGAATAATACTAAAATTTGCAGCAAAAAATCACTATTTATTTTCTTTTATCAATATAACTTTGCAAAATAACAACTGCCGATACCGCATCGACTACTGCCTTACGCTTTTTACCTCTAACATTATTTGAGGACAAAATATCATGCGCAATAACAGTTGTGAGCCTTTCATCTTCGAAATCAACCGGTATTTCAATTTTTTCAGATAAGTTCGCTGCAAGTTCCTTACATTTCTCTGCTCTGAATCCACAGCTACCGTCCATATTTTTAGGCAGTCCGATAACAATTTGTTTTGGACTTTCTTTGTTAACAATACCGATAATTTTATCAATCAGTTTTGGCTGATAAGTTTCTTCAATCACTGTATAAGATGATGCAAGAATTTCTCTCTCATCGCAAAAAGCAATTCCGGTTCTTGTATCACCATAATCAATTGACATAATTTTCATTTTTTCTCCTGAATATATCAATATCAAAAAGGAAATCAGAAAAATACTGATTTCCTCAACTGCCATAATTATTCCCCATCCTCAGGCTTTTGTGCTGCCTGTTTAGGTGCTGTGGTTGAAGCAGAAGTTGTTTTATCTGCTGAATTTGATGAATTACCTTTTTTGGTAGTATTCTTTGAATCTTTATCCGTTGAATCCTCTGTTGTATCCTCTGCATGACCGCCTGAACAGTAACCCGGAAGATTATTTACATCATACCAACCATAGTTGCCTGTACCCGATCTTAACTTACCGCAATAAGGACAGAAAGATTTTTGTACAATTCCGTCACTTGTCGGGAACTCAGTATCATAATCCGTACCATTTTTATCCAGCTTCTCATATATTTCTGTCATAACTGTGTTCCAAATCGTTCCTGACGGGTTATATGACAAACTGTATCTGACTTCTTTCGGCGTATCATAACCATACCATGTTACAGCAATGAAATCAGGTGTACCGCCTGCAAACCATCTGTCTTTATCATCAGGAGTAGTACCTGTTTTTCCGTAACACTCAATACCTGAGAGTTTATAGTAGCGACCTGTTCCGCTTGTCATAACTGTTTGGAGAAGTTTGTTCATTACAAAACTTGTATTCTCTGACAAAGCTTGCTGTTTTGTTTTTTCAGGATCTTTTTCAACAATAACATTGCCCTGGCTATCTAATATTTTATAATAGCAATATGGTTCATAATAATAACCGCCATTACCAAATGCAGCATATGCCGCCGTCATATCCAAAACAGTAGCACCATGTGTCAACGAACCGATAGCAAGCGGACCGTAATCAATATCCCAAGTACTGTCAAGTGTTGAGAGATGGAAATTTTCGCTGAGATATTCATAAGAATAATCAACAGAAATTTTATCAAGTGTTCTTGCCGAAATGGTGTTCAGCGAATTTGCAAGACCCTGCTGAAGTGTCATATTCTTTGAAGAATATGAACCGTTATCATTATGCGGCCACGGCTCACCGTCAACAACTTTTAACGGAGCATCCTGAATAATAGTTGACCAGTAGATTTCTGTATTCTCATCTTTCAAACTCTTTTCAAGAGCAGGACCATAAACAGAAATTGGTTTGATTGTTGAACCGACCGGTCTTGTTGCCATAGTGGCACGGTTAAAGAGCATTGAGCCTTTATTTTTGCCGGTTCCGCCGATAATACCCATTACTCTGCCGCTGTAATCCATGACGCACATTGCACCCTGAACCGTTTCATCAGGCATTCGTCTGTAATTTTCATATACATCCTCAAGTGCATCCTGAACATCAAAATCAATGGCTGTATAAATTTTTAAACCGCCGCCGTAAATCAAATCGTGAGCCTTCTTCTTTGTGTAGCCCATTTTCTGCAAATCTTCTTCAACAGTGGCAATTACATAATCAACATAATAATCCGTAATCTCGTCATTATCTTTCTTTGCTGCTTGTTCTTTGAGCTGAGAACCCTTATAGTTTTTACTGTTTGTGAATATCATTTCATAATTCACTGCAGCATCATATTCCTCTTGTGAAAGGAAGCCGAGTTCTTCATCATTCATTTGACCGAGAACCCAAAGCTGACGCTCCCTGTTCTTCTCAGTACTGTTGAGCGGGTCATAAAGAGACGGAGCCTTTGTGATGGAAGAAAGACAGGCGCACTCGGCTGCATTGAGATCAGAAACCTCTTTGCCGAAATATACCTCTGAAGCAGTTTTAACACCATAACAACCATTCGAAAGATAGATTGTGTTAAGATAAGCCTCAAGTATCTCTTCTTTAGAATAATTGCGTTCAAGATTAAGCGCCCTGAGAATTTCATTAAACTTTCTTACATAAGTTACTTTATTATCATCAGTAAGATTTTTTATCAACTGCTGTGTAATCGTGGAACCGCCTTGGTCATTTTGTTTAACAAAAACAACAATCGTTCTGAACCAATCGACACCATGATGTTTATAAAATCTCTTATCCTCTGTTGCTACAAAAGCTTCCGGAAGATACTCACTCATATCTTCAAGGTTAACCCAAATTCGGTTTTCCTCACCATGGAGTCTTGTTATCTCAACTTCTGTATCTCCATCTGTACCATAAATAAAAGATGTCTGATTCTGAGAAAATTTTTCTTCAGTCAGATCGAACACAGGGTCGCCGTAAACCACACTGTAACCATAAATCGCAATTACAGAGAAACAAACAATACCCACAACGCCGACAATCATAATAAGACCAAGAAGTACTTTCCCGATTTTTGAAAAAGCATTTTGAGCAGGCGTTTTATTTTTCTTCTTTTTCTTAATATTTTTTTCTTTTTTCTGAGCAAGTTTCTGTTCTATTTGTCTGCCACGCTGAACTTTGCTTGACTTTTTGTCAGGAGTGGAAGCATTATAAAAAGTCGGAACATTATTCTCTGCTCGTGTGTTTTTGTCTTCATCATACGCTTTTGCAGAATTATTCATAAATGATTCAAGTAAATCATCATAATTATTTGAAGCCATTTCCAACACCTCGACAATTAATTTTATATATTATAATACAAAACTTAAAATAAATAAAGGGGTAATTTGTAAACATTTGTAATATTTTTTAATTAATATATCTCGCTCTTTTTTTATTTATCTCAATAAGTCGCTTATTTACGACAATTTCATCATAGGTTTGTTTTGCTCTGACAAAAATCCAGAATTTATTTTTACATTCAATACACTTACCGGCACTTTTGAATGTATTGTTGTTATAATCATATTCCCTAATAACCTGAACTTCGCCATTGCACTTGGGACAGGATAAATGAACATCGTTAATATCAAAGTTTTTATTATTCGGTTTTATGGAATACGGTTTGAATATGAGCCGTTCAAAAAAAGACACATCACACTTATGAATATATTGTTTCAGCAACTCTTTATTATAAACTTTTTTGAAACACAGAGCCTCAACATAACAATCCTCAAGTGCTCTGTGAAGTGAGAGATTGTTAATATCAATATCAAAAATTTCAGCACAGTCCGACAAACTTATCTGATTTCCGTTTTGCGTTTCAATAAAATGCATACAATACTTTTGTACGTCAGCATAGGAAGTAATAAAGTCGATATTGGCAGAACCGTTAAACTTTAAAAAATTATCAACCAAAGTATAGAGATCACTTGTAGACCATGTTAAAAACAGTGTATCCTCACCCTTTGTCCATCTGGCAAAATCAGCAAATGCAGTTTGAAAATCAACACCGCTTTGATTGATTTCTTCCATTGTGATATTCGTAAGATTTTTAAATCTTGAACCCAATTTTTTACTGACTTGAGGTTTAATTAATTGCTTGAATGTATCAACAAATTCTAAGTTATTATTAAGTTTTACAGCACCGATTTCAATTATCTCATTCATACCTTTTTGTGTTTTATAATTGAAAGCGTTATTCCACTCTAAATCAAAAATAATATAATTCATAATTCACCAAAAAAATTAACCTTGCAAAAAGCAAGGTTAATCTCAAAAATCTTATCCGATAAACAAAAATACAAGAAAGGCAGCAAGTACTACAACAAAGAATGCAATAATCAACCACTTAGTAATTCTTTCAAGTTTTGCTTCAACAGTTCTGCCTTTTGATTTTCCAAGGAAAGTCTCTGCACCGCCGGCAATTGCACCTGAAAGGTTCTGTGATCTGCCTTCCTGCATAAGAACTACGATAGTTATAATAATAGATGCTAAAATTAAAACAGCACCAAATACATAATGATACCAGGACATAACAATTCCTCCGTTAATAAATTACTTTTGGATTATATCACAATAAGCATAATAATGCAAGAACTTTTTTATTTTATTAAAAAGTAATTTGTTCTGCAATATCCTTTTCACTTGGCAATGCACCTGCAGCAGGTAAATTCTTTGCTCTGAATCTCCATTCCTTTTCAAACTCACCCGGATTATATAAATGAATTGACTGGACTTTATGTGTCTTCTTCAGTTTCATTGCTGAAATGCCCTGCGTATCTTTTGTTGTCTTAGGCAAAATACCCGCAGTATTTATAAGCAGCATCCTTCCGCTTGATGAGCACAAAACAATATCCGTATCTTCTTTAATGTAAAGTGCCTGTGCAAGCGGTGATTTTGCTGAATATGCATTAATCAGTTTTTTACGGTTTGTTTTTGTTGCGTATGCAGAAACATCAACTTTAGCAAGTTTACCGTTCTCAAAAACAAAAATCATATAGCCTGAATAATCATCAATAACGGCCATATAAGAAACCTGCTCACCCTCACCCATTTCAAGTTTGCTTGGAACATATTCACCAAGAACAGATGCTTTTGTATCAGGAAAATCATCTACCTTAGCTTTATAAACTTGCTGCATATTCGTAAAGAATAAAAGTTCATTTTTATTTGAACACTCAATTTCAGGGAGCATTTTGTCCCCTTCTTTGAGTTTCTGTTCACCGCTCATTCTGAGATTGGCAGTCTTTATTTTTTTTAGATAACCTTGTTCTGACATGAATAATGTAACAGGATAGTCAGGAATTTCCACGGTTTCAACAATATTATCCTCAATTACATCATAAAGAACTTCACTTTTTCTTCCGCTGTCATACTTTTTCGTAACATTTTCAAGTTCTGATATGATGATTTTTTTCATCTTATTCTTACTTGAAAGTGTTAATTCCAAATCAGCAATATCGTTTTCCAACTGTTCAATATCTTTGATTCTTTTAAGAATATATTCACGATTGAGATGACGTAATTTTATTTCGGCAACATATTCTGCCTGAACCTCATCAATGCCAAAACCAATCATAAGATTGGGAACTACTTCTGTTTCGCTCTCCGTTTCTCTTACTATCTTGATCGCCTTGTCAATATCAAGAAGAATTTTTGATAAACCTTTAAGAAGATGAAGCTGCTTTCTTTTCTTGGATAAGTTAAAGTTAATTCTTCTTCTGATACATTCGAGTCTGAAATCAATCCATTCAAGAAGAATATTTCTGACACCGAGAACAACGGGTTTGCCTTTGATAAGAAGATTGAAATTGCAGCTGAATGTATCCTGAAGAGGAGTCATTTTATAAAGTTTTGACATAAAGACATCAGGATTTATGCCGCGTTTAAGGTCAATCGTAATCTTCAGACCTGACAAATCGGTTTCATCACGAATATCATTAATCTCTTTAACTTTATTCGTTTTAACAAGTTCAATAATTTTATCAATAATTGCTTCTGAAGTAGTTGTCGGCGGAATCTGCGTAATATCAATGCAGTTATATTTTTTATCAAAAGTATATTTTGCGCGAACTTTTACAGAACCCCTGCCTGTATCGTAAATTTTATCGAATTCTTTTTTATCATAAAGAATATAACCGCCGCCGACAAAATCGGGTGCAACAATGGTATCGCTGACAACATGATCCGGATTTTTCATCAACACAATTGTTGTATCGCAAATTTCTTTCAGATTGAATGATGCGATTGAAGATGCCATACCAACTGCGATACCTGTTGTGACATTACAAAGAATCGTAGGAAATGTAACAGGAAGAAGGGTCGGCTCTTTCATCGTATTATCATAGTTGTCAACAAAATCAACTGTATCAAGTTTTATATCATCAAACAATTCATGACACAGCGGTGTCAACTTCGCTTCAGTATAACGTGAAGCGGCATACATCATATTTTTACTGTATGCCTTACCAAAGTTACCTTTTGATTCAACATACGGATAAAGCAATGCCTCATTACCTCTTGAAAGACGGACCATTGTATCATAAATAGCCGCATCTCCGTGCGGATTGAGCTGCATTGTACGGCCGACAATGTTAGCACTCTTGATTGTTCCGCCCTGAAGCAAACCCATATTGAACATTGTATAAAGCAATTTTCTGTGTGACGGTTTAAATCCATCAATTTCAGGAATAGCACGTGAGAGAATAACGCTCATAGCATAAGGCATATAGTTATTCTTTAATGTATCAGTAATGACTTCATCCTGAATAAAACCGGCACCTTTGATGTGAACATTATCATCAAGGGGATTTTTATGAACATCAGATTCTTTTTTTCTTCTTGCCAAATTAAACCCTCCTTAACTCAAGTCGGCTGCATCTATATAAAGATGGCCGTATTCTGAAATATATTCTTTTCTGCCGTCAAGATTATCACCAAGAAGCAAATCAAACATTTCCGATGTTTTTTCTGCCTCATCAGGTGTTACTTTTATAAGACGGCGTGTGGCAGGATTCATTGTTGTAAGAGCCATCATCTCTGCCTCATTTTCACCAAGACCTTTTGAACGCTGAACGGTGTATTTTTCATCACCTATCTCTGCTTTAATTTCATCCATTTCTGTCTCATTATAAGCAAAATAAGTTTGGTCTTTGCAAGTAACTTCATAAAGAGGTGATTCCGCTATATACACTTTGCCTGCCTCAATAAGTTTCGGCATAAGACGATAAATCATTGTCAGAATCAGCGTTCTGATTTGGAATCCATCATAATCGGCATCCGTACAAATCAGCACTTTTGACCATCTGAGGTTGTCCATATCAAACATGGACATACCTTTTGCCACTTTGCTCTTTACCTCAACGCCGCAGCCGAGTACTTTTATTAAATCGGTAATGATTTCACTCTTAAATATTTTATCATAGTCTGATTTAAGGCAATTCAGAATTTTACCTCGTACAGGTATAACCGCCTGAAAAGATGCATCACGAGCCTGCTTGCAGGCACCAAGAGCAGAGTCACCCTCTACTATGAAAACTTCTCTTTCATTGACGTCTTTAGAACGGCAGTCAACAAATTTTTGAATTCTGTTTGTTAAATCCACTTTTGACTGAAGAGAATTTTTGATTGTTTTTCTTGTGTTTTCAGCCTTTACTCTTGCACGCATATTAATAAGGACTTGATTTGCAATCTTATCGGCATCAATTTTGTTTTCAATAAAATAAACTTCCAGTTGTTTCTTAAAGAAGTCAGTCATCGCTTCCTGAATGAATTTATTGGTAATCGCCTTTTTGGTCTGATTTTCATAAGAAGTCTGCGTTGAAAAAGATGAAACAACCAAAATAATACAATCCTCAACATCCTGTATATTTATTTGTGAATCTGTTTTTGTATATTTATTATTAACTTTAAGATAATTATTTAACTGATTAGCAAAAGCGCTTCTGAAAGCCTTTTCAGGTGCACCGCCATGTTCAAGGAAACTTGAATTATGAAAATACTCTTTCAATTGCGTTTTGAGTGAGAAACAAAGTGATGCCTTTATCTTCAATTTATATTCAGGCAAATCATCACGGTCTTTGCCTTTTCGTTCACATTCCCAATACTGCGGCGTAGTAAAAGCATTATCCCCTGCAATTTCTTTTACATAATCCATAATACCGTCGTTATAACAATATTCAAATGTTTCAAACTTTGAAGCAGTTTGCTGATTCTTGAAAATAAATTTAATCCCGTCATTGACGACAGCCTGTTTTTTTATTGTATCCTGAAAATATTCAACAGGAATATCAATATCGGTAAACACATCCAAATCGGGCTTCCATTTAATTCTGGTACCTGTGTCTTTCTTGTCGTACTTCTCTTTTTTCAGTCCGCCGATATTTTCGCCCTTCTTGAAATTGAGCGTATATTTATATCCGCCTGTATGGACTTCGGCTTCCATATACTCAGATGCATACTGTGTAGCGCAAAGACCGAGTCCGTTAAGACCTAAAGAATATTCATAATTCTCTGTACCGTCATCATATTTACCGCCTGCATACATTTCACAAAACAAGAGTTCCCAATTATATTTTTCTTCATTCTTGTTATAATCAACAGGTATACCACGACCGAAATCCTGCACTTCAATAGACCCGTCAAGAAAATGTGTAATAACAATTTTGCTTCCGTAACCTTCTCTTGCTTCGTCAATTGAGTTGGACAATATTTCAAATACAGCATGCTGACATCCGTCAAGACCATTTGAGCCAAAAATGACTGCAGGTCTTTTACGTACACGGTCAGCACCCTTTAATGATTTGATACTTTCGTTACCATACTCTTTTTTCTTAGCCAAAACATTCCCTCCAAACAGAAGTTCATATACTGCAATATATTACTATATCTTGTGCTGAAAGTCAAGATTTACCAAATAAAGCGGTAGCAATTGTGCTACCGCTTTAAAGTTATTCTTCATTTTTCTGTTGATTATTATCTTCTTCGACCACATCTTCGGTCTCGGTAATATTTTCATCAATTTCTGCTTGTGCTTCTGTTTCGTGTAAATCATTACTTTCATCAGCGGCAACAGCAATATCCTCTTCTTTATCAGGAATAAAACCGTTTTCAATAAGTGAAGAAAATTCAGATTTATCGAGTTTTTCACGTTCAATAAGAGCATTTGCAACAAGTTCAAGTTTATCCATATGTTCCTTAAGGATTAACTCGCATCTCTTATATGCCTCATCAATAATGCGTGAAACTTCATCATCAATGACAGCAGCAGTCTTTTCAGAATAATCTTTAACCTGACCGTAATCTCTGCCAAGGAAAACTTCCTGACTACCGGCACCATAATTAACAGGACCGATTGTCTCACTCATACCATAGCGTGTAACCATTTCTCGTGCAATTTTTGATGCACGTTCAATATCATTGGATGCACCTGTTGAAATATCACCGAGCGTTAATGCTTCAGCAACTCTGCCGCCGAGAAGAACAACAAGTTCATCAAGCATAACAAGTTTTGAACTGTAACTCTTATCTTCTGCTGGAAGACTCATAGTATATCCGCCTGCCATACCTCTTGGAATAATGCTGATTTCATGAACATCATCCTGCGTATCAAGGTAATACGTTGCAATAGCATGACCCGCTTCGTGGAAAGCAGTAAGTTTAACTTCTTTTTCGCTCATCTTATGAGACTTCTTCTCAGTACCCATAATAACTTTGAGCATTGCTTCCTGAATCTCAACACTCGTTATAGCCTTATATTTTCTGCGTGCAGCAAGCAGTGCTGCTTCATTCATAAGATTTTCAAGATCTGCACCAACAAAACCGATAGTACCTTTAGCAATATCCTTCAAATCCACATCAGGAGCAAGCGGCTTATTGCGCGAATGAACTTTAAGAATCTCTTCTCTGCCCTTTGTATCAGGCCTGCCGACTGCAACCTGTCTGTCAAATCTGCCGGGTCTGAGCAAGGCAGGGTCAAGAACATCCGGTCGGTTTGTTGCTGCAATAATGATTACACCTTCATTGACGCCAAAGCCATCCATTTCAACAAGAAGTTGGTTAAGAGTCTGTTCTCTTTCATCATTGCCGCCGCCCATACCGGCACCGCGCTGACGACCAACCGCATCAATCTCATCAATAAAAATGATAGATGGTGATTTCTTTTTAGCCTGATCAAAAAGGTCACGAACCCTTGATGCACCAACACCAACATACATTTCAACAAAGTCGGAACCTGAGATGGAAAGGAAAGGAGCACCTGCTTCACCTGCAACAGCACGTGCAAGTAAAGTTTTACCGGTACCGGGGGGACCTACAAGCAGAACGCCCTTCGGTATCCTTGCACCGAGTTGAGTGAATCGTTCAGGTTCTTTAAGAAAATCAACAAGTTCTTCAAGTTCAGCCTTTTCTTCATCGCAACCTGCAACATCCGCAAATGTAGTTTTGCGTTTTTCATCTTCAACAAGACTCTTTGTTCGGATTTTACCGAAACCTAAAGTTCTGTTTGTCTCACTGTTCATTGCAGAACTCATTTTTTTGTATGCATATATCAGCAATGCCGCAATTGCCACTGTCATTAAAATTGACGGAAGAAGGCTCACCATCCAACTGCGAGATGTACCTTTTTTATAATCAAAAACAATTGGATTATCTGCATTTTCCTGATTATATTCTTCTACATCTTCTCTTATATCATCAAGAAAATACGCAACATTAGGTACAGAATATTCCTCAACTTTTTTCGGGTCTTTAAAAGTTGAATATTTAAGATTACCGCTGGCAAGGTCAATAGAAAACTCCTTGACCTCATCGTTCTTAAACATTGCAACAATCTGCGAATATTTCACCTCATCTTTATTCTGCTGGTTTCCGATATAAACAAGCGAAGCAATAATCATCCCGAAAACCAGTAAATACAATATAACTGATTTCCAATTTTTTGCCATACTACTACCCATTAACAATCCTCCGAAGGAAGTCTTAAAGACAATATTTTTTTTGTATTAACATCGATTTTTACTCTCTCATCCACACAATAACCTACAATTCCGATTACGCCTTTATCATCTGTCGCAATCGGTACGCTGTCACGTGTTTCCTGAGGGATTTTTAATTCATTGAACAATTTTTTCAAAGACTTAATGCAGTTTCGATTGGCAGGACGAATCTTATCCCCTGCCTGTCTTTGCCTGATATTAATCTTTCCGATAATTTTATCATAGTCACAATAAAAATCAACACTTTTTTTATCAAGTTCAGAAATTTTTAAAATTTTTGAAACAAAAGCGAAATTTTTTTCCTTTTGAGAAAAATCCGCAAATCTGATATATCCATTATCAGAAACAGCATAATACGCTCCGCAAATCTGTATCCTGCCGTTATGATTCAAAAGTGTCAATACCGAATTCAGATGCAGTCTGTCAAGTTTAATATCATAGGAATTGAAATATTTTATTATAACTCTCTTTATTATTGACATATCATATTTTTTTAAAAGTGATATATCAAGTTTGTTATCAACTAATACTTTATCATAAACATCATTTGAATAAGAATAAATAAAATCCGTATCCTGATTAATATCACTGATGAAGTTTGAAACAGCGGTTTCAAAATCACTGTTAATATTCATTAAATCAGGAATCACAATATTTCTTATATAATTTCTTGTATAATCGTTTGATGCATTTGTACTGTCAATTCTATATGCAATTTTATGATTGTCACAATATGCTCTGACATCATCTGAAGATATTTCTATAAGAGGACGTATAATCTTCCCTCTGACAGGCGGAATTGCACATGCACCTTTTATACCTGTGCCTCTGCATAATCGAAACAGCAGCGTTTCAACATTATCACTGAGATTATGAGCAGTAGCAATCTTATCACAAGCAATAGAATCAAAGAATGCATATCTTCTTTGACGTGAATATTCTTCTACGCCGAGACCAAGCTTTTCACTCTCTTTAACCGCATCAATTTGCAAAATATGGAAAGGTACATTGTTATCCTCACAAAAAGCACGAACAAATTCAGAATCACTTACAGATTCCTGCCCTCTGATGCCATGCTCAATATGTGCAACAGAAACATTCAAATTGTACTTGTCTTTTATATCCAAAAAGTATTGGAGCAAAAGCATGGAGTCTGCTCCGCCCGAGCATGCAACAAGTACTCTGTCTCCATTTGCTATCATATTGTATTTTTCAATAGTTTTGGTAATACGATTATTCATAATGTGATTTATCCACTGACCTGAAACGCGTAAACTCTTTATCAAATGTCAACTCAATACAGCCGGTTGCACCGTGACGATTTTTTGCAACAATCAGTTCGGTTTTATTTGCATCAATATTATCCTGCTCGTCCTCATCTGCTTCAGAACGATAATAATCTTCTCTGTAAAGAAAAAGTACAATATCAGCATCCTGTTCAATAGAACCCGATTCACGCAAATCGGCAAGCTGAGGTCTGTGATTTTTACCGCGTCCCTCAGTACCACGAGCTAACTGAGCACAGCAGATTACCGGTATGTTCAAATCTTTCGCCATCATTTTTAACTGCCTTGTGATTTCAGAAACTTCCTGAACACGATTTTCTTTTTTAGTGGCAGAAGAAATGAGTCCTAAATAGTCAATAAGTATGCAATCAACATTTTTCATTCTTCTGACACGTGATTTTATTTCCGGAACAGTAATTGCCGAAGTGTCATCAAGATAGAGTTCCACATCGTTAAACTGCCCTGCCGCATTACCAAGTCTCACCCACTCATCGTTTGTCAGTTCTCCCGATTTCAGTTTTTGTGATTCCACGCCTGCCTGTGATGAAAGGAGTCTTTCCGCAAGCTGCTCTTTTGTCATCTCAAGACTGAAAACAATGCATTTTTTTCTTGCATTCATTGAAATATTCTGTGCCAGATTAAGTGCAAAACTTGTTTTACCCATAGCAGGACGGGCACCGATAAGGATTAAATCTGAGCGGTTAAGTCCGTTTAAGTATTTATCAAGCATACCGAAGCCACTCGGTATTCCTTTATATTTATCTTTATCTTCACCTGTAATCTGTGAAAGTTTAGTATAAACATCATTAACAATAACTTCACTGATTTTAGTTGGTCCGTTTTTCTCTTTACCCTGACGGATATTATAAATCATCTGCTCTGCGTGATCAAGAATAACAGACGCGTCTGCTTCACCGCCTGTTGCTTTATCAATAATATCATTAGAAATCTCAACAAGAGTACGAAGATAGTATTGTTCTTTAACAATCTTAATATAATACTCAATATTAGCAGTTGACGGAACTGACTGTGCAAGCTGAAGCAGATAGTCACGTCCGCCGGAAGTATCATACAGACCGTTTTTGACCAAAGCATCCGCAATAATAACAGGGTCAATTGCTTTTGATTTGCTGTACATCAGCATCATTGCACTGAATATTGCACGATGCTGTGGAAGATAAAAACTGTCAGCATTAATCTCTGCAACAACGTCTTCCATACAATTAGCGTCAATCAGAACAGAACCGAGAACAGATTGCTCAGCCTCAAGATTAAACGGCATAACTGTACCTGAAGCAACATTTACACCGGCCATACTATGCCTCCGTTACCTGAACAAAAACTTTTGCAGAGATACCCTGATAAACTTTCACCTCTGCCTGAACAGTGCCGAAAGATTTTATATCCTGCATAACAATTTTGCGCTTGTCAATGTCAATCCCCAAATCATCTTTCACTTTTTTTGAAACATCTTTTGAAGTTACAGAACCGAAGAGTTTACCGTTTGCACCTGCTTTGGCAGTTAATTTGAATGTTTTTCCTTCAAGTTTATCTGCTGTTTCCTGTGCAGCCTTAATCTCTTCTGCCTTATGGAATTTTTTTGCATTTTCTTTGCTGTTAAATTCATTCATAGCGCTTGCATTTGCTTCAATTGCAAGTCCCTTCGGAAAAAGGAAGTTTCTTGCATATCCGTCTGAAGCATTAACCAAATCACCTTTTTTGCCAAGACTTTTAACGTCTTGCTTAAGAATTACTTTCATATCATTCTCCTATATTTCCATTAAAATCGGAAGTATCATCGGACTTCTCTTTGTTTTTTCATACATTAATTTGGAGAGTTCATCACGAAGATGTGTCTTTACTGTATTCCAGTCATGATACTTTTTATCATAACATTCATCAATAACACGGCACGCCAAATCTCTTGCACTATTCATAAGTGCCTCATTTTCACGCACGTACACAAATCCTCTTGAAACAATGTCAGGACCGCTGATAACGTATCCGCTTGAACTGTCAATGGTGGCAACTACAATAATTATACCATCCTTTGACAAATGTTTTCGGTCATTAAGAACTATATTGCCTACATCACCGACACCGATACCATCAACATAAACTTCACCTGAAGGAATATTGTCAATCTTCTTGATTTCATCAGAAGTAATCTGGATTTTTTCACCAATATTACCGATATAAATATTCTCTGTATTTATACCCATTGACTGAGCAAGCAAAGCATGTTTCTGCAAATGTTTCTGTTCACCGTGTACCGGAATAAAAAACTTTGGTTTAATAAGTCCCATCATCAGTTTGAGTTCTTCCTGACAGGCATGACCGGATACATGAACTTCATACATTTTTTCATATATAACATCAACGCCGCGTTTCATCAGCTCATTAACAACATTGCCAACCATTTTTTCATTACCCGGAATCGGAGTTGCTGAAATTATAACATAATCATTTGGTGTTACGCTGACCTTTCTGTGTTCACCGATTGACATTTTAGTCAGAGCAGACATTGGCTCACCCTGAGAGCCGGTTGTAATAATAACCAACTTATCATCAGGATAATTTTTTATTAAATTAATATCAATCAAAAGTCCTTCAGGAATATTCAAATAACCAAGTTCTGTTCCGACAGAAACAAGATTTTCAAGACTTCTGCCGATAACCGCAACTTTTCTGCCTCTGGATTGTGCAACATCAACAATCTGCTGAACTCTGTGAATATTTGAAGCAAAAGTTGCAACTACAATTCTTTTGTTTTTTGCCTTTCTGAAAAGCATTTCAAAAGACTCTCCAACAGATTTTTCACTTGCCGAATAACCCGGACGTTCAGCATTTGTTGAATCTGACAGAAGAGCAAGTACACCCCTTTTGGCGTATTCAGCAAATCTCTGCAAATCAATCATATCACCATCAACAGGGGTTGTATCAATCTTAAAATCACCTGTCTGTATAATTACACCTGCAGGGCATCTGATTGCTAAACCAACAGCATCCGGTATGGAATGGTTAACATGAATAAGTTCAATATTGAAACTGCCTAAAGTAATATTATCTCTTGCTTTGATTTCAACAAGTTTTACTTTATTAAGCAATCCATGTTCTTCCAGTTTGCCTTTGATTAATCCGATTGTAAGTTTTGTGGCATAAATTGGTATATTGACTTTCTTGAGCAAATATGCCAATCCGCCGATATGGTCTTCATGCCCATGCGTAACAATAAGACCTTTTATTTTATCTGCATTATTTTCTACATAAGAAAAATCCGGAATTACCAAATCTACACCTGGTAAATCTGAATTCGGAAATGCAAGACCGCAGTCAACAATGAACATATCGTTGCCGTATTCATAGAGCGTCATATTCTTTCCGATCTCATTCATACCGCCGAGAAAGGCAATATTAACAGACTCCTTAGCCACTGGCGGCCGGAGACTTTTCTTTTTTGAGGCTTTGCGATAAGTTACATAACGCTTTTTAGAATTCCGCTTTCCTCCGGCGTTCCTATCACTTTGCCTATTTTGATTTGTCATAAATAACCTCCGTTAAATAAATTTTTCCGTACTACATAAAGATAGTTTATATAATAGAACATTATTCTTCTCTTGTCAAGTTGACACCAATTGTGTGATAAAGCAAAAGGGCAATATTACGGATAACCCACATATTGATTATTACCAGTTTTAGTGGTAAAATATGTCCATAATAAATAAATTTTGGTGAGATTATGAAAAATATAAAAATATACACAGATGGTGCCTGCAGCGGCAATCCCGGCAAAGGCGGATGGGGCGCAATACTTGTCTATAAAAACAACGAAAAAGAACTCTGCGGAGGCAGTACAGATACAACCAATAACAGAATGGAACTAACAGCAGTTATTGAAGCATTAAAAGCAGTTAAAGAACCTTGCAGCATAACTGTTACCACCGATTCAAAGTATGTTTGCGATGCTGTAACAAAAGGCTGGGTATATTCATGGCAAAAAAACAACTGGAAAAAAGCTGACAAAAAGCCGGCATTAAATGTTGATTTGTGGGAAGAACTTTTGCCGCTATTAAAAAAACACAGCGTAACATTTAATTGGGTAAAAGGTCATAACGGCCACCCATACAATGAACGCTGTGATAAATTAGCAGTTAATTATTATTTGAATCTGTAATACTGTTATCTATCGCTTTACTTTTGATATTTGAACCGAAAACATCAGCAACTTCGATAATGGATATATATGCCTTTGGATCAATACGGTGCACGATTTCTCTCATTTTACCAACCTGAAATCTATTGATTACAAAATATATCATTGCCTTGTCTTCATTTGAATAATATCCCTTTACATCATAAAAAGTAATACCGTTTTCAAATGTATTTGACAATTCTTCACATATATCATCCTGTTTTGTTGTAATAATCATTGCTGCTTTTGAACGGTCAAAACCTTCAATAATATAGTCAATTGTCTTCAGCGCTGCAACATAAGTGACGATTGAATAAAGCGGCAAAATCCAACTATGAATAACAATTCCACAGATTATGTAAAGGATAATATTATAAATCATTACGAAAGTTCCTACAGTGAGATTCAGCTTTTTTGCAAAAATCACCGCAAGAACCTCAATACCGTCAATCGCCCCTCCAAAACGTATTGCAAGACCGCTGCCGATACCTGAAATAAGACCTCCAAAAATTGCACACAAAAACAAGTCGGATTTTGCAAGCGGTGATACTGTACTCACATCAATAGGAAGTATATCGGTAATCAGCCATGCACTCAGTGAATAAACCGCAACAGTAAAAATCGAATAAATTGTGAACTCTGCTCCCTGCTTTTTTAAACCGAAAGCAAATATAGGAACATTCAGAATTATTAAAAACAAGGACAAAGGCAGAAAATCCGGTGTAACCTGAGAACAAAGCATGGAAGTTCCGGAAATACCGCTGTCATAAAGTTTAACCGGCTGGAGAAAAACAGTAACACCAACCGCATTGATAACACCGGCAAAAAACAATATTATAAAATTTTTTAATTTTAATTTTTTCAATAAATGCATAAAAATCCTTTCAAACAAATAAATTTTAAAATATTATATTCGCATTCCATTCATATTTCTTTAATACGATGTGAACGATAAATAAATTTTTACTTAACCAAATTAATAATATACAGCATTGACCTTGTCCTTTTGCGGGGCAAGGTCAATTATTTGCGGGGCAAGGTCAATTAATTTTTTAATATTTATAATATTACAGATAAGTTAAAGCATAATTAATTAGTAGTGCTTTCTGTTTGAGAAACAGCCTGAGTTGTTGTGTTATCTGTTGTTTGTTCAGTAACTTCATACTTTGACGTTAAACCTGACGAAACAATATGCTTTGTTTCATAATCAATATCATATGTTGCTAAAAGAGGCAGAACATCAAAGTTGAGATAATCACTGTCCGCACTTTCATCCTGAACAGTCAATTTTGTTCCTGCATCCATATATTTTATTGATTTTTCAAGTTCCTGAATACCGTCAAGTTCTTCGCCTTCAAAAAAGATATATCGTCCTTTTACCGTAATTGTTTTCTCAAACGCATTAACTTCCTGCGTTATATAGGATTTTCTGGTAGCGGATGTAGTTTCATCTTCACCAAATTTAATAATACCATTATAGTACAGTGCACATATAACTGCAACTGCAACTGCAATCAATACAAGCAATATCCAAGGCCATCTCTTCTTTTTCTTATTTTTTTTAAAGCGATGGCGTTCAAGAGTAACTTTATCTTCTGTTTCTTCATCAGTATGCGTAAAACTCATACCAACCTCTGAAGCAGTTTCTTGATAGGAAGCATCGCTTTTTTTATGTACAATCAGCGGACTGTCAAGTCTCTCTTCTTTCATATCTTCCATAATTGTTACCTCAATAATATTTAATCAAATTAATTTTAACATATTTTCTTACTTTTTTCAATAAGTATTGAATTTATAAGATAAAATTGTTATACTGAATTCAAAAGCTCATATCTCATTGGGAGGTTATTTAATGAGAATTCTTACATTTGACATCGGTGGCACAAACATAAAATATGCACTTTGCAACGAAAAATTTATTTTGAGTGATAAGCATACTATCCCTACCGAAGCAGAAAAAGGCGGTCAGGTACTTGTACAAAAAATAATCTCTATCATTGAAGACTATGATGATATTGACAGAGTTGCAATATCAACTGCTGGTCAAGTTGACAGTAAAAACGGAATTGTCGTTTATTCAACAGGAAATATTCCATACTATACAGGAATGATGGTTAAAAAGATTATTGAAAATAAAACAGGGATACCTACTTATGTTGAAAATGATGTAAATGCTTTTGCAATGGGTGAAACGCAGTTCGGTGCTGCAAAAGGCCATTCTGATTTCCTCGCCTTAACCTATGGTACGGGTATAGGTGGTGCACTTTATCTTGATAATAAACTTTATAAAGGTATGGGTGCATCAGCAGGTGAATTTGGACATATGATTACACATGCCGGAGGTAAGCAATGCAACTGCGGCGGTGAGGGCTGTTATGAGTGTTATGCATCTACAAAAGCTCTTTTGGAATCTGTAAATAAAAGGAATTCTACAAGTTTAAACGCATTTGAAATATTTGATAAAGAAAACTTCCAAAAACCTGAAATAAGATCCGTTATCGATCAATGGATTGACGAAATGATAATCGGTCTTATTAATATTATTTATATTTTCAATCCTCCGCTTATTGTTCTCGGCGGCGGAATTATGAACGAAGATTATGTAATTGATTTGATTGACAGGAAAATCTATAATCTTCTGATGGAAAACTTTAAGGGCGTTAATATTGTACGCTCACAACTCGGTACGGATGCTGCACTGCTCGGTGTTGCAGCACAAGCAACAAAAATCTAACTTTAATAAATATAAACGAAAGGTCTGAGATTATTCTCAGACCTTGTTTTTTTATATCAGATATTCTTTTAACTCAATAAATTTTTCACTGCTTGATTTAACAATATTTTCATCAATTTCACAGTCAAATTTAACTGTATTAATCAACTTAGGATTTCTTACTTCCAAAGCATCATCTTTAAATCTGATTATATTTCCAATTCCGCCGAGTGCCTCAACCATTGAATTAAGCCTGCTGGGGATATAAACATTAACACAATCGGATATACCGTGTTTTTCATAAGTGAATTTAAAAACAAAATACCCTATTGCAAAAAATACGACACCGCCGGCTATCAAATAAATATAATTTTTGGAATACATTATCATCTCAACAATTCCGCCATTATAGATATAACCGATATTCAAATTCAGCAATTGAGCAGACAAAAATGATAAAGCCGAAATAAACAATACTGATAAGAATAAAAACGGACTTTGAAGGAAAAGGAAAAGAAATATTAAAGTTAAATTGCCTGAAAAGAGCGATGATACCAGTAATATTATTAAAACTGTCTTTTGCGGATGCTTGAGTTTATTCAGCATAGCAATACATATACCGCCAACAGCAAACAACAGATAATAATGACCGGACAGATAAGTTGAAATCAATTCGCCGGTATATCCTGCCTCAAATAAATCCTTAACTCCTGTTATCACACTGCTTTCAATCAGTTGTGAGCCGCCGTAACTTTTGAAAAAGAATAAATCTCTGAAATTATGAATGCCAAACAAAGTAAAAAAAGAATCCGCTGCTGAAAACAGAATGGAGGAAGCAATACCTTTTCCGCTAATCATTTGAGCAAGAGTCATAAGAAAATTTTCAAAATACTCAAAAAGATAACCTGCCAGCAAACCAAATATGATTGAAAAAACAATTGTCACAGATAAGGATACTGAAACAGAAAAACGATTAAAAAAATAGGACAATACAAAGGCAATCAATATTCCTGATACAAAGAACACTTCTGTATCATATACACATTTGAATGCGGTTTGAAAAAAGGCAAGGCAGACTATTCCCCAAAATCCTTTCAGCCATTTCTTACCGTCAGTAAGAGAGACTGTAAGAAAATAACAAGCAACATATGCAGTCAAAACAGAGAAGAGATTGATAAAATTATAGACTGCCTGCTCAAAATCGGCATTTACGGCAGATGATAATAAATTCAGCAATTCTGTCCCCATAATCAGAACAGAGCAAAAAATATAGGATAACAGTAATCCGGATTGTAATTTGTTAAAATTTTCAAAAAGTTTCATACAATCATTATTGTCCATAATGACTGTATTCATTCATCATATTTATCTTCTTTGCAAAAATTTTAATATGTACTTTTGAAATAATTTTTCATAATATATTCAACATCATTCTTGCCGATTATTATATGCTCAAGCAACACAATTCTTAAATCTCTCATAGTTTTATTCAATTCTCTTGTAAAATTAACATCTGCTGCTGATGCAAAACTATTTGCCATTGGGTGATTGTGCGTAAAATATATAAACCTTGCCTGATCTCTGATTACGTTTGAAATAATTGTTCTTATATTAACACTGGTTTCATCGAGTCCGCCGGAACTTACGCAATAGGTACCTATAATTCTGTAATTCCCATCCATAGTAATGAGATATGCTTTCTCTACCATTTCCTCACTTAAAAGATTTTTACAATACTCTGTTGCACTTTCAAGTGAAGGCAAAGATTTAACATCATTGTTTTTATTCTGAATGACTCTTTTATAAATCGTTTTAATTAAAGAAATCTGAATTGCTGTTGACTTGCCGACTCCTTTAACTTCCATAAGGTCTTGCGGTGAAGCATTAATAACACGTTCAAGAGAACCAAAATGATTTATAATATCATAAGCCAAAGGTTTGACATCCTTCCGTGGAATAATCCCCATCAAAAATAACTCCAGCAAATTATGATCAGGCGCATTTTTCATATCACCAAGAAGATATGATTCTCTTACCCTATCTCTATGACCCTCTCTGCTCAAATTTCCCATTCCATCAAACCCTTTTTACCATCTCTTGTTATCACAATCAGGACAATCTTTATCATTTAATATTGCACGGACCTCAACATAACACCCGCACTTCAGGCACATACCTGAAAGCAGATGATCACAGGTCTTACAAATTTCCAAACGTTTTCTATACACATCATTGCTTACTTTTAAATCATCATCCAGACTTGAAATATACTCCTTTATGCAAGCAAAAGATTTTTTCTCGCCTGCTTCAAGAAGCAAACACCTTTTACATTTATGATTCATCATTCAATAATAAATTTCACAATACTGCACGGCGGAATAACCGTTCTGAAACCATCATTCAATATTTCAAAATCATCAAACACAGCAGTTTTCACATTATCAGTACAATCAAAATCATTCTTGCTATGTATATCTCCGCTCAATATCTCTGCACGTACTGACTTAATACTTGTGTCTGCAATCTGACATTTAATCTCAGCCTCTTTATCAGCAGAAATATTTGTAATTGTGGAATAAATCACTCCGTTATCATCAATAGAAGCCGACTCAATCAACTGCGGACAATCTCTCTTTGCTTCATTTGATGTAACTGTATCTGTTGTTAAATAGGAATCAAGAAGCATATTTTCCTGATGGTCTTTATACATTTTAAAAACATAGTAAGTCGGGGTTAGAACAATCTTATCCCCTTCAGTCAGAATTACTGACTGAAGAACATTTACAGTCTGGGCAATATTCGCCATAATAATTCTGTCGCTATGTTTATTAAATATATTTAATGTAAGTGCTGCAACAACAGCATCTCTCATCGTATTCTGTTGATATAAAAATCCGGGATTGGTGCCGGGTTCAACATCAAACCAGGTTCCCCACTCATCAACAACTAACTGTACCCACTTCTGCGGGTTCATACAATTCATCACAGATATATGATTACTGATTAATTCTTCAATTCTGTATGCCTTGCAAATTGTTTTATAATAGTCCTGCTTGTCAAATTCAGTTGCCGAACCTTTATGTTCCCAGGTATCACCGCAAATCGTATAATAATGCAGTGAAATGCCTTGGGCTTTATGTTTAACTTTATCCATAACTTCTCTGGTCCAATGATAATCATCATTATTAGGACCACAGGCAATACGTTTGATTTTATTCTCCGCATCATAATCTTTTACAAAAGAATTATACTGTTTGAATAAACACCCGTAATATTCAGGGTCCATATTCCCGCCGCAGCCCCAGGATTCATTGCCGACGCCGAAGTATTTTATTTTCCAAGGCTTCTCTCGGCCATTTTTTCTGCGTAAATCCGCCATAGGAGATTTACCGTCAAAGGTCATATATTCAACCCATTCATTCATCTCCTGTACGGTTCCGGAGCCGACATTGCCATTGATATAAGCATCACATCCAAGCTGTTCACACAGTTCAAAGAATTCATGCGTACCGAACGAGTTATCTTCAACGACACCGCCCCAATTTGTGTTGACCATCTTTTTTCGGCTTTCTTTAGGACCAATACCGTCTTTCCAGTGATACTCATCCGCAAAGCATCCTCCCGGCCATCTGAGTACGGGGATTCCCATATCTTTAAGTGCAGACACAACATCACATCTCATACCGTTAACATTGGGAATTTTTGAACCTTCACCGACAAAAATGCCGTTATAGATACAACGTCCAAGATGCTCAGCAAAATGTCCATAAATATCTTTATTAATTCTGCTCATCCTATGGTTAGGATTAATTAAATATTTTTCCATAAAAATCTCCTGAATACTGCTTTTAATTCATATTATAATAAGTCATAGTAATTGTCAATAAAGTATTTTAAAGACTATTGACATTTATATTTAACACTGTTACAATATTCCTATAAAATTAATAGGAATTGATGTTATGCGATTAGAAAAATTATCACAGTTAATTATTGAGAACAACGCAGATGCAATAATTTTATACGATGAAAGCAATATGCACTATGCCTGCGGATTTTCAAAAAGCGAAGGTGTAGTTATCATCACAAAAGATGGTAAGGGATACCATATTGTTGATTCAAGATATACTGAAATTGCACTGAAATACGCTGCCAAAAGCAATCTTGAAGTAATAGAAATCAATACTTCTTTTATGGACGAAATCGAAAAGATTATAAGCAAACACAATATCAAATCTCTTTTATTTGAAAATGAAACAATATCCTATTCAAAATATATTCAATTGAAAGAAAAGAACAAAAACATTGAATTCATCAACCTCTCAAATCAATTGATGAAATTAAGAAATATTAAGGATATTGAAGAAATTAAACTGATAAAAGAAGCAAATAATATAGCTGAAAAGTCTTTTTTAGAACTTTTGCCTGAAGTTAAAGCAGGAAAAACAGAAAAAGAACTTGCCGCTCTTTTTGATTATATTATGTCAAAAAATGGTTCTGACGGCGTTAGTTTTGATACGATTCTGTTGACTGGAGAGCATACTTCTATGCCCCACGGAGTACCTGATGACAGGGTCATTAAAGACGGCGATTTTGTTCTGTTCGATTTTGGTGCAACAAAAAACGGTTACCATTCCGACATGACGAGAACGGTCGCCGTGGGTCATGCAACAGATGAAATGGAAGAAATGTACAATCTTGTATTAAAAGCCCAAATTGCCGGAATAAAAGCACTTAATGACGGCGTAAAATGTGCAGATGTATATCAGGCGGCCTATGATGTTTTGGAAACAAAAGAAGTGGGCAAATATTTCAGACACAGTCTTGGTCATGGTGTTGGTCTTGATATTCACGAGGGTTATAATGCATCACCAAAAAGCAAAGATATTTTTGAAGTCGGTAATGTAACATCAATTGAACCCGGAATTTATATTCCTGACAAATTCGGAATCCGAATTGAAGATTTACTATATATATCTCCAAGAGGGAGAGAAAATTTATCAAAAATAACAAAGGAGTTAATTATACTTTAAATGAAACAAAAATTCTTAGTTACAGGAATGACTTGTGCTGCCTGCTCAGCAAGAGTTGAAAAGGCAGTGACGCCAATCAGCAATACAGTTTCTGTCAATCTGCTTGCAGGAACTATGGTTGCAGAATATGATTGTGACACACAGGATATTATTGATTCTGTAGTGAAAGCAGGCTATAGATGTGAAATATTCAGAATTCAGAAAACAAATAATGATAAAGAAATTAAAGAAATGAAAAAGCGTGTAATCATTTCTGTTGTATTTTTAATACCGCTGATGTATCTTTCAATGGCACATATGATTGGATATTCACTGCCATGGATATTGGGCGAACATATGCCGAATGCTATCGGACAATTGATATTTCTGATACCGATAATCATTGTCAACAGAAAGTTTTTCACAAATGGATTTTCGGCTTTATTCAAATTTGATCCTAATATGGACAGTCTTGTTGCTGTTGGGTCAGGTGCATCACTGATTTACAGTTTAATATCCATGTTTGCATTCAGCAATCATCACCTGTATTTTGAATCTGCAGGAATGATTCTTGCATTGATAACTGTGGGCAAATTCTTGGAAACATTAAGTAAAGGCAAGACAAAAGACGCAATCAATTCACTTATAGATTTAGTTCCTGAAAAAAGTATCATACTCAAAGACGGCAAAGAAACAGAAATTGATTCGGCACTTATACAAACAAATGATCTTGTAGTAATCAAACCGGGAATGAGAATTGCAGTTGACGGTATTATTGCAGAAGGAAGCGGATCAATCGACCAAAGTGCCGTAACAGGTGAAAGTGTGCCGGTTGACCTGACTGTGGGAGATAAAGTAATCAGCGGAACAATCAATGTTAACGGTAATTTTATATTAAAAGCGACTCAGGTTGGTGAGGAATCAACACTTGCAAGAATTATTTCACTTGTTGAAGATGCATCGTCATCAAAAGCACCTGCACAGCGTCTTGCTGATAAAATCGCTGCCATCTTCGTCCCTGTTGTAATTGTAATTGCCATCATCGCTTTTGCTGTATGGATGTTCATCGGCAAAGGGTTTGAATTTGCTTTTTCAATCGGTGTGTCCGTATTAGTCATCAGCTGCCCCTGTGCCCTTGGTCTTGCAACGCCATGTGCAATTATGATAGGAACAGGCAAAGGTGCAGAAAACGGAATACTCTTCAAAGATGCATCTGCACTCGAAAATCTCGGCAAATGCAATACTATTGTATTTGATAAAACAGGAACAATCACAAAAGGCGAGATGTTCGTAACGGATGTTACGGATGAAAAATATCTTGATATTATCTACTCACTTGAAAATATTTCAGACCACCCTATTTCTGCAGCAATATGTAACTACTGCAAAGAAAAAGGTGCAAATCTGCTTGAACTGCAAAACAGTGAATATATTATCGGCAAAGGCATTATTGCCAAAATCGGTGACAAAACTTACAAAGCCGGCAACCAGAAACTGACAGGTTTTGCAGACAACGATTTTTCCTACAGCGGAAAAACACCGATAATATTCACCTGTGATGATGAATATCTTTGTACCGTTGCAGTTGCCGATGCGATTAAAGATGATGCAAAAGAAACAATCCAAAACATCCAGGCAGATACAATTATGATTACAGGTGATAACGAAGTGACTGCATATGCCATTACGCAGCAGGCAGGAATAAAAAACTTCATTGCATCTGCTTTACCTGATGACAAAGAAAAAAAGATAAGAGAACTGATAGAAAGCGGAAAAACGGTTGCAATGATAGGAGACGGAATAAATGACTCCCCTGCCCTGACCCGTGCAGACGTGGGTATTGCAATCGGTGCAGGATCTGACATTGCAATTGATTCAGCTGATGTTGTATTGGTTAATGACAAACTCAGCGATGTTTTAAAAGCAATAAGACTATCTAAAAAAACGCTGAAGAATATAAGAGAAAACTTGTTCTGGGCTTTCTTTTATAATTGTCTCGGTATTCCGCTTGCGGCAGGGTGTTTCTATGGACTGTTTGGCTGGACGCTGAATCCAATGATTGCCGCTGCGTGTATGAGCCTGAGTTCTGTTACTGTTGTGTGCAATGCTTTAAGATTAAGAAGATTTAAATAATAGCAAAAAGGCAGACTGCTGTTGAAATTCTCATCATGAGCAGTCTGTCTTTTCTTATGCCGTTTTTGCTTTTGATATTATCGCATAATCCTTAGCGTTGATTATGCCGTCATCCACTGTATTGAGCAAGAAGCCCAATTCATCATAATCGGGAGACTGATTGATGCAGTCTGTATCCCACATTTTGTAAATTTGTTCAGCAGGATAAGATACCATACTGTTCAGTTCCCTGTCCTCATATACAAACCTGCCATTGCTCTTACCGATAAATTTGTAATTATAAGAGATAATCACCGGTATAGAAGCGGATTTTGCATAAGTATACATTGATGCAGTTTTGTCAGGTGTATAAATCGTTAAATTATCACAATCCTTAAAGGTATTAACTGCAAAGGAAATATTATCTTCTGTTGTTTTAACCAGTTTAAGATTTTCACAGCCATAAAAAGCATGATTATCAATCTCTGTTAATGTTCCAAGTTTTGCGGTTTCAAGCGAAGTGCAGTTTTTGAACATAGCTACATTGGCAACAGTTACATTCGGCATTTCTACATTGATTAAGTTATCACACTTGTAAAATGTATGTCCGCCGCAGTTTTCAACACCCGGAGCAATAACCGTTTTTAAGTTAGGACAGTTTGCAAATGCCCATGCATCAATTTGTTTTATGCTTTCGGGTAAAATAATTGTTTCGACAGTTTTGTTACCCATAAAACACAACTGACCTATTTCCTGTATTTCCGTTCCGTCAATAAATTCAGGTACAGTTATAACCTTTTCATCAATTATATTGCAGCGAGTGATTTTATTATATTCCTGTGTTTTACTCGCAGAAGTCATCAAATATCCGCTTTCGTAGCTGAAATCAGGTGCAAGAAAATATTGAATATTACTTTTTGCTTTTCCCGGTGCATAAGCACATGCTACTACATTTTGATACTTTTTCAGTTTAACTGTAGTTCCCGGTTCATATTTATATGACCTATACAAAACTGTAGCATGAGTAAACGGAGTGCTCATATTAACAGCAGCATCCAAATCATTTAACTGATAATAAATATTTGCATTTTCATCATTGCAGGTAAAAGATATTTCAGCAAAATCAGAATTACTGCTTTTGTTTACAGTATAATCCAATCTTAATGGTTCTAATTCTGCACCGAGTAATTTTTTTTACACATCCATATGCATCTGCGATAATTCGAGTATCATCAGTCTGATTTTCTTCATTTGTAGAATAACCTGTTTCAAGCAATAACTGCTTTATTTCATCAACTGTAATATCGGGTTTAGCAGTAACAAGCAAGGCACATATTGAGCTGACTACAGGTGCGGCTCCAGATGTACCTCCCCAATCAGTTACTTTGTAGCCTGAATTGTTATAACTTGTCATCAAATTTCCGACAGCATAAATGTCTACGCCATCACCGAAATTACTAAAACTTGGCTTTCTGTTTTCAGGTGTTGTGGCTCCGACAGTTATACAATTTGTTATTGATGCAGGATAAGGCTCAGCTATATTTAAATCTTTACCATCGTTACCAGCGGAGGCAACACATATACATCCTGCAGCAGTTGCTGTATTTATTGCATCATTCCAACTTTTTACATCTTTTTCTAGATTGCTATAATATGCTAAACTCATATTGAGTATTTTACAACCATCTGCAATAGCTAAATATACAGATGATATTGCATATAAATAATTCGAACGACCATTAGCATCACGAACCTGATAAGAATATAATCTAACATTATCAAGTGTATTAAGGATTATCGTTCCGGCTGTTTTTGTACCATGGTCAACCTGTACAGTTCCCACAATACTAGTACCATCCGCATTAGCACCTTCAACAAAAGTATGACCACCGTCAATTCTGTCATTTGTTATTTTTGTTCTGACTATTCCTGAATCCAGAACAGCCATTTTGATTTCGTTAAATTCCACATTTTCTTTTTTTAAAAGTTTAATCGCATCATCAATGTTTTGGTTTATCGTACTGGGACATTCGGCTGTATAATTAAATTCGTCATCAACAGAACAAAATGGGTTTTCCACTTCAAAATCATGTTCAATATAATTTACATAATCAAGAGAGTTATAATACTCTTCAGCTTTTTTCAATGAGGTTTCATTATCAAACTGCAGAACATATAAATCATCAACACCTGTTGCTGTGCTGATTGCATCCAAATAATCAATTTTTTTATCTGCATTTACAATTAGTCTGAGCGAGGAGTCAGATGACTCCTTGCTCATTTCTTTTAATTCATCAGCAAATTGATATGCCTCTTCTTTTGTGATTTCATCAACAGGCGGAGTATATTCTTTCGGTACAAAAGTCATAGTACTTGGTACGATGATTAAAGTACAAAGTAAAACGGATAAAAACTTTTTCATAATACACCTCTAATTTCTATACAGTGTTTATTTATTGTGATTACCGATAATGATAATTAGAAAAGGATTCCATATTTTTACTTTTTTCATTTATCTGCTCTTTGTTGTTAACTGAAACGTCATTACAGTTTCGTGACATTATGTTCTACTGCTATTTTGAAAGCCGATTCAACATCAGTCAGGTATTTGAACTGATACCATGGTGTTTCTTTTTTTATTAAATCCAGAAGATAGGGGCAGATGTCCTTATTAATAATATATTTTGAAATTTCAAACTCATCTCTTATACCTTTTGTAAAATAAGTTACATTGAAAAAATGAAAATCATTGAGCAACAGGAACACACCTTGCTGGAATTTCATTCTTGTATTCGTCGGCACATCAATCAGTTTTGCTTTTGGAGACGGTTTGGAATTGGCAAATTCTATATAATTTTTGAATTCTTCAGTCATTTTCAATTTATGACGGTTTGCAATTATATCTTTAAGAGCAGTTTTAAGATCCGTCTCTTCAAATCTGCCTGCATAAATACTTAATTCATCAATCCATTTATTTGCAGTTGTAATATCCGTTGTATAATCTTTTTCATCTTTGATTTCAATTACATAAAGAACAATATCATCTTCATAAACATCTCTGTCTTTAAGAGCAAACGAGAGTGAAGGATAAATACTCTTTGTGAAATCAATCAGCGGTGAAAAGTTATTATAATGCTGTGAGAATGCACAAATTTCATACAAGGAATCTTTGCTCACTTTGCCCATAGTCTTGCTGAAAACATCCACAAAACTTCCGAGGTTTTTATAATAATCCAGAAGGAAGTCTGAATCAATATGTACAATTCCCAAATCATTATCGTCAAAAAGTTTTTCAGGTTCCCTGAGCATTGTCGGGAGCAAATGACGGTTTGAGTCATTAATACGTTCACCGCGGTAAAACAACTGCCTGCCTGAATTAAAATCACCGAGCAGAATATCATTGAATTCTTCAACCGTTTCAATCCGCCGGCTGACAGCAGAAAAGTCAAAATCAAAGGTATCGCTCACACGGTCATTCAGGCTATTCAATTTTTCTTTTAATTTTTCTCTTGCAGAAAACATAATATCATTATTAATCAATAGACATCACCAACTGATAAGCAGATTCTGTTGCATTCACAATTCTGCCTGTTTTTACACTGTCACCGATATTATAAACAGCATAAGAACTGCTGTTCTTTATTTCATCAAACAGTACGGTATCAGGTCTGACGCCGAGTGACAAAACAACATAGTCTGCTGATATTTCAACTTTCTGTTTTTCTTTCAAATCTTCAAGGAGAACAGAGTTGTCATTTATCGAAATTAACTTATGAGCGGTTAAGAATTTTGTGCCTGCTTTTTCAAGTTTCGGCAGAGCATCATCAAGGTGCTGGAACCATGCACCCGGAGCAATTCTGTCAGCCATTTCAACAATCGTAACTTTATTTGCATTTTCAACCAGAAGCTCGCTTGTTTCGAGACCTGTCATACCTGAACCGATAACAACAACATTCTTATTTTCAAGTTTAACATTACCGTTCAATATATCTGTAACTGTTGAAACATGATTGCCTTTGAAAGCATCAGGAAAAACTGCATTACCGCCTGTTGCATTGATAACAATATCAGGATTATAAGAGTCAATAATTTCTTTATTTGCCCTAACATTAAATTGGACATCAACACCAAGTGCAGTCACATTTTCATACAAATCCTTGCAGACCCATGACATTTTATATTTATGCGGTGGCTTATCTGCCAGATTAAGCTGACCGCCAACCTGATTTTCTTTTTCAAGGACAACAACATTAAAATCTCTTTGTGCCATAAGCCGAGCCGCCATAAGACCGGCAGGGCCTGCACCTACAACAACAACCTTTCTGCCGCTGCCGTTCTTTTTGAGTTTAACATCTTCTCTGCCGACAAACGGATTAACTGAGCAATGACCGTGGTCATATTTATATGCATTCTCCATCATACTTTCAAAACAATGGAGACAGCAAACACATCTGCTGATTTTGTATTCATTGCCTTGTGCTACTTTATTAACCCAATGCGGATCAGCGATAAGAGGTCTTCCCAAAGAAATGAAGTCCTGCGTATTTTCTTCTAACTGCAATTCTGCCTGCTGCGGAGAACGGATAAGATTTGCTGCAATGACAGGAATATCAACAACTTTTTTCACTTCCTGAGCAAGATGCTTTCTCCAACCGCATTCAAAAGTCGTTGGCTCAAGCCAATAGTTAAACGTGTCATAGGCAGCCGAAGAAACATCAATCGCATCTATTCCTTTATCACTGAGGATTTTTGCCATTTTCAGCCCTTCTTCAAGGCCGTAGCCCTTACCGCTCTGACCGATTCTGTCATACATTTCATCAACAGTAAGTCTTACAACGATTGGGAAATCAGAACCGCAGTTTTTACGTATACCATCAATGATTTCAAGCAGAAATCGCATTCTGTTTTCGAGGCTTCCGCCATATTCATCATCACGCTTATTTGTATTGGGTGACAAAAACTGCTGAATTAAATAACCATGTGATGCATGCAGTTCAACACCGTCGCATCCGGCTTTCTTTACACGTACTGCACCTTCAACAAACTGACAAACCAGTTTCTTTATCGCTTTATGTGAAAGGGCTTTGTTGACACTTTCACTCATTTTGCTTTTTTCACATTTGCTCGGTGATACAACACGTGGAACAATATCTTTGTCCTGCAACTTTTTTCCGGGCGGAATAACTGCACCTGTAAGGATTTTTGTATACAAATCCCCCATTAACTTTTCCCCGGCAATACACAGCGGAACAGTGCCAATCATAAGACCGAGATTCTGTCTCCCCGGATGATGCAGTTCAACCATAATTTTACATCCGTGTTTATGTATCCTGTCTGCCATTTCTTTAAGTGCAGGAATCTGATAATCATGGCTCATTCCAAGCTGACCATATGATGAAGCGCCTGTAATATCATTTACACGTGTAATCTCAGTAATAATAAGACCTACGCCGCCTTTGGCACGTTCTTCATAATAATTCATCATTTTTTCGGTAGCACAACCATTATACTGCCCGAATCCCATACACATCGGTGCCATGACTACTCTGTTTTTGATTTCAACATTTCCTATTTTCATAGGAGAAAATAACTTATTATATTCCATTATATCACCATAAAATAGAGAGCAGGAATTGTTTGACTTTGTTATGAAGTTATCCTGCTCTCAGTTTGTTTATATTAATTTTATTTCTTTTTCTTCTTTTTATTTCTATTATTATTTTTCTCGGCGTTCAGTTTTTTCTTCTTTTCATCTTCACGCCTTGAATCAACAATGAACCAAATCACAATCAAAGCAACAATTAGCAAAACAACAAGCGTTATTACTACTTTTTTGACAATACTCTTAAGCGTCTGGAACTTTTCGCCTGCTTTTACAAGAAAGAGCAGAAGCGGATTAATAGTCTGATTTGAAGCCTCAAACATCCCTGTTGAACCAAGATTGACTTCTTCACCGTTATCATCATAATAATAAACCTCAAAGGCTGTCATAACATCTGAATTCTCTTTTGGATTATACTCTGCATTTTTTCTTAAATAAAATGTAACCTTTTCACCGTCAAATTCGCCTTCAAGTTCTTTAGGCATAAACATATACATTGCGGAAGCGCTGGCAGAATCCGTGCTGATTGTTGACACCACAATCCCGCAAATAATTGTAAGAATAAGAATTACTGAAATTGTTATTGCTGCAATTTTTGTTTTTTTATTAGTCATATCCATATCCATCCTGAAGTTTTTTCGTTCATTTCAATAAAAGGAGCAGACTGACTGCTCCTTAGTGCTGCTGAAACTATTTTTTATTTTTCTTTTCTTTTTTCTTAGCAAGTTTTGCTTTTGCCTCTTCAACAATTCTTGCCTGCTCTTCTTCTGCCTCTTTGGCTGCTTTTTCTCGAGACTTTTCTTTTTCTATCTCTTTTTGTCTTTCCTTTGCTTCTTTTTCGGCTTTACGGGCAAGACGTTCTTCTTCAAGCACTTCATCACTCTTTGCCGGTGCCTTGGCAACTGCAATGTTAATACCTGTTGCAACAATAAGCAAAACCAAGGCAACAAAATATCCCCATGAAACAGATGCAGAACCATTTATAATCGGCATATTGCCGAAATTAACTGCGACCTGCTCAGAAGCAAGTGTTCCGCTCATAACAAATGTTATTACACTTGCAACGGAAAAAGCAATTGAAATAATATCAAATACAATCGTTGACTTTGTTTTGGGATGCTTGCACATTATAATGTTCAGCAAAAATGCAATAACGATAAACAGAGCACTGAGTACAAAAAACAAATACCCGATAACTGCAAGAGTAACTGCACCGCCATAACTCTCAAACTTCATATTCATGAAGAATAAGTTTGCATCACTGAAAAAACTGCTGAAAAATTCAATCAATGATTTATTTCCGAAAAGAGAAATAATACTTAAATCAAAACTGTCTCCGTCACTCTTTAAGGTAGCCCACGGAAGTATAAATCCAACCGCCGGAAGCAAAGTCAGCACAAGTCTTGCAATACGCAGTTTTGTCCCCCAGATAGAATACGCAATCCTGTTCATTGTTTTATTAAAAACAGCAAATTGCTTTTCAGCACGGATATTATCCTCTTCCAACCGCTGCTGCCAATTATAGTTAGGTATAGATACACCGCACTGAGAACATTCAGCCTTAATATCCCAGAAGTGTAATTTTTTGCCGCAATTCGGACAGGTACTTGCCATAAACGTACCCCTTTCAATATACATAGTTCAAAAAATATTCTATAATGATTTTGCATAATTGTCAATAGAAAATTATACATAAATGTAGTAAAAATGACAATGATGGCATTAAAAAACTATTGATTTAAAGATAATATTATGATAGTATATTATTGCTTATTACATAATTACATTATTAAAGTATTTTTGCACTTTAATGATAATGAAATGAGGGAACAATTTGGCAGAAGAAATTATGACCGAACAATTAACGCAAACTGAAATGGATGAGCTCGATAAACTCGCCTATACACACAAACGTTATCTTTCACCAAAAGAAATTGCTGCGTTTGTTCTTGTGAATTTCGGATGGAAAAATGTTGATCAGTTTGTTAACGCTTTTAAGGAATTCTTTATGATTCAGTTCCTTAAACTTAACACTACTGCTTATGCTAATATCAACCTTGCGGCATCCATTTATGATGCAGTGGATGACACCATTTCAGGATTAATCATTGACCGAACACGAACCCGATGGGGCCGTATCAGACCGTTCTTTATCCTGCCGCTGCCGTTACTTGTAATCGGCGGAGGTATGATGTTCTCTGCTCCCGGCGGTAACTTTAATTCCACACAGAAAGTAATCTGGGCTGCTGTTGCGATTATTCTTTACGGTCTTGGTATGAGTTATTTCGGTGCATGGAATCTCATGGTATATAATATCACTCCGAATACCGATGAAAGAAATAATCTGATTACGACCACAAAATTTTTTGAACTTTTCGGTACTTGGCTTCCATCGCTTGTTCCTGTACTCGTAACACTTTTACCGAAAATAAATAAAAACATTACTATGCAGGGTGTTTACACCGGTTTCGCATACTTTATGCTCATTCTTTTGGCTTTCTTTGCCGTTTTCGGATGCATGAATATGCGTGAGCGCGTTCCTCTTATGAGCCGTGAAGAGATGAATCAGACTTCTGTGTTTGAATCCATCAAGAATATATTTACAAACAGACCATTGTTTGCCGTTATTACTGCCAACTTCTTTAACTCATTCAAGTCAGTCGGCGGTTCTTCAGAATCTTATTTTTGGCTTAACAACACCGGTTCTCTTGTTAACCAAACAGTCTGCGGATTGTTTACGGGTATTCCCAACTACATTATGGTACCTGTTGCTGCAAAAATGGTTAAAAAATTCGGCGGACGTGCCACTTCAATCATCGCAGGTTTCTTTGGATTCTTTGCTTATATGGGACTGTTCTTTATAGGTTATCATCCATTTGGTCAGACCTTCAGTGATCATTACATACTTAACCTTGCTTGGGTCATTTTTGCTCTGACAATTTGCGGACTTCCAAATAAAATCCTTCTTGTCAGCGGTCAAATCGTTACTGCCGAAGCACTTGACTATATGGAATGGAAGCACGGACTCAGAAATGAGGCACTTGTTACCACTGTTCAGGGTTACTTCCAAAAACTTGCAAATTCAGTAACAGGCTGGCTTTCAGGAATGGTTCTTACATGGATTAACTATATTCCGCTTACTGACTCTCTTGGTAACGCTATACCTCAAACTGATCCAAAAATGCTTAACGGTATCTGGGCAATCTTCTGTATCCTTCCTGCACTTGCACGTGGTTTGTATGGTTTATCATTCGTATTCTATAACATTCATGGTGAACTCCAGCAGCAGATGATTGTTGATCTTGCTGAAAAACGTGCACAAAGACTTGCAGAACAAAACGAAAAAGATGCTGCAAATAACCAAAACTAAAACTTATAATATAAGGTAAAGGACCTGCTAACCAGCAGGTCCTTTTATATTTTTCAATACTTATTTTTCTTTAGGAAACTGAGAATTATAAAGATTATAATAAAATCCTCTTTTTTCAAACAGTTCCTGATGATTCCCCTGTTCAATAATATTCCCGTCATTCATTACAAGAATAATATCTGCATTACGGATTGTTGACAATCGGTGTGCAACAACAAATGTTGTCCTGCCTTTCATTAACTTGTTGAATGCCTTTTGAATTTTTATCTCTGTTCGGGTATCAATTGAAGATGTTGCCTCATCAAGAATCAAAATCGGCGGCGGTGAAAGCATAAGCCTTGTAATACACAGCAACTGTTTTTGACCTTGTGACAAAGAGCCTCCGTCTTCGCCGATATATGTGTCATAACCGTTTGGCAAACGTTTAATAAAAGAATGTGCATATGCTGCCTTGGCAGCTTCAATCACTTCGGAGTCAGTGGCATCAGGATTCGCAAGTTTTATATTCTCTTTAATTGTTCCACTCTTCAGCCAGGTATCCTGCAGCACCATTCCTATATTTTCTCTCAAAGAACGTCTGCTTATATCCAGAATATTGATACCATCAATATTGATTTCTCCGCTGTTTGCATCATAGAAACGCATAAGAAGATTAATCAGAGTTGTTTTCCCGCATCCTGTCGGTCCTACAATTGCAACAGTCATTCCTGATTTTACTTTCAGGTTGAGATCGGTAATGAGCGGTTTTTCCGGCAAATATGAAAATTTAAGATTATGAATAACAAATTCACCTTCTGGATTTGTCAAAACAATTGCATCATCTTTATCATCCGGAATACCTTCTTCTTCAATCAAATCAAAAACTCTGGCGGCACAGGCAAGTGCGTTCTGCAATTCAGTTACAACCGAACTTATTTCGTTAAACGGCTTTGTGTACTGATTGGCATATGACAAAAAACATGAGAGAATACCGACTGTGATATTACCGCTGATGGCCATAATTGCACCGAACAGAGCCACTAACGCATAAACAATGCTGTTAACGAACCTTGTTGCAGGATTTGTTATGGAAGAAAAGAAAGTCGCTTTAAGCGAATAGGCTGCAAGCCGGTCGTTAATATCATCAAATCTTTTAAGATTATCTTCATCCATTCCATATGCATCCGCAACCTTTTGATTTGCAATCATTTCATCAATAAACGAAGTTTGCTCTCCCCTTGTCTGTGACTGGAGTGAAAACATTTTATACGTTCTTTTGGCAATAAATCTTGCAATGAAGAAAGACAGAGGCGTTACCAGAACAACTACAAGTGTTATCCATACATTTATAGAAAGCATAAAACCGATTGTACCTATAATTGTTACAACACCCGTAAAGAACTGCGTAAAGCCCATAAGCAAACCATCCGACAACTGGTCAACATCATTAATAACTCTGCTGACAATATCGCCATTGGAATGGGTGTCAAGATAAGAACTCGGAAGACGTTGAATCTTATTAAAAGCACGCTGTCTCAAATCTCTTGAGACATTATATGCAATTTTATTATTACAAACATTCATCATCCATTGCAGCAATGCAGTAACAGCAATCACAACAGCAAGCTTTATTAAAATGATTATTATTGTTTCAAAATCGACATTATCTTTAGAAATAATATTATCAATCGCTTCACCGACTAAAATAGGAGCATAAAGCGTTAATGCCACACTCACGAGTGCAAGAATCATTGACAGAAACAAAAGATATTTGTATTTATCTATATACGCAATAACTCTTTTTAAGGTCTGCTTACTATTCATTACTGCACCTCCTTTGCAAACTGGGAAGTATATATTTCTTTGTATACCTCACAATTGTTAAGAAGGTCATTATGATTTCCTATACCAACACATTCACCGTCTTCAAGCACAATTATTTTATCTACGCTCATAACCGATGATGCCCGCTGAGAAACAATAAATACAGTTGGATTATACGTCAGATTATATATTTCTTCTCTGAGACGTGATTCAGTTGCAAAATCAAGTGCAGACGATGAATCATCCAGAATCAAAATTTCAGGTTGTCTTACTAATGCCCTTGCAACAGAAAGTCTTTGTTTTTGTCCACCTGAGAGATTGGAACCATTCTGCTCAATTTCAAAATCAAGACCGCCCTTTTCTTCAACAATATCATACACTTGTGCCTGTTTCAGTGCAGTTATTATTTCTTTATCATCAGCATCTTTCTTACCCCATTTCATGTTATCACGCACAGTTCCTTTGAATAAAACTGCCTTCTGCTGAACATATCCTATGCGTTCACGAAGAATTGAAGGCTCAATGCTTTTAACATTTTTACCGTTAACATAAACCGCTCCGTCAGTACAGTCATAAAAATGCGGTATCAGTGAAACAAGGCTTGATTTACCTGAACCGGTTCCTCCGATAATTCCGATTGTTTCTCCTCTGTTTACTTTAAAACTGATATTATCAAGCGTTTTATCTGAAGCATTTTTATACGTTAAAGATACATTATCAAATTCTATAAATGAAGATGCAATTTTACTGTCATTCATTTTGGAAAGTGAGTTTTCCTCATCAAACACGCTGTTAATTCTGTCGGCAGATGCAAATGATTTTGTGACAGTTACAATCAGATTCGCTAATTTAATCAGTTCAACAAGTATCTGGCTCATATAATTATACAAGGCAACGACTTGCCCCTGAGTTAACACGCCGTTATCAACCTGTATTGCACCGCTGTAAATAAGGACAATAATTGCAACATTGATAATAACATAAGTGACCGGATTGAGGAGTGCTGAAATTCTGCCGACACTTTTTTGAAGTGAAGACAATGCCGAATTCCTTTTTTCAAATTCTTCAATCTCATTTTCTTCATTGGTAAATGCCCGTATGACGCGAGCACCTGTAAGATTCTCTCTTGTAATAAGTGTTACATTATCAAGTTTATTCTGAACAGATTTGTGCTGTGGGATTGTATATGCCATAATACCAAAGACAACAATTGAAAGAACAATAATTGCCGCAAGGAAAATAAATGCACACTTAATGTCAATAGTGAAAGCCATTATCATTGCTCCGATAACAATAAACGGAGAACGAAGCAGAAGCCTGAGCACAAGGTTAACACCATTCTGCACCTGATTGACATCATTTGTCATCCTTGTAATTAAAGCAGAAGTTCCTATTGTATCCAGTTCGCTGAATGAGAGTGATTGGATTTTTTCATAAAGTGCGTGTCTGAGTTTTTTACCAAACCCTGTTGCTGCTTTTGCTGCAAAATATTGTGCTGAAATTGCAACAATCATACCCACCAAAGCAAGGCAGACTAAAATTCCGCTCCTGCTTAATATATAATTTTTGTCGTTATTATGAATACCGACATCAATAATAGAAGCAATAACAAGCGGAACTATAAGTTCAAATGATGCCTCAAGGAGCTTGAATAACGGCGCAAGAACCGATTGCAATATATACCCTTTAAGATAGACCAATAATCTTTTCAAATTTTCACCTGATTTTCATATTACTCGATTTTTATTATTATAAGATTATAACGAAAAACTGTCAATATTAAGAAATAATTTTATAAAAGCCTTGTATTTTTTTGATATAGTATTATAATGAATTCAAAATAAAATTAATTAAAGAGAGGCAATCAAATTATTATGCAAAAGACACCTGTAACAGCAATAATTGTCGGTGCCGGACACAGAGCATTGGTATACAGCGAACTTGCAAAAACAAACCCTGAATTATTAAAAATAGTAGGTGTTGCTGACCCCAATCCAATCAGAAGAAAGCACTGCAAAGAATATTTTGATTTCAGTGATGATATGTGCTTTCATTCAGCACAGGAACTTGCTGAAAAAGGCAGACTTGCCGATGCAATAATTAACGGTACAATGGATGAACAGCATCTTGAAACATCAATTCCTCTTTTAAATGCAGGATATGATATGCTGCTCGAAAAACCGTTTGCAATTAATGAAGAGGAAATGCGCCAAATCGTTGAATGTGCAAAAAAGAATAACTCTAAAGTTATGATTTGCCATGTTTTAAGATATACTCCATTTTATTACAGCATAAAAGAAAGAATTGCAAGCGGAGAAATCGGTGACATACTCAATATCCAGACTTGTGAACATGTTTCATACCACCATTTATCAACATCATACATTCGCGGCAAATGGGCAAATTCAGATAAATGCCACACAACAATGCTGCTTGCAAAATGCTGCCATGATATTGATTTGATGATGTGGTTTATGAGTGAAACAAAACCTGTCAGCATATCCTCTTTCGGAAGCAAATATCAGTTTAAACCTGAAAATGCACCAAAAGAAGCCGGCACAATTTGTATGAAAGACTGTCCCCTTGTTGATGAATGTGTTTATTCAACAAAAAGATTATATATAGACCATCCGGACAGATGGGCATTCTATGTTTGGGATGCACTTGAAGATATTGAAAATCCAACAATTGATGATAAGATTGCACTTATGAAAAGTGACAGCCCTTATGCAAGATGCATTTATAAATGCGACAACAATGTTGTCGATCATCAATCTGTTTTAGTTAATTTCGCAAACGGAGCAACCGGAACACATAATATGGTCGGCGGTTCATCTCAGTCACTCCGAAAGATACATATAATTGGTACCAAAGGTGAAATTTACGGTAATTTTGAAGAACAGAAATTCTATGTTTCCAAAATCAACCCATCACCTGATGCACATAATGAAGAATGCGATATTGAAGAAGTTGATCTTAATGTTTCAGGCGATATGGTCGGTGCATACGGCGGACACGGCGGCGGAGATGAAAGACTCAGTGCAGATTTCGTTAAATTTGTTACGGATGAAAAACCGTCACTTGCATGTACATCTATATTTGATTCGGTTGCAGGGCATCTTTGTGTATACCTTGCTGATAAATCAAGAGAAGAAAACGGAAAACCGTTTGAAGTTAATCTATAATTTCATCCAAGATATAAAAAATAAGGCAGACTTTTGTCTGCCTTATTTTAATTGCCTTTTTCTATACTGATTTTATCAAATATTTCGAGTAAATCTTCGACCTTAGCGTCTTTCTTTTCCTGTCCTTTCAGGTCGAGAACAATATTGCCTTCATGCATCATAACAAGTCTGGTGCCGTAGTCAACAGCAAATCTTAGATTGTGCGTTACCATCATTGTGGTGATACCATTCTTTGTTACCAAATCATTGGTCAGATTCATAACATTCTCTGACGACTTAGGATCAAGAGCAGCAATATGTTCATCAAGAATCAGTAATTCTACATTCGTCATATTGGCAATAACAAGTGCAAGAGCCTGACGCTGCCCACCTGAAAGTGTACCGACCTGAACCCCCATTCTGTTCTCAAGTCCCATATTGCAGTGTTCAAGTAATGATTTGTAATAATCTACTCTTTTTTTATTAACACATTTACCAAGACCAAAATGCTTATTCTTGTTATCCGCCAAAGCCATATTTTCAAGAATTGTCAAATCAGCACAAGTACCTACTTTGGGTTCCTGAAAAACTCTGCCAATCATTTTTGCTCTTTTAAACTCAGAAATATGTGTAATATCATTACCATTAAAAATAATATTTCCGGAATCAGGTTTCAATGAACCGCAGGTAAGATTGAGCAGAGTTGTTTTACCGCTGCCGTTTGAGCCGATAATTGAAACGAATTCACCTTTATTAACTTTAAAATTAAAATGATCAAATACAGTTGATTCATCAACTGTGCCGACATTAAATCGTTTTGTAATATTATTTAACTCAAGCATTCTTATCTCTCCTTTTTCCTACTTTACCTTTGAGAGTACCGCTGAAAACAAGAGCAAGGACAAACAATACCGCCATCAGAAGTTTATTATACTCACTTGGAAGTCCGATAACAACTGCAATCTGCAAACATGCTTTGTAGATGATTGTACCTATAATAACCATTGTTGTTGCTTTCATAAAACCAATTCTCTTAAATACAGATAAACCGATAATAACACTTGAAAGACCAAATACAACCATACCTACACCCATTGTGGTATTTGCGGTTTCGGTACTTTGGGCAATAACGGCACCGCTGATTGCAGCAAGTCCGTTACCGATTGAAAGTCCTAATATCTTAGACATACCGGGATTTTTAGCAAGCATAACAACATATTGCTGATTTGAACCTGTTGCACGCAGAAGCATTCCCGACTTGGTTTTTAAATACAAATCAATAAGTATTTTAAGAACAACAACAAATATAGCAAGAACAATTAATTTTCTGACGTTCACTCCACTAACATTTGTCGGCAATACATTTGCTATACCGCTGTTGAAAATCGTATCTTTACCAAATATAGATACAATCGACTGTCCGTCTGTTCCGGCTTTTATTAGAACTAAATTAATCGAAAGAAGAATCGTATAAACAAGAATACCCGAAAGCAACGGTTCAAGTTTTAATTTGACATGTAAAATACCTGTCAGGGATCCTGCAGCCAAGCCGCAGACAAAGGCAATCAAAAGACTGAGCCAAGGATTCATTCCTTTCAATATCAAAACACTTGAAACAATTGCCCCTAAAGGCATTGTACCGTCAACTGATAAATCGGGGAAATCCAGTATACTGTATGCCAAATACACCCCAAGGGCGAGAATGGCATACTTAAAGCCTTCTTCAAATACGACTTTTATTATATTTAAAGTCTCCATCAAATCACTTCCAAATCATACAAAAAGAGCAGAACAGAAGTTCTGCTCACAAATGTATCCATATTACTGTTCTGCTGTAACTTCTTCAGCAGTATTTTTTATTGAATCAGGAATTGCAATATTTAACTTTTCTGCAACCTGAGGATTAACAACGAGGAAAGAATCAGTTACTGTAACTGCAGGATAAGTTGCCGCATCCTTTCCGTTGAGTATTTCGATTGCCATCTGACCTGTCTTCTCACCAAGTGCAACATAGTCAATGGATGCAGAAGCAAGGCAGCCTTTTCTTACCTGTTCAATTTCTGAGCCATATACAGGGATACCGGCAGCATCAGCCTGTTCAAGAAATACGCTCATATTATCAACAACATTATTATCAGTAAGATTTGTAAGCGCCTCAACCTGAGGGATAAGGGCTGCAGCAGCAGAAGCAAGTTCAGATGCTTCACCGATACCCTGTGATTTCAGTTCAATACCTGCATTTTTACATTCTTCCTCAAGCGTTTTTAACTGACTGATTGAATTTGCTTCACTTGTAGTATAGAGAACACCGAGTGTTTTAAGGTTCGGCTGAAGTTGCTTGATAAGTTCAACCTGACCTTTAATGTCAATTGCATCCGCTGTACCTGTACAGTTTTTGTTAGGTGTTTCCATACTCTCAACAAGACCGGCAGCAACAGGATCTGATACAGCACAGAAAACCACAGGCGTACTTGCTGACGCATTCTGTACAGCAGAATAAGCACTCATTGCAGCAGGTGTTGCAACAGCAATAACAAGATCATATCCATTGGCTATCATCTGCTGTGCATAACTCTGGCAGTCAGTATCAGCGCTTCCGCTTGAACCAATCTGAACATCATATTTTATTCCTGCTTCATCCAAAGCATTTTTTACACCTTGTGTGCAATTATCAAGGCTTGTATGCGGCATATACTGAAGAATTGCCACTTTCTTATCACTGTTGTCAACATTTGCATCATCATTGTTTTTTGCTGAACAACCTGCGAATGCCATAACAACAAGCAATGCTGAAAGAACAAACGCTAAAATTCTTTTAACCTTTTTCATATTTACCCTCCATAAATTAATGTAATAACAAAATCTATAAACAAAATTATAAACTTATTAAATATTTATGTCAATATTTTTTATGCAGTAATATACAATAAATATTTATGATTATACAATTGTCCCTCCGCCGAGGACAACATCATCCTCATAAAGAACGACCGCCTGCCCTTTGGTGATTGCTCTTTGCGGCTCATCAAAAACAACTTTTACTTTATTATCTTCAAGCATATATGCAGTAGCCGGCTGCTCTTTCATATTATACCTTACTCTTGCTTTACATTTTATCTGTTCACTCGGATTCGGAATAAGCCAATTAAAATCAACAGCCAATAACGTGTCAGAGAATAATTCTTCATTCGTACAAAGTGTAACTGTATTTTTTTCAGCATCTTTTCCTGCAACATACATAGGCTTGCCAAATGCAACACCAAGTCCTTTTCTCTGACCATTGGTATACCTGATAATACCCTGATGCCTTCCGATTACATTTCCGTTCTTATCAACAAAATCACCCTGTGGATATGTCTTGCCTAAATAGCCTTCAATAAATTTTGCATAATTTCCATCAGGAACAAAGCAAATATCCTGACTGTCCTTTTTGCGTGCATTGAGGAAATTCTGACTTTGAGCAATTTCTCTTATTTCTGACTTTGAATACGCACCCAAGGGAAACTGTATATGTGACAATTGTGATTGGGTTAAAGAATACAAAACATAACTCTGATCTTTTGTAACGTCTTCCCCTTTTTTCAGATAAAACCATCCGCTCTCTTCTTCAACTTTTGCATAATGACCGGTAACAACATAATCAAAGCCGAGTTCATACATCCGCTGAAAAAGTTTTTCAAATTTCAGATACCTATTACAGTCGATACACGGATTCGGTGTACCGCCGTTTTCATATGTAGAAATAAATTTATGGATAACCTTTTCTTCAAACTCATCTTTAAAGTTGAAAACATAATACGGCATATCAAGTCTTCTTGCCACTGCTCTTGCATCATCAATATCATCAAGTGAACAACATGTCTTTTCACGGCTGATACCAATATCTTCGTTATCATAGAGTTTCATTGTTGCACCAATGCACTCATAACCCTTTTCTTTCATCAAAAAAGCGGCAACGCTGGAATCAACGCCACCGCTCATTGCGATAATTACTTTTTTATTCATTTAACCAAGCCTTATCATTTCATCAATACATCTTTTTGCTTCAGTATACACATGATCATCAAGAATAATTTCTTCGCCAAAATCACCCTTGCAGCAATTGAGAACATCTACAAGTGTTGTGGCTTTCATATTATGACATATACAGTCCTTTGAAAGCGGATAAAACATCTTGTCAGGACAACTCATCTGAAGATGCGTTACAATACTGTTTTCTGTTCCGATAATGAATTCTTTAGCATCACTTTGCTTTGCATAGTCCATTATACCCGTAGTGGAACCTACATAATCCGCAAGTGCAACAACATCCGGAGTACATTCAGGATGAACCAAAAACAGTGCATTCGGATGAAGTTCTTTTGCTTTTAATACATCTCTTTCGCTCATTTTTGCATGAGTCGGGCATCCGCCATTAAGGAGTTTAAAATTCTTTTCAGGCAATTGCTTTGAAATCCAGTCACCCAGATTGCAATCAGGGATAAAAAGAATGTTATCATTATCTATCTTTTTACATATTTCAAGTGCAGATGAAGAAGTAACACAAACATCACAAATTGTTTTGAGTTCGCTTGTTGTATTTATGTAAGCCACAACAGTATAATCAGGATATTGTTCTTTGACGAGTGAGATAACTTCCTTATCCATCATCTCCGCCATAGGACATCCGGCTGACGGGTTGGCAAGAATAACTTTTTTGTTTGGAGATAAAATCTTAACCGTCTCCGCCATAAAGCGAACACCGCACATAATAACTGTTTTGTTTTCAACCTGTGATGCTTTAACAGACAGTGCAAAAGAATCCCCTGTAAAATCAGCCACTTCAAGAATTTCAGGTGACTGATAGCAATGGGCTAAAATACAAATATCATTTTCTTCTTTTAATTTAAGAATCTGCTGCTGAATATCTTTAATCATCAATGTTCTCCGCAATGGGCACAGTCACCGGCACAAAATTGTGAAGCGTCGTATTCTATACCCTTTTTATCATAATAATCTTTAACGGCCATCTTTACTGCCTCTTCTGCTAAAACAGAACAGTGAACCTTTACCGGCGGCAAACCGTCAAGTGCCTCAACAACTGCCTTATTTGTAAGTTCAAGAGCCTTATCAATCGGCTGACCTTTAATCATTTCAGTTGCCATAGAACTTGATGCGATTGCAGACGCACAGCCAAATGTATTGAACTTAACATCTTCAATAATTCCGTCATCCGATACTTTGATATACATTTTCATAATATCGCCGCATTTTGCATTGCCAACTTCACCAATTCCGTCCGCATCTTCAATTTTACCAACATTTCGCGGATTTGTAAAGTGGTCCATTACTTTTTCTGAATAGAGAGCCATAATAATATCCTTTCAAATAAAATTAATTTTCTTCTTTAATAATTCTTTCCCATACAGGAGATATAGAACGAAGATAGGTTACAACTTCAGGAACCGATTTGATAATATGTTCCATTTCTTCCATTGTATTATATTCGCTGATTGAAAGTCTGAGCGAACCGTGAGCAACTTCAACAGGAACACCGATTGATAAAAGTACATGTGACGGATCAAGACTGCCGCTTGTGCAGGCAGAACCACTTGAAGCACATATGCCTTTCATATCAAGCAAGAGAAGAAGACTCTCGCCCTCAATGCCTTCAAAGCACATATTAACAGTACCCGGAAGTCTTTTTTCAAGATTACCGTTGATAAAACTTCTGTCAATATCCTTAAGTCCCTGCATAAGTCTGTCACGCATTGCAGAAACTTTTTTTGCGTTTTCATCGAGATTATCAACTGCATCCTTAAGTGCAGTTGCCATACCGATAATTGCAGGCATATTTTCTGTTCCTGCACGTTTACCGCGTTCCTGAGCACCGCCCTCAATCAGGTTTTTAACAGGTATTCCCGATTTAACATATAAGAAACCAACACCCTTTGGTCCGTGGAATTTATGTGCTGATGCCGAAAGCATATCCACATTCATATCTTTTACATTAACATGAATATGACCAACAGCCTGAACAGCATCTGTATGGAAAAATACGCCCTTTTCTCTGCATATTTCACCAATCTCAGCAATTGGCTGAATTGTGCCGATTTCATTGTTGGCAGTCATAATTGTTACAAGACAGGTTTCATCGGTAATAGCATTTTTTACATCGTCTGCTTTTATCACACCGTCAGAGTTAACATCAACAAGAGTTACTGTATAACCTTCTTTTTCAAGAGCATTCAGTGTATGAAGAACAGCATGATGCTCAAATTTTGATGATACAATATGTTTTTTCCCTTTTTTCGCACCAATAAAAGCGGCAGTGCGGATTGCCTGATTGTCGGCTTCACTTCCTCCGGAAGTAAAATAAATTTCTCTCGGTAAAGCACCAATACAGTTTGCAACAGTTTCTCTTGCTTCTTCAAGGTATTCTTTAGCCGTTTGACCAACTGTATGAAGAGATGATGGATTACCGTAAATATCTTTAAATAAAGGCAGCATTGAATCAAGTGCTTTATCACTCAACTTGGTTGTTGCTGCATTATCAACATAAACTGTCATACTTTATACCTACCTTTTCAATAGGAAATAATAGCACTTATTTCCTACCTTGTCAATAGGAAATAGATTAAATTATAAAATAAATAGAAACTTTTATAACTATGTTATAACCAAATAAAAAACGGATACTACAAAAGTATCCGTCTAATTATTGCTTTTATTCAGAAAACAGTGGAGTTGAAAGGTATCGGTCGCCTGTATCAGGAAGCAGAACAACAATATTTTTATCCTTATTTTCTTCTCTTTGGGCAAGTTCTTTTGCTGCTGCCAAAGCCGCACCGCTTGATATGCCGACCAGCACGCCCTCTGCTTTTGCAAATTCCCTGCCGACTTTGAACGCCTCATCATTTTCAACTGCAATAATTTCATCATAGATGTCCGTATCAAGTGTTGCAGGAACAAATCCTGCACCAATACCCTGAATTTTATGAGGGCCGGCAGTACCTTTTGAAAGTACAGGTGAAGTTGCAGGTTCTACTGCTACAATTTTAACAGCAGGATTCTGTGATTTCAGATAAGAACCTACACCTGAAATTGTACCGCCTGTACCTACGCCTGCAACAAAAATATCAACCTTACCCTCCGTATCCTTCCAAATTTCTGGACCTGTTGTCTTAGTATGTGTTTCCGGATTGACAGGATTGACAAACTGCCCTGCAATGAACGAATTTGGTATTTCCTGTGCAAGTTCATCTGCTTTCTCGATTGCACCTTTCATTCCTTTTGAACCATCGGTTAATACAACTTCTGCACCGTAGGCTTTCATCAGATTTCTTCTTTCAATACTCATTGTTTCCGGCATTGTAATAATAATTCTGTATCCTTTTGATGCCGCAACTGCAGCAAGACCGATACCTGTATTACCGCTTGTAGGTTCAATAATTACCGAGTCCGCCTTGAGTTTACCATTTTCTTCTGCATCTTCAATAATTGCTTTTGCAATTCTGTCCTTAACTGAACCTGCGGGATTGAAATATTCAAGTTTTGCAAATAAATTTGCCTGCAAATTATTCTTTTTGCTGAAGTTGCTTACCTCAACCAATGGTGTATTACCAACAAGTTCAAGTACTGATTTATAAATAGACATAGTAAAATCTCCTTCTCTGTTATTAATCCAGTGCGGCAAATGCCTGTTCCAGATCATGGATTATATCATCAATATGTTCTGTACCGATTGAAAGTCTTACGGTATTCGGTTTAATATTCTGTTCAGCCAGTTCCTGTTCATTCAACTGACTGTGCGTAGTTGTTGCAGGATGAATCACTAAGGATTTAACATCGGCAACATTAGCGAGAATAGAAAATATTTTTAAATTATCTATAAACTTTTTCGCCTCAGCCTCACCGCCATTAATTTCAAATGTAAATATCGAACCTGCACCATTAGGGAAATATTTATTATACAAAACCTGATATTTTTTATCAAGACTCGGATGATTCACTTTTGCAACCTTTGGATGGGAATCAAGGTATTCAATAACCTTTTTGGTGTTTTCAACATGACGTTCTATTCTGAGCGAAAGTGTTTCAAGCCCCTGAAGAAGTAAAAACGCATTAAACGGTGATATTGTTGCACCTGTATCACGGAGCAATATTGCTCTGATGTATGTAACAAAGGCTGCAGGTCCGGCAGCATCAACAAAACTTACTCCGTGATAACTTGCGTTAGGTTCAGCAATCTGCGGATATTTACCGCTTAACTTCCAATCAAACTTACCGCTGTCAACAATCACTCCGCCAAGTGTTGTACCGTGTCCGCCAATAAATTTGGTAGCAGAATGAACAACAATATCAGCGCCGTATTCAATAGGACGCAGCAAATATGGCGTTGCAAAAGTTGAATCAACAACAAGAGGAATATTGTGTTTATGTGCAATATCCGACAAAGCTGCAATGTCAATTAAGTTTGAATTGGGATTACCGAGGCTTTCAATAAAAATTGCTTTCGTGTTGTCACGAATAGCCTTTTCAAAATTTGATAAATCATCCGGGTCAACAAATGTGGTGCTGACACCAAACTGCTTTATTGTATGCTCCAGATAGTTATATGTACCGCCATAGATTGTCTTGGCTGCTACAATATGGTCACCTGCAGTGGCAAGTGCCTGAAAAGTATACGCAAGTGCTGCAGCACCTGATGCAGTGGCAAGTGCCGCCACACCTCCTTCAAGGGCTGCCACTCTTTTTTCAAAAACCTCCTGCGTTGAATTTGTGAGCCTGCCGTAAATATTTCCTGCATCTGAAAGATTAAATCTTGCCTGCGCATGATCGCTGTTATGAAATACATATGATGTTGTCTGATAAATAGGGACAGCTCTTGCTCCGCTTGCGGGATCTGCTTCTTCCTGCCCTACATGAAGTTGTAATGTTTCAAAATGATATTTGTATTCTGACATAGTAAAAATTCCTTTCAAGTTAAATTACATATATTTGTATAATGATTAATTCAAATTCAAACAATTGCAACATCGAAAGAACATTCGGTCATTTTTTAAATCCTGGTTAATAATCGCTAATATTATATCTTTCATAGCGTTTCTCCTTATTGCCTACCAACTTGATAGGTTATGTGTTGTTTAAATCATATCACCTATAACCTACTTTGTCAATAGGCTTTTAGTATTTTTTATAAAAAAGTTAGGGCAGATTACTCTGCCCTTTCAAATTCTTCTAAAAATGAGTGCTCTGTTCCTTTTTGTTTATATGCAACAAAGGTATCCAGTTTGACATTGTGTATGGATTTGAATATATTATGCTCAATATCAGGATTAACTTTTTTTAACTCATGAATCAGATGTTTTATTTCCTGCCGTTTTGAAACACCTATGCCATCCTCGCTGTTGCTGTATTCATCAACAAATCTGCAGGCACATTGAATAAAAACAAGATGATTATAATCACGCCATTTGATAATTGATTTTTCATTGACACAATACAAAGGTCTGATTAATTGCATACCTTCAAAATTTGTACTGTTAAGTTTTGGGAGCATTGCCTGGAGTTGAGAACCGTAGAACATACCAAGCAAAGTGGTTTCAATAACATCACTGAGATGATGACCCAATGCAATCTTATTACATCCTATTTCCTTTGCTTTTGCATAAAGATGTCCCCTTCTCATCCTTGCACACAAATAACAAGGCGAACCGCCGACATTTGTTGTTATATCAAAAATATCCGATTCAAACATTTCAACAGGAATATTCAGTATTTCACAATTATGCTCAATCTGTTTTCGATTAACATCATTATAGCCCGGATCCATACAAATAAATCTGAGTTCAAAACGGACATCACTGTGCTTTTGCAGATGCTTCATACACATTGCAAGCAACACGGAATCCTTACCTCCGCTGATACAAACAGCAATCCTGTCACCGTCTTCAACAAGTTGATAGTTCTTGCATGCTTCAATAAACGGATTCCAAATATCTTTCCTGTAAGTTTTTATAATACTGCGCTCAACCATCTGAGCATAACTTAGTTCTCTTGCCATAATCTTACCTCAGAAAAGATTATACAACAAAAGAATTTATTGTGCAATAAAATAAAATTCTACACCGCCGTCTTTATTCTCAAAACCATACTTATACTTATGAAGTTCAAGTATCTGTTTTGAAATAGCAAGACCAAGACCGCCTGAATCACCGCTCCTTGATTTACTGCTGACAATTAACTGATCCCATATATTTTTATCTTCAATAGGGTTGCAATAATTAAAAATACTGAATTTATACTTTTTCTTGTCTTGAGTAAGTGAGATGGTAACTTTATCACCTTGTGAATATTTGATGGCATTTGAAATAAAGTTATCTATCACCATTGAGATTAATCCTTTGTTGCAATCAACCACTGCCTCATCAATATTGGATTGAATGGTAATATTGTTGAGTTGAGCAAAAGAAGTATATTTTTCAATTTCATCAACTACAACTCCGTTTAATGCAACTTTTTCTTTTTCCACATCATCGGATAAAGACAATTTATTATATTGCAGAAGATCGTTGAGCAACTTCGTCATTTTCAAAGATTCATTATATATAGTATTGATATACTCTTCATTCTTTTGTTCATTGACTTTCTCAAGAATACATTCACACTGATTTTCAATAACAGCAAGCGGTGTTTTGAGTTCATGAGCAGCAGCATTGGTAAAAGAATACTTTGCTTTTTCAAGCCTGCTGCTGTTTTTATAATAGTTATAAAAAACAAATATTGTAACAATTCCGATAAAAGCATACATAACCGTAACTGTTATTGCCCTTTGTCTGAACGAATCAAGATGAATTGCATCATAATAAAAATCTGTTTTCATCTGCGCAAAAACCATATAATCTTTGCCGTCTTCAAGTGTTACAATATACAGTTCCTCGCAATAATCTAAATCTGCTGAATAAACAGTCTGATCCGCGGTTTCGTTATATGGATATTTCGCATTGTCGTACTTATCTCTTTCGTTTTTCATAAATTCAAAACATTTTTCAGTGAAACGGTTTTGATTTGGATTTACAAGAAGCAGAGAAAAAATTTCATCAACAATATCATTATTATCGTCAGTAAAATTATTGACTGTGTCTGTTACATCATAATCCGTAAATTTTACTGAAACCGTTTTATTTGTATTGATTTTTTGATAGACCATTTCAACAGGTATTATCTTATCATTTGTAACATTATACTCAAAAGTTACAGGAACAAACGAATCATCAATTTTGCTTAGTTGATTTTTAACATCGTCAGTCAGATATTCTTCAATATTGAGAAAATCCTGTTTGCCGTCCTTCTGTATCACCAAAACGGAATGGGACTGTGCAACACGATTTCCCTCTTCATCAAAGACTGAAATATATGTTGGATATTCCTGAAAAGAGAGTGAACAATCAAACATAAATTCATCTATACTCGGTCCGTAATACTCAACTGAAGGGTCAGTATCCCTAACATCTTCAATATAAGAAAAAGTATCGGTATTTGAACAATAATCAACAAACTTTTGCTCGGCATAATCACGTGAGACTTTGAATATTGCTAACATACTCAGAACATAGGTCAGTACCAGAATAACTGCAATCACTGCAGCCAGATGTTTTTTCTTAATCATAATTTACCTCCTGAAAGGAGTAGCCTGAATTGACTGTTGTTTTGATAAGAAATGATTTTTGACCAAGTACTTTGCGGATAGATTTTATGTGTGTATCGACCACTCTGTTATCTCCGTAAAAATCATATCCCCACACTCGGGTCAAAATCAAGTCTCTGCTCAAAACAATATTTTTGTTTTCCATCAAATATTGAAGCACTTTAAAGTCTTTACTTGCCAAGGCAACTTCTTCACCGTCAACAAAAGCCTGATGAGTTACAGTGTTAAGTTTGACTGAGCAGATTTCAAGAAAATTATTCTTATCAATACCTTTGTAGCGTTTTGTTATATTCATACATTTTTCATACAGTACTGACAGAGGAAACGGTTTGACAATATAATCATCACAACCGCAATTATATCCTTTTAAATAATCTCTTTCTTCGCCCATTGCAGTAAGGAAGATTACAGGAACAGTCTTGTTTTTCTTTCTGATAAGTTTGCAAACTTCAAAACCATTCAAATAAGGCATCATAATGTCCAGTACAATCAAATCAAATTCATTGTCATAAAACTTCTGTGCAGCATCTCTGCCGTCAACTGCTGTCATAACATTAAGTCCCTTTGAAGTCAGATAATCAAAAACCGCTGTTCTTAAATTTTTTTCATCTTCTGCAAATAAGATGGAAAACATTTCACCACATCCTTTCAATCAAATCATAAAACAAGCATGTGTAATTTGTGTGTAAAAAAAGAAAAAGCCAAAAATAATTTGGCTTAATCCACTATTTTTATAAATTGATTATAAATATTCTTTATATCATTATCATTAAAAGGCATGGGATTATTGGCAAGCCTGCCGACATTAACACCGTTAACCGTTTCATCAAATTCAGCATTTGTCATTATAACATTTGTATTAAGACCTAAATCGGAAATAAAACGCTCAAAACGATCAGGCGTAAAACCTGAAATGATCTCCGTTTCAGCCAGAAGTATCTGAAGCTGCGGTGTAGGACAATTCTCCAGCATATATTTCCATATATTGCAAAGGGATACTGCAACTGCCTCACCATGAACAAAGCCTTTAATTTTATGGAGTTTATAACTGAACGCATGAGGAGAGGTTGTTTGTGCAATATTGATTGCTTTTCCTGCAAGTTCACTGCATCTCATCATCGGTTCATAAGACGTTTCATCATCATTAAGATATGAAGAAAAATGTTTGCTGAAAAGTTCAAGTGCCTCAATACTGTAAGCACGGCTTTCATCTGTAGCATCAGTTGACCAATAGGCCTCCACACTATGGCAGAAAGCATCAAGTGAAGTCACAATACGCTGAAATGCAGGCAGAGATTTAAGTACAGTATAATCAAACACCTGAAAATCAGGAATAATATCCCAACTTCTGACAGAATCTTTATCTCCATTATTATATAAAACAGCAAAACGGGTAACTTCAGCACCTGTACCGGCTGTTGTAGGAACTGCAAGAATTTTCACATCCGACTCTGCAAACAACTTTATGGCCTTAGCAACATCCATTGCACTTCCGCCGCCGATTGTTATGATAAAATCACAGCCGTTATCTTTAAAAACTTCTGCACCTTTTTTTACGGAAGAAATTTCAGGACAAGGAGAAAAATCTGTAAAGGTAACACATTCTATCCCCATATCGTCAATCGCATCACGATAACCATATCGGTCATAATCCCTGCTTGCAACAAACAAAATTTTGCTTGGGGCATTTTCTTCAATAATATTTCTGAACTGATTTATAAATTTCTGATTATTATATTCCATATCACTCAACAACCTTACAACCTTTTGAAACCGGTTTGGTTATAACTATATCCCTTGCAAGAGAAGTTAACTTGTCCGCAGCATCCTGTGCATTCTCTTTATTTTCAAATATACCGAATACAGTCGGCCCGCTGCCGCTCATACAAACACCGATTGCACCGCAATCACGCATAATAGTTTTAATATCAACTTTTCCGGGTACATCTATAAACTGTTCAAAAACATTTTCCATTCTTATTGCAATATTTTTCAGGTCTCTGCTCTGCATGGCACAAAGCATACCGAACTTATCAGGAGTGTGAATTTTTCCGCACTCATCAAACTGCCTGTAAGCAAAGCCTGTATTTACTCCGCAATCCGGCTTTGCAATAAGAATATGGCACTTCCTGAGCGGTTTAACTTTATTGAGAACATCACCGATACCCTGTGCAAGCAAAGTTCCGCCTTTTATACAAAACGGGACATCTGCACCGATTTGAACGCCGATTTCACAGAGTTCATCCTGCGTTAATCCTGTACTGTATAATTCATTCAAAGCAACAAGAACACCCGCTCCGTCTGCACTGCCGCCGGCAAGCCCTGCAGCATGCGGTATCCTTTTCATAATATCAATATGAATCCCTTTATTTTTTATTTTAGTTGACTTAAAAAATGCCGTTGCAGCCTTATGGGCAATATTCTTTTCATCGAGCGGTATATCATCAACATTACATGTGATAGCAATACCTTTTGATTTTGTTGATGATACAGTAATTGTATCATACAACCCTATACTCTGCATAATCATAAAAAGATCATGATAGCCGTCAGTACGGGTTGCAACAATATCAAGCATTAAATTTATTTTAGCATATGCGTTAACTTTAATTTCCATTTTCTGCTCCGAGTTCTTTAACAAATTCGCCTATTCTTCTTACTGCCTCTTTAATATTTTCAATAGAATAACAATAAGATACACGAATATATCCTTCACCGCTGTCACCAAAAGCATTACCGGGAACAACAGCAACACGTTTGCTCATAATAAGTTTTTCACAGAATTCTTCCGATTGCAGACCTGTTGACTTTATACACGGGAACAAATAGAAAGCTCCCTCAGGTTCAAAACAGTCAAGACCGATTTCACGAAAAGCATTCACAGTATATCGTCTGCGCATATCATAATCGTCACGCATTTTTTCTATATCGCTGTCACCATGCTTTAACGCCTCAATTGCGGCATACTGTGATGTTGTAGGTGCAGACATAATTGCATACTGATGAAGTTTTGTCATCTGTTTGATTATGTCAGCCGGACCCAAGGCATAGCCAAGACGCCAGCCTGTCATGGAATAGGTCTTTGAAAAACCATTGACAACAATGCATCTTTCTTTCATTCCTTCAATGGAAGCAATGGAGCAATGCGGCATGTCACCATATGTAAGTTCACTGTAAATTTCGTCAGAAAGAACAAAAAGGTTCTTTTCTTCAATAACTTTTGCAATTGCAATAAGATCGTCTTCACGCATAACTGCACCGGTGGGATTATTCGGATAAGGCAGAATCAGAAGTTTAGTCTTGTCCGTAACTGCATCAGAAATTTCTTTTGCTGTCAGCTTAAAATTATTTTCTTCCTTAGTTTCAATCGGAATTGAAATCCCGCCGCACATTTCAACAATAGGCTTATAACAAACAAAGGATGGTTCAACAACGAGAACCTCATCACCGGGGCATATAAGTGAACGTATGCACATATCAATACCTTCCGAACCGCCTACTGTTACCATGATTTCATCTTTTGGATTATAGTTGACATGATATTTTTTTGAATAAAATTTTGAAATTTCGTCCCTTAGAGCAGCAAGACCTGCATTTGCAGTATAACGGGTTTTTCCCTGTTCAAGATTATAAATTGCAGTCTGTCTCACATGCCATGGGGTTAAGAAATCAGGTTCGCCTACACCCAAAGAAATAACATTATCCATTTCTTCTGCGATAGAGAAAAACTTTCTTATTCCGCTTGGCTTAACGTCAACTATCTTTGGGTTTAAAAATTCGCTGTAGTTAATCAAAAGGAAATGTTCCCCCTATCATCTTTAGGTGTTTCTGCAAAGAATACACCCTGTTCTTTATATTTTTTCAATATAAAATGTGTTGCCGTTGACATAACGCTGTCAAGCGGAGAAAGCCTGTTTGCGACAAACATAGCAACTTCCTGAAAGGATTTGTCTGTTACAAGGGCACAAAGATCAAAACCGCCGCTCATAAGATAAATACTTTCAACTTCTTCAAAATTTGATATTCGCCTTGCAATGTCATCAAAACCGTGTTCAGCCTTAGGATGAACTTTAATTTCAATTAATGCAGTAACGGTTTCATTTTCAGCTTTTTCATTATCAATCATTGCACGATAGCCTTTGATAATACCGCTTTCCTCATAACATCTGATTTGCTTCTGAACATCATCTTCGTTCATATTGAGCATAGTCGCAATTTCTTTATTTGAAAGACGCGGATTTTTTTCAACAAGTTTTAATAATTTATCCATAAAAACACCTCACACAAATGGAACTAAAATTGGATTTCGTTTTCTGAATACAGTAACATTTCTGAAACCTGCATCATATGCAATCTGCATTCCCTGCTCAATTCCCTGGCAGACACGTGCCGCAAAATGAGAGTCGGAACCGATTGTAATATATTCACCGCCGATTTCTTTGTAACGCTTGATTAAAGAAATATTCGGCAATGTATCCTTCATATCCATAAAAAGACCTGATGTATTGATTTCAAGCGCTTTTTTGTTTTTAACTAAATTTTCAAATATAGCATCAATAATATTCTGAAATTTCGACATATCAACATTCATTTTTTCTCTCGCAACAATATACCTTAAAGGATAAGTCAAATGTGCAAGTGAATCAAATATATCCATATTTGAAAGTTTAAAAATGTCCTCAAAATATTTTTGAAGCAGTTCATAAACATCATAATCATAATAGTTTAGAAAACAAAAATCTTCCATTTTATCAAGATTATGAAGTGAACCCAAAATAAAGTCATAATCAAAAGTTTGCAGAACCTGATTTGTAAGTTCAACTCGATATATCCCCTGTCCTATTTCAAGGCCCTGCAAGACTTCAAGTTCATTTTTGTATTTTTCTTTTACCGCCTTTGTCGCTTCATACTGCTGTGTACAAAGTTTCATAACATCCAAATCTGCTCCGTCAATATCGCAGTGGTCGGTTATGGCAAGTACTTTTGCACCTTTTTGAACAGCAGTTGAACAAAGACTTTCACAAGAATCATTACCGTCAAAACTGATAACACTGTGGGTATGCAAATCAACTATATTTCTGAATTCCAAAACTCTACCTTCCAAAACTTTTTTACTATTCTAACACATAACAAAAAAAAATTAAATATATTTCTATACTTTATTGAAAAAAGTTTATTGCTCTGTTATAATTTATAAGAATTACTATTAATTAGGAGACAGATTATGAGAGCAGTTATTACGGTTGTAGGTAAAGATACTGTTGGCATCCTTGCAAAAGTATCTGCAATATGTGCAACTCATCAAATTAATATTATTGAAGTTTCACAAACAATTATGGAAGATATGTTCTGTATGATAATGATGGCAGACATTTCGTCAAGCACAGTTGAATTCACTCAGTTTGCTGATGAATTGTCCAAATACGGCGATGAAAATAATCTTTCCATCCACGCAATGCATGAAGATATTTTCAACTCAATGCACAGAATTTAGGGGGATTTACCTTTGATAGATACAAATGATATTCTTGAAACCATTAGAATGATACAAGATGAATGCCTTGACATAAGAACAACTACTATGGGTATATCATTACTTGATTGTGCAGATTCCAATATTGATAAAGCATGTGAAAATGTTTATAACAAAATATGCACAAAAGCAGAAAAACTTGTATATACAGGTGAGCAAATTGAAAAAGAATACGGTATTCCCATCATTAATAAAAGAGTAAGTGTAACACCAATTGCTATTCTTGCAGGAATAAGCGGCGGAGACCCGGTCAAATATGCACTTGCACTTGAGAAGGCAGCACAGACAATCGGTGTTAATTTTATCGGCGGTTACAGTGCACTTGTTCAAAAAGGATTTTCTGCAGGTGATTTGGAACTTATCCATTCAATCCCTGAAGCACTTGCAAGAACGGAACATATATGTTCATCAGTCAATATCGGTTCAACAAAAGCAGGTATTAATCTTGATGCAGTCAAAATTATGGGACAAAAAGTAAAAGAAGCAGCAGAATTAACCAAAGACAATGACTGCATCGCAGCAGGTAAACTTGTTGTATTCTGCAATGCTCCTGAGGACAATCCGTTCATGGCAGGAGCGTTCCATGGTGTATCTGAACCGGACTGTGTTATAAATGTTGGTGTTTCAGGTCCCGGAGTTGTAAGAAGTGCTGTATCAAAACATCCCGAATATTCAATAAATGAAATTGCAGAACTCATTAAAAAGACTGCATTTAAAGTTACAAGAATGGGTCAACTGGTTGGTGTAGAGGCATCAAAAAGACTCGGAGTACCATTTGGTATTGTTGACCTTTCACTTGCACCAACTCCTGCAGTAGGTGATTCAGTTGCACATATTCTGGAAGAAATCGGACTGGAACAGTGCGGTGCTGCAGGTACAACAGCATGTCTTGCTATGCTGAATGACGCGGTCAAAAAAGGCGGTGTCATGGCTTCATCAAGTGTCGGCGGACTTTCCGGTGCATTTATTCCCGTTTCTGAAGATGCCGGTATGATTGACGCTGCGCGTTCAGGTTCACTCACAATTGAAAAACTCGAGGCAATGACAGCTGTATGCTCTGTTGGTCTTGATATGATTGTTATTCCCGGTGATACCACACCTGAAGTTATCAGCGGTATCATTGCAGACGAAGCAGCAATCGGTATGGTAAACAATAAAACAACAGCAGTAAGAGTAATTCCTGCAATTAACAAAAACATTGGTGATGAACTTGAGTTCGGCGGGCTGCTCGGCAGCGGACCTGTTATGAAAGTGAATACAAAATCGCCGGCACAGTTTATTAACCGCGGCGGAAAAATCCCTGCACCTCTCCATAGTTTAAAGAACTGATACAAAATTAAAAGACCGATTTTTTCGGTCTTTTTTTGTATTCTTTTATGTACTATACCACACTATGAATTTTGTATAATATAAAAATAAAAGCCTTTCTGAGATTTCAGAAAGGCTTTATAAGTTATATTAGTCATTATTGCCGAACAAATAATTTGTTTCGTTAAATGTGAGCGGTGTGTAATTGCCGTTATGACAATAATACGCTGCAGAAAGTTTAACTGAAACAGCATATGTTTTACCGCCGCAGGAGAACATATAACAATCAGAACCGTTAATTGTTTCCATTCTGTTATTATAAGAAATAGCACTGTTTGAAGGATCACTGCTGTAACCAAGATCACTCCAGTTATCACTGAGAACCTGTTTCAGGAACAATTTTGCATCAGCAATACTGTAATCAGGTGTTGTTGTGATTTCATGCGGATTTGAATATGATTCATATTCCTGTGCTACAGGCGGAGTAGTTGTTGTTTCATCCTGTGAAGGAACATAGACAAAGTTATAGAACATAATCATAAAGTAAACCAAAAGCCAAATTAAAAGAACAAGGATTACTGTAAGAACAATTTTGCCTGCTTTATTTTCACTTGCTGCAGAATTTGCAAATTCATCATATGTAGGAACAGCAACCGGAACAAAAGGCTTGCCCTTTTTAGCACACTTCTGTTCGGATTTTGCATTTTTCTTTTCAACTTTCTTAACATATTTGTCATATGCTTTCTGAGTTGACTTTTCTGCTTTGATTTCAGCCTTAGTCTGGAAATCTTCAACAGCAGGAATTACTATCGGAGTAAATTCCTTTCCGTCTTTAGCAGCCTTAGCCTGCAGTTTTTGATTTTTCTTTTCTGTTTCTTTAACAAATTTTTGATAATCCTTGACATGCTTCTTCTCTGCCTTAGCTTTTGCCTTTGCGAGATTAGCTTCTGCCTTTGCTTCTTTTTTTTCTTGCTTTAATTCTTTCTTTGCAAGTTTTTTTGCATTTTTTTCTTCTTTACTCAAGGCATTTACCCCCTTATAAGTCTAATAGTAGTATATCATCATCATTTGCAAATTTCAATAAAAATTTTTTCAGAAACGGCGGTATTTTGTGAACAAATTGTAAACATTAGCCGAATATATAGTAATTATCATAATATTTTAACCAATAATTGTTCACAGAGCGTTTTTAATTAAGACAGGAATTGATAATTTTTTTGATTTCATAAATTGATTTTCCTGTCTCTTTTGCAATTTTTATAACATCGTCACTCTCAATTTTTATTCTTTTACTATTATAACCTGATGAATATTTTACACGGACATCACCAAACGGAGTTGAAATTTTCTTAACCTCTCTGTCAAGAATAAATCTTTCACAAATATATTCTCTGATACCTATTGTTGTCGTGTGTTTGAAAATAATTTTAATTAAATCTTCTCTGTCATCTTTATTGCACATAACACGCAACAAAATACCGACTCTCCCCTTTTTCATAAAAAGAGGTTGAACAGAAACATCAACTGCTCCGCTTTGTCGGATAACATCACAAGCATATGCAATTTCTTCACCTGTCATATCATCAATATTACAGGTAAGTTCACATATTTCATCGTTATTATTTCTATGCCCGATAAATGCTCTTATGCAGTTTGCACACTCAAATTCCTTGGCACCAACACCATAACCGATTTTATCAACAATCATATCAGGCATATTGCCAAACTGTGTTGAATGGAATTTTGCAAGAGCTGCGCCTGTGGGTGTACACAATTCGCTTTGAATATCACCTTTATAATATGGTATACCTTTCAGTATTTCAGCAGTAGCGGGTGCCGGCACCGGCATAATTCCGTGCGCACACTTTACAGTTCCGTTTCCCGCATGAATCGGAGAAACTATAATTTTATCAATAGCGAGTTTTTCTATCAGAAAGTTACATACCGTAATATCTGCCACGGCATCCAACATTCCGAGTTCGTGAAAATGAATCTGAGTAACCGGCTGATTATGTACTTTGCTTTCAGCAGCTGCGATAATATTATAAACCTCTTTGGTGGCATTTTTAACAGTATCACTGACCAATAAGTCATCAATTATCGTATTAATATCCGCAAGATTTCTGTGTTGATGATGTGAGATGTCGGAGCCTTCCTTTTCTCCTGATATAATGACATTGGCTCTGTAACCTGTTACAGAACAGGTTGATACTTTATCAAAACTAATATCAGTATATGGTAACGAAATAGATTTTATATCTTTTAATACCTTATCTTTATCATCCATTAAATCCCACAGTGCTGCCATAAGCATATCACCTGCGATTCCCATATTACATTCAAGATACAGAATTTTCATAATAATTCATTTATCTCCTAGATTTTATTAATCATATCAGCAAGATAACCGGCACCAAAGCCATTATCAATATTAACAACACTGACTCCGCTTGCACAGGAATTCAGCATGGAAAGGAGTGCAGATATTCCGCCAAAATTGGCACCATATCCAACACTGGTCGGCACTGCAAGAACAGGGCAATCGACAAGACCGCCTATTACACTTGGCAGTGCACCTTCCATTCCGGCAACTGCAATAATTACTTTTGCTTCTGTTAATTCACTAAGATGGTCAAGCAGTCTGTGAACACCGGCAACACCGACATCATATAACCGTACAACCATATTACCATAAAACTCTGCTGTGAGTGCTGCTTCTTCAGCAACAGGCAAATCACTTGTGCCGGCTGCAGCAACAACAATTTTTCCGCCTGCGTTTACCGCAACAGCTCTCTCCCCTGCCACTGCAATCTTTGATAATTCATCATAAAAAAGAGGTACTGACTGTGATAAATATTCGGCAGATTCGTTACTCAGTTTTGTAATAAGAACAGATTTTTCCCCATGATTCAGCATGGATTCAATAATCTTTAAAATTTGTTTTTTTGTTTTACCTGCACCATATATAACCTCAGATGCACCCTGACGTATGCCACGATGATGATCAATCTTGGCAAAACCTAAATCTTCATAGGGCTGTGTTTTTATGGCAAGCGTTGCTTCCTCAACCGTCATATCGCCGGCTGCAACTTTATTTAAAATCGAATTCAGTTCGCTTTTATTCATAAGTCCTTTCCCTCAAATCAAGATATACATTATCATAATACTTACCTAACGCTGCAAATACAGTTTCTCTTTTTTCAAATAAAACATTAAAATCATTCTTGCTTAATTGAAGCAAAGCACTTCCATTCATATATCTTATTCTGAAATCAGTAAAACCTAAATCGAACAGGATATTTTCTGAAGATTCTGTTTTAACAAGTATTTCTTTGGTTATTTTTGTACCTGTCGGAATTCTCGTTGCCAGACAGGCATAGGATGGTTTATTTGCAACGGATATATTATTTTCTCCGGCAATTTGCCTGATTTGGGTCTTTGTAATACCCAGCAATCGCAACGGAGACTGAACCCCTAACTGAATAAGAGCCTTATACCCCGGCCTGTCACTGACATCATCACTTGCATTTGTACCCTCAGCAATAACATAATTGTCATAATTTTTTGCAAAATCCAGTATACAATTCATTATTGTATGCTTACAGTAATAACACCTGTCTTTCGGATTGGAAATGATTTGATTGTTACTGAGCATATCCACCGTCAGAACCTTCAGTTCTATGCCGAATTGGGAGCAAATATCATATGCATCCAACAATTCAAATTGAGGCTGAAATTCACTTTTTACAAATACTGCTATTACATTTTTTGCATATTTTTTTGCAAGATACAGCAGAACAGCGGAATCCACTCCGCCTGAAAATGCAACAATAATATTTTGATTCAATAAAAAATATTCTTGAACATCCATATTTACTCCGTAAATACTGAAAACTTTGATTATTAAAACACTTCAATAATAACATAAAGAATCATTTTTGTAAACACAGCGCAAAATCACATTAATAATGCCTTTGAATAAAATACAAATAATATCTAAACAATAATAATAAATCACAAAAGGCAGGTATATTATGAAATCATTATGGAAAGAGAACTTAACGGCACCTGAATTTCCTACTCTGACAGAAGATTACAAGACTGATGTTTTGATTATCGGTGCAGGCATAACAGGAATACTGACCGGATATTTTCTTGAACAAAAAGGGATAAACTATATAATTGTTGAAAAGAACAGAATATGCAGCGGTGTTACAGAAAACACGACTGCAAAAATTACTTTTCAGCACAATCTGATTTATGACAAAATCATCAAATCATATGGAATAAACACAGCACAGGGTTATCTGCAAGCCAACCAAAAAGCCTTTGACGAATTCAGACAGTTATGCAGTAATATTGACTGTGATTATGAAATAAAAAATAATTATGTATATTCACTCGATAACCGAAACAAAATTGAAAAAGAAATCACGGCACTTAAAAAAATCGGATATAATGCATCCTTTTTTGAAGAGGCACCGCTTCCATTCCAAATTGCAGGTGCTGTCTGTTTTCCTGATCAGGCACAATTTCATCCTTTAAAATTTCTTTATCACATTTCAAAAAATCTAAATATATATGAAAATACCTTTGTTAAAGAAATGATTGGAAACACTGCTGTGACAGAACACAGTAAAATCAAAGCAGACAAAATTATAATTACTACTCACTTCCCCTTTATCAATAAACACGGTGCTTATTTTTTGAAACTGTATCAGGACAGGTCTTATGTTATTGTAATTCATAATGCACAGGATGTTAATGGTATGTATATTGACGAAAACAGCAAAGGTCTCTCTTTTAGAAATTATGACAGTCTGCTTTTAATCGGCGGCGGTGCACACAGAACCGGTAAAAACGGCGGAAACTGGAATGAACTGAGAAATTTTGCAAAACGAAAATATCCGCAATCAACAGAAAAATACTATTGGGCAGCACAGGATTGTATGAGCCTTGACAATATGCCGTATATCGGACATTATTCAAAAGGCACACCTAATCTCTATACTGCAAGCGGTTTTAACAAATGGGGTATGACAGGTGCAATGCTGTCTGCAAAATTGCTGAGTGATGAAATTATGGGGATACAAAATGATTATGCAGAAATTTTTTCACCATCACGCAGCATTATCAAACCGCAATTATTTGTAAATGCATTTGAAACAACCACTAACCTGTTAACATTAACAAACAAGCGATGTCCGCATTTAGGATGTGCACTCAAGTGGAATCGTACAGAACATTCCTGGGATTGTCCCTGCCACGGATCACGCTTTGCAGAGGACGGAACATTGCTCAACAATCCTGCAAACGGAAATTTAGAAGTATAATACAATCAGCACCGAATAGAAGCGAATTTATATATAATTAATATATGAAAAATGAGCATTGAAGAAAATTTCACTGCTCATTTTTTTAAACTTATTTTAACAAAAAATAATCCTCGTCGGATACAGGTTCAAGCCATTCATTTGAGCCGTTAACCGCAGGGATTTCAATTGCCAAATGAGAAAACCAACTGTCCTTAGCAGCACCGTGCCAGTGCTTAACACCCGGAGGAATATTTATAACATCACCCGGAAGCATTTCAACAGCATCATTTCCGGACTCTTGGTAGTAACCTCTGCCGCCTACACAGATGAGTATCTGTCCGCCGCCTTCATCAGCATGATGAATATGCCAATTATTGCGACAAGAAGGTTCAAAAGTTACATTAAAAACACTTACTTGTTTAGTTGAAACAGGTGCAAGATAACTTTTTCCGCTGAAGTATTGAGCAAATCCATCATTAGATACCCCGATAGGAAAAATCATATTATTTTCATGTTTGAGACGTAAATCATCGGAATCCTGCGGTTCATTCCACACTTCTGTTGCCATACGGAATGCTGCCCAAGCCTTTGGCCAGCCTGCATAAAAAGCAGCATGTGTAAGTATTTCTGCGATTTCTGTCTTTGTTATTCCATTATTCTTAGCACTGATTAAATGAAACTTAAATGACGAATCAACGAGTCCCTGTGACATCAAAGCAACAACTGTAATCAAAGAACGGTCCCGCAAAGAAAGCTTATCTTCTCTGTTCCATACCTCACCAAAAAGTACATCATCATTCAACTGTGCAAACTTTGGTGCAAATTCGCCAAGTTGATCTCTGCCTGCTGTTTGTTTAACCATAATTCAGTTCACCTTTCTTTTAGTAATATTTTTATAAGCAAAACTGAAACGGTTACCGACCAGCAACCGTTTATTTTAAAACATATATATAAGTTGATAAACTTATCAAAATTATTTTATCACAATTATCTGTTAATGTAAACTATTCTTTTGACTCATCATAATACAGACAAAAAGGAATTAAAATCAACTAAAAAAATGAACAAAAGCGAAATAAACAGCAAGAAAAGAGCAGATAATGGAAGAATATATACTGATTTTGACATAAAAGTATACCAATTTTGCAGAAAGTATTGAAAGGAAGAGAAAAAGAAGGAAGTATTAAGAAGAATAAAAAGAAAGGAAAATAAAGGAATGGAAAGAAGAGAAAAA
>JAETRQ010000025.1 GCA_021770095.1 Eubacteriaceae bacterium | reverse complement strand
CGAAAGATGGCTCTTGATATGCGCATGGTTGACCCCTCGTATGAGGATGATCCGAATAACAAGGCAAGCCACTGTGCTAAGATGATTGCAGAATATTACCGAAAGTATGACGCACAGAAAGGCACACAGTTTGTATTTAGTGATTTAGGCACATATCGCCCCGGAGAATGGAACGTGTATTCAGAAATCAAGCGCAAGCTGATTGAGGATTACGGTATTCCTGCCCACGAAATCCGCTTTATACAGGAGTGCAAGACGGAGCGTGCGAGAAAGGCTGTGATACAGGCGATGAATGACGGTGATGTGCGTGTGCTTTTCGGCTCTACCTCAATGTTGGGTACGGGCGTAAATGCCCAACGCAGAGCGGTTTGCATCCATCATCTTGATACGCCGTGGCGTCCCTCTGACCTCACTCAAAGGGACGGAAGAGCTATCCGCGCAGGTAATGAGATTGCCAAGTTATACGCTGACAATAAGGTGGATGTGATAATATATGCCGTGGAGAAGTCGCTGGACTCTTATAAGTTCAATCTTCTCCATTGCAAGGCGACATTCATCGGCCAGCTCAAAAGCGGCGCATTGGGAGCGCGAACCATTGACGAGGGAGGAATGGACGAGAAATCGGGCATGAACTTCTCGGAGTATATGGCTATTCTTTCCGGCAATACTGACCTCCTCGACAAGGCGAAACTTGAAAAGCGAATAGCAGCGTGACAAGGAGGGCACCCCTCTCAATAATCTCACGATTGACACTTGCAAGTTGACCGATGAGAAGAACATGGGTGTGCATCTTCAGGGATTGGCACAACGTACCGACACACACGGCCAGTACCAACGTGTCGGCGAGGTTTATGGCTTCCCGATCGCCATTATCTCGGAACGAGTGTTGGACGAAGGCAGTGAGAAAGTCCAGAACCGCTTTGTGGTCGAAGGCAACTACAAATACAAGTTCAACAACGGCTACATAGCCATGTCGGACACCCATGCCGCCTGCATGAACTTCGTCAACGCTCTGGAGAAGATTCCCGGCATCATCGCCCAGTATGAGGAACGAACCGTCAAACTCAAAGCCGATGTTCCGACCCTCGAAGGAATCATGTCGAAGAAATGGGGCAAGGAGGACGAATTGAAGCAACTCAAATCCGACCTCGCCGCCCTCGACCGAAAGATCCAAGCCGAAATTGCCCCTAAACCCGAACAAGCCGACGGTGTTGAGAACAAGAAAGCCGAAGCTAATACCATTGATGCTCCCTCAACGGAAGCAAAGAAGTCAATGGTTGCAGAACCGATAATAGATTATACCTCTGTCAATGTAAATCTTTCGGTGTCCAAAGCGTATATTATGAGACATTAAAAATGAATGTTATCGCTTATGGCGTTGCTGACCGTATTGGTTGGCAACGCCACTAATTTTGTAAAAAAGTCGAACCTTATGGCTATCTATGCGTTTGGATAAGCCTGTGTGCTCATCACGTATTATGAAACGCTTCAAGCCTCGGCACATTCGCCCATCATCGGATATGGTCATGTGGTAAAGAAAGTGGAGAAAATTGGATACGGTAAAAAACATATACAATTGTATAGTCGTAAACTGATATAATTGTATATTTTCTTTTAAGAAATCGTATTTGAGCGCATTTTTATAATATAATGATGCTAATGGTTCAATTTTTCGGACTATTACAACCTATAACTGAAAAATTTTCATTACCTTTGCCAAAAAATTATGCCATGGCAAAAATCAATAGACTCAAAAGTATTCTTGCTGAAAAGAATCGAACCAATCTATGGCTGGCATCTCAGCTCGGGGTCAACTCCACTACAGTGTCCAAATGGTGTACCAATTCTTCTCAACCGGATATTTTGATGATATTGAGAATTGCGCAATTGCTTGACATCGGGATAAAGGAGTTCTACGATGAGAGGATTGTTGATAAATATGAAGTATGGCAACAGTAATTGAAAAAATGAGGAAACTGATATTATTCATATTTCTTATAATGACATTGCCGTTTATGGTAATGTTCATTGGTTGTGGTCATAAGTCCGAGGCTTGGGATACTATGGACACGGCAGAGGTACTTATGGACTCCATGCCAGATTCTGCTTTAACTGTATTATCCTCGATTGAAAAGACTTCACTTGGAGACGATAAGGAAAAGGCTCGGTATGCACTGCTGATGTCAATGGCACTTGATAAGAATTACATTGACACGACCTCTTTTGATGTCCTTCAGCCGGCAATCGACTATTATCTTGAGAAAGGTACCCCCGAGGAACGATTGCGTACCCTTTACTACCAAGGCTGTATATTTCTGAACAAGTCTGACTTTGATATGGCAATGCAATGCTATCTTAAAGCGGAGGATCTAAAAGATGAATGTAAAGACACTATTACATATGCCAATATGCTCGTCGCTCAGGGTAATATATATGCCAAGTCTTGTCAGATAGAAGGTTATGTAAGGAATAATCTATGTGCGTCAGAATTATATAATAAGATTGGAGAACAGCGTCGGGAATTGTCAAGTCTTATCCGAGCATTGGATGGCTGCATTAGTTTGGGAAACATAGAAAGGTCGGATAGTCTCATGTCGCGCACAGACTCTCTTGTTCAAATACATCCTGAACTAAATGAAGCATCAATAAGGGTAAAGATGACTTATGGTATTCGCTTTAATTCAGATAGTGTTATAAACAATATCTTGGGATCAATTTCTGATCTCACTCAGTATGATGATGAAACCAAACTTGACATCACTTTAGGATACCTGAATCTGAATGAACCTCTCAAAGCAAAAATGATCTTTGAATCAATTGCCCCAGATAATCCCAAGACGAATTCTTTTAGATACATTTCCATTAAACCAGAGGTTTTAGAAGCAGCCGGGGAATATGAGAAAGCTCTTGATGCATATAAAAAATTCCATTCAACCGTCGAATCTGAAAACTCAAAAATATATTCACAAAAAACGACTGTCGCTCAAGAACTTCATGAAATAAAGATTAATCATCTTTATTCTATTCAACGTAAGAATATGCAAATCTGGTTAGGATTATGTGTACTTTTAATTCTCATTATCGTTATCTGTATTATTTATTACCAACTTCGTTTAGGAAAGATCAAGCGGATTATCTCAGAACAGGAACAGTCGCGACTCCAACTTGAAAACGAAAATCTGCAAAAACAGAACTCTGTTCTTGAACTCGAAAGACATAACGCACAGTTGGAGTGTGAAAAACAGAATCTCGCAACTGAAAATATGAAATTAAAGATATCTCAACTTGAATCTGACAAGCATAATGCGGAACTGGAAATTGAGAAGAAAAATCTTGCTGCGGAAAATATGCGGTTAAAGATTTCGCAACTTGAATCAGAGGGTGAGCATCTAAAAGAATTGCTGACTGAAGCGAAGCTGTCAAAACCGGTCTTGGACGCAATAAAGGAACGTAGCGATATTTTAAATGGTTTGTTAGCCGCTAAAATTTCGGATAATGATACTTACTCAAAACCATACGATATATGGATAAACCAAATCACAGAGGACCGGAAAAGTTTTATGAACTCCACTCGTCTTGCTTTTAGGGCTTCACATCCAGCTTTCATGAAATATCTAGAAGACCATGGTCTCACTGAGTCTGAATTGAACTATGTATGTTTATATGCTATAGGATTAAGGGGGAAAGAAATTGGTGAATATATCCAAATAAAACGGCACTACCATACCAGTACGGATATTCGTAAGAAACTTGGCCTCAAGGAAGATGATACAAATTTGGGGCTTCATATACGAAATCTTATGAAGAAACTATAGATTCTTTTTTACGAGAATATACAAAGTAAACTCCATAAAAACGACTTCTTATAATCAAGAGGTCGTTTTATTATTTGCCAACATAGCCAAGAATGAGAGGATAATATATTCTTAATAAGATGTCTCTTAGCAAGATATATATCTTTTTGTAATCTTCATAATGGAATATTATATTCTCAATACCAACTGGCTTATATGTCGGTTAAAGAAGACATAAACGACACTCTTAATCAATTGGCGATTAGTGAATGGGCAACTTTAATCTCAAAATATTCGGAAAGGGATGTTACATCAGTGAGTTAAGCAAGATTTAATATACAAAAAGAATAATTCTTTTGTTGAACGAAAGATCAACAAACGGAGCAAAGTTCTTCTTAGATATTGTTTCTTGCAAAATATCCTACAGGAGCAGTTATTCTTTTCTCCATTCAAAAGAACGCCATGCAATTGATTTGTTCCCATTTTATAATACATTGATATATAGCTAATTAAAAAGTTTGACCGTCAAACTTTTTCTCTTGTTTGCAAACTTTTCTCGATGTAATTTTGCGATACCAAATCAAAAAACAACAATGGTATGAAGAAATTAATGCTCATCATCGGGATAACAATTTCCCTTTTTACAATGTCTGCATACGCAGGTCAAACCCGTGCAGAAGTGTATAAATGGAATCACGAATCGATTATGAATGGCCGTGAAAGAACTCCGGTTCGCCTTCCAACAATAGACATAATCTATGACTCGGCTTCTCAAAGTATTGAAATTATTAGTTCAATGGATTGTGATGCAACAGTTGTCATATATGACATGAACGGCAACCTTATAGAATCATCAACTTCGTTGGATGATATACTGTATGTTTCAGGAGTCGACAATTCGGTATTTTATATCAGAATTGAATCAGATAACTGGTATGCCACAGCGACTATTATGGCCTAACTATACACCATACTGAAAATCTAAGACATTTATTATCAAGTAGAAAAGATTAGAGTCGACAATAATCCCACAGACCAGACTGTATAACAGGCGCGGAATCCGAAAAGTGACACGAGTAGGAGTATTATTTTCTTTAACGACAATGAAGAAAGAATTAATGTTTTCAGCCAAAGAGCTTTCTGTTTTAGAAGCTCTTGAAGTGAGAGGTGGTCAAGCAGAAGCTCAGACCATTCAGAATCAATGCCCCAATAATGCCACTGGCTGTGCATGTACAGTGGTTTTACAGCCATCCACAGGGCAACAGACACAACAGTCCTCCGGATTCTATCATGTATAATGTATCTACTGTAAGATCGGAGCTATGAACTAGCAATCAGGGGGCATTTTTGACAATCATCATTGAATATAATTGACATATTCAATAATTAAATTCGTCATCTGCCCTCTGATTTAAATCAATCAATATGAAGTCAAGCATATATAACTATATTATCACGGATGATGAATACTCCTATTGGTATAATGGGTTTTCTCATCAGTATTTCTTATTGCCTTTAGATTTAGGCAATAAAATAAAAGAAATACTAAAATCTCCAGCAGCCATATCTCAGCTGCCAAGAAAACTATATGACAAGTTGCAAGCTGGAGGCTTTATCGTTGAAGACGGAGTGAACGAATTGGAGCTTGTAATAAACGAGAACACTAAAGCAATCAATAAAAAAGACTATTATATGGTCATTCTACCAACACTTAATTGTAATTTTAAGTGCTGGTACTGCATTCAAGACCATATACCTTCTTTAATGACCGAGGAGGTAATATCATTAGTCAAAAGACATATAAAATACGTTATTGAGAATCTGGATCTTGATACTCTACATATTGAATGGTTTGGGGGTGAGCCTTTCCTTTACTTTGACAAAGTAATCAGACCCATTTCCGAATATGCGATTTCAATTTGTAACGAGGCTAAAATACCATTCTTTAATTCTGCGACTACAAATGGATTTTATTTGACAAGTAAAATTCTACCACAATTGGATAAATTGAAATTTAGACGATTTCAAATAACGATTGATGGAAACCGAGAATTTCATGATAAGGTAAAATTTCAAAAAGGATGTTCGTCTACATTCAATCATGTTCTTACCAATATAAACAATATATTGACGCAGAATAAGGATGTAGAAATGATTTTGCGAATAAATTACACTCATACGAATTTAACGTATAATATTGTAAATCAGGTAAATTCATTCATAACTCCAGCGAATCGTCAATCTGTTGTTATATCGCTAAAAAAGGTATGGCAGGAAGCTATAGACAAAAGTTCCTATGTGAATAGAGTTGAATTGCTAACTTTATTTGAAGAAAATGGTTATAAAGTGTCATGGTTTGATGCCGTTACAAACTTCATCCCATGCTATGCAAATAAAAAATACTATTGTGCTGTTAACTATAATGGCTCTACAGTAAAATGTACTGCATGTAATGATTTGTATGAGGATAAATCAAAAGGATATATTTCAGGAACAGGTCAAATTGAATGGATAAATGATTTTGATAAAAAATATTGTCAACCATCATTTAAAAATGAGAGATGTCTGAAATGTAAATATTTACCAGTGTGCATGGGAATATGCCCAAGAGATTTTGCACAAGGACACTCTTATTGCAAGATAGAAAATCAAGATATGGAATTTGAGCAGAGTTTGATTAATATGATTAAACACAACGTTCAGAATCAATAGAATTGCAGATTGTTATATAAAACCAATTTGTAGAATGGCTAAATTTAAATTTATTGCTCAACAAGACTCTATGGGCTGTGGCGTTGCATGCCTAAATATGATTTGCCGTTTTTATGGCAAAAAAATTGACATGCAACTTCTTGACAAATTATGTGCGCCTACCGTAGAGGGCGTCTCAATATTTGGCATGAGTAATGCTGCAAAACAAATTGGGTTTACTACATTTATAGGAAATGTGGATATTGAAGACTTGGATGATGAAAATCTTCCGGCTATTTTACATTGGAATCAGAATCATTTTGTAGTTCTATATAAAGTAAAGAATAAATCAAAATTTTATATTGCGGATCCCGCAAAAGGATTAATAAATTATGATATTCTTGAATTTGAAAATCATTGGAAATCTTCAGATTGCAGCGATTCTAATACTAAAGGAATAGCTATGTTTTTGGAACCCAATGAACAATTTATATGTGATTCTACTGCATATTCACCCAAAAAGCGATCATTTCGATTTCTATCGAATTATTTGATTCAGTACAAAAAATATTTTATTCAGATTATAGCTGGATTAATTCTTGGTTGTTTACTCCAGTTGATTTTTCCGTTTTTGACCCAAGCTATTGTAGACATTGGCATACGGAATAACGATATTAAATTTATCTGGCTTATTTTGTTAGGAGAGCTGATGATTGTGATTGGGCGCACAGCAACTGATTTCATTCGACGTTGGTTACTCCTTCATATATCTATCCGCATTAACATTTCTCTTGTAAGTGACTTTTTCATAAAGTTACTAAAATTACCCATGTCATTTTTCGACACTAAGCTTATGGGTGATCTTTTACAACGGATTGGAGACCACTCCCGCGTACAAAACTTCCTCACTGGACAAGTTCTTAACGTAATCTTCACATTTCTAAGTTTCATCATATTCGGTATCGTTCTGCTTATCTACAATCCTTTGATATTTGGAGTCTTTGCAACAGGTAGTGTTTTATATGGAGTTTGGATAACGTCTTTTCTAAAAAGACGTAAGGTTCTTGATTATGAACTGTTCGAGCAGCAGGCAAAGAATCAAAATAAAACTTATCAGTTCATCACATCTATGCAGGAGATCAAATTGCAGGATTGTGAACAACGTCGTCGATGGGAATGGGAAGATACTCAAGCAGACCTATTCACTGTACAGATGAAGTCGCTAAAACTTCAACAGACTCAGGAGGCTGGTTCAATCTTTTTAAACGAGGTCAAGAACATAATCATAACAGTATTAGCAGCCACAGCTGTAATCAATGGACAGATGACATTGGGAGCAATGCTCGCAATTCAATATATAATAGGACAACTCAACTCTCCAAATGAAATACATGAAGGTAAGAATGAAGAGATTAATGAAAATCAAGTGTCCGAATTTAATACAGAAAAATCTCTAACACTGTCCAGTGTCAATTTCATGTATGATCCCCATGCCATTAAAAAGACCCTAACAGATGTTTCCTTTTATATTCCAGAAGGGAAAGTGACTGCAATTGTCGGTGCTTCAGGAAGTGGGAAGACCACGTTGATAAAGCTGATGCTTGGTTACTATCCGGTAATCTCAGGCTCGATTTCTATCGCAGGGAGAAACATAAGAGAATATAATATCAAATGGTGGCGACGTCATTGTGGAGTTGTAATGCAGGATGGTGTCATATTTTCAGAGTCAATTGCCCGAAACATAGCAGTCGATGACGGCGAGATTGCTGTGGAGCGACTTGAAGAATCAGCAAGGATTGCCAATATCCATGATTATATAATGAGTCTACCACTGAAATACAACACGATAATCGGACGCGATGGTGTAGGATTGAGTCAAGGTCAGAAACAACGTATATTGATTGCACGAGCTGTATATAAGAATCCTGATTTCATCTTTCTCGATGAAGCGACAAATGCCCTCGATGCAAAGAATGAGCGTGCCATTGTCGAAAATCTTGATGAGTTTTACAAAGGAAGAACTGTAGTTGTTGTTGCTCATCGTCTATCTACTGTCAAGAACGCAGATCAGATTATAGTCCTCGATGACGGAAAGGTCGTTGAATCTGGGAACCATGCAACTCTTATAAAGAGAAAAGGGGCATACTATAAACTCATTAAAAACCAGCTTGAATTAGGAAACTAAATTATAAACTCTAACCCCAATAATAAATATGAATCACCCAATATTTGTAAAAAGGATAATGGTATCTGTTTTTGTGCCTATGACAATCTTTTTATCATCGTATGCTCAGGAACATGCCGACACGTTAAAGACACAAGAGCTGAATGAAGTAGTTGTGCAAGCGCAGATGCAACGCACCTCGTCAGCAAAGTCAACATATACACCTACGGGTAAGCAGAAGAATGCGGCTCAAAATGCAGTGGATCTTCTCCGGCAGATGGCTATTCCCCAAATAAGGATAAATCCGATTGATGAGACCGTGACAGACAATGTCGGCGGCAACGTAGCCATTTACATCAACTTCCTTGAAGCCTCAAAAGAGGAAATGGAGGGACTGCGCACAGCGGATGTGAGGCGTGTGGAATATCTGGAATTTCCTACCGACCCTCGTTTTCGTGGAGCAGAGAGAGTAATCAATATCATAGTGCAGGAATACGCTTACGGCGGTTATACCAAAATCACAGCAAATGAAAATTTCCTTGTGGGTCTGTCGAGCCGTGTCAACTTCTTCTCGAAGTTCACTTACAAGAAGATGACATACGACCTGTATGCCGGTGCCAATAACTGGAACAACCATCATATTGGCAACACGACTGAGGGCATCTACCGTCTTACTGATAACGACGGTAAGGAATATTCCGTAACACGCAAGGAGACTCTTGAATCATCACACTATAAGCAGAATCAATATCCCGTTACTTTCCGCGCCACCTACAACAGCAACAAGATTCAGATACGCAATCTGCTTGCGTTTACAAACTTAGGCGTGCCAACCAATGAATATTCCGGCAAACTGGAGTATTCGCCAAATTCAGCTCAGGGATATTCTTTTGGCAGAAAGAATCCGAACCGTTCCAATTCTGTCGCTTATTCAGGAACATATTTCTTCGCTTTACCAAAGGAATTTTCGATTGATTTCTCGCCGTCGTTCAACTATACCCACGGCAATGACTATACCGATTACGCGGCATCATCTCAGCCCACGATATACCGCCATGCTAAAGAGGATGCTTACAACTATCGTCTGAATTTGTATATCCGAAAAAGTTTTGGGCAAAAACATTCCGTAATGTTAGGAGGCAATGGTGGTGACAACATCAACCGTCTTGAATACACCGACGACAACGGATATAGGGACAAATTCCATAACGCGTTTGCCGCAGGAATGGTCGGCTATAATTTCCAGACACAGAAAATATCAGTTAACCTTGATGCCGGTTTCGCATGGGAAAACAGCGATATAAATGGTAAGACGAACAGTGACACGTATCCGTTCACACACATAAATGTGCGATACGTCCCGAATCAGCGAAACAGTTTCTCCGCCTATTTCCAGTATGCTACAAACAGCCCCGGCATATCGGAGAAATCTTCAGATTTACTCCGAGAGAATGAACTTATGTATATTACCGGCAATCCATTATTGGACAATTGTAGACACACAACAGTAAACCTCGCATATACTTGGATGCCGTCAAATGCTTTCGGCATGAGTGCCTACGGACGCTATTTTGGTATGTATGACCGTCAGTTGCTTGTCTATACACCATATCAGGATGGGAAAGCCCTGTTACGGTCATATATCAACGACGGTGATTATCTCAACGGTGAGATTGGATTGGCTGCCAACTGGAAACTACTCAACGGAAAACTCCAGCTCTACGTCAATCCCAGTCAATCATTCTACAAATCAACCGGCATTTTCGACGATAACTGCAATTCGTTCCGGGTTACGGCTCAGGCAAGCTATTATCTCGACAGCTTCTATTTTCAAGCCTATTACGAGAGTCCTAAGAAAAGCATGTTTACTGCTTCTCCCCGGATAAATAAAGATCGGAATTTCCATAGTGTGACTTTCGGTTGGGCAAACGCCAATTGGAATCTGCGCGTAATGGCAGCCAACTTCTTCAATAAAGGCTGGGACGGTGCGACCAACACAACAGTTTCACCATATTATAACGAGCGTCAGACGATTATCGGCACATCATCACACCCTCGCATAAACTTCACAGCCACTTACACATTCGGCTATGGAAAGAAAGTACAACGCGGCAATGAAATAGGTGAACAGTCAGGCGCAGCCTCCGCAATCTTGAAATAACATTCATTGTATCGAAATTTAAGTACGGCAACAAAATCAATAACTTAATTATAATAAACCATATTGTTAACATTTTAAATCTTAGAAAGATGAAGAAATTTATTTTTCTTTTAGCGGGAGTGGCTATCTTGACAGCATGTCAGGATAATGTCATTCAGCCGGAGCAGGAAAATATACCGGCTGAGAATCCTCAAAACGTGCAGGAGGGTATGCAAAGAATTGTTGCATCATCTCCCGAAGAAATCGAACTGCTCATTGCCCAAATGGGCGATGGTATTCAACCTGCTAGTCGTGCCGTTTCATCGGCTACACTCTCAAACAATGAGGAGGCATTTGTTTCTCTGGTTGAGGCAAATCGTCAAAAAGTCATAGCATCGTTGACTCCTATTCAATTGGATTCAATAGCGAATGACGAAGAAGAGTTGGAGTTTTGTCCGTCAGACTCTGTAATTGCAGACATTCAGTTTGCACAACTTCTTAATGCCGATAGAGAAATTCAGGTTGGACAGACGGTTTACAAATATGTTCCCAATGGAGTTGCATATACTGATGTCTCCCATGCTGCTGATTTAAGATCTATCGAATCGGTAACATCTACTATTCAGGTTACTCCCGAAAATGAAGGACAGCCAATGAGGGTCGCATCAAATGTCGATTTCAGACCGATTCAGTACCAACTTGTTCAGTTTGAGGACCGACTTGTTGATGGTGGCGGTGGCGGTTACACCGGCGGAGGTTCAACCGGCGGAAATTCATCCGGTGGAGGATCATCAAATGGAGGTAATACAACAGGCACGTCTTCTTCTAATGGCATAACACTCAGCAACGGAACTGTAATACCTATGAATGACATTCGTGACATAAATTACTATGATAAAGGCGATGGCAACTGGCTTCATCGCACTTGGACTGGAATCTGGGGACGAAATGTAGTTGCTATTAAGAAATTCAATAAAAAGAAAAAACTTACTATGAATTTCTATGACCAAAATTACATTGTATATGCAAATATTGGGACTAAACTTAAAATGCAGAAAAAAGTCTGTGGTATTTGGTGGAATATCAAGGCTCAAGAAATGGTTCAAGGATGGGAAACAGTGACTATAAAATACACAATGCCACAGCCATCTCTACCTAAATTTACTAATCCGTTTAATAACAAGAACGAATATCCGACACATGCATGGAATCCGTTTCCTTACGGGAAAAATAACGTACTACTATTTACCATTCCTTATGTAAATTACGATTTCACAACCAATGATTTAAATAAGGCATTTAACGCTGGTTTGAATTTCGCATGGAACAAGGCAACCGGAATGGTAAAAGGGCTTATTAATAATGATAAAAGTCGAGCCGGACTCATGGCTTTTAACAATAAGGACACATATGTAATATATGGTCCGTATTCTGAAGGTCATACAAAAAAGAAATCAGTGGAAACTAAATTCTATGCAAAATGGTTCCCCGGCACTTATGAGTTCGGCTTCTCACTTGGATCAAGCATTAAGCTTGTAAAAGTTGCATTTAGTGGTAATGATGGTGTTGAGTTATACAGAGGTGTGGTATTTGGCGCCATTAAATACGATGGTAAATGGCTCGCCGCACGTATAACTAAGAATAGTGATAAATAGAAAACAACAACCGTTTAGTAGTCATATACTTTTTAGTATATGACTACTAAACCTTACTAACAATCAAATGAAAACTAAACGAAAGAACAATGATATAGAATTGCGCTCTGAGAAAGTACAAAAACTTTTAGGCGAAGTTCCATCCTCTCTTGTTAGATGGGGTACAGTTGTGATAGTAGCTATTTTCTTAATATTATTACTTGTTCTATGTTTTATGCCATATCCGTACTCAAACGGAGAAAGTATAATGTTACATCTTTTATCCAACTAATTGATATCAATATGAATAGAATCGTATATTATCTAATGGTCTTAGCATTGGTTATGCCAATAAGTGTAACCGCTTCTGAACTGTTGGTCCAACGATTTGAAGGAGAAATATTCGGAGGATTGACACTCCCTTTGGAATCCTATCATAGAAGTAATACTCAAATCAGTGGAGCCTTTGGTATTGAAGGTCGTTATAATTTCCCTAACACCAAATGGGACTGCGGTCTTATGATTGCCCTTTCCACAGCCAGACATGGATATAATCATCTCTATAGCGATAACTATGACAGGTGGCAAACTAATCGCACCCTTTCATTTGCCGCTTTAACTAACTATAATATTCGTCAAGGTCGAATTTTTAATCCATTTTTTGGATGTGCTTTAGGGGTTGCTTTCAATGATGTTGTCGGAGATAGATATTTTCCGTCAAAAGGTGTCTCTATGCTGTTTGCACCACGTGTTGGCGTTGAAATTATTAGGCACATAAGGATTACAGGACAGTTCAATATCTGCAGAAAGGGGTATAATAATTTTAGTATTGCAGTAGGTTTTGTCTTGGGCGGTCGACCAAAAAAAATTCATAAATAGAATGAAGAAGTTGCTATTATCCATTTTCGTTTTAGGCATTTGTTTTCTTGAACTCAAAGGAGATAATGTGCCTAATCGATTTTCCGCAAATGTCCATGGAGGTATTTATGCAAATGAGCAAGCTTGGATCATTGAGCCTGAAATGTTATGGCATTTTCATAAACTTTCGGGAATTTCTTTTGGCATCGAGCTTACCAGACAATATAACCAACCAAACCGACAAGCTATAATAGATGGACATGAGGCCGAATTAACGAATAATGAGCGAAATATAGGATGGATAGTTTTCAAGCCTGCCATTATACTCAGAACACCAGACTTATGGTTGAATACTTGTGATGATATGCATCTATGGTTACAAACATCAGCAGGAATCAGCCTTGCTTGCCCATTTAGCAACTCCCTTACATATGAAATTAGAGAATTTAATGGGAATATGGGGACAACTATTGCATATAGGGAATTTAAGAATAATGGTTTAAATTGGTTTTATTGGAATAGTAGATTTAATATTAACTTTTCCTTTGACCGATTCATTTTAGGTGTTGGTTATGGTATTTCCAACTTTGATTATTATTCCTGCAGGCGAAATGTAATATTGGGAAATAATATAAAATTCTATGTTCCTCGAAGAGAATTAAGCCATAGTATATTCATCTCCTTTGGATATAAGTTGTAGATATGTTTTTGAAAAGGTTTAAATTTAACAATGGCGGAATAAACATCCAATATTGATTTGGTGTGTAGAAAAGATTTAATAGCATTTCCAACAGCTCCCGGCGAGATGTCGGGAGCTGTTGTTAAAAGATATTATTATATAATGTTTAAAAGACTAAAGAATCAAAGCAATGAACAAGATTTTGATTGTAGATGCCTCCGTATCCGATAGCAGGGTCATGTCCAATCTTCTTATGAAGGCGGGATATGACCCAGTTTGTGTGGAGAGCTTCGAGAGCGGGAAAACGGAGGCGGCGAAGTTACCACCCGGCGCGGTCATCGTCACGGCAATGCGCCTTAACGACGGTACCGCGACGGATTTCATTGATTGGTTGAAACTGCACGGCATAAATCATCCTGCAATAGGAATCATTGACGGTTATAACGCTACACAGATACACGAGATTTTACGCGGACACAGGGCAATCGACATCATCCAATATAAGGCACTCGACAAAACGCTGGTTGAGACAGTTCAAAAGTACGCGGCCGAAAACACATTGACTACTCCGGAGAATCCGATATTTCCCCGTCAAAGCGAGGAATACCGTCTGATATTGGAAAAGGTAAGGAAGATAGCACGTACAAATCTCAACATCCTTATAGTCGGAGAAAACGGAGTCGGCAAGGAGCCGCTCGCGGAGGAAATCTACCGTCAGAGCGACCGAAAATACAAACCCTGCGCCATCATAGATGCCCTCGTCCTTCAGCACCAGTATTTCGATGCTGCGAGTATTTATGAGGACCTGAAACTGATGTTGAGGAAATCAATCGGAGGCACCCTCATCATCGACCATTTCCATTTCATTAGTCCCGATATACTGAATATCATATCAGAGATATTGAAGACCGAGAAATATGACATCCGATTCATCAGTATCGCAGACAAGAAACTGCATACCAATTCAGAGATAGTCAAGTTCGGTTCGTTTCTTCATTACAAACTGTCACAATACGTTATCACGCTACCGCCGTTAAGGGACACCCGTGACGACATCATCCCTTTGGCAGAGTTTTTCTTAGACCTGTATTCAGAGGAGCTCAAGCTGGAGATAACCGGGTTTGATAATCCGTCGAAAAAGAAACTGCTTGTCTATGATTGGCCGGGCAATATAAGGGAGCTGAAAAATGCCGTGAGGATAGCGGCAATCGAGGCAACCCAAGATGTGATAACAGCAAAGGATCTGGACTTTGACAATCCCGGAAACGGACCTCCTCCACGGTTCGCTCTAAGGGATGACGGTGACGAGAGGGACCGCATCATCGCTGCCTTGACACAAACGGGAGGTCGGCGCAAGGAAGCAGCGGACTTGCTGAAAATCAACCGTAATACCCTCCAGAACAAGATTAAGAAATACGGTATTGACATAAATTTCAAATAAGCGAATTGGTCAATCCGTGAAAAATTCGTAATTTTGCATTGAAAATGTAAATACAAATGACCGTAGAGTCGGTCATTACAATCTAATACATAACATAAGATTCTCTATAGTTCTGATGGAAATCTGGTAAATTGACATTGAACGACACTATAGGTACGAACTTATGCTATGCACTCGCATAGCGTACGTTTGCCTATATCGTTCACGGCATTACCAGAGCCGCCATTAGTATAGCGTAAAACGTGCGCTATTTTTATACTTTATCTTGCACAATCTTGCCTATTTTTTAGGCATCCGCCAATGGATTAGGCGTTTGCCGATTGAATCGCTTTTTTAACACACCGTTAAACAAATACCCTAATACGCATATTATCAACAACTTCCATATTTTAACATTCCTCAAATAATCCATCCGGTTTGTTTTATAGTTCTTATCACTGTGATTCTAAATAAAACATTAAAACAAACTATATGAAGCACTTAATACTTCTGCAATCATCATTCTTCGCCCACGTCAGGGAGGGGAGGCATGATCTTATGGGCATCTCGCTGTCGGAGTTTAAGGAAACCACAACAGCGATGTGTTATGCGCCGGATGTAATCTGGCATGATGTCCACTTCTCCCTATCCTACGTTCAGGAGGAACTGCAATTATTACTCCAGACGGTCGCCACTGAAATCTCCAAATTCATCCACCACGCAATCTCCTTTCTCGGTCGCATGATTGAGCATGTACGCCTGATGATAACCCATCCGCCGCTTCCGACCAAGAAAGACAACTCGGCACTGAGATCACTCGCCATAAAAGGGAAACTCAGCAAAGCCGACATAGTGCAGCTCGGCAGAGCAATACACGAGGCGGCATACAACAACACAGGCGTAAGCATATACGAAGTAATATCAGGACTCGCCGCTTTCTTCGGAATGGAGATAAGCGAGGCATATGCCCACACCTGCTATGCTGATATGAAATACCGCTCCAAGAAAAGCTATTCAGACTTCATCGACAAGCTCCGCGATGTGTTCCTCGCCAAGATAGAACGCGACATCGAAAAATCCGGGAAGTAACCGCTTGCTACATATATGAAACACACGACCCCGACATTGCTGCCGGGGTCGCCTTGTATATGGGGGGGAGAATTTCTCACTTGTTGTTGAGCAGATGGCACAGCGCCGGGTCAGAGGCAATCCGCTGTTTTTCAGAACTGACAATCATCCTCACCTCCGCCTTGATGCGGTCGTAGTTGGCTTTGATACAAGCATCCATACAGTCGTTGCCCTCGTTGTCAACAAACTCATGGATTACGGGGATAGGCTTATAAACCTTTGTCTCAGCCGCCACGGTGTCATTGTCAACCACAATCTCGGCATGAAAAATCTTCTGGTCTATGCGCTCGTTGAAGTTGTCGCATACAGCCCCTACGAACATACCCTGCGTGAGAGTGGAGATTTTACTCGCCGGTATAAGTGAATCCATCTGAGTGTTGAACGAAGTCGAGACATCATTCCGGTTTATCGAAATAGACTGCCGCTTCTGGAGAACCTTTCCGAAACGCTCAGAGAGCGTCTTGGCGGTAGAACCTACCACCTGCCCTGAAAAGATATTGCCCACGGTATTCATCACCACTGCCGCCTCCGGCTTCCCATAGTCACGCTCCAACTGGCTGAAATCCTGAAAGCCGAGACACACGGCAACCTTGTTGCTTCGCGCCGTGGCTATGAGATTGTCCAGCCCCTTGAAGTATATCGTGGGGAGCTCGTCAATTATCACCGAGGACTTTATCATACCCTTCTTGTTGATCAGCTTCACGATGCGGGAATTGTACAGTCCGAGTGCCGCCCCGTAGATGTTCTGACGGTCGGGATTGTTGCCTACGCATAGTATTTTAGGAGCTTTCGGATTGTTGATGTCAAGGGTAAACTCGCTGTCTGACATAACCCAGTACAACTGAGGCGAAATCATGCGGGTAAGCGGGATTTTCGCCGATGCAATCTGCCCCATAAGCTGCTCCGCCGCGCCGCCCAGCCATGCGTCCATGAACGGCGAGAGATAGTTCTCCAGTTCAGGGTATGATGTAAGAATAGGAAAAATATCCTCATAAGGGCGACATAGGAACTCTATGGCATGGGGGAAGGTACAATATCTGCCGTTCTCATATAGCCGGAGATACCAGATTATCGCCGCCAAGAGGATAATCGGCGATTCGACGAAGAAATCGCCCTGTTTCTGCACCCACGTTTTGTTAAGATTCAAGAGTATGGTGTATGCCGATTCGTATGCGTCCGATATATCGGTCATGAACGCCGGATGTATGGGATTACACCTGTGGCTGCGCCTCGGATCGTCAAAGTTTATGACATAGAATTTAGGAGCGACACCGTACTTCTCAATATACTTTCCCTTGTTCCGGAGCATCTGGTTGTAGGCTATGATGGAGAGGTCGGCATACTTGTAGTCATAGACATACATCGAATAGGCTTTGGCTATCTGCTGGCGGATAAAGCTGTTCACCACGGCATACGACTTGCCGGAGCCGGGAGTGCCGAGGACTATCGTGGCACGAAACGGGTTCACCACATTCACCCAACCCTTGTTCCACCGTTTTCGGTAATAGAACTTTGTGGGGAGGTTTACCGAATACTCGTTGTCCAGAAGCTCCGTTTCCTGTTGGAACGATTCGTTCTCGTTGTTGAAGCGGTCGTCCATCATGTTGTTCTTCAACATTCGGCTCATATACACTCCTCCGATAAGCATAAGGATGTAGCCTATGACGGTTGTGAATATGTAGCACAGGTGCCAGCCGATACCCGGCATCCACCAGTTTAGAAAGAAAAGTGCCGCTCCTGCCGAGAGAAAAATCCAGATATGGATCCATTGTATTTTCTCGTTCTTCACGCCCTTTGTGCCGAAGCATGAGAGGCTGAGGAACAGGAGCGTCCACCATTTAGAACTCCACGGGGAGCTGAACAGTCCGCTTTCATTGAAATTTCGGAGAACCTTCATCGTCTCCGGGTCAAACCGCCAGTTACCGATAAGGTCATGGCAGAACCAATAGATATTAGCAACCACAAGGATTATGCTCAGACCGCGGAGCAGGTCCATAATCTTAGCCAATGCCCTGAGATCATCTTCTTGTTGTGACATTTTGTTTGGGTGTTAATGGTTTTACAGTTTGGGTCCGCGACGCTTTTTCTTCTTGCGCCGCTGCATTTCGCGGTAGAAGGCTTCTTCCTCGGCGTTGAAGCCGGGTCCGACTTGGAACAGGTCAAGACCGGGAATAGAGGGGGTGCCGTCATCGTCATTGCGGCTTTGCGGGCTGTAACTCTGCGACTGCGCTGAATCTGCGGCATGAGGCGGAGTTGCATCGTGTTCCGGCTGTTGTGAGGTATCGGTTTGTGACTGCCGCGTATCCTCAGTTGCTGTGTTATCTGCTTG
>JAETRQ010000010.1 GCA_021770095.1 Eubacteriaceae bacterium | reverse complement strand
TTTTTTCGCCAATACTCTCGCCTTGCATTAAGCTCGGCGAGTTTATTTTTACTAAAGCTTTTTATTTCCCCCGGTTGAACCGGGGGTTGAGTCTTTGCTGAAGAGACAAAACAAAAACCAATCTGAGAAAATTCTCAGATTGGTTTTTTTATATGAATTCAATGTTTTATTCTGACTTTGAAGCTCGTTTCGCAACAAGTTCATCAAGAATTCGTTTATGCTCTTTATCCGTAAGCGCATACTTGAGTGTCGGCAAAGCAGAAAGCAGCATACCTACTGCCGGAAGAACGGATATAAGGAAGAACATTGCAGCAGCATATTTACCTGCACCCGAACCTCCGTCATAGGTAACAAAATCTGCACCTTGTTCAATAGCCTTATTCAATTTATCAACATTTGCACCGCTGTATCCCACTGCAGCAAAAACGACTGATGAAAGAATAGAGGCAATGCCTGCTGAAAGTTTTGTGATAAACGATTGACCTGAGAAAAATACGCCATCTGTTCTTACACCGTTTGTATATTCTTCATAATCAACACAGTCAGCAATCATAACAGACTGAAGAACATTGATACCGCCAAGAGCTCCGCCCGCAAAAAATACACAAATACCAACAACAATTGACCATACAACTGTCGTTAAATCGCCGCCTGATATTTTATAGAACACATAGATCAAAGCAAAAGGAATTGCACCGACGATGGAATAAAAATTATAAAGAGTCTTCTTTTCAATCTTTCTGATAAGTGCAGGTGTTATGCCCATAGCAACAAACTGACCGACAAAAAGTCCTGCTGCTACACATCCTATGCCTACTAACACCTTAATATCAAAACCGACAAATTTACCGGCTTCATCCGTAATAATAATATTCATTATATTACCGTTTGCATAATAATACGTAACAAGTGTCATTGCTACAATCATAAGAAGTTGGATAGGACTTCTTAAAATACCTGAAATCAGAATTTGTCTGAACGGTTTATTTCTGAACATAATCTGGAAATTTTCTTTGAAAGTATAGCGTTTTTCAGACTGCTCAACCTTCTCACGTGTAGTAAGACCTGCCACCTCAAACAAAAGTGAAGCAATAACCGTCATCACAATTACTGTGACAATAAAGCCCATTTGCGATGCCTTTGATGCTTCCATACCATTATTTTTGAACGCATCACCGATAACCTGTGCAACCTGTACAACAAGCACACCAATACCGCCTATACCTGCTGCAATACGTGCCAGACCAAGAATTTTGCTTCGGTCATTTTCATCCTCTGTCATAAGCGAGGTAATGCCCCAAAGCGGAATATCACAAACTGTGAAGCACATACCCCAAACAATATAGGAAACTGCAGCCCATGCAACTATCAAAAATTTTTGTGTGCCTGTACTTGCCTGCGCATAATTGCCGTTGATAAAAGTAAGGATTGTAGCAACACCGATTATTCCGGGGAAAACAATCAAATACGGACGGCATTTACCCCATTTTGTCCTTGTTTTGTCAACGATTGTACCCATCATCGGGTCATTGATTGCATCCCATACTCTTGCAACAGCCATAATCCATCCCAATGCCATTGCAGGAAGACAAATTACGTTTTGAAAATAAAAATAAAGACCTGTTGCGATAATGTTGTAAATCAGGTTTTGACCAAACATACCAACAAGATAGCCACGCAGTTCTTTACCCGAATAAGTGCGTATTCTTTCACCCATTCCTATCACCCCTTATTATTACTATAATTCTATTGTAACGATTTATCGAAAAAATAACAAGGAAAAATATGGAACTTCACCAAAATTTTTCACTTTTTTACTAAAAAACTTTTTTCATCCAGATATGCGGACAATCTTCATCATAATCAACATCACCAAAAGGTGCATATCCCTGCTTTTCATAAAAAGATTTTGCCCTGCACTGTGCATGCAGCATTAAGGATGAGCCGCCCATACTTTCAATAACATCCTGTGCATCGTGCACCATATCTGCACCGAGGTTTCTTCCCCTGTATTGCGGCAAAACAGCAAGCCTGCCAAGAATATAACTGCCCTTGTTTTCATCAAAAAACACTCTGCATGTGGCAACCGGATGAGCATCATCAAACATAACCAGATGTATGCAGTTATCATCAATAGAATCAAATTCCTCTTTAAATCCCTGTTCTTTGATAAAAACAGTCTCTCTAATATATTTTGCCTCATCAGGCAGAATATTATATTTTTTTATAATCATAATTATCCCCTTGCATTTTGTTATCAACTAAGTTATAATATCTATCGTCAAATGCAGATGTGTCCGAGCTGGCCGAAGGAGCACGATTGGAAATCGTGTAAGTCTTTAACGAGGCTTCTGGGGTTCGAATCCCCACATCTGCGCCACAAATCCCCCAAATATGCCGTAATTTCGGTTTGTTTGGGGATTTTATTTTGTTCAAAAAAGTGTATTTTTTATTTGATATAGGTAAATTTGAGCAATATCAAGTAATGTTGAGTACACTTTTTGGTAAATTTTAGTTAAATTTATTTGGATAAAAATACGTTAAGTTTGTTAACACGCTGATATAACAACAATAAAGAGATACCGTACAGACCATGCGGTATCTCTTTTATTTTAATAAAGTATTATCTTTTAGTCAAGCACCTGATAATAAGGTGAAAAATGATTCAGTTTTTCTTCAAACTTATCTTTGGGCTGCTCCTTCGGTACTTCAATCGGATAACATCCCGTAAAACATCCATTGCAAAAACCGCAGGAAGAATTTTGTGCAAGTTTATTGGTTGATTCAACTGATAAATATCCAAGACTGTCAACGCCAATCTCTTTTGCAATCTCTTCAACCGTATCATATTTGCAGGCAATCAGATTTTCCTGTGAATCCACATCCGTTCCGAAAAAGCAGGGGTATCTGAACGGCGGAGATGAGACTCGCATATGAACTTCTTTTGCGCCTGCCTCACGCAGCAGTCTGACAATTCTTGCACAAGTCGTTCCCCTGACTATGGAATCATCAATCATAATAACACGTTTATCCTTGATATTCTCTTTAACAACGTTCAATTTTATCCTGACCGCATCTTCACGCTGGTTTTGTGACGGCTGGATAAAACTTCTGCCGATATACCTGTTTTTTATAAACCCGATACCATAAGGTATATTGCTCTCACAGGCATAGCCCAGTGCAGCATCAAGTCCTGAGTCAGGAACACCAATAGCAATATCCGCATCCACAGGATGTTCTTTTGCAAGGAACGCCCCCGCTCTCATCCTCGCATGCTGGACAGATGAGCCTTCTATAACAGAATCCGGTCTTGCAAAATAGATATATTCAAACACACATATATTGCCTTTTTTTCCGCAATGGGTTTCAATTGATTTGATGCCGTCTGCACCGATTACAACAATTTCACCCGGTTTTACATCTCTGATAAACTTAGCACCTACCGAATCCAGTGCACAACTCTCAGAAGAAACAATCCACGCACCATCATCGGTCTGACCGATACACAACGGTCTGAACCCATCAGGATCACGAAAAGCTATCATTTTTGTTGCAGTCATAACAATACAGGAATAAGCACCTTTGAGTGTACACATTACCTTTTCAATTGCTTCTTCCGTACTCTTGCTTGTCAGTCGCTGTGACACAATCGAATATGCGATTGACTCCGTATCCGACGTTCCGTGAAATATACCGCCTTTGAGTTCAAACTGCTTTCTGAGTTCAGGCGCATTAACAAGATTACCATTGTGTGCAATGGCAAGATTACCTTTGATGTGGCGGATTACAAGCGGCTGAATGTTGTTCGCGTTTTTTCCGCCTGTGGTGGAATAACGAACATGGCCTATCGCCATATTTCCGCAGCCGAGATTTTTCATATTCAACTCAGTAAACACATCAGGGACTAACCCATCACCTCTGTGGTGTCTGAATACACCGTCATCATTCACTGCGATACCGCAGCTCTCCTGTCCCCTGTGCTGCAGTGCAAACAATCCAAGATAAACAGATTCGGCAACATAAGTGGTTTTATTTTCAAAAATACCGAATACTCCGCATTCTTCATGAAGGTTATTAAACATAATTTCTCCCGTAAAAATTTAATTTGGTGTATATAAATTTGCATATGGTCTGGATGTAGCAGGAACCAACTTTTTAAATGGTTTTGCCATAACTTCTTTAAAGTCTGCATCAAAAAATTTACAATATTTTTTTACATACATTTCCAATTCTTTTTGGTCATCATCATCAAGATTTGTTACTTTGATATTGTTGCTTAAATTATCTTTGCTGAAATTTCCGCGGACAAAAATTTTGCCGCCGTGCATACCTGATGCACAGTGAGAGGCAAAAAGTTTTTCACCCCGTTTCAGTCCTAATCCCAACAGCACTATTGTACCGCCTGCCATATATTCACCAAGAAATGAACCGGCATTCTTACCGATAACCAGAACAGGTTTCATATTTTCAAATTCTTTCATATGAATACCGCCGCGGCAGGCAACATTATCTCTGACATAAATCTGACCGTCACGCATACCATATCCCAATGCATCACCGCTATGGCCATACACAATAATTTCTCCGCCGTTCATAGTATTGCCTACTGCCTCCTGGCAATTGCCGTGCACTATAACTTTTCCGCCGTTGAGATAACACGCAAGGTCGTTACCTGCTGTTCCGTAAACTTCAATCGTTTTACCCGCATCCAAAGCACAGCCGATATACCTTTGACCGTTAACATCTTTTACGGTGACTTTATTCCTTTTTTCAAGACACTTCTTTATATATTCATTCACTTTCTCATAACGAGTAAGCCCTGCTTCAATAATCATATCTGCACGCCCCCTCTCAGCTTCGTAATTCTTGTATCCTTATCAAACATAAAGATTGACGGATTATCCATAATATCGCCCTGAACTGTATCAAGTGAAATTTTATTTGAAATGAGATTCGTATACATACCTGCATTAATGCTTGAATTGATAAGCACATATCCCACCAGCTTATCACCCTCAAACACAAGACGTTTATAAACATCTCCGTCCTGCTTGATTTTATCGCTGTACTGCTCCCCTTGTGCATTGATAAGACCGCAGGTGCAAATTCTCAAGCCAAAAAAGTCAATGGCATTTACCGAATATGTACCGCCGACGGTTACGTCAGCACCTGCCATCTGTGCACCGGCCACATTACCCTGCTGCACTGCATTAGGCCATAAAGCAATAATCTTCTTTGAGCCATCAAGCATATCCGTTGAAACACAGCAATCACCTGCTGCATAAATATCAGAATTACCGGTCTGCATGGTCTGAATGTCTGTAATAATCCCTCTGTTCACCTCAAGTTTCGCCTTTTCGGCAAGTTCTGTCTGCGGTCTTACACCAACAGCAAGGATAAGCAAATCACAAGGTAATTTTTTACCGTCCTTCAGCATTACAGTGGTAATGTTCTTACCCTTTGATGAAGCATTTACCACTGTGTTTTCAAGATGAAATCTGATACCGTTATTTTCCAAATGCTTTTTAACCTGCTTTGCTGATTTCGCATCCAGAATGGAGGGAAGAACTCTCGGAGCAAGTTCCACAACATCAACGCTTTTGCATATCTTTACAAGACCCTCAGCAGCCTTCATACCGATAAGACCTGCACCAATTACAACTGCTCTTGTCTTAGCGTTTGCAAGTGTCTTAACTGCCTTAGTTGCTTTCAAATCAAGGAAGGTCAGTGCATTTTCCTTGCCCTCAACATTATCCATAGGAGGTACAAACGGCTTTGAACCTGTGCAAAGGCAAAGTTTATCATAGGGATAATTTTTCCTGCCGACTTTTACAATCTTTTTATCCGTATCAATTGAGGTAACCTTTGAAGAAGTTATCACATCAATTTTCTTTTCCTTATAAAATGCAGGCTTTCTGAGAGCCATATTACTCTCCTTAACCTTACCCTTCAAATAATAACTGATGGAAGGGCGTGAATACGGCATATACTCTTCTTCTGTCAGCACGGTTACTGTGCCCTGAGAGTCATATTTTCTGACAGTCTCTGCTGCTGCAAGTCCTGCAGCTGAGGCACCTATAATAACATATTTCATTATTTTGCACCTCCTGCTTCCAGCCACAGCAATGCTCTGTTCGGACAATTCTTAACGCAGGCAGGCTCCTCACCGCCGCACAAATCGCACTTAAAAGCAATGTCACCTGTTTTGATACAGCCAATCGGACAAACGGCCAGACAGGTCATACAGCCGATACATTTATTTTCATTTACAGATACGATACCTGTTTTCTTATCTTTTGTCATAGCACCTGTGATACAAGCCTTAACACAGGCAGGGTCATCACAGTGACGGCAGTTGACAGCAACTGATGCTGTTTTGTCACCATAAACCGTAACACGGCTGACAGGTGCGGGATTTTCAATCTTATGTGCTTTAATAATGTCCTTTGATTTTGAGTGATTCGTTTTGCAGTAAACTTCACAAAGTCGGCAGTTTATGCAAAGTTCTTCTCTGGCAAATACTTTTTTCATATCAAACTACCTCCTATTCACCTGCGTGCTTGATTCCGAGTATCTCAAGCTCTTTCTCACTTAAACCGATACCCCTGAGCATCAATCTGTTGCCGCGTAATGAGTCAATAGAGTTAATGCCCATACCGCCCATAATCTCTTTAATTTCGTGATTCCAGGCATTGATAAGATTGATAACTCTTTTATGTGCAATCTCAGGATTCAGACGTTTTGTAAGCTCAGGTCTCTGCGTTGCAATACCCCAGTTGCATTTGCCTGTATTACAGGTCTGACACATATGGCAGCCCATTGCAATAAGCGGAGCAGATGCAATATAGCATGCATCCGCACCAAGAGCAATTGCCTTTACAATATCCGATGAGCATCTGAAAGACCCTGCTGCAACAAGTGATACAGTTGAACGTATACCTTCGTCCCTGAGCCTTTGGTCAGCAGCAGCAAGCGCAAGTTCAATCGGGATACCGACATTATCACGAATACGGGTAGGTGCCGCACCGGTTCCGCCTCTGAATCCGTCAATAACAACTATATCCGCACCTGCACGTGCACATCCGGATGCAATTGCAGCAACATTATGGACTGCCGCAATTTTAACGGACACAGGCTTTTTACCATCTGTTGCCTGTTTAAGTGACCATATAAGCTGACGCAAATCCTCAATGGAATAAATATCGTGATGCGGTGCAGGTGAAATTGCATCCGAACCCTCAGGAATCATACGTGCATTGGATACCTCAACATTAACCTTTTCACCCGGCAGATGACCGCCTATACCCGGCTTAGCACCCTGACCGATTTTTATTTCAATAAACTTTGAATTCTCAAGATAACCCTTATGTACACCGAAACGTCCTGATGCAACCTGCACAACAGCGTGGTCACCGAAATCGGCAAGTTCAGGGTGCAGACCACCCTCACCTGTATTAAACAATGTACCAAGCTCCTTAGCAGCCATAGCAAGTGATTTCTGTGCATTCATTGAAATCGATCCAAAACTCATTGCTGAAAACATAATCGGTGTTTCAAGCATAACCTGGGGAGGCATTTTGGTAATGGATTTACCCTTTTTTTCAACCTCAAGTTTTTCAGGTTTACGTCCTAATATGGCACGGATTTCCATAGGCTCACGAAGAGGGTCAATGGAAGGATTTGTAACCTGGGATGCATTGAGCAGAATTTTATCCCAGTAAATCGGATAAGGCTTTGGATTGCCCATTGCTGATAGCAGAACTGAGCCTGTTTCTGCCTGACGGCATATCTCCTGCTGGTACTGCGGAGTCCAGTTTGCATTATCGCGGTAGTCACAGACATATTTTTCAATTCTCAGTGCACCTGTGGGACAGAGGTCAACACATCTGTGGCAGGCAACACAATCATTTGAATTACAAAGAACAGTCTTTCCGTCCTCATCAAAATAGTGACATTCATTTGAACACTGACGCACACAACAGCCACAGTCAATGCAGCGTTCTCTGTCACGAATAATTGTAAATCTGCGCGGAATAAAGTTAATCATCAGTTCTCAGCCTCCTCATCATCCATTTCAAGAGGAATAAATACAGGTTCCGCTCCTGATACAGACCATACCTTTTCAGGATCAGGACAAATAATTCTGATTGCTGATTCCTCTGAAGCAAAATAAGCTCTGTTGCCCTTTGTGGCAGCCGTTAATGAACGCAGTTTAAGTCTGTCGTTAATCGCTAACAGACCTTTATTTGAGCCGAGTATAACGGAGAACGGACCGTTAACAAGAGCACCGTTATAAATGGAACGAAGGTTTGTAAAATATTCTTTTTTATCACTATCCATTTTATCAATTTCATCCCACTCAGGTGCAGTCAGAACATCTGCTGCCACTTCAATAGGAAGATTATGATGGCGCAGCAAGTGGTCAAACAAATATGTAATAACTTCCGTATCCGTCTGCATTGTACAGATATAACCGAATTGTTCAATATATCTTCTGTTCGCATCGTATGACGAAATCTCTCCGTTATGAACGATTGACCAATCCAGAATGTTAAATGGATGAGAACCACCCCACCATCCCGGTGTGTTGGTCGGAAATCTTCCGTGAGCAGTCCATATATACGCTTCATACTTATCCAGCATATAAAATTCGCCGACATCTTCAGGATAACCAACCGCTTTGAAGCAACCCATATTCTTACCGCTTGAAAAAATATAAGCACCGTCAAATTCATTATTAACACGTGTAACACATTGTGCAACATACTCCTCTTCATCAAGACGGGCATCCTTCATTCGTACTCTGTTCGCTTTACCAAAATAACGCCAGATGTCAGGTCCTTTTTCTATGGAAGGCACCTGCTTTGTCGGTATTCTTTCTGCAACATCAATATTAAAATGTCTGAACAAAAAATCTTCACACTGTTTTCTTGCATTGCTTGTGTCAAAAAAGACATGAATAGCATATTCATCCTTATGCTCAGGATATATGCCATAGGCTGCAAATCCACCGCCAAGTCCGTTTGAACGGTCATGCATAAGGGCAATTGATTTGATAATTTCAGAGCCGTTTATACGATTGCCTTTTCTGTCTATTATTGCAGCAATAGCACAGCCGGAAGGAATTCTGATTTCGCCTTCTTTTAACATTGTCATCTCTCCTTAGTTCAATTAACAATTAAATTTTACACCTAAATTATATGATTCGTCAATCAGTCTGAATATAGAAAATAAAGAGAAAAAAGCAAGGTTTTATGTATAATTTAACAACATTCTACATATTTCTAGTATATTTATACAATTATTTATGAATTCTTATGTATATTTATAATATACATAAATGCCGAAGGTACAGTCTCCCCTTCGGCATTCAATATCATTATTTATTCATCATCCACACCCTGCAGAGCATCATAACCATGCTCACCTGTGCGAACTTTAACAACATCATCAACATCATAGATAAAGATTTTTCCATCACCGATATTGCCTGTATACAACACTTTGCGCGCTGTATCAACTATGGTTGCAACAGGGACAGCAGATACAACCATTTCGAGTTTCATCTTCGGGTTAAGATTCATTTCTTCAATCTCAACACCACGATACTTTCTTATATGACCTTTCTGTGTTCCGCAGCCCATTACATTTGTAACCGTCATTCCTGTTACGCCGATAGCGTTCATAGATTCCTTAATCTCTTCAAACTTAGCAGGATTGAATATCATAACAACTTTTGTCAGTTTAGCATCTGTATTTGTTGTATATGTTTCAACCGGAACTGCTTTTTCAACAGGAGCAGATACAACTGCTGACGGAGCAGCCGCCAAAACAGCACCTCCTGCAACGGGCATAAAATCCGCATATGCAGATGGGAGATTATGTTCTGTTGAATCAAGACCTGCAATCTCATCTTCAGCAGATACTCTGAGTCCGATTGTTTTCTTGATAACGAAAAATACAATTGTCATTGTAACAACGGTCCACGCCGCAACACTGACGAAACCAAGAAGCTGTATGCCCAATTGTTTAAATCCGCCGCCGTAGAACAAACCGACGCCGACACCATCAGCCCCTGTTGAGAACAAGCCAACTGCTATTGTTCCCCATATACCATTGACCATATGCACTGCAACCGCACCTACAGGATCATCAATATGCAGTTTTTTATCAATAACTTCAACAGCAACTACAACCAGAATACCTGAAACCGCACCGATAAGAATGGAACCAAGGGCATCAACACAGTCGCAGGGAGCTGTTATGGCAACAAGCCCCGCAAGTGATGCATTGAGTGACATGGATACATCCGGTTTACCATCTTTAATCCAAGTGAAAATCATAGCAACAACAGTAGCAATGGAAGGTGCAAGTGTTGTTGTAACGAAAATGGAAGCTAGCGAATCAACTGATGTTGCTGCCGCACCATTAAATCCATACCAGCCGAACCAAAGAATGAATACACCGAGGGCACCGATTGTAAGGTTGTGACCCGGAATTGCTTTTGCTTTTTTCTTGCCTGTTTTTTTATCAATCTTATATTTGCCGATACGAGGGCCGAGCATTGCTGCACCGATAAATGCGGCTATACCGCCGACCATATGAATTGCAGTTGATCCTGCAAAATCATGGAAGCCGCGTGTTACAAGCCATCCGTTCGGATTCCAAATCCAACCTGCCTCTATCGGATAAACAACTGCTGAGATAACAGCGGAATACACGCAGTATGATACAAATTTGGTTCGCTCTGCCATAGCACCTGATACGATTGTTGCAGCAGTTGCACAGAACACAAGATTGAACACAAAATTAGACCAATCAAAGTTTGCATAATCCGTAAATACACCGAGTGTAGGCATACCGACAAGTCCGCCCAAGCACTCTTCACCCATCATCAGCCCAAATCCTAAAAGAATAAACATTACAGCACCGATACAAAAATCCATAAGATTTTTCATAATGATGTTACCTGCATTCTTTGCTCTGGTAAATCCGCTTTCCACCATTGCAAAACCGCACTGCATAAAGAACACCAATGCTGCACCGATTAAGAACCAAACACCAAATATTTCGGAACTTAAACTTTCAAATAATGATTCCATTGTCATAATATTATACTCCTCCTTTGTATAACAGAATCAAATAAAAACAAAAAGAGGCACCCGTACACAAAGTACGAGCACCTCATTGTGCTTAAATAATCCAAACGATATATAATCGTTTTAATGGCATACAACTAAAAAGATATAGTTATTAATATCTTGTGATATACTCATCAATCTCCCACTGAGAAATCTTTGTTCTGTATCTGTCCCATTCAGCCTTTTTACCTTCGGTATATGCCTTGAAGATATGATTGCCGACTGTTTCTTTAATAAACGGATCTGCCTCAGATGCTTTTACAGCCGCGTCAAGTGAATCCGGAAGACATTCAATACCTTTAGCATTGAGTTCTTCATCCGAAAGGTCAAATACATTATAATCAGCAGCCTCAGGCGGTGTCATATTCTTTTTGATACCGTCAAGACCTGCTGCAAGGCAAAGTGCCATCTCAAGATAAGGGTTACAAGCAGGGTCCGGTGAACGAAGTTCCACACGAGTACCCATTCCTCTTGAAGCAGGGATACGAACAAGTACAGAACGGTTGGATGCGGACCAAAGAATATATGTCGGTGCTTCATAACCGGGAACAAGTCTTTTGTAAGAATTTACTGTAGGATTAGCATAAGCTGTAATACCTTTAACATGTGCAAGAACACCTGCGATAAAGCTATGAGCGATTTTGCTGAGTCCGTCCGGACTTTCAGGATCATAGAAAGCATTAACCACTTTACCGTTTTCATCTTTTGTCATAAGTGACATATTGGTGTGCATACCTGAACCATTAATACCATAAACAGGCTTAGGCATAAATGTTGCGTGGAAACCATGTTTTCTTGCATATGTTTTTACAACATATTTGAATGTCATTACACGGTCAGCAGTTGTCATAACTTCATCAAATTTAAAGTCAATTTCGTGCTGTCCTGCTGCAACTTCGTGATGAGATGCTTCAATTGTATAGCCCATTTCTTCAAGAGCAAGACAAATATCACGACGGCAGTTTTCACCAAGGTCGGCATTAAGATCAAAATAACCACCTTCGTCACCTGTTGTGGTGGTTGGCTTGCCGTCTTCATCAAGTTTAAAGAGGAAGAATTCACATTCAGGACCTACATTGAAGGTATAGCCCATTTCTGCTGCTTCGTCAATCACTTTCTGCAAAACATTTCTTGGGTCACCAAGGAACGGAGTTTCATTATCCGATGAATATACAGAACAGATAAGACGTGCTGTCTGTGCATTCTGATGCTTTCTCCATGGAAGAATGGTCCATGAATCATAATCCGGATGAAGATACATATCAGACTCATCTATACGGACAAAGCCATCGATTGAAGAACCATCAAACATACACTCGTTATCAAGTGCTTTTTCAAGTTGAGATCTTGTAATTGCAACATTTTTCATAATACCGAATACATCCGTAAACTGAAGTCGGATAAATTCAACGCTGTTTTCGTCTGCGCTTTTAAGGATGTCTTCCTTTGTGTACTTACTCATAGTAAATACTCCTCTCTAAATTTGGTTTTAAATAAAAAAGGGGGCATTCCACCAATGCGGAACGCCCTCGTTCTTTCTACAATGTCATTATACTGTTGTTGTTTCAGATTGTCAACAATTTTATATAACTTTGTCGATTATATAATGATAGCAATCATTAAAGCGCTGCTTTTTGTGCAATATGACAACAATCTATTTCATAACAATAAATTCTTCATCAATAACTTCGTTTATAAGATTTGTGTAATATTCAACTGTACAGCCATCCTGTGCCTGTGTTGAAGCAAGTTCATCGGTATAGTCACCTAATTTATAAACATTAAATTCAAACTTGCCGCTGTCTCCTTTTCTGTAATGTGTTACTATCGGAAGAAACTTAGCCGAAGAAATTTCAATCTCTTTGCCATGCTTTTCGATTGTCACCTGAGCCATACCGCCGATAAGATTTTCAGGGTCAATCTGATGCGAAATAAAATTGCCGAGTGAATAGTACACAAGCATCTTCTTCCCGCTGCTTTCATTCGTAACCCACTTAACCGGCTCAATAACATGCGGATGGCAGCCGATAACAATATCAACACCAAGGTCAGAAAACAGTTTTGTATATTGCTCCTGATAATCGGACACTTCAAAACTGTATTCCGTTCCCCAATGAGGGAACACAATCACAACGTCTGAATTTGCTCTTGCCTCGGTAATATCTTTTGTAATCTTATCTTTATCCATCAGATTAACACACCATGGCTTGTCCTGAGGAAGCGGAATATCATTTGTACCATAAGTGTAATTCAGTAAAGAAAAGATGATACCATTCTTTTCATAATAAGTTATTTTATTATAATCCTCTTCACTTGCATTTACACCAAGCTGAACAACATTCTTTTGGTTTGAAAAATACTCTATCTCTTTCTCAATTCCTGCCCATCCCATATCCATAGTGTGATTCGTGGCACAATTGAAAATATCAAAACCTGCTGCAATTGCAGCATCACCGATTTCCCACGGAGAATTGAACATCGGATAACCTGTATATTCAAAATCACTTCCGCCGAGAATGGTCTCCTGATCAATGACTGCAATATCTGCCTTTTCTATTTCAGGTTTAATGTTCGCATAAAGCGAAGTATAATCAAGCAAGCCGTCGTCCTGTTCACCGGCTGCAATCAGAGTATTATGAATCAGATTATCACCAACAGCAACAAGAGTGACTTTTGCATTTTCTTCATCTTTAGTCGTACTGTCGTCCTCATTAACTGCCGAAACAGCGGTCTGCGCAGTCGGAGATTTTTCATCACTATTTTTGGTTATATGTCCGCTTATTGCAAATGATATTAAAACAACTACCGCACAAATTACAGGAATTAATACAAATAAATCTTTTTTCTTCTCTCTCAAAACAGTCCACTCCAAATAACATATACTTCTATTATTATGTATTTTAACATAAAAATAATATTAACACAATATGGATTTTATATTGACAATATATACAATTATAAGTTATCATTACAGAGATAAATAAAAAGGTGGTTAAATATGGAAACAGTATTAATGTATGTCCTTTTTGTTGTGGGATTAATCCTCATCATCAAGGGCGGTGATTGGTTCGTCGACAGTGCAAGCTGGATTGCAGAAGTACTTGGTGTACCTAAATTTGTTATCGGTGCAACAATTGTTTCTATTGCAACAACTCTGCCGGAAATGATTGTCAGTATACAGGCAACGGCAAAGGGTAATGTTGAAATGGCAGCAGGCAACGCAATCGGTTCTGTAACAGCCAATACGGCAATGATTATGGGTATATTTATTGTTTGTATGCCATTTGCAATTAAACGCAAAGAATTCACACCCAAAGCACTTATGATGTTCGGTGCATCAGCAGCACTGGTTCTTGGCTGTATTTTCACAGCAAAAAACCAGATGACCTTTGAAGGTGAAACAAACGAATACTATACACTTTCAACAATCGGTCTTATTGTACTCGTCATCATTTTCATCGCATTCTTCGTTGAAAACTTCATTTCCATGAAGAAAGAACAGACTCATTTAGAGCCTTCTCCTGATAATATCGGACTTCAGCAGGAAGATGATATTGTACCGACAAAGGAAACCGCTACAAAAAAAGACTGGGCAAAGAACATTATTTTCTTCGTTCTTGGTGCAGCAGGAATTGTAATTGGTGCCGATTTACTGGTTGATTATGGTACAGAAATCGCAAAATCACTCGGTATTCCTCAAAGAGTCATCAGTGTTATTGCAATCGCTATCGGCACATCTTTACCTGAACTTGTAACAACGATTACTGCACTCAGAAAAAAAGTTGGTGCACTTTCAGTCGGCAACATCCTCGGTGCAAATATTATTGACCTTACTCTTATACTCCCGATTTGTTCATTCGTTTCAATGGGAAAAGGTACAGGCGCACTTGCTGTATCCGTATCATCGGTTACAATTGATATGATTGTATGCTTGGCAGCAATTGCAATTGCAGTATTCCCTACTATCATTACAAAAAAATTCAACAGATGGCAGGGTGTTGTTATGCTTATCGGCTATCTCGCTTATGTCGTAACAGTATTTATTTAAGATTGAGCAGTATAAAAGCCTTACAAATCTTTATGGTTTGTAAGGCTTTTTATTTATAATTTCAATAACTTTTTTGCATTATTATAGAATATATCTTCCTGTGCTTTTTCATCGACACCGCAGGTCAGCACCTTCTGAATCTCTACTGTTGGATGATGAAACGGAGAATCTATACCAAACATAATTCTGTCATTGCCGACTGTTTCATATGCCTCTTTAATTTTGCTGCCCATAGGCATACCGCTCATCTCAAGATAAAGATTATCATATCTTTTTGCCATTTTGATGGAAGCATCAATATACACGCCATGACCGTGTCCCATATGTATCATTGTCACATTTACATCTGGATACTTTTCTGCAAGGAGTGCGATACTCCACGGTAAAGAATACGGAGGATGACCGCAATGAATAAATACAGGCACATCATATTCTCTTGCAAAATCCATAACAGGATAAACCACCGGGTCATCTGCAACAAACGAATCAAAAAGTGGCTGCATTTTTATCCCTGCAAAATTTTCTTGATTAATATATTTATCAAGTTTTTTATCAACGTCATCAAGTGCCGGATTAACCCATACAAACGGCACAATTTTATCAGGATAAGACTGAAAAGCATCAACAACAGCATCATTCCCATTAAAAGAAGCACCTGTTAAAAAAGTCTTTTCAATATCGTATTCTTTCATCTGTTCAATAAGTTTATCTTTTGTAAAGGCAACGCCTGCCCAACCGCCGAAATCACCTATATGTGAATGCGCATCAATCTTTTTCATATCAGTCCACCATCTTTCTTAATTTTTCAGTTACTTTTGTATTGTTAAAGATTGCAATAAAAACCAGTGCAGCAACGATACCCACAACAGTCTGGATAATAAGTTCAGGCAAAGTTGTGAATGCATAGGCCTTATCAAACAGAATAACTTTTACGACTGTATATGCACCAATCTGGAATAAACCGCCGAGAACTGCACCTATAATATAACCGGGAAGTTTTTTCTTAATCACCTTTTCTGCAAAAACGCCGCATATCAAAACCATAATAAGTTTAATAAAAAAAGTCGGTGCAATCCATTGTGCATATCCACCCACCAAATCACCGAGTGCAGCACCTATTCCTGCTGCAAGACTTGATTTTTTTGAACCCAGCAAAGCAATGGAAAGAAAGATTACAGCATCTCCTAAATGCGTATAACCTGTGCCGAGCGGGATTTTAAATGTGTAAGTAAAAACAAATATAAGCGCTGCCATAAGAGCAGTAAAACAAAGTGATTTTACATTCACTGATTTTTTCGTATTCTGTGCTTCCATATATCATATCTCCTTGTTTTTCTAAATATTACCACTCATCTGTATTCAATACAATGCACAATTTTATATATTTTTTAGTATACAGTTTAAATGATAGAAAAAAAAGACTTACGGCATATGATTGTCCGTAAGTCTTTATTCATATATTTGTCTTATCAAAATATTGAGGTGGTTACCATTTGTTATGCACTTTTTCACAAAAAGCATACATATCTTTTATCTCGATTTCACAGCCATCATCAAGAATAACTTTACCATTCCACAGACCGTGTACCTGATGCGTTTTCATACCAAAAAGATTAAACGGCATAAGATTTGAATAATTATCATAAAAAGGCGTCATCGTTAAATCAAGTCTGCCATCCTTACTGATGAAATGCCAATCCTGCATCCATGAGTTATTGACTTCAGGATCATTTTCAAGATAAACTTCACCAATCTTATGGCAAACTCCATCATAGAACAAAGCAGTTTCTGTTGCATTTGATGTATTGCCGAAACCCCATGTCAGTTCAAATCCGAATACTTTATCATCAATAAAAGTGCTGCCGTTTGCCCAATACCACATATTTTTGTGCGGCCATATTCCCCTGCCCCAGTCAAGAACAGCAAAAGTATTGTGCTTTGAGAATATGAATTTCTCATCCCCATACAAAACAGAACCGTATGTATCAAGGCAATTTATTTTGTTCGTGTAAAAGAAATGCCCCTTCCTGTCAAACGGAATTGCAATGGTAATGCTTTCATGGTGAGGGAGTCGGCCACAGAAAAATTCAGCAAAAATCCGCTTACCCTTGCATTTCCCTTCAAACAAAAGATGGTGATATTCCTTTTTCACATCCAATTCGATTTTAACGCCGCCGTGTTTGTATGAACAATAATTTTCACAGTCGCCGTTTTTGTTCATTCTGTTTTTATGCGGAGTAAAGAGTTCAACACTCATTGTATCAAATTTTCTGCCGGTTCTTAAATCCACAAACCCAAAGGTCGCACATGTAGCAAGCGAAATATTGAACAGATTAATCTGGACCATCATTTCGCCGTTGCAAATCTGATAAAAATCCCATTCCTTCAGACGCATAATATTCACGGAACAGTTTTCAATATTGTAGTCATAAAGATTATGCCTGCACCATCCGGGGTTAGCAACATTCCCCTCACTGTCGAGCAATGGCTGCTTCGTTAAAATTTCATTTTGCATTTGTGCACCTCTTTGTGTTTTATGGTCAATATTCTCTTATCATCACAATAGCACAAACCTTGCACAAAAACAATCATTATGTGATAAATAACTTATTTTATATACTCCGTCTTTATATCAACTTCGCCGACAAAATTCTCGTATTCAATCACTATATAATTACCGCCGCCGCAGAATGAGAGTTCCTTTTCAATATAACCTTTACCGTCAAATTGAATATCTTCGCACTCACTTCCATATCGGATATGAATGTTAACATTTCCATGCTGTCTGTTTATTTTACCTGTTAACATTAATTTCCTGTTCTTAGTGGAACAGCCGCCGTATGGTATATCTCTTCCTGTAACAGAATCCGCAAGGCACATATAACCGCCTGCATAATCATCCTTTCTTTCATACCTGCTGCCAATTAAATGCTCATTTGACGTTAACTGTGACTTGCCGAGAACCTGCACAATCTGCGTATATCCCATAACCAAATCTTCTGTATCCACTGCAAATAGAATAATAGTTCCAATCAGAATAATAAGACAAATAATGATGGATAAAACATGTCTCATACTATTCCCTTTATTTAAGACCTGCCGATCAGCCGACAGGTCTTTTATTGTAGCAAATCGAATAATTTAAACTAATTAATTTCTTCTTTAAGTGTTTCTACTATTGAATCATCTTTGAGTTTATTGACAGAATATAACATTGTTAATCCGACAACAACAAAGACTACCGCAATTACTGCAAGATAAAGCAGCCAGTTAATTTCAAACGGAAGCAAGTCGAGTCCCATGGCCTTATTCATTCCAAAACTGATAAGGACACTCAGAGGTAAAGAAACCACCAGAGCCTTTATACCGTAAAAAGCACTTTCAAGTGCAACCATTTTGCGGAAACCTTTTGGTGTTGTACCAACCGATTTGAGCATAGCAAATTCTTTGCGGCGCATTGCAATACCTGTTGAGATGGTATTGATTATATTTGCAATCGTTATCATGGAGATAAGTGCAATAAATCCATATATGAATACCTGAAGCACAAACACAAGTGTATTCATAACCTGCATTGTTTCAACGAAATCCGCGCAGTATGTTGAATCAAAATCTTTTTCATCAAAAACGGACTGAATATTTTCGGTAACAGTCTTATGCTGGCTTGTTTCAACACCAATCATATAAGAGAAATTCGAATCACCGTAAAGTTCTTTTGCATTTTCATAATAAACAGAAATCGGAACAAAAAGTGAAACGCTTGCCTTTGATGCATTGAGATTGCACACATAAGAATCAGCATCATAATCAACAAATCCAGCAATTTCAAACGGGAACTCATACAATTTCATATCCAGACCGAGTATACTGTCATTGAATACGGCGGCACCGCCCGCTTTATGATTCACATTATTCAGAAGGAGAGCCTTGTTCCTGTCACCATAAAATTCTTTATAATCAATGTTATTCTCTTCACAGAGTTTATTAAAATCCTCGTCGTCAACATAATTGAGATACATAAACATTTTGTTATTAAATAAGTTTTTGTATCCCGTTGTAAGATGACTTTCATCAACAAACTTCTTAATTTCAGGGTCACTGTCATCTTTGCTCAGTTCAGTATATGCATTATTGACACAATAATAATTATCAACACCTGACATATCATCAAGTTCTTTCATAAATTCATCTTTATCGTCATAATTGACCATTGTCTGAATCTGATACGGCACATCTGCTTCAATATTCGTTGCAGTTACAAAACAAGAACAGAAATAATTGCAGCTCAGGAAAAGGATAACAGAAAGAGCAATAGATGCGGTTATTACCCTTGATTTTCTTCCGTTACGTTTAAGATTCTTATGTGCAAGTTCACCTTCATAACCAAAAATCAATCGTACAATTTTCGGTGATTTCAGTTTCTTTGATTTTACTTTAATTTCATCTCTCTGGCGGATAGCATCAATCGGTGTAACACGTGATGCCTTGCGTGAAGGAACAAAGGATGAAATCACAATTGTAATGATACTGAAAATAATTACTCCGACAACCGCCCAGAGAGGTACAACTACATCCATATTCATATTTGAATCGGATACACCCATAATCATACCTGTTGAGATAATCTTTTTGCCTACCGCCTTGAGCGTTATACCGATACCGGCAATACCTGCCAAAATACCAACAGGAATGCCGATTGCACCCAGAATTAAACCTTCATAGTATACAGATGCTTTTTTCTGCTTTTTTGTTGCACCGACTGACGCCAGCATACCCAAATATCTTATACGTTCTGAAAGAGACATGCCGAATGAGTTATAGATAAGTACTACCGATGCAATGATAATAATCACGAGCACAATTGCAGCCAACGGCAAAATCGTAGTTGCAAGTGAACTGTTTTCATCAATAGCAAATTTGGTTTCAAGATAAGAAGTATTCAAATCATATTCTTGAATATCATATTCTTTTACAATATCACGCAAAAGGTCAAGTGATTTGTAATTCACTTCTTTAAGTTCAACATAAGCAGTAAGCAAATTGCCGTTTGAAAAGTCAATTTCATCGGCTGCAAGGCCTCTTACAATACTGTATCTTCCGGCGGTTGCAGGATTTGTATTCAGAATAGCAGTAATTTTGAATTCGCCAATATCCTTAACAGCAAACTGCTCACCGCCAAAATATCCGCCGCCGACTATTGATTCGGTACCGTTTTCATCAAGTAAAGTTCGTTCACCCATCGGAATGGTTACTGTGTCACCGATTTTCCAGTCAAGTTCATTCTTTTCGATAAACTCTTTTTCCACAGCAATTTCATTTTTGTTTTTTGGCAAAATACCTTCATATTCGCTTGTCATCATCTGTTCAAGATTGGAAGAATCACCTGCGTAAAAATCACCGGTCCCCAATCTGTCACTCTTTCTGTTCTCAAGCTGATAAGAAGAATAGTCCGGACAAGTCGTTAGACCTATTCTTGAAAACCTGTCATCCTTTTTCAGTTGCTGGTACTGGCTCTCATCAACCTGAAAAATTGCGTGTTTATATCCTGCGCCCATCAGTTCAACTTCACCAAACAGGTTCATCATGGATGCAACTGCAACAAATACCGCAGTAATCATCGCAACCGATACACAAATACCAAGTGTTGTGATTACGGTTCTGCCCTTATTTTCTTTCAGATGACGAAGGGTTAATTTGTTTACAATATTCAACCCATCCTCACCTCATCTCTTTTGATTTTACCATCTTCGATAGAGATAATTCTGTCAGCAGACAGTGCAATTTTTTCATCATGCGTGATAATAATAACAGTTTGGTTATATTCTTTATTAAAATGTCTTAACAAAGCAATAATCTCTTTACTGTTTTCACTGTCAAGATTACCTGTCGGTTCATCGGCAAGCATAAGTGCAGGATTGTTAATCAAGGCTCTGCCGATAGATACTCTCTGCTGCTGTCCGCCGGACAATTGATTTGGCAGATGTGTCATTCTGTGTTTGAGTCCGAGTTTTTCAACCAAAGCATCAATCTGCTTTTTCTCCGGCTTTCTGCCGTCAAGCAAAAGCGGAAGAGTAAGATTTTCTTCTACTGTCAGAATCGGAATTAAGTTATAGAACTGATAAACAAGTCCGATTTGTCTGCGTCTGAAAATGGCAAGTGCGGTTTCATCCAGAGCTGAAATATCCGTATTGTTAATAACAACCTTTCCGCTTGTCGGTGTATCAACACCGCCGAGAATGTGCAGGAGTGTTGACTTACCTGAACCCGATGGTCCTATGATTGCAACGAACTCACCCTGCTCAACGCTGAATGATACATTGTCAAGGGCTTTTACCATTGTATCGCCCTTACCGTAAACTTTTGATAAATTCTTAATGTCAAGTATTTTCATATAATTTATCTCCTTTCGTTGCTCTCATATTATCAAATGATACTTACACCTGCGTGACAAAAAAATTACAATTTCGTCACTCATGCCTTTTCAATCAAACAATTGCTTTATAAAATCTTATTTCAAACGCACTGCCCTCACCTGCTGTGCTGGTAACACTAATCTGGGCATTCTCTTTTTCAAATATTGTTTTTGCCAGTGCAAGACCGATTCCGACACTGTCACTTGATGAATTTTCGCCATGATAAAATCTCTCAAAAATATGCGGCAAATCCTCTTGTGATATTCCTGTTCCGTTATCTTTAATAACCAGACTGTTATAAATATTGGTGCAGTATGTTGAAATTTCAATTCTGCCGTTTTTATTCAAATGTTCAATGCAGTTTTTAATAATATTCTCCACTGCCTCAACAGTCCAGTTTTCATCACCTGTGAATGTAAAATCTTCAATATTATTAATAATATCAATTCCTTTTATATCAATCGTAATAAGGAATTGTTTTATACTTTTATCAATAATGTTTTTAATTGAAACATTATCTTTTTTAAAGTCGGCAGTACCTGCATCCAGTTTTGATAATTTCAGCAGCGTCAAAATCAGCCACTTCATTTTATCCAGCTGACTTTCAATAACAGACAGGAACTGTGTTCTCTTTTCATTATCTTCTTCATCTTTAATCAGTTCTGTCATCACCATCATCGAAGTCAGCGGCGTTTTGAGTTGATGCGAAATATCTGCAAGTGAATCGGAAAGATAAATTTTATCCTTCTTCAGCATATTATTTTGAGAATCCAGCAAAGTCATTACTTTGAAAAGATTATTCTTCAGCATTGACAATTCGCCCTCAGAATTATCTGAAATATCAAGGTCATAAACACCTGAAAGAATTAATGAAAGGTAATCATTGAGGTGCGCAATACTGTCGTATCTTTTTTTGGTATAATAAAAGAACACCAATGTCAATGTGATTCCCAGAATCAAACAAATCAGTGCACACCAAGGCTCAATAAACACACATAGGACTGACAACAAAGTTGTAAGTCCTATGCCGATAACTATAATTTTTTTTAATCCGTCGTTAATCATTTTCAATCACATACCCAAGTCCGCGCACTGTTTTAATAAATTCAGGATTCGTCGGACAATCTTCAATTTTGTCTCTTAATCTTTTGATATAAACGGTAAGAGTGTTATCTTCAACAAACGCACCGTCAATATCCCAGATATTTTCAAGCAACTGATTCCTTGATAAAACTTTGCCGCGGTTATTCAGCAAAATCAAAAGCAGCCTGTACTCCATTGCTGTCAAAATAATTTCTGCATTATTCTTATATACTTTGGCTTCATTGGTATTGATAGCCAGATTCTTGATTTTAATAATGCCGTCGGCAGAATCTTTATTATAACGCCTTAATACACTTTTTATCCTCGCAGTCAATTCTTTAAGCCTGAATGGTTTTGAAATATAATCGTCTGCACCAAGGTCAAATCCCATAACGACATTAACCTCGTCATCAAATGCAGTAAGAAAAATCACAGGCAAATCGCCTTGCATTTTTATCTTTTTGCAGACATCATATCCACTGCCGTCAGGCAAAGTCAAATCGAGAATATAAAGTGAAAATTCTGTTTTATCAATAATTTCAAAAGCATTTTTGACGGTTTTGGCAAGGGTGACATTATATCCTTCATTTTCAAGTGAATAGGTCAGCCCCATACCGATTGCGTCATCATCTTCCAAAAGAAAAATATTCATTATAATCACCTGAATATATTTTATCACAACCGTAATTTTTATTCTATTACAATATTGTCACATTAGTCATGGTTAGAGCTGAACATCTTTGGACAATTTGCCGTGATGAATCGCATTGCCGATATTAATTGGAGAACAGAACACTTTTACCTGTTTCAAAAGGGTCTTTAGTTTATTATTGTCAGGTTTGATATTGCAAAGACTGTAAACAGAAATACTTTGTGCAAGGTCTTCGATGGTCATGTTTTTATCTTTTTTCATAATGATTGTTTTAGTCTCTCCCGGAAGCAAATCAAAGAAATTATCATTCATCGGCAGAACTGATTTTGAACTTTCAATCTTAACAAATCTTGCATATTTATCAGAATGAACACGGATTTCGATATGATTATCAAACATAGTGATTTTTGTTTTCAGTTTAGCCTTTGGCAGGTTCAGATTTTTTTCTTTATCGAACAGTGTGACTTTCTGCATAAGCAGTTTTCCGTCCTGATAAAGTCTGGAGGCAATTGCTGTTTGCTTGTAATCATATTTTGATTTTATATTTTTAACATTGAGTGAGAAAACCTGTGCATTGGATACCTTGTCCAGATTGATTTCTTTTGATTCCTTCTCCAATGTGCCTGAAACAAAATCAAAGATTTCATATTCAACAGTAAGTTTCTGCTCACTGTTCAGGTCATTGAGTGCGAAGATATTTATATATTCCTCTGTATCTTCAACCGATACGGATAAAGGTGCATTAAAATGCTTTGCCTTGTACTGAAGAGCCTTATAATTGCCGTAATAATCAAAACTTGACCATGAACATACTCCCCAGCAATCATTGAACTGCCAATACATTGAACCGTTGCATCTGCCTTTATTTCTGCGCCAATGCTCGGTTGCATCTGCAATACATTCCTGTTGTGTCACCTGTGAAAGATAAATATAATCTTCAAACCTTGCAGGAAGATTAAACCTTGATGCAATATAATAAATCATCTTGTCATTGCCGTTTGCACATTTCTGGTGAGATTTGAAAACCTCACTTGAAAGGGAATAATCCTCAGGCTGAGCAAAAGATTCAATTGTCTTTAAATCAGGCAGACTTTCAAAGCCGAATTCACTGCAAAAACGTGTCATTCTCTTACGATAATAATTCATCGGCTGAAGACCATGCCATACGCCCCAAAGATGCGTATCCCCCACATTATCACTGAACACACCTTGGTTATGTGAAACACCAATCGGAGAGCCTTGTGTATAAGGTGTGGAAACATCAAACTTTCTTACTTCAGGCTCAAGAATATGATAAAAGAATTTTTCTGTCCAGTCCACATACTTTTTCATATGAGCCCATGCCATATGCATATCTTCAATTTCATTATTTCCGCACCAAACAGCAAGTGACGGATGATGGCATAATCTTTTCACATTATATTCCACTTCTTTTTTTACATTATCAAGGAAAGAATCAAGGAAGAACGGATATGCCTGACAAGCGAACTGAAAATCCTGCCAGACAAGAAGTCCGCGTTCGTCACAGGCATTATAAAAATCATCGCTCTCATAATATCCGCCGCCCCAGATACGAATCATATTCATATTTGAAAACCGTGCAGCATCAAGCAATTGATTCAATCGTTCACTGTCAAATCTGGTAATAAAACTATCCGGAGGAATATAACTTGCCCCTTTAATAAACAAAGGCACACCATTCAGCACGAACTGGAAGTTCTGTCCGTAGGCATCTCTGTCTCTGTTCAGTTCAATCGTCCTCAGTCCTATTTTCTTCTCCGCAGTATCAATTACTTTTCCGTTATATTCAAGCTGTACTTTAACCGTATATAACGGCTGAATATCTTTTGATGACAATTCATATGTCCACCACAATTCAGGATTTTCAATAATAAATTCTGCACTTGCACCCTGTTTGAAAATAACTTCACCGTCAGGACTTTCAAGTGTTATGGTACAGTTAACATCATCGTACAAAATCAAATCTGCATTTACATTAACAACAACATGCTCGTTATGATTCTGTGTAACGGACAGGAAATCTATCTTGCCTTTATGAATAAAATCAAGATATACATCGCCGCTGATACCGCTTGGCGGCAAAACAGGACCCCAGTCCCATCCGAAATGGCTCTGTGGCTTTCTGATATGTACAATACCGTTCTGACCATTTGAATTCATAGGGGTTGGCACTTTTTTATACTCCTGCTCAACATATTTTACCGGAGAATAAAAAATCACTTTAATCTCATTGTTACCTGTTTTGAGATAATCTTTAACTGAATAATTGTATGCAACAAAACAGTTATCACCCTTAAAGAGCAAATGACCATTGATAAAAACATCACAGATTGTATCAAGCATATTAAAGTGGATTACAATATCATCAGCAGTGCGTTCTTGTTCACTGAGTTCAAATTCCTTGATATATTCCCAATCCTCTTTGCCTACCCAATCCGCTTTTTTTTCATTGAGAGCATAGAACGGGTCATCAATGTCACCATTCTCCATCAAGTCCAGAAAATTACATCCCGGAACATTGGCATTCTTATATTGACCACTATTTAATTTTCTGAATTTCCATAAACCATTAAGACTTTTTTTCATACATTACCTCTTTAATTTAAAAACTGATTTGCACATTATTATTTAACCTGTAGGAATAAATCATGCATTTATCCAAACATCGCTGTCATATGACGGAATATTTATGATTGGTCCGTAATATACGGTCTCCAGTTTGTACACTTCTTTATCAACAGATATATTTTTTCCTAAATTTTCCTCAGCATACACTACAATTGAAGCAAAACGATCATAAGCAAATTCAATTGTAGCATATTTAGAACCTTCAAAAACAGATGACTTTCCAAATTCGGTTTTATACTGTTCAAGATATTCATCCGTTACAGCAAATGAGAACTTAACGACCTTCCCCTTATGTTCCATAAGAGCATTATCAATATCAAAAATCATATCATCAACATTCAGATATTCCAGTTCTGCAAGCATGGATTCAAGAGAAAACTTATTTTTAAACGCATCAGATACAATATAATCCTGAGGTGTCATTTCTGTTTTTCTATAGTTCACAGCAGTTCCTGATTCATCATAGTCATTTTCAAAAAGATAATTCTTTACCTCTCCGCTGCTGCTTGTTGATTTTCCGCAAATTGCTTTATATGCAGCTTTTGTGTTAAATTCTTCATACACATCAATTTTCATATTTGATAATTCACCGTTTTCATCCCGAATAGGTTCATACTTTTTATCCATTTCTGCATACACATTGCATGTACGCCACGAGGTCCGGATTGAATTGTTTACGGTCTCTTTCCAATAATAAAGTTCTTCGTTAAAAGAATTTTCAAGTGCCTTGGGATAAAGTTCTTTAAGTTCATCGACCGAAAAAGAATGAATTGAACAACCGCTCAATGCAGTAATAAGAAACAATGAACATATAACGCTTATTATTTTTAAAATGCTTTTATTATGCATCACTTACTTCTCCTTCCTGCAACATGATTTTTTTGTGAAGATTTCTGTTTTTCTTCTTCCTCTTCCTTCTGTCTGATAATCTCACATGCTTCATCATAATGGCTCTCTGCCCAATCCATTACATTAACCCTGTTTTCATAACTATGAACCAGTTTCTGTGCTGCAGCATATGGTGCAATTGTTTTGTAGTAAAGGTCAAACTCACCTTCAATTGCTTTAATCTGCGCATTTTTAAATTTATTTTCGCTTCTTGTATTATCAGGCAGTGCGTAAGCCGCCTTTAATTTATCTTCATCCGGTTTTAAAACGCCGTTAGGATAATTCTTTTGAATAAGTTTACCTGCTTTTACAATCGCCTTTGCCTGATTAATATAATATTTTCTTAAAGCACGTTCTTCTTTACTTCCCTTAGGCATTTTGCGTGCATCTGATATAATCGAATGATCAATATCTGCAAGTGCCGTTACATCATTGGAAATAAGTTTTCTTGCACTTTCAACCTTATGTCTCCAAATGCGGGTATCGAATTTATTGAACTCATCCATGAATATACCGACTTCTGCCTGATCGGCAGCAAAGCTTTTTGCCTTTTCATATTCTTTTCTTGCAAGACGTTTTTCTTCACCTTTAGAGGATTTTATATTCTCTTTTAGTTTTTTCAAATCAGGAACAGGAGATGAATAAAGTTCAAGAGCGCTTCTTACAGCTTCAACACCGTTTTTGATAATCTCTGCATTAAAATCACCTGATTCAAAATCATCAAATAATGCTCTGTATCTTAAAACACGAATAATATTCTGATGTTTTTCTTTTGACATACTGTAAAAACAAAACGGAATCAAATTCAGAGTTGCACCGATTATGGACAAAATACATAACACCAAAAAGAGCGAATTTCTTACACTAGGGTCATAAAGAATATCATAATTTTTTGTCAGACCGAAACACTCATACACATATGGAATTACATAACCGCTGAGAAGCGTAATCGGCATTGTTATCATACCTGCAAGACCGAATACAAAATCCATTCTGTAACCGCAGATATACTGCTGATAATCCTTAACCTCTGAATGCATAACTTGATTATAAACAAGACTGAGGCCGTTTACCAAAGTATTCAGATACATAATAATAAACATAATCGTCGGCGACTTAAATGTAAACATAAGGATAAAACAAAATATAACATTCAGAAGATTATGGTAAATAAGGAGTTTTTTATTACCGAGTTTTTTCAGTAAAAAAGGCGTAATTGCCATCGCTATACCGCTGGCAGTTCCCATTACAGTATTGAGGATACCATATGCCGTCATATCCTGAACACTGTAAATATATATCCAACTGAAAAACACACCTGTGGCAGTCTCCAGGAAACCGATAACAGAGGCAATCTGTCTTATCCACCAATGTTTATTTTTCAGAATCATAAAAGAGCCCTCAATAATTCCAACCTTTTGAACATAGGTGGATGAGGTAACAACCCTTTCCTTACAACCAAACGCAGTAAAGAAATTAAGTCCTAATCCGAGAAGAGAAATCGGAGCCAAGACATAACGATATGTATTTATATTTGTGTAACCGCCTGTCAGATTTGATAAAATCGGAATAAACAAACCTGTAAGAGTCGGTGCAAAACTGTAAATAAGAGAATTGATTGATAATACCTTTGCACGTTCCTCACTGTTCGGAGTTATAACCGTCTGCAATTCAGAATATGTATCAGTAAACATCGGCTGACCCATACTTATTGTAATTGCAAAAACAAATACACAAATGAATTTTTCGTTATACGACATTGTTTGGAACGGAAGAAAAACAAATATAATCGCCAGCAACGCTAAAGGAATTCCGGCAAAAGCTATATAAGGTCTGAAGCGCCCCCATTTTGTACGTGTATTATCAACAATATATGCTCTGATAAAAAAGAAAACAACATTTAAAATCGTTTGAAATGTAAGCATATACTGCAAATGCAAAGGACGGATACCTATTGTTGAGCCAAACAAAGTATTACCTGCACTGAGTCCCATCTGCCAAATAAGCTGCATAGTCAACTGATTGCCCATACCGCCAAGGGCAAGATTAATCAGTTCCTTATATGACACAAAATTCCCCGGTGCAGGATGCTTCCAATGGGAAGTCACATCTTTGTAGACACTGCTGATAATACTTTTTACATTTAACATATCATTTCTCCTAAAATTTAATATTATTTTCGTATAATTATTTTTCACTTAGATTTCACAAACAATAATATTATCTGTCGGATATTCTTTACTGCACACTGCAATTTTATATCCTGCAATATCGTCATATTCTTTAAATTGCCAATCCGCAATTTCAAAAACATTAAAGGACTTTAACGAAGTTGATAAACCTGTACCGATTGCCTTAATATAACTTTCTTTTCTGCTCCATAAAGAAAAAAAAGAGTCAACTTTATCTTTACTTGCAATGATATATTCATATTCCTCTGAAGTAAAATAACGCTTTGCAATATTCAGATTTACATCTTTTATCTGTTGAATATCACAGCCGATTGCACAGTCTGAAAAAGCAGCAATTGCCCAATTGCCTGAATGTGAAAGGCTGAAAAATATATCATCATAACCCACAAAATAAGGTTTCCCGTTTTCATTTTCAGAATAGTACATATCCTTTTCCTTCAAACCGAATCGGGAAAGTGCAATATCAGTCAAAACACCTGCCGCCAGACTGCGTTTTCTGTCCTGAAAATACTTGCAAGAATAAATTTTGTTTTGTCTGTATTCAGACAAGGTATTGAGTTTTTCGGCAAACAAAGCATCATTATCATCAAACACGGATGAATTAAGAGCGTATATCTTCATACTCTCATTTTAACATAAAAAATTTTATTTGCAATATATCCATAAAATTATAAAAATTAATTAAAAAATAGTGGTATAATAAATATAGAGTAATCATAAAAGTCAAAGGAGGAGTTATGAAAAAAGCATTAATCAAAATTATCACCTCTTTATTAATGACAGTCATAATCATTATATCTTCCTTTGTCATTACAGTATACACACGCGGAGACATTGATGACTATATCCTGCCAAAAGGATTTGAAGAAACAATTGATAATGCCAAGCCGTTGAGAAATGAAAATGCTTATGCCAGAATTATGACCGCAAATGTCCTGGCTCATTATGAAAGTTGGGGCGGAACGGATGCACGCAGGAGAGCAAAAATGTTTTTGGAACTGCTTGACACATATTCACCAGATATTGTTGCAATGCAGGAGATGTGTGACCAATGGTATTGCGCTTTGCTGAAAAACGCAAAAAATTACCGCCTGATTTATCCTCTTTCAACAGGAACCATGGCAAGAACCACCGGTATTATATATAACAGCGACACAGTTGATTTGCTTGATTACGGTCAGTATGAATACACAAAATTTGATGAAAAACGCGTCAGAAGAATTGTATGGGGCTATTTTCAAAACAAAGAAAGCGGAGAAAAATATATCGTTACATCAACCCATTTCAACCTGATACGTGAAAATCAGGAAACAGAATCTCTCAACATAATGAACACACAGGCAGACGAACAGGTGGCAATAGCCAAAAATCTGCAAATACAGTTTAACTGCCCCATATTCTGTGCAGGTGATTATAATGCAATGGATAACGGCGGATATGACAATCCTTACTTTGCACCTACGGTATATGATGCTTTGACGGTATCGCTGAATGATACCAAATCCTATGCAAGGCGAACCACAGAAGGTGACGCAAGAGATGTGCGAAAACCTACACAAGACCATATATTTATGCTTGGTAATGCAACGATTGAACGATATTCAATCATTTCCGATACAGTTATGCAGGAAATGAGTGACCACTACCCTATTTTTATCGACGTATCATAATATAACAAAGCCGCAGAGAATTTGATTCAATGCGGCTTTTATACTTTTATACTAAGTATATTAAAGGCATATCAGCCAATTTTAACCACGGTTCGGATTACTGCTCATTGCCTATTGAGTTATCTAAAATTTTGTGATAATATACTTATAATAATATTGTGACAAGAAAGGCTAGAATGAATATGCCTTATTTATTTTCACATTTCAGAGAAAAAAACACACCTGACGGTGAACAGGTTTACTTTGCGATAAGCAGGAACGGAATACATTGGGATGCAGTTAATAACGGCTGCCCCGTACTCATCTGTACAAAAGGAGAAAAGGGATGCAGGGACATCGAAATTGCAAGGCTGCACACAGGCGGATTTGTTATCATTGCCACTGACCTATGCCTTGCATTGTGCTTTGATAAAGACGGCAATATTGATTGGAACAAATTAAGCAAAAACGGCAGCAAATATATTTCCATGTGGAAAAGTCAGGATTTAATTCACTTTTCCGGGCAGGAACTGATTTCCTTTGGCAGAGATGATTTCGGCTGCATATGGGCACCTGAAGTATTTTTTGATGAAAACAATGATGAATATATCATTCATTTCAGTGCCACTGTAAAATCAGATAACGATTCTCATATGGCAATATATTACACCAAAACATCTGATTTTATCCATTTTACATATCCCCAACTTTTCTTTAAAAAAGAAAATGACGTTCTCGACTCTCATATTGTAAAAATCGGTGATAAATATCATTTATTTTATAAAAACTCTGCCGAACCGCTGATGAATATGCATGCTTATTCGGATGAACTTTTCGGTAAATACATTCATGATAATGCATTTGAAAAATATATGTCACAATTATACAGACCTGGGTCTTATGAAGCATCAACAACATACATATTGCCTGACGGTAAATGGTGTCTGATGATGGACTTTTTCGGCTGCGAAAAAGATAAAATGGGATATGTCCCCTTTATATCACCAAAAGCAGGAAATGCAGATTTTAAAATGAGCAAAGAAAATTTTACTTTTCCATACGGATTCAAACACGGCAGAGTAATTGAAATTACGCAAAGCGAATATGACTCAATAAAAGGAGCATACAAAAAATGAAAATCAAAAAACTGATTGCAATATTCATGTTGATTATAATATCCGTTTCATTTGTCTCTTGTTCTTCCAATCATAATACGGAAGATGAAACCGATTTTAATACAACACTGATTACCCCTGAAGATAATTTTAAAAATCAGAATGTGTTAATCGTATATTTTTCACAGGCACAGGAAGATACAAAAGACCGCGCAAAAAACGGAACAACTGAAGTGGCCGCAAAAATAATTCAAGACAAAATCGGTGCGGATATATTCAGAATTGAAACGAAACAGGATTATCCTGAAAATAAAGAAGAACTGCAAAAAACTGCTGAGGAAGAGAAAGAAAAGAAAATTCTTCCTGAACTAAAAGCAGAAACATATGATATGAGCAAATATGATATTATTATCATCGGGTATCCGATATGGTGCAATGACTTACCGATGGCGGTTTATTCTTTTATAGAAAACAACGATTTTACCGGCAAAGACATCATTCCTTTCAGCACCCACTCAACAGATACAAACATCACCGGCAGTGAGCAACTCAAGCAGGCACTGCCAAGCAATTATGTTGATATAGGAATGGAAATATCCGATAATATTATTTTAACATCACAGACAGAGACTGAAAAACGAATTGCAGTTTGGCTGTCAAGATTACAACTTGTTGACAATCAATATAAAAATAAGGACGAATAAATATGAAAAACAGCCAAAATTCAAAAAGATTAGACAGAAAAAATGATAATAAAAAGTTCACCCGATTTTTTATCGGATACACTGTAATTTTCGCTGTTGCACTGCTTGCGGTAATTGGTTATTTTTTAATATCACATAAAACATTTATCACACAAGGTGACGGATGGAAGCAGCATTTCAAAGCATTTGTATATCTTGGTCAATACTGCCGCGAAGTTATCAGAACGCTGCTGACGGAACATTCACTTGTTCTGCCGCAGTGGAACTTCAGTATCGGTTACGGCGGAGATATAATAACCACCCTTCATTATTATTGCATCGGTGATCCGCTTGATTTAATCTCCGTTGTAACACCGACAAAATATTCAATTTATATATACACACTTCTGATGATGTTTCGTTTTTATCTGTCAGGGCTGTTCTTTGCCGTATACAGTTTTTACAGAGATAAAAACAGAAGTATAAATGCAGTTATTGCAGGGGCACTGATTTATTCTTTCACAACATACAGCTTGTTCTTTGCTTTTGTACATCCGTTCTTTATGAACCCGGTGGTTTATCTGCCGCTCCTGCTTGTAGGGGTTGAAAAGATATTCAATAAAGAACGTCCATATCTCCTTGTTATAATGGTATTCATCAGTGCAATCAGTAATTTCTATTTCTTCTATATGCTGGTATTTGTCACTGTGGTATATGTATTTTTCAGATTATTCTTTATTTACAAAAAAGGTGAATTCAAGCAAGCCTTCGGCAGCGTATTTAAAATCGGCGTAAGTTCTGTTATCGGTCTGCTGATGAGCTGTGCAATTCTTGCACCTGTGATAATGGCTTTCATTACAGACAACCGAACAGGGGCAGACATTGAAGTAAATCTCTTATACCCTGCTGCCTATTACAAAAACTTCCTTTCTTCCTTCATAACCTCATCAACAAAAATGGGAAGTATGACCGGACTTGGTCTTTCATCCGTATCTCTCTTATCCGTATTTTTGTTATTCATAAGAAAGAAAGAAAATAAAGAACTCAAAATATTATTCATATTATCCACAATTGCATTAATGCTGCCGGTAACAGGTTATCTGCTCAACGGATTCTCTTATATCGCCAACAGATGGATATGGGCTTATGTAATGATTATTGCTTATATCGTTGTGGTAATGTGGGATGAAATTACAAGCCTGAATCATAAAGATATAATCCGGATGTTTGCTCTCTTGGCTGTCTACGGTGTTGCTGCATTTGTATGCATTCAGGAATTTGACAAAAACTTAATTATATCAATCGCAATCGCTGTTATTGCAATGATTATTATGATAATTGCATCGAAAGTTAAGATGAAGAAATTTGCTGACACGGCAATCCTGCTGCTTATTATCGTATCCCTGTCGGCAAATTCCTACTTCAACTGTCACGATGGCAATGTAAATAAAGACGGATATTTCGGCTACAGAAGTATAACGAACAAACTCACCGATAATGCAGGTACAAAAATGCTTGATGCAGTTGATGATGACAGTTTTTATCGTTATTCAGGCAGTAATCTGACCATTAACAGTGACTTGGTGAATGGTACAAAATCGACATCATTTTACTGGAGTCTGCAAAACAGTGCTATCGCGCAGTTTATGGAAGAAATGGATATGCCGTACCGTTATCTTTATTCTTATGCCAATCTTGACAACCGAGCATCTCTTAACGCCCTTGCAAGTGTAAAATACTACACATCAAATGCATTTTATAACAAACCATATGGCTTTGGAAAAATTGCAGACGGTGTTTATCAGAATGTAAACGCACTTCCAATCGGATACACTTATTCAGGATACATTACAAGGGATGAATATGACAACTTGCCTGCACTGCAGAAACAACAGGCACTTATGCAGGCAGTACTGCTTGAAGAAGAGTCAAATCATTACAGCAAAATTCAGCCTGTTTTCACTGAACAAAATATAGAGTATGAGCTTGTAACAGACCAAAACATCTCATATGAAAACGGTAAACTGGAAGTTAAAAAGAGCAATGCGTCAATTACATTGAATTTTGATGGACTTGAAAACAGCGAAACATATGTATATATGGAATACAATGGCTATGAGGCAACAAAGCGAAAATCCGGCACAATTGACTTGACCGTTAACAGTGAGACCGAAAAAGGCAAATGTGCTGAAAACGAATACACCTTCAATACCCAGTATTCCATCCGTCATGATGACAGAAATCAATGGCTGTTCAATGCAGGATACAGTAAAGATGCAAAAAAATCAATTACAGTAACTTTCAGTACTGTCGGCACTTATGACATACCTGTTATCTCTGTTATCTGTCAACCGATGGATAATTTCAATTCTCAGGAACTTGCACTTAAAGAAAATGTGCTTGAAAATGTATCAGTCAAAGGTGATGTAATCAAAGGTAGCATCAGTCTTGAAGATGATAAAATACTCTGCCTCAGCGTACCGTACAGCACAGGCTGGACTGCATATGTTGACGGACAGGAAGTTGATTTATTGCAGGCCAATACAATGTATATGGCACTTGAACTGACAGCCGGTGACCATAACATTAAACTTGTTTATACCACACCATATCTCAAAGCAGGCATATGCCTGTCAGGCGTCGGCATAATGGCCTTTGCAGGATATATTGTTATCACGGAAATACAGAAAAAGAAGAAAACATCTGTATAATATAAGAAAAATCCACAAACCTCGGTTTTGAGGTTTGTGGATTTTTTATAACGATTACAAATATTGTCTTATATCTGTGGCAAGTCGGTCCTCAATCTGAACAAGTCTGCCTGTAATATCTCTGGACTTATCATCTGCACTTTGATACTGATTGAGGTACCTGCTCAGTGATTTCACGCCCATATTACAGCCATCTGTTATCAAATCGGCAACCGTATTATCGGTACTGTCAACCGCCATTTTCATATTCGTTTTTATCCAACTCATTCCCTTTGCCATCGGATTCGGGTCTTTGCCCTCGTCACAATGTTCATCAAGCAGTTCGACAATTTCTTCCTGCAACTTTTCATGCTGGTCTCTGCTGTCATTAAGCAGATTTCTGAAATTAGAATTCTTTACATCATCAATAACATCATTGATTGCAGACAATCCCATCTTGATACCTGAATCACATTCCTTAAGAAGTTTTACTGTATCTCCGTCTGCCCCTACTCTGTCAACCATATTTATAACTCCTTTACATTTAATATAGTTTAAAAATAAAAATTATTAATCCATACAAAAATGACGACGCAACTCCATATACTATTACAGGACCTGCAATTGTAAACATCTGTGCTGCTGTACCGAGAATAAAACCTTCATGCTGAAACTCAAGTGCAGGTGAAACAACTGAGTTTGCAAAACCGGTTATCGGTACAATTGTACCTGCACCTGCATGCCTTGCAATTTTGTCAAACACGCCAAGCCCTGTCAGAATTGCAGTAACAATAATGATAACCGAAGGTGTTGCAATAAGAACTTCCTTTTCATTAAGACCTGCTTTTTCAAACAAAGTAATAAGAATTTGCCCAATCATACAAATCAATCCGCCAAATAAAAACGCTTTAACTGCATTTAAAATTTTCGGCGAATTAGGGCTTGCTTTGTCTGTCATTTTACTGTATTCGTCTTTACTAATGCTCATAGTATCACTCCTGTTATAATTATTAACAATAATATAACAATTATTCTCTTGACATTTTTAATTATATCCTGTAATATTTGAATATACAGTTTGTAAAATATCAATTGGAGGTATTCTTATGCATCTTATTGAAGTGCGTGATGTATACAAAATATACAATCCGGGTGAAAATCAGGTTAATGCCCTTGACGGCGTATCCATTACGATTGATGAAGGTGAATTTGTTGCCATCATCGGTCAATCAGGTTCCGGTAAATCAACATTGATGAATATGCTTGGTCTGCTGGATACGCCTACTCACGGAGAATATTATATTAACGGCAAACTGGTCGATGATTTAACCGATGACCAGATGAGTACAATCAGAAATGAACAAATCGGATTTATTTTCCAAGGGTTCAACCTGATTGCATCGTTAACTGCTCTTGAAAATGTTGAACTGCCGCTGGTATACAGAGGCATGAAAAAGGATGAGCGCAGAGAAATTTCAAAGGAAGCACTTGAAAGAGTCGGACTCGGTTCAAGAATGAACCATCTCCCTGCTGAAATGTCCGGCGGACAGCAACAGCGTGTTGCCGTTGCAAGAGCCATTGCAGCAAGACCGCCTGTTATCCTTGCCGATGAGCCGACAGGTAACCTTGATACCCGTTCAACCAAAGAAGTTATGGCAATACTTCATGAACTTAAAGATGAAGGCAGAACCGTAATTGTTATCACTCATGATAACGAAATTGCAGAAGAGGCAGAAAGAGTTATCCGTGTACGCGACGGTAAAGTGGTTGAAGACTATATTAACCCCGGCTATGAAGAAAAATATGGCAGAGCCTCAAAACAGAATAATAAAAACCCTATTGACGAAGGATAAGATGATACCTGTATGAAACAAATTCATACAGGTATTTTTATATCAGCAATCTTATTTTATTTTGTTATTCTTATATCAAATTATTCTTTTAATTGACAATACTATATATATATAATATGCTAATGACAGGGTGAAATTTATGAATTTAACAGAATTGCTGAGCGTGAATACAATACCGAAAGAAATATCGAAGTCCTTGTTTGAACAAAGCAAACAGGGATTAGTCCACACGCCATACAAGGATGAAATCAGACTTTTTTCCTGTGTAAAGGAAGGTGACGTCAACAAACTTCTCCAGCAGGTAAAACCTTTTATGGAAAGCGGAATTTTTGTCGGTGAAATGTCAGACAATAATCTGATGCAATACAAATATATGTCAGTCAGCACAATAACCTTGGCAACAAGATATGCAATACAGGGCGGACTTGACGAACATATTGCCTATAATTTTTCAGACAAATTCATAAGAAATATTGATTCATTCAACTCAACAGATAAAATACTATCTTATCTTGCAGGACAGGTTATTGAACTTACGACTGCAGTAAAAGAAAACAGAGAAAAAGTTAAATACTCACCGCATATAAGGCGAGCCATTCTTTATATTGATAAAAACATAACCAAAAAACTTTCCGTAAAAGAGATTGCCAATCATTGTAATATTTCTTCCGATTATCTTTCATATCTGTTTAAAAAAGAAACAGGTGAAAACTTAAGTCAATTTATTTTGAAACAAAAACTTGAAATATCAAAAACACTATTATGGGAGGGATATGACAAGCAGCATATCTGCTCTGCATTATCTTTCTGCTCTCCTTCTCATTTTATATCTTCATTCAAAAAAACTTTTGGCATTACGCCGAATGAATATCTTTCTCAAAAATAGAGATTATATAAAATAAGCCTTGCTCGGAAACAATTCCGGCAAGGCTTTAATTTTATATTACTGTGTCACTTCTTTTTTGCCCGTATTCACAACAAAAGAATGATGACAATGCGGACAATTCACATTTATTTTGCCCTTATGCTTCGGCAGACGAAGAACCTTTTTGCACTGGGAACACTTCACAAACTTGTGTGTTTTTCTTTGATTAAACATATCTTTCCAGAACCTGAATTTCTGTTTTATCTTCCAAGTGAATTTCATCCAGTCTGCATTCTCTTTTCTGCGCTGTTCTATATTTTTAGAGAACACTCTGTATACCGCAAATATGATTATCGCAGCTGAAATAACGAATAACACATAATATGCCGGTTTTGAAAATCGGAAAACAATATTGGCAATCACAATACCGATAAGATAAACAATCAAAAGTACTCTCCACAATTGGTCAATACCATATCTGCCGACCATAAATTTTTGGAACTTATATCCCATTTTTCTGAAAAATTCTTTCATAACCTCACCTACAAATTACTATTTTCACCATTATTCCTGCCAAGAACATCCTCACCGCTGCCATAATCATACTGCTGAGAGTATGATGTAGTCGGCGGTTGATAATGCCTTGTCTGCTGGCGATAACCGACTGAATAAAAAAATGATATAATTAATCTTATTACAAATATAATAAAAATAATTCTGATAATCCTGCCAAGACAACTGCGGTTACCTCTTCTGACCGTATATGTCTGTCTTTCAGTATTATTATCATGATTCGTATTTCCAAAATCAAAAAAAGATGAAAACGGATTATAATCAAGCGGATTAACACCGTTTATAATATTCTGATATGCCTGCTGATAGGTTGAATTGTTCGGCTCTTTTGCATACGCTGTTTTTATATGATCCTGTGCAACCGCAGTGTTCCCCACTGCCATATTGGCAAGTGCAGACAGATAATACCACCGTGCACCGCGGTCTTCAATATTATTAAGCAGATTAATCGCCTGCCGATACTGCCCCGTATTGATAAACTGAGCAGCCGAATTCAGATAATCAGGTGCTGTATTGGTTTTTCTGTTACTGTGTGAATACCCGCCGTAAGAATATTGGTATTGATTTTGCGTCTGTGCTGTACCATTCTTTATCTGGTCATACGCGGCATTGATCTGAGCCATTTTTTCCTCAGCGGCTTTATCATTCGGATTAAGGTCGGGATGATACTTTTTGGCAAGTTTTTTATATGCTTTTGTACACTCTTCCTCGCTTGCACCATCAGGCACACCCAAGACTTTATATGGATTCGTTATCATATCTTTTCCTTTAATTAGATTTGCCTTATATTAACACAAATATTTTACAACATTATTAACAGAATAAGAAATTATTAAATTTATCAAGGTTTTAACAAATTTATTGAATTTTTTACCACCTTTTGATATTATATATTAGTAATATGAAAGGAGTTATACATATGAATCCTATACTTTTAACATTAGGTGAAAATATCGACAAAGTATTTTATAACTTTGACCTATGGGTATTTCACTTCTTTGGTTCAATGCAAAACACATTTTTGACCTATGTAGCAAAATTCTTCACTTCTTTCGGTGATGAAGCATTTGTTATCCCCGTTGTGGTTGTCGGTATCGTTTTATGCCTGTTCAAAAAGACAAGGAAGTATGGTATCACACTTGTTTTTGCAATTGTTATCGGAACCCTTGTAACGAATATAATTGTCAAACCAATGGCATTGAGAATCAGACCGTACAATACTTTGCAGGATAATCTCGATTACTGGGCATGGTATGTCGGTGCAGGTTCACTCTCAGAAAGTGACTATTCTTTCCCGTCAGGCCACACAACAGGTGTAACAGAAATCGCAACTGCACTGTTCCTTTGTTTCAATAAAGATAAAAAGAAGATTGCTTATCTCTTCCCTGTAATTGCACTTTGCACAGCAGGCAGCCGTGTTTACCTTATGGTTCATTATGCATCAGATGTACTCGCAGGTCTTGTTGTAGGCTTCTGTGCAGGTATATTAGGCTATCTTCTGATGAAACTTGCAATGATCATTCTTGATAAAATCAAGTTGAATGACAAAATTGATGCTGCAAAATTATTCACAAAACTTACTGAAAAAACAAATAACAAACTCGCACCGGCAGTTATCTGCATTGTAATTCTTGCAATCTTCCTTAACGCGTTCATACCTTCACTTTCAGAAGGCGGAGAACAGGTCTGCGCATATGAAGGTGAATATAATTGCAAAAACGCAGCAAGAGTTGACGATGAAAAATATCCGCCGATTGACGGCAAAGAATACTGCAAAATTCATTGGAAACAATTGAACGGCGAATAAAATTCAATATTTCATTATAAAAACTCCCGTAAGGTAAAAAATCCTTATGGGAGTTTTATTTTTATTATTCAAGATATTCTTCAAGGCAAAGTCCTGACTCATATATTTCTTTTGCAGAATTTTTGCCGACATAACGATAATGCCATGGTTCATAACTTATGCCTGTAATCTCACTCTTGTCTGACGGATAACGGAGAATAAATCCATATTTCCAACTGTTTTTCAAAAGCCATTTCTGCACAGGTGTGTCCTCCTGCTTTTCATCCAGAATTTGATAAGAAACATCAACAATATCCAGTGCTAATGCTAACTGATGTTCACTTGTCCCTGGAATTGCAACAAGTTCACCTGCTGCCTGCTCTGCCTTATCCTGAGAATATCCCTGATTAAGATACTGATTGACTTTATTATTGAACAATTCTTTCTGTTTTTCCATTGTACGGTAAGATGAACAAATCAACGGGTCCAATCCCGCTTCACGGCAATCATCCATCATATCCTGCAAGTCCTGATATGCTCTTTCGTCAATGGCATGTCCGTTCTGAAGATATTTAACTTTTGGATTATAATCATCAGGCAATGTATTATTTTTGTTGACAAGAATCAAATTCCACTGCGTCCTATCCACTTTTGAATGTGTTGTATTCTGTGTTACAGACTGTGACGGATCAACTGATGAAGTACTTTCTTTATTTTCTGCTATATCATTGGGTTTATTTAAACTATGACCGATAAAAATGCCTGCAATTGCACAAACAATGCAAACTGATACAATTAACCAAACAGGCAAATACAGATAATATCCTTTATTCCTCTGCTTCTTTCTATTATCACGCATATTCATTTCATCCTCTGTTCATCTTTCATTTTCCTATTCTTATTATTTCTTTTTTTGCACAGGAAACACATTGAACAATTAAATGATACGACTAAAAACTCGTTTTGTCAACTATATTCTCGTTATCACAACCATTTACTCGCTTTATCGTTTAGAATGTCAAAGAGGTGATATTTTTGAATTTTAGTGATAAATTACGCTGTTTGATAGAAGAACAAAACCTTACACAAAAGAAAGTTGCAAACGACCTTAATATCGCGCCCTCAACAATGGGAGGCTATGTTCAGGGCAGCAGCGAACCTGATTTCGAAACATTGAAAAGACTTGCAAAATATTTTGATGTATCAACAGATTACCTGTTGAATGTACAGTCAAATAATTGTAATAATTTAGTTGAAGATGAATTACTGCGTGTGTTTCGTTCTATGACAGCCGAACAGCAACACCTTTTTATTGAACAAGGCAAAGTTTTCCTCCGTGCTAATAAGATATATAAAGAAAAATGAAAATCAGTGCAATAAAGCTGAGGTACGATAACGCAGTGTTGCTTAAAATCATTATCTTTTTAACTGTAATTGCGTTAAAAAACACCATAAGTCTAATATAAAATGCGGCGCAATAAAACGTCGCATTTGTTATTTATTATAATCATAATAACAAGAATATATCAATTTACAATCAGGACCTGATATGGTATTATATATAAAGTTTTTTAATAGCGTGGTGAGAAAATGAAAAAAATTGTTATCGGAATTCTGGCTCATGTTGATTCAGGAAAAACCACTTTGTCTGAGGCATTGTTATACCAATCCGGCAATATCTCCAAACTCGGCAGAGTTGACCACAGGGATTCTTTTCTGGACACTTTTTCGCTTGAACGTGACAGAGGAATAACAATTTTTTCAAAACAGGCGGTTTTAAAGTATCATGATACTGAATTCACACTGCTTGATACTCCGGGGCATGTAGATTTTTCTGCTGAGACTGAGCGGACACTTCAGGTTCTGGATTACGCTGTTTTGGTTGTCAGTGCTACGGACGGCATCCAAAGTCACACACAAACATTATGGAAATTGTTATCAAAATACAATGTTCCCTGTTTTATTTTTATAAACAAAATGGATTTGGACGGTGCAGATAAAGAACATATCCTTGCAGAATTAAAAACAAAATTCAGTGACGCTTGTATTGATTTTGAAAATACGGACACAGCAGAATTTTATGAAAACATTGCACTGTGTGATGAAAGACTTTTAAATCAATATTATGAAACTGAAACAATCAAAAAAGATGATATAATCACCTGTATTCAAAAGAGAAAAATCTTCCCCTGTTTATTCGGCTCAGCACTGAAATTAACAGGTGTTGAAGAATTTTTGGACTGTTTATATCACTATACGGAAATGCCGCAATACGCAAACGATTTTGCAGGTAAAGTATATAAAATTTCCGAAGATAAAGGCCAACGTCTTACATTCTTAAAAATTACAGGCGGCACTCTGAAAGTTAAAGAGATACTCCGGTCAGATAAAAATAAGAATTCAGAAAAAATAAATCAAATCAGAATCTATTCAGGGGACAAATTCACCACAGTAGATGAGGCTGAGGCAGGCACTGTTTGTGCAGTAACAGGCATTACCTGTACACAATCGGGTGATGGTTTAGGCAAAGAAAAAAGTACAGGCTTACCTGTACTCGAACCCGTATTGACATACAGATTGGAATTACCCGATGATGTCGATGTGCATACTGCACTTAAAAAAATGAGAATTCTTGAAAATGAGGACCCGCAGCTTAAGGTTGTATGGAATGAACGGCTCAGTGAAATTCAGCTCCAGCTGATGGGTGATGTTCAGCTTGAAATTCTTCAATCCATACTTGCTCAGCGTTTCGGCATTCATGCAACATTCGGCAAGGGCAATATTATTTACAAAGAAACTATATCTGATACAGTCGAAGGTATCGGTCATTTTGAACCGCTAAAACATTATGCTGAAGTCCATCTCTTAATGAAACCGGCTAAAAGAGACAGCGGAATTCTATTTAAAACCGATTGTAAAGAGGATATACTGGATAAAAACTGGCAAAGGCTCATACTAACTCATCTTTATGAAAAAACACATATCGGCGTACTCACGGGTTCACAAATAACAGATATGGAAATTACACTTGTGTCGGGCAAAGCACATGCAAAACATACCGAGGGCGGCGACTTCAGACAGGCAACCTATCGTGCAGTCAGACAGGGACTGCGCTCAGCAAACTCTATCCTGCTTGAGCCTATATATGAATTCACACTTGAAGTACCAACAGAAAATATCGGTCGGGCTATGACCGATATTCAGAGAATGTTCGGAACATTTAATCCGCCTGAAACGATTGGCGAATTTTCTGTAATCAATGGAACTGCACCTGTTTCAACCATGTACGATTATTCACGTGAAGTCATGCAATATACCCACGGCAAAGGTAAATGCATATGCAGTTTAAAGGGATATGAGCCCTGTCACAACACAGACGAAGTTATCACAAATATCGGATATGATTGCGATGGAGATACCGATAACCCATGTGATTCTGTTTTCTGTTCACACGGTGCAGGATATAATGTAAAGTGGGATGAAGTCAAAAGTCATATGCACCTGCCCAGCGCTCTGTCAACTCCCAAAAGCACATATAATGAAAGTGAAAGCAAAATAACACTTTCAAAATGCAGAGATAAAAACAATCTTTTTGCTCTGGATAAAGAACTGATGCAGATTTTTGAGAAAACATACGGTCCAATCAAAAACAGGTCAAACAATCCGAATCAAAATCACTTTACCTTCACACAATCTGTTGAAAATAAAAAACAAAAACTTTCCCGAACAGCGAAATATGACGGCACTGAATACCTGCTTGTTGATGGTTATAATGTTATCTTTGCATGGGACAACCTCAAAGACTTATCACAGGATAATATTGAAGGTGCAAGAAATACGCTGATAAATATTCTTTGCAATTATCAGGGATATAAAAAGTGTGAAGTCATTCTGGTCTTTGACGCCTATAAGGTCAAAGGCAATGCAAGAGAAATTGAAAAAATTGACAACATCAATATTGTCTATACCAAAGAGGCAGAAACCGCCGATATGTATATTGAAAAAGTATCACATAAACTTGCAAAAAATCATAAAGTAAGAGTTGTTACGTCAGATGCACTTGAACAACTTATCATACTCAGCAACGGTGCTCTGCGTGTATCATCCAGAGAATTTCTTTACGAAATTCAGCAGGCAGAAGAAGATATACGAAATATTATCTCACAAACATTTTAAAACCACCTGACTGTCAAAAGCTGAGATTCGGTAACGAAGTGTTGCTTAAAATCATTATTTTGATTAAATTTATCATAACCTATAAGTTTTACATCTTCAAGACCTATTTCATAAGCATTAATCTTGTAAAAAATAATGACTGATAATTCATATATATACAAACCGAGAGTGATTATACACTCCCGGTTTGCCCTTTGTTAATTTACGAATTTGACACAGGGTTGATAATTATACAACACCTATAAAAATATCATCTATTATTTCTCTTAATGACTTGCCGTAAAATTGTTGTTCTCTTTCCATAGAAAGAATATCGTCATATATTTTTACTGATTCGTTGTGCTTTACAACAATTTTATCATTTTCATTTTTCAGAAAATACTGATTATTGTTAAGTGATATAATTACATTTGAATTATTACGCAATGCATTTTCTATTGTTCCAATTGTATTTTTAATTTCAGATAGTTTGTGCCTTTTTTGTATCTTTTCAAAACAATCTTTACAAAACCATATTCTACCGTCTGTCGAACAGTAGCCTTGTTTTTCACTGTCATCATAATCATGTCTGCTTAATCTTTTTGCATCAATTAAACAATGATTATGATCTCCTTGTACAACCACAGTTTTACGATAATCTCTTTTTGAAATCCAATTATCTTCGTTATAGCATTGATAACAATTTTCAATCCAATCAAATTCATTATTCATAATTGTATCCTCCAATCTGAAATAACTTTCTTTCCCATGAGTTATCAGGAAATATTCTGTATTCATTATCAATATCACGCCTGAAATAATCCCAATGTGGTTTTATCCCATCAGGATGTTCCATATCCCAATGAAATGATTCTCCGGTTTTTTTGTTGTACCAGTTTCCTTGATTTTTTGAAACATCATTGTTTCCTCTCCATTTAAAATCTTTATTCGGTGCTTTGTTTTCATATCCGGGGAAATTCGGCATATCGGTACTTTCGTCAAATTCATGGCTTGGATTACCCGAACTCTGACCACTTGCAGAGCCACCGCCTTTATGAAGCGGCATAAGTTCAGTTATATATGTCTTTTTTACAAAAAAGCCTTTGCTTAAGTTATTGGTTTCGCCATAATCAACTTCAACAATATCGCCTTTCATTTCATCAAAAGGCTTGCCGTAACAAATAATTTTACTTGGTTTTATTCTACTCAGCATTTCATTATAGCCAAGCATAAAATGCGATTTTTCTTTCTTTATTCCTATTGTAGAAACAGCAACAATACTTCCTTTTTCTATTCCGTCAAAGCAGAAATTGAAACTTGTTAAATCGCCCCAGCGAACTGTTGATATAACACGGATACCCTGTTCCTGCAAATAGGCTCCGACCCATCTGTTTTTGAAAGTGCTGAATAACTGCAAGGCAATCGGCATTTCCACAAACATACTGAAATCAGGTGTCAATACAGCCTTATATTTTTTTAATGTTTCAATTTTCTTTTCAGGATTGTTGTATATAGATTCAAACCTGTAATCGTCAAGAAAGAAATGTACAATTTTATCAGAATCATTACTCTGATTAATCTTATCATAACCTATTAGTTTTACATCTTCAAGACTTATTTCCTGTTTTTTGACAAGAGGGAGTTTGAACATACCAACTGACCTGAATTGATTTCGCAGGAACATTGGATTGTTCCTGTATTCGTAACTTGTAATTTTTATCATCTCCAAATTTAATCTTATCCCTTTTGGGATAAGCTCACAGATTAGAGATGAAAACTGCTTTTGTCAAGTGTTTCAGGCAAAATTTAATAAAGTATAGTGTTAAAAGGCTATATTATAGATTATAACTGAAACAAAAAACACATACAAATACAGGCATAAATTGACCCCGATTGAATAATCAATCGGGGTGTTTACTTATATATCTTTAATTCTTTCTTGCTCATTCAAAATAAAATCAATCAATTCTTCAACATCATCAAATTTATCATAATCACCGATTATTCCGTTACGATGATAAAGAACGCCTCTTTTCTCATTTTTCTCAAGGCAATCAAGCAGATAGCTTTCAGAATATCTTTTAACAAACTGTGTAAAAGCATATGGTTTAATTTTACTTAACAGTCCTTTTTTACAATCCTCATCGCATTCATAACAATGCTCTATTCCTTTTTCAATGGAACATTTTCTGTTTTCGCACCAATCTTTTTCAGGACAATGTCCGGAAGTACAACCATTGCAAATTTCATTTTCTGAACACAAACAACAAGCAAGACCGCACCTCGCAATACCCAATTCTCTTTTCATAAGTTATTCCTCATATAAATTATTTTTATCAAAACCCGATTCATATCCGCTCATGCCAACAACTCGCGGCCATTTGTTTGTTTCAATAATTGTAGTTGCATTAATATTGCCCAAATGGCAGTAAAAATGTCGCATTTGCCCCATTATACATTCAAGTCTTATATGTTTATAACCATCAGGTTTTTCATATAAATTTTCGTCATTCAAACTGTCAAGATAGTTCAGTATTTTTGTTTTAACCTGCTCAAAGTATTCTAATAACTCTTCTCTTGAAAGTACCTTTTCACCCATATAATCAAGACTGTTCAGACCAGCTTCGTGAAAAGGCGGTTCTTCATACTGAGTCGGATTTATAAACCATTGGTCACAGGAATGAAGTGTATGATAACAGTGTTTCCAAATCGGCATATCACACAAGATGTAATTCATATCACAGGTAACAAGCGTTACATAGAAATTATGAAACATTATTTCAGTAGTAGCTTTAATAGATTCTGTCAATCGTCTTTCCATGCTATAACCTCCGTCAATCATTTTTTATTTTATCATACCATAAACACTATGTAAAATCTATAAAAAATCAAGAGCATCATATGATGCTCTTGTACTTACACAATTTCTTCAAGAACCTTTTGCTTTGCTTGTTCAATATATTCAATTACCTGCTCATAGGCATCCTTGAATTTGAAATTGATTGTTATATTGCCGTCCTTGTGAACAAGGATTGTATCCACAAGTTCTATTAAAATCGGTCTTGTGAGTTTTTCAATTCTGCTATACAAATTAAAAAATGGGGAATAAAATCATTTATTCTTTAATTTGTTTTGTATCTTTGATTAAAAGTATTCCCTGCAAAATCATCATTACAATAACAAAAATCCGCATTACTCCTGATATTATATCCAGCACATTTGAAATTTCTCTGAACGATGCCACCAGTTTCAGGTTGTTAAAATTCTTCATATCACACCTCCAGCAAAACAGCGTGTGCAATCCCGGGAATCGTATTCCCCTGCTTGCTTGATGTCGGTGACATTAAAGCACCGGTTGCAACAAACAATACTTTTTTCAGTTTTCCTTTTTCCATATTCTTCATGATATGAGAACATAATACACTTGCACTGCAGCCGCATCCTGAACCGCCTGAATTTACATCCTGTTCCTTCAGATTATAAATCATCATTCCGCAGTCTCTGTGATAACCTTCAAGTTTTATTTTGTAATCCTTTTCAAGTAACTGGTACAAAAGTTCACTGCCTGTGTATCCCAAATCACCTGTTACTATCAAATCAAAATCCTGCGCCTTACTGCCCGTATCCTTCATAAAATCAGCAATCGTCCTTGCCGCCGCCGGTGCCATTGTCAAGGGTAGACTATAATTTTTTTAATATATTTCAACTTGCTTTTCTCAAGAAATAGTATATAATGTAATTGTCAAGGAAAACAGCTTAAAGTAGTTGAATAACGCAATTTGTTTTTACTTTTTATGCAAGTGGAAAGTAAAAGCAGAAAGTCTTATGAAAATTATTTTAATATGTTTAAGACCTTGAACACCTATTAAGGCTTTCCGTTTTGGATAAGCTTTATTTGTGTTGCTTAGGTCTTTTTTATTTCCTGTGACAAAATTTAAATGTTGGAGGAACGAAATGATTAGAAGAATGTATTTAAATGGACATGAAAAATTTGAAGCAAGGAGGATTATTCAGGAAAAAACAGGCTATACGATTAAAAGTTCAAGTATTTTAAATCAAGTGTTCAGGCGAAGTTCTTTTGCCGCTGAAACCGGACAAAACAGTAATGAAATCTTTGAATTTATCGGAGATCATGTCTTAAGCTTTTTTGTTGTAAAAATAGTTTCCAAGAGATGCGGTTCATTAAGCCTAACAGATGATTATACCTTTAGAATTCGGGAAAACCGATTCACTCAAATTAAACAGGCATTGGTAAATAACGAAGCACTTGCAAAAATAATTGATGAATGGGATATAGCAAAATACTTGCTTTTAGGCAGTAGCGATATTAAAAATGAAGTTGGCAAAGAAACAAAAGTAAAAGCAGATTTATTCGAGGCTATAATCGGTGCTATTGCCGTAGAAAGCGAATGGGATTCTAAAACTCTTGAAAGTGCTGTTTCGAAAGCACTTGATATAGGTGAAAAAATCTCTGCCATGATTGAGAACGATGTCATGGTAAGATATTTTGATATTGACAATGCTGTAACCACTTTAAAAGAAATAGCTGAAAACGGTCAATGCACTATGCCGAAATATGAGTTTGTTGGTCCTGAATATATAGGATACGACAGTGATGGCAATCCAAAATGGGCTTGTACTTCTCACATAATAAACGATAAAACTGCTATTACAAAACAAGTACTATCTTCCTCAAAAAAGGATGCGAAAAATGCTGTTGCATATCTAATTTTATGTGAGCATTTTGGAATACAAAATAAATATGGTCCAAATGATTGGTTTGCATCCTGGATTTATAAGAACGGAAAACTTTTGCCCGACCGAAAATCAAAGGCTGAATTTGATAGAAAAGAATAATTATATCAAAATGTGTTTTGATTATATTTCAAAAAATAAAACTGATCAATTTGCATATATACTTAAAAAAGCGTGTGCTTAAATGGCACACGCTTTTATTTATAAACAAAAATTATAAATATCTATAAAACCTTCTCGGCAATTCTTCTCTGTCCATTCAAAATAAAATTAATAACAAATTCGCTATCTACCTTAACAGGAATTTTATCAATACAATTAATTATAGTTTCTTTTGTTATAACAGGAATATCAAACGACTTAAACAATTCTTTTGCCTCAATGTTATTCTCAAGAAATTCAAAGAAAAATCGGAGAATGCCGTCCTTTTCCCTGCCGACATCACTTGGATAACCATTCGCAATAAGTGCAATATTATTATCATAATTCGGTGCAAGTGAGAGAATCTCGCCAGTTTCAATATTCCTTAACAAACCATAATTATTTGTATGCCTATCCATATTATAGCAAATCGAATCGAGATAAAGCATTTTAAGATAATCAACTGCAATATCCTTTGACAAAGTCATAAAATAATCAAAATTATCACTGTAATCCTCATTATCACCCATAACCGAACTAATAGTCTCAAAATTTACCTTGCCGTCAGTAAAATCCTTTGTTTTAACATAGCCGTTATCATATTCATAATCAGCCATATTAAAGCCGAGAGCCTTACCCAGATGGTATATAAAAAGTTCAGAAAAAATTTGATTATCATTACCGCTTTTATACATCCACCACTTACCGTCAATCAGACGCCAGCACTTTTCAAAGCTACCGATATTCGTAAGCTCAGGAGTTCTTGACGGCTTTTGATTAAAGCTGTCAGGATCACCCTTAAGAGCAAGATTATCAAAAACATTCTCATTAAACTTAACTTCATCCCAAGTCAAATTTTCATCATCCGATTTAAACCAATAGTTATCCGTAATTGTAACCGCATTGACGGCAAGGGCTGTATTGGCATCATCACGATTTGCAAGACGTAGTACCTTTTTCAAAAGGCGGGAATTTGCTCGATGAGAGTCAATCGCCCTGCCCTCAAGCCAAGAGGTAAAATCTTTTCCATTGATAAAATGCAATGGTGCCAATTGCTTATCAACATCAATAACTAATCCGTTTTCAATTCTGACAACCCGCCTGTCAGCTGACATAACATATCCGTTTGAATCAATCATTGCTTTACCTCCTTTGCTTAAGCAAGCGAGATAAATCCAAATAAGTTTTTTATGAACGGATTTATCTCACTTGCTTATCTTAATATCATTATAAACAAATCTTATACGAATTGCAACATAGTCAACAAACTATGTCTTTTTCATCCATAGAATCAAAATCATGCAATGCCTTATGCTTCGTCAGGGTTTTGATAATACGCCAGCCCATATAACTATTCACAGCATTTTCAGGTATCGGTCTGAAACCTAAATCAAGATAAACTTTAACTGCCAGCCATGTATTTGTTTGTGTTGGGATTTTTGCATGCGTATAACCTAAAGTTTTCATAACATGAAGCACATATGTAATTAATGGTTTTGATAAGCCTTTTCCTTGATATTCTCTTTTAACTGCTACCCAGTGCAGCCAACCTGCACCTGATTTGTCTTTTCCGTTAATATCATAAAATGCCGTTGCAGTTGCAACCTTTTTTCTTGACTCATTTACAACAAATACCATTCGGTTATGCAGCTCATTTTCTCTGCCTGAATAATACTTGTTCCATGCAGCCAAGCCCTCATCATAGTCTAAAAATTCTTTTGCACTTTTTTCGATTTCTATCCAAGTATCTCTGTCGCCATCTTGATAAAATTCAAAATAATATCCGTCAGGTAAAGGATATTCGCATATACTGTCAAGACTGCCCTCAAGCAGCAGTTCATAATGCTTTATTCTTTTATCGTTATTATCAAATGCAATATTTATTCCATTCATCAATTAATTCCTCAACTGATTGATACCTATTATTTCTATTATCACTTGTTGCTTTGACAGCAACATTATATGAATCTTTATTTAATGACCAATTTTCAAAATTTCTTTCGTAATTGCCGAAAAGTGCAAATGCCATTGCTCCCAGCGTATAAACATTTGTGATTTCATCAAGCACAGCACCCTTTTCAAATTCTTCAAGTGACATAAAAACGGAGCTGCCCCACATTCTTCCCATATCGTTGACAACAGGCGATTTTCTGAAAAAATCAATATCACAAATAATTGTTTTTTGGGTTTCAAAATCATACATTATACTGCCGTCATAAAAATCGATTGCAACAAAATTCTGTTCAGATATATATTTCATAAAATCCAAAATATCGGCAAATACTTTTAACTTAGTATCATTCGATAACGACATAAATCTTCGGTGTAATTCAGGGTACATTCTGCCCATACATTCCCCATCTTCCCACTTAAATATCATTGCAAAGCCATTACCTATTTCTTTTGAATCCATATATTCAATAAGATTCTTGTGCCTGAGATTTTCATAAATCGGCACAGTTGCTTTCAGTCGGCTGACTGCATCGCAAGGCTCACCGTCATATTCTGCAGTCTTTGCACCTGCAAACTTGATAAAATATCTTCGCCCGCCCTTTTCAGTTCCAAAGCATATATTACCGCTGTCCTGGTCATCAAACACCTTAAATATCCTGCCGTATTCACAAAGAAAGCCAAAATCAAATTCTTCTTTCATTTTAAATTCTATTGCGTCAATTTTCTGTATCATAATACCTCTTAAATCAATTTCTGCCGTTCTGTAATACACTGAACCACTCTGTCTTTTATAATAACCCTGTCACGCTGAGGATAAAATTCAAGATACGGGTTTACGATTTCAGCTATTTCATCTTTCGTTAACCTTGGAAGCTTCAGCACTGCTCCGTAAAGTGATCGGACTGTTTTAAGCTCCCTGTTAAAGGTCATAAAAAACGGACTTGCAACCATAGATTTCATAATACCCTTTGGCTCAATATCCATTCTGTAAATCTGTGTGTTTGACAAAAGACCTGCCCCGTTATCAAAAATAGGGCAATAATCAAATTTTCCGTTTTTTTCAAGAACTGCAATATTGTTCAAATGCCTGTCATCATTCATTATCAGCGAATCTATTTCAAAAAGCAGGGTCAAATACCTGTCAAAATCAGCAAGACCTGTAATCTCTTTTGCGGTATCAACTAAATACTGAATACACTTTTTATCGCTTGTAAGCCTGCTAAGTTTTTCTGTTAAAGATACCTCAATATTACTTGAAAGCAACTTATTTAAAGTGATGATTGCTTCACCATTCCTCAGAAAGTTTGGGCTTGTACAGGCAATTCTGTCAGCATGATGAACATTTACTTTTTCTATGCTGTACCTTACAAATTTAAAAGGTGTATCGTTTTCAATATTGCTTTTTTCCAAAATTTCTGATGTAACAGCCTCTGCAAGAGCTTCATAGCCGAACTGATCAAGCTTGTACCATATATTATCATCACACCATTTTTCCTGATTACCTTTTGACGAGGTAAGAGCTATTTTTTCATTTGTAACTAATTTAACACCCATTAAAGCTCCTCCACAGCAAGCCATTGGCTGTCCTCTGCCATTCTGCCTTGAGTCTTTTTGATAATTTCCAAAGGATTATATTCGTCAACACCGATTGAACACAAATAATTTTTAAGACCCATTCGACTTTTTGGTATACACCTTTCTTCTAAAAAAGAATTGTAATCCTCCCAGTTTACATTTGATTTTATGCCAAAAGCTGTATACACCGGATTATCTATAAAGTTTTTTAACTTTACGATTTTGTTGTCATAATCTGCAATGATTGTTGTGCATAAATTATCATTATTATAGTAATTCAGTTTTAACAGCTTATGACCTTTTTGCTTGGCTGAAACAATAAAATTATCAAACGAGGTTTTAGGCTCAATTATAATTTTCTCACCGTCAAAAGACAGCTCAATATCCCTGTTGTCCTCATTCAATTTAAGTAAATTTATCCATGCAGATGGTATGGATACTTTATATGTTTTTGCTCCGTTTGATGCAGTACCTCCTGCATTGCTGATTATCAACTTGCCGTTTCTTATTTCCATAACATCACCAGCATTATCATATCATATTCGTACCGAATAATCAATAGTAATTAATTTTCTCTATTCGGAATAAATTTTGAAAAATGGCAAAAAAATTCCGAAATCGGAATTTTTCTTAACTTTTCATAGAAATATTCCAAATCTTATATACATTATCAACCATCATACGGTATTCTGAAATAATCCAGATATTTCTTAAACCTATCCTGTGCTGTCAGGCAGGTATCTATCAGAAAACCTTTTTCGACTGACCATTCTTTGAGCCCTCTGTAATAAAACAGCTTCAAATCATCATCAATAATAAACGGCACAATGTTGTATTTCAAACATTCCTTAAAAAGTATCAGCCTGCCGACCCTGCCATTGCCATCCTGAAAAGGATGTATTCTTTCAAAATCAACATGAAAAGAAATAATATCTTCAATAGTTTTATCTCTCTTGCTATTGTAATCTTCAAGCAATTTTTTTATTTCACTGTGCACATTTTCAGGAGAGGTTGTTTCTCTGTCTGCAACCTCATTCGGCAGTTTCTTATAATCTCCCACAGCAAACCAATCCTTACGGCTGTCGGCAGTTCCTGATTTAAGAATAAAATGCAACTCTTTAATCAATTTTTCACTAATCTGTAAATTTGCACAGTCAATGATTTTATCAATGCACCTGAAATGATTTGCCGTTTCAATCACATCATCTACATTAACTGCCTGCTCTGTAATTCCGATTGTATTGGTTTCATAAATGAATCTCGTTTGATCGTGTGTAAGCCTGCTGCCCTCGATATGATTTGAATTATAGGTAAGCTCAATCTGAATTTTATGATAAATTCCGCCTGTCAGATGATTCTCTTTTTGCTCTTTTAAAATATCAAGAAGATTTGAACTCTTCTTTTTATTTAACCTTTCAGGCTTTACTGCATCCTCAGGAATATTCCAAATCTTGCCGATAAGAACAGCACCGTCAACTCTGCCCTCATTACAATAATGACGCACACTTCGCTCGGAAACGCCCCATTTTCCAGCCATCTGAGCACTTGTTAAATACTTTTTATCCATATTATCACCAAGATTATTATATCAGCTTATCGGCAAAATATCAATATTACAATTTAATTATAAAAATATTTTTGCCGATATGTTGTATTATCTTTTCATTTATCGTATAAAAAAGTCAATACCACTTCTAAAAAGAATTGGTATTGACTTCAACGCATTAATAATTATTCAGCTGATTTAACAGGATACCACAACTCAATATAGCCGTACTCTCTGTCGCCTCCGTAAATTTCAAAATTAGGTCCGTCAATTCTTTCATATTTGGCAGTCGGCAGCCATTCAGAATAAAATCTTTTCTGAAGATTTTCAAGAACGCCGAAAATCTCATCCCATTTAAACCTTTCCGAAGGGAATATTGCATAGGTCTGTGACGGAATATGACGAATCTTATAACCCTTGGTTTGGGAATTTTCCGAAACAAAGGCGCACAGCATATAGGAATATGTGTTGCCAAAAGTTTTTCGGTAATTTTCAACACCGTGAATTTTACATAAATCCTGCGGAAGAAAATCAGGCAAATCCCCTGATGCCTCAAATAATTTTTCATAATCACCGTTTCTGTGTGATTTCTGCCACAGCTGTGCAGGGCTAATATATTTCTTATTTCCTGATAATGATGCTACTGTTTCAATACCGAAAACATCAAATGCTGGTTTGGTCTCAATTCTGTAATTCATAGGTATTTCTCCTTTTATTGAAATCTGAAAAGAGATTTTCGGATAAATTTTCAATGCTGCACCTGATTTTTTCGCTTCCTTCGGTGTAATGCCATGAACCTTTGAAAAAGCTCTTGAAAAAGAAATCGGCGACTCATATCCGTATTTCATTGCCACATCAATCACCTTGGCATCAGACTTCTGCAAATCCAATGCCGCTGCACTCATACGCCTCCTTCGTATATATTCGGCAAGAGATATGTCTGTAATAAATGAAAACATTCTCTGAAAATTATAGGATGAACAGCATGCCCTTTGAGCCACTTCTTCAAAATCAATATTATTAGACAGATTGTCCTCAATATAATCAAGTGCGGCATTCATCTTATCTACCCATTCCATGTTTACCTCTCCTTTCATCCCAAGCATACTGTTTTTCTCTCAAAAAGTCGCAACAATTTATGCACAATTTGATATAAACAGAAAAAACAACAAATTTATTTAATTAATTAAAAATATTTATGCAATTTCTTCAAGAACCTTTTGTTTGGTTTCTTCAATATATTCAATTACCTGCTCATAGGCATCCTTGAATTTGAAATTGATTGTTATATTGCCGTCCTCGTGAACAAGGATTGTATCCACAAGTTCCGTTAAAATCGGTCTTGTTAACTTTTCAATTCTGCCGTACTGCTTAAAATGAGTAATAAAATCATTCTCCTGCGTCACACTATTTGAATCATTTTCAAGTGAGGTTTGCAGTTCTGCAATCTTATCGTCAAGCGATTTCATTCGCTCGCTTATCCCCTCTTTAAGCGTCATATATTCCTCTTTGGTAATTGCACCGTTTTTCCAATCAGGGTACAAATCCACCATCATGTTTTTATATTTATCACGCTCGACAATGTTTTTATCAAGCGATTTTTGAAGCAGATTTGACTGCATAGTATTCTTGCTTTTCAAATCAATTTTTTCTATCAACTCATCAAGTTCGAGTGCAGTATCAATCATCGTCTGAATGGTTACAAGCACTGCCTGCTCCAGCTTATCAATTCTGATGGAATGTGGTGTACAAGCACCGCTGTCCATTTTTCTGGATGTCACGCAGCGATAATATTTATAAGTGCCGTAGGAATGATTATTTGTCTTTTTGCTCATTGCTCGGTGACAATCAGCACATTTTACAAATCCTGCAAACAAATCAACCTCCGTCTTCTTTGGCGCAGTCCGAGTATTACGATTAAAAAGGGATTGAGCCTTGTCAAAAGTTTCCTGATCAATAATCGGCTCGTGCGTATTCTCAACAATAATCCATTCATCCTTTGGAATGGAACGACACTGCTTAATCTTGTAGCTGATTGTCGTGTTCTTGCCCTGCACCATATTGCCAATATACATCTGATTAGACAGCATACGGCGGATAGTGGAATCACACCACAAACCATCATTATTCTGACCGCTTGTGTGCTTGTAGTTCCAGCCTTTCATTTTCTTATAGGTAGATGGGTTGGGAATGCCAAGCCTATTGAGTTCTTTGGTAATACCAATAATACTCTTTCCCTCAATAAACCACTTGTAAATCTGCCGAACAATCGGTGCAGTTTCTTCATCAATAATCAGCTTGTGATGATCTTCAGGATTTTTCAGATAGCCATAAGTCGGAAATGAACCGATAAACTTGCCTTGCTTTCTGCTGACATTCAGCGTACCGCGAACATTGACAGATGTCGTTGCGGCAACACTCTCATTGATAACATTCTGCACACCAACTGTGATACATTTTGTGGCAGCATTCATACTGTTTGAAATCGAGTCAACACCATTATTGAGCGAAATAAAACGCACCTGCAAACGGGTAAAAACATCATCAAGATAATGACCTGCATCCGTGTAATTTCTGCCGAAACGAGATAAATCCTTTACAATTACACAGTTCACTTTGTCGTCATAAATATCTGCCATCATTCGCTGAAATCCAGGACGATCAAAATTGGTTCCGCTCCAGCCATCGTCTATATAAAAATCATAAAAATCAATATCCGGATGTTGCTTGAGATATTCCTTTAAAATCTCACGCTGAGAGGTTACGGAATAGCTTTCCTGCTTATCCCCGTCCTCCTTTGACAAACGAATATAAAGAGCAGCCTGCCAGATGTTTTTTCTGTGAGGCTGCTTCAAAATTTCTTTATACTTATCCATAGCGTACCTCCATAAATTCAATTGAACTTATGGCGATATGCAATTTTTCTACACAAGCAGATTATAACACACCGCCATATTATTTTCAATGAGCAAATTTTGTTAATCTGACGAAGTCACAATATTCATTATGGAGTCGGACAAATTTTTATCACCGGAGCAGTTTATTTTCACCCCAACATCGCCCACACGAAAAATATATGGATTTTTTATATTCTGAAAATATTTCCTTGCACGGTTGATAATCGGCTCATCAATATCAATGTTCAGGTTCATAACATCGGGCAAATCATTGATTTTGCAAGTGTTAAAATCAGCCTTGCGGCACTCATCAAGCTGTGATTTTGTAAACATTCTGCCAACACGCCTTTCCTGAATTATTGTTGGCATATAATGTAATTTTATGCTGTTAAAATTTACTACTTCACCCACTGCAAATCCCTCCTTTTCTGTTTTATAGGTGCAAATCTTTGATGTTGTATGTTCATTTCAGCTTTTATGTTTTGTTTAATTCCTTCAACATCATTAAGAATTGCATCAGCAGTTTTGATTTCTTTACGTAACTTTGTTAATTGTTTAGTGTAGCAATCTCTTTTAAATTTAAGTTCGGATATTTTATCAGTATCTTTGCATCTTCGGAGATTGTTGTATGTCTGATTTCGTTTGTTTGTAATCAAGACAATCTGTTCTTTGTTATTGCTGATAAATTGTTTGACCTTATCTGTATCAACCAAATTATATTTTGAAATCAGTATTACCTGATTAGAATACCTGTCAATTTTTCTCCAAGCCTCTTTCATTTCAGGTGATAGCGGCTTATGCTGATTCTTTTTCGGCAAATAACCTAACCGATAACAATAATATAAATACAATGCTTTCAAGCCTGTTATCTTTCTAACAGTTGCGAATGAACCTTTAAAAACATATTTTTTAGGTTTAATATATTTTATTTTACTTTCTCTTTTAAACTCTTTGTACGCAGGAAAAAGTGTAAAGCCATCTTGAGTATTAATTTGTTCAACAATGTTATACCAATCATACTTTTCACCGAGCGTTTTAAGTCTTGTATTTCTTCTGTCATTTGCTGAACGGATTGTTGCGTATTTTCTTTGTGGGTTAATATCAACAATATAGCCTTTCTTTTTCATAATCCTAACAAATTCTTTTGGTGCAGGACTGATTTTGATTGCCTCATCAATAGCAGTACGCATAAGGTTATACTTTGTAGGTTCATTGTTCTTTTCTGCAAAATACAATACTCTGCTTGGTGATTTAGATTTATTGTCTGTTTCAATAACGGACAATCCATACTCTTTGCAAAGTTCATCAGATACATTTCTCAATCTTTGCATTTCAGTTTTAGAATAGTTATATTTCTTTCCGTCAAGAAAAGAAACAGAATTAAAACAAAAGTGATTATGCAAGTGGTCTTTATCAAGATGAGTTGACACAATAACTTGAAATCTATCACCCCACATTTGCCTTGCAAGTTTGACACCAATTTCATGACAAAGCTCAGGTGTAACTTCATCAGGTTTAAAGCTTTGATAACCGTGCCAAGCTATATACTTATCCGACTTATTGAACTGCTGCTTTGTCATAATCATTTGTTGTAAAGCAATTTCTTTCAGACAATTAATTGCTGTTACAAATTCTTTGTTATTAGTTTTGTTAGGATTGATATCATAAGAAAATACATTAACAAAATCTTGCAAGCTATCATCAAGATTTGTTTTATCAGGATTTTCTACATAGTCAATCAAATCACGCAATTTTCCTTTTATGTGCCACAGACTTGTTGTTGCCAAACATATCGACCTCCTTTGGAACAGTAAACTCTCTTTGTAAATCGAGAATTAACTGTTCAATTTCTGTGCAGGTTTTTAGCAAAGAATTATCAAACTTTGAAAGTTGCTTCAAACTATCGTGAATGCTATATAACTGCTCAAGCATTAACCAAAAATTTTTGTCAGGTAATGGCTGTGGAATTTTGCCCATAATCAGCATACACATCAGCTGTGATTCTGATATTCCGCACTGCTTTGCATAGCTTGAAAATATTGCGTATTCCTCTTCATTAAAACGAATACTTTTTCTGACTCTTTTATTCTTCATTTAATCATCTCCATTCTTAAAAGGGTCTTAGGGAGTTTATCCCTAATATTTGGATTTTGTATGTCAAAATCCGATGCTCGCTACAGTGTAGGACACTCTTTTGCCGTGTTATCTGAATGCAGTTCCTATCCCTTTTCCGCGAAGTTATACCGCTCTATCCATAGATGTCATGGCAGTAATATATCCCATTCAGACGGTCATTCAATTTTCATTTTCGGCAATTAAAAAAGCCGTTTACACAAGTGAGTAGCACAAACAAGCAGAGCCTTTCAGCTCCGCCTGCATAGCGTGTTTACTCACTATGTAAACGACTTGAAATAGTCTTGAATTAATATCCTATCCCAACCGTATTTATTCAACAGAAGGGCAGACTGTGATGCTTTTTACATCACTAAAAACATAAACACATATTTAATTTATATCCAAATATTAGCAGATACTTTTGCATCTGTCAATAAAATTTATTAAATTATTTTTGATTTAACTTTGTATAAGTTTGTATCAGTTTAAATAATCTTTTTATTTATTAGACAAATCAGTTTTTATAAACTCCAGTTCTCCTAACAAATATTCTAAACAGTTTTTGTTAGGACAATTAAAATATTCTATTACCGGTGTTAGCATTATTGAAAACATGCATAATATAGCAAAACCGATAATTATTATCGCAATATAATATATTAATTCTTCATCAGAAAATTTTTGAACAACAATACCTAATGCCAATGTTAGCAGTGGTAAAAACCAAGAATTCAAAGTTTTTAAAGCACTTATTGACTTATTAAAATCACTCTTTTCACTTAACTTCTTATTGCAACAATCAATTAACCAATTTATCTTATTTACATTATAAAAATCATACTGCTTACACTTTAATAATTCAATTATTCTATCTGTTACATTCTCTTTATGTAACTTAAAAAAATCAATTTTTTTATTTTCCTTGCTGATTTTAATCATAAGAATTGTATAAAAAGCAACTGCAAGCAGTAATAGAATTATTACAAATAAAGTAACCCTAATATTAATAAATTTCAATGATTTCAGTTCAAATAGAACTAATGCAGCTAAACCTAATATAATTGTTAAAGTTAATAATATTCCATCAACTATATTCATTTTTCTGCTTCTGTTTTTAAAAATTTCTTTCTTAAACTCATCAAAAAACCTTTCAAAATAAAACATAGATTTAATTCCTTTTTATAAATTAATCATACAATACCAAAATATTTTTCAAAGAAAGATTGCAAAATTTCTATAACTTTTTGTTTGATTTCTGCTCTGTTTCCTCCACCAAAACGAGAAACTGCAGGCAGGATTTTATCAATATCAGTTCCTGTAGTTTTAAGAACACCATCACGGAATGAGTTATCAATAAACTTCTTTGTTTCTTCAGGTTTCAGCTTTTGCTCTTTGATAATATTTTCAATTTCAGATTCTTTTTGTTTCTCAACAAACTTAACCCAATCCTCATCCACATTGGTCTGAACATTGATTGTTTTGATAAATTCATTAATAAGTTCTTTCTTGGAACGGAGTTCCAGACTTGCACTGATTGCCTTATCAATAGATACAAGAATATCCTTATCCTGACAATTTGACTTATGATATAAAGCAACAAGCATAAGTATATAATCAATATTTACTTCTACCTGTTTAACAAGCTCCATCTCAAAGACAACATCATCCTTGATGCTCTCTTTGTCCTTATCTTTGAGTTGCTTAAACTCATCATAAATATCAACATATATACTTGTATAATCCTGAAAATCAATAGGCTTGAGTATTTCATTTCCCTCAAATTTATCAAATGATGAAAGAATATTTTTGAGTCTTAAAACACTGCCGAAAAGCATAACAAATTTCTTTTTGTTTTGCTCTCCGATTATCTGTTCTCCAATCGGATATTTCTGAATAAGCTCTGCGATTCTCTCCTCATAACCCTTATAATGTTTATCGTTTTCATCGTAACCATAGTAATAATCATTATAGGATTTAAGCAGTACAATACCACTTGCTTCTTTATCACCAAACAAGCCGATTGCATCATTTGTCTGCTGCTGTAAATCTCTGAAACAAACAATATTACCATAGGTTTTAACAGAATTCAGTATTCTGTTGGTACGTGAAAATGCCTGAATCAGTCCGTGCTGCTTTAAGTTTTTATCCACCCATAAAGTATTAAGAGTAGTCGCATCAAAGCCTGTTAAAAACATATTAACAACGATTACAAGGTCAACTTCCCTTTTCTTAATCTTGTCGGACAAATCCTTATAATAATCCTGAAAACCTTTTGATGTTGTATCAAAATTAGTCTTGAAAATTTTGTTATAATCATCAATAGCACTTTCAAGAAAATCACGGGAGCTTTTATCTAAATCTTCAGTATCAAAGCTTTCATCAGCAAGAATACCCTCATAAGGGTCTTCCTCATTAGGTGCAAAGGAGTAAATGGTAGCAATCGTTAAATCCTTATGTTTTTCAGCTATCTGCTTTTTGAATTCAAGATAATATTTTTTAGCCATAGAAATTGAACTGACTGCAAACATGGAGTTAAAACCATTCAGCCTTTTACCCTTAAGACTATAAAAAGCATTACGCCTTGTTTTCTGGTCAAAATGTTCAAGTATGTAAGTAACAACCTCTTCTATCCTTTTAGGAGCGCCAAGTGTTTCCTCTGTTTCAATGGCATTGACCTGCTTGTCCTTAACATCATCCTTTGCCTTAACCGTGTTAATATAATCAATACGAAACGGCAGAACATTACCGTCATTGATAGCATCAACAATTGTGTATGTATGGAGTTTATCACCAAAAGCCTGCTGTGTTGTTCTTAAATTTGGATTACCGCCGCTTGGTGAATTAACAGTAAATATAGGCGTACCTGTAAAACCGAAAATATGATAATTGTTAAAATGCTTAATAATGCGCTGGTGCATATCACCAAACTGGGAACGATGGCACTCATCAAAAATCAATACAATATGCTTATTGTAAACATCGTGGAATTTATTCTTTTGAATAAACATATCCAGCTTTTGAATGGTTGTTACAATAATCTTTGATGCAGTATCTTCAAGCTGTCTTTGTAAAACAGCAGTGCTTTTATTGCTGTTTGCTGCACCCTTTTCAAATCGGTCATATTCCTTGATAGTCTGATAGTCAAGGTCCTTTCTGTCAACCACAAAAAGCACTTTGTCAATATAGGGCAAAGCAGTCGCAAGCTGTGCGGTTTTAAATGAGGTCAGCGTTTTACCGCTTCCTGTGGTGTGCCAGATATAACCGCCTGCATCAACCGTTCCTGTTTTCTTGTAATTCGTTGAAATCTCAATTCTGTTCAGTATCTTTTCAGTTGCAACAATCTGATACGGTCGCATAACCAAAAGCATTTCTTCTGATGTAAAAACACAATACCTTGTAAGTATATTCAGTATTGTATGCTTTGCAAAGAAGGTTTTCGTAAAATCAACAAGATCAGGAATGATTTTATTATTTGCATCTGCCCAGTAGGATGTAAATTCAAAACTGTTGCTTGATTTTTTCTTGTTTCGTCTTGTGTTTGAAACCTCTTTAATATGCAAATCACGGGTTGTGTTTGAATAATACTTGGTGTGTGTGCCATTAGATACAACAAATATCTGTACATATTCATACAGTCCACAGCCTGACCAAAAACTGTCACGCTGATAACGGTTAATCTGATTGAAAGCCTCTTTAAGTGCAACACCCCTGCGCTTGAGCTCAATGTGAACTAATGGCAAACCATTTACAAGAATCGTAACATCATAACGTGTTTCGTGACTTCCGTTATCATCAACATACTGATTGATAACCTGTAAAGAATTATTATGTATATTTTTCTTATCAATCAGATAAATATTCTTTGATGAGCCATCATCACGCTTTAATACCTGAACATAATCCTCTTGTATCTTACGTGTTTTCTGTACAATACCATCAGCAGAGCTTGCAATATTATAGTCAAAAAAATATTTCCACTCCTTATCGCTGAATTTATAGTTATTGAGTTTTTCAAGCTGAACACGTAAATTCGCAATAAGACCGGTTTGACTATGAATAATCAAACGTTCATAGCCCTGTTCAGTCAGTATCTTAATGAATGCATCTTCAAGAGCCTGTTCACTCTGATAAGCATCTGAGCGAGTTTTTTGTGGCTCATATTTAACAACAACTGTACTTTCAGCTGTACTCATAACTATATTGTATTGACTCATACAGTTTTCTTCTCCTTAAAAGTTAATAACTTATCTCTGTAATATTCATATTGTTTTTGTCTTGCATTGATTTCAGCCGGTAAGCCCTCTGAAATATCGTTGCAAAGCTTGTCAAATCTATCAAGAATAGATACAATTCTTTGCTGTTCTTCAAGTGGAGGGATAGGAATAGGATAGTTCATAACAGCATCCTTATTTCCTCTTGGCATTTTTGCACCTTTAGAATGTTGCATATCATAGTTAAAAAACTTATCTGATGATAAAACATAAAATAGGTAACGAGGTAATAAAATGGTTGTATCTAAAACTCTTATATCAAGTACATCTCCATTAGTTCCACCATTATTATCAGCAAGCCAAATTTTTTTAAGATATGGTCTAATATTTCCAATAAGAATATCATTCAATTTATATTCTGTGCATCTACCAATTGATGGAACATATTCAGCAGACTTTTTACCTGCACGATTTTGAAGTAAATTGTCAACACCAACATAATTTTCAGAGTGCAAGTTTTCTACTGAAATTCTATCTTTAGAATATGATGCAACTTCACCAAGTTTTTGCCACTTTATCACTTTACTGCGGAACAGCTCTCTCTCTCTCTCTACTTTAACAATTTGTGAACAAAGTTTTTCATCAAATGAAAGTAATGCATCTCTGTAATATTCATACTGTTTCTTTCTTGCCTCAATTTCTGCAGGCAATCCATCAGCAATACCATTACATAAATTATCAAATCTATTAAGTATAGAAACGATTTTATTTTGAATTTCTATAGAAGGAACATTTATAAAACATTTACCTATATCATTCTTATTTATTTTAATAGGAACAGCTGTATGGATTGTATGCTTATTTAATTCTTTTCTAAAAGCCTTGCTACTAATAGAATGATAGAGGAATTCAGCTGTAATTACATTTGTGTTTGGTCTTAACAAAGCTAAACTCACATAATAAGCTAATGACTCATTTGAATTCACTATAGCAGGAGTTCCAATATCTCCAATTCTCGTCATTAAAATATCATTGATTTGTGGTTTAATTTTATACTTTTCAAAATCAGTTTCTGAAATGAATTTTTTTGTTCCATACAAATCTTTAATATTTTCAACGCTTACAAATTTTACACCACTATCTGTATAATTCGGAGTTTGATGTGTTCCATCATACACTTCACATATATCTTCTAATTTAACTCTTTTTGCAGTTTTTATATCTACTGACTCCATATCATCAGCAAGACCCTGCTCATTATCAAATGATAAAAGATAATCACGATAATACGCATATTGCTTTTGACGTGCTGTGAGTTCTGCCGTGAGTTCTGCCGTGAGTTCTGTGAAATTATCAAGTATCCTAACAATTTCCTCTTGCACTACCAATGGGGGGATAGGAATCTTCAACTTTCTAAAATTAGTTTTATTGAATTTTGATTGACCAGTGTTAGAAGTTATTTTCTTCAATAGATTTTGGAATTCAGTTGACAAAAAAACATGATACAAAAATCTATTATTAACCTTTGAACTTCTTACTAATATAGCATTTGGTCCTAAAACATTATTGCTATGTGGCAATCTTTTTGGAGTCACATAATAAACTTCACCACAATTTCCTACATTGGGTAACACTATTGACTCTCTATCAATATTTACTCGCCATAAATATTCAAATGCATGTTCATTAACATATATAAAACTATTACCATTAAAATTCGATTTTAAATCAGTGGTTCTTATTAATTGTGCAAAATCAATACTGCTATTATATTTAACATTTTTTGCAACATCAGCAAAAGAACCTGCTGCTGTATAATCAGTTATTGTGTCACAAATCTCATTAACAGATACATAATCTACACCATCAGGACATAATTCTCTAATCAATTCATCAAGTTTACTCATTATTTTTTACCTTGTTAAATATCTCAAATATGCGTTTTAATTTAATTCTTCTATCTACATCTTTTTGATCCACAGGTGCATCCCCGCAAATCACATACAAACGTTGCCTTAACAATTTTTCTTTTAACCTTGTTAATTCGGTCTTTAAGATGTATTCATTTAAGTTTAATATTTTGTCAATATCATAATTACTTTTGATAGGTTCAGGATTTTCCATCAAATGATTGAATTTTTTTAAAAAGTTATCAATAAAACAGTCTTGTCCATCAAGCCATTTTAATTCAAGCTTTGAGCAATCAATTTCTTTAATACCTTTTATATTTGTAAGTTTTCCTACGAATATTAAAAGTCTTTTAATATAATCATCCTGGTCACACGATGTTATTTCCAAAGTTTCGTAATTTATAATATTAGTCGTAGTATTAATTGAGTTTATTAAACTATCAACAATATAAAGTCGATGCTCAATTCTGCTGATTTCAGCATTTGTCTTATCATTATGCCAAACAGTAATTAACCATACAATAGCACTAAATACACCACCTAATACTGCAGATGCTATCATTTGTAAAATTGAATTTTTTGAAAAAATAATTAACAATACTGAAACTATTAGCAACACGATTGAGAAAAACAAAATACATATTTTACTAAAATCGTATGTATCAGCATTGTATTTACAACTAACATCAGGACAATCTAACATTGTATTATCTGCTGGATTGCCATGTATATGATGGATATATTCTTTCATACTCATTTAAAATTATCCCTCTATCTCTTTAATAATCTTATCTATCTCTGCTCTTAAAACATTTTCTCTTGCAACAATTTGTTCAATCTGTGCATTAAGTTCTTTAATATCAATAACCTCTCGTGTATCCTCCTGCTCAACATAGGTTGATACTGAAAGATTATATTCCTGCTCCTTAATCTCATCATAAGGGACAAGTCGAGCAAAATAGTCAACATCTTCTCTTGAGACCACCTCATCAACTATTTTTGCAATATTTTCCTCAGTCAGTTTATTATTATTCGTAACCTTTTTACATTCTTTCGATGCATCAATAAAAAGCACTTTGTTATCTGTTTTCGCCTTTTTCATAACCATAATACAAGTTGCAATGCTTGTACCATAAAACAGATTATCAGGCAGCTGAATAATTGCATCAATATAGTTATTATCAATAAGATACTTCCTGATTTTCTTCTCTGCTCCGCCACGATACATAATACCGGGAAAACAAACAATAGCAGCAGTACCGTTAGTTGCAAGCCAGGAAAGTGCGTGCATAACAAAAGCAAGGTCTGCCTTCGATTTTGGAGCAAGTACACCTGCAGGAGAAAAACGAGGATCATTGATTAACACAGGGTTATCATCACCCTCCCACTTAATTGAGTATGGAGGATTGGAAACAATAACCTCAAACGGCTCATCATCCCAATGCTGCGGACTTAAAAGTGTATCTTCGTTTGCAATATCAAATTTGTCATAATCAATATCGTGAAGGAACATATTGATACGGCAAAGGTTATACGTTGTTATATTTATCTCTTGCCCGAAAAAGCCTTGACGGACATTATCCTTGCCGAGAACTTTAGCAGATTTCAAAAGAAGCGAACCCGAGCCGCAGGCTGGGTCATAAACCTTATTGACCTCTGTTTTACCGATAACCGCAATTCTTGTAAGGAGCTCTGATACCTCCTGAGGAGTAAAGAACTCTCCGCCGCTTTTACCTGCATTTGATGCGTACATACTCATAAGATATTCATAAGCATCACCAAAAGCGTCAATGGTATTATCCTGGTAATTGCCAAGATTCATATTGCCGATACCGTCAAGGAGTTTTACAAGCTTGTCATTTCTCTTCGCAACCGTTGCACCGAGTTTATTGCTATTAACATCAATATCGTCAAAAAGTCCTGAAAAATCATCCTCGCTTGTTGTACCTTTGGCAGACTCCTCAATATTATGAAAAACTTTTTCAAGTGTTTCATTTAAGTTTTCATCATTCGCCGCATTTTTACGAACGTTTACAAAAAGCTCTGACGGAAGAATAAAAAAGCCTTTGGTTGCAACAAGGTCATCCTTTGCAATCTCTGCATCTTCATCAGACAGCAAGGTGTAATCAAAATCAGCATTGCCAGATTCGATTTCGCCGGCATTGATATAATTCGTTAAATTTTCAGATATGTAACGATAGAACATAATTCCAAGAATATAGCTCTTGAAATCCCATCCGTCAACACTGCCGCGCAGATCATCAGCAATACTCCATATTGCTCTGTGCAACTCATCTCTTTCTTGTTCTTTACGAGTATCCATAATTATTCTTCCTCTTCTTGTTCGCTTTCAATCTGGTCACGCAAATCGCTGAGTGTAACACCATCTTTAGTAAAAAATCTCCATCCATTGACATGCAGATTATCTTGCCAGTTATATCTCTCAATAAGTATCTTTTTTGCTAATCCTGTTACTGAATAGACTTCATTTTTAAACTCGACTTTATTTTTGCTGTTGAACACTTTTGCAACTATAGTGTCATCGTATAAGAAGGAAATTTCTTCATCAATTTCAATACCCAGCAGATTAAAAGAATTGTTTGAACGTTTGGTTCTGCTTTCTGCAATTTCCTGCTCTTGGGATTGAAGGGCAGTCGGTGTATAAAGCTTAAGATTTTCCTCATCATTTCTCAATACAGCTATATCCTTAAATATTCCATAAGCTGTTTCTGGAGAAATCTTGAAGAACTCTCGTTCTCGTATTCGACCATTATCAAGTTGTTCCCTTGCATGCAAAGAATTATCAACTCTATCAATAATACTATGTATTCTTTTTTCAATCTCAAGTGGATTATCAACTTTATAAGTAGCATAACAACGATATGAAAGCGGAAGATTTGTTGGAGAATTAAGTTCCTGCAATCTTTTTTCTATATCATTTCTTTCAGTCATTCCTATTTTAACCCAACCATCTAAACATGGGTTAGTTAATATATATACTAGACCTTTTGACATACGTATCACGCTCACTTAAATTTTATATAGTAACATATTATCATATTTTATAATTAATTACAATAATATGTAATTTATGGTTTGATTTTTAGGACTTAAATAAAATATTTTATACAACAAAAGCCGTTCTTCTGAACGGCTTTTTATTTTTGTCGATTATTAAATGATTTATCAGAATTCATTAACAATCTAAAACTTCATAAATAAAGGATAATTTACAATTATCTGTT
>JAETRQ010000050.1 GCA_021770095.1 Eubacteriaceae bacterium | reverse complement strand
GGGAATGTGAAGAATTATGTGTAAGTAAAAATCGACAGGTTTAGATAGTAGATGACGAATCATGTCTAATCATCATCTGTTTATGTATTATCAGTATGCCCAATTCATCAAGGGTTATACTGATTTTTTTATATGCCTTTATCTTTACTCATTATGCTTCTACTGCTTCCATAATGGCAAGTTGATTTTGAATCATATCCCAGTTTCGACATCTCTGTGTCCATTTGCTGCTGAGGTTCTGAATAGCCAAGTAAAGCATCTTTCTCAAACTGTCATCATTTGGAAAAACCGTCTTTGTTTTCGTGACTTTTCTGAACTGTCTGTTCAATCCTTCGATCGCATTTGTCGTGTAAATGATTTTGCGGATTTCAACTGGATAATCAAAGTATGTGCTTAGTATATCCCAATTCTCTTCCCAGCTACGTACTGCGGTTGGATATTGCTTGCCCCATTTATCCTTGAAAATTGCTAACTGATTCAGTGCCTGTTCCTCTGTATTTGCTTGGTAAACAGTTTTTAAATCCCTCATGAACTCCTTGATATGCTTATAACTCACGAAGCGTGTGCTGTTGCGAATTTGATGGATAATACAACGCTGAATACGTGCCTTTGGATAGACAGCTCCTATGGCTTCTCTGAAGCCTGTAAGACCATCTACGCAGAACAAGGAAACATCCTTAACCCCTCTGCTTTTCAACTCATTCAGCACTCCCATCCAGTATTTCGCTGATTCACTCGCACCTACCCACAATCCTAAAACTTCCTTCATTCCTTCGTTGTTGATGCCTAAAACAACATAGGCTGCTTTGGTCACAACCTGATGATCTTCTCTGATCTTATAATGGATCGCATCCATAAATATGAATGGATAGAAGGCTTCTAAGGGTCTGTTTTGCCATTCTGTTACTTCGGGCAGAATGCGCTCGCTGATCTTGCTTACCAGTCCTTCTGAAATCTCTACATCGTACAGTCCTTTAATCTGATCTTTGATATCTCTTGTGGACATTCCAGTAGCATACAAGGAAAGGATGCGCTCCTCGATGCCATCGGCATTTCTCTGATATTTCCCAATGATCTGCGGCTCAAATTCGCCGTTACGATCACGTGGTACGTTTACATCTACTTCACCTAATTGTGTTTTCATTGTGCGTTTCACAGTGCCATTGCGATAGTTTTTCTTCCCTTCACAAGATGTTCTTTCAGCGCGATCATAGCCTAAATGCTGATCCATTTCAGCCTGTAAGGTCTGTTCTAAAACATCTGCAAACATGCCTTTCATGCACTCCATAATGTCCTGTGTTGATGTAAACTTTTGTTCATTCACAAGGTCCTTGATCTGCTTTGTCGAAATAAAAGATGTGTTCATAGTATTTTTCCTCCTGTAAGTATGTTTCGTATCTACATTCTTACCCGCTTTTTACTATTTACACATCTTTTGCTATATTCCC
>JAETRQ010000024.1 GCA_021770095.1 Eubacteriaceae bacterium | reverse complement strand
AGCGATTTTGACAGCTTCGCCGCAATTATCCGCAAGTATGTGGGGATAAAGGAACTCACCCCCGCAATCGTCAATGAATTTATCAAGAAAATCATAGTCCATGCGCCGGAAAAGGTAGACGGGAAACGGGTACAGAAAGTGGATATTGTTTTCAACTTTGTAGGGGAAATCAATTTCCTTTCTGCCACGCAATCCAAACGGCAAGGCGCATAGAAACTCGAAAAGACGGTACAGCCCTTGAAATCGGGGCTATACCGCCTAATCTGAAATTACTTCCCTCTAACCGTAAACATTTGATTTTTCAAGACTTGCGAGGATTTACCCTCTCACTCGAACTCGACAAATCCTAATCAATTTTGTTTAGAGATTATTTTCTGTCGTGTTTATAGTTCTTTTGATTATTTGATTTATCCATATTATCCTGCCTATACAAGCTAATGTTATCATTTTGTTATCGGCATTGATAACACACGCTCTGTAACTGCGGATAATAACTATATGTTTCAATATAAATTATAAGCTATTTTGCTTAAAAGTTCAATATACTTGCTAAAATTATTTGCTATTCCCACTCCTAAACACAAAACTAACATTAAATATTTTTGCTTTGGAGATTTGATTTGATATGCTACAATTTTATACAGATTATCTTTATTCTATGAGGTATATTGACTTCTGCTATCAAATAGCTATCACTTTATTTGCTATCATATTTTAAACATCCATAATAACAATATTTAGTTAATGTAAAATCTATGTATTGGTCAACTCTTCTATCGCAGCCTCAAGTGATATTACATATAAAACTGCAATATCATAAAATTTCTGAATATCCACAAATGTATCCGTCAAACCATGAATATAATCGTGTGCAACACGATTTCTTCGCAATTTTAACGATAGAAATGCTTTTTCAGCATCATCAAATGAACATCTCTCATATGCATTTTTCAAATCACAATACTTGGCATAATCAGAATCATATTGATCACTTGTCCCTAGCAATGGCGTAAGAAAATTTATTTGTTCTTCTGTATGCTGAATCTTTTCTTGTAGCTCTGTTGAAAAAATGGTCTGTACTCTTGTTTTAAATACTTGACCATTAAAAAAATCATAAAAACCCTCTGCATTCAAATATTCCACACCATTGTCATTATAGGCGAGCATTTTATTATACATTTGATCAACAATAGGATTACGTTTAATTTCGCTAATTTTAGGATAATTTTGTGCAATAGACAATTTGGGATTGTCATAAAAGTCCTGACACATATTTTTAATATTATATTCAAAAGAACTGGCAGCACTCATAATCAAGACTTTTGGATAATTTTTCATAACCATTCTTTCAGAACGAATAGTTCTAGAATCTTCCTCATATTCTTTTATGAGTTTATCTAATTCTGCATAACGAGAATCACTCATTGCAATTCTCCTCATAAAAATTCAAAATCTCTTTTGCACGTCTAATTCTACCCTTAATATTATCACTTGATGAAGAACCTGAAAGCAAATAGGAAACAAATTCTTCATCATTTTTAAGATGTTCAAATGATGTTGGCTCAATTTTGCTTGTTATTAATTTTCTATTTACGTAACTAGGCGTAGCAGTTGCAACAAATACAGATTCAAAAAGTGTTTTTGAAAAACGATTATTCCTAAAGAAAGCTTTATATCTGAGTGTTGAACATGCCTCAATAAACGAATTAAATAAACATTCTAAATAGTTAATATATTCACTATCAAACTTTTTGGTTTTTTGCGAAAACTCATTTAAAAAATTAACCATCTTTGGCTTATATGTTTCGCGCTCATGCAACAAAGCAATAGAACGCAAAATTAATTCAATATCATTACTGTGCAAATCCTGAATAGGTTTTCCCATCAAAACTCGCCAATCTTCTTGGTTATTAAGTCTAACCAACATTTTATAAAAATCACAATAATACAAGCTAGCTCTAATCTCTTGAGCGTTAAGTGGTGTGCCTCCTGTGTTCAATCGATTAAAAATTTCAAACATAGATGAACTATTGTCATCCGGCTTGTTTTGTCGAACTACGACTGTTCTTAAAAACCTTCGCAACCTAAATTTTATCTGCGTGTCTTTATCAAGCGTAAGAAATTTTTCACCGTGATATCTACTTGGACTTGCCGAATCATCACTCAATTTAAGTGTAAAGTCTTGGAAAATTTTATTATCCGGCAAGAGTTCTTCAAGCGCAACACCATCATTAATACCGTTTCTAATCATAAATCTAGAAGCAGTATTCTTTGGGAAACGACCTTTAACGAAAAAATAAATTGATAAAAATCTTTGTTGTCCATCAATAATTTTATAAGTGTTGTTATCATCTCCTTCCGTATAAAAGAACAACTCTGGAACTGGAAGCCCTAAAATTAACGATTCAACCAACTTTGAAGCTTTTTTAATATCCCATACATAATTACGCTGAAATAAAGGTATTTCAATAATTCCAGAGTCAATCATATCCACAATATTTGCAGGTGTTAAATCTCGTGGACTAGTTGTTATATCGTATTCCACAATTGCCTCCTCACCGACATCTAGTTCTTCTTCAAAAAACTCTAATATTTTGTTATCATCCATATTGTTTTCTCCTTATAGTATATTCGTTTATGCTATCAAAATACATAAATTTTAACTCGGCAAAGCCTAATCAATTTTATTTAGATATTATTCTTCATCGTGTTTGTAGTTCTTTCGATTATTTGATATATCCATATTATCCTGCCTATATGAGCTAATGTTATCATTTTGTTATCGCTGTTGATAACACTGGCTTTGTAACTGCGGATAATAGCAATATGTTGTGATTTAAATTATAAGCGATTGTGCTTAACAAATCAATATGTTTAACAAATCTCATTTAATAATTCTAACGACCTTTTATAAAGCAGGTCTAACTCACACCCACAACTGCCACATTCTCTATCTGCTTGTTTGATAGAAGCAATGAGTGTATCTTTATCACTTTCTCCTTTCAACCATGCATGTGCAGGAATAGAAATCAAGTCCCATCCAGATGCTGCAAATTTTTCCATAATATTCCTCAATTCTTCCATAATGTTTCATCCTTTCTGATGTTGATAATCTTTTATGACCCTTACAACCAAACCTTTCACATCAACTAAACTTTCCTGTCTGCACTTAGGACAATATAGCGGAAAATGCTTTAATTCTGTATCCTCTCTAATTCTATTTCGTGTTTTATTGCCACAAATAGGACAAAGTATCCATTCTGTTTCCATTACTCTAAGTCCCCAATATTAAAACTTTCTGTTTGCAAATCACAATAATGCCTGCCTTTTATTGCTGTAAATTTTAGTACACAATAGTCTGGGTCATTTACACCTTGTTTATAATACATGGTATCTCCAGTGCGCCATATTTCCTGCTTTATACCATCATCTTGCAAAACTTCCATTGTCCCTGTCAGCATAATGCCCTCATACTTAAAACGCCCTCTATGATAAACATAGATACTTGCTTTTGGATTCTTCATAAACTGCTGTGCCCGCATGGAAGATGTATTCGTGGTAAAATAAAAACAATTCCCCTCTATCTTGCGCGGCGTAAACATGGCTTTCATATTTGGAAAACCATCTTCATCTACAGAACCGACAAAAGCTGTTTTTTGCTTTTGAATAAATTCGATGATACTTCCTCTTGTTTTCATTTATTATTCTCCTCGTTTTAAAATTACTTGTTTTTATGCAGATTTTCTATCAAAGTTTCCAGTATTCGGGCAAGATACTGTTCAAATTGTTTTTGCTCATCTTCTGAAAAGCCTTGATAAAACAACAGGTTCATTTGTTGAGAAACAGCTTCATATTTTGCTTGTAATGATTTTGCATAATCAGTAAGCGACACAATGGTCTGGCGGCGATTCTTAGGATTGATATTCCTTTCCACAATCCCCTTGTTAACCATGCCGTTTATTACAACGGATACTGTATTTTTAGCAAGGGAGGTTCTTTCACTTATTTCGCTGATTGTAAGATTATCTGTTTTCCACAAAATAAATAAGATTCTTCCCTGCCCGCCACTTATTTCAATACCATTTTCAAGTAATAGCCTTTCAAAAATCCTATCTTGAAGCTGTTTAATCTGCGTAATATAAAATCCACCCTTTGTTTCCAATCCATCACCTCTAATCCTATTAGAACAATTCTATATAGAACAATTATAAGTTTACCACGATTTTTTTCAAAAAGCAACTTGAAATATAACGACACTTCTATAAAAAAACAGAAGTGCCGCCATTTTCATTTTATAGAGAAATAATTTCTCTCTCCACCATTTCTCTCACGCACATCCGAATATTATTCATTTTTTGAACCCATAAAAGCTGATTTTCTGCTTTTAGCTGTTCCGTCACCCCCTGCCTGTTGGCATATTCCTTTACCAGCCGAGAAAACAAATCCTCTGCCTGTTCATCTACGCTTGCAAGGTATTCGTTCAGCCTGCCGCTTGTCAGCAGATTGAGATATACAAGCTGCTTATGCTCTTTTAGATATTGCAAATGCCTTTGCCCCCATATGCCAATCGGCTTTTCTTCTTTGGGAGGTAATGCAAGCTCTGGGAGGTAATAATCCCCTTGCTTTGCATACCAAAGACCGTTATTTTCATCATAAATCCTGTTTTCCATAGTGTTTCCTACCTTTCCTCTTTGTTGTATTTAAAATGTTTCCCTCGCTGTTTCGACTTCTGCGTCGCTTTTGCCTGCTCTAAAAGATTGTCTATCTGCTTACTTCCAAATACCTTGCGGAGCAGCTTATAATCTTTGTTTTCCGCACGGAGATTTTCATTCTCTCCTGTCAGTTTTGCATTGTTTTTTACCAATCTCTCATTTTCACGGTGAAGATTACTATTTGTGGTATTCAGCCGATAGTAACTGTCCCACGCTTCAAAGCACCTTATAAGAGCCGTTTTAACAAGCGATTTCAGCTTTTGCACCAAAGGCTCTGCCACTTTATTCCTATATGACTTCGCCGACATGAATCCCTGCGGCTCTGGCAACTGGTATTCTGGAGAAGTGTCAAGCACCTGCTCAAGCGTCTTTAGGTTTTCCATGCCTTTGTCGTAATTCTCCACCCTATCCGACAATATTTGAAATTCCTCTTTTTTCTCTGAAATCTGCCCTTCAAGCTGAACGACCTCTTTTTCCCTCTCCTGCTTTTTATAATCAAGGACAGACAAATGTTTTTCATGCATGCCTTTATGCTCCCATTCAATGCCATAGCGTTCCATGACGGCTGCAAGATTTTCTTTTTCGGACTGTACCCACTGGCTCCACTCCGTATCGCCACGGGAGCCACCTTTGAATCCCTGCGTCGCTAATGCCTGTTTTAGAGATACCCTCGTATCAAGTCCACGCTTGCTGCCTGTTGTAAATGGAACAAAATCAATGTGCAGATGCGGCGTTGCTTCATCCATATGGATGTGGGCAGAGAACACGTAGAGATTAGGATTTCGCTCTTGGAATCCACGATAATATTCATCTAAGATCTGCCTCGCAAGCTGTCCGTTTTCACTCCCTGCACTCATATTTTCCTTATCGCCAATCTGCAAAATCAGCTCATGGAACGGTTTTTCCTGCTTTGAGTTCCGTATCTTCTCGTAATAATCGGCAATGCAGCGGTCTGTCCTCGTCTGTTTATCATTGTACCTTTGCAACGCTTCATCAAAGAGTTTATGATATACCTTTTTGATATTCTCATTGCAATAATCTACATTAAGGTATGAGCGTTCTCCGTCAACATTCTCCGCTTTAAACTTACGGCTGTTATGGTTGACCGAGCCTTTCCCCACCATTGCGCTAATCGTCCGTCTTATAAAATCACGCCCTTTCTTTTCGGCTGGCAGGCTTTGTTACTTTCCCGAAAGTAACGCAAAAGCACTTTTGTCAGCTACGCCAACAAAAATGCAACCTGCAAGCAGGTTTTGCGCTCTCCGAGGGGCAAAGAGCTGCCTTTGAAAAGGCACTCTCTGCACTCTCCGCCAAACTTCAAACGGAGTCAATGTGTGACGATAGTGACAATGTTTTAGGAAACGACACTGCTCTCATAAACATTGTCACCTTTGACACCGTTTGTCACGCTTCCCCGTTAATCTCTTTCCAAAGGGAAACCTTTCTGCCATTGTGTGTACGGCTGTTCTGATAGCGGATACCATAATCACGGAACAGCCTGCTTGCGTTAATACTAAGCCTAAGAGAAAGCACATTCGGCTTAATATCCACACCGAGCGTTTCGCAAAGTTCTGAAGCTGTCCCCTCCCATTGATCACTTCCTGAAAAGATGACGGCAACGATTTTTTCAAGTAACGGTTCGGGCGGTTCTTTCCAGAGTTCCGTTTCTGATTTTTCAAAGTTCCAGACTAACCGTTCCGTATCCTTCACAAGATGGATTTTCATATCCTGCTGGTCTCTGCCTGCCACATCAAGCGTGGCATTATTGGTAGTGCGCTTTTCCTTGCTTTAAACAAACGCCCCATCAGCCGCACCCAACAGTCCATTTGTTCCCGAAATCATATCGAATATATCTTCCGCTTTTTGCTTTCGGGTGTGATGGACAATGAGCATCGTAACTCTGTAACTGTCTGCCAATGCTTTCAGCCTTGCCACAATGTCATAGTCGCTTGCGTAACTGTAATCCGCCCCGCCAGCTTCACGGACACGCTTTAAGGTGTCTATGATTATTAAACCTGTGTCGGGGTGTTCCTGCATGAATCCTCTGATTTGTTCTTCCAAACCGCCATTGACCGTTTTACACTCCGTTGCAAAATAAAGGTTACCTGTTTCTTCTGCGCCAAACATCTGAAACAACCGTTTCTGCAAGCGTGGGTAATCATCTTCAAGTGCAAAATATAAAACTGTCGCTTTCCGCACCTTGTATTCCCACAGCGGCATTCCAGTGCTGATATGGTAGGCAAGCTGTGCCATCATAAAACTTTTTCCCACCTTTGGAGAACCTACGAAAAGGTAAGTTCCCCTTTGGAGCAAACCGTCAATCAGCGGCGTTTGTATGTCAAATACAGTATCATAAAGCGCTGCCATTGAAACAGTTTTCAGATAGGACGGGTCTAGCTGACGCAGCATTTCCCTCTGCATTTTCTCAAAACTATTGATATTTTCGTCATAGTCGGATATACTATGGTCAGTACATTTTTGAATTGGCTGCTCCGTATCTGCGCCAACAGATACATTCGGAGCAGTCACTTCTTTTTTATTCGCCATTTTCTCCATCTCCTTTCAGACCGCCGAGGATAACAGTAATCAATTCGATAGTATCTAATAATTCGTTGTCAACGCTGCCACCTGCTGCAATCCTCTGTAATTCTGTAAGAACAGCGGCAAGCTCATTGCGGAGTGCCTTATATACTCTCGGATTGCCCTGCACTACCACATCTTGGCACAAGAGCCGCCTTGTGATATAGTCCTGCTTGGTAAGCCCCGAAAGCCGCACCGCTTTGTCAATCTGCTCGTTTTCTTCGGGAGATACCCGAAAGGCAACGGTTTTATTCCTCCAACGATTGCAGTTGTCTAAATTCTTTGCCGACATATCAAAAACCCCCTTTCCCTAAATCATCTAATCTATCTGCCATTTCCGTCTGCTTTGACGGAAACAAATGCGCATAACGGTAAGTGATTTCAATGCTCTCATGCCCCACACGGTCGGCAATCGCCACAGCCGAGAACCCCATGTCAATCAATAAACTGATGTGGCTATGCCGCAAATCGTGAATCCGTATGCGTTTCACCCCTGCGGCTTTTGCGCCCCTGTCCATTTCGTGGTGAAGATAACTCTTTGTCACCGTGAAAATACGGTCTTTCTTTTTTAACCCATAAAGCATACTGATATATTCCTGCATTTCCTCACAGAGAAACTTCGGCATTTTGATTGTACGGTTGCTCTTTTTCGTTTTCGGAGAGGTAATCACATCTTCCCCATGCAGGCGTTGGTAGGACTTGTTAATCGTGACTGTTTCCTTATCGAAGTTAAAATCTGCGGCAGTCAAGGCTAATAATTCTCCCTCTCGGATTCCGCACCAGTAAAGCATTTCAAAGGCATAAAACGAAACTGGCTTGTCCATCATTTCATCCGCAAACTTCTTGTATTCCTCTTTCGTCCAGAACAGCATTTCTTTATGTTCCTCGCTCCCCATATTGCCCGCCTTTGCTGCAGGATTGGAGCGGAGGTCATAATAGCGCACCGCATGGTTGAATATCGCTGAAAGCTGATTGTGAACTGTTTTCAGATACGTCTGCGAATAGGGATTGCGTTTTTCATCACGATAGGCAAGCAATTCATTCTGCCATGCAATAATTTCCTTTGTGCCAATCTCGCTAATTTTCATCTGACCAAAGTAAGGAAGAATCTTCGTCCGAATGATATGCTCCTTTGTCAGCCAAGTATTCTCCTTTAAACGATTTTTTACATCATTTTTATAAAGCTCCATAAAATCTTCAAACTCCATGTCAAGGTCAGCGGAATTTTGTAACTGGAACTTACGCTCCCACTCCTGCGCTTCCCGTTTTGTGGCAAAGCCACGCTTGCATTTCTGCTTACGCTCCCCTTTCCAGTTCACATACCTTGCCATCACATACCAAGTGCCATTGCCCTCATTTTTAAATACTGGCATTTAACTTTCCCCCTTTCCCGCTCCGTAAAGCCTTTCCTGAAAATACTGGCGATTGACACGCCCTGCAATCGTGATAAAGCCCTGCTCTTTCAGCTCGTCATTTAGTTTCTTGATGAGTTTGTAGGCGTAAGGCTTTGATACGGAAAGCTCCTGCGCCACCTCATCTACACGGATAAATTTGTTGTCCATACAATTTCTCCTTTCTTCTCTAAGCGTTTTTGCTTAATTCATCATATTAAACATTTTTGCTACTGTCAATAGGTTTTCAAGAAAATATTAAACTTTTTTGTTTTGTTTGTGTTTGACTTTTTCTAAACATATATGCTATACTCATTGTAAACATAGGAACAAGGAGTGAATCATTATGGCGATAGGCGAAAGAATACATTTTTTCCGCATCATGCGGGGCATGACACAGAAATACCTTGGTATGCTTGTCGGATTTCCTGAAAAATCAGCAGATGTGCGTCTGGCACAGTACGAAACAGGCTCACGCAAACCAAAGGCAGACTTAACGGCTGCACTGGCACAGGCTCTTGACGTTGCACCGCAGGCTCTTGACATACCCGACATTGACAGTCAAATCGGACTTATGCACACTTTATTTACCCTAGAGGACATTTACGGTCTTACCGTCAGTGAATCAGACGGTGAAATCTGCTTAAAAGTCAACAAAAACAAAAATAAGGATGCCGCTGAACTGCTGAAAATGCTCTCTGCTTGGAAAGAACAAGCAGACAAGCTCGCTGATGAGGAAATCAGCAAAGAAGATTACGACCAGTGGCGGTACAATTACCCGAAGTTTGATAATTCGCAACATTGGGCGAAAATTCCCTCTAAGGAATTGAGCGATTCCCTAGCCGAAGTATTCAAGGACAAACTTAAAACCGATTGACAAGCACGACAAAACGCCCTTAGCCATGAGTTACTACCCACAGCTAAGGGCGTTTCTAATATGGATTTATTTCAGTCATTGAAACCGCTTAAAAATCATTCTCCCACCTGTAAACCATCAGACAACAAGAATAATCGCACTCAAACGACTGTTATCAATTTGTTATCAAAAGACCTTTCCAAAGCCCGCAAACCCGCATAAACACCGGGTTTGCTAAGCATTTTTGTTTATTCGAACTCCCTATAACCACAACATAATTGTTAAATATTTAATTGCTTTTTAAGGGTTTTCATAGCAATAATATCCATATTTTATGCCTTATTTACAGTTTCACATCAAACAGGTATCATACGGGTATCACAGATTTTTCTCCTTGACTGCCATATCTACATGGTTCTAGCACCATGTGACTATAGATAACAGCACACATTTTGCTCTTTTCTTTATATGATTCCGTAATCAGAGATATCTTCTTTTGAAAAACCAATCCAAAAGAGGCTCATATTTCTTATTAGCCTGTCTAGTAAAAGCATTAGACGCTTTGCTTCAATATTATTTTTGAAATCATAATAATACATATATCCATGCACAATAGTACGCCTAATTTCTTTTATTTTATCGCTGATATCCTCAACCGATAGTCTCTCATTTTTTAACAGTTCGGGAAACAAGTTAAAACTATAAATCAACTCTTTCTTTAATGAAAACTGAGGATTTTTCGCTTTTTGATGTTCGAGTTTATCAAATAAATACTCAAATGACATAACCTGTTCCATAAATCGTTGAGGAGAAAACAATGTATCTGTATTTCCTAAATGCCCTAATGGTATACTTCTCGTAATTTTATTTCCAGAATCTAATGCTATATTATTCAATATCTTGGGTATATACTTCAAAACATCAAACTCACAATAGGATATATCATGCACTGAAATTGCATCTTCCGAAACAAGCGAGCAGTAAAACCAACCGACTTTTTCTCTATTTTTATATAATGTAATTTGCTTAAATGGCACCTCTGCTTCGGATGTCATGAACATTGCAAGACGATATAAAATCATCGAAATATTATAACATTCTTGAATTTTATTGGTATAAAGTGGAATCAATAATTCTCCCTTTTTATCAAAATCTTCCAACAATCCAAGCCTGTTATCGTTCCCTATGCGAAAAGACAATTCATACTGACTATTATCCATAGAAAAAGGAATTTTATAAATATCCTTAGGTTCTACAGCTAAATTTATGCCTGCTCTTACCATGTCTATGTAATTATACTTATATCGAAAAATATCATCAAGAAAAAAAGATTGCAAGCCTATAGTATCGTATTCGTCGTGCACCGTAAGCCTATTAATCATATAGCAACGTAGATAACATACACTTCCCATAGACCGTTCGACTAAAAATATAGATTTTTGCCCCTGAAAGCCATTAGCAAAATATTCTCCTTCGAGAATATAGTCCTCTTTAAAATTATATTCTTTTGTAAAATCCGTTAAAAGCTCATCATCTGTAAACAACTCCATGCGATAGTTTTCCATTACAAATGGAATCTTTCCTTTTCTAAAAAAGATAAATCCTTTAACCATAATATTTCCTCTATTCCGCTTTAACTAATCTTATTCCTGATAACATAGAATAACCAAAGAAGTTACTGCTTTTTTCACATTACTGAAATTGTATTAGTCTATGATAATATAAAATTTAGATAGTATTTTCATCTTTTAACTTTTGTATACAAAACATAGAGGCAGAATTATCTACCCCTATGCTTCTCTTTCCTCTTCTGCTGTTTCAGTTCAAACTGTCGCTGTTTCTCTGCTTCCCGCTGTTCCCGGCTCACAATCTTTCGTTCAGTTTTCAACTGCTCCTGCTGTAATTTTAAAGCTTGTTGCGATTTTGTTCCTATTCCAATATTCTGTATTTGTTTCCGTACTTCACGTTGTACCCGTTTAGGATTACGACCAGCTCCTTTTACATCAGTTGCCACAGCCGGACCAAATCGCAACCGATAGTAATTTTTCAGAACAAACTCATAAACCTCATAGTCTTTTGGCTCTGCCCCAAACGTAAACCCTAAGGAGGGAGGGCTACTTACACCATAATGGTGCGACTGGACTACCTACCAGTTCTGCAAGATTGCCTTGCGTTGTGTTTTTATCTTTGCTCCTATATATTACCACATAACCCCTTGTTTTACTATAAAAAATGTGGCAATTCGCTTAATAGTATGAACTGCCACATTGCCACACTTTCCTTATCCAAATTAACTTACATGGTGCTAGCACCATGTTCCAATCATTACTAAAGAAAAATATTCTGCCTTTCTTACAGACGAAAATTTAATGTTTATTTTACAGCTTTAAGAAACACCCCTTTTCCTTTTCTATAAACCTGCACTGTTTCAAATCCACAATTGTAAAAGATTTTCCCTAACTCTTTTTGGCTGTATATTCTTACATCTCCACTTTTTGAAAAGGAAAACCAAAATTTATTTGCTATAAATCTGACTACTGCTCCAAAATTAGGATCAGCTATATACACTGTACCGTTTTTCTTCAAAACTCTTTTGCATTCACTTACGAAACCTTGCGGATTGTCAAAATGATGAAACGCGCAACATACAGTTATAATATCAACACTTTCATTACTCCATTCAAGCGGATAGCATGGTTTGACCTCAAAACTCATATTAGGGTATCGCATCTTTGCCGAACAAATCATGTTCTCAGATATATCTATTCCATATGCTTGGATTTTTGCTTTTTTCGATAATTCTCGCAGCAGAGTTCCATTTCCACATGCAACATCAAGGACAACATTACCCTCATGCAAATCTATAGTGTTAGATAGTTCCATAATATGAAATCTTGTATATTGTCCTTCCCGTGACGCATCATATTCAGATGCTATTTTATTGTATGCAATTCTTGATTCTTCTGTTTTCTTATTCACATTATTCCCTCACTCATGATTTCTCCATTTGATTATACTACTTCCACTCTCTGTTTGCCATTACAAAATATAGGGCATAGCAACCGCCACACCCCACATTTCTTATCGCTCCAACGACTTCTCAATCTTCCACTTCTGCCCTTTCAAGTCATTCTGCTTCTCATACAGATTATTCCGCTCTCTGCACAGTTCTTTCATGCGCTCCAACTGCGCCCGCACTCCCTCCCGGCAATCCGGCTCTATCTTTTTATATTCCCCGGTCAGATTGCGGATTGTATTATTGTTTTCTTTTATCTGCTCTGATAAACACACCCAGTCTATCAGATTTTGCACTTCCTTATCCGTTTCATAAAGGTCTGTATCTGCTACGATTTTAGCACATAACCGTATCATTACTTTCTTTTCCATATCTGTCATATCAACTCAATCCTCTCTTTCCTATCGGCTCATTTCAAAGACACGTTTCGGGCGTTTAATTGCCCTTTCTGCCTGTTCTAACGCCTTTGACCGTTCTACTATCGACTGCACCTGTTCCCTGCCAAAGTGACGCTCCAAACGCCCCAAATCAGACACTTTTTCCTGCAATCGTTCTATGGTGTCGCTCTGCTCCATGACCTTATCCGTCAAGCGGCTAATCTGTCTCTGTTGTCCGTCCATTTTGGCGGTCAGCTTCTTGCTTTGCTCCGTAAGCTGTACGCATTTGATAGTCAGATTTTTTACTACCTCTTTCAATCTCTTCACAAGCGGAAGTGCCTTTTTATCCCGATAATTCTTTGCGCTCATCAACGCCCCCGGTTCTGCTAACTGCCATTTTACATCTTCATCATAGGCGTGAATATTGCGCTCCATGACTTCCTTTGACTGCACCATTTTGTTAATCTCCTGCTGTAACTTTTTCTGCTGTTTCTCCAATTTTTCATTTGCAGATAACAGCTTTTCTTTATCCTCTGTCAATGTTTCCGTCTGCTCCTTTAGCAGAAGATTTGTAGCGGAAAGTTCCGATACTTCCTGTCGGATCGCTTCGCCCTCTTTCCGTATCTGTTCCGTTTCCTGTCCTGCCACTATCTGCTGATGAAGAATACCGACTAATTCCTCTCTACTGCCGGAAATTGTCTGTTCCAGTTTCGCAACCTCTTTCTGTCGCTCCTGCTTTTCAAAATCCAAAACTGATAAATGCTTCTCATGTGTTCCCTTTTTCTCCCACTCAATATCATGCTTTAGCATAATCTCCGCAATCCGTTCTTTTTCTGCCGCTACCCACTGGTTACGCTCCGTTTCACTCCTTGTGCCGCCTTTGAAACCGAGTTCCGCCAGTGCCTTTTTTAGAGACACTCTTTTTTCAAGCCCCCTCTTGCTTCCAGTCGTATAGGGTATGAAATCTATATGCAGATGTGGTGTTGCTTCGTCCATATGGAGATAAGCAGAGAACACTCTCAATGTAGGATTGCGCTGTTGGAAGTCCTGCATATATTCATCAAGTATTTTTGCCGCAAGCTGTCCGTCCTCTGTCTTTGCTCCCATATCATCCTTGTTGCCTATCTGCAAAATAATCTCATGGAATGGCTTCTCCTGTTTGCCGGAACAGATTTTCTCATAATAATCATCAATTATGCGGTCATTTCTGGTCTGCTTCTCATTGTACCGGGCGAGTGCTTCATCAAATAATTCATGGTATACGTCCTTGATATTTTCATTGCAATATTCCACATT
>JAETRQ010000009.1 GCA_021770095.1 Eubacteriaceae bacterium | reverse complement strand
TTTTTCTCTTCTTTCCATTCCTTTATTTTCCTTTCTTTTTATTCTTCTTAATACTTCCTTCTTTTTCTCTTCCTTTCAATACTTTCTGCAAAATTGGTATACTTTTATGTCAAAATTGGTATATTTTTTCAAATCCCATTCTTTTTAACTGTATTTTTCACAAAATATTTCTTTTCTTTTTTCATTTCTTTAATTAATTTGAATTTATTCTACTAATATGATACACTGACAATAGTGTTTCATACACATACAATTTTTGCTGTTTTAGGAATCATTACATTTATTTACAGTCTTGTACTTGTTTTCGGAATGGACAGCGGAATATCCTCAGCAAAAATCAGCAATGGATTCAGTTCCATTCTTCCCTATCTGGTATGGTTTGCATTTGCCTGCGGTATCGGTCTTGTGCTTGTTTTTTGTGACAGCAGAAAAAAGACTGTTCAAGCTCTGATTTCGGGTGTTGTTGTTTGTGCAATAATTCTGTCGGTATCTTACTTGCCTAATATTGCCGAAATGAATAGCGGAAACGAAACATTACCGCAGATTGCACTTCAGTCCGAAAACGCAGCTGAAGGAGCAACCATTGTTTTTGAAAGTTTAAAAAAAGGTGAAAAAGCGGATGCTGAAAACCTGCTGACAAATGATAATCAATGCTGGACTGCACAGGCGCCGAATCACTCACCTGCTGACGGATGTGAAGATGCGAACAACAGTTATGTTGAACTTCAATTATCTCAGCCAAGCGAAATAAATACCGCCGTTATTGAAGAATCAGGGAATCAGGCACAATACTTCAGACTTCAGGCTTTGATTAATGATGAATGGATAACAATTTATCAAAGCGAAAAAATACAAGCCATGAGACTTTGCAGTTTTGACGCTGTAACCACAGACAGAATCCGTCTATCCATTGACAAATTCCGTGACGACAATAAACCTGTTAAAATTAAATCATTAAAATTATATAACGAACCAATACAGGATAAAAATGATTTTGAAGTAACAGCATATCAGCGCCTTGACGGAGATATTCCGACAGAAATACTCGCAAAAGGTGATGAATATGTCCGCAATTATGCTCGGTTTTATGACGTATACAGCACTGTTATTGTCTTTGCCGCTGTTCATTGGGATGAAAACGGTCAACTTAATTTCGGTGAAAAAGGTGAAGATTATTTTGCACAGCAAATCAGTGCATTAAAAGAGATTATATCAAAACGTACAAATCCCGAACATGATGTCAAATTAATTGTCACTGCGCTTGCTGACGGGGCATGGGGTAACGGACATAACGGTGTTAATACGTATATGGCACAATATTGGGAATCCGTTGCTGATCAGATTGCAGATTTTGCACAGAAATATAATTTTGACGGTGTAGACATTGATTGGGAGTATCCTGCATCATTCGATGACTGGAAAGTATATGACCAATTCATTCAGAAACTTGATAAAGACCTGAATGAAATAAAAGAAGGCTCTATTATTTCAACCGCACTATCTGCAGGTCAGCTTGGATTGTCACAGGAAACATTTGACTGCATAGACCAAATTCAGTTTATGGCATATGACGGAAATGACACGGACGGATACCAAAGTTCACTCCAGCAGGCAGAAGAAGGTTTGCGTGACTTTGTTAAAAACGGTGCGGATATAAGCAAAATCAATATCGGTATTGCCGCATATGGCAGACCTGTTAACAGTACACCTTATTGGGCAACATGGCGTGACCTCAAAGATGCAAATTACTGGAACAGTAAATATTACACTGTTGAAGATGCTAATCAGATTTATGAAGGCACATTCTGCTCCCCTGCCCTTGCAGGAGATAAAACTGCGTACGCATTACTGAGCGGCGCAAGCGGGGTAATGGTTTTCCGCGTGGGCTGTGACAAAACCATGGATGACCCGAATTCCGTTGCATGCGGAATAGAGAACACTCTGCACAGATATATCAAAAATTGGTAAATAACACACAAAAACTCCTGATACAATTGCGTATCAGGAGTTTTTTATCAGAAATTATATATTATTTAGAAGCAAACTGTGCATATCCATCCTTATCAAAAGAAACACCGATAACCTTTTTTGCCTTCTTTCCGTCTTTAAAAGTTACAATAATGGTTATTTCATCACCCGGCAACTCACTTTTGTCCATATCAGGATTATTGTCCAAAGCTTCAAATGCTGCATCCGGTGAATAGCCGATATTATTCATCTCTGCAAGATAGTCATCACCGCACAAACTAAGCGTACTTTCATGCAAATCATAATATTTAATCGTCAAATCGCCGGTTTCATTTAACTGTGTGTTATAATAATATAAGCCGGCTTTTTCAGCATCTACAACAAAGAATGCATAGCCATCTTCATTTTCATAACCGACCATATCCGAACACTTTTCAAAATAAACCCAATAGTCATTAAAATCCACATCTTCGCCACTGAAATATTCAGATAAATCATGCGTTTGTGCATAGTATTTAATCCCTGCTGTTTCCGGGTTCATTTTTTGGTTATATATATATTTAACCATTTCCTGTGCTTCATCATCAGGAACAGGAATAACAGCTGTATAATAGTTTCTGTTTTGCTTGTCATATAAATCCTTTTGTATATCATAACCATAGAAATTGCCGGTGTTACTCTGGTATTGAACAAAATCAACATCATCACCGGTCACATAAAAACCAACATCACTTTCTGCTGAAAGAGTTCCATCTTCTTCATTAACAATCTGCAAATTCGGAATAACAACGTCAGTATCACCAAGTTCGGTGGTTATCGGCACATCCTCACTTGCATCAACAACCATAACAGAAAACGGTCTGTCAACATACATGTTTTGTTTTTTATACTGTATACCTCCAAAACAACCGACCGCAACTGCCAAAGCAAGTGCACCGCTCAAAACTGCTTTAATGGTGAATGGTTTTTTTCTTTTCTCTTTAATATTAGCAAGTATTCTCGTCTCCATATATATATCAGGAGAGACATCATCAAACGCTTTTTTAAACTGTGTATCACTCATACTTATATTCCTCCAATTCTGATTTTAATAATTCCCTGCCCCTTTTCAGCCGCATTTTGACTGCTGACCGGCTTATGTGAAGTATTTTTGAAACCTCTTCAACGGTTAAATCTTCATAATAATAAAGAAATATTGCTGTTTTATAAGTCGCCGGCAGGGCTTTTATTTTGATACTGATGTCAATAGCCTTTGAGAGGTCAGCACAATTATCTGCTGCAATTTCTTCATTCAGCTCGCAGTTCGTTTTGTGAGATGAAGATTTAAGTACATTTTTACAATGATTTTGCGTAACACGTATCAGCCATGCCTTTTCGTGTTCATCATCTTTAAATGTGGGTGCATTATAAATCAGTTTAATAAATACATTCTGCAAAACATCTTCTGCATCATGCGTGTTTCCTAAGTGGAGAAAAGCAATTCTGAAAAGCAGTTTTGAATACCGCTTATACTTTTCTCTGAACAAATCATCCATATTTTCCTTTCTCATTTTTTCCTCCCTTCACCCATAACACAACCGTAAACACGAAATGGTCACAAAAAATTGTATAACAAATAAATTTTGAATACAATTATTTTGCAGAAAAATTATAAGGTTGAAATTTATTCTGTATCATTATATAATTATAAAAAATGCACAAGAGGTGTAATATGGCAAACAGGGAAAAATTTGCGTCAAGGCTTGGATTCATTCTTGTTTCGGCAGGATGCGCAGTAGGAATCGGAAATGTATGGAAATTCCCTTACATCTGCGGTATGTACGGCGGTGCTGCATTCATTGTAATGTATCTGATATTCCTTTTGATTTTGGGATTGCCTATACTTGTATGTGAATTTACAGTAGGACGCGGCAGTCAGCTTGGAATGGGTAAAGCATTTGAAAAACTGGAACCATCGGGAACCAAATGGCATATTTTTAAATGGATCAGTATTCTCGGCAGTTTTTTGCTTATGATGTTTTATACTATGGTAGGCGGCTGGATGCTTTACTATGCTTATCTTGAATTAACAGGTAAAATGACCGGTCTTGATTCAGACGGTATTGCCAATGTTTTTTCTACTATGCTTTCGCAGCCGATGACAATGGGATTTTGGGCATTCGCTGCAATCATAGTGTCTTTCGGAATTTGTGCATTCGGCGTCAAAAACGGTGTTGAAAAAGTCACAAAGGTTATGATGTCATTTCTTATTATTCTTATGATTGTATTGGCGGTCCACTCCGTATTTTTACCGAATGCATCTGAAGGTATCAAGTTCTATCTTGTTCCTGATTTTCATACTGTTGCGCAACACGGTATAGGAACGTCTGTATTTGCTGCAATGAGCCACGCATTTTTCACACTCAGTATCGGTATCGGTGCTATGGAAATTTTCGGAAGTTATCTTGATAAAAAGAAAAGAATAACAGGCGAAGCAATAAATATAATCCTTCTTGACACATTGGTAGCCCTTATGGCAGGATTTATTATCATTCCGGCTTGTTTTTCATTTGGAGTTGAACCCGGAGCAGGTCCGTCACTTCTCTTCATTACACTGCCAAATCTTTTTAACAATATGACAGGCGGAAGAATATGGGGTACTATGTTCTTCATCTTTATGTCATTTGCAGCACTCTCAACAATAGTTGCTGTGTTTGAAAATATCATTGCAGCATTTATTGATATGAATGGCTGGAGCAGAAAAAAATCAGTTGGCGTTAATTTTGTTTTAATCACTGTTCTTTCAATTCCGGCAATTATAGGCTTTAATCTTCTTTCAAAGATTGAACCGCTGGGAGCCGGCACAACAATTATGGATTTAGAGGATTTTCTTGTTTCATATAATCTGCTTCCGCTTGGGTCACTTGTCTTTGTGCTGTTTTGCGTGAACAAAAACGGCTGGGGCTTTGAAAATTTCCTTAAAGAAGCAAACACAGGTGCAGGGATAAAATTCCCTAAATGGATAAGGCTGTATATGCAATACATTTTACCGCTTATTGTAAGTGTAATTTACCTTAAAGGATATTATGACACCTTTGCACAGCAAAGCAAAACGCAATTAATTTTCTGGATGTGCTTTGCATCAGCAATGCTTATTGTAATTTTCGGAATATCAATTTTCACAGGCAGAAAAAAATTAAAAGCATAACAAAAAGAGGTTATCGTAATGATAACCTCTTTTTTGGAGCTGGTAAGCGGATTCGAACCGCTGACCTACTGATTACGAATCAGTTGCGCTACCAACTGCGCCACACCAGCAAATGATTAACTTTTTATTTTGATACGGCACAGTAGGATTATGTATCTCACAAATACAGATAAAAATCTGTTCTTTGTGAATGCGCTGCTCTGTCTACTGAGCCATATCATCAAATTCATCAAATGAACACATCAATCATTATGATAATAACCTGTAGTATCATATGCATCAGGTTCATCAGGAATAATAACTGCACATATTAAATAGAGAATAACACCGGGGAAACCTGCCATAAAGAGTGATACAATTGCCCACAAAAGTCTGATAAGAGTAGCATCACAATTAAAGTACTGTGCCAGACCGCCGCAAACGCCTGAAATCATCCTTTGATTTTTACTTCTGTATAATTTTTTCATCACTGTCTCCTAATAATTCAATCAATTTATTATAAACAAATTCGACGCTGGACTTACGCACCTGATTCCTGCCAATCTCACCAAATTGTTTTGTAAAAGTTATGGTTTCACCATTAATACAAAAACCAAAACAGACCATACCCACAGGCTTTTTGTCAGTTCCTCCTCCGGGCCCTGCAACACCTGTGATTCCGACACCAACCTGGCTCTTGGCAACAGAAGAAACACCTTGTGCCATTTCATATGCAACTTCTTCGCTTACAACTCCGTTAGAAAGAATTGTATCAGCCTTAACACCCAAAAATTCCATTTTCGCCTCATTTGCATAAGTGACAAAAGAGACATCCAATACTTTTGATGCATTTGTGACATTTACTAGATTACCACAACATAACCCTCCAGTGCAAGACTCTGCGAAAGAAATTTTAAAATTTTTTTCAATTAATTTGTCAACAAGGCATTCTTCAAGTGCCATAGTATCACCTTTTCAATTATTTTAAATGCACAATTGCACTGTCAATCATATGATTTAAAACATTCTGAACGCTAATCACAAGTATATCAGTCTCAAGTTCAAAACTTTCGCCGTCATTGGGTATTTGTTCCAGATAAGAACAGATATAACCATTGAATGTATCAAATTCATTAAAAGGCAAATCCACATCCAGCATTTTTGATACATCTTCTAAATCGGCACAGCCGTAAATACACCAACTATTGTCATCTACCTTCTGAATATCAGCAGGCGGAAGCGGTTCCTCTTCCTCATACATATCTCCGACAAGAGCCTCAAGCAAATCATGAAGCGTAATAATCCCTGAAAATCCGCCGTACTCATCAATAATTACAGCAAAGTATCTTCTTGAATTTCTCATCTCGGCAAACAATACATTTGCCTTCATCCCTTCAGGTACATAGAAAGGCGTATCGACTGCATTCTTAATAACAGAATCTTTTGACTTATCATCAAGCCGGAAATAGTCTTTCGTATCAAGCACACCGACAATATTATCAGGACTGTCTTCATATAACGGAAAATAAGACAATCTGTTGGCGTCAATAATATTATGCCAGTTTTCAACACTGTCATTAATATTTAATGAGACAACATCAATTCTATGTGTACAGATTTGTTCAAGAGCAGTATCATCAAACTCAAAAACATTCTGTATCAATTCACTTTCAGAGTTCTTAATTGTTCCCTGTTCAATGCCCTGTGAAAGCAGAAGTCTTATCTCTTCCTCATTCACCCGCTCTTCATCTTCATTTGGATTGATTCTAAACATCTTCAAAATAATATTTGTTGAAGCAGTAAGAATAAAAACAATCGGTTTAAAAATCTTTGATACTGCATAAAGAAGACCTGACATTCCCAATGCCATTTGTTCTGACTTTTTCATGGCAATTCGCTTTGGAACAAGTTCACCGAAAACGAGATTAAAATATGCAAGTATGATTGTTATAACAATAACAGCAATATTACTGATAAGTGATTGTGAAACCGAAATTCCTGTCTTCATTATTGCTTCAACAATCGGCTGGGCAAATTTATCGGCAGCAAAGGCACTGCTGAGCAAACCGGCCAAGGTAATTGCGACCTGTATAGTCGCAAGAAATCTGGACGGTTCATTAACAAGTGCGGTAAGTCTTACTGCACGCTTGTCGCCGTCTGAAGCCATTTTGCTGAGTTTTGCATCATTCATAGAAATAACAGCAATCTCAGCACTGGCAAAAACTGCATTTAAAAATATAAGTACAACTAATAAAATCAATGAACCAATCATTGTTATTCTCCAAAAAATTATTCAACACCGTTTTGAATTTTTGCTGCTGTGAGTGTATTTTTCATCAGCATGGATATTGTCATAGGCCCTACTCCGCCGGGTACAGGTGTGATATAAGAACATTTATCCTTAACATCTTCAAAATCAACATCACCGCAGAGTTTTCCGTTTTCATCCCTGTTCATACCAACATCAATAACAACGGCACCTCCCTTAACCATATCTGCTGTAACAAATTTAGCTTTGCCGATTGCAGCAACAAGAATATCCGCATCTGCTGTAACTGATTTGAGATCTGTTGTTTTGGAATGCGTTATTTCAACAGTAGCATTTTCATGAAGAAGAAGCATTGCCATAGGCTTGCCGACAATATTGCTTCTGCCGATAACAACTGCCTTTTTTCCCGTAACATCAACGCCTGTTGAGTGAATGAGTTCCATCACACCTGCAGGTGTGCAAGGAAGGAAATTATAGTCACCAATCATAATCGCACCGACATTAACAGGGTGAAATGCATCAACATCTTTGATTGGGTCAATAAGATTGATAACTTCCTTATCGTCAAGATGTTTTGGCAACGGAAGCTGGCAGAGAATACCGCTGATTTCAGACCTTGTGTTTAGTTCCTTAACAAGGTTATTCAGTTCTTCCTGTGTTGTATTTTCAGGAAGAGCAAATTTTTCACTGTAAAAACCAACTTCATCACACGCTTTTTCTTTATTCCTTACATAAACCTGTGATGCAGGGTCTTCCCCAACAATAATTACAGCCAGACCGGGAACAATTCCCTTTTCCTTCAACTGAGCAGTTTCTTTTGCGACCTGCTCTTTAACCTGTTTTGAAACCGCTTTACCGTCAATTATCTGTGCCATTTTCAACCTCCGTCTTATCAACTGAATTTTCTGCTTCATTCATATCTTTATTTTCATTTGAATGATCATTTTCTTTTTCTGCAACTGTATCAAGCACCAATGCCTTCCACAAAGTTCCTTTTTTATACTTAACAAAACATACAATCAAAAGCACAAGAAAGACTGCAACTATTAGGATTGAAAGAATCTGGCTTACTCTGAGAGTTGTATCTCCGATATAAAGAGAATCTGTTCTGAGTCCTTCAACAACAGCCCTTTCAAGACCATACCACACACCGTAAAGGAGGAAAATTTCGCCCTTGAATTTACGGTGTTTATGAACAATATAATTAAGAATAAAAAATCCTAACAGGCACCACACACTTTCATAAAGAAAAGTCGGATGCACAGGCACCTGCGGATCAACCTCAATACCTTTGCCGGCAAGCAAATCGGCACTCATTTGAAGATCTTCCTGAATTTTCAAACTCCACATTCTGAATGGTGCTGTGGTTGTGTTTGTACCGAATGCTTCCTGATTGAAGAAATTGCCCCATCGTCCTATACCTTGTCCGATAAGAAGACCAAGTGCACCTAAGTCAAATAAATCAGGAACATTGATTTTGCCGATTTTACAGCCAATCAGCGCGCCGATAATTGCGCCGATAATACCACCGTATATTGCAATACCGCCATTCCATATCTGCGGAATTTCTGCCAGATGCTGACTGTAATATGACCATTCAAATGCAACATAATATGCTCTTGCCCCGATTACACCGAAAATCGTACCCCAGATAAGAACATCTGTCATACCGTCCAGACTCATTTTCCACTTGTATGCCATTCTTCCGCCGTAAAGCACGGCAAGAAAGAAACCGAAAGCAATAACAATTCCGTACCAATGTACGTCATAGCCAAATACAGTGAATGCAATTGAAGGCAAATCAAAATCAATGCCAAGCCCTTCAAAATATACTCTTGTATAATTACTCATTACTTCCCTTTAACTACTGACAATGCAGAGTATTTCTCCTTCATCATATTTGCAAGACGTTTTTCAATATCAGACTTTTTGACATTTTTATAAATACCAATTGTTTCGAATATTGAATAGCCGTTAAAATGTGCACCGACAAATGCATTGGCTACGGAATCAATATCATTATATTCCATAATTTCTCTGCCGTATAATGAACGTCTGGCTGATTCAAACTGTTCATCGGTTATTCCATTGGATTTTAAATCCGCAACAGCTTTTTTTATCGCATCTGCAACTGCCTGCGGATTTTCACTCTCGCCGTCAAACATAACTGCTTCATAACCAAAACCGATAAAATATTCTTTTGAAAAATTAGTATTGATAAGTCCTCTGTCAAACAAATTAATATATAAGTCAGAAGTATCACCGGCGAGAATTTCAAGTAGGATATTTGTCTCAATAACTGTTTTCAGGTCCTGAACAGGTTTTTCACACGCTTCTTTGTATCCGAAAGAGAACACGGGCATATTCATCGCAAGATGATATTCTTCATAATCTTTTACAATATCCCTCGGTTCATCTTCAAAAGAACGCTCAATCTCCAGTTCAGGCGCTGTTTCAAGCATTTTATCACACACTTCCAAAACATCCTCAGGCTGAGCATTACCAACTACTGCAAGGCACATATTGTGAAGATTATAGAATGTGTTATAACAATCATACAGCAATTTATCTGTAATTTGTGCAATTGAGTCTGTAGTTCCTGCAATATCAATTCTGACAGGATGATTGTGATACAAACATTTCAGAAGATTGAAAGTACTCATCCATCCTGCAACGTCATAATACATTGTAATTTCCTGACCGATGATACCCTGCTCTTTTTCAACTGTTTCTTTTGTAAAATAGGGATGCGTTACAAAATCGAGCAAAATTTCAAGTGAATCTTTAAAATTGTCACTGCACTGGAACAGATAACAAGTTTTATCAAATGAAGTATATGCATTGGCAGATGCACCTGTTTTGGCATATCTTGCAAAAGCATCCAAATCCTCGCTTTCAAATAATTTGTGTTCAAGGAAATGGGCAATACCTTCAGGCACAACGGTCCACTGGTCGCTGTCAGAACGCTTAAATCGAGTATCTATTGAACCGTATTTCGTACCGAATATTGCATAAGTTGAAGAATAATTCTCTTTTGGCAGAACATAAATTTTAAGTCCTGACTTATGATCAATCTCATAATATTTTTCACCAAGGACGGCTGATTTTATTTCTTTCATTCTTCATCCTCCTTTGGCGCAGATAATTTATAAATCGTGTCAAGTTTAAGCAAAGTTGCACAGTGCATAACCTGTTCTTTGGTAACTGCATCATTTTCCTGTGCTGACTCTTCCGGTGATTTAATACTCTTTACAGTTAATTGATTTGAATACCAGTTTTCAATCAATTCCGGTGTATCATTAACAGAAAGAATAGCATCTCTGAGTCCGATTTTTGATGAATTGAATTCTTCATCAAAATTGCCGTTTTTTATCTCTTCAAGCTGATTCAGAATTTCATGCACGGCTTTGTCCATATTTTCTTCATTACAGCCGCACTGAATCATAATATAACTTTTGAGTTTTGTATACCTGGCTGAACAATAGTAGCAAAGGCTCATTTTTTCACGCACATTTGCAAATAATTTTGAATATGGTCCGCCGCCGAACACATCACAGAAAGTGCGCATTGCCGGTGTAAGTTTATCATCCGGTTTCATATTCACTCTGAATCCGATAACAAGTTTTCCCTGCTTCACGTTAAGGCGTTCCTTCTTTTCCTTAACATCACCGCGTGAGGTCACAAAAACAGCATCTTTAAGCGGCGTATAATGCCTGATAACCGTTCTGAACATACTAACAAGATAGGAAGCAGTCTCTTCAAAATCAACATTGCCGACAACACTTATCATTATCTTTGCAGTATCCAGCATATTATGCCATGCATGAAGAACATCGGCAGAAGTGATTTTTTTGACATCCTCAATCGTGCCGTATTTATTAATACCATAAGGCTCGTCCTTAAACATAAGGGATTCTGCCTGTCTTAACACATAAGTTCTTTTTTCATTATTCTCAGACTCAATTTTTTCTATAAGAATTCTTTGTTCTGATTTAATATCTTCTTCATAAAAATTGCCGTTGTCATCAAGACGCGGATAAAAAACCAATGAGGTCAGAAGTTTTAAGCACTCAAATGAAATACTGCTGCCGTCAAGCGAAAATCTGTCATCAAGGCAGGTTATACCGATTTTAAGCACCTGACATTCACCCTGCTTTGACACAGCAGCACTCAGACTTGCACCATATAGATAAGCCAGCTTTTTATTGAGCTGTTCCATTGACGCGAATTCATGATTCCTTCTTGACAGCAAGTTAATAACCAAAGCATTGACACTTGCTGTACTTTTTTCAAGCGGAAGTGCAAGGCTAATTGCAATTTCATTTGTTTTAAAATGATCTGCCTTAACGCCTAACAAAGTCACTCCCTTAGCAATTTTTCTTTTATTAATATCCAAAATTTATTCCCCCATAGTTATATCTATCCTAATATAACATATTATTGGCAAAATTTCCACATTTTATTTATAATAATAAATACAGCAATGCAAGAATTAAAGTGTTATCCGCTCCTTCCTTTGACAAAAGAAAAATAAGAGCAAGAATCACAAAAAATGATTTTTCATCAGATTTAGCAGTTTCATCCTCTGTTTCATCATTATCTTTTGATGGTCCGGCATTATCAACAGGAGGCGGTGTTTCCTGTTTTGCACTGTGCACAGGTGGTGCGTTATCTTCATCTGCAAATCGCTGCGCCCTGTTTCTCATTTCCTGTACCCTGCGTTTTGCTGCATTAATATCCGCTTCTGAAAATGACGGCATCAGAACAACTCCTTAAGCAGCGGCAAAACTTCAAACAATTGCAGAATCCGCAGTGCCTGATCCGCTCTGTTTTGTTTATCCGGTGATAAATGCGGTTTGAGCGCCATTATCAAATCCACATTTTTATTTTTTGTATTATTCATTTTTTCAAATATTGTTTTTGCTTTCATTATCATATCAAAATCAATATTATCCAATCCCAGTCCGGGAACAGCAAGCGAAGTACTGTCCTGCTTTTGCTTTGCAGGTGTCTCTTCAGCCTGCTGCTCGCCGAGTATTGATGATGCAACACCTTTAAGCATATCAATATCATCGGCACTCAGACTTGAAATTATATCGTTAATGTTATCCATAAGTTATTTATCTCCCATTAATTTTTTCATTAACTCCTTTGCCTGAGGTGTGGACAAAAGTTTTTCTGCTGCCTCTTTATTGGATAAAACGTTTTTCAGCTGCTTCGTTGCATCTGCTGATAGATTTTTGTTGATAAAATCATCCAAATTACCGCTGTCGGCTGCCTCTTTCATCTTATTAACATCAATACCGTTCTTTTTTGCATTCTGCATAATCCTGTTCATATCATTATTGTTCATTGAAAACAACTCCTCTATATAGTATACTTAATATAATCTATGAAAAAGGCAAGGAATTTATGAATGAGAATTGTGGTTATCAGTGACTCGCACAAAAGACAGGGGAATATTTTTGATATTATTGAAAAACATATGGATAATACGGATTTATTTGTATTCCTCGGTGATGTGGATGATGATTTTGACAGCGTATTGATGCTGTATCCTGATATAAAATACAAAAGAGTTGTCGGCAATAATGACTTTTATTCACCATATAAGGTTGAAGATGAATTTACATTCAACGGCAAAAAGGTATTCATAACCCACGGACATAAATATATGGTTAAGCACGGATATGCAACCATAATCAGTCATGCAAAAAATATTGGTGCCGACATCTGCCTGTTCGGTCATACGCATGTACAGTATTCAGAATATATTGACGGGCTGTATGTCCTGAATCCGGGAGCAGCACGATACGGAGAATATGCAATGATTGACGTTACAAATCAGGGCATTATGATGATACTTTGCAAATTATAAAAAATTTTTGAGACACTTTGCAATTTTTCTTCGTCTGTATAGGTGAGATCTCAAAATAAATTGAAGGAGAAAAAATTATGTCAATCTTCAGCAAAAACAAACAAAAGAAACGTATATTAAACGCTGCTATTGTTGATTTAAGAAATTATACTGCAGCAGCATTGGACAATATAGGATTAATAAACGCAGCCACTGTCCTTATTCCGATTAATCCTTCACCGGATGTTATCGAATCATACAGTAATATTAAAGTAAAAAATATTGCGAATGAATTATCTGTTGACAAGGATGCATATATCAGTGAAATTTCGGGGATAACAGTAATTGATGAAAACAATTATGACCCCAACATAATCTACAGCACCAGCGGCACTGTATTTATCAAAAAATTTGATATGGATAATCCCGTCAGACTTATCTCAAGCGGCATTACGCTTTATGAAAAAGGCGCAAAGCTCCAATTCATTGCCATAAGCGGTATTGCCTATGAACTTGGATTTGTTGTTGAACATACAAAAACGTTCGGCAACAGTATGGAATTCGACAACAGGTTCATAGAACTGCTTGAGGATAATACACTGGTAATCTGCGGCAACAGTATAACCTTTTCTCCCGATGTTGAGGAAGAAACGTTATTGAATAAAAACATTCATTTTGCCGCAGGAAGCACAATAAAGTGCAGCAAAAAAATTAAAAGTGTTATCCAGACAAAATCAACACTTGCAAGAAAATTATCTATATATGATGAAAAATGACGCACTGATCATCTTCAATGAAATCTATGACGATTATTATAAAAAGATAATAAACTTCTTCAAAAAAGATTTCACTAACGAAGATGCCGAAGACTTAACGCAGCAGGTGTTTATGCAGTTATGGGCATGGATACCAAACAATTATGCAATAAAAAACAAAAAAGCATTGATTTACTCAATTGCTAAAAATGTCAGAAATGACAGAATACGCAAAAACAAAATTATACTTGAAACAATGATTATTCCTGAGGATTTTGATGCACCCGACAAAAATGATTTTCAAAGCATGCTGGACATCAGACTGTCGATTGAAAAACTCAAACCCAAAGAACAACAACTGCTTTTGCTGAAATTGTACGGATACAACAGCAGTGAAATCGGCGATATGCTCGACTGCACTGCTTCTGCTGTAAGAACAAAACTGCAGAAAATCCGAAAAAAACTGAAATAATATGAAAAAGATAATCATACAAATATTTGATTACATCTGCAAAAATGTATTTTTACCTGCAAAATTATTGGTTGAATATATTTCAGATAAATGCAAATAAGAAATCCCGAGAATTATAAAAATTCTCGGGACTTTTTATTATTCAAATGTAAATTTGCCGTCCTGAAAATCTACCGTACAGGTTTCACCGAGTTTACTTTCAAGAATCAGTTCCGAAAGTTTATCTTCAATCTGCGTCTGGATTGCACGGCGAAGCGGTCTTGCACCGTATACTTTATCAAATCCGGCATCTGCAACAGCAGAAATTGCTTTATCTGTAAAAGTAACTTCTGTTCCGAGCTGCGACACCTGTTTTTTCAGAGATGAAAGCATACGTTTTGCAATTTCTTCAATATCGGACTTTTCAAGTTGCGAGAAAACGATAATTTCATCAACACGGTTGAGAAATTCAGGCTTGAATGTCTTTTTTAAATCAGCCATAACCAGCTGCTCAATATTCGCATTTTCATCACCCTTTTCTCCAAATCCAAGAAACTTCTGCGGTTCGGTGATTTTTGAGGCGCCGACATTGGATGTCATAATAATAACCGCATTTTTGAAACTTACTTTTCTGCCCTGTGAATCCGTCAGAACACCATCTTCAAGTATCTGAAGGAGCATATTAAAGACATCAGGATGCGCCTTTTCAATCTCATCAAAAAGAACTACGGAATATGGCTTGCGTCTGATTTTTTCAGTCAGCTGTCCGCCTTCATCAAATCCAACATAACCCGGAGGTGAGCCAATTAATTTTGATACAGTATGTTTCTCCATATATTCACTCATATCCAGTTTGATGATGGCTTCTTCATCACCGAACATCGTATCTGCAAGCGTTTTGCAAAGTTCTGTTTTTCCGACACCGGTAGGACCCAAGAAAATGAATGAACCGATAGGACGCTTTGGATTTTTAAGTCCTGCCCTGCCGCGTCTGATTGCTCTGGCAACGCCTGAAACCGCTTTGTCCTGACCTACAATTCTTTCGTGCAGAACTTTTTCAAGATTAATAAGTCGTTCTGATTCTTCTTTTGTTATGCTGTTCACATTAATTCCTGTCCACTGGGACACAACATTCGCAATATCTTCGGTAGAAATTTCTTTTACCTGATGAGAGGATAGATTTTTCCACTTCTCTTTTTCTTCATCAAGCAGAGTCTGCAGTTTATTTTCCTTATCTCTTATTGCTGCGGCCTGTTCGAATTCCTGTCTGCGAACTGCTGATGCTTTTTCTTCTTCAAGTGATTTTAATTCTTTCTCCATTTCCTTGAGATTATCAGGAACTGTATAAGCCTTCAGCCTTACTCTTGATGCCGCCTCATCAATCAGGTCAATCGCCTTGTCCGGCAAAAATCTGTCAGCAATATAACGTGAGGACATTTTTACTGCATTCACAATTGCGTCATCTGTAATCTTGACTTTGTGATGCGCTTCATATTTATCACGCAGTCCTTTGAGAATTTCAATCGTTTCTTCCTCAGTAGGTTCACCGACTGTTACCGGCTGAAAACGGCGTTCAAGTGCAGCATCTTTTTCAATATTTTTTCTGTATTCATCAATAGTGGTTGCACCGATAACCTGAATTTCTCCACGGGCAAGTGACGGTTTCAGAATATTCGCTGCATCCGTTGCACCCTCGGCAGCACCTGCACCCATTATTGTGTGAACTTCATCAATAAAAAGAATAACATCTTTTGCATTTCTGACTTCATCCATTGCTTTTTTGATTCGTTCTTCAAAATCGCCGCGGTATTTTGTACCCGCAACCATAGAGGTTAAATCAAGGGCAACAATCTTTTTCCCTGATAAAAGTTCAGGTACTTCATCCCTGACAATTTTGAGCGCAAGGCCTTCGGCAATAGCGGTTTTACCAACTCCGGGTTCACCTATAAGGCAAGGATTATTCTTCGTTCGTCTGGACAGAATCTGAATAACCCTCTGTATTTCTTCTTCTCTGCCGATAACAGGGTCAATCTTTCCCTCTTTTGCCAAGACAGTCAGGTCTTTGCCGAACTCATCAAGTGTCGGAGTTTTGGACTTGGAATTTTTTCCGCGTCTTGTATTTTCTGCCGTGGGTGTTCCTCTGCCGATTGAGGCAACAATTTCTTCAAATAATGCTCGCTCATCTATACCGCAGGAATTCAGAAACCGTACTGCGTATGAGTCACTTTCCTGCAAAAGTGCCATCAAAATATGTTCGGTATCAACAAAACTGTTGAGCATTCCGCGTGCAATCTGAAAAGCATTATCAAGTACACGTTTGCTTCTTGGGGTAAAATCATCAGGCGTCAATCTTGTCGGATTACCGACACTGATATTGTTTTCAATAAAACCTTCTATATCTTCGGCAGTAATACCTTTATCGTCAAGAATTGAATAAGCAAGCCCTGCTCCTTCTTTTACAAGACCTAACAAAATGTGTTCACTGCCGATATAATTGTGACCGAAATTTTCACTTGCTTTGATTGCAAGATTTAAAACTTCATTTGCTTTCTGTGTAAAATAATTAAATCTATACATACTTATCCCTCCATAAGGCAGGGCATAATTATAATGCAGTTATCCCCTGCCTAATTTGTATTTTCTCTTATACTGTATTCCTGTTTAACAATCAGGCTGCACACAGCGGTCAAATTATCAATTGCATTTTCTTCACTGATGCCCATACTGATATTGTTTGACAATTCATATAAATAGTTATTGCCGTCAAACATAGGCTTTAATTCAAATCCCAGCTTACTCACCATACCGGTCAGCTTGGCATCCATATTTGTAACAGTAATGGCAGGCAGATAAAGCAGATAGGATGCTTTCATTCCGCTGCCGAGGTGCATTGGATTCGATGTGAGAAATCCAAGTTTATTATCAAATGCTATCTTTAGATCCGATATAATTATATTGTCGATTTTGTCTGCAATATCATATGCTTTTTTTATATCCGCACCATCACAAATAATATTGAGAATCATATGCTCTTCTTCACAAAGCATTATGCTCATCTTTTCATCTTTTGATACAAGCACAGCACAATATAGAGTCTGCTGTGCCATTTCCTGTGTAATTAATCCTTTGTCGGCAAGGATTCTCTTGTCCAAATCATTTTTTACACTCAGGTCAACATAATCAAATTCGCCGCCGAATTTCGAATTCTGTATAGATGCAAATATTTTTTTGCATATCGTCTTTCGCAGTTCGTTGCTCATTCTGCAAGGAAAAGGAATTTTATCCAGATTCCTTGCGAGATTGATTTTTGATTTGAGAATTACATCTGTATTCTGAACTTCACCGCTGTTAAATTTGCTCATTATTTTTCTCCTGTAATATCGTTAATTTTATCTCTCAGTATTGCTGCATCTTCAAATCTTTGTTCTGCAACTGCCTGATCAAGCTGCTTTCTTAATGCATCCAGACTGTCATCTTTTTGAATTTTTTCCTTTTTATTTTCAGTTTTATCTTCATAAGAAATAAATTTACCGATATGCTTTGTTTTGCCATGAATTTTTTTGATGGACGGTTCAAGTTTTTCCTCAAATTTACTGTAACAATCACTGCATCCGATATGTCCGCTGCTGACAATATCATTAAAAGATGAGCCGCAGGTTTGACACCTGTCAACACCGGCAAGTGAATTCATTGCCGCTACTCCGGCACCAAGAAAATTACCAAGGAATGAATCACCGAACAAATCATGCACGCCGGGCATTCTGAATTCATCCATAACACCAAGTTCGCTTGCACAGTGGCTGCACAGATGCATTTCTTCTTTTTGACCGTTTATATTCTTTTTAATATGAGTTGTTGCTTCATTCTGATTACAATGTTGACATAACATAATAAATCCCCCTTAATCGATATATGCTAAAAGCATTTGTTTAAATTGATTTGCACGTATTGTATCCTTAATTTCATTCGGCAATCCTTTAAAATTATTATCTGAAATAACAGCCATCATCATCTGACCTGCCTTATCACTTACAAGGCCCTGATAATTTAGATTATATACATAAGATTTTGCTGTTTTTTCTTCAATAGAATTCCCGATTGAATTGATTAAGGACACAATGGAATCATCTTTGCTGGCACGGGTTATCATAATACATCCGCCGCCACCGCGTCTTGACTCAATTCTGTATCCCTGTTCAGGAGTAAATCTTGATGTTATAACATAATTTATCTGACTTGGAACACAGCCGAGTTTTGCCGCCAAATCATTGCGCTGAATCTGAACAGTAGGTGTTTCATCATCAAACATATCCAGAATCATATCTGCAATTACATCGCTGATTTTCATTTTCCTATCACTCCGTTTCATACTAAACAAGGTCATTTGACTTTGACTTTCTTTGACCTTCTGTAATTACAATAGCACAAAGGTCAGTAAAAGTCAAGAACTTTTTTGACTTTCTTTGACTTTTGTGAAAAAAATAAAAATGCACCCGGTTTCCCGAGTGCATTTTTTACTTTCACTTAGTTACAGCCACAGCCACAACCGCAGTCGTTGTTACCAAAAGTATTACCGCAACCACCGCAGAGTAAAAGGATGATGATAAGGATGATGATCCATGAAGAACCATTACAGCTATTGCATCCGCAACCCATAATCGCAACCCCCTTTCCCTTTTCTAAACTATCCTATGAAAAGAAAAAGAAAGTGTTACTGAAAACGAAATTAAATATACAGATAAATTCCAACAGCCACAAATATTCCGCCGATTATGGTTAACGGTAATCCTATATAAAGCGTAGATTTAATATTCTTTTCATCATTGATTACGGCGTATACTTTTCCGTTTTTATCATATACCCGCACCTCAACCGTATCACCAATTTTATATTTTGAGGCAGGCACAATATCCATATCTTTATTATATTTAGAAGAAGTTACACGATGTTCTTCCCTGTAAGTCCTGCCGTTATAAGTATATTCAAAAACAGGTGTATAACCGATATAACCTGCATGACTGTGTGCATTATGATGCATGCTTTTTTTAGATTCGACTATCGTTGCAGTCGTTGTCACATAAGAATGCTTAGTCTCGTGAACATACTGTATTAATGCTCTGATTCCGATATAAAGCATACCGGCACCAAAAATAATAAGTGCAATTTTATAGTTCATAATGGCTCTCCTTGAAATCTATATAATTCCGCCGTTTACACCAAGAATTTGCGAGGTGATATAATCATTTTCAGCAAAGAAGAAAATTGCATCTGCAACCTCTTCAACTGTACCAAGTCTGCCGAGCGGTACCTCCTGCTCAAGTTCAGATTTATCAAAACAGTCATTCATCCTTGTATCAATAATCCCCGGACATACGCAGTTCACAGTTATTCCGCTTGGTGCAAGTTCCTGTGCAAGCGCTTTTGTCAGTCCGATAGCAGCCGCCTTGCTCATAGAATAAGCAACTTCGCACGACGCACCCAATTGTCCCCACATAGAAGAAACATTGATAATAGCACCATTGTGCTGTGCAACCATGGATGGTATTGCCTTTTGTGAACATAAAAAGTATGATCTGGCATTAATATTATTTATTTTGTCATACTCTTCAACAGAAGTATCATTCACCATTTTTATAAGACTGATACCTGCATTATTAACCAAAACATCAAGCCTGCCGACCTTGGAAAAAAGATTTTCAATATCTTCAGCTTTTTCCAAATCACATTTAACGGCCGTTACGCCGTCAAAATCAGGAGCAGTCTGATTGTATGTAATAAAAACATCATATCCCTTTTCTTTAAACAATAACGCAGTTGCCTTACCGATACCGGTTGCCCCGCCTGTAATTAACACTTTTTTCACAAAATCACCAATGAATATTCTAACATATACTGTTGTTTTTTTCAATTATATAAGTTATAATTATATTAACAGAGAGGTATATTTATGGAAAAAGAATTTTACACAATATCCGTTTATGTTGATGAAAATGAAAATATGATTGGTATCCCCTGCGGTGAGAGTGACAAATACGGCATTGCCGATATTGACAAAGTTGTATTACTCAAAGCTCCATACAGTGATACACAGATTGAGAATTTTATTGAAGAAGTTATATCTTATTGCTATACAAAAAAACACAATGACAACAATCCTCTTTCTACTATAGAAAAATATACGAAGAAAAAAGGATTTGTCAACGCAACCGCTGATTTCACCCTTTTATCAATCGTTAAAACAAAAACAAATTATTCGTTAATGCCGACCTTCAATGATGAAGAGAAGGGTCCGCTTGCTATTGATGATGACGAACGTATACTGATGAACCCATACAAAAAGGGTGAACTGGCTGAAATAATCAAAGATTTTATTCAGGTTTATGTGAAAGCCAATATATTCTATAAAGAAATTCAGGAACTTGAAGAAGAAAAGAAAAATAAGAGCAACTGACTAAATAAAATATGAAAAAAATTGTTATTGACAAAAATGATGCCGGTCAGAGAGTGGATAAGTTTATAACCAAAACTTTTGACAGACTGCCAAAATCATTGATGTTCAAAGAAATCAGAAAAAAAAATATAAAGGTCAACAGAAAGCGCTGTACACCTGAGCAGAAATTAAATGACGGCGATGTTCTAGAACTGTATCTCAACGATGATGTTCTGCATATAAAAGAAAAGCATTATGACTTTTTAAAAGCATCGGATGAACTTGACATTATATATGAAGACGAAAACATTATTTTAATCAACAAGCGTGTTGGTGTTCTGTGTCATCCTGACGGTAAAGATTATATTGATAATATTGTCGCCCGGCTGAAACGCTATCTTTATGAAAAGGGCGAATGGGCGCCTGATAAATCTTCATTTACTCCGTCACTGGCAAACAGAATTGACAGGAATACAGGCGGAATTGTAATCGGAACAAAAAATGCAACTGCGCTCAGAATTATCAACGATAAAATCAAAAACAGAGAAATAAAGAAATTTTATTTAACCGTCGTTCACGGCAAAATGGATAATCAGAGTGAAACATGCACTGCATATCTGACTAAAAATGAAAAAAAGAATATGGTCACTGTAACGGATAATAAGACTGAAAATTCAAAAAGAATTATTACCAAATACACAGTGCTTGATTATTACAATGATGCATCTTTGCTTGAAGTTGAGCTGATGACAGGCAGAACGCACCAGATAAGAGCACATCTTGCCCATATCGGTCATCCCCTTTACGGAGACGGAAAATACGGTAAAGAACAAGGCAGATACAGACAAGCACTTTACAGTTACAAACTGAAATTCGACTTCAGTGACGACAATGAACTTTCTTACCTCAGCGGCAAAGAGTTCAAAGCAAATAACATTAAACTTCTGGATGATTATAAAGAAAGGAAATTCATATGAAAGAAAAAAAAGTAAAAATACTGTCACCTATGCAGTTAATCGTGGTCGGAATTTTGGACATTGCAGTTATCGTCCTTGGAATTATGGCAATCAAGAAGATAATCATATTTGCAAATATGCAAAACATCTTCTTTATCGTATGCGAGGTTTTTGCGTTAATCATTGCGATACTGACCACAAAAGAAATCTTGTCCCACAGTGTAATATTCCGTGATGATGAATTTGAATTCACAGGTATTGATGAAAATAATCTTTTTGAATACGAAAATGTTGTCGGCATTGAAGCGGAAAAAGATGAAGCACCGAGTTTCATAAAAAATATGATTGACAGAGAATCCAAATTAACTCTGAAGTTAAAGAATGAACAGGAGATAACAATCAATCTCGGCTTCACCACAAAAAATACGTTGCAGCAAATCTGTGATGAAATCTGTGACAGAATAGGAATTGAAAAGATAACCGTTAATTCCAATCCTGCACCAATCAAAAAGAAAAAAGCACTTGACAAAGCAGAACCAAACACAAACGACACTGCCGAACAAACACCGACAAGTGAAGAAAACGAAGAATAATATATCAACAAGAAAACACCCGATGAATTAAATCATCGGGTGTTTTCTTCTTTGTGAGACCGGCGGAAGTTGTGCAATATATTTTGATCAGAATTATTGTCGCTGTAATATCTTTTCTTCACGTGTGAAACCCATAAAATAATCTGCTGAAACATTATAGAATTCACACAATGTCATCAGATGCCGCAGCGGTAATTCCACTTTTCCGTTTTCATATTTGCTGTAATGCTGTTGTGATATACCCAGAATTTCGGCAACATCCTTTTGCTTTAAATCCCTATCCTCTCTGATATTCCGCAGTGCATTTTCGTATTTCATAGTGTCACCCCTATTATTAAAGTTCCCTGAACAATATTATAGTTAATTTTTAACTTTATGTCAATAGTTAATAATTAACCGTGGTAAAATGACACAGGTGATATTATGGACATTGCTCAAATAAGAATAAAAGAATTAAGACAAGATAAAGATTTACTTCAAAAAGATGTTGCAAAAGAATGCAATATAACACCAAGGAAAGTTTCATTCATAGAAAATGGAACAACAGAGCCTAATCTTGAAGATTTAAGAAGACTCTGCAAACTATTTAATGTATCAGCAGATTACATATTAGGATTGCCGAAAGATTTGGACTACCCTGAAAGATAAAAAAGGACTTGGATAAACCAAGTCCTTCAGCAAAAAACCGCCATACGGCGGTTTTTATTTATTTAATTCAAAGGTGTACCCTCCGCACTGTCTACCAGATTGCCCTGACTGTCCCAGCTGACATACGGTGCATAGTGATATTTATTACCTTCGCTGTCGACATATTCGGCACGGCCTTCATCCGCTCTGTCGTCAGTCATAAAGATTTTGTTATCCTCATCATAGACAAAATAACCATCACTGTCCACATAAGTGAAATAGGTATAATATTTTTCACCGTTATCATCTATGAATACGTTATCATCTTCCTCATATCTGTAAACATTATCTTCTCTGTCATAATAGAGAACTTCTTCTGATTCGGTATAAAGATTGCCTTTTTTGTCAAAATAGCACTTTTTGCCGTTATCATCCCCATATGCAAAATGAGAACCGTATGGGTCAAAATCATTTTTGAGTGCATCAAAACCCACACCCATAATCTGAACAAACATCAGAACACACATCACAATTGCAATAACATAGGTGATAATTGTGAATATCAATGATGTTTTTGCCTTTTTCTTATACTGATTCGTATGTTCAGGCGGCTGAACATCAAACGCAGATGAATTACAGCGTGGGCAAAAATCATATCTTGCATCAAACATTTCACCGCAGGAGAGGCATCTTTTCTGCGGAAGATTTTTTGCATCATTTCTTACACAAAGATAAACAATTCCGGCAATAAACGGGAAAAAGAATACCAAAACAGTCCACATTGTTGCTTTTTGATTATTTTTTGCTTTGCAGTCACGATTCACTGTAACCGCCAAAGCAACCTGTGCCATAACAATAAACAGCAAATAAAGCAGTCCGAATACGACAAACTTAATACCAAAATCCATATAATCATATTCAAGATATTCAAACATAATTGTATCTCCTCTTTATTAAAAAAGAGCGGAATAATCCACTCTTTATATGATGATAAAATTATAATTTAGAAATTTCTTCCTTAAACGCTTCGGCACTGTCGAACTCTTTATAAACTGACGCAAAGCGGACATACGCAACCTCGTCAATCATCTTGAGTTTTTCCATAATCAGTTCGCCTATGCGGGCAGAAGTTACTTCACGGTCAATAGCAGATTGGAGAGTAGCTTCAATCTCGCTGATAGCAGTCTCAAGTTCAGAAACAGTAACAGACCTCTTTTCACAAGCGCGAAGCATACCTTTAAGAATCTTATTCCGGTCAAAAACTTCCCTGCTTTTGTCCTTTTTAATTACGATAATCGGAACATCTTCAATTGTCTCATAAGTGGTAAAACGTTTGCTGCACTGCAAACATTCACGGCGACGGCGAATACGTTCGTTCTCGTCAGTCGGGCGCGAGTCAATTACTTTGCTCTCCTCAAATCCGCAAAATGGACATCTCATTGGGAATCCCTCCGATTCAACTGTTTTTTGTATTATAACACAACATATAGAAAAATGCAAGTATTTTCACTTTACAACAATATGTTGCGTTCAATTCGGCTTTTTCAAGTTGTGTTCCTTGTTATTGTATATAAACATCCAAACAGCCATTGCACAAATAATAAAGTAGCCCACAAAAGACCACAAGTCCGGTATCTGACCGCCAAGGAAGAAGTATCCGCTCACAGCAGTAAAGATAACATTTGAATAATCATATATTGAAATTTCTCTGCTTGGTGCAAAAGTATAAGCAGCAGTAATAGAGAACTGACCGCCGGCAGCACAGATACCAACCATAATAAGATATATCCACTGTTCCTTGCTCATCGGATGGAAATTAAAGATAAGGTACGGAGCTGTAATCATACAGGAAAACAGAGAAAAGAAAAACACAGTAAACCTGCCGTTTTCACCCTTATTGCCCATATGGCGCACACAGGTATATGCCCCGCCTGCACAAACTCCGCCGATAAAGCCGCATACAGACGGAAAAAGTTCAACATTGCTCATCGTTGGTTTTATAACAAACATAGCACCGACAAATGCAATAGCAATAGCAACAGCCTGCCTTGGCTTAACTTTTTCTTTCAAAAAAATTGCCGAAAAGATTAAGGTAAAAAAAGGACTCATCTTATTCAGAATCGCCGCATCCGCAGTTGATGCCATTTTGGTGGTAGCATAAAAATTGCCGAAAACACCGAGCAATCCTGCACTTGACCGAATTATATGATATTTTAAACATCCTTTATGGGGTTTAAAACTTTCTTTATTCTTAACCAAAGTGACAAATGCAATGACAAACGCAACCAAATTTCTGAAAAATACTTTTTGAGCAATCGGCACATCACCTGAAAGGTTGATGAAACTGCTCATTCCGCTGAAACAAAGTGCAGAAAGCAATATGCATATTATCCCTTTTGTTCTGTTGCTTACAGTTGCCATAAATTATCTAAATAGACCTTACTTTCTTTTAGTTCCTTTGCAACATCAAGATTGCCGGAATAAATTTCAATAACACAGTCACCGTCATAATCAGCAGAATCCATAATATCTTTTAATCGGGCAAAATCAAAACTGCCTTTGCCGATTGGCAGGCAATCCCCTTTTGCACCGTTATCGCTGATATGGAGATGACGAATCTGATGTTTGAATTCATTTAAAAATACAAATGTATCTTCACCTGCACGGACAGTCTGTTTAATATCAAACACCATATTAAAATCATCGCCGAGTGCACTGCGCATCTCTTTACAAAAAGCAATGGACTGGCTTTTGAATTTATTTACATTTTCCTGACAGACTGTAATGCCTTCCTGCTTACCCAAATCAACAAGGAGTTTGAATCTTTCAAAATACCTTTCATTCGGGATAGGGATTTTAGGCATAGCCACCGCACCATGAATGACCGTGAATTTTGCACCGAGATTTGCGGCAGCATGAAACGTCTTTTTATACAAGTCAATGTAATCATCAAATCTTCTTTTATAATCACCGAAAATACAGGATGACTCAAGGAAACTTGAGAACGGATGAACGGAAATTATCTCCGTACCATAATCATTTGAAATATGAACAAGTTCTTTAACAAAACTATCATTATACTCACTCGGTGCATTGAAAAAAAGTTCTGCTTTTTCAAATCCGAGTTTGCATACCTGCTCCAATGCCTTTTCAGTTTCCAAAGGATAGAAGCAGGATGTTGATGCGCCTAATCTCATTTTTCAAGCAACTTCTCTACACACGCAAGTCTGACACAGATACAAAGAAGCTGTGCTGCCAAATCCAGTTCGTCAACAGGAGGGAAAGAAGGCGCAATACGGATATTGCTGTCTTTAGGATCAACACCATAAGGATATGTTGCACCGACAGTTGTGAGTGTTACACCTGCATCCTTACAGAGTTCCCCTACTCGTTTCGCACAGCCTTCCATAACATCAAGGCTGATAAAATATCCGCCGTTCGGATTGAACCATGTTGCAATACCTTTGCCGCCGAGTTCGTTTTCAAGATGATTCAATACCATATCAAACTTAGGTTTCAAAATCTGTGCATGCTTCTTCATATGTTCACGAACACCGTCAGCATTACCGAAAAACTGAACATGGCGATGCTGATTCATCTTATCATAACTGATTGTCTGTGCATTAAGACGGCTTCTGATTGCGTTAAGATTATTTTCGCTTGCAATAAGAGCAGAAACACCTGCACCGGGGAATGTGATTTTTGAAGTTGAACAAACCTCAATAACCATATCGTCATTATCATATTTTGGCAGAACATCAAAGATATTGAGGAGTTCGTCGCCTTCATCATTAAGGTCATGAATACAATAAGCATTATCCCAAATCACTCTGAAGTCTTTTGCTGCCGGTTTCATCTTAGCAATACGTTCAACAACAGCATCTGAATATGTGATGCCCTGAGGATTTGAATACTTAGGCACACAGAACATACCCTTGACACTCTCATCCTTAATAAGGTCCTCAACAACATCCATATCAGGACCTTCATCTGTCATAGGCACATTAACCATCTTAATGCCGAAATGCTCACAGATTGTAAAATGTCTGTCATATCCGGGCACAGGGCAAAGGAATTTTACTTCATCAAGCTTGCACCATGGTGTATCCCCTGCACCGTGCGTATAACACTGGCAGATATAATCAAACATAAGAGTCAAACTTGCGTTAGGACCGATAATAACATTCTTTGCATCAACATCAAGAAGGTCAGCAAAAAGTTTTTTACAACTCGGGATACCGTCAAGCATTCCGTAATTTCTGACATCAAGTCCGTCAGCAACATAATTTTTTATATCATAAATACCTGTTGAAAGGTCAAGCTGGTCTTTACCCGGCTTACCACGGCTCATATCCAGTTTAAGTCCTCTTGCTTTGAACGCATCATATCTTTTTTTAAGAGCCTTACGCTCTGCATTAAGTTCATCTTTTGTCATTTCAGTGTAAAGCATAATAAACCTCCAAATATTAAATCAAAAAATTATTCACTATATAATACCACTTTTATATCTATATTGCAAATAGTATATATTGATAATACAAAAAAAGCGGAGAAAGGATAAATTCCCCTCTCCGCTGAAATATTATTTTTTAAGAGCAATGCCCTTCTGTTCAAGCGTGGCAATCACTTTATCTGCAATTTCCATAACCTCTTCACGTGTAAGCGTTTTTTCAGGGTGAGAGAAAGTGATTCGTGTTGTGATAGATTTGCTGTTTTCATCAACATAAATATCAACAACTTCTGTTTTCTTGATAAGATTGCTTTTTGCATCTGCAATTGCCTGTGCAATCGGTTCAAACTTATCGCTGATGAATGACAGGTCAATTTCAATCTCAGGGAACTTTGACGGCTCCTCATAACTGATACTTGCATTTTGGATTGATGCAAAATCAGAAACATCAATCTGAGCAAACACAATTGCTGCTTTTTTATCAATTTTCTTTGATACGACAGGATGAACAATTCCGATTTCACCAATTGCTTTGCCGTCACAAATAATTGCATTGAGGTTTCTGGGATGTTCATAAGAATGTGTTGCGTCAATTGATTTATATTCAAATTTCTTATGTTTAATATCATCAATAACAACTGACAGCATATCACGTAATTCAAAATAAAGCTGCTCAACAGACTTTGTTTTGCTGAACAGAGTGACAGCAAGTTTTTTGTGTTCATCACACATACCGTCAGCTTTAAGGCCTTCAACAACTCTGCCTATTTCAAACACACCAAAATCAGGAGAATATGAAGTATTTGTTTTCACCTGACAAAGTTGCGTAGGGATAATTGACTTTCTTATTGTTTCAATATTAGGGTTTGTAGCGTTCACCAGTTTGATGTTATCTTCAACCTCAATACCGAGTGACTTATATTCATCATAATAAGCCCATACATAAGAATGCAGTTCATGAAGTGAAAAGCGCTTTACAAGAATATCCTTGATTTTATCCTCATCTGTCTTTTCAACATCCGCCCTTACGGGATAAAGCGGAGCATTGGCAGTATGAATATCAAAATTGTCATAGCCGTAAATACGGGTGATTTCCTCAATAATATCCGCCTTGATGGTAACGTCCTTTGTGGCTCTCCAACTTGGGACAATCACACTGAAATTATCATGATCAAGTTCGACTTTAAATCCGAGTGATGAGAGTGTTTTTACAATTGTGTCATTATCAATCTCAATACCCGTATATCTGTCGACAAATTTTTTATCAAAATTAAGTTCAACCTGCTCATATTTGAATGCATATTCATCTGTCAGTGAAGATACAACTTTAACACCGCTGTCAATATCAGTCATCAACTTAACAAATCTTGCAATTGCAGGAACTGTCATTTCAGGATCAAGGCATTTTTCATAACGCATGGATGCATCTGTTCTGTGTGAAAGACGAACAGTGGATTTACGGATGGATACTGCATTAAAAGTTGCAGATTCAAGAGTGAGAGTTGTGGTATCTTCAACAATTTCACTATCAAGACCGCCCATAATACCTGCGATAGCAACAGGTGTGTCTCCGTTACAAATCATCAGCGTATTCTCATCAATATCGCGTTCCACACCGTCAAGAGTCCGAAAAACAAATGGAGTATCAAAACGCTTGATTCTGATTTTTTCAACCTTGCGTGAATCAAAAGCATGCATCGGCTGACCCATCTCAAGCATTAAATAGTTTGTTAAATCTGCAAGGAAATTGATTGCTCTCATTCCGCAATAAAACAGACGGATACGCATATTAACAGGACTTACGGTTGTATTGATATTCTCAACCTGCAGACAGGAATATCTTTGGCAAAGATTATCTTCTATCTTCATATCAACCTGCGGAAGATCGTTATATTTGCTGAGGTCAACCGTATCAAGCGGCTTGAGTTCTCTGCCTGCAAGAGCAGCGAATTCGCGTGCAATACCATAATGCCCCCACAAATCAGGACGGTTTGTCAGTGACTTGTTATCCACTTCAAAAATAATATCATCAATCTGATATGCATCTTTCATATCAGTACCATTCGGCAAATCATCCGTAATTTCCATTATACCTGAATTATCATCGCTGATACCGATTTCTTTTTCAGAACAGCACATACCGTTTGATGTATAACCTGCTAATTTTCTTGGTGCAATCTCTATTTCACCGATTTTTGCACCAACTTTGGCAAATGCAGTTTTCAGCCCTACTCTTACATTAGGGGCACCGCAAACAACATCCGTGAGTTCTCCGTCACCGGCATCTACCTTGAGTAAATGGAGTTTCTTTGAATCAGGATGGTTTTCAACAGATTTAATTTCAGCAACAACAATACCGCTGATGTCACTGCCTTTAAAGAAAATTTCATTTTCAACCTCTGCTGTTGAAAGTGAAAAACGATGGATAAGGTCAATTTTATCAATACCTGAAAGATCAACAAAATCAGAAATCCAATTCATAGATAAAAACATAATGTACCGCTCCTTTCTTATTCATCATCAGTAAACTGTGACAAACTCTTAAGACTGCCGCTGTTCAAATCACGAATATCTTTAATGCCGTATTTCATCATTACAAGTCTTGTTAATCCAAGACCGAATGCAAAACCTGTATATTCATCAGGGTCAATTCCGCCTGCTTTCAATACTTCAGGATGAATCATACCGCAAGGGCAAAGTTCAAGCCATCCGCTGTGCTTACAGGACGGGCAACCGTCACCGCCGCAGATAAGACAGCTTATATCAAGTTCAAATCCGGGTTCAACGAACGGGAAAAATCCGGGACGGAGTCTTACTTTTATATCTTTTTGGAAAACTTCTGAAAGCATAGTTTTCATAAAATATATAAGATTTGAGATAGAAATATTCTTGTCTACCATTACGCCTTCCATTTGGAAAAAGGTGTTTTCATGGCAGGCATCCGTTGCTTCATTTCTGAAACAGCGGCCCGGAAAGATTGCTTTGATAGGCACACCATCATTGATGAGAGCATCCCTGTATTTTTTATAAATCGCATTCTGTGCAGCCGAAGTCTGTGACTTGAGCAACTGTCCGTTTTCAAGATAATAAGTATCCTGCATATCTCTTGCAGGATGATGTTTCGGAATATTAAGTGATTCAAAGCATTCATAGTCAGTAACAACTTCACTGTAATCCTCAACTGTAAATCCCATTGACTTAAATATTCTTTCACATTCCCTCTGCACAAGCGTAATCGGATGATAAGAACCCCTGTCAAGATTGGACGGCATTGACAGATCAAATTCAGGCATACGATTGATTTCCGCCTCAATTTCTTTTTCTTTCAATTCCTTTGTTTTTACAGAAATTCTGTCAGCAACAATACCCTTGAGTTCATTTACTTTCGCACCGAAAGATTTTCTTTCCTCATTTGAAAGTTCCTTCATTCCCTTCAGCAAATCGGTCACACTTCCCTTTTTGCCAAGATATGCAACACGAACGCTTTCAAGTTCAGCCATACTTTCAATCTTTTCAAGTTCCTGTTCAAACTTTTCTTTAAGACTGTTAATCTTATGTTCCATAACTCTCTCCTTTGATAACAATAAAAAAATCCGTCTCATCAATGAGACGGATAAAATTCCGTGGTACCACTCAAATTGCAGAAAAATCTGCCACTCAATAACTTTAACGCAGTTCATACGATTGACTTACTTTCTCGCCAATAACTCACAGGCTGAAATTCAAGCGTGATAATGTATGTGCTTGCAGCTGACGCACACTCTCTGTAACATTATTCACAGTCTACTTACACCTGATCACAGTTGAATAATATTTATTACTTATGTGATTATAAACCACAAAAGGCTCATAAGTCAAGTGTTTTCAACATATAATTATTAACATAAAATAAATAATAATCAAAAAAAGTATTGTAATTTTAACAATTTATGTATATAATTATTGTGTAATACTTTACGGGAGGTGACTTTACCGTGACAGACAAGACTATGACTTTTAGAATCGGCGATGAAAAAGAAGATATTATGAAGGAAACATTAACCGAAGTTTTTGATGCACTTCAGGAAAAGGGATATAACCCAATCAACCAGATTGTCGGTTACATCCTGTCAGAAGATCCGACTTACATCACTACTCATAATAACGCAAGAAGCCTTATCAGGAAAATTGACCGTGATGAACTTATGGCGGCTATGGTAAAGTCTTATCTCGATTAACAAAAAGGAGGGTTATCTTTGGCAGAACAAAAAGAAAAGTTTCTTGAATACAAAGGTAAACCTTTGGTCAGATGCGACAAAACAATTTACTATGGCAATATGAGTGATCCATATGTAATTTGCCTTAATGTACTTAATGAAGAGAAAATTGAGGATTTAAATGTTTCGGGCAAAGTGGTTATTCAACTTCTCAACACCAATCCCGATGTATCACCAAAGGAAAAAATAGTTAAGAAAAGTGAAAAGAACGGATTGTTCAATGCACTGGATCTCGGTGCAGTTTGGCTTGAACGTGCATTAAAAAGCAACAGTTAAATCTTAACATATTCATTCAAAAAACAAAATACAGCATAAAACCGATTGTCGCTCAATCGGTTTTTGTTTTAGGAGTATACCATGTATAAAGCAGATGAAAAAAGATATGATAAAATGACCTATAATTATTGCGGAAAAAGCGGGCTTGCTTTGCCGAAAATCTCTCTTGGATTATGGCAAAACTTCGGTGTGAATGATGATTATGAGACGATGAAAGATATTATCCTGACCGCATTTGACCATGGCATAACACATTTTGACCTTGCAAATAATTACGGACCCGAACCCGGCAGAGCCGAAATCAATTTCGGTAAAATTCTGAAAGAAAACCTAATGCCGTACCGCGACCAGTTAATCATCAGTACAAAGGCAGGATATGAGATGTGGGAAGGTCCCTATGGCGGACGAGGCGGCAGCAGAAAGTACCTGACAGCATCACTTAACCAGAGTCTCAAACGAATGGGGCTTGATTATGTGGATATATTCTATCATCACTGTCTGGCACCCGAAACCCCGCTTGAAGAAACGGCGCTGTGTATGTCTGACATTGTGAGACAAGGAAAAGCCTTATATATCGGAATGAGTAACTATGACGGAAAAACGATGCACAAAATGCACCACAGATGTGATGACTTCCATGTTCCGTTCATTATCAACCAAAACAGATATTCCATTTTTGACAGAACGATTGAAGAAAATGACTTAAAAAAAGAAGCAGTCAGCAAACACAAAGGTATTATTGCTTTTTCACCGCTTGCACAAGGACAGCTCAGTGATAAATATGCTGACGGCATTCCTGAAAACTCCAGACTTTTCGGCAATGAAAAATTGCAGGCACATGTTGGATGCGACAAACTCCGTCTGCACCAAATCAAACAACTTTATGATATGGCAAAAAAGCGCGGTCAGACACTTTCTCAAATGGCAATTCAATGGCTGCTTAAAGATGAAGACATCACATCCGTACTGATTGGAGTACATTCAAAGGCACAGTTGCTTGAAAATCTGAAGGCACTTGATTATCCCGAACTCACAAAAGCAGAATTAATACAAATTGACGGAATAACCAATCATTCATAAATAAAACTAAAATGCGGACAGCAGTTAAATTTCCATTAAGACGGAAAATTCAAACGACTGTCCGCATTTGCTCTGCTTATCAAAACAATTCATCAAGCAAGATATAATATCTTAATTTTTCTTCATTTTCTTTTATTTCCAGCAAATCATACAACTTTTGTTTCAATGACAAATAATGATTATAAGGCAGATTAAACAAATCACAAATATTATATTTCAATGAACGTACACATAACGCAATATCCGCCCATCTGTCAGCAACACCGGCCTTACCTAAATCTAAAAAACCAACAGCACTTTTATCATTGATAAAAACATTCGGCAAACAGTAATCACCATGAGAAAAAACCAAATCTTCTTCAGGTTTGTTATTCATCAAAAATGAATATAATGCATCAATATCTTTAAATCCGTCAGGTCCTAATGTACCTTCTTCAAAATCATTGCAGTCAACCAAGTTATGATCAATATTATATTTTGCTTCTTTCAGTTTAACATCAAGGGTGCTGTTAAATTCGCAATCCGTAATATCTATGCACCACAGTTGTTTTAATCCATCTGCAAGTGATTCAACAATACTGTCAAGTTTATCAATATTGATAGTATCACATGCCATTGACCCCTCCAGTTTTGTCATAAGAAGATAATTGAATCCGTCTTTTCTTTCAAAACAGATTATTTTTGGAACAGGAAGTTTTTTATCCAGCCAATTGAGAATATGATACTCTCTGTCTGACTGACAACTTGTTTTTTCGATTTTCAATACCATATCATCAAAAAGAATCACAGTGGAATCGGACTCACCAAGTTTATCATATTGGTATGGTTGATTTCCAATTTTCTTTTGTATAGTGTTCGGAAAAGTTTCAAAATTCATAATACCACCAATTATCTCTCAGACGAAAGAGTATTTGTTCTTTATAAAAATAATAATATAAAACAGACAAAAAAACAAGAGCGACACTCCGATATGAAGTGTCGCCTTTTTATATTATTTTTCAAGAATAATTCAACTTACTTTTCTTCAGGAGCATAATACTCAACAAGTCTTGCAAGTTTATTATACTTTTCAATTGAATTATCCGCAGCAATAGCGAAGAGTTCTTCTGCCTTGCCCGGGAATGCTCTCTTGAGTGCTGAATATCTTGTTTCACCCTCGATGAATTCAACATAGTCAGCAGACGGAGCTTTGCTGTCAAGAGCAAATGGATTCTTGCCCTGAGCAATGAGGTCAGGATTGTAACGGAAGAGATTCCAATAACCTGCAGCAACTGCCTTCTTCTGTTCGGTCTGATTGAATGGCATCTTGATACCATGGTTGATACAAGGTGCATAACAGATAATGATAGAAGGTCCGTTATACGCAGCAGCCTCCTGGAATGCTTTGAGACACTGAGCAGCATTAGCACCCATAGCAACCTGTGCTACATATACATAGCCGTAGCTCATAGCAATCTGAGCAAGGTCTTTCTTCTTAACAACTTTACCTGATGCAGCAAACTTAGCAACTGCACCTGTAGGAGTAGCCTTTGAAGCCTGACCGCCTGTGTTTGAATAAACTTCTGTATCAAATACAACGATGTTTACATCTTCGTTTGAAGCGATAACGTGGTCAAGTCCGCCGAAACCAATATCGTATGCCCAACCGTCACCGCCGAAGATGAACTGATACTTCTTAGCAGCATAATCTGAATCCTTAAGGAAATCAGCAGCAGCGTCTGCAGCAGCACCATCGAATGTTGTGTTCTTAAGTGCATCAATCAAAGCATCTGCAGCAGCAGTGTTTGTTTCAGCATTTTCATAAGTGTCAAGCCAAGCCTGAGCCTGCTGAGCAACAGGAGTATCAAGAAGAACCTGTGCATCCATAGCAAGTCTTTCACGGATTTGCTTCTGAGCAAGGAGCATACCGTAACCGAACTCAGCATTATCTTCAAAGAGTGAGTTTGACCAAGCAGGACCGTGACCCTTCTTGTCAACAGTGTATGGTGTTGAAGGAGCAGAACCACCCCAGATTGAAGAACAACCTGTTGCGTTAGCAATATACATCTTGTCACCAAACAACTGAGTAGCAAGTTTAGCATAAGGTGTTTCACCGCAACCGGCACAAGCACCTGAGAATTCAAGATAAGGCTTTCTGTACTGAACACCGATTGTGTTATTTGTAAGAACTTCAGGTTTAGCATCAACGTCAACAAGAGCGTCAAATACCTTTTGTTCAGCAATCTGTGAAGCAATTGGTTTCATTGTGAGTGACTTTGTAGGACAAACATTCGCACATGAACCGCATCCTGTACAGTCGAATGTTGAAACGATAAGAGCATATTTATAAGGTGCTCTCTTGTGGTCAACCATCTTTGTACCTTCAGGAGCATTTGCTTCTTCTTCAGCATTCAGGCATACAGGTCTAATTACAGCGTGCGGGCAAACCATTGAACAAAGGTTACACTGCGCACACTTTGTACCATCCCATTCAGGAACAGTGATAGCAATTCCGCGCTTTTCAAAAGCTGCTGAACCCTGAGGATATACACCGTCAGCACAGTCAACAAATGTTGAAACAGGAAGGTCATCACCGTGAAGTCTGCCGACAGGATCAAGAATTTCTTTAACGAACTTCTTCATTTCAGGTCTTTCAGTAGGAATAACGAGCTCTGAAGGTTCGTCAACTGCATCTTTCCATGATTCCGGAACATCAATCTTAACAAGTTCCTGTGAACCTCTTTCAATACCTGCATGGTTAGCATTAACGATTGCTTCACCCTTCTTTGAGAACTTCTTAACAACAGCAGCCTTCATAAGTTCAATTGCTTTTTCAACAGGAAGGATGTTTGAAATTGTAAAGAATGCTGACTGAAGGATTGTTGAAGCTCTGCCCGGAAGACCGACTTCTTCTGCAATCTTGATACCGTTGATTGTGTAGAAATTAATATTATTTTCAGCAATATATCTCTTCATTGAAGCAGGGAGCTGTTTGTCAAGTTCTTCAGGAGTCCAGATACAGTTAAGAAGGAATGTACCACCCGGAACAATATCCTGTACCATATCATATTTAGTTACATATGAAGGATTATGACAAGCAACAAAGTTTGCTTTGTTGATAAGATATGTTGAAGTTATCGGTGAAGAACCGAAACGAAGGTGAGATACTGTGATACCACCTGATTTTTTAGAGTCATAGAAGAAATAACCCTGAGCATACATATCGGTATTGTCACCGATAATTTTGATAGAGTCTTTATTAGCACCTACTGTACCGTCTGAACCAAGACCCCAGAACTTACATGAAGTTGTACCTGCAGGAGTAGTATCAGGGCTTTCAGTAATATCAAGTGAAAGGTTTGTTACGTCATCGTTGATTGAAAGCGTAAACTGCTGCTTTGGAGCATCTGCTGTCATATTGTTATAAACAGAGACGATATGAGCAGGAAGTGTATCTTTTGAACCAAGACCATAACGGCCGCCGAATACAGGAACATCCTGGAATTTTGAGCCTTTAAGTGCAGCAACAACATCAAGGTAAAGCGGTTCACCAAGTGAGCCCGGTTCTTTTGTTCTGTCAATAACAGAGATTGACTTAACGGATTCAGGCATAACATCAAGAAGATGCTTAACAGAGAACGGTCTGTAAAGATGAACTTTGATCATACCAACTTTTTCGCCGCGGGCATTGAGGAAGTCAACTGTTTCCTGAATGGTATCACAAACCGAACCCATTGCAACGATAACTCTCTCAGCGTCAGGTGCGCCGTAATAGTTGAAGAGTTTGTAATCTGTACCGAGTTTTTCATTAACTCTGTTCATATATTCTTCTGTTGTTGCAACAGCATCGTTATAATACTTATTACAAGCTTCACGATGCTGGAAGAAAATATCACTGTTTTCAGCAGAACCGCGGAGAACAGGTCTTTCAGGATTCAAAGCACGTGCACGGAATTCCTGAATATCTTCCATATCAACCATTGATTTGAGATCATCATAATCCCAGATTTCAATCTTCTGAATTTCATGAGAAGTACGGAAACCATCAAAGAAATGAAGGAATGGCACACGGCTCTTGAGAGTTGAAAGATGAGCAACTGCACCAAGGTCCATAACTTCCTGAACATTTGCTGAGCAAAGCATTGCATAACCGGTCTGGCGGCAAGCCATTACGTCAGAATGATCACCAAAAATATTAAGTGCATGAGTAGATACACAACGAGCTGATACATGGATAACAGAAGGGATCAACTCACCGGCAATCTTATACATATTCGGAATCATAAGGAGCAATCCCTGTGATGCGGTATAAGTTGTTGTGAGAGCACCTGCTGAAAGTGAGCCGTGAACAGCACCTGCTGCACCTGCTTCAGATTCCATTTCAGCAACTTTAACAGTTTGACCAAAAATGTTTTTTACTCCTCTTGCAGCCATAGCGTCAGTTTCTTCAGCCATGTTTGATGAAGGAGTAATTGGATAAATTGCGGCAACTTCAGTGAACGCGTAACTTACATGCGCTGCGGCTGTGTTACCGTCCATGGTTTTCTTTTTTCTTGCCATTAAAACATCCTCCTAAAATTAAATAATAATCATTTAGTTATTTAAAGGTTTATTAAAATCCACCTAACCTTATTAATTATAACACTAAGCATTCATAAATTCAATAATAAATATCAAAAAAGACAAGGAATTAGCTGAGGTTTGGTAACGAAATATTGGTTTTTCGCGGAAATTGCCTGAAATACAGCCCAAAAGCCTCGCAAGACGCAAGTCTTGCTGCGTTTTTAAACTATATTTACAGACAAATTTCCCATACTACAAAACTGCGAAGCACTTAAAATTGTTAGATTTTTAGTTAAAATAAGGCATAAAAATACCACAAGGCTGATGCCTTATGGTATTTTTTAACGCAATTATAGCTGAAAAGATAATAATTTTAAGCAACACTTCGTTACCGAACCTCAGCTTTTATATTTCCTGTCTTTATAATTATCAGTCCATATCTTCCATAACTTCAATTCCTGTTGCAGGACGGATAGTGATGGTCTGGTCTTTGTCACTTGCCTTTGCAGTGGCGGTGTTTTTTGAAATATTGGCTCCTACTGTTCCTGAGAATGAAACAGAAATATCTACATCACCCTTAACATTTGGGATTGTGAAAGTCTCCTGTTTTCCTGTTTTATCAAGCTTAACATTTTTCTTAGGTTCAAGGTCTTTATATTTTTTATCACCATCAACCCTATAAGATACTGTAATATCTGTTTCCTTCTCATTATAGAATGGGAGTTCAACAATAACTTTTATATCTCTTTTTTGTGACTTGGTTGGTTTTTCTGTTGTTGTGGTTGTTGTTTTCTTTGCGGTGGTTTTGGCTGTAGTATTTGCCTTGGCAGTCGTTGCAGCAGTTGTTGAACCTCCACTGCCGGACGGTGCAGTTGTGTCCTGCCCGCTGCTTGTTGCAGAAGCCTCTTCTCCTGTTGTACTTTCTACAACAACAGTAACAGGATTTCCGTTTTCATCTGTTACAGGTTCACCATTTTCGTCTGTTACAATTTCGGTTACCGGAGTATCCGTATATTCTTTTGACGAGCATGACGCAAAAGCAAACATAATAACCAGCACCATTAATATTGACAGTAACTTTTTCATAATAAACATCTCCTATATTTTCACTAAATAAAAGCATTGAATGAAGCGTCACTCGGCATACGCCAATCACCCCTCGGACTGAGTGAAACCGATCCGACTTTTGGTGAATCGGGAATACAGGAACGCTTAAACTGACTGATAAAAAATCTCTTAAAGAATACCTGTGCCCATTTATTTATCGTATCACAGTCATATTTGCCGCTGAAGGCTTTTTCAGCAAGTTTTACAATTTTTTCTTTCGTAAATCCAAATCGAACAAAATGATAAAGGAAGAAATCGTGAAGTTCATACGGGCCGATATTATCTTCTGTCTTTTGTGCAATATTGCCGTTTTCATCAGGCGGAAGAAGTTCAGGAGAAACAGGCGTTTCCAGAATATCCTGCAAAATCTCTGCCGTTTTATCATCACTTACATTTGCAACATACTCAACAAGGTATCGCACCAATGTTTTCGGCACAGATGCATTAACGCCATACATACTCATATGGTCACCGTTATAAGTACACCAACCCATTGCAAGTTCGCTCAAATCCCCTGTTCCCACAAGAAGTTTGCCGTGTTTATTCGCCATATCAAAAAGAATCTGTGTACGTTCCCTCGCCTGTGTATTTTCATAGGTAATATCTTTCACACTGTTGTCATGCTCAATATCGTTCATATGGAGTATACAAGCATCTTTGATACTGATTTCTTTTTGTGCAACGCCGAGTGAATGCATCAACTCAACAGCGTTATCGTGCGTTCTGTCAGTTGTGCCGAAACCGGGCATAGTAATACCGAGTATATCGCTGTTTGGTCTGCCCAAAAGTTTCATTGCCTCCACACAAACAAGCAGTGCAAGGGTTGAATCAAGTCCGCCGGATATACCGACAACAACACCTTTTGATCCGACATGCTCAATCCTTTTTGCAAGTCCGGATGCCTGAATAGCGAAAATTTCTTTGCACCTTTCTTTTCGTTTTTCATCATCAGCAGGAACAAACGGATGAGGATCGACAAAACGGTATTTTAAGTCATTATCATCATTTTTTACTTCACATCCCGAAGTAAACCCAATTTCAGTATTCAGGTTTTTAAAGGACATATTATTACGACGCTGACTTGTTAACTTTTCAACATCTATATCAGCAATCGTAATCACATTATCACGGCTGAAACGCTCACCTTTTGCAATCAAGGTACCGTTTTCTGCAATATAGGTAGCACCGCTGAATACCAAATCCGTTGTACTTTCATATACACTTGCACCTGCATAAATATAACCGCAGATACATCTTGCTGACTGATTGGCAATCAAATTTTCTCTATATTCAGCCTTTGATACATACTCGTCGCTTGCAGACAGGTTTGCAATAATATTCGCACCATGGCACACCAGTGTACTGCTTGGTGGATTCGGCACCCACAAATCTTCACAGAGTTCAATTCCTAAAACGACTCCGTTTCCAAGGTCGAAAACCTGATTTCCGATTGTTGCATTATATTTATCAATCCATTGACATGCAGTGAACTGACTGCCGGATGCGAACCAGCGTTTTTCATAAAATTCATTATAATTTGCGATATGTGTTTTCGGTACAATTCCAAGCACCTTACCATTGCTGATAACCACTGCACAATTATATAAACTATTATAGAACGGTATAATTGTTCCAACTATTACAACAATATTTTTATCTTCGGTATAATTGACAATATCAAAAAGAGCATTGTCTGCCCTATCCTGCAAAGCCTTTGTAAAAAACAAATCCGCACAGGTGTAGCCTGTTATGGAAAGTTCAGGCGTAACAAGAAGCCTTGTCCCCTCTTGCAGTGCAATATCAATTGACTTTTTTATTTCATCTTTATTATAATCGGGATCTGCAACCTTTAACTTTAATGAAGCAGCAGCAACCCTGAAAAATCCATAGTTCATTATATCACCTATATTATCAAAACATTATTGACAAATTATTAAAATATTGTTGTCTTAAATTAAATTATTCAATTTATTAAATTTTATTATAACTTATATAAAGTTTTATTGCAATATTGAAAATAGAAGATATATGGGTTACAATATAAGCATGAACAGGAGGGACAAACATGGATATTGAAAATTATATTGAAGAAGCAATATTTGAAGAAACCGAAAAACACAAATGCTTTTATCAATTGGTATGGGACAACTTCAAAGAAGACGGATTTGTTATCACTGATGAGGAAGGGCATGAGATTGATGCTGTTATTAAAGCAGTGGCACTGCAAAATCTTGTCGGCGAATTTATATACAGAATGTACGATGAAGTGAACGAAACCGGATACGAGGATGTTATTGACTATCTGCAAAATCTCGGATACAGTGAAGAAGATATTCTTGCATATTGTGAAGAAAATGAAGAAATTGAAATTGATGAAGAGGACTTTGGTCTGACCGTCAAAAATGCACTTGACCATACATCTGAAATTGTGGCAGATAAAATGCTTGAAGAATTTTCTGCTGATGATGTTTTTGATATGATATTCACCGTCACTTATGATTTTGAACAGGACTTCACTTTTGATTTTGAAGATTATGAAGAAATGCAGGCATTTATTGACACAAATCATGACCAGATTGATAACTATAAACTCGAATATCCATCTGTTATGTCATGGATTGAAAGCGGATTGATTTGCTGATAAAACAGAATACAATTACAAAGAAAAGCCCGAACTTTGTTCGGGCTTATTTTATTCAAGTGATATTGTAACAATCTCTCCGTGTTCGCCGTTAACTTTTAAGATTTCACCGCTTAAACCATTTTGAATTGCATCCATAATTATCTGGGATTGACCATCTGTCAGTCCGCCGAAAGCACTGCCGATATTCATACCGAATCTGACAAGTTTTATAGGTAAAGAAACATTTGTCATCTTTCCGTGATTATCCACTGCAATATTAATTTTCTTTATATCTTTAAAATGATTATCACTGTCCTTATGACCAGGGAGTTCGGCGAAATCAGAATTATCATGAACTATATCCTTTCCGTGATAATCTCCGCTCAGCAATTCATCAACGGATATACCAAAAAGTTTTGATATATCCGGTAAAAGTGAAATATCAGGACAGGACAAATCATTCTCCCATTTTGAGACCGCCTGAGCAGACACGCCCAATTTCGCTGCAAGTTCTTCCTGCGTCATATTATTCTTTTTTCTTAATTCATTGATTGTTTTACCTAATTCCATTGCATTACTCTCCCTTGTACTTATCATATCATTTTTCTTAAAATTAAACAATATATCATATACCTCATTTCATAAATTCACAAAGTTGTCGACTGCCTTGCAAATTCATTTTATTGCGATATTGGAAAGAAAAGCAACAACAAAATAGTTGAAAAAGATAAACCATCAGTTGAGCAACCAACTCAACCAATGGTTTACTATACTTAACGCTAAAAAATGTCTATTAAAAATGAATACAACAATACAATATTTTTACCGGCAATTAAAAATAGATAATTGTATCAAAGATATATAAACTTTTATCATTTATACTTTTTTGTTTTTCTAATATTTCAATATCATCATTCATAAATTTCGTTTCTTTCAGCCATTTAATTACCGCGTCATCATCATAAATTAAACCGATAGTTCTTCCTACTTTTTCTGTATAGCATTTTTGTTTTTTTAACCAGCGTTCAAATTGGTTATAAAGTCCTTTTCGGAGTTCATATTCAGAAATATCAGGAACTTTTATTGTTGTATAAAACATATCAAATTCTAATTTAACTATCATAATATCACCTATACATTAAAAATCTATAATCCTGTCTTATTTTTCACTTCACGGCTATACAAAACAGAAGAGGACGGTTATTCATATTTCCTGTCCTCTGCATATTAATAAAATTATTTACTAAGTCCTTTTTCATCAAAATTGAAAATTGTTGAAAGAATTACTTCATAACCTGTTTTGATTGCCTCAGGCACAAGGCGGTCATAACTGTCACGGCGGTTATGGTAGTAATCTGCCGGAGCAGGATCCATTGCCGCAAGACAAGTTGCTGTGATACCTGCCTGCGTAAATGCAGCAGCATCAGATGAACCAAAGAATACATTTGCAAACTTCAAATCTTCATGACCTGCCTCAATTGCGGAATCCATAACAAGCTGACTGAATTCAGGGCTATGCTTAACAGTACCTGTCATATCACGGCTGTAAACATTGAGATATTCAAGGTCGGTGAGTGTGTCAACACAGAGAACGGCAGTCTCAACACCGCTGTTCATATATTCCTCATAATGGTCTTTTGCCCACTGCTTGCAGCCTCTGAGACCTGCTTCTTCACCGTCAGTAATCATTGCACAAACTTCTGTGTTTTCAAAATCAACGCCTGCCATATCAAGCATACGCAGTGCAGTAACAGCAGCATAAGTACCTGTAAGGTTATCATTTGCACCCGGTGAAATCGTCTTGAAATCAACAAACAGGAAAAGAGTAATCATTGCAAAAGCTGTAAAGAAATGGAAGTAATAACTATAATTGAGCATAAAGTCGCCGAATGTACCCATATCAACAAAGTTGGCAATAATTGTAATAGCAGAAAGGATGAAAGAAATGATTCCGCCGCCGATTGTTGCACCCATACAAATTGTCATAAGCGGAAACTTTTTGCCGTAATAAATATGACGCCATTCATATGCAGAGTCAATATGACCGCTGATAATAATTCTCTTTTTAACTTCCCCTCTCGGCTTTCTTACACCAAGAAGATTGTGGCCCTCAACTTTTTTGTAAAGCGGGTCCATAAATTGTTTATACAAAAGGAATTCCATTGCTGTAATGAATAAACTGACAAAAACAACACCACATACAACACACTGAGCAACAAAGAAACTGATGACACTTGTGAAAACCAAAATTGCACAAACAACAACAGCAAGGATAACTGCTGCTGACACAAGCTTTGTGAAATGCAAAAATGCTTTTGGTGCCATTTTATATGACTCAAAACTGGTTTCGTCACAAAAAGTATCCATTTCTTTTTTAATATGTTTCTGGGCTGCAAGACAATTTTCATTGCCTGACTCCCTTGGTCCGTACTTCTTGATTACATTTGTAATCTCTTTGACTGTGTAATCAACATTTTCGTCAATTACGGATTGTGGAAAATCAGAAAATTTCATAATTATTTTTCTCCTTTTGCAATGTATTCTTTATTTAATTTCGTTTCCATTTCTGTATCGCCTTTATAAAAATTCTTTCTTATTTTTATACGTGAGAACATACCCTTAGGAAGCGATATAGCATCAACGGCATAGTTAATACCAAAAAGTTTGAAATAATCTTTAAAATTATCCAATCTGGTTTTAAAATCAGTCCAATTTTTGTTTTCATCCATTGTCCATGCTGTCTCTGCAAGTGCCTGCATTCTCGGATACACCAGAAGTTCAAGTCTTTCCGTCGTGCGTATCCATTCTGTCCAGACTTCACCTTCCACACCGAAAACATTTTTGATATTATCTTTAGAAACACCAAATTTCTGCGGCGTATAATTATATGTATTCTTCAGTGAATACTGAGCGTATGACATATCGAAGTAGAATGCCTGATGATTTGACATGATGATGCTGCCGCCGGTGTTGGCATGTTTTTCTGCATTTCTATCTCTCTTCGGAGTCCAATATTGAGCCACAACAGACTTATCAAGATTACCTGCTGCCAAGATTTCATTCCAACCGATAAGACGCTTATTTTTCGTTTTCAGATGTTTTAAAATCTCATTATTCAGCCAGCCCTGTAAGTCTTCCTCATTTTTCAGCCCATACTTTTTAATTCTTTCCTGACATTTAGGGCATTTTTTCCATTCATCCTTCGGTGCTTCATCGCCGCCGATATGGAAGTAAGGTGCAGGAAACAAGTCACATATCTCATCAATAACATCAAAAACAAATTCCATCGTTTTATCATTACCGGCACAGATAATTCGGTTCCAGTCTTTAATACCAAGTTTTCTTTCAGGAATCAGACCGCCGAAATATCCGGGAACTTCCCTTTCAAGTTCACGGCATGCAAGCCACGGATATGCCGCGAGAGCAGCTGCAGCGTGAGCAGGAAAGTCAATCTCAGGAACAATCATGATTCCTCGTTCTTTCGCATACTCAACTATTTCTTTAATATCATCCTGGGTATAATATCCGCTGTATTCCTCGTTAATAACATCACAGGAACCCCAGCCGTTAATATGCGTATATTTACGTACAGAACCAACTTCGGTAAGACGAGGATATTTCTTAATTTCAACTCGCCAACCCTGATCATCGGTCAGATGCCAATGAAAAACATTCAGTTTCATCATAAACATCATATCAAGATATTTTTTGACATACTCTTTACCGAAAAAATGACGTGCCTCATCCAAATGCAGTCCACGCCAACTGAATTTAGGGGCATCGTTTATAACAACACATGGTATATTTCTTTCGCCGAGTTCATATTTACTGATTTGGCGAAGTGACTGCAATGCATAATACGCACCGATTTCTGTACCTGCCGTAATAGTAATCTTGTCTTTATTTACCTCTAATTTATAACTCTCTTTGCCGAAAGATTCGTCTTTAATAATAGCAAGATTGCCGTCATCATTGCGTTCAAGTTTCAGCAAAGGCAAATCAAAATCCGATTTAACAGTAAGATTATTGGCATCAAACACGCCACCTAATTCTTTGTAATTATTAGCAATAGGAATTAAATTAATCATATAATTTCTCCACTTATAATTATTTTTATGATATTGTAACACAATCAAAACAAAAACTCAACACATCTAAAATTGGTCCGCCCGATAGGATTTGAACCTACACTCTTTAGAATCGGAATCTAATGCATTAGCCAATTATGCTACGGGCGGATTTATAATATTATAAATCTATTAAAAGTTGCAGTCAAGATAATAATATGATAAAATAAAAAATAGTGAGGTGTATTCTATGTTACAATTCAAAAACGATACATTCAAAATCATGCAGATTGCCGATACACAAGAGGGTTCATCAGTCAGCCCTGACACACTTGATCTTATTAACGCTGCCCTTGACAGAGCAGAACCTGACCTTGTTGTATATTCAGGTGACCAGATTTGGGGCAAATCCGCTTTTAAAGGTAACAAAGATAAAGTTGAAAGGGTTCTTTCCCAGCTGACCAAACCTGTAAGAGACAGAAAAATACCTTTCTCAGTCTGTTTCGGCAATCATGACAGACAGGTAGGACTGAGTAATCAGGAACAATTCGACATATATAAAAATTTCGACTGTTTCATAGGAGAAAGTGAAGAAGGCATTGACGGCGTTGCTAACCATGTCATCGAAATAAAAGACGGCGATAACCTTGAATTCCTGTTATATCTGATTGACAGTCACTCAAATTTAAAAATCGGATATGACAATGTACATCAAAATCAGATTGATTGGTACAGAAAAACAAGAGACAAATATGAGGCAGAATACGGCAGATTAATTCCATCAATCGTTATTCAGCATATCCCTGTGTGTGAAGTATTTGAACTTTTAACAGAAGTGAAAAAAAGCACAAAAGGTGCGGTCAGAGGATTCAGAACACATGCAAATCAATTTTATGTTCTTAACCCCGACCGAGTGAATAAAACCGGTTTTATGAAAGAATCACCTGCCGACCCACAGGAAAACAGCGGTGAATTTGCTGCATTTAAAGAAAAGGGAGAAGTACTCGGCGTGTACTTTGGTCACGACCATAACAATTCTTTCAACGGAAAAGTTGACGGAATTGACCTTGGATATACACAGGGTGCAGGATTTCATGTTTACGGACCGGGTAGAGACCGCGGTGTAAGAATTATTGAATTAAAAAAAGGCGGCGAATTTGAAACATATGATTTGAGATTCAAAAATCTTGTAGGCAACAAAGTAAAAGAACCATTCAGATATGCATTGTTCCAGATTATGCCGACAAATATGTTTGATGCTGTATCAAGAGCAATCAAATTTTTCGCAGGTCTTGGAATTACGGCAATTATTATTTTGATACTCGTATTCTTTTTCGGATAAATCATAAAAACAAACATATAATAAATAGCGTGTTATAAGGAAGCAAACCGCGGACAATGTCCGCGGTTTTTGCAATATAAACTATGTTTTACCGAACTGAGTTCTCACGCCTAAAGTGTAATTTGTTATTTAATGAACTTCTCAAATGAATTTGCATTTAATATTGTGTTTGACACAAATTCTCCTTTATAAAAATTAGCCCAATTATTAAAAATACAAGGTACATTTTTTGCCTTTTCCAATGAATCTATTTTTATAAAGTTAATTTTAATATGATTCTCCTTTGCATATTCACTAAGTTCTTGCACTTCATATTCTACATAAGGACATTCGGGACTATAATAAATAGTAAAATCTTTACTGTCTATTTGCATCTTTCTGGCATTTTCACTAAATACAGGAGTATCATTATTATCAAATTGCAATGCTAATAATTCGTAATCTCCGATACTGTCTGCAACTTTAAATCCATAGTGTTCAAAAAACTTCTTGTCGCTAATAAAAGGTTTCTTCTTTTTAGAAGTCAAAGTACATATACCGCTTTTACCTTTTTCTTTAGAATCGTTTATTGCATATTCCAGTAATTCTTTTCCGATTCCTTTACCTTTAAAACTGCCTGCTACCCATAAGCAATAAATATATTCATAATTCTTCCCGGTGATTGGAACCCAAGCAGTTTCTATTGGCTCATATTCAATAAATATTTTTCCTCTTGTATTTAATTTTCTGAAAACATGACCATCTTTTAATTTATCTTTAATCCATTCCTTTTTACTGCCGACTCCATTTTGGTGCTTTTTATCCCCTATGGCACAACATATGTGTTCTTCATCAATATTTTCCGGAGTCAAATTTATATATTCATTCATCTCGTTTCATTCCTTCTAAAGATTTTATACCATTCATAATTATCTCTAATGATAAATCAAAACTTTCTTTAATGGATATTGGATTTCCAAAAGCATTATTATTCACAAGTAATGAAAAACCTTCTAAAAACCCTCTCAAGGTTCTTATACTGTGATTAATATTATCCTCACTAATATCTAAAGCCTTCATTACTTTAAACAACAGTTCAAATAATCTTACGGTCGAATTATTGTTTTCTTGTGTTTCGTATTTGTTATACCATAACATTGCAGCAAAAACACCTTTGTTATTAGTAGCATAATCATAAAAGGCATAACACATATTCTTTAATGCTTCATATCCGGCTACGCCGACCGCTGAATCTATCATCTTATTCTCAATTTGCTTCCAACCATAAATCATTAGTTTTTCTTTAATATTATCTAAGCCGGAAATATGATTATATAATGATGGCGGTTTAATATTTAATTCTTCAGCAACTATTTTTAAAGACAGATTATCTAATCCTATTTCGTTTGAGATATGAGCAGAAGTTTCAATAATAAGCTCTTCACTAATATTATTTTTTGGCATATCGCTCCTCCTTTTTAACTAATTTCATTATAATTATAACTAATTTAATTAGTTTTGTCAATATAGAAAAAGAGATTATCAGAACATAATCTCTTTTACAAACTGTATTTATTATCGTTCAAATGGTTTGCTGAATCTTATTTAGTCCGCATCATATTTTATTGTTAATACACAGCCGATATTGATAACAAAAGCAATAAAATAATATACTGCGCTGAGTACAATCCAAATCTTATCTGCCGCAATCGGTGTATTGATTGCATTGAAAACTGCCATAGCCAAAACACCTATCGGAATAATTAAAAATACGCCTGCACAATTTGATAAAATCTCTTTCGGTGAATACGGTACATCCGTAACAAGATAAGTTGTTACAATGCTGATTAAAGTCATTACCGTAACCACAACAGTAAAATTGAGATTCAGTATCTGAACAACGCTCATTTCAGTTGTAATCGGCAGGATGGATACAATATCTTTATTCTGTATCATCTGTATCTGCGGCATAATACCTGCTACAATATTCATCAAATTAATGACTGCAAGAAATAGGATTGAAGTCTTTTTTTGTGTAGTCATACTTTTAAATACCCCTTTACTTCTTTGAGAAAAATATCCATCTCTTCATCAGTACCGATTGAAATACGAACATAATTTTCAATCCTCGGCACAGAAAAGTAACGAATAAATACTTTTTTGGTTTTTAAATACGCAAACAAATCCTTCATACACAAATCATCTTTTGTGGCAAAGATAAAATTTGTTGACGAATCAAGAACTTTGAAACCTAACGCCCTCATATCATTCGTCACACGAGTTCTAGTATTTATAATTTTTTGACAGGTGGATTTGAAATATTCATTATCAAGGATACTTGCCCTGCCTGCTGCAATTGACAAACTGTCCACTGTATAAGAATTATATGAATTTTTGACTGCTTCCAGAACTGAAATTAACTTTTCACTTCCGATTGCAAAACCTATTCTGAGTCCTGCAAGCGAACGGGATTTTGAGAAAGTACCTGTAACAAGCAGATTTTCATATTTTTTTGTAAGTTCAACAGATGATATTCCGCCGAAATCGACATAAGCCTCGTCAATAACAACAACGCTGTCTTGGTTATATTCCATCAGCCGTTCAACAAATTCCAAATCCTCACCGATTGAAGTGGGCGCATTGGGATTTGGGATAATTACCCCGCCGTTTTTCTCTTTATAATCTTCAACATGAATCCTGAAATTTTCGTCCACAGGATAAGTTTTGTATTTTATATTGAATAACGAACACCACACAGGATAAAAACTGTATGTCAAATCCGGATAAACAATCGGCAGATTGCTGTTAAATACAGATTGAAAAACAATCGCAATCACATCATCTGACCCATTGCCGACAAAAACATTTTTAATATCCACATTATAATAATCAGCCAATGCCTGTTTGAGCGGTGTTGCATTTGCATTGGGATAAAGCCGGAGTTTGTCTGCATCAAAATTTTTGATTACCTCGGCAACTTTCGGTGACGGAGGATAAGGGTTTTCGTTCGCATTTATTTTTACAATATCTGTTTCAGCACTTTGCTCACCGGGAACATAAGGCTCAATATTTCTTAAATTTTCAGTCCATAAATTTTCCATAGTTCAATCTCTCTACATTAATTTTTCAAGTCCGTCAGAAGAATATTCTTCGCCTGCCCTTTTCTTTTTTAACTGTGCCATCAGTTTGTTAACATTTTTCCTTGTCATAGGATAAAACCAAAGGGCAATAATGGACAGCAATAAGAATCCTGCCGGAATCACGGTTGATATATTTTCCATACCGCCGACAATATGAGGGTCTGTTACAACTTTAATCAGAGCCTCCTGCCCTGCTGTATCTTTTGATGAGTCATATCCGTATGCAGACAGAAGCTGACCTGCCATCAAAATACCGAATGCTGAACCAAACTTTTGGATAAGCTGAGGGAGTGCTGTAATAATCGACTCTCTTCTGTTACCTGTTTTGAATTCATCAAGTTCGACCAAATCATAGCCCATTGAATAAAACAAGGTCCAGAAAGTTCCTGCACCCAGACCAAGCAGAGACGCACACACAACAGCCATAATTTTAAAATCACCGATTGTTGCATCAAGACCGACTATCTTTGCAATAACCTCACCGGCGGCAGTAATTGAAAGGAAAATCAGACATGCCGTCCTTCTGTCTGTTTTTTGTGCTGTTTTTTCAACAATAGGCACCACGATTGCCATGGATAATACCATAGAGACAATGACATAAACAATACCTGTATCATAATCAAGTCCAATACAGTCAACAACCATATAGGTCAAATTCGCCTGAATCATGGATGATGCAGTAAGGAAAAAGAAAACAAAAAGCAAAAAGAATCTTGCAGGTTTCATTTTGAGTATCTGACCGAAAGAGGAAAAAGTATCTTTAATTGTAATCTTCTTTTCATTCGGATGAACAGGTTTTGGAGTATAAACACCGCCAAGTGATTTTACACAAACAAATCCCAATGCGACTGCCAGAGTACTGATAATAGCAGCAATAACCGCGTATGAATTGCTTTTAAATCTTTCCCCCAGCAGAATTGCGACAGTAGGCACTAATGCCGGCAGTACATTGCCGAGACCGACTGCGCCCGCATTGAGCAGAGAAGCGGTTGAACGAATTTGCGTACGTTCATCATAATCCTCTGTAATCTCAGCAACCACTGCATAATATGGGATTGTATACATGGTATAAAACACCCATATGCACATGGATATAATAGTATAAAGCAATACTTTTGCAGTCTGACTTGTGAAACCTGCACCGATTGAGGTCCACGCAACAATGAAAATTACGGCAAGAGGAAGTATGGAAAACTTCATCACCTTGCGCTTATCCACACCGCCGCGGTCAGTATAATTTCCAATCATAGGGTCAGTAACAGCATCCCATGCAATTGAAATGAAAATTACTATTGAAGCAAACTTCGCCTGAATACCAACAATTTCCACAAGGAAAGTCAGATAATATGTGTAAAACATATTATAAATCAGTGATTCGGTAAAAATACCAAAGGCGTAACCGATTTTCTTTTTCTTGGTTAAAGCATTAGCCATATTCCTTCACCTTCAAAATCTGATATAAACACCATGTTTACCTATATAAAATTATATAACAAACAAACAAAAAGAGCAAGGATTATATGTTCCTTGCTCTTGATTTAATATGATTTACTTCTGCGCGTCCGCCATTACTCTTTGAGCAATATGTTCAGGAGCTCTGTCATAACGTGCAAATTCGGTTGTAAATGAACCTCTTCCCTGTGTAATCTGACGCATTGAGGTTGAGAATGTTGTCATCTCTCCGTCAGGAACTTCTGCCATGATTTCCTGATAACCGTCACCTGCCGGTGTCATACCGAGTACTCTGCCGCGGCGTCTGTTAATATCGCCTATTACATCACCCATAGCATCATCATTGACAATTGCTTTGAGTGTTACAATCGGCTCAAGAATAATCGGCATTGCGTTTGCCACACCCTCTTTGAATGCCAGATTGGCAGCAATTTTAAAGCTCATTTCACTTGAATCAACGGGATGATAGGAACCATCATACAAAGTTGCCTTAACACCTACCATAGGATAACCTGCAAGGATACCTGATTCCATACACTCATTAAGTCCCTTTTCAACTGCCGGGAAGAAATTCTTAGGAACACTTCCGCCGACAATTCGTTCCTCAAAAACAAGGCCGGGCGTATCATAAGGCTCAAATTCAATAAATACATCACCAAACTGACCGTGACCGCCGCTCTGCTTTTTATGCCTGCCCTGAGCAGAGACTTTTTTGGTAATCGTTTCTCTGTATGCAACCTTTGGAGTCTCAAGCACTGCATCAACACCGAATTTATCTTTCAGTCTGGATACTGTAACATCCAACTGCTGTTCACCAAGACCTGCAAGGGTATGCTCTTTTGTTTCTTTATTATGTTTAAACAAAAGTGAAGGATCTTCTTCGCAGAGTTTTGAAAGACCGGCAGAAATTTTTTCTTCCTCGCCTTTCTTTACCGCCTTGATTGCCATCTTATAAGTAGGAATAGGAACAACAACACCATCAAGTTTTACAATATTATTGGAGGTGCACATGGTATCCCCTGTAAAAAATCCTGACAACTTAGTAACAGCACCGATGTCTCCTGCTTTCAGTTCTGACACATCTGTCTGCTTTGCACCGAAAACTTTTACGATTTTTCCCATCTTTTCTTCCTTGCCTGTATTGGCATTGAAAGGAATGGTTGATGATGTCATTTTACCGCTGATTACTTTGAAGAAATTGAGTTTGCCTACAAAAGCATCTGATACGGTCTTAAAACAAACTGCAGCAAGCGGTCCGTTTTCATCAGGCGTTAATTCAACCGGTTCACCATTACCGTCAATCGCATATTCTGATGATGGTGCAGGGCAAACGTCTGCGATAAAATCAAGCAGCATATCACACGCAGTTCCCGCAGCACCTGATAATGCGAATACAGGAATAATGGAATTATCTGCAACGCCGAGTTTCAAGCCCTTAATTTTATCCTCTTTTGTAAGTTCTTCACCTTCAAAGAATTTTTCCATCAATTCTTCATCGGTAGACGCAACCGCTTCTGCAAAAACAGATTTGATTGCCTCAAATCTTGGTGCATCTTCAGGCTCAGGAGTAACTTCTTTTTTATTTATTCCATCATAAACATACGCTTTATCTTCAATCATATTGTAGTACGAACGAACTTTCCCTGCCGAAAGTACAGGTACAACAATAGGACAGACCTGTGTGCCGAATTTTGCAACAATGCCATTAAAACATTTATAGAAATCTGCACGGTCATCATCCATTTTGGTGGCGGCAAAAATCCTTGCAAGTCCTTTTGAGCCAGCATTTTTGAAAGCCTTTTCAGCACCGACAGCAAGACCCGAACGAGCTGAAACAACAATCACTGCCGTATCTGCTGCACGGATACCCTCAGCACTGCCCATAGCAAAATCGAACAAACCGGGTGTATCAATAAAATTCATTTTTTTCTGCTTATATTCAATTGAGGCAACAGCACTGTTTATTCCGATTTTTCTCTTCTTTTCTTCAGCATCAAAGTCACAAACCGTATTGCCGTCAACCACTTTGCCCACTCTTTCCGTTGCTCCTGCAATATTGAGGAGTGATTCACAAAGCGTTGTTTTGCCTTTTGAGGCATGACCAACAATCGTGATATTTCTAATATTTTCACAACTACATGACATAAATAAGTCCCCTTTTAACTATATCTTTGTGCATATTGTATAATATTTTTTAACAATAGTCAATCCTTTCTTTATAACTTTAACAATTATTTAATATAACTATAAAAAATATAGGCAAGCACATCAAACTTTAAATGCACTTACCTATAAGTATATGATTAAATTTATCCGTATATTACATTCATTCATCAAAAGCCAATCTGTCACTTGTGACTTTACCTGAAGTGAAATGGATTTTGCCGTCTTTATCCCAATAAATCCAATCATCAATCAATGCATATTTTTTGCCGTCGGCGTCATAAAAATATCCGTCATCATTTTCTTTCAGTGACTTTGATTCATCATAATAAAAATAACCATCTTCAGATATATAAGAATTGTCATAATCATACTCTGTACCGTTATCATCATAATAGGAACCAACAATAAAAAACGATGAATTGTCTATATGATACATATTATTTTCTTTATCAAAAAGCGGCACTTCTTCAAGTGAACTATATTCAACCTGATTTCTATCGTAATATCTTATAAACATATCAAAATCATCTGTCTGCTGACCGGCAAGTCCTGCCGATGTGATTGCGATGACAGATATAATAAGCATAATAAATGACATAATATATGTAAATACGGCAAGTATGCACAGGCGGACAGATGATTTTGCTCTCTTTTTATCCACATCGGTTTCTGCTTTTCTGTCACTGAAAAATCGGCTGTAAATACCATAGACTACCCCTGCAATCAATGGTGAAATCAATGTAAATATCCCCCATAAAACACTGCTTCCGTTATCCCTTGCTTTACAGTCCTTTGATATTGCAAAAGCAAGAAAAACGGCTGCAATCTCCCTCAAAACAGGAACTGCTATAACATTGCCGATAAATCCGGCAGAATAGATTGCTTCTAATGCTGACATAAAAAACCTCACTTGAACATTTTATTCAATATTCTGACAATAAAATTATCGAACTTACTCTCATTTGGTATGGCAGAAGAACTGTCAGAACTCCGCAGAACAGTGCACTGCTCTGTTAAAATTTGATTGGCATATTCATTATTCACTCTATGCTTGAATACTTTTAATTGCTTTAAACTCGGTACTGTAAACAACAAAAAAATCAGCAAAACAGGTACTATCATCGTCAGATAATTGTCCGTAAATATCAGAAAAAACAAAACAAGCAACACTTCCAGCGGCAATGCCGATAATAAAAACAAATGGATAAACGTATGCTTTCTCCTTATCTTTTTGTAATTATTAACAGAATAATTTTCATCAGATATTTCAGCACTATCCGACACTGCACAGAAGGATGAATACACAAACTGCTCTTTAGGTGACAATCTGTTTTCTTTCAAAATAATCTGACAGTTATCATCACATTCAAGCCTGAAACTGTAATCACAATTCACATTTGTAACAGAACCGTTACCGATTAACATACCAAGCAGTAAATCAAGTATATTGATATGCACACTGCTGGGCGTGGATTTTTTCACAATTATGTCAGCAAAAGTATCTTCCGTTTCAATATACAAAATATTGGAACGATCAAAAGTATACTCTGCCGAGTTAAATATAACAAAAGCAGATTGATTGCTCTCATTGACTATTTTAATCCGCATATCATCACCTATAAAGTCTTAAATATATTTGCAAACAAAATTGTAGTTAAAATAAAAACAACAATTGTAACGATTACTGCAACAAGAACCAAAACAATCAACAGAGGGATTTTCTTTTTTAATTTTTTCCAAAATACTTTAATTTTTGCTTCATAATCAACTTCTTTCACTTCAACCGGCAAATCATCTGTTTGTACTAAATGATTGCATAAATCATCAACAGAGTTTATTTTGTTAACAGATGCACTCAGAAGATTATTGAGTATGATTGAAGTTTCTTCAGCACTGAACTTTGTATGATTAATATGATTTTCAAGTATTTCACTGATACTGTTATTATCCTCAAGCATTGCTTTAATATCATTTACGGAAAAATGATATTTTCTGAGAATTGCTATTTTATTTAAAACAATAATATCCTTTTCACTGAATGAAAAATTTTTCCTGCCGGCATAATTTTCGGTATATTCAGGATTGATTAATCCGCTGTTTATATAAAACCTTACTGTCTTATCAGTCAAGCCTGTTGCTTTGCAAACATCTTTAATACGCAAATGACCACCACCTTGCAGGGATTTTACACTTTTACCTAAGGGAAAAGTCAATCATTTTTTATAAAAATCATTGACTTTTCAAATTCATTATATATGAATCCATAGTATAAGTAAATGATTCATAAAAAAATTACGGGATATTTAAAGCTGAAGTGCAATAAATATCCCGTATAATTTTATTAAATTAATGTCCGTGAGGCTTAGCAGAAAAATATTGTCTTTCCTTTTTCAAATCAGCATAAAGGAAGTCAAAAAGCAATACAAAAAGAGGGATAAGTACAAACCATATCGCTTTGCCCTCAAATTTATTGCAAAGAACAGTTGAAACAATTCCTCCGGTGATAAAGCAAATAATCATCACTGTATGATGAAGAAGCATTTTTGTATATGTTTTATCCCTTCTGTTTTTAAAAGCCTTTACAATCCACACACCAATCTGCCTTACGTGATTCGTACAGAAAGTGGTTGCACTCGGGATTCCCTGTGCCTGTCTGAAAGTATTATACTGCATAGAACATATAAAATTAATTGCTACCTGTGAAATCTGAAAAGGTGCACTTTCAGGCAGAAAGCCGAGAAAAGCAACAACAAAAATCTCAAGTATAATCAGCATCGTATCCCATCTGATTGCACGCATCTTTTTGATTGGATTAGGCAGTGCCTCGCTGAACACGGCACCAAGAAGATATGCTCCCATCGGTATAAGATAATAAAAAGCATTGAAAAAATTCTTTTTACCAAGTTCCATTGCAAACAAAACAAAATTTGCAGTCTGTGCATTGCAGAAAACTCCGCCTCTTATGGAATACGTAAATGCACCATAAAAACCTGCAATAAAGATAAGAAAACCGAACACCCATCTTTTTTCACATTCTAAATATTCTTCTTTATCCCTGTCCATACCAATCTCCTTAGGCAAACACTCTGTTTCATCGCCCAAGTTATTATACGGCTATAAAAAAATATTTGCAAGTTTAAAATTCAATTATATATTTTCTATTATGACTGTCCTTTTATTCTGTTGAGAGCATTTTTTTCAAGGCGTGATACCTGAGCCTGAGATATACCGACTTCCTTAGCAACCTCCATTTGCGTTTTCCCCTGCATAAAGCGCAGATACATAATATTGCGTTCTCTGTCGTCAAGTTTTTTGATTTCATCCTTAATCATAATTTCATCAATCCAGTCGGTATCGGTATTGCTGTCCCCTACCTGATCCATAACATAGATTGTGTCTCCGCCGTCGGAATACACCGGCTCATAGAGTGATACAGGATCAACAATTGCCTCAAGAGCGAGAACGACATCACTCTTTTTCATATCCAGTTCCTTGGCAATTTCTTCAACACTTGGTTCTTTTTGATTTTTATTCATCAGGCGTTCCTTTACCTGCATTGCCTTATAAGCAGTGTCACGCATGGAACGTGAAACACGGACCGGATTATCATCCCTGAGGTACCGCCTTATCTCACCAATGCACATCGGCACAGCATAGGTACTGAACCTTACATCAAGGTCAAGATTAAAATTATCTATCGCTTTTATCAGTCCGATTACCCCCACCTGAAAAAGATCATCCATATTTTCTCCACGGTTTGAGAATCGCTGAATGACTGACAGCACAAGGCGAAGATTACCGTTAATCAACTCATCCCTTGCCTGTTTGTCTCCCGCGTGCGCTTTTTTCAGGAGTTCAATTTTTTCACTTTCCTTCAAAACTTTCAACTGGCTTGTGTTAATTCCGCAAATTTCTACTTTACTGTACTGCACATAATCATTCCCTAATTTTTTATGTACACAAAACAGCAATAATATTATTGGCTCAAACAGATAGATTTATAACTAAATAAAATATAAAAAAAGCAGTCCCGAATCGGGACTGCCCATGAGGTTATAAAATTATAAATTTCTGACAATTTCTTCCATCTTGCCCATTTTATCTTCCATATCTTTAACCAAAGCAAATTGATTTCTTGCACGGTCAAGATTATGCTGCGGATAATGTATTTTAAAATATGTATCACCATTCAGATAATCGGTTAAGAACCGCATACCGCATTCAAAAGTCATAAGTTTTGCAGAAAAAGCAAGGTTATCAATCTCGCACTGATTAAAGCTCTTGCCTGCCTCACTGAGAAAACCTCTTGCATAAGCCTCAAAATAATCAAGATTGATTGCGACTTTTGACACATCTTTTTCATCCTCAGCACAAGTATTGGCACCAAAGCGGATTGAGTCACCAAAATCATAAAGAGCCAATCCCGGCATAACGGTATCGAGGTCAATTACACAGATTGCATCATCTGTGTCCTCATCAAACATAACGTTATTCAGTTTCGTATCATTATGGGTAACACGTATAGGCAACTCACCTGATTCAATCAGATTAACCAGTTTTGAACAATCATTCCGTCTTTGAATAACAAACTCGATTTCATCCCTACATTCTTTTGCTCTGTCCTGAATATCAGCCTCAAGAGCAGGGATAAACTCATTTTCAAATCTCCAGATTGTATTATGAAAATTCGGTATTGTTTCATTAAGTGTTGTTGCAGGGAAATCTGACAGATACTTCTGAAATCTGCCGAACGCAATTCCGCTTTTCTCAAATATCTCCGGTGAATCAACACTGTCACAACTCTTGCTCTTATCAACAAATCTGTAAGCACGGTAACAGTCACCATTGGAATCCCTGTAATATTTATCACCTGAATTGGTCTTGATATAATGCAGCGTTTCTCTGTTTGGATTGCCGCCGTTTTCTTTTATCTTTTCTCTAAGGAAAGATGTTACGGCAAATACATTATCCATCAGTGCATCAATATTTTTAAATACATTTGTATTTACCTTTTGAACAATATACTTTTTTTCTGTTCCGTTATCATTGTAAGTAGCAATATACGTGGTATTAATATGACCTGAGCCGAATATTTTACATTCAATCAAGTCACCTTTAAAATTAAATGATTCAAGAATATGCAACAAATTTTCCATACCGATTCTCCTTTTGTACAATTCTAACATAAAGAAAGAAGATATGCAATAGAATAAATCCCTGTAACTAAAAATTACAGGGATTATTTTATATTAATTATTCACTTCTGAGGGCATCAATCGGACTCATTTGTGCGGCTTTTCTTGCAGGATAAATACCAAAGAACAAACCAACACCGCTTGAGAACAAGAGTGCAACAAGGATAAGCCACCATGTAATATTAGGCTGAATATTGATTATCGAGCATGCTGCAAAAGCACCTACCACACCAATCGTGACACCGATTATACCGCCTATCAAACACAGAATAATTGACTCTGTCAAAAATTGCATGGTAATAACTCTTGTTTTAGCACCCAGCGACTTCCTGATACCTATTTCTCGTGTTCGCTCTGTTACGGATACAAGCATAATGTTCATAACACCGATACCGCCGACTATAAGAGAAATTGCACCTACACACGCAATAAATGCTGTGAGTACGGACATAATTATATCAACAATCTCAACGTAGGTTGCCATATTTTGTGCTGTGTACATATTATTGGAATAATTACCGTGAGCAGATTTAAGATAGTTTACTGCTGAATTACCGACAGCATCATAATCTGCACCTTCCTCAGCGATAACAAACACACTGCTGAGATTTGCATCAGCACCGGTTATCTGCGTAAGCGTGGTACAAGGCATAAATAAAGCAACAACAACCTGATCTGAACCATTTGAGAACATACTGCTCATCATATTGGAGCCGCCGCCGACAGAACTGGCAAGTGCATCAATATTGGCAACACCGCAAACTTTTATCTTCATTGACTTACCGCTTGATGAAACAGTAATATATTCATTTGTAACATCCTGATAACCAAAAGCCATTTCTGCTGAATTTGTACCGATTACTGCAATCGGAGCATTGGCATCATATTCTTCATCTGTAAAAAATCTTCCGTATGTGCAAGTGTTCGTTAATGCAAACTGAACATCACTGTTAACCCCTATGAGCATTGCTGTTGCTTCTGTTGCGGATTTATCAATAGTAGCACGGCCAAAGCCCATCAGCATTGGTGAACAGCGCTCAACACCTTTAACCTTTGTCTTGATATTTTGAACATCATCAAGAGTAATATAATCATTATCGGTAGCACTTGTCGCATCAACACTTATCATTACTGCATTTGAGCCCATATCCTCAATTAATCCGACGATATAATCTCTAACACCGGTTCCTGCACCGATAATCATAATAACCGAACTGATACCGATAATAATACCAAGCATAGTAAGAAGGCTGCGCATCCAGTTGGCTTTAATACACTTTATTGCGATTTTCAGACTTTCGTTAATATTCACTCTGAAATCTCCTTACTTCTCAATTACCTTAACCTTAAATGTATCTTCTTTATATTCAGTTGACGGAGCAGCAACAACCTTGTCGCCTGCTTTCAGTCCTGACTTAACTTCATATTCAGAATCGGATACTGCACCTGTTTCAATCAAAGTTTTCGTTACAGTATTTTCTTCTTCATTATAGAGATATACATACGAACCTGTTTTTTCAAGTTTAATAGATTCAATCGGAACAACAATTACACCCAAATATTCACCTGTTTCAATTTCAACATCCGCATTGAAACCTACTGTGATATTTTCATCTGTTTTCGGAATGGTAATCACACATTCAACACCTGCGCCTGATGCAGTAAGACTTGAAAGACCGCTGATTCCTGCCATTGAACCTACACTGTCAAGAAGACCTGTTGAAGAACCGCCTGTTGCTGTCGGAGCAATAGAAGCAACTTCACCGTCATATGAACCATATGCAGTTGTAATCTTTGCCGGCATACCTACACGAACTTTATGTAAATCATATTCGCCAAGACTTACAGTTACTGCCATCTGATCAAGATTTTCAAGTTTAATACCTGTAGAAAGTGCGGTTGTCTGACCACCACTGTAAATATCCACTTCCGTGATAGTTCCGTCAAATGCGGCAATCCATCCGTTTTCCATATCCTTTTTCTGCTGTTCAAGTGCATCTAATGCCTTTTTAGTTGCATCTACAGCCTTTTTCTGAGCCTTAATCATCGTGTCATCTGCCTGAGCACTATAAATTGCATGCTGTGCTTCAAGGGATACAAGCTGAATCTGTGCTGCAGTAAGCTGTGCACCGTTTGTATCGGAAACAGCCTTAGCCAATTCCTCAAAATCAATTGAATCAACAATAGCATTGGCAATCTCTTCGGAAATACCGCTGTCAACAAGGTCTTTAACAATCATCTGTGCAATCTGAGACTCATCAAGAGAACCAATCTTAGCCAAATCCTCTGCAATGATTGTTGTAACTTCCAACAACTGATCCATATCTTCAGTCATCTGAGCAAGTGTTTTATTCAATTCATCAAGAGCTTTTGTCAAATCACCAAGACCGGGTGTTGATGAAGTTGTTGATTCTGTAACATCTGTTACAGACTGGCTTGGTACCTCAGCTGTTGTATTTGGTTTAGCAGTTGTAGGTTTTGTTGTGTTCGGTCTTGCAGTAGTCTTGCTTTTTGATGTTGTAGATGAGCCGGACTGAAGTCTGCTGACTTTCTTTTCCAAGTCAGAAATCTCAGCTGCAAGTTTTTCTGCCTTTGACTTGGCAGACTTCTGAGACTTTACAGCAGAATTATAACTGTTCAGAGCATCACTGTAAGATGTTCTGAGAGATGAAATCTGACCGTCAAGTGACTCAACATTAAATGTTGCAAGAACATCGCCTTCTTTAACATTGTCACCAACTTTGACAAATACTTCCTTAACAGTTGCTACTGTTGCAACCTTATACTCTTTTACTGTGCCGGAACTAACATCGCCTGTCAGCGATACAGTTTCATAAATATCCGAAGTTCCGATAGTATAAAGGGAGACTTCTTCACCTTTCTGTGCACCAAAGACAGCAAATACTGAAACTGCAATAATTACGATTACAAGAACTATGCAAATCGGCACAATTATCTTCTTCTTACTTTTCTTTACAGTTGCCATAAAACTAACCTCTGATTTGATAATTTATAATTTGTAGATTAAGTATAATTCCATTTTGTATAATTGTCAATAACAAATTGTAAAATTTCACGATTTCTTAACAAATTTTTGCTTTTAATGCTTTTTGACCAATATCTTTTCTGTAATGAGCATTATCAAATTTAATTTCATTAACAGCAGCATAGGATTTTTCAAGTGCTTCCTCGAGCGTGTTGCCAAGAGCAGTAATACCAAGTACACGTCCGCCGGCAGTAACCAACTTATTATCCTGTATTGCAGTTCCTGCATGATAAACAATAACACCTTCACGCTGACCGTTTTCAAGTCCTGTGATTTCAATTCCCTTAGGATAGGATTTCGGATACCCGCCTGATGCCATAATGACACAGGTGCAAGCCTTGTCGTCCCACTCAATATCAAGTTCATCAAGAGTTTCATTATTGATTGCTTCAAAAATATCCATAATATCTGTTTTCAGACGTGGGAGAACAACCTGCGTTTCAGGGTCACCGAAACGGCAGTTATATTCAATAACTTTTGGTCCTTTCGGTGTAATCATAAGACCGAAATAAAGGCATCCTTTGAAAGTTCTGCCTTCGCTGTTCATTGCATTGATTGTTGGGACAAATATTTTTTCCATACATTCTTTTGCAACATCTTCTGTATAATACGGATTAGGTGAAACTGTACCCATACCACCGGTATTGAGTCCTTTGTCACCATCAAGCGCTCTTTTGTGGTCCATTGAAGATACCATTGGCTTTACACATTTTCCGTCAGTAAATGCAAGTACAGAAACTTCAGGTCCTGTTAAGAATTCTTCAACAACAACATTGTTGCCGGAGGCACCGAATATTTTGTCCTCCATAATTTCTTTAACACCTGCAATTGCCTCGTCGAGTGTTTCGGGAATGATAACACCCTTGCCAAGTGCAAGACCGTCTGCCTTGATTACTGCAGGGAACTCGTTTTTCTCTTTAAGATATGTAATAACATCATCACATTTATCAAATACTTTATACTCTGCTGTCGGGATATTGTATTTGAGCATTAAATCTTTTGAAAATACTTTTGACCCTTCAATAATTGCAGCAGCAGATGTAGGACCGAAGGTTTTGAATCCTTCTTTATTGAGTGCATCAACCATACCTGCAACAAGCGGATCATCAGGTGCAACTACAACAAAATCAGCCTTGATTTCTTTAGCAAGAGCAACTACACCGTCAATATCTGTTGCAGACACATCATAGCACTGTGCATCATAAGATATTCCGCCATTGCCCGGGCAGCAAGCAACTGAATCAACTTTATCCGATTCTTTAATTTTTCTGATTAAGGCGTGTTCTCTTCCGCCTGCACCAACAACTAATACTTTCATAATTCACCTATCCTATAATATACTTTTAGGGGCAAGTATGATAACTGCCCCATTATTTTATTTATTCTTATTTATAATTCTTGTTTCTTCTTCTCCGGTTTCAAGATTAATAAAACGTGTGAAAAGAGAAACTTTGTTATCTTCATTAAGATTATCCCAAATCATGTTTGTGAAAGACTCAATGTCACCATCAATTTCAACCGGAGTCGGTTCTCCCTCAAAAGACGGGATAGGATCTCCGTCACATTTATATGTATGGATAAAATGACCAAGTCCGTTTTCAGCAGGATATTCAAAAAAATACCTGAGACACTGCGGCTTACCCATATTTGATTTAAGAATTGAGAGCACATAATCACCGTTCGGCTTAACTACACCGGAAATTCTCGGTGTATAATTCGGTGCATCAGGTTCAAATTCTCTTGTAAGCAAAGCCTTGCGGTAACAATGACCATCCGCCATAAAATCATATATTGTATCTGTCTGGTCACCGTTCGTAACAATCGTTTTGTTTTCATATTTCAAAACAGGATTATAAATAATAAGGCTTGGGTCCTCCATTTTTGATTCATCAAATGCTTTTGTTCGAATACCGCCCCTGTCATTTTCTTCAAAAATTCGGTTACGGCTGTTCACACTTCTGCCCATAATAAAATATGCGATAACAGCATTTTTGCCATCTTTTGATTTTCCGAGTACGATACCGCGGCCCGGATAAGTATTTGTACTGAGCTCAGTTGCAAGAGATTTCATTTCCATAAATAGCACCTCAATTTATCAAATAATTTCTGTTTTATTACCATTAATTTTTATTCTGCCTTCACAGAAAAGAGAAACTGCCTCAGGTAATATTTTCCATTCGCATTGTTCCATAACTCTTTTTTGTAAAGTTTCGGATGTATCATCATTATGAACAGGAATTGCCTTTTGTGCAATAATCGGACCTGCATCGCAATCCTCGGTTACAAAATGAACCGTTGCACCTGTTACCTTTACACCGCTTTCAAGCACCGCATCATGGACATGAAGCCCATAAAATCCTTTGCCGCAGAATGACGGAATCAAAGCAGGATGAACATTCATCATCTTGTAAGGGAAAGCCTCAACTATCTGAGAATCAAGAATAGTCATAAATCCGGCATACACAACCAAATCAGCCTTGACTTCAATCAAAGCGTCTCTCACCGCAGCAGTATAGGTTTGGATGCTGTCATAATCTTTGCGGGCGATAACCTTGGTTGGAATATTATTCTTCTTTGCTCTTTCCAAAGCATAGACATCATGCTTTGAAGATATAACACAAGTGATTTTGCCGTTTTTTATTTTTCCGCTGTTCTGTGCGTCAATAAGTGCCTGAAGATTTGTGCCGCCGCCTGAAACGAGAACTGCAATATTCATCATACTAATTCTACACCTTTTTCGCCTGATTTGATTTCACCGATTATTGCAGCCTGTTCGCCTGCTGCCTGAAGGATTGCAATTGCTTCATCTGCTTTTTGAGCATCAACTGCCATTACCAAGCCGGTACCCATATTGAAAGTATTGTACATATCTCTTTCAGGGATATTACCTGTTTTTGCAATAAGGTCAAAAATAGGTTTCCTGAAACACTTGTCCTTTTCAATTACAGCAGTATAACCATCCTTGAGCATACGCGGAACATTTTCATAAAAACCGCCACCGGTGATATGACTGATAGCATTAACTTCAATCTTATCCATAAGAGAAAGAAGTGCTTTTACGTAAATTCTTGTAGGTATTATCAATTCTTCACCAAGCGTTTTGCCAAGTTCGTCATAATGCTTTGCAATCGTTGTTTCATTAATATCAAATACTTTTCTGATTAAAGAAAATCCGTTTGAATGAATTCCTGATGATGCAACACCGATAAGTGCGTTACCGGCATTAAGATTGTCACCGGAAACAATCTTGTCCTTCTCTGCTATACCGACCGTAAAACCTGCAAGGTCATATTCGTGTTCAGGCATCATACCCGGATGCTCAGCAGTTTCACCGCCGACAAGGGCACAACCCGACTGCACACAGCCTTCTGCAACACCGGCAACAATCTGTGCAATTTTTTCAGGGTAATTCTTTCCGCAAGCAATATAATCAAGAAAGAACAATGGTTTGGCACCTGCACATGCAATGTCATTTACACACATTGCAACACAGTCGATGCCGACTGTATCATGCTTATCCATAAGAAAAGCCAATTTGATTTTTGTACCTACGCCATCTGTACCTGAAACAAGAACAGGATTTTTATAATCACTGAAAGGCAGTTCAAACATACCGCCGAAACCGCCGATACCGCCGATTACACCTGGAATATTTGTTCTTTTGACATGTGATTTTATTAATTCAACAGATTCGTAACCTGCAGTTACATCAACACCTGCTGCTGCATAACTAGCGCTGAAACTCTTTTCCATCATTATAACTCCTTAAGTTTTTCTTGAAGTGCAGCGTCCTTTTCACGAACCTGCTGTGCCATTTCTTTTCTCATATTCTGTAATTTTGCCATAAGGTCTGCATCACCGACCGCAATAATTTCTGCTGCAAGAATAGCTGCATTTTTAGCAGCATTAACACCGACTGTTGCAACCGGAATTCCCGGCGGCATCATAACAGTTGCAAGCATTGCATCCATACCGTCAAGCACCTTTGCAGAACAAGGAATACCAATAACAGGTAAAGTAGTTGATGCAGCAAGAACGCCGCCGAGATGTGCAGCCATACCTGCTGCTGCAATAATAACGCCAAAACCGTTTTCAATCGCATTTGAAGAAAATTCATTTGCCTCCTGCGGTGTACGATGCGCGCTCATAACTCTTACTTCTGTTTCGATACCAAGGTCCTTTAACTGCTTGATAGCAGGAGTAACAATTGGCAAATCGCTGTCTGAACCCATAATGATTGCAACTTTTTTCATAACATTCTCCTTATGTAAATTAATCACAAATATTATATATTAAGAGTCAACTATTTTCAATAGAAAAAGTAACGAATTTATCTTATCAATCATAAATACTTTCGGTTATTTTCCCATATGTAAAAAACGCTTCGGCATATATCCAATCATCCTGATTCACAACACCGTCTTGATTATAATCAAGTGATTTATCATCAGAACCAAAACGAGAACGCAGCCAAGCATAATCTTTTGCATTTACATATCCGTCCTGAACATAATCATATGCAAAAAATGCAATACTGCCTAAGTTACAATTATCTGCAAGAACAGTCCTGTCAACACCATATGGAGAACGGATTGTTATACTTTCTGCAGTCTTTGGCACAGTGAAATAAAAATATCCGTCTTCATCCGTTACAGTATCATAATCACCCGAATGAACGCTAACATTACAAAGAGGAAGATTATGTGAATGTTCCCCGCTCGGATTTTCCATTAATACAACTGTACCTGAAATATCTTTTCCTGTTCGTTCAACAAAATCAAATTTATACTGATAACCGCAATAAATACAGGTATTGATTGTATATCCGTCATGATACAAATCAGGAGGAATAATATCCTGCGTATAAGAATGTGACTGAACCAATTTTACAGAAAATTCACCGGCGGACATATCGCTGTTAATTTTATATGTATACGTTTCTCCGGCATTCAAAAGTTCTTTTGCAGTAAAATTTCTGTCAAAATTTGAATTGTCATCATATGGTCCCTTTTCTTCACCGGCAGAGTTAATTAATATACAATCAACATCCACGTCACCGTCGGAAGAAAAAGCATATTCATCCGTAACCTGCGGTGTAAAGGTAAAATACATTGTATCATCAAGTGAACCGGCAAGATATTCTCTGACTATAACATCATCAAGAAAAACTGCCATACTGTCACGCAAAACACAATCAATAACATTTTTGCCTGCATATGTGTAGGCTGAGGAATCCCTATAAGCATACATTTTAAAGCCATCATATATAGACCCTGCTGTTGCAGCGGAATAACCGATTGAATAGGAAGAAAGTTTTGCATTCCTTGGTAGAAAAATACTTTTCAGCATCGGGCATTTGAAAAATGCTTTGCTTCCTATTGAAACAGTCATGTAGTCACTTTCAAAGTTTACTTTACTCAATTTGGAACAACTTTCAAAAGCACTCATTCCAATCATCTTAACTGTTTTAGGAATAAAAATTTCTTCAAAATTATAAGAAGAATAAAAAGCCTTAGCGCCAATACTTTCAAGTTTATTCGGCAATACAATTGTTTTTGTCTTATTAACGCAATAAAATGTGCCTTCTTTAATCGTCCTTATGGAATCAGCAAGTTCAAATTGGCTTGCATTAACATAACAAAACAAGTATTTGCCAAGCGTGGTTATGCCATCCTCTACCACAACTTTGTCAATTGAAGCACTGCGCCAATTATACCAAGGCACAGTTGAATTTGAAAAATCGGGAGTTGCCCCTTCTCCGCTGATTGTCAATGTTTTTGTCTGTGCATCAAAAGAATAATATGTATCTGATGTACCGAGTTGGGTGGCCGGAATATCCACAGTCTGTTCATCAGCAAAAGTGACAAATGAAAGTTGTGCAAACATGAAAACAATAATCATCAAAGTCAGTAAATATGATATAAATTTCTTCACCTCATCACCACCTGATCATTATTTTAGCATATAAAAAAACTGAATACAACAAAAAACTGCCTGAAAATACAGGCAGTTTTATACAAGTTATATTGATTTAAGAAGAGCAGGAAGTTTTGGAATTGCTCCGCCGAGTCTCCAGAATATCATAGAGAAACCAACAAATGTGGATTCATCATCATTCAGGATTTTCAAAAGACCTTCTGCCATCTTTGGTGAAAATACGCCCATCGACATCTGAATGAAGTTACGAACAGGAATCTGAGTAGCCATAGCAGCAAGCATCTTTCCGTCACCATTTGCATCACTGCCCATACCGGACATAATCTTTTCAATAAGATTGCAGATTTTGCCTCCCCATTTAGTATGTCTTGCATCATTCAGGCAGCAATACACATCAATCTTCTTTGTTCTGTCAATCTCAGGATTAGGAAGTTTGCCGTATATCTTTTCAAAATCTTCACGGGTAATATGCTCAACATCATTATAATAGTTAGGTGCAACATCCTTGTAATTCGGGATTTCACATTCTACGGTTGATTCAACAGTAACCGTTGCAGAAAGTTTAACATCGCGGCTTGAAGCAGAAATAAGAATATCAAACGCACCTGTTTCAACGCACCAATCGTTAATGTTGATATTGTAAAAAGCAAATGCTCTTTTTGAAAGTTCAAAAGAAACTTCTTTTTCTTCCCCTGCTTTAAGGAATACTTTTGTAAATGCACGGAGTTCTTTTTCAGGTCTGAAAATAGTAGACTCTTTATCTGCTACATAAACCTGAACAACTTCCGCACCGTCAACAGCACCTGTGTTCTTAAGTTTGAAAGATACTGTCAAAGTATCTGTATCCTTAATATTATCAGCTGATAACTTAATATCACTGTATTCAAATGTTGTGTATGAAAGACCGAAACCGAATGGGAATACAACATCTTTCTTAGCTGCATCATAATATCTGTAACCGATATAAACAGACTCTCTGTGTTCTGCTGTAACAGGACCGCCGGGATAATTGCCGTATGTAGGATTTTCTTCAAATGATACAGGATATGTTTCACTTGTTTTACCGGACGGGTTGACAACACCTGTCAGGATATTGGCAACAGCAGCACCGCCTGCCTGACCGCCGAGACCTGAATTGAGAAGACCTTTAACCTTATCTACCCAAGGCATAAATACAACTGAACCGCCTGCGAGAACAACAACAGTATTTGGATTAGCCTCAGCAACTTTAGCAACAAGAGCGTTATGGTTTTCAGGCATATCAATACCTACTCTGTCATAACCTTCACCCTCAAATTCTTCTGTAAGGCCAACAAATACAACAGCAACATCAGCCTTCTTTGCTGCTTCAACAGCTTCGCTTACAAGCTGGCTTTCAGGTCTTCTGGAATTCTTTTCTTTTTTAGTAGGTGCAGATTTATAATAACCCTGAGCATAAGTCATATCCACACCGAGTTTTTTCATTTCATCAAATGCATTATCAAGTTTGGTCGGATTGATAACAGATGAACCTGCACCCTGATACCTTGGTGCCTTTGCCATTTCACCGATAACTGCAACTTTCTGTCCTGCTTTAAGAGGAAGAATATTATCATCATTCTTAAGCAGTACCATTGAACCTTCTGCAATTTCCTGTGCGATTTTATGGTGCGCATCCACATTGAATGTATGTGTCTTTTCAAGGGCAGGCTTGGACTTAACGATAAGTTCAACAACCTTATCAACACGTTCATCCAGAACTTTTTCATCAAGACTGCCGTCTTTAACAGCAGCAATAATCAGTTGAGTATTCAGAGGTCCTGATGAAGGCATCTGAAGATCAGTACCGTTCTGAAGGCCCGGAATACGGTCAACGGATGAACCCCAGTCTGTTACAAACAAACCTTCAAATCCCCATTCACCTCTTGCAATGTCTTCCTGAATATAGCCATTCTGTGAAGCATAAACGCCGTTGATTTTGTTATAGGAATTCATAACAGTCCAGGGCTGTGCCTCTTTGATAGCAATTTCAAATGCGGTCATATAAAGTTCACGCATTGCACGTTCATCAACCAGTTCGTCAACAACCATTCTGAATGCTTCCTGCGAGTTACAACAGAAATGCTTGAGTGAAGTACCAACGCCCTTTGACTGAACACCATTGATAACCGCTGCGGAACATTTACCTGAAAGAAGAGGATCTTCACTGAAATATTCAAAGTTACGTCCGCAAACCGGTGAACGCTTGATGTTCGTACCAGGTCCGAGAATGGTGGATACTTTTTCCTTAAGACATTCCTGCCCCATTGCCTCACCTTCTTTTACAAGAAGGTCCATGTCCCATGAGCAGGAAGAAGTTGCCGCAGGAGGGAAACAAGTTGCAGGAACAGAATTGCCAAGACCTATGCCGCCTTTACTTTTTTGTCCTTCAGGCTCAACATAATCTTTGCCTTTTTGTTTACGCAGACCGTGAGGTCCGTCTGTAATCATAATTTTAGGAAGACCGAGCTCAGGTGCTTCCTCCAAATGCCAGTAATCATAACCGGAAACAAAAGCAGCCTTTTGTTCCAGAGTCATCTTTTTAACAATTTCCGGGTGTTTCATATCAGAAAACGCTCCTCTCAAATTTTTACCAGTCTTATTATACAATAAAAAGATGAGCATAGCAACAACAATTTTTGTTTAAAATCACCATATTCTTAGAAAATGTAATATATCTTAAATACATTGTTATTTGAGATACAATATGATTAAATGGTAATATTAAGATAAAACAGCAAAATTTTGTGACCTAACATAAATTTGATTCGTATTATTGTTGAAAGGAGGAAGATGATGACGAATGAAGAAAATGAATTTTTTGCACAGGCATATGATGAATATGCACAAATGCTTTACCGCATAGCATATCTGCACACAGGCAGTTTGCAGGAAAGTGAAGACATATTGCAGGAAGTATTTATAAAACTGATATATAACTCTCCTCATTTTAAAAATGAAGAACATAAAAAAGCGTGGCTGATACGGGTAACCACCAACAAATGCAAGGATTATATAAAATCATCCCGTGCAAATAATCTTCCATTGAATGAAAATATATTGTCAAACAAGAGTGAAAGTGACAAAGCAATAGACATTCAGTCAAAAATTATCAGCATGGACGAAAAATATAAAACCGTGATTTACCTTTTTTATTATGAAGACTATACGGTAAAACAAATATCATCTGTTCTCAGGCTGAGTGAATCGGCTGTCAAAATGCGATTGAAAAGAGCAAGAGAAATTTTAAAAAAGGAGTTAAAGAATTATGCATGAATTTGATAAAGAAATAAAAAAATCAATTGAGGAAATCAAACCCGACTTGTATATGAAAACCAGATTGGCAGCAAAAATAAATGCATATAAGAAGCCCAAACAACAACATATATTCAAAAAGGTTTGTGCAGCAGTACTTGCAGCTGCAATTGTCTGCGGTTCTGTCGGCGGATATTTTGCAGTCCAAAGACAAAATGATTTTACAATAACGGCTTATGCTGATGACGGAAAGACCTATCCACTCAGTAATCATGATGTCAAAATGCCGTTTGGTAAGGTAGAAAAAGTTTATTTTGAAGAAATGGGAACGACGGGACTCAATTCAACAACAACGGGATTTGAAATTCATGGTAAAGATATTGATGAGGTTACGTTTAAATCAAATATTTATGGATTCGAAATATTTGATGAAGATATGCGTGATAATCATCAGGAAAGAGATGACTATTTCATAGTAAAAATCCCATTAAACGATGAAGAAATTGCCGAATACAACGCAATAGATTCATTCGACCTTGAAGACAGAACGCAAAAATCTTTTCTAAAAAAAATCATGAAAAACCGAGATTTATCTGAATACTTCGGCGAAAATTCTATGAACATTGATGACTATCATGTTTTCAATATCAGTACAGATTCAAAAGATATTGTTGAAAAGTTCAACCTGGAATACCAAGGATATGTATACACGCATTTCCGTTTAGTGAAAAATGAAGATTATGAAGATATAACCCGTTCCGGCAAAAAAATTACAGAAAAAAACTACGATGATGAAGATAAAATCAGTGACGTGTGCCTTGATACTTGGGCTGCAACAGAATATGTTATGGAACATCCTGATACAAAACTCAGTGATTTACCGAAAGATACGATTGAAGTGACCGTAAAATTCAAATCAGGCAAAACAGCCACAAAAAATATTCAGATTGAATTTGATGATTTGGGATACATGCACTGCCAAATTGAAGAATAAATAATCATAACCACCCGTGAAACGGGTGGTTTGCACAAGGGCTAAAAGCCACTGATACTAACCCGCGTCTCAAGGCGCGGGCTTTCTCTTTGTTCAAGCCTTATTGTATTTGCCACTT
>JAETRQ010000049.1 GCA_021770095.1 Eubacteriaceae bacterium | reverse complement strand
CTCAAACTTCGCACTTGAATAATTGCCTATGTACATTGAAAATTCAATAATAACTGGCAATAAAATAGCATGAAACACTCTGGTTTTGGTATAATTGAGTTGTTCAAAAACAAAATACCACCGGAGGCTCATGCTATGAATAACAGTATAACACAAGACAGCCAGAATGATAACCAGATTTCTACAACTATCAAAAGATTTTTTACCAGATTCCATGTGACGTCTGCTTTAAAGGCATCCGGCGCTTATCATAAGAAAGGCACGCCTGTGACACAGATTTTTCAGTATCTGTTTCTCCTGATCTTTTCAAACAGAAGCATGTACATGAATCTTCTGTCCGGAAGAAATACGCCTTCTTTCGCAAAAGACACTGTATACCGTTTTATGAAATCTACACAGATCAATTGGATCAGGTTCACAACGATACTTGCATCAAGAATTATCAAGGATGCCGTTGTCCCACTGAATAATGCAGACAGGGAAAATGTTCTCTGCGTTGATGATTCTATGTTTGAAAGGAACCGCTCCAAGAAGGTGGAACTTCTTGCAAAAACTTACGACCACGCAAAACATGCCTATAAGTTTGGATTCCGTATGCTAACCCTGGGATGGACTGACGGAAGTACGTTTCTTCCGGTCAACAGCATCCTTTTATCCACGGATAATAAGAAAAATCGTGTGAATGAAGCCGTCAGCCTCGATAAAAGAACCGTCGGTTATAAGCGCCGCAAGCTTTCTATGACCAAAGGGACGGAAACTATGTTGGAACTTCTCAAAGCCGCTAAAACAGTGGGAATTCCTGCAAAATATGTCCTCTTTGACAGTTGGTTTTCTTCTCCCAAATCGCTTCATGCCGTAAAAAAGCTTGGCTATGAAGTGATTGGAATGATTAAGAAAACCCCGAAAATGTTCTTCCGATACAATGGAGAAGAACTCTCCCTTATTGATATCTACAAGAGGAACAAGAAACGCAGAGGACGTTCCAGATATCTCTTATCAGTGGAGGTGGAAGTTATCAGGGGAGAAAAATCAATTCCTGCCAGAGTCGTATATGTTCGCAACCGGAATAAGCGGAAAGAGTACCTCTGTCTTATCTCAACGGATACTTCTTTAAGCGCAGAGGAAATCATCCGCCTTTATGGGAAACGCTGGGATATCGAAGTATTCTTCAAAGTCTGCAAGAGTTATCTCAGGCTAAGTAAAGAATGCCATTCCCTTTCCTTTGATGCAATGAGTGCCCATACAGCGGTTGTCTTTACCAGATATATGATGCTGTCCATCGAAAACAGGGAATCAAACGACAACCGGTCTCTTGGGGAATTATTTTTATACTTTACTGACGAAATGTCTGACATTACATGGATACAGGCATTTCAGATGCTGCTCCAAATGTTCCGGAAACTTTTAGAGGAACACTGCGATCTTGTTGATGAAAAGATAGATGAACTTGTTGAAGCATTCATCAGCACGTTGCCATCTCTGCTACAATCGCAATTAGTTGCGGCATAACGGCATAAAAGACTGTTCTTTGATAATTGAATCATTGCCAGATATTGAATTTTCAAGGTGCATAGCTAAAATCTATGTGCGAAGTTTGAGT
>JAETRQ010000048.1 GCA_021770095.1 Eubacteriaceae bacterium | reverse complement strand
TTCAGAATATCTTCCATATGCAAAAGCTTCGGGCAGTGCAGCAGACTGAGACTTTTTAAATTAACAAGATTCTTAAGGTATGCACAGTCAATCACTCCACAGGCTGAAATTTCCAGACTTTCCAGGGCAGTACAAGTTGTTAAAAAGGAAAAATCATTGACCTGCATAGCAGAAATAGCCAGCTTTTTCAGCCGCGACATTTTTCCGAGCACATAAAAGTCTCCCCTTGCGATCTCAAGCCGCTCCGGAAGCGGATCGTGAAGGGGATCGATCAGCTTCTGATAGACCGGACGCCCGCCGCAGACCAGATTTTTTATTTTCTGGAAGTCGTAAAGATTCTCCGGCACCCTGCCAAGGGTCTGGGCAACATAAGTAAGCAGCATCGGGTCGATTGTTATTTTATTTGATTCCATGTCGTCTACCTCCCCACTATAAAACAAATAATAAAAGCCGTTTATACAACATACTCTATCGTAATATTGGCAAGCTGATATTTCTGCAGATTCAGGTTTTCAGTTTTCGCTGTTATGACATACTCTTTTATATCATCATAACCCGATGGTATTTTCCCCTTGACGATTTCCCTTTTTGTTATGTAAGTACAGTCTTTTAATTGCATGATGAGATCCACGATCAAATGAGGCAGATATTCAATGTCAAAATCACTTTCAAATACAACTTCACCATAGGTATCAGATGAAACTAAATGATTTCTCTGTTTATCAAAAATGAAACATTCATTACACCAATACAAATGCACACAATCTATTCCATATAATGATACGCCGGGCGTCTTCCACCACATACAAAGTCCCGCCCTCCTGAATCGCATACTCCAGATGTGTTCTGGCGTTCTTTAACTCATTGCAGGCAATATCCACATCCGCAAGGCATACGGCAGAAACCACTTTTTGAAGCTTGGCTGTATATCCGGCACTCCGGGCTTCCTCCATGCGGCGGAATGTCTCATAATCTCCCCGCCACAGAGCCAGGCTGGCATCCATAACGTTTAGCAGCTCCTGCCCTGTTTTCTGCAGGGATGCTTTTGTGAATGAGGAGACAAGGGCCTCCGCTTCCTGTTTCACCCGCATTGCTTTTTCAAAATCTTCCATTTTTTTATGACAGTTAAAACGGATGTTCAAAAGGGAAACCTGATAATTAGCGCTTACTTTGTACTTATGCAAAGGCTCCGTCAAGGCCAGGGCATCTGAAAACTGTCCAGACCACATAAGGCCGGATGCCTCATTGATACGGATAGCCACGGCGCTCCGCTTTCTTTTATGTACCTTTTCAAGCAGGCGCATCACTTGAACATAGGTTACCGGATCACAGTCTTGGTTCAGAATCATATTCAGAGACATAAAATCCCAGGAAATCCAGATGTTGATCGGAAAAGTGATCACAATAAGAATGAACAGTTTTAGTAAAACATCTGTCATGCCATCATCCCCCCACCAGATTCCCCTGATGCCCACAATAGCATATAGCAGAAAGATCAGTATGAGAAGCCCCTGTTTAGCCCGAAGTCTCTTTTTGTATTGACGAACAATCTCTTCCGGAGTTTTATTTTGATATTGCATAGCAGCTTTCATGTTTTTCCATCCTCTTTTCTTTTATATTGTATTGGTACTCTCCGTTTAACTATTTCCCATGTCTTTCTTCGGGCAACAATCCATACGCTGCTGTTTCTTCTGTCCATTTTACCCCATGCTGCATAGCTATTGTATAATCAAGCAACCTTTCATAATCACTTCTGCGATACGGCTGTTCACAGGATACACTGACACGGGCAAGTTGTTCTTTCGTCACCGGCTTAATAGAAGTACATGAATTTTTACAACTCATATTTGGCAATCTAAAACATGTCTCCGCATTTTGGAATTGACCACGCTCAATATATACCAACCCTGCCAGCATCGGATTATCTTCTTTATTGGCAATGTAATACTCTTCTAATGTTCCATAATTTTTTTCTATGGATTTAAAAAAATCCCTATAAAATTTCTCCAGCCAGTCAAGAATATCTTCACATAATTGGCGTAGTCCATCCTTAGACCCATCATATTTAAAAGAAATATATTTTCTTGGAAAGGAAGCCTCACATGCCGCTATACTGTTAGCCCTTACTTTATCAGTAAATTTCAAATCATTTCCAGGTGAAATGATATTCCATCTAAGCTCATCAAAGCGGTAGTATTTAACTGTAATGTCCAGAATAATATTGGTCTCTCCCGCTTCTGGTTTGTATGGGTGTCCACCCTTTCAAATCCTGGTTTTTCCAGTTCTATAGACTGGAAGTTTACTTTATCACATATAGTTTTTAATAAATGCCTGTTCAATAAATTCTTTTACTGCATATATGTCTGTAAATTTCTCATACTTAGGAAACCCCTCTAAATTCTGCTTTGAATAAGTCAGATGAAAAATGTAATAAGTATCTCCACCCTGCTCTCCAGCAGTAAGATATAAAACATCATCATTAGATTCACACTTTGCTACTGCCCAGACTTTTTTATGATATAAAAAATGCCCTTCTCCAAGCTCTTTTTTCAATTCTTCAACAAATACACCGTTTGACTGTGATAACGGCACCATATACCAGTTAAAATCCTCCCCATATTTATCGAACAAATCACAAAAAATTTCTTCTGCTGTCATTTATGCCCATCCCTGAAAATTTTAATGTTAAAGGCTATATGATTCTTTACTTACCGGATGCAATTCTAATTCCCAATCCTCGAATGGCTTGTCAAGGCTATAATCAGGATTAAAATATATTCGGATATATTCTGCGGCCCTTCTTTCACAATATTTATAATTCAATACATTTCCCTCATTATCTAACTCAATGTTATTCATAAATATCGAAAATGCCTGTTCCATACAGCTGCTGTCTTCATCTAATTCATTCAAATAATCAATCCCCTCTAAAACAGGATATCCTAATGTCCCATGCACAAACCAATACGAAAATTGTCTTACTGCACCGGATAAATAATGACTCACTTTCATGTGACACGCTCCCTTGAAAACTTGAAATTATGATTGTATTTCTTCAAACCTCTTTAGACGCTTCTCCCAATCCTCTTTTTTCATAAGCATAGATCGTTCGGGCGACACAAGGAGCGGCTTCAACAGCCAATACAGTTTTTGATACCGGGATTTTATCTGTTCCAATGCCGGCTCAGGCATTTTTTCAGATTTCCGATCAAGGATGTCAAGAAACAGATTGGTATTTACTAATTTTCCATGTAGCTCATCAGGAATTCCAGATGCCATTTTTTGCGTCAATTCCGAGCATAGGATTTGTATAAAATTCGGGCATGGAACACCAAAACGTGTACTTAATTCAAGTCCGTTCCATTCTGTATACTCGCTGTTTACATAGTTTAGCTGGTTCAAAGCCCTCACACCGTATCCTGCGCTTTTAGGACAGAGGTCATTGAACGCCATCTCATATCCTGCGCTGGCGTAACGGATCGTCAGTTTGCTGTTTACATACTCCATAAATTGATAGACAGTTGACCATTCTACATCCAGTGGGAACTGAAAATAGAGATAGCTGTACACAAAATGGGACGGACCTCTATAATTAGTCGGTTTCATACAGGTATAGATTGTCTGTAACTGCTGGGGCGTACAGTTGTCCAATATCAAAATATTTGAGTCGTCAAAATTGTCAAACGC
>JAETRQ010000047.1 GCA_021770095.1 Eubacteriaceae bacterium | reverse complement strand
TAGGTAATTGCGAAACAAGTTTGTAATCTCAGTTCCAATACAGTAAAAGTCAGATATCAATGGATTTTAAAAGGGGAGATGTAAAAACAGGATTTTAGGGCATGAAAATAAAGCAGATGGAAATATCTGCTGGAGAATCCGTATAGAAAAATGAATCTATGCAATCAAGGGCTTTAAACTGCGGATATATTGATGCTTATGGATTTTATCCGCAACCATTACGGTAATCAGTTGGGCAATCCCGGCAAGCAGCAAGTCTGCGTGGAGCGTTTTCTCATTCTGTGTTTTTCGCCCGGCAACACAAAAGCTGTCCTTGAAATGGTTGATTGATTTTTCTACATTCACACGGATCTTATAGGTGGAATCCCACTCCTGTGTACCACGGACAGTTCCGGGATAAGCACGGAGGTTCTGCTCTGGATAGATGTAGATCATTCTTCCACAGGAAGAAGAAGTACATGGATGGTCACAATGACATACACGTTTTGATTTCTTTATGACACTGTTCCATTCCCATTTCATTTTGGGGCAGACGAATTTCATGGTTGGAAGGCCACAGCGCAAGTGTGACTTGCTTCCCTCACGCTTCATTGGAAGTGAAGTATCATGGGGACAGCAGGGAATACCGTCTTCGTTGACAATATAATCAATCCCTTCGATTTTGAGTTTATTTTTTAGAGGAATATACGCTTTTTCAAAGGAAGTTTCCTGTAATAGGTATTTATAAATCTCAATGGAATCAAAAGCAGCATCTCCCAGAAAAGTTTTGGGGTTGATAAGCGGGTGTTTTTGAAAAAAGTCTTTTAAGGTCGGGATCAGTGCTTTGGAATCCGCAAGGCTCTTGTCCTCATCCGGAGAGTCGGATTTCTTTTCCATCATGATTTCGGGATGAGATTCGAGGAAGGTTTTGTTATAAAAGGAAATATCCCGGACGATGCCCAGTCCATTTGTGAGGATGCCGAATTTGTAGGCATAGCAAAAATGCCCATTGATGTACATTTGCTGAATAGCGGGATTCGCGGCAGCATGGGGTGGCATGGAACCATAGGCGGCTTTATAAGGGTCAAAGGAATCATCCAGAGCGTTTGCCTTTTTAAATGCTTTGAGCTGCCTGATGATACGGTTGGCATATTTAGGATTGTTTTCAGTCACCCAAGCTTCAATGCCAGAGGTATCAAAGAGCAGCATAGATGCTTTTTCTTTATCAATTCGTTGGCATATCGGTTCGGTCAGGGTAACAAGCCTGTCAAACATAGATTGTAAGTCCAATAAAAAGTCCTGTTTGAACCGGGTAAATTTAGATGCATCCGGGACGACGTCAAAGCCACAGAAATCCCGTAACTCCTGAGAGTATTTAAGAAAAACAATCAGGAGTGACGTTGTTGGAATTGAGAAAATAAGCTGTAATAACAGAGCCTTGATCATCGAATAAAGATGATATTTGCGAGGTCTGCCGGTGGTGGCGTGAAAATGGGAAACAAAAGACACCGGGACAATTTCATCAAGGTTAATGGTATTTTCGAGAAGTTCAAGGAACTTATATTTATCGTTATCAAATTTATTTTGGCAATCGGTAAAAATATCTGCCAAAGAAAGCTGTTTGTATGGTATCATATAGATGCAACTCCTTTCTTGGTGGATTGGTAGAGATAGTTTCTGGGCAATTCTATTTTACCATAAACCAGTGAGGAGTTGTTTTATTTTATAACAAAAAGAATCCAGTATTTATGTGGGTTCTGGCGTTTCGCAAACGCCTA
>JAETRQ010000023.1 GCA_021770095.1 Eubacteriaceae bacterium | reverse complement strand
AAGTGGCAAATACAATAAGGCTTGAACAAAGAGAAAGCCCGCGCCTTGAGACGCGGGTTAGTATCAGTGGCTTTTAGCCCTTGTGCAAACCACCCGTTTCACGGGTGGTTATGATTGATAACACTATGGTATAAAAAAGCACTCAAGCGTTTCCGCTTGAGTGCTACGAGTGTGAAAATTATCTCTTTGAGAACTGTGGTGCGCGACGAGCTTTTTTGAGACCCGGTTTCTTTCTTTCCTTCATACGTGGGTCACGAGTGAGGAATCCGGCTTTCTTGAGTGCCGGGCGAAGAGCTTCATCATACTGAAGAAGTGCTCTTGCGATACCGTGACGGATAGCACCAGCCTGACCTGTAACGCCACCACCGTTTACGCGGCAAACGATGTCAAACTTCTCTGTTGTTTCTGTAAGAGTGAGTGGCTGACGAACGATAAGTTTGAGTGTTTCAAGACCAAAGTATTCGTCAATATCTCTGTCATTGATTGTGATTTTGCCGGTACCTGCATAAACACGTACACGAGCGACAGATTCTTTTCTTCTGCCTGTTCCGTAGAAATATGGATTTGTTTCGTACATAATTCAGATACCTCCCTTAAAATTCCCAAACTTCAGGCTTCTGAGCCTCATGTTTGTGGTCTGCACTCTTATAGATACGGCATCTTGTGAGTTGCTTTCTGCCGAGAGTGGTGTCAGGAATCATACCCTTTACAGCGAGTTTCATAGCAAAATCGCTCTTCTCTTCCATAAGTGTACCGTATTTAACTGTTTTAAGATTACCAATGTAACCTGAGTGATGCTGATAAAGTTTCTTATTAAGTTTGTCACCTGTAAGAACTGCTTTATCAGAATTAATGATAATAACAAAATCGCCGCAATCAACATTTGGCATGAAGATTGGCTTGTGCTTACCTCTGAGAAGAACAGCAGCTTCAGCAGCAACTCTGCCGAGAGGTTTGTCAGCAGCATCAATGATATACCACTTGCGTTCGATTTCGTCAGCTTTTGGCATAAATGTTGACATATCAATATCCTCCATATAAATTTAACTGCAACGATGCAGTCGTTTTTCTTTTGCTCGAATATAATAGCATAGTGGAATTTGATAGTCAATACAAATTTTGAAATAAATTAATAAAAAAGGTTGATTTGTCTTTTTTTCTCGTTTTTTCTCACTTAATCATATATAATTCGCATTTATTATTTATAAAAAAGAAGGTGCTATTTTGGACGGCTGTTCGCTTAATTTAACTGTTTCGGCACTTGCATGTGCGATAGCAAAAGAAAAAAGTAATGAAGAACTTTCGCTCCTGAGTGCATTTTTTACGCAGTTGGGAGATTCGCTCGAAACGATTTCGGCAGGGAATGCATTATGTTCGTGTAACGATAACGAAGATAATAATGGTATAAATATATCTTGAATTCCTACTAAAGCGGTAGTATAATATATTTCATAATTTAAATCGGTGGTAATAATTATGAAAATAAGTGCAATATTAAAGAATAAAAAAGTAACAGTATCATTTGAAGTGTTCCCGCCGAAGGAATGGGGAAAAATTGCTGATACAAAAAAGGTAATCAGCGAAATGGTTCTGGACAAGCCTTCATTTATGAGTGTAACATATGGTGCGTCAGGAACAACCAGCGGTTATACAACTGAGATTGCAAATGCTATATCTCAGGGCGGTATCACACCGCTTTCTCATCTTACCTGTCTTACTTCTACAAAAGAAAAAATTAATTCTGTTCTGGATGAACTTGAAGAAAACGGTGTGGAAAATATACTTGCACTCAGAGGCGATATTCCTAAAGATTTTGTTATGAACGAAAATCAGTATTACCACAACGCATATGAACTGGTCAATGAAATTAAGCAGAGAAATAGGTTTTGCATCGGCGGTGCATGTTATCCTGAGATACATCCTGAATCACCGAACAGGGTAGAAGATATTGCTCATCTTAAGGAAAAGGTGGACTGCGGTCTTGATTTTCTGACAACACAAATGTTTTTTGATAATGAAAAGTTCTATAATTTCCGTGAAATGTGTGCAATTAAAGAAATCAATGTTCCGATAATTGCAGGTATTATGCCGATTACAAATGCAGGTCAGATTAAGAGAAGCGTTGAACTCTCAAACTGTTCACTGCCCGGAAAGTTTGAAAAGATTATGGAACGTTTCGGTGAAAATCCCGAGGTTATGAAACAGGCAGGGATTATTTATGCAACCGAACAGATTATTGATCTTATGGCAAACGGAGTTAATAATATACATATTTATACTATGAATAAACCTGATGTTGCACATCAGATTATGAAAGGATTGTCAGCAATTATTAATGAATAACGCTGAGATTTTAAGATATTTGCGGACATCATCGAAAGTGGATGATGAACGGCTGCTGTTGTTAATAGAACAGTGCTGTGATGAAATTAATAATACAGTTACTCCAAAGACATTGCACAGGATTTTTGACTGTATGGTGGATGATGACGGTCTGACTATCGGGGACTTGACGTTTAAAAGCAGGCGACTTGCCGATAATCTTAAAGGGTGCAAAAAGGTTTGTGTTTTCGGTGCAACGCTTGGCACTGAATGTGACCGGTTACTCAGAACATACAGTGTCAGTGATATTGCAAAATCGATGGTGTTTCAAGCCTGTCTTGCATCAAAGATAGAAGAGGTGTGTGACAGTCTGGAAGATAAACTGAAAGCGCAGGGATTTGCTCTGCGTCAAAGATATTCGCCGGGGTATTTTGATTTGGATATAACAGAAAATAAAAAAATATTTGAACTTTTGGAATTAACAAAGCGTATAGGACTGACTCTTACGGATACCTGTCAGATGGTGCCGACCAAGTCTGTAACTGCGTTTATAGGGATTGAAAATGATTAGATTTTTTGACGGCGGCATGGGTTCAATGCTGAATTTGGCAGCAGGTGAATTACCTGAAAAACTGAATATTACCCAGCCTGAGCGTGTATTTGCGGTTCATAAAGCTTATGCAGATGCCGGTTCAGAGTTTATAACGGCGAATACTTTCGGAGCAAATTCACTTAAGTATGATAATGTTGATGAACTTGTAAGAGCGGGAGTACAGCTTGCCAAAAAAACAGGCAAGCAGGTTGCCCTTGATATTGGTCCGACAGGCAAACTGCTTAAGCCTATGGGTGATCTTGATTTTAGCAGAGCGGTTGAACTTTTTGCAGAAGTTGTAAATGCCGGCAAAGACGGTTCGGATGTTGTTATTATTGAAACAATGTCTGATACGTATGAACTTAAAGCGGCTATATTGGCAGCAAAAGAAAATTGTAATCTTCCTGTTATTGCCTCAATGATTTTTGATGAAAAGGGCAGACTCTTGACAGGTGCGGATATGAAAACTGCCTGTGCAACGGTTGAAGGGTTGGGTGCTGATGTTATCGGACTCAACTGCGGTCTTGGTCCAAAGCAGATGATGAAACTGCTTAGTGATATGAGAGAATGCACATCTCTGCCGATAATCGTAATGCCGAATGCAGGTCTGCCTGAGTCAGTTGACGGTAAGACTGTGTATAATGTTTCACCTGATGAATTTGCATCTGATATGCTTGAGATAGCCAAAATTGGTGTTTCGTACCTTGGCGGATGCTGCGGCACAACGCCGGCTCATATAAAAAAGATGATTGAGTTCTGCAAGGATGTTAAAGATTCATTACCGCAAAAAAAGACAGATACGATTGTGACATCTTATTCGGTTTCTGTTTCATTGGGTAAAAAGCCTATGATAATAGGTGAGAGGATTAATCCGACAGGCAAAAAACTTTTTAAAGAAGCATTAAGGAATAATGATATTGACTATGTTATAAAAGAAGGTCTTGCACAGCAGGACAGCGGTGCACATATTCTGGATGTGAATGTCGGTCTCCCTGAAATTGATGAGGTTCGTTGGCTCAAAACGGCAGTATATAATCTGCAGAGTGTTTTGCCTCTGCCGCTGCAGTTGGATTCTTCCGACCCTAAGGCGCTTGAAGAAGCAATGCGCATTTATAACGGCAAGGCGATGATTAATTCTGTCAACGGCAAACAGTCATCCATGAAAGCAATTTTTCCGCTTGTTAAAAAATACGGCGGTGTGGTTGTCTGCCTTTGTCTTGATGAAAACGGAATACCCGAAACCGCACAGGGAAGAATTGATATTGCAAAAAAAATTATCGATACTGCAAAAGAGTATGGAATAGATAAAAAAGACCTTGTGGTTGATGCTTTGACAATGACGATTTCAACCAATAAGGATAATGCGATTGAAACACTGAAAGCAGTGAATTATATAAGAAATGAACTGGGTGTTGCTACGGTGCTGGGTGTTTCAAACATCAGTTTCGGTCTGCCGAAGCGTGAAGCAATTAATACAGCATTTTTTACCCTCGCACTTGAAAACGGACTGTCAGCAGGGATTATTAATCCTTTGAGTGAAAGTATGATGAATGCCTATTATTCATTCAATGCTTTGTCCGGTTATGATGATAACTGTACTGAATATATTCATTCTGTCACAGTCAGTCAGAATAATACGCCTTCGGTTGCAGTATACGATTTGAAAACGGCAATTATCAAAGGTGTTAAAGAAGATGCCGGTGCGTGTGCAAAGGAACTTTTAAAAGAAAAACAAGCACTGGATGTTATCAATGAATATATCATTCCTGCACTTGACGTAGTCGGTGACGGATTTGAAAAGAATAAAGTTTTTTTGCCGCAGCTGCTTATGAGTGCCGATTCCGCAAAGGAAGCATTTGATGTTATCAAAGAACATCTTATTCTTTCAGGTGAAGAGAAAAAAAGCGGTGATAAAATCGTGATTGCTACCGTTGAAGGTGACATTCACGATATTGGTAAAAATATTGTTAAAGTTCTTCTTTCAAACTATGGTTTTGATGTTATTGATCTCGGTAAAGATGTTAAGTGTGAAACCGTGTTTGAAGAAACAATAAAGAATGATTGCAGGCTTGTTGCTTTGTCAGCATTGATGACGACAACTGTTCCTAATATGGAAAAGACGATTAAACTTATCCATGATAATACGGATGCAAAGGTGCTGGTCGGCGGTGCTGTTTTAACAAAATCATATGCACAGATGATTCATGCGGATTATTATGCAAAAGATGCAATGGAAAGTGTAAGAATAGCAAAATCTTATTTTGGTGGTGAGTAAGTATGATGGTATCAACAAAAGGCAGATATGCACTCAGGATTATGGCATATCTTGCAGAACATATGGATGAAGGTCCTGTATCGCTGAAGGATATTGCAGAGAAAGAGGGTATTGGTATCAAGTATCTTGAAATTATTGTATCCTCGCTCAATAAGGGCGGGTTGCTTGACAGTGTGCGCGGAAAAAACGGTGGATACCGGCTGAATAGAAAACCTGAAGAATATACGATTGCAACGATTTTACATTATTCCGAAGGAAGTCTGGCTCCTGTTGCCTGCGTGCAGACACAGGACAGTTGTGAAAATTCACATTGCTGCAAAACATATACTTTGTGGAAAGGTCTTGATGACCTGATTGACGAATATCTGAATTCAAAAACATTGGCAGATATTCTTTAAAATAGTATTTGATGCATAATAAAATCCCGAAGGCGAATATACCTTCGGGATTTTATATTTTTCTGAATACATTTGGCTGTTATGACTTTCTCTTTTTGGTAAGTTCGATTGCTTCTTTGCCGGTCATATACTCAATTGTAATTTCTACCATATAGAATTTGTTTGCGAATTTCTCGATTTCTTTTTGGATTTCTGTATCACTGCAGTTTGAGTACTTTTTTGAAAGTTCATAGATTGAAGAATGAATTTCCTGCGGATTATCAATTATATGTGCCTTGCCGAACAGGATTACACTTTTATAACAGGTTGTGAATTTTTCAGGCAGGATTTTATCCTGATGAATAACAGAAAAGGATACTTTTTCATTCTTTTTTATTGCATCTATTTTATGCCCTTCAAGTGCACAGTGAAAATAGATTTTGTTATTGCTATATACATAACTGAGCGGTACGGCGTACGGATACCCGTCATCACCAAAGCAGGCAAGTGTACCCGATGTGTTTGATTTTAAAATTTCAATCGTTTCTTCTTTTGATAAAAGCTGACTTTTTCTTCTGAGTTCTCTGAACATAAAATTCCCTCACATATGAATTACTCTTGCACCGAGCTGATGTATCAGTTGCTGAGAATGCGTAACTATAATTATTGTTTTACCTGCCTGTTTCATTGATTTTAAAAATTCAGTCATCCACTCGCTTGAAGATTTATCCAGAAAATTAAGTGGTTCATCAATAATCAGTACTTGCGGATTGGTAACAAGCACACTTGCCAGTGCGACTTTCTTTTTTTCTCCGCAGGACAGGTGATACGGAGCTTTGCTTTTTAATTTTTCTATGTTTAAAAAGGATAACATATCATTAACACGTATGTCAATTTCATTTTGACTTAATCCCATCTGGCGAACACCAAAGGCAATTTCGTCATAAACAGATGAGCAGAACAACTGCAATTCTGTATTTTGAAAAACATATCCGATTTTTTGGTGAAAAGATTTTGAGAATACTTGATTTTTCATTTTCTTTTCAGTAATTTCCTCACCGTCAAAGATGTATGTTCCTTTTTCCGCAAACAACAGTCCGTTGAGAATACTGAGAACCGTTGATTTTCCGCATCCGTTGTCACCGTTGATAACTACTGTTTCGCCTTTTTCAACTTCCATTGAAAAGTAATTGAGCACAGGTTCATCGTCATAAGCAAAACAAATATCTTTAAGTTCAATCATTTAATCACCGCCTGAAAATATATAAATATGGCAACTGTTAATAATAGTCCGAGTAAGTATAGCAAATCGAATTTTGTTAATTTTTGTCTTTTATATTTTGGGAAAGTACCGTTAAATCCACGGCATTCCATTGCCTGCTCAGTCTTTTGTGCATTTTCTTTGGCAATGATAAAAGTCGTGCCGAGTATTCCTGACAGCGATTTTTGTTTGTCTTTGTTTTTGCCGATTGTTCTTACTTTAAGTGCGGTCAGCATGGAAAAGCATACGTCGGATAATATGGAAATATACTGTATTGTTAAGTCAATTGTAAATATGATTATATCCGGTATACGATAAAATTTTAAAGCAGAAGTGATTTCACTCCACGGGGTTTTGCAGTTGAGGTGCATAACCAGTGTGACGGATACAAATATCCGTATTGTTACACCGATAAGCGAGTGTGGATTATCTGAAAAGACAGTCGGTAAAAGAATGAATGCCGAGAGCAGTTCAACCGGCAAAAGCACTTTTAAGATACTTTTTATTGTGTCTGCATCTGATACGGCAATCAGAACTGCACAAACTGCACTTAAAACATAAACAAAATAAAAGTTTTTTGCACAGGCAGTTAAAATGATTAGTAATAAAATGCCGAAAAGACGAAGAGAGGTATTAATCCTCTTCGTCTTGGTATTATGCCTGCTTTTTTTGAATCTTGCCAGTGTTGACAAAATCTGTTTTACACTTTTATCAACAAATTTATCGTTGTCTTTTTTGACAGTGTAATTTTCATTTTCCAACAGCCACTGCGGAATATTATTGTTTTTCATATTTCACTTTGTTTTTGGTTACGGATGATGCGAGTTTGAACAGTATTATCGTGATTGCAACGGCAATTACGGCAGAGAGTATATATCCAATCCATTCAGGCAAATTGCCGATGGTGTAGTCAGGCATGATGGATGAAAAATCCGACAGTATACCATCAGTCATACCCGCCGGTGTAAATCCTGTTATGGTTGCAATATCTTCAATTCCCCATTCACCCCATGCAGTGCCTGTTGCAAGAAGTCCGATTGGTGTTGCACATACCAATACACCCAGCAGTATACCAAGCATAGTTTTGCTTTTTTTTGTTTGCGGCTGGTTTTGTGCAATTTCAGGCGAAGTTGAATTCACAAATGCAAGTACTGCTACGGTAAAGATAACTTCTGCAAGACCAAATAGAGTGAGATGACCAATCATCATTGCAGGGATTGAAACATCCAAACCATAAGGGCAATATAATGCCTGACCGGATGCATCATGGAAGAGATAGGGCTGAATACCGAATTCAACAGCCGTCATCAGTGCGGCTGCATTGATGCCTGCATATGAGCCGATTGCCGCTCCGATATATTCTCCGTTTTTTGATTTGATATGATTTTTGATTAATGAATAAACTGCATATCCAACATACGGCAGAATAAATGCGATATTAAAAATATTTGCACCAAGGGCAAGTATACCTCCGTCGCCGAATAACAGAGCCTGAATGATGAGTGTTACCGCTACTGACAGACAGGCGGCTTCCGGACCGAGAAGAATCGCAATTAACGTACCGCCGACAGCGTGTCCGGTTGTTCCGCCGGGCAGCGGAATATTGAACATCATTGCAACAAATGAGAATGCAGCAAATACACCCAGAAGTGTTATTTTTTCTTTGGGCATATTTTCTTTAACTTTTTTTGCAGATACAGCGATGGCAGGAATTGCAGCTGCTGCCATTACAGCACAGGTTGACGGGCTCAAATAATTTTCAGGTATATGCATAGTATTATCTCCTTGATATGTTGCATTAATTTTAACAATAACAGAATATTTATACAAGCGGGGTGGGGGGATATTTTTGATGATATACGTAAATTGTATATTTATACAAAAATATTTGACAACAAAAAAATTTGTTGCTATAATGCATTTTAGCATTGAGGATGCCGTTATAATTTGTTATTTTTCAAATTATAATTGTTATTACAAACTATATTGGGAGGAATTATTTTGACTTATTCAGAACAAGTTTTACACGACTTAAAGCAAAAAAATCCGAATCAGCCAGAATTTATTCAGGCTGCAACAGAAGTACTTGAGGCATTGGCACCTGTTGTTGACAATGACCCTAAGTATAAAAAAGCAGGTCTGCTTGAAAGACTTGTTGAACCGGAAAGACAGATTATGTTCCGTATTCCTTGGGTTGATGACAAGGGAGAAGTCCATGTAAACCGCGGTTACCGTGTTCAGTTCAACTCTGCTATCGGTCCTTTTAAAGGCGGTCTCAGACTTCATCCATCCGTTAATCTTTCAATCATCAAGTTCCTTGGTTTTGAGCAGATTTTCAAAAACAGCCTTACCGGTCTTCCTATCGGTGGTGCAAAGGGCGGTTCTGACTTTGATCCAAAAGGCAAGAGCGATATGGAAGTTATGCGTTTTTGTCAGGCATTTATGAACGAACTTTACAAATACATCGGTGCTGACGAAGACGTTCCTGCGGGCGATATTGGTACGGGTGCACGTGAAGTTGGTTATCTTTACGGTCAGTACAAAAAACTTACAAACCGTTCAGAAGGCTGCCTTACAGGTAAAGGTTTGAGTTTTGGCGGTTCACTTGCAAGAACTGAGGCTACAGGCTACGGTCTTGTCTACATTACAGAAGAACTTCTTAAAGATCACGGCAAGAATCTTGCAGGAGCAAGAGTTGCTGTTTCAGGTTCAGGTAACGTTGCTATTTATGCTATGGAAAAAGCCACACAACTTGGCGCAAAAGTTATTTCCTGCTCAGATTCATCAGGATATATTATTGATGAAAACGGTATTGATGTTGAAACCGTTAAGCAGATTAAGGAAGTTGACAGAAAGAGAATCAAGACTTATATTGAAACGCATCCTGATGCGGTTTATGGTGAGGGTTCAATATGGGATCATGTAATTTGTGACGTTGCACTTCCTTGTGCAACACAGAATGAAATTAACAGAGCAGAGGCAGAAAGACTTGCAAACACAGGCTGTTATGCAGTTTGTGAAGGTGCAAATATGCCTACTGATGCTGAGGCAACTCAGATATTCCTTGATAAAAATGTTCTTTTCATTCCGGGTAAAGCATCCAACGCAGGCGGTGTTGCAACTTCGGCTCTTGAAATGGGTCAGAATTCAATTCGTTCAAGCTGGACGTTTGATGAAGTTGATGCAAAACTCAAGGGTATTATGATTAATATCTACTATCATATGAAAAATGCCTGTGAAGCATATGATGCTGTTGACAATTTTGTAGTCGGTGCAAATATTGCCGGATTTATGAAAGTTGCTGATGCTATGATGGCACAGGGTATTGTTTAATAAATACATAAATTTAACTGCGGGAGAATTATTTCCCGCAGTATTTTTTTGTTTGCTTTTATTGAAAAAAGACACTTTGATTAGAAGATGTCCGATTTATAGTTTTCTGTTTGACGCTTCGTTTTTTTGGTGATATACTCGTTAAATGGTGATGAATATGACATATTTTTTTAATTTGGATTTGATTCCTTTTGAAAAGGTTAAGAGTAATGAAAAAACAATAGAGTTAAGACTTAATGACGAAAAAAGGCAAAAACTCCAAATCGGTGATAAAATAGTATTTGTTAATCGTGAGGATGAGAATGATATAATTCCTGTTAAAGTTACAGCACTGTATAAGTTCCCTTCCTTTAAAGAATTATATTCATCTTTGCCGCTTGATAAATGCGGATATACTGCAGATAATATGGATAGTGCAAGTCCTGACGATATGCTTAAGTACTATACAAAAAAAGAAGAAAAAAAGTTCGGCGTGCTGGGTGTTGAATTTGAAGTTATGGAAAAAAATGAAAGTTATTCCGCCGGTCTGGTGCTTGAAGGCGGAGGAACCAGATTGATATACAGCAGCGGGGTATTAGATGCTTTTATAGAAAACGGAATTGAATTCCCTTATGTTATCGGTGTATCCGGCGGCTCATGCAACGGTGCATCATTCCTGGGCAAAAATATTCACAGGATGAGAGATATTACATTAAAATATTCAAATGATAAGAGATATATGAGTGTCGGTTCAATGTTGCGAAATGGCGAATATCTCAATTCGAATTGGATTTTCGGTGAATTGACATATGATATTTCTCCTCTCGATTATGACACCTTTGAGAATTCAAATTCGGTATTCTGTATTGTAGCAACAAATGCAAAAACAGGGAAAGCAGAATATTTTTATCCTACTGATTTTAGAAAAGATTGCAAAGAAATTCAGGCAAGTTGTGCATTACCTGTTGCTGCAAAGCCTGTAACCATCGGCAAGGATATTTATTATGATGGCGGTCTGTTAGATTCAATCCCTCTTGAACATGCCTTTGCGGATGGCTGCAAAAAGTGTGTCGTAATTTTGACGCAGGATAAAGATTATGTCAAAAAACCTATGGGACATTCTAAAGTTGTTAATCGGGTTTTGAAAAAATATCCTTTAACGGCAAAGGCAATTCTCAATAGACATAATATGTATAACCGTCAAAGGGAATATGCTTTTGAGCAGGAACGGCTCGGCAATGCACTTGTTATTTGTCCGGAAAGACCGCTTAATTGTTCTACTCTTGAAAAATCAACGCAGAAATTGCAGGAGATATATGACCTTGGATACAATCAAGGGCTGAAATGCATTGACAAAGTAAAAGAATTTATAAAATAAAAAAATGAGCATAATGATTATCATTATGCTCATTCTTATTGTTATGTACAATTTGGATTATTCTGCTTTTTTGTCAGCAGCTTTTTTAGCAGCTTTCTTTTTCTTTGGTGCTGCTTCTTTTGCAGGTGCTTCTTCTACTGCTGTCTCTTCAGATTTTGCTTCAACAATTTCAATTTCATTATCACATTCAAAGAAATCATTATCGTCAAAATATTCAGGTTCTTTTTTAGCAGTTAATTTTTTTACAGCCATATAAACTGCTGCTGCAACAGCAACGAGAGCAGCGATAGCACTGATAACTTTTAAAATCTTTTTAACGTTCATAACTTTACCCCCCTTTGAGTATCTAAATATATTATAGTTTGATTGAATATCAAAGTCAAGGAAAAAATAAACTCCCGTCTGAAACATGTGTCACTTTCGGGAGTTCGTTTTTATGATAACAATAGATTAAGCGTTTGCTTTTTTTGCGAGATTGCTCTTTTTTCTTGCTGCACAGTTTTTGTGAATAAGATTCTTTGATGCAGCCTGATCAATCTTCTTAACAGCATCTTTAACAAGTGCTTCTTTATCAGCAGCATTTGTATCAATTGCAGCATTTGCTTTTTTGATAGCAGTTTTAAGTGCTGAATTTGCAGACTTATTGTTAGCAGCTTTTTTAGCGTTAACTTTTACTCTTTTCTTTGCTGACTTAATGTTTGGCATGATTTTCACTCCTTTGATAAGCGGTTTAGTTATAAAGGGATACTGCCCTTTGTATTTTTATGCTGATTTATATTATCATACCTTTATGGAAATTGCAAGTATTTTTTTATTTTTGGACATACTTTTATTGAAAAAGCAATTAAAAGGGTGATGTTTTTGGAAAATCGAACAGATTTAGCGGTAGAAAGTTTTGAATCTGCCGATAAAACTTTGATTAACGGTGTTAAAGTGGAAGAACATGATGAACTGACTACGGTATCTGTAATTAATGAAAACGGTGCCAAAGCAATCGGCAAACCGATAGGGACATATATTACGTATCAGGTTCCGTCATTTGTAAGTGATACAGATATTTTTGATGGCAGGCTTGACAAATTGTCTTCTGTTTTAAAATCACTTTTGCCGGACGAACTGGATTCGGTTCTCGTTGCAGGTGTTGGCAATCTGGATATTACAGCAGATGCCCTTGGTCCAAAAACAAATAACTATGTTCTTGCCACACGCCATTTGATGGATGATGAAATTTTTAAGGATTTTTTCAATGTTTCAGGTGTTTCGACAGGTGTTCTTGCAGATACAGGTATAGAATCAGCAGAGATTGTTAAGGGTGTTGTCAGTGAAGTGAATCCGTCATGTGTAATTGTTGTTGATGCTTTGGCGGCATCCTCATCCGAAAGGCTTGGGACAACCGTTCAGCTTTCTGATGTTGGTATTGCTCCGGGCTCCGGAGTAGGCAATCACAGATTTGAAATTTCAAAAAAAACTTTAGGTGTTCCTGTTATATCAATCGGAATACCCACAGTCGTTTCAACTTCGGTAATCAGCAACAGCAAAGATGATAATTCTATGTTCGTTACGCCGCGAGAAATAGACAGAATTACTGAACAAGGAGCAAAGCTGATAGGTATGTCTATCAATGTATGTCTGCAAAAAAACATCAGTCCTCAGGATTTATTTTCTTTAGTAGGATAAAAGTCATATTTCAACAAAGTCCACCATATAGTTATATGTATAATAAATAAAAGATATGGTGACGATATGAAAAAAGATGTATTAGTATTTTTTGCCAATGTTGCTTCAATTGTTTTTGCAATTGTTTTGATTGTTAATACTGCACCGAAAGTTACAGGCAAACTTGAGGGAATAAACAGTTCGGTAACATCTGTATTTTCTGTTCAGGAATTTGTCGATGATTTTACTAATATTTCCACTGTTAAAAAGACAGAAGATGATAATACTAATAATACCACATCAGAGGTGCAGAAGTCTTCTTCATCAGGAATATCAGAGAAGGACAGCGACCTGTATTCCGACATAAAGGAGACTCCTGAAGATATTTCAAAGTTGATGAATGATGCTGAAAAGAGTATTAAAGATGAAAAGGTAAAGGGTAAAACGTCCGAAGAGGATTATTTTGGTGGGGGAACATTAGTGTCCTTTAACAAGGTTGAAATCCAGAGTAAAATACCGGAATCGTTTTATAAACTCAATATTGAAGATCTCCTTAATCAGAAGGCGGAACTTAATATTCAAGATATTTCGAAACCAACAATTCTTGTTTACCATAGTCATACAACGGAGAGTTATACACTTCTTGATGTGGGTTATTATACAGAGTCCTTTGACCTTCGCTCAGATGATGAAGATAAGAACATGGTGAGGGTCGGGGACGAACTTTGCAAATATTTGGAAGAAATGGGATTCGGAGTAATCCATGACAGAGAAATTCATGATGAAAATTACAGTGGTGCGTACGATTCATCAAGAAAATCAATAGAAAAATATCTTGAAGAATATCCAACAATAGAAATAACAATTGATGTCCATCGTGATGATATTACATATGATAATAATACGAAGGTAAAACCAACTGTCACAATTGACGGAAAAAAAGCTGCCAGAATGATGATGATTGCCGGAGCGGAATACGGCAGGGTGGAAAATTATCCTGATTGGGAATACAATCTCAGATTTGTTTTGGCAGTTCAAAATAAAGTGGCTGAAATGTATGATGGATTGATGCGTCCCATTTTGTTTTCTGAAAGAAAATATAATATGGATGAGACAAAAAATTCTTTTTTGTTAGAAGTAGGTACGGATGCAAACACACTTGATGAAGCATGTTATTCTGCACGTTTGTTTGCAACTGCACTTGGAGAAGTATTAAAAGAGGAATATACAAACAAATAAAGGGTGTTAAAAATGAAAGGTAAAGTTTTTTTGATTTTCTTTTGTGCTGCAATAGTATTCGGAGCAGGAACCAGCATTGCATATTATAATACCAAATCTCTTGGCTTTGATGAAAATGCAAAAATAGTTTCCACTGACAATGAAAAATTTACTATAATGGATTTTGATTTTTATTATAAAGATATAAATGAATTTTATAATAAATTAGAATCGTTTTTACCTGAAAAAAGTTATAGTATTGCACTTTTACCACATTATAGTGTGGCGACATATAATGTATATAAATATATATAGAATATTATGAGAAAATCTAAGATTGGAAACACTTGGATAGGTGTGAAGAAAGTTACAAAAAAGTTGAATAAAAGTGTTGACAATTGAAAAAATATGTGATAATATTGCAAAGCACTCGAGAGAGACGGAAGAAAAGAACGGCTCAAACGAGAGCAAAAGGACCTTGAAAATTAAACAACGATAAGAAAAA
>JAETRQ010000046.1 GCA_021770095.1 Eubacteriaceae bacterium | reverse complement strand
ATTTTGACATAAAAGTATACCAATTTTGCAGAAAGTATTGAAAGGAAGAGAAAAAGAAGGAAGTATTAAGAAGAATAAAAAGAAAGGAAAATAAAGGAATGGAAAGAAGAGAAAAAAGAGGATTAAAGTACTGTAAAAAAGCACTATGTGTGATTTTGTCAGTCATCATAGCGTTTGGTACTTTGATAACATTGACTTTCGGCAACGCAGCTTTGGAAAATTGGCTGGGTATAAAATCAATGATGTCTGCCTATGCAGCAGAAATTGTTGATACCAAAGGTGCTGTTGCAGTAAACGAGAGTGCAATGACAGACAACAATACCATTATTGACCTGGAATACAAAGACGGCACCAATACTGCCTATGTATTCTCAGAACCAATTACATATGTTGATGAGAATGGGAATATCAAAGCCAAAGATATTTCTGTTGAAAAACAATCCGATAAAGAATTAAAACAAAAGGGTTATGATTATACAAACGGTCAGAACGACTACCGCATTCATTTTTCAACGGATTCAGATAAAGGATTATATATTGAAGTTGGTGACAACCGTTATTCCATCATTCCGTTGAGTGATAAGTCAGCAGTCGGAGAAGAAAGTACTTCTTTAATACTGAACGAACGGTTTGAGGATTTTGAATACAAAAACATTTATGGTGACGGAACCAATCTCAAGTTCTATCCTCAGCTCAACGGTGTTAAGGACGAAATTGTGCTTAATCAAAATATTAACAAAAACACTTTTTCTTTTGAAATCAAATCAGAAAACTGCAGTGCGCAATTGAATGAGGATGGCACAGTTTCTGTTGTGGATGAAAACGGAGAAACAATCCAGACGTTTTCTGCCCCGTATGCATATGACAGTGTATATGTAGACGGAGATGATAACAATCACAGAACAAACTGTGAATATGCACTTGAAGATAACGGAAATCACAGTTATACACTTACTGTTCAGGTACCGACAGAGTGGCTTGATCATCCGGATACGGTATATCCTGTAATTATTGATCCGACAACAATCAATGTTGACACCTTCAGAGATGCAGGTATCTATTCCAAAAAAGCAGATATATGTTATGGAAGTGAAGAGACAGCATGTATCGGTAAATCCAGTGAATACGGAAACGGAAGAGTGTATCTGCAGTTTTTGTGGCCGTCAGAGATCAAAAGTTATGCAAAAATCAATTCAGCATTTGTATGGATGAGAGAAACAACAGGAAGAACATCCGATATGTATGTGCAGCCGTATATGGTAAGATATGCGTGGAAAGAAGGCACAATCACGTGGAATAACAGAGCATATATGGATGACACGAGTGATATGCCGACAAAGAATATCAACAGTCAGTCAACAGACTGGGCAAGCAGTCCGTATTGGTACAAAATGCATATCACATCTGCTGTTCAGAAATGGACGAACGGAGAAAGAAACAATTACGGAATAGGGTTATATACCACAGATGAAGAAAAGAGTACATACAACTGGAGAGCGTTTGCAACGATTCAGCACTCCACATCCTCATACAAGCCCTATACTGTAATCAGTTACACAAACGATGAAACAGCACCGACAGCGACAGTAAAAGCCAGCACAACAGAGTGGACGAACGGCAATGTTACCTTAACAGCAGCCGGTGCAAAGGATAACACGGGCGGCAGTGGTTTACATGCAACTGCTTACTCCTTCTCTACAACAAAAGGCACTTACAACTGGCAGGCTTCTAATTCCATGACCTTTTCCTCTAACTCCACTGTTTATGTTTCTGTTCGTGATGCTGCTTCCAACATCAGAACTTATACCTTCTC
>JAETRQ010000022.1 GCA_021770095.1 Eubacteriaceae bacterium | reverse complement strand
TATTTTTTCGCCAACACTCTTGCCTTGCATTAAGCTCGGCGATTTTATTTTTACTAAAGCTTTTTATTTCCCCCGGTTGAACCGGGGGTTTATTCTTTGCTGAAGAGACAATTAAATAAATGGAGTGAGTTACCTCACCCCATTTATTTATAAAAAACGTTGTCGAATATTGTCTAAACAGCCACGTAACACAAGACATAATTCCCTACATTATTGATTATTAGTGGGTGAAATCAATGAAATATTATGAATTCAAATACCCTTCAAAAACAGCTGCACGGTTTGAAAAATCAGCTTTAGCATTTATTAATATTATTCTGCCTTTTATTGTTGCGGTCATAGTTGATTATTATTTGCATAAAACCCCTATTGTCATCTTTGAATGGTATTCAATTGCTGAAAAAGTATTATATATTTTATGTATCATTGCATCATATTTATTATTCAAAACATTTGTAAATAACCCAAAAGGTGTTTTTGTTTATGATAATTATATTAGCATTGATAGACAAACAATATCAAAGTGGCATATGTCCAAAATGAACTTTACAATAGATATTCATGATATAGAATATTGTAAAATGGAGAAAAGAAGTATGTCAAATTACAGTGATAGATATTATCATATGCTTGGCGGAATCGGTAATCCATTTATAATTATAAAAACAAAAACACAGACATATTGCTTTTGTATTGAAAATCAGGAAGATTTTTTGAACGAAGTATATAAAAGAATGGACAACGAGCAACATTCTGTGTCAGATGATTAAAAAGGTATGGTTTAATGACAGAAAAAAATAAAAAAATATTACGTTTTGTTATTGCATCCATTATCATCACTTGGGGAACAGCAATAACGACAAAATTTGGATTGGAAGTTCCTTTTCGTAACAGACACTATGAAATTTATGGAATTTTATTACCTGTTTTATCATTTTTTGTACCAATAATGAATAAAAATGATTCATTAAAATTCATATATTGGAGCAAAGAAAACATTATAGCCGAAGTTATTACTTTAATAATTAATATTCCTGTTATAGTTATAATGAATATGAACTATGCAAATTATCGTTGAAACAACATAGGGATAATTTCTGCCTTACTAACCTATAACAACAATGGTGATTTAACTATATTTCTTATTCTGTATAAAAACACTTAGAACAGTATAGGATAGCAATCATATGAATCAAGAGATAAAAACATACAATTTTTCTTATGGTGGCACTTTCAAAAAATTTATATCTAAAACTATATCATTCATTTATAATGCACTTATAGGAACTTTTTTTCTAATAATATTTGCTTTTGTCATTGCAGAAATGAATTATTTATTACGTGATTTGATTAATAACACTACTATGAATGTATTAAATAGAATAGAGGTATATTTGGGAATTGTTATTCTTAGTATTTTTATAATACCTTCATTTTTTCCGCAAAAAGTAGAAATCAGCAATGATTTAATAAAAATTCGTAGGCATTGTTTGTTTTTGAGTGTATTTATGATTTCCAGAGGTTTTAATGATAGTATTTTAATTAGTCAAATTACAGAGGTATGCAGACCTAAAAATAAAGATAAATTTTTTGAACCAATTCCCGTAAATATAATTGATTGGGATAATATAGTAATCATTAGAACCAAATATAAATACTATTATGCACCTGTTGAGGACTCTGAAAAATTTATACGAAAAGTAAATGAGCGAGTTGATTTAGCAATTCAAAAGAAAAACAGCAACATTAAAGAGCAGTAAAAATATTAAACAAAAGCCTTGAAACTATACAGTTTCAAGGCTTTTTATGTGGATGACACATATTTTAATGTAAAACAATAGTGTTTCAACAAAAAGTTCTGTGATTATTTACATAAGAGAGAGATAGAGTTCTTTAATTTCCTCAACACTTGTTTCTCTCGGATTGCCCGGACGGCAGGCATCATCATAAGCAGACTGTGCGAGGAAATCAACATCCTCCGGCTTAACGATTTCTTTTAAATCAGCAGGAATGCCTACATCCTGTGAAAGCTGTTTAACAGCGTCAACAGCGGCTTTTCTTGCTTCATCAAGCGTCATTTCATCAACACCGGTTACACCCATTGCCTTTGCAATATCTCTGTATTTTTCACCTGTTGCAGGAGCATTGTATTCCATAACGGTAGGAAGAATAATCGCATTTGCAACACCATGTGGTGTATCATAAACAGCACCGAGCGGATGCGCCATGGAATGAACAATACCAAGACCTACATTTGAGAATCCCATACCTGCAATGTACTGACCGAGAGCCATTCCTTCCCTGCCCTCAGGTGTATTTTCAACTGCACCGCGCAGATGCTTTGCAATAATTTCAATTGCTTTAATATGGAACATATCGCTCATTTCCCATGCACCTGCGGTAATATAACCCTCAATCGCATGTGTAAGAGCGTCCATACCTGTTGCAGCGGTAAGACCTTTCGGCATTGAACTCATCATATCAGGATCAACAACGGCAACAACAGGAATATCGTGAACATCTACACAAACCATTTTTCTGTTTTTCTCTGCATCCGTGATAACATAGTTTATCGTAACCTCTGCCGCAGTACCTGCTGTTGTAGGAACAGCAATAATCGGCACGCATTTATTCTTTGTAGGTGCTACGCCTTCGAGTGAGCGAACATCTGCAAATTCAGGATTTTCAATGATAATGCCGATTGCCTTTGCCGTATCCATGGAAGAACCGCCGCCGATTGCAATAATGCAGTCTGCACCTGAAGCCTTGAATGCTTCTACACCTGTCTGCACATTTTCAATCGTTGGATTCGGCTTGATTTCACTGTAGATTTCATAAGCGATATCAGCATTATCAAGCACATCCGTAACCTTTTTTGTTACATTGAATTTAATTAAATCAGGGTCTGAACATACAAATGCTTTTTTGAAGCCCCTGCCCTTAACCTCTGATGCAATTTCCTGAATTGCACCTGCACCGTGATAGCTTGTTTCATTTAAGACGAATCTGTTTGCCATAAATCATTACTCCTTTTAAATTTTAAGTAATATAAATTACTGTTAATATTTTAACATACTTTTACTTGATTAAAAAGTCTTTTTTCTAAATCTATACCTAAAAACTTACAAACACTTTCATTTATGAATTATTCTTGTATTTACTCTCAGTATTGCTATATAAAAAAGAGTCAGAATCTTCGGCCCAATCGAAGATCCTGACTCTGAATTTTTTCTTCAAATCAATCTGATTTATTTTAATACTGCTGAACAATAATATCAACATAAAACAGCGGGAAATATAACCATGCAGCCATTTATCACAGCAATCGAAATCAGACGGATACTTCAATGCAAAATCATACTGTGAATTCGGCAGAGTTATAAGTTCAACTCCAAGATGAAATCCCTGTGCTTGATTTTCTAAAAACAAATCTCTTGAACGTTCAAGATGTTTTATCATAAACGGGTAATTAACATGGGCGGGAAAGAAGATACTTTTCATTTTTATGGGGAGAATTAAATCTTTCTTTAATTAATTTTATATGCTGCAATACAACTAACCGAATTCGTATTAGTATCTAATACTCCAATAACTGAAAACTGATTCTTTATCCATAGTTTGTGAGAGGCTGTATTATTTTTTTGATAATACGCTATAATTTGATATACACCGTTCTCCTGTGCATTATCTATAATTTTTTGTACCAGATTGCTGGCAATTCCTTTATTTCTGTCTTTTTCCCGAAAAACTTCAATTACTAAAATTAAATCCTCAATTTTATTTTTTTCATTTATAACATTTCTTTTTTGAACAAAAGCAAAACCTCTATATTCATTGTCCTCTGCATCAACATACAATGTTCCTTTTCTTTTTAAATACGGCTTTGTATGCGGATATTGTTTTATTATGTTTCTTTTGTCTCTATAATTTGCAACTCTTATCATTTAAACATCCCCGCTAAAAACACTCTGACGGACTTATATTAACAGCAGACTCTCTTGGGTCAATTTATTACTTAAATCAAAAAGAGCCGCAAATTGCGACTCTTTTCGATTTTGGCAGGGGCAGAAGGACTTGAACCCTCGGCACGCGGTTTTGGAGCGAAAAGCACGCTTTCAGTTAAGCCGCGTGTTAAAATACAGTCCCCCTAAAATTCCGCATAAAAACAGCACTTTCAGGATTTGAAAGTGCTGTTCGTTTTTTTCATTATAGTTTTTGTTGAAAATTGATGCTTTTTTGATGCTCTTGAAAATTGAGCGCTATCCTTAAAAAAGATTACAACCGTTCACGCACTATCATAAGAGTATATCCAATCAGATAAGTAAGAAATAAATTTATTTGCTCAATCATCAATTTCATATTCTTATTTTGAAATAACATTACTGTTACGTCTTTAATAATATTTCAAATATTACTCGTGTAGGAAGACTTTAATATAAATCTTTACCCACGAGCCTTTCGTTTCTTTTGAGGTAATTCTGCCAAAAAGCAGTTTACCGGCATCCATCAGTCGAGCGAATATTACATTGTCCTGTTTAGGCACATAGCCGATTTTAACACCATCTATTGTTTTTATTACAATAGCTTGCTTGTCATATTGATTATCTGCTTCCCTGAAGAATTCAAGCTTGTCATTCGTATTTAGGTGTCGTTCTAATTCTTCGATACCCTCAATATGTGTAGTTCCTGCCACATAAGTATCAAAAAGAAAAATATCTTTTTCAAACGGCTTCGGTATTGCAAGTTCTCCGTTGCTTCCATGAAGCAATCCCACAAGTCCACCGGCACCGGATTTCACTAAATCACCCATAAGCTCACCTAATCATTTCTTCGATTTTTGACTTATAAATCGAGATAAGTTCATTGTACTGACTGAGGATATTCTCAAGTTCTTTTTTCTTTTGTTCTGTTTGTTCTTCATCTTCAATGATTTCTTTCATTGTATACGGATACTCCGACTTAATTTGCTCAATGCTGTCTCTTATTGCTTTCAACAAGTTCTGCAACCGTTCTTTTTCTTCGTTAAGCTGAGTTAAAGCATCCTTGTGTTGCTCCGGTAAAGGACTGTTTCCTACCATTTCACCGATAATTCTCAAAGTATTCAAATCACCGTTTTTATATGCCTGTACTGCATTATCAAATAATTGAACCTGTGCTTGGGAAACATCAGGGTTAATATCAGGGTGTAATGCCTTTACTATTTTACGATAGAGCTTTTTAAGTTTTTTGTTATCTTCGTCAGACAGAACTTCCGCCTTACTTCGTTTAAGAGCGTCATTCATCTTATCAATCCGCTCATTGAGTTGTTTTTGATACTCTGCAAATTCGCTATCGAGGGTTTCCTCAATAGCAGAAACAATGACCTTTTCCTGTCTGTTTTTCTTCGCCTGAATCAATTCGATTTTTCTTTTTAGTCGCAAAAATAAACACTGTGCTTCATAAGCCTTATACTCGATACTGCCGAGTTTTAGCATATATTCTGTCTCAATATTCTTACAGATAACGAATTGAAGCTCGTCACGCTCAAGCAAAAGCATTGATAATTCGGTACGCATTTTTTCGACTTCGTTTTTCAATTTTTCAAAATCAGGGAACACAATAACATTACCTGTAGAAGTAATATCTACCGGAACTTCGGTATCTTCTTCATCATCCTTGAACATCATATATTCGGCAGCACGACCGGCAAGCCGCCTTTTAATTTCATTATCGTCCATACAATTGCACCTCGTTCTCGAATAAATATACTAACAAAAACTGTTATTAATCAAGTCTCTCGTCACAAGAAGTGAACTCAAATTAACAAAACAAATGATTATAACTTATTAATTAATAAATTAACATATATTTCAAATAAGGCTAAAAGGAATAAATCTTCCATTGTTTCAATAACTTCTCCATCGTATCCTCCCGGAGAACCGTATGATTTATCATTGTTTTTATTTTTGTTCCCATAGATTGCTGAAAACTCTGCAATAACAGTAACCAATTGGCATTCTTCTATTTCTTCGCAACTTTCAAAATTATATTCCATCGCTAACTGCTGAATTGGTGTAGCCTTTTTGTCATTGCCGTTAAACGCATTAGCCAAAACATCTGTAATATGATTTTGATACTCAAACTCTCGACGTGGTATTGGTTTATCAGCATAGTATTCTAAACTACGAGCAAAATACTTTCCTCCCTCGTAAAAAACACTTTTATCATCAGGGAAGTGTTTATTTAGCACACTTTCTATTGCAACCAAACACTTTTCAAAAATATTGTACTCACTGACTCGTAAATCCAAATCACAATATTCCAAAATTCTATTTTGAACCTCTTTAGTACAACCGCAAAATTCTCTATACATCTCTCTGTTGTAATAAAACAAATCATTATACATCGTGGCTATTGCACATAGCGGAATAAGCCCTCTGTCCTTATAATATTTAGAAATAAATGATACTGCTTGTGCTTTTACACTTTCTTGATGACGTTGCTCATCACGCTTGTCCTGCCTTTTTTCAAATTTCTCCATACGATTACTTTGTCTTATTTGCAATACTGCAATAATAACCGTAACTATTAAAGCGACTCCCGCACAAATAATACTTATCCAGTCTGAAACAGTCATCATATAGGTCCTCCTTCTACTGTAAACGATAATTTATCGTATCAGTCGCTGATGGTAGCCTGACCGTTCATTAGCATAGGTAGCAACCAGTCACGAAGTTTAACAAGTTCTTGATTTTCGCAAATATTTTTACTTATTTGTGCATATATAGCTTGAGTAGTTTCGTGATAAGCACGTAAAACTGTATCTTCAGGAATAATAATGTGAACGCCTGTTAAATCATCATTGTTTACAGCTTCTTGAGTCGCTCCGTGAGCAAGCATATCTTTATGAATTTCAAAATATGCATTTGAAACATAAGAAGCAATATATTCAAAACTGATTTCTTTGCATTGTAATCCGCAAAATCCTGTTGAAAGAATAGAACTTGAAATAATAGGTTGCATTTCTTTGTTTAGGTAAAGATGTTTAATACTATTTTTCATTTTAGCAAACCATACAGAATTTATACTTGGTTGCATATTAGCACGACTTTCTCTACCGTCGTAATCAACAATAGTTCCTGTTGAAATAGAAGTACCTTTAACATCGGCTGTTGCTAAGTATGTTTTTGTATTAAAGATTTCGACTCCGGGTTTTATTATGGAAGATAAACAGTTTGAAATTACAGATTGAACTTTCCAATTTTCAGGAATATTACGCTTCAAAGTATCATTCCAAACCATTTTTCCACCGGAAGTCTGATAAGGATTGCCGTCGTTATCAGGAAAACTAAATTATCGTTTATCTTACAGTTCTCATTAATTTTTCTATCAATTAATGAAAGAACTTCAACCGTCTTGTCCTGAATATCTTTATCAGGCAAGCTGATTTCTATATTTCTCAAAGTATCCAATGTTACCGTTCTTTGAGAACAGCCAATAGCAAGTTTATCCACCAACTTATAAAACTGCGGGTTTAGCATTGTATAGTAAATAAATCTTGTATTAACATTTCTTTTTGGTCGTAAGATAGCAATATGTCGTTGAAAAACCATTTTTTTGTCAAAATCTATATATACCGGTTTACCAAAAGAGCCAACAACCGAATACAAAATATCGCCCTTTTGTGCCTTCTTATTTTCATTCAATCCGTTATAGTAACTTTCAGGCACAAACATTGTGTCTTCAAAAGAAAGTTTGTTTTGTCCCGTAATATTAGATATTGTGATAAAAGGAACGCCACTATCACTTTTAGGTGGTGGTAAATGGTCACCATCAGAAATAAATTCACAACAATCTATCAGTTTCTTAGTCTCCATCCTTTTCTCCTTATCCGATATATTTCCTATGTGCAATTTTTACATTGCTCTGCTTTACCATTGCGTATTGCAAGGTCGTATCTATCTTTCTATGCCCCAAGAGCTGTTGCAGCTGCTCAATGGGCATTCCTTTATCTATTGCCATAGTTGCAAGTGTACGCCTGAACTTATGCGGGTGTACCTTGTTAATTCCTAATTGCCTTCCAAATTCTCTAAGGCGAACCTCAACACCGCCGATTTTCAGCCTTTCGTATGGCGATTTCAGCGATACAAACAATGCTGGATTATTGTCCGTCCTGCTATCCAAATAGTTCTGCAAATGTATCTTTGTGCGAGCGTCAAAATATACTATTCGCTCCTTATCGCCTTTACCGAAAACAACACATTCTCTTTCGTTAAAATCTATATCCTCACGATTTAGTAACACCATTTCTCCGACACGCATACCCGTTGAAGCAAGCATATCAATCATTGCCAAGTCCCTGAGTTCCGAGCAATTATCCCTCATCAATTCAAGTGCTTCATCAGAGTAGGTTTCTTTAATGTTCGATCCAGTCTTAACCTTATGTATTCGCCTGACCGGACTTTTCAAAATATAATCCTCGTCCTCAAGCCAAGAGAAAAAACTGGAAAGTATTCGTCTTATATTATCTATCGTAACTTTACTTGATTTTTTCTTAGCTTGATATTCGGTCAAATAACAACGAATATCATCAGTTACAATATATTTGATACCCTTTCCAATTCCATCAAGCATTGACTGTATCGTTGCATTATAGTATTTCAAGGTTTTTTCAGAACAGCCTTCAATACGCTTTGCCGATAGGAACAGCTCCACATAGTTCTGCTCCGAGTTATTCTCTTGTTGCTTATTTTCCGTTACCTCATACCTTGCAAGGTTGTATTGCAACACCTCTTGCAACCTTTCGCTTTGCGCATTGTTCAAGTATGGTAACATTCCTTGAACAACATCTTTGATTAAATCTTGTTTCACAGTCAATTCTCCTTTTTTCTTAGAGAACGACTATGGGGCGGAAGTCCCCCTGATTTAACTCTCGCCACCCACAAGAGTTATGGGATATTTATCAAGAAAGCCATTGAACAAGCGATGGAATAAGGCCTATTATTGCACCTATGATTGCGCTTATAATAGCGATTTTCCACTCACGACGAGACAACCTTTTTTGTTCTTTTTCGTATTTCTCCTTCATTTCAAAATACGTTTTCCCTTTTTGTCGTATCGCTGTAATAATATAACAGGGTTCAATGTCTGATAATGTTGTAGTACATATACCGTCTAAATAATCATTTAAACGATAATTTAGCGGCAATGGCTTATGACATTTATATGCATACTTTTTTCTCCAAAAAGCCTAACGCAAAGCTTAAAGATATTCTTGTTGAAGCAGATAAATCATCTGTTCAGGTAGGCGAAGCAAAACAATCTACCGGAGAATATCCGTTTTTTACAAGTGGCTCGGCTATTTTGAAATGGGATACACCATTCGTAAATAGACGAAACTGCTTTTTGAATACCGGAGGTAATGCCGATGTCAAATTCTATGTTGGCGAAGCAGCTTATTCCACGGATACTTGGTGCATCTCTGCCAATAATAATATGTCAGATTATTTGTACTTGCTTTTGGTGTCAATAAAGCCAGAGCTTAACCAAAAATTCTTTCAAGGAACAGGATTAAAGCACTTACAAAAGCCTTTACTTAAAGATAGATCTGTCTATATTCCTGAAAAAACGGAATTAGAAGAATTTAACCATCAAGTAATGCCAATGTTTGATATTATTTCTGAAAATACAAGAGAAAATCAGCAGCTAACATCTCTTAGAGATTGGCTTTTACCTATGTTAATGAACGGTCAGGCTGCCATTAGTGATTGATGTGGTAAATTATCGTTTATCTTATTATTGGTTCGGATTTTCATTTCCATTTTATATAATAAATCGCCTATTCTTACCTGTTCTTCATAATCAGGCAGATATAAATACAAAAATGAAAACATATCCTCATTAAAGCTTGCTCTCAAAGTCATTATCGTATTGCAATCTAATACTTTACGAAAATACTTACTTCTCAAAAAGAAAGCAATATATTTTGAGTACACTATTCCCGTTGTTTTCGGTCTTAGTCTTTTTACAAAACCACTAAAAGTTGCTTTCGGATAGTCTTTAACAGCAACACAACTCATTGCCAAAGCGTCAACGGTTTCACTTGTTCTTGTAATAAACACATCATCTTTTTTTACAGAGAATATTTCTTGTTCTTTAAGAGATGTATCCATCAAATCTGGTAATTCTTCAGGCAGAAAATAATTATTAAACACGGTACTAAATGATATAAATGGGGAACCGTGTCCGGCTTGTTGTTTTGATGAAGATATACCTGAACTCATTTCATATAAATCACTAAATTTGTATTTTGTAAGTTTACTCATACTTTACCTTCTTTAACTGGTCCATAATCTCCGTTTTCAGTTTGTCGCCCTCTGCAAAATATTCCTGCAACTTCTCTGCATAGGCACTCATACGAGCATTAAACTCGTCCTGTGACAATTCAACATAATTTTATCAATCTCAAAATCACGAAGTCTGCGTTTCTGATTATTACCGTCCTTATATTCTTCTCCCAGTTTTGAAGCATCTATCAGTACAACCTTATCTGTTTTTCTTGAATTATCGAAAAACAATACTGATACATTAGTTCCGGTATTAGCAAATACATTTGATGGCATGCTGATTGCGCCATAAACAATATGGTCTTCTACCAATCTCTTTAATACTTTCCCCTCAACACCGGTTTTAGCCGTTAAAAATCCCGTAGGAACTACAATTGCGCCTTTACCGTTCTTCTTTAAAGAATTAACAACATGCTGAATAAAACATGTGTAAATTGCCATACTTTCTTTTTTCTTCTTTGGAACTGACGGAACTCCTGCCCAAAAACGAGCCGGCATTGCCGCAATCTTTTCTCTGGTATCGGAAAAATCCATTTTAAACGGTGGGTTAGATACTACAAAGTCAAATTGTCTCAATCCATCTCCATCATCAGATTTATGATAAGGAGATACTAAAGTATCTCCCTGTATAGCATGGTCAAGAGAAGACACCAATCCGTTAAGAATCAAATTCAACTTAAGCATCTTATTACTTCTCTGGGAAATATCCTGTGAAAAAATAGTGCATCTGTCTTCACCAATTTGATGCGCAAGTGCCATCAATAAAGTTCCTGTTCCAGCTGATGGATCATAACACTCAATACTATGAAGGTCTGCATTTTCACCAACAAGTAGTCTTGCCATAATCGTTGCTATTGCATGCGGAGTATAATATTCGGCATACTTGCCACCGCCTGCTGTATTGTAGTCTTTAATTAAATACTCAAATACTGCTGCAAAAAAGTCATAATGCTCCTCAAATGCTTCTTCAAAAGAAAAATTAACCAATTTATCAACAAGTGCTCTTGCAAAAGGTGCTCTCTGAGCTTCATCTGTAACATACTGTGTCAGTTTTTCAAACAGCGGAATTTTTGTATTCTGTGTGGTCTGAGTTGAAAAGATTTCGCTGTTTAAATCAGCAATATCTACCATAGTATTATCAAAGATTATATCGAAATCGCCCTTGGTCTGCTGATTCCATAAGAATGAAATCAAATGTTCTGGTTTAAGTCTAGGAATATCTGGCGACATCTCATCAAACATATCAAGCTTGTCATCCTCAGACATTTCCATATAAGCAACATCCCATTTTTCAGTTTCTGCAAACATGGGATTTATCTTCTTAACCTCATAGCCAAACTTATCATTTAGGAATTTGTATAGAAACACCTGAGTAATAATTTTATATTCGTTACCGTCATTTCCCATGCCGTAGGTTTGACAAGTTGATTTCAGTGCATCAATGAGTTCCACTGTTTTTTCTTTTATGTTCATTGCGTTGTCTCCTTATTATCTTTAGGCTGCTGAGTATGTTGCATTGTACTGTTCTAAATATTGTCTGGCAATTCTAGACTGTATAAATTTTCTGTCTTCACGAGCGCTCGAAACACCGACATTGTCCATTCCGATTTTAATCTGTTGCATAACCGTTTGTTCAAAGTATGCGTCTTTTTTTAAGATATCGTTTTTATCATAAACTTTCTGGTCAATGTCGCTTTTAATCGACATCAATACATCCATAATTGTTTCATCATAAGTTGACACTAACGGTTGCTTTCCTAGCTTAACTCTTTCTTGATTCTCTTCTCGAATACGCTTATGTACTCTTGCAAATTTAGCATCGCCCTTATATTTATGTACAAGTACCGAATTTCTCTTTTTCAATTCATCCAGCTTTTTCAGCACCTCATCTAATGCTTTTGAATGCTCAGTAAACTCATCAATGCTATTGATAACAAACCCGTGTTCTTTGAATCTTTGCATAAAAGCTTCTCTTAACGTGATGAACTCTGGATCATCTTGGTCTATATTCTTGGTGAATGCCTGAATAGTTTTTGACCATTTTTCCTGAAGTTCAACACCCCCGGCAATCAATTTCATCTCTTCTTCACCAATTTTACTAAAATTGAAAGTTATATCCTCCATTGCCTCATTGACAAGCTGCTTGGTAGCATCATCTTCTTCAAAGGCTTCCTTTTGGTTGATATTGTCAATATGATGTTGTACTTCAGAAATCATCTCAGGTAATTTTGTAATCTCAAGTCGTGCAAACGCCTCTTTCAATTCATCATCGCCAAAGGTTCTAACCACATTACAGCAATCTCGTGCTTCAATCAAAATTTTGCGAAGTTTCAATAACTCTGTTTTGTCTTCTATAGTTGATATTTCAGAACTAAATTCCTCCAAGTTATCAGTTGTATAATTAAACAATACTTGCCTAACTTCTCTCATTTGATGAACAAGAGCTTCTGGATCTTCTATAACTTGCTGGAAAGTATCAGTCTCGTTGCCTTCACCTGTTTCTACAGGGTCATTAAAACGATTCAACTCTCGCATGTACGCTTCATTTGTCTGTTCAAAATTAGATTTAATATCAGCAAAGTCAATTATGTATCCATAACGATTATCTTTATAAGGTCTATTTACACGAGTGATAGCCTGTAAAAGGTTATGATCTTTTAATTTTCTGCCAAAATAAAGTCTCTTGAGCCTCGGTGCATCAAATCCTGTGAGTAACATATTAAAGACGATCAGAATATCAATAGTCATATTCTTTTTGAAATCCTTAATAATCTGTTTTCTTGTTTCCTTATCATCACTATCATGCAGTATAAGTCCCACTTTAAAGCTGCTTTGATTTGAAGAAGTTTTATTAAGTTCTGTTTGCACCTCATCAAAATAGGCAAATAGTTTTCTTGCCTGTTCACTCGTTTCACAGATAACCATTCCGCCGAGAGTATTATCCCCCTTAATCATCCGGAACTGCTTTATATCTGTTATGATATAGCGCAACAGTTCTTTTACATAACTGTCATGCTCGATAATTTGGCTTTTCTTGATATCCTTTTTCTCAACAAGAGTTTCTAACTTCTCATAAATCTGTGAAAGCTTTTCCTTGTATGAAGTTTCAATATCTTCACGTATAATCTTTAATGTATAACCATCTTGAATTGACTTATCATAATAGTATGTATGAAAGTATTCTCCGAATATTTTCCATGATGCACGCTCTTCTTTCAAAAGAGGTGTTCCCGTCAACGCAATCTTGATAGAATTCTCATCTGCATCAAATAAGTTTGCCAAAAAGCTACCAGCAGGATTGTAACCACGGTGCGCTTCATCAATAATGAATATTCTTTGTAGATTGGTTGCATATGCATCCAATTTGACTTTTTCCTTATCCTCAGCAAATCGTTGAATGTTAACAACTGTTATTTCTGGTTTGCCGCTATTTCCTTCCATCGCTTGATTATTTCTAAACTGTTCCATCAATTCAGTTCTGGAATTTGCCGTCTTAACCTCAAGACCACGAGCTTCAAATTCCTGAGTAGCCTGTTCCAAAAGGTCAAGTCTATCCACAATAAAATAGAACTTTGCCACCTTGTTCTGTTTAGCATAAAAATCCGTCAGAACATATGTCAAATAGTAGGAAAGAGCGGTTTTTCCGCTACCCTGCGTATGCCAAATTACACCAGATTTTTTTCCTTCACTAAGTTTCTGACGCACAGCCAATGCCGCAAACATTTGCTGATAGCGCATAATATGTTTTTGATCAGTAAACTCGATCTTTCCATCGACTTCCTTTTCATTCTTCACATATGCTATACCATACTTGATTATAAAAAGTAATCTTTCCGGACTGCACATTGAAGTCAGCATTCGGTTTGTTGGTGTATTCTTTTTTAAATTGGTTTGATACTCAGGGGCATGATGGATAACTTGACAGTTAAAGTCAGTTAAAATTTTTCTTTCTACATCAGGAGATACTTCCTTATACGGATACGATTTATGGTATGGTGCTATAGCCTCGCCTTTCGGATTTTCTTCTCTAAAACAGTTAAAAGGAGCTTCCGTCTTTGACGCAGTACAATAAAAAGCGCCTTGAATAGGAACAATTCCTCCCATCGCATCATATTCCATATTATTTGAAAACAACATCAGTTGAGTAATGTTAATAAACCTACGGAATTTTTTATTTGGAAAGCGCTGCCTATTCATTCGCTTACTCTCAGCAACCATTCCACCTTTATTGTTTGGTTTTTTCACTTCAATAAAAGCTATCGGCAGACCATTAACAAACAAAGTAATATCTGGCCTGAATTCATCTTGACCATTTTTGCATGTAAATTCAGCTGTGAAATGATAATCGTTCTTATTTAAATCTTCAAAATCAATAAGTTTGACTGGAGATACACTTGTCAGACGAGTGTAAAAAGCACGTCCCAAATCATCATTGTCCAGTTCCTGGCGTATCTCTCTAAGAACCTGCATTGCTTCGCCAGCTCGTTCTGGATTTAATTGAGCAAACTTCTTTTTGAAAACATCAATAAGAATATTAGTATCCGGGTCGTAAATTGTTCCAGCCATTTCTTCTGATATTTTTCCGAAGTATGTGTATCCAAGTCGTGTCAGATGAACCATAGCTGGCATTTGAACACGGGTAGCTTCATTAAACATATTACGTTTATTGTTAACTTTCATTTTTAACCTCCTACAAATAACGCAATGATTAAATATTGCTTTTAAACTTGCATTTAATAATAGGCATAATTATACAAATACAAGTATATCATATTTCAACAACCAATACAAATTTTTTTGTTAATTGTAAAAATAATGCTACAGGTAATGAATCCTCATCTATAAAAACGGTGAGGATTTTTGTTTTTATAAAATAATTTGTAAATTTTCTTTCAAAACACATCAACAAAACTCAAATTTTTCTCCGTATTATAGAGGGGTATTTTTTTGCTATCGTAAAATTAAATGTAAACAAGGTGTAAAGAATTTTGAAAAACACCCGAACAAAATGGGAATTTTTCTCTGTATAGTAGAGGGACTTTTTTATGAGCGAGTTTTTGTTTTCAAATTTGGTTTTACTCTCTTTTCTTTTTGAAAAAGTATCTCTCGAATAATACGAAAGGAGGCAGCGCAATGAAAGAAAGCTACAAAAGTTTTGATGAGTTACCAATGATGTTATCGGTGTCGCAGGTTGCAAAGGTACTTGGAATTTCTCGCACAAGGTCATACGAGCTTGTGAATGAAAAAGGTTTTCCAAAAATAAAAATCGGCACAAGAATTGTTGTACCGAAAGATGAATTCAAGTTGTGGATTCAAAAACAAACTAAGAAAGGATAAAAATTATGTACGCAAACAAAAATTATAAAACCGACGGCAAGGTTTACTATATGCCGAACAAAATCTTTGATGAAAATTTTTCTCCGCACGAATTTATGATTTACTGTTTTCTTGTTTCGGTTGGCGACAGCAAAGGTGTGAGTTTTTGGTCTGTTCCGAAGATGGCTAAGAAGTGTAATATGTGTCCGACCACTTGCAGAAACACGCTCAAGTCACTCGAAGAAAAAGGTTACATAGATATTATTCAAAGATTTTTTGAAAACGCACAACAAAGTAATATCTACAAAGTTCATCAAATATAGTGTACCCCACTGTAAGAGATGATGACAAATAATCTAAAAGACTAAAATTGAAAAAACAGCGGTTTTTCTTTTGAATTTTTTGAATTGATTTTTAATTCGGTTTTGGATGAAATCTCGGCTCTTTTGAGTGGGTTTTGGAGCAATTTTCAAGCCGTCGATTTTAAAGCAGGATAAAGGGGTATGATTTTCGGGCTTTGAAATGCCCGAAAACGCCGTCCGGCAAAGCCTGTCGGCTTTTCGATTCGTAATACTTTTGCGTATGATTCCAAATTCGTATGCAGTTAGGGGCGTTTTTCGCAGAAAATCAAGGCTTTTGCGTATTCACTTGAGTGTTGCGGTATGATGATTGAAAATCAAGAGATTTTTACAACGCTGTGAGCAAAAATTGACGAATTCACTCTGAAATAGAGTAACTTGTCGGACTAAAACTAAAAACGGCTTGTGGACGATTTGTGACGGCTTTTTGAAGCTAAAACAACTAAAACAAACGCACAATCTTTGGTCTGGATATTGAAAAAGGTTTGTGATATTGTGTGTGCGAAAGGAGTGATAAAATGCAAAAACAACTGCTGACAAACGGCAATGCATTCAAACGAACAGACGGCAGATGGGGTGGCGTAGTTTGGTACAAGGATGAGAAAGGTGAACGAAAACGCAAGAGCTTTTCCGGCACCACCAAAGCCGAAGTCAACAAGAAAATGACGGACTACATAACCAAGTTTGAAGAAGAAATCATTGATGCCATTGAGGGTAACAAGACTGTAAAAGACAGCCTGCTTAATTACCTGCAAGTGTTTAAGTACCCGAATGTTGAGCGAGTAACCTATGACCGCAACGAGCAGATTTACAAAAATCAAATCGTCCCTTACATGGGTAAACTTATTGTTTCTAACATAACAGGTGCAGACATAAAGAGGCTGATTAGTACGCTGACTGACAAGGGATATTCATTCTCAACAGTCAAGCAAACATACAATCTGCTCAACGAATACTTCGATTATCTTATGCGTGAAGAGTTCATAAAAAAGAATCCAATGAACGCAGTACCGACAATAAAAAAGTCAAATTATCTTGCAAAGCAAAACAAAGAAGTGCTTCCCGTATGCGAAACGATAACCGTATTTACCGATGAGGAAATTGAAAAATTCAAAGCGGAAGCATACAAGAAATACCCATCAGGCAAGCCGAAACACAATCAAGCGGCAGCATATATTCTTATGCTGAACACGGGACTGAGAACTGCTGAAGCGTTAGGTTTAATCAACAGCGACATAGACCTTGAAAAGAAAGTGATGCACATACAAAGAGGTGTTAAAGAAGCGCAAAAGCGTGACGGAACAGAGCGAAAAAGCGGACGAGAAATTGTAGTTGGCAAACTGAAAACCGCTTCAAGCAAGCGTATCGTACCCTTAAACGAAACGGCTATTCAAGCGATTATTGAGTTACGCAACGAGCGATATTTCGGTGAGGATGCACCATTGATACCCGATGCAGACGGCAACTTTACAAGACCGTTGAACTTGCGAAAGCGGTTTTATTCCATACTCGATGCGGCAGGAATCGAGAAAAAAGGCTTACACAGTTTGCGACACACCTTCGCAACAAAGCTTGTAACCGGAGTGCGAGCTGAGGACGGAACGGTAAAAGCGTTAACACCAAGGCAGGTGGCAGACTTACTCGGACACACAACTTCGGAGATAACCGAAATGTATTATGTCAAGCGAAACACGGATATGCTGATGGGCGTTACAAACGGATTTGAATTGTGATTGATGCTTTTTTGATGATGTACCAAACGAATTGAGTGGATTGTGTGGTACAAAGTGAACAAAAAACGGTGTGAAAATGAAAAGACGGCGTGCGGAAAAGACCGTGCGCCGTAATTTTATCTATATGGGAAAAGTAAGTAAAATCGCCGTAAAACAGCGTAAATAAAGGAAAAAAGCACCGAAAATTCGGTGCTTTTTTTGGCAGGGGCAGAAGGACTTGAACCCTCGGCACGCGGTTTTGGAGACCGCTGCTCTACCAACTGAGCTATACCCCTAGATATGGTGGGCCATCAGGGACTCGAACCCCGGACCGACCGGTTATGAGCCGGTGGCTCTGACCAACTGAGCTAATGGCCCATATCAATCGCAGTGACAAATTCCATAGACTCTATCAACCTGCGACTTTGATATAATACCACCAATAAGTTATTCTGTCAATACTTTATTTTCATTTTACAAACATTACGGACGCAGCAATTAAATACTGACCTGCATAATAAAGAAAATGATTAATAAAGAGATGGTGCGGCTTATCCTTGCCTCTTCCGAAGAAAGTATTTGAAAGAACTGCATCGGAAAGAAGGAAGAGAACAGAGCCGATTGCCATTAATAAATATCCCTTCTGGAAACCTGACTGTATAGCAGAGATAACAGCAATTACCGTTGTCATTGCAAGAAAGGCAACATAGACTGCAACAATCTTTCTGTAAGCGCCATAATGTACCTTCATGACATTTGCCATAAGAACAGTAGCAATACCAATTATAATGGATACTACTGCTGAGAGGAGCACCCAGTACCATTTCATTCCAACAGAATAAATCAGCGAAAGGGTATAAAAAATATGACCTACAAGGAAGAAAATAAATCCGCCCTTGAGATAAACTTTTTCTTCAGAAGGATACAGACCTTTTAAATCAAGAAGTATATCACCTACCAGACCAAGTGCACCGCCCATTATGATGAGTGAGCCATATGTATAAGCACTGCTGTTGTGAATCAGTGCAAAAACGGCTGTAAGAAGATAACACAGACTTGATACAGACTTGAACAGAAGATTTTTAACACTAAATCCCAGTCTTCGCTGATAACAGAAAATCATTGAAACGACAACACCGACAGCGAGTACAATGTAATAAAACATAACTAATCTCCTTTAACAGTAAGTTTTTTAAATTGCTGTTGTTTTTTTAAGTATATCACAAATAGGGGTATGTCTGCAAGTAGCCATGCAACAGGACCGGCATAACATATCGCATCAAAACCAATTAAAGGTGTAAAAATCAAGGCAACAGCAATTCTGCCTAAAAATTCTCCCGCCCCTGCAATCATATTTGAATATGTATAACCGAGGCCCTGCAGGGTATTCCTCAAAACAAATAAAACAGCAACCAGACTGTAACATTCTGCTATTGCAAAAAGATAATGTTTTGCTGCACGCATCACATTTTCATTATATTCTGTCATAAACAAAGATACAACCGACGGACCTGCCGTTATCAAAGCGAGACTGCATACAAGCGATATTAAAATATCGAGAATCAAAATTTTTCTTACAGTTTTAATAATTCTGTCAAAATTCTTTGCACCATAATTTTGAGATACAAATGTCATATTGGCAACGCCCATACCGGACATCGGAATATTAAGCACCTGCTCTACCCTGCCGGCTGCAGTAAAACCAGCAATAACATCTGAACCAAAACCATTAACGGCAGTCTGCAAAATCATTGAGCCGATGGATGTAATCGTAAACTGTAATGAAAGCGGTACACCGAGCTTTAACTGACTGAGTGATACTTTTAAATTCAGTTTTAATTCCGACTTTGTAATATTATATTCTTTATTATACTTTAATACATAAACAGCAGATAATACGGTTGCTGTCAACTGAGAAATTGCGGTTGCCCAAGCGGCACCTACTACTCCCCATTCAAAATATCCGACAAATAAAAAATCAAGAATAAGATTAATACAAACACTCACAATCAAAAAATACAGCGGTTTTTTACTCTCCCCGACTGCTCTTGCCAGAGAATTGAAATTGTTCAGAGCCATTTGTATGGGAATAGAAAAATAAATGATATTTATATAGGATGCAGAGATATTGATTATATTATCAGGAGTGTTTATCAGGCGCAGCAAAGGCATAGAAAGAAGATGTGCGACAACACATATAACCACACCGATAAGAAATGAAAAAGTGATACTGTTGCCGGCATACTGATTCATCTTTTTCCTGTCATCAGCACCAAAGGACTGTGCTACCGGTATTGTAAATCCTGATGTCAAACCAAGTGCAGTACCTATAATAAAACCATTGATGGATCCCACACTTCCTACAGCAGCAAGAGCATCTGTACCAACAAATCTGCCTACTATTATATTATCAACCAAACTGTAGCAGTATTGAAAAAGTGAACTGCCCATAATCGGCAAAGCGAATAAAACAATACTCCTGAATGGATTACCTGAAAGCAAATTATTCTTCATTCTGTAATTGTACCTCAATCAATAATTATTTATTAATAATAGTACTATTGATTGGTGAAGTCAACAAATATTAACTGCAATATTTATTTATATTTCATTGTATAATATTTTGCATCAAATATTTTGCTTTTATCTGCTTTTGAATACTTTCCGTTATGATGGAATTTCAAACCGCATTTTTCCATCACTCTGCCTGACGCCGGATTTTCAGCAGCATGGCAGGCACAAAATCGCGCTACACTGAGTTCATCATGAGCATACGTAATTATCGCTCTCATAGCCTCAGTCGTATATCCTTTATTCCAGAAATCATAGTGAATGTTATATCCAAATCCCCAATACCCTTCCATATAATTATCCGGACCGATTGAACCTGAACCTATCAATTTATTTTCTTTTTTCAAAACAAATCCCCAGTTATATTCCTTCTCATCCTGCTGTGCATATGCCAGCCATTGCTTTGTGTCAGATATACTTTTATGGGTCGGATATGCCATATACTCGGTAACACGTTCATCACTTGCCCAAGCGAAAACATCTTCAGCATCTTCAACAGTCAGCGGGCGCAATATAAGCCGCTCTGTTTCCAAAATCGGTTCTTTTCTTTTCATTTTAATCACCCTTTTCTATATTATACAAAATTTTTTAATTTAGAAATATGTTCGGTTCATATCGGAATTTATTAGAATTTTAACAGTAGCATCGCCTATTAAAAATAATACCTTCACTTTTACCTCATCTCACTTGATGTATAAAATCAATAGATTAATCTTTTTTGAAAATATCGAGCATGTGAATGGAAAAACCAACCAAATCTTCACGCTCACAGATGGATTCCAAAAATTCCATATACACTTCAAACTCACGTTTTTTCAAACCGTCAAATTTATTATCAAATATGTAGGAAAGCATATCAACGCCGACAAAATGCAGTCTTGTTACATTATAGTCTTTCATCAAATTATCAATGTCGGACTTCCTGTATAATTCAAATATCATATTTGGTATTGATTTTGCGTGAAATGATTCATCAACCAAACCGTCATCAATGAGTTTAAGCATTTTATGTTTTGCAAACATTTTGTACATACAAGTATCATTATTACAATAAGATGCAAAGATAACTGCATCTTTTTTTGCTGCACGTATTGCTTCACAAATTGCTTTATGTTTATCTTCATTATTGAACAAATGATACATAGGACCAAGGAGTAAAACAATATCATATGACTCACTTTCAACAAAAGATAAATCACATGCATTACCTTGATAAATATTGATTCTATGCTCAGATTTTACTTTCTTTTGCATAATCTCAATATTATGAGGAACAAGTTCAACTGCATCAATTTCATATCCCATATCCGCAAGAGCAATGGAATATCTGCCTGTACCTGCACCAATTTCAAGTATTTTAGAATTTGGTTTAAGATATTTCTTAATATATTTCATGGTAATCAGATATTCAGGCAATCGGCTTTTTCTTGTCAATCTTCTATCTTCGTCATAAGTGTTATAATAATTTATGACTTCTTTCATAATCGCTCCAACCTCTTTTCATAATTTAAAATTGTCATCCGTTTATTAATCTTACGCTCTTCCCCTGTTGGAATGTAACCCAGTTTTTCGTACAAATGACAATTTCTTTTTTCTTCTTTGATTGTATCAAGCTGCCAAATTTTATAATTTGAAAATCTTTTTTCCAATTCTTCAATAACCAGCGTGCCTATGCCTTTATTCTGATATTTGTTTAATATTCCTATCCTGCCGATAGTTGCAATATTGTTGTTGAAACGAAGAATGACGTATCCAACTGTTTTAAAAGACTCTTTCTTTTCTTCATAAACGACATAATATGCTTTTGTATTTTTATTTCTTAATCTGTATTGCATAATTTTTCTTGATTCAAATATTGGATTGTGCTTATCAAAATATTTTAAATAAATGGGTAGAAAAATCTTTTTCTGCAATAACATCAAATCATATGAACAATCCATAATTTTATGTAAATAAATCATGACAACCTCCAAAAAAATAAAGCACTGACAAACAATTAAGTTCATCAGTGCTTAAAATAATTATGAATACATGCTTTATTTTAAATTCCAAAACTCCGATGAACACATGCCGAATAAGCCCATGAATAATACATAGGCTGCATAGGTCTCTGAAGCTTTGAAACTAAATTAAACATATTGATTACCTCGATTTTTTTCATAATAACAGATACAAAAAGATTTGTCAACATCAATATTCGTATTCTGTTATCATTTCTAACTGCGCAGGCAAACTGGATATTCTGTCTTTCAAAAACAAAGGATATACGATTTGATCTTCTAAATTCTCAAATGCAATCCACTTAAAATGATTTATTCTGCCGTTCTCTTTTAAAATAAATGCATTTTCAAAATGATTGAATTCGGTATCTTTTATATCAACCAAATAGTAAACACCTAACTCATGAAATTTTTCTCCGATACTCTCTTCAATGAAAAAGTTTTCATTAAACCACAATGGTCTGAAATGATTTATATTAATAGATAATTCTTCTTTGAGCTCACGCTTTAACGCAGTTTGCGAACTCTCGTGTAATTTAACTCTGCCACCGGGTAAATAATAAGTATCTGTCTCTTGATTGTACATTACAAGTAATTTATTATTATGAATGATCACAGCAGCAACTCTGTAATTAAAATATCCATCATTCATTTTTATTGTCAAATCCATAAATACTCTCCTCTCTGATTAATTTGTCAATATAAACATCTGCATCTGTGTGCGAATAAAAAGTAATAACCTTTTTATTCGGATATTTTTGAAATAAATTCAACACAATCGGCTTGCAGTCGGTTTCATAATTTTTAATGTATGCAATCAGTTCCTCATCCGGCGGCAAATCACAAGGCATATCTTCCCGTCTGCCGCGTGTTAATACACCTTTGATACAAACATCAACAGGCAGGTCAAAGAAAAAGATTACGTCCGCCGCTTTGATACGATATTCAAGTGTATTTCTGAAATTACCGTCCAGTATCCAAGAGTCGGACAATAAAATCTTTTTTTGCTTATCCAAGAATTCCGCTCTGGTGATATGTGTACAATCAGCATTCCAATACAGCATATCCAAATAGACAAGCGGAAGATGGGTAACCTTAGCCAATTTGCGTGAAAAAGTGCTTTTCCCTGCACCGGAGCATCCTATAACGACAACTTTTTTATATTTAAACATTACAATATTCTCCTCATATTATATTTTTTTAGCTTTAATTATAAGAAAGCAAGGTTTAATAAATTCTTTGGATAAACTGTTTCTTTTTTCTAAAGCTAATTTGTCAGGAACAGGCTCAACAACACTTTGGATAATAAACCCATTATCACAAAGTGTATTCATTACTGTCGACATTGTACGGTGATATTTTATGACACCATCAACAAACCAATCAATGCTTCTGACACCTTCATACTGATAGTCATTCATACAATATGCAAAAGGTAAACCATCGGTATTACTGAGATAATGACCTGCTGAGTCCGAAGATGCAGTTGCTATCGGATGTTCCTGAGAAAACAGCAAAGTACCGCCATTTGAGGTTAAATGATATATATCGGAAATAAGTTTATCAAAATCTTCTATATAATGAAAACATAAAGAACTGTAAATAAAATCATACTCTCCGTCAAGTATATGCAAGTCTTCCAAAGGCAAATGGATATATGTAATTCCGCCGTGTGAATGATTATGCTTTGCAGCACGCAGCATTCTTTGTGAAATATCAACACCCGTCACATTTTTCGCACCACGCTTGATGAAATCCATGCAATTATTACCAAAACCGCACCCTAAATCAAGAACTCTTTTATCCGTTAAATCAGGCAATAACCTTTTCATAGCAGGTTGTTCAAGAAGATCATTGTAATTATCATCTGTTTCCCTTAACATTTTATAGGCATTAAAAAACTCCAAATTGTCATAAATATTCTGTCTCATAAAATCCTCCAAAAAAAATAACTCCTGCATATGCAAGAGTTTAACTTCTGTGTTCGGAATGGGAACAGGTATATCTTGTTGTAATCGGTTCAAACCGAATAATATAATAATACTACACAAATTGAAAAAAGTAAAGCAATATTATTTTAAAAATCTATATTATTAAGATAATATTTGACTTGTTTTCGATTTTTGAAAATAATTGTATTAATATCAGAATTTTCATTTAACATATGATAAAGAAGTTTTCTGTTACACTTATTAAAATTCACAACTGATTAAAAAAAAGCAATTTTACTTTTATCAAATTTTTCAATATTATTTTCGCCACCAACATCATCACGGTGTTTACCATAATATTTTATCGTTCTTTTAATCACTCCAATTAAACAAGCAACTGTATTAAAATCAAAATAAAATACAGTATCACATTCTTTTAAGCGAACAGGCAAAGTGTGTATATCATTACCATCAATTATCCAACTATCTGTTGAAAATATTTCATTTAGCCGATTATAAAAAATGTCTGAATCTACCCTTTGCCAATTGTCAGTACGAGATATTTTATCAAGATGAATTAACGGAACATTTAATTTCTTACTTAATAGTCTGGCAAAAGTTGTTTTACCTGAACCATTGCCGCCAATTACAAGTATTCGTTTCATAACAGACCTCTTAATCCTCTACAAAAAGAATTTTATATCAGGATTTTTATTTTTTAGTGTAGCAAACAATTCATCATAATTTTCCAAACATATTACAAATGAGGAAAAAGTGCCATAAGATATTAAATAGGATTGTTCACCATAACCATATAGCTCACGTCTATCTGATAAATAAATTTTCCCATGTCTGCGAATAAGATTGATCTGGTTATAAGAAATTTTAAGTTTCCTAAAATTCTGACCAACAACTTCAATATAATCTTTATACAAAAATATCCCCTGCAACTTGGAAGCATTATATATAGCAAAAGTCACACCGAAAATAATCGGCAAAGAAAATAGAAAATAAAGAAGCAGAGTATTGCCGGCTGAAAGAACAATCGGTATAATCAATAGCAGATAGCAAAGTAAGGCAACAACAAATAAATTTAAAATAAAATATACGGTTGTTCGAAAAAAATAAGGAAATTTATTTTCATATTTAAACTCAAAATATTGCATAAAATCATCTGCAATTAGAGTATAACATAATTTTGGAAATAAAAAAAAGAAAAACCTCGTACATTAAGTACGAGGTTTAAATGTCGGCATAGACCTATTTTCCCAGGCGGCAGCCCGCCAAGTATTTTCGGCACGAATGAGCTTAACTACCGTGTTCGGGAAGGGAACGGGTGGACCCTCATCGTAATAAATAC
>JAETRQ010000045.1 GCA_021770095.1 Eubacteriaceae bacterium | reverse complement strand
ACACATCCTTTCTGCCGCCAAACATACGATTGAGTATGGAGTTTTTATAATGTGAGAAACCTTTTATGGCAAAGAATGGCATCAGTACGATAAGTTGGAATACCTGTAGATTGGTCTGTTGGCAGTTGCTCCTTTTATTACCGCCCAGACTGCGGTTGTCAAAACGGAGGGAGACAAGAAGGGTGGAAAACATATCCATGATGGAACTTTTTCGTTTTTCACTGAAAAAATTCTTGAGTTCTGACGGAATATTAGTATATTTGCTCATGGCTTTGAGATGTGGAATTAGTCGTTTGGGAGCTACTAATTTACTCAATTTCTGTTATATACAGAAATTCTCAAAGCCTTTTTTATTTACTTCTCATCGAAATATTCTAAATCCGAAACTTGAGTTATTAATCACTAAATTTTAAGCATTATGAAAAAGTTAAGTATTATTTTGAGCATTGTATTTTTGGCAATTCTGATTTTTGCAAGTTGCAACAATCAGAACAAAGGAAATGAAGGAAACGAGGGAACCTCCGTATCGCCGCTGGCAGAAATTACAGAGGCGATAGAAATTACAGAGGATGAATTATTGGTTTACCCGACGGCACACATCGGGGATATGTACTTCAAAAACAATTTAACGGGAGGCAGCCGCTTTACCTATCAGAGCTATTGGGGTCTCAAAAGCATCAATTTTCGTGAAAAATACGACATTGATAAATACACGGATAAAGTATATTGGGTTGATGATTCACGACAGCAATACAAGCTAAAACCCTTTGATGTTCTCGAAAGCACCTTAGCCTCGCCCTACGGGGTACCGATAGAAACTTATAAGGCTTCAGAATCGGTAAGAGGATTAGCGATAAAAAAAGCCAACAACAAAATTCTCATGATAATCGTCAGCCGTTACACAGCGTTTGAAACCATGAGAATGAAGTACTTTTTAACCAATGATGCCGGAAAGGTGGTAACCAAGAGGATACACGACATTCCGTACGTTCAACTGATAACGTTCTTTGAAGACCTCAAAGTTGTACAAAAATTCTGGGTTCCGCTTCATGAACCGACGAATAACGTAGAACCGGTCAATAAGAACAACTACGCACAATTTGTCTATCCGGAAGGCAACGGTCTAAAGCCGAAAAAGGACAGTCTTGTCATAATGAAATGCTACGGAGAAAAGCCGCAAATTGATTGTGAAGAAGACGGCAACGGCGGCAGTAAGATTATTGTTCGTGCCGCGAAACCGGACGGTAGTGATATCACAATGCATGTTGACAAAGCGATTTATCACTATGACGGCAAAGCCCTCTATGATATTGTCAAAAAAAGATTTATAGACCAGAATGTTTTGGTCGGAGCCAGCTTTGGACTATCAAACGGAAGATTTTTGACCATATTGCAAGCCAAAGAGATAACACGGTTTACCGAATACGCCAAAGAATTTAAAATAGTGCCTGATCCCGAGAAGGATAATCCTTACGGAGAGCTCTATGTAAATTGGCTAAGCGTTTACAACAAAGGACATGACTTCATCATGTTTCCGCGCTACATTCCGGTATTTCCGGAAGAATAAAAAAAACCTTGTTGTTTCAACAAGGTTTTTTTTAATGAAATTTTTTTAGTTTTTAATCATACTTCCATAACCGGAAGTATCTTCGTCATTTATTTCGGCAAACAATTTAAGCAGAATCAGGCGGAAACAAATTCTTGGCATGAAAAAATAAACTTATGTTTCCTGACTTTATCATTGCGTCACCCAAATCATAACTCTAACCAGTCATCAGTATCAATGAGGTACGCTATAGCTCTCTCCTCCTCTGTGAGGCAGAGAGTTTTTGTTATAGTG
>JAETRQ010000044.1 GCA_021770095.1 Eubacteriaceae bacterium | reverse complement strand
CATCATCCGGGTGAAGTGCCTGATATAACTGTATCAAATACTTTTTATCTTTAAAAAGGTTTGTAAAAACGCTGTCTTTAATAGTACGTTTCATTACAGGAACAGATTCCTGCTGTATATTTTCTGAAATTTCCACATTATGTTCCATCAATAATGTCACCTGCCTTATACATAAATTTTTCCATATTCATAATACCACAAAATCCCGTATGGTTCAATGTATTTCCTTTATCACGAACACATCATGTTCCCGACAAAAACACAGTTGGAAAAAATGGATGCTGCAGGTGTGGATAAGACAGTTCTTTTCTGTTCTGCTCCGCATCCAGAAAAAGCAAATAACTTAAGTGAGCTTGAATCGGAGATGGACACATTATATAAAGTTCTTGCAGGAGCTAACAGTAAAGAAGATAATATCCGACGATTGAAAAGAAATATTTTAGAGGTTACAGAAGCCATCAAAAACAAGCCAGACCGCTTTTTGGGCTTTGGTTCTGTTCCATTGGGATTAAGTTTAGAGGAAACACAGGAATGGATAGAAACGCAAATCACAGCCCATTCTTTATGCGGCATAGGTGAGTTTACCCCAGGCAATGAACAACAGATTATGGAATTAGACACAGTATTTCAAGCAATCCAGAATACACGGTTATATCCTGTCTGGGTACATACGTTTCATCCAGTTACACTAGACGGCATTAGACAGCTAATGGCATTATGTGAGAAGTATTCAGAAATACCTGTTATTTTCGGACATTTAGGCGGCTCAAATTGGATAGACGTAATTAAATTCGCAAAAGAACATAATAATGTTTATTTAGACCTTTCAACCGCTTTTGTTTCTATTGCAACAAAAATGGCATTAGTTGAGCTGCCAGAAAAATGCTTGTATAGTTCTGATGCTCCCTATGGAGAACCATATTTGTATAGACAGCTTATAGAATTTATAAGCCCTAACCAGACAACCGTAAAAATGGCGTTAGGTGAGAATATAGGAAAATTGCTGGATAATCTTGGGTTTGTTTCATAGCTTTTATTCCGCAATTTTTTACAATTCAAATTTTGTGCTTATTATTATGATATAAGCAGGCAGGAACACTGTCAATAAAATTTGAAAGGAAGTGCTGAGAATGGATTATAAAAATCTGTTTGAAAAATTCAATAATGGAGGAAAGCTACTTTTGCCAGATACTACGGTTGACTTCCCGTCTTTAGAAGTTAACACCATATTCTTTGGAAGCAAATTTTATATATTACTCCTTGAAACCGCCTTAAAATAAGGCTTTTTTTATTGTCCAAAATACTTGAAATTTTATTTTTTATGTGTTATAATAATGGCGTTAGTGGCGTTATATAAAGGAGGGTGTCTCATGGCTTTTTATTTGAAGAAAACCAAACTAAAAGGAAGAACTTATCTATCAATTGACGAAAGCTTTTACAGTCATGAAAAAAAGGGAACTGCCCATAAATGTTATAAGTCTCTCGGCTCTGTTGAAACCTGGATGGAAAAAGGCATTCCCGATCCCATATCTTATTTCCAAAAAGAAGTCGATTCCCTTAATCAGGAAAAGGCGGCTGCCGGAATCCGCAAAATATCGGATGTTTCTCCCATTCGATATCTTGGCTATTTCCCCCTTAAGTCCATACTTGAAAAAATGCAGGTTAAAAAATATGTTGATTATTTTAAGCTGACAAATGATTTCGGCTATGACCTTTATGAACTGCTCTCTTCCCTGATTTATGCCAGGGCTGTTCTCCCCTGCAGCAAATACAAAACCTTCCATGAGGTCCTTCCCAATCTGTATGACACCATACACTGCTCCTATGACCAGCTTCTGGACGGCCTCTCTTTCCTGGGAAACGACTATGAAAAATTTGTTGAAATATTTACCGTTCAGACAAACAAGGTTTTTGGATTGGACACCTCGAAAACCTACTTTGACTGCACCAACTTTTACTTTGAAATCGACAGGGAGGATGATTTCCGCCGCAAGGGGCCAAGCAAGGAAAACAAAAAAGAACCCATTGTAGGCCTCGGACTGCTTCTGGACAGCCGCCAGATCCCCATTGGTATGAAAATGTATCCTGGTAACGAGTCGGAAAAGCCTATCTTAAGAAATGTAATAGACCAGTTGAAATCTCAGAATAATGTTGCCGGAAAGACCATACATGTGGCGGACAAAGGGCTTAACTGCGCTCAGAACATTGCCTTTTCCAGAAAAAACGGGGATGGCTATCTTTTCTCAAAAGCCGTTAAAAACCTCCCCGGGACAGAAAAAACATGGGTATTGCTGGAAGACGGGTTTACCGACGTAAAAGATAAACATGGGAAGCTCTTATACCGTTACAAATCCTGCATTGATGAGTTTCCTTACAAAGTAGAACACGAAGGCAGAGAGCACACCATAAGGCTGCATGAAAAACGTCTCCTTACCTACAACCCTTCTCTGGCATCCAAAAAAAGATACGAGATTAACCGGATGGTCGAAAAGGCAAAGTCGCTGACCGCTTCCCAGGCAAAAAAAGCGGAATACGGAGAAGCCGGGAAGTATGTCAATTTCACAGATAAAAATGGAAACAAAGCCTCTGCCTCCATCAATCAGGAAGCGATTGATAAAGATCTGAAATTTGCCGGCTATAATCTTTTGGTGACATCGGAAACGGAAATGAAAGACACAGACATTTACAATACATATCATAATCTGTGGAGGATCGAGGAATCCTTTAAGATCATGAAATCGGACCTGGATGCACGTCCGGTATTCCTGCAGAAAGAAGAGACCATAAAAGGACATTTCTTAATCTGTTATCTGACGGTGCTGTTAGAAAGACTCTTTCAGTTCAAGGTGCTGGGAAATGAATATTCGACTTCTGATATTTTTCAGTTCATAAAAGATTTTAAAGTTACAAAAGGCGAAACAAAATATATTAACACGACAAAATCAACGGATTTCATTGAGGAACTGGCTGCGAAATTGAAACTTCCATTGACAAATTATTTTTTAACGGAAACACAGATCAAATCCATTCTCAAAAGGAAAATATAGATACAAAAATCAGCAGAATTACCGTAAATAAAACACGATAATTCTGCTGATTTATTATAAACTAACGCCATTTTTTAATGTCTGATACCAAAGACAGG
>JAETRQ010000043.1 GCA_021770095.1 Eubacteriaceae bacterium | reverse complement strand
TTACAAATAATTGCTTTCCCCGTATCTTTTTCTGTAATATGCCTGCCTTCCGTTAGTTTGACAACGCCATTTGTAAACAAATTGTGTTCTTCGGAACGCCATAGACTTACCGTAGTCGTGCTATTCCCTAATTCTTCCTCCAAAGGAATTGTCCCCTTGAAAAAAGACAACTGTTCAAAATCCAATAATGTTTCATCAAATGCATCGCAATATTTCACTCCTGCTATATCACGGATATTTTTCACCATATCAGAGGATAACTGCTCTGTGGAATACATGATATATCCAGTCCCTCCACTTTCATCCTCGTCCGATTCTTTATGCAGATAGGGGTTATTATCTGTGTAGTCCGTCCAGACATGAAAAGAACCGCCAAGGCTTTGACGCAGATTTTGCTGTGCTTGTTTTGTAGCTTTCCCGATAGACAATCCCGACAAGACAAAGGTTGCCATAATAAGCAATATACAAAAAAGCACTATGCTTTTCCCTTTTTTTCGAGTAACATATAACATTGCCCGTTTTAAAAAATTCATTTTGATACCTCCGTTTTTTATTTTTTGAACACAATATTAAAATAACATTCCTATATGGAACGTATATGGAATATCTGTGAAAAATAAACGGAAGAAAAAAATCCCCCGAAACATCGGAGGGTTTTTCATCATAAATATATAGTAAAACACATTCTTTGCGGATTGTCTTTCGCTTGAAACGTATATGGAATAGAAAGTGCAGAAAAAATAGTGTCCACAATATACAAGCCTAAGCCATTTCCTCCTTGCTCTCTGCTTCTTGCATAATCAAGACGGTAAAATGGCTCAAACAACTGGGGGATTTCGGATTGCCGAACAGGGACACATTCATTTTCAACAACAAGATTTCTGCCATCCATAGAAACAGAAATCAGCTTCCCGCTTTCTGTATATGCAACTGCATTTGCAAGAATATTAGAAACTGCCTTTTCAAATAAGGAAATGGGTATACTGACTGTAAAATGCTGTGGCAGGCAGACAGAAAAATTTATCTCGTTTGCAACGGCAATCAGTTTATATGGCTCACAAAGGTTTGTGAGCAGTTCTGGCAAATTTATTTCGGTCGGTTTTTCTTCATTTATGATATTCATTTTGGATGTTTCTAAAATTTCATGTATCATCTCGGAAAGCTGTTCTGTTATTTCTTTGCACTCTGGCAGATATACGTCATAGTCTTGATATTTTCCTACTCCAAGTATCATATTTTCAAGAATGGCGTTTAAAGCAGTAACAGGCGTTTTTAATTCGTGGGAAGCTGCACGCAAAAAATCTATTTTCAATTTCTCGCTTTCCTGCACATACTTTTTTTCTAATTCAAGATTATGGATTGCTTTCAGCAAACTCCTGTAAAGACTATTGATATTTCCTGCCAAATCTTCAATTTCATCTCCCGAAGTAACAGAACATATCGCAGACTTATCCATTTTTGTCATGCGCTGCGCTGTTTCTGATAAGTGACAAATATTTCGCGTCATGCTTCTGGAAAAAAGTGCAGCACAGACAATGGCAATCACGATACAACAGGAAACAGAAACAGGCAGGGCACGTTTTATCGTAAATGTTACAAACTGTGAGGCATCTACGTCCGTACTGACTAAAAATCCGTCCAGTTCCATTCCTTTCTCGCCAACAAGTCCTAAAGATATTTGTGGGGCAAGAACATACATGATGCCATGTGCAGTTATTACAATAAATATCAAGACACTCAATGTATATAAAAATGTCTTAGGAAATATTTTTATTCGTGCCATATTAGTCCACCTCATATTTATATCCAATTCCTTTTACAGTAACAATGCAGTCAAGATGCAGTTTTTTTCGCAGGTTTTTTATATAAGTATCTACTGTCCTGTCAATAATAGGATGGCTGTCGCCCCATAAATCGTCAAGTATCTGGGAACGGGTCAGAACCAGTCCTTTATGCTCCACAAACAA
>JAETRQ010000042.1 GCA_021770095.1 Eubacteriaceae bacterium | reverse complement strand
CCATATGTTGTTAATGCACCGTCAACGGTTTTCGTGAGCATATTGCCCCTGTCATCATATGTGTATGACGAATTGTTTTCACCTGATACAGAAAGCAGTTGACCGTAAGAATCATATGTATACGCATTGCGTTCGTCGGATAGGATATTCCCGTCATTATCATATGTATATTCGCAGTGACGCTGTCTCCTGTTTTGACTGTGCTTAAATGGTATTTCTATTTGACATTATTCGACAAAGTGTTCAAACGTATAGGGGTGAGATTTTCACCCCTATTTTAACATTTTTACTGCTCTTTAATGTTGCTGTTTTTCTTTTGAATTGCTATATCTACTCGTTCATTTACTTCACGGACAAAATCCTCTGCATTTTTAACAGGAATTTGATAAACCTCATTATATTTATCTTTAATCTTAACTACACTGTAATTATTGAATGTTACAAATGGTAACACCATATCTTTTATTCCCCGGTATTTTCTATGTGCATATAACTCATTGAATTCGCAGTAGGCAATGTCAGAATACAAAATATAGTCATTAAATCCTCGATTGAGATGGTAAAGTGACGGCAAAGAATTACGTTGTATATCAATTCCATAATCCGTTAATATAACTCTTCTTCGACGACAGGTTAATATAAATAAAAAAACAATAGCCGCAACAATAATTGTTAAAATGATACCTGCCAATACTCGATTAATCAACAAATTATCTATATTATTTTTTAAAGAGGCTGATATACCCATCATTCCTAAAGATAAATAAAATACGATGTTTGCATTCACAAAGCAATACATAAAATATGATATGAATTTTTTAAATGAATTGCCAAAATCAAATTCATATATTTTAATGTTATTATTTTCATCTAGCATATTACATATCCCCCAATTCTAAGTGCTGTTATTTTTGGAATCGTTCTGCCTGCAGAAGCCACTAAATCGTCAACAACAGGTATGGTTATAAACATAGATGCAATATCAACTATAAAAGAAATTAATGCTAATATTATATTACAGTTTTTTGAAAGCACTCCATTATCTGCATTATCTATTCCTTCCGTTAAAGAAATAATACTACCAAATATTGATAAGAATCTAGAAAAAGCAAGCCCTTTTGAATATGATTCAAAATCTTCAATAGCATCTGTTTCATCAACAAGACGATCAAAAAATTTTTGCGAACCACCAACAAAAAGTTGTTTTATATCAAACGTGTCTTTAAGTTCATTCGTTCCCACAGTAAAAATTGCTATTCCTGTATACATAAGTTCTTCAAACAATCCCGAAAGATTTACCTTGCTAAACATATTACTCAGACTCTCTAAACTTGAACCAAAAAACTCTAAAATATCATTAAAGAAATCTAATACTATTCCGCCAAACAATCCTTGAAATATTGCCATTGCTGCATTATTTGATGAAGAACCGTTGTCACTTTTAGCTTTTCTCATAGCCAGTACTGAAGATGATTCGGAATTATCTTTATTAGATGACTGGATTTGATGGGATATTAATTCAAGTATTGCACGTGAAATGTCTGTATCAATATTCTGAAGACGTGCAGCAAGTTGTTTATAAGTATTTGTTATTTTATTATTTAATTCATTGATATTGGTTTTTATTTTACTTATACCATTATTAACCCAATCAGAAATTCTGTCAGGTAATGTTACAAAGAAGTTTGTAACATTATTGAAGGCGGTTGTTGCTTTGTCTGCTAAATTATTATATTCATCGGCTAGTTTATGATATTTTTCAACCAGTTTGTTCTTAATCTTCAGACCAAAGTCAAGTAATGCCGCCCAATTGATTGCGAGTTCTGGTGTCTCTCCGTTAATATCAATATATGCGGTGGGACAATTGAGACAATAGATGTATCCGTTAAGATTAAAATTGGATGAAGTATTGATATAATCAAAACTATCAGATGATATAAACCTGCCAATTTCAGGATTGTAGTAACGGCTTTGCAGATAGTACAATCCTGTTTCATTATCGTAATAATATCCTCTATAACGCAGGGGATTTGTTTCTGCAATCGTTAACTGTTCAGCATTATCCTCTTCCGCAGGTGTAATTGCTAATAATTTACCCCATTCGTCGTAGGTATATTCTGCAATGAGGTTGCCGTC
>JAETRQ010000021.1 GCA_021770095.1 Eubacteriaceae bacterium | reverse complement strand
CCACTGCTGTCAGTAACAAAGACATCATAAAATATATGCAGGATTAAATTCAACCTGTGCATAGGTAAGTTCTATTAAAGAAACAAGGAGTAGAATTTACTTTTGCAATTTAGGAACTATGGCCACTCAAAGATTCCTACTATACAAGGCTGTCTTTTCTGGATATAATATAAGGCAATAGAAATGCAATCTAAGCCGGAATTCAGTGCGTTGCTAAAAGCAAATACATGGTCTAACAATCTCCACATTATGTCAAAAACGAAAACAGATGACGAAAAGAAATTCTATCTAAAGCTGGCTTCTAAAGAAAAATATAAGGCCCGCGAACTGGAACGCCAGATTGACAGCGGTTATTATGAAAGGCTTCTTCTCTCTGATGGAAAAGCCCCATCTGGCATTGACCACACAGAAACCACGGGTATGATTCGGGATCTTTATATGTTGGAATTTTTAAATCTTCCAGAACCATATAAAGAATTTGATTTAAAACAGGCCATCTTAAAAAATATGAAGCAATTCCTTTTGGAAGTTGGCCGTGATTTTATTTTCATGGGTGAAGAATTCCATTTACAGGTAGGCAAAAGCGACTACTTCGTTGACCTTCTCTTTTATCACCGTGAGTTACAGTGCCTTGTTGCCATTGATTTAAAAATTGATGATTTCAAGCCCGAATATCTTGGGAAAATGGAATTTTATTTAGAAGCCCTGGATCGCGACATCAAGAAACCCCATGAAAATCCCAGCGTTGGCATCATCCTCTGCAAGAGCAAGGACGAAGATATTGTTGAATATGCGTTGAGCCGCAATATGAGTTCCACCATGATTTCTGAATACCGTACTAAACTCATCAGCAAAGAAATTTTACAAAAAAAGCTTGAAGAATTATATGATGCAGCAGATGAAAATCAAAACTCTCAACAGTGTTGAGAGAATTTCAAACAGAAATACCACCTATAATACTCCGCCAGCAGCTCCATAGTCTGATCCGGCAGCATCCTGTCACTAAAAACCCGTCCTTATTCCTTCTCGCCTGGATGTTCGCCATTACTGATTTGCTCCTTTCTTTTATGCCGCCGGATGATGTAATCCATCTCCACCGCATCCCCTGCCTTGATCATCTGTGCGAACGAAAGGCGAGAATCTTAAAAGGGAAAATAAACCAGGCTATTTCCCCACCCCGTGGAAAGCAGCAAGCCACGTGATCCAGGTGAACTTGACTGCCCCTAAGGAGATGCCGGATAATGAAATCAATGAATTCCATTCGAACCTACGGGAAGTGATGCTATACATTAAGTATTCCAAGGATAAGAAAACTCTGAATACGGTTGTAAAAGAAGACATAACGTTCCAAAGCATGGAAAGACAGGCAGCTGAAGTAATAAATGTTGTTACGGGATCCAAGTTGAAATATCCCGAAGGGAAAGAGATGTGAATATGTGTTTGGCGATTCAGCAAATGTGGGAAGAAAGCGAGATTAAGGGTGCGGTAGAGGCGTACAAAGACTTAGAGGTATCTTTAGCAGACACAATAAAACGGATTGCAGAAAAATTTCATTTATCTGAAAGCGAATCCAGTGAAGCAGTAAAACAGTATTGGTAAAAAGCCAGGGGATGTGTTTAGATATGAACGCATCCCCTTTTCAGTTTCGGATAGCCATTGCATATTGATTTCCGTAGACTTTAGGACTCTCAACAGTGTTGATCTGATTTACTTATTAAATTAGCACCTCCTTCATCAGGACATCAACAAATTTTTTTGCCCCTTCTTTATTTAAATGATCTCCATTCATAAATAAATCATAGTTATCCGTAAAACGTTTATCAAAAGAATAATCATAAAATTCTACACCTGTACTTTTGATAACTTCATCTATCGCCTGATAAAAATCTTTATAAAAATCAGCATCTCTCATTTCTACTGCTTCCAAATATTCTGATAAAAATGGAGTTATTAATAAAACAGGCCTGGCCCCAAGAGCTTTACATTCCTCAATCATCTGAACCAATGCATCTGCTTCTTCTTGATTAAAGATCCTGTTTCCGTCTTCATCAAATTTGTTTGTAATAATATGTCTCTCTGATGAAGCAGATACATTTTTCTCCAAATCAATGTCAGATGCCTTTCTTTCCCATTCGCTATGATCTGCTTTTTTGACAATCGCTTGAAAAACCTCTTCATAAGCAGAAGTAACCGGGAAATATCTTACATATATATCTGTGTCTAATTCATAGTTTTTAATTAACTCCGGCGGCAAAATTTTATAATATCTTTTATTTTTTGATCCAAAATCCTGCGCCTCTTCCTCTTTCTGGCCAAATAATGAAAAGTAAGAAACCGGAATAAATACAACGGCCCCCTCTTGAATGTTATCCTTATAATATTCAAGAATTCTTAAATCATATGAAAGCATTTGTGATTCAAGTCCAAAATTGAAACATGAATATTGTTTCTCATAATCTTCATAACAAAATCCATAAAGGCCATGGCTGGAACCAAAATTACACACTTGAATATTCTCTGGTAACGTTTCAAATTTTTTTGTATAATCTTTGTCTAAATCTTTTCCTTTATACCATTCATTTATTCCTATTATCAAAAAACCAACACACAAAATGTAAATCGATACTTTAAAAATAAATCTTCTCATATCAATTAAAACTGAAAATATACAAATTCAGCTGCTACTCCTTTCTGTGCAAACAAAACAATAAATACACCTAATACAATATAAATTCCCCATTCAATTCCCTTATTTTTCAAACAAATCAACTTCAATTCCCCTTTTTTATATGTAACAAAATCTATTACTGCGAGAATCAAAATGAGCATTCCCAGGTATAATAGCCTAAAACCGTTTATATCCAGTGCCATATAGCCTTTTTGTATATATGCCGCCGGCATAGTAATTCCATTTAAAATATTAGTCAGCACATATACTGCATCATCCAAATTGTCAGCCCGAAAAAATACCCATGTCACATTACAAAAGCCAAAGACAAAAAGCCATGACAAATATCTCCCTATTCTCCACTGTTTTATTTTCTTTATTGATTTATAAAATATATTTTCAATAATTTGTGCACATCCATGGAGCCCGCCCCATATTAAGAACGTCAAATCTGCACCATGCCACATGCCGCTGACAAGAAACGTAATAATAAGATTTCTGTTCTGTTTTAAAGCAGAACATCTATTTCCCCCTAAAGGGATATAGACATAATCTCTAAACCAGGTGGACAGGGAGATATGCCATCTCTTCCAAAATTCTCGAATCGAATTCGAAAAATATGGTGCCGAAAAATTTGTCATTAAATCGATTCCCATAAGTTTTGCTGTACCGATAGCAATACTTGAATATCCGGAAAAATCACAATAAATTTGTAAACTAAAGAAAAAAATAGTAATTATTAATGCTAATCCGTCATACCCTCTTAATTCTCCATAGACTTGATTTACATATATAGCTAAGGTATCTGCTACAACAATTTTTTTAAAGTATCCCCAAAGCATTATTTTTAATCCATCTATAGCCCCTGTCCCATTAAATCTCTTTACACTTTTGATTTGAGGCAATAAATTTTCTGCTCTTTCAATGGGACCGGCAACCAATTGTGGAAAAAAGGAAATAAAAGCTGCATAATATCCAAAATGATGCTCTGCTTTAATATCCCCACGGTACACATCAATAACATAACTTAATGTTTGAAATGTATAAAATGAAATTCCCACAGGTAAAATCAGATTTAAAGTAACCGGACTTAATTTTATTGAAAATATTCTCAGACCTTCAAATAAACTGCTTATAAAAAAATTAAAATATTTAAAAAGGAAAAGAATTCCTAAGCAGAAAACAGATGCCGCAATTAAAAATATACGTTTATCAGTGCCTCTAATTTCTGCTCTTTCTATTGCCAACGCTGCAAAATAAGAAACAGCTGTTGTTCCCAAAATTAATACTATATATTGGGGATTCCAGCTCATATAAAAATAGTAGCTTGCGATAAGAAGTAATCCCCAACGATATTTATGGGGTAATATCCAATATATAATAAATACTACCGGTAAAAAAAGAATATAAGCGAAAGAATTAAAAAGCATAGCAAACTCCTTATTATAATTTCATTTTTTATAAAAATCATTATTATTAAAACCCGTTATTTATAATGGTATTTCTCCATTATACATAAGCACAACAACGTCAGGTGCATAACTCTGAATATACTCTATATAACTACTGTTATATCTGCCTGGAGACGGATCTAAATATCGGGTTTCTCTAAAATATAAGCTCATATATTGTGACATCGGCCTGCCATATGAATGTGAAATAAATAATGCTTTTAACTCATTATTACTTTCATTATTTTTTATAATATTCTCAACATATCCTCCCCTTAAAAAAACCATATATTTATTTTTATAATTTTTATCAAGCAGCCGCTTTTCATCAATAAAACACTCATAAAAATCACCCGAAAAATACCCTGTTCTTTTTCCATTTATTAAATGTTCATAACTAAAATCTGTAAAGAATGCAGGCATAATAATAGAAAAATTCTCCTTTTCAGTGTAATACTCTCCTACCCTGATCCCAACACTTCCCCAAAATGAAGACTCATAATTTATCAGTTTATATTGATCTATACTCTGGAACCTTTCCATATCATACTCTTTAAATGAAATCTCAAACTTTTCATATAAATATTTCATTACTATACTATTCGCTTGAAAAGCGGCCTCGCAAGTCCAATGATGATCCGTCTTATAATAGGCTTCATCCGTAAAGTATGCTCTCAAATCACAGACAGGAACTCCTCTTTCATTTAACTTTTCAACTAAAAGCTCCTCATTTTCCTCTGTTTTATCCGTTCCATATCCTTGCAGCTCCTCTACATCTGCATAGCTTTTATAAGGACATTGTACAAAAAGAAACGGAATGTCCAGCTCTTTTGTATATTGATATAAAGCCTCGATATTATCAGCCACATTATCCACAGCCGCATAAGCAGGGCTGTTTTTAAAATACAATCTCCCATTTTTATCACTTACTACATCAAATAAATCTCTTTTATCTGTATATTTTCATTAAATCCCAATGCTTTTAAATTATTTAAAGTAAAATTCAAATACTTAAAAATAAAAAGCACTGCCAAATTCACTGTAACAGAAAAGAATAAATATATTTTTTAAATCTTTCTCCTCTTTCAATACATTTAACAATGCTATAATTAAAACAAATAGAAGCTAACAGAATTAAAACATTTTGAGGTTCTCCCCATGCATAAAAAAATATGCTGGAACAAAACAAAATCAAATTGCCGGCAGTACGTCCTATACAATAAATAACCAGGTAATATAGTATCAGTACCAGAGGAAAAAAGAAAAATAAAAATGATAATGATGAAAATAACATATTGCTCTTACCTTCACAATTTATTTCTTTATACAGTGTTTAAATTTAAGAAATTCCCGATAATCACGTATATAATCAGATTCATCATAAAAATCAGATGCTGTGACACAAAGGACTGAATCCTTCTCTAGCCACAGCATCTCTCTCCATACGGGTTGTTCTATTAAAATCCCTATAGACGGATCACTTAAAATAATCTCTTCTTTTCTATTACCATCATCAAGAATTAACTGAATTTTTCCATATGGGCAAAAAAGCAGTTGTTTAAGTTTTTTATGAGCGTGATATCCTCTTCGGACTCCCTCTGGAACTTTTGATATATAATAAACTCTCTTTATATTAAATGGTATATCCTGAATCGTTTCAAAATAAGACAATTCACCTGCATCTACAGTTGGTATTGTTTTAATGCTGATAATTTTACATCCGGCTATCGTTTTTCGCTCAAGCATTTTATTTTGATAATCATCCCCGCTTAAAACAGAATACCATTTTAGATTTGTTATTTCTTCATACCTCTTTTTAATTCTATCTGCTATATCTAATGCTTCATGAAAACCGTGTTTATCATAAAATTTAATTGCTCGTTTATTCTTTTTTGACACGCACCAATAAACGCAGTTCAACTCTAATTCTTCAAAAGCGATTCTAAGAATCTCCATCATAGCATACCACGCATAACCTTTTCCCATTGCACATTTACGAACAATAATTGCAAACTCAGCATTTTGTGCATCCTTATCAATATTTTTCAAACTGACAGTTCCCATGTATTCGTCTGTATCGGATACAATCGCCAGATGCATATTTTTTAAATCTTGTCTGCCGGAAATTATAAACTCTTCCGCATCTTTTAACTGCTTCTTTTCAAAATCTGCAGCCAGATCCTTAGTCACTTCTTTATCGTGCATCCATTCAAACATATATACAGCATCTTTTTGTTCCAACTTTCTCAAGTACATAACTATTCTCCATTAATATTTATTTAAAGCATCAATGACGTAAGAAACTTCACTTTCTTTCATTCCGTAATAAATAGGAATGCTAAGCTGTGTAACACTAATATTTTCTGCAGCAGGTAATTCGTTTTTAGCAATATTTAAATCCTGATAACATTTCTGAAGATGAATGGGTATTGGATAATGTTTATTCGTACCAATACCATGATCAGACAAATACTTTTCAAGATCATCTCTTTTTTTGCAGCAAATACTAAAAATATGCCACACTGGTTCCACTTCCGGAATAACATATGGCAGTAAAATTTGTGAGTTCTTAATTTCATTTAAATAACGATCTGCTATTCTCCTGCGCTCGCTATTCATCCGATCAAGATGAGGTAACTTAGCCATTAAAAATGCGGCCTGCAATTCATCAAGCCGCGAATTATTTCCTTTATATATATGATGATATTTGTAATCCGATCCATAATTGCCTAAAGCCCTGATTTTATCTGCAAGTTCCTTATCATTTGTCACAACCGCTCCTGCATCCCCAAGAGCCCCCAAATTTTTTCCCGGATAAAAACTGAATCCTGCGGCATTTCCAAAACTTCCAATTTTCTTCCCCTTGTATCTGGCTCCGTGTGCCTGCGCGCAGTCCTCCACAACATAAAGCTTATGTTTCCCGGCAATTTCCATTATCGGTTCCATTTCACATGGCTGTCCATAAAGATGAACCAGAATAATCGCTTTTGTATTATTCGTTATTTTCTCTTCAATTAATAATGGATTTATATTAAACGTTCTTATATTCGGTTCAACAAATACAGGGACAGCACCTACATAAGTTACCGCTAAAGCTGTCGCTATATAAGTATTAGATGGAACAATTACTTCATCTCCCTTCCCAACTCCCAATGCCTTAAGAATCAGCATTAGTGCATCAAGACCATTTCCAACACCTACACAATAATCAGTCTCACAATATTCTGCAAACGCTGCTTCAAAATTTTTATCTTCTATGCCATTAATATAGCAGCTTCTTGTATAAACTCTTTCAAATGCACTCCTTATATCATAAGCAAGTTCTTTCTCCATTGGCAAAAAACTGGCAAAAGGTATTTTCATACTATAGTTCCTCCTCCTATTATAGCTGCTCACTTAACAATCTTTTTGCAGCCGATAAGTCATCCTTATAGAGATAAAAAATTCCGGCCACAGCAAACATAGAAGCTGCGACTCCAAGCTGAGCTATATCTGCAAAATAAAATTTCCAGGCAATCATATATATAATTGTTATCAAGCATGCAATTAAAAATTTGCGCCTAATAACCATAAGCTTCATCTTAATTAAAACGACAGCACAAATAATATCCGACACCAAATATCCTGCCAGAGTAGCAATCGCTGCACCTTCTATTCCAATTCTGGGAATCAAAAAAAGATTTAAAGCAACATTAACTACGGCCCCAAATGATAAAATTATCATATTCGGCCATGTTTTTTTTATTATCATAAACTGGCTTACCGATACCTGATAAAGCATTTGTAAAAGCGGAGCAGCAAACAAATATGAGGCTGCCTTATAACCTGGTAAATATTCTGATGAGAACAATATCTTGAAGAAATAGTAACTAAATGCACTGAATAAAATGATTGCTGCAAAAGAAACACCCCCCAGTCCCTCAAATACTTTAGAATTATTTTCAACCTGGTTTTTTTCTTTCATAGTAGAAAAAGCAAAATACTGCCATCCGCCAGCAAAGGCAGTATATATCAGCTGACTCATATGTCCCATTTTAGAACTTACTGCATAAATTCCAGCAGCATCTATACCTATCAGGTTTGTTATCATTATTTTATCGCTGGAATTAAATATCCAATAAATTAAAATATTAGGAACCAGAGGCAAACCAATAATCAGCAGCTGTTTTAAAAGCTGATAGTCGAATCGTTTCAACGAAAACCATTTACGATTCATTGCATAAAATGATATTTCTATAAACAGGCTTGAAACAGCTGCGGCCAGCGGCAATGCAATAATAAAATATCCCTTTAGCAGCAATGGAATCGATATGCTGTAGGAAAGAACTGGAGATATACAGTTTGCCAGCAAATAAATAGACCTTTTATTTTGTACTCTTGTTGGTGCTGCAGCTATGTTATTTGTAGAACTAACCAGCGTTGTGACTGCGCAAATATATATTAAATAGGAATATTCCGAATTCCCATAAAACAGACTTGAGATCTTTTCTTTTTCCAAAAGCATTATCATACAAATAATAATTGAAATTATTACTGTAAAAATAAAAGCAGTTGAGCAGAGCCTTTTTTGATATGCCACGGAATCCTCTTCGAAAAAAAGTCTGAACAGTGCATCATACATTCCCATAACTGCAATCGAGCTGCAAAAACTTACTATTGTTGCTGACAGATCGCTTAATCCATAATATGCCGTATCCGGTACTAACCTTGTAACTATCGGTACCATTAGCAACGGAATAACTTTACTGATAATTCCTCCGAATCCGTAAATAATAAAGTTGTCTATAAATAACCTTAACTTCTTCAATACAAGTTTACTCCCATTAAAATTAAAAATCTTATTTTAGTGTCAGACAAAAGCGTATATTCATTTTAACCGCATAACAAAGCCTGTATATTTGTTCAATAACCTTCTCCCCGATATTTAACTTTATTGTATTGGCTGCTAATTTCATGCATGCCAAATTATAGCGCTTAACATTCTTCAGATTTTCTCTTCTATCCAGGGTTTTTGTTAAATTATTAGAATGTATTCTATAATTTGATTTAATTTGAGAAACATATCCTACTTTTCCTGCATTGCATAACTTTATCCAAAGATACCACTCTCCATAATTACGAAACCCTAAATATTCCGGATACCACCCCACTTCTCTGAGTTTATTCACATTCATCAATAAACCACATGCATTAACTACATTTCTGCGCAGCAATAACTGCGGATTATGAGAAATATCTTTTGTATCAGACTGACCTGTTTTTTCTCCTGCCTCATTAATATAAATACTTGAACAATACAAAAAACTATAATCATCCTGTTCCATAATTTTTACCATACATTCAATATGTTCCGGCTCCAAAACATCATCATTGCCCAGAACCATTGCATATTTTCCAGAACATGCCTGCAGCCCTGCATTTGCGGTCTTTATTACGCCCGAATTTTTTTCATTTTTTAAAATCTTTATCCGGGAATCTTGTCTCTGCAATTTTTTAACAATTTCAATGGAAGAATCTGTTGAACAATCATCTACAACATAAATTTCTATATCTTGATATGTTTGAGAACAACAGGAATCTACTGTTGTTTTAATAAATTTTTCCGCATTATAAAGCGGAATTATAATGCTTACCATAATTTATCCCCTTTTATAAGTTTACCTTTATCACACAGCTATTGTTTAAAAGTTACAATATTTAAAAGCATCTATTAATTCTGATATTAAAAATCAAAATAAAGAAATGCAGACACTTCTGCGAACGATAAAACAGACCATACCATAAACACGATTGTAATTAGTGCTTTTGTAATTGTTGGTCTGAACTCAATTTCCTTACTATTCCTAAAATTAGTCACAATAAAAAATGCCCCACAAATAAAAATCCATAAATTGAATCCTTTAATTGCGGACATTAAATAATACAGAAAAGGTATTTTTTCCTCTAAAAATAATACTTCTATTAAATCAAAACATTGGTAAATCTCTTCTCTAATATTATATGTTGATAAGCAAAACATCTTCTTTATAAATAATAAAGCTGATGTAATTGTATCAGCTTTAAACAAAACCCAAAGTATATTTATAGTTATAAACGTAAGTACCCATTGAATAACACAATTTAGTCTCTCCCAAGCGGAATATAGATATATGTTTTTAAGAATCTTGTTAAAGACATGTGCCATCTGCTCCAGAACTCTGTAATAGATGTCGATTTGTATGGTGAGTTAAAATTCTGAGGTAATATTATATTGAACATATACCCTATTCCTATTGCCATATCACAATATCCGCTGAAATCAAAATACAATTGAAATGTATAAGACCATGCAACAATCCATGCTTCTATTGAACTAAGCGTTTCAATTGTTCCAAATCCATATGCAGCCGCTTTACCAAACGTGTCTGCAAGAAGAACTTTTTTAAACATTCCTAAAGAAAAAACTTTCCTTTTGACTGTATCATTTCCAGTACTCAATTTAATTACTACTCCCTTGGCTTCTAATAATTTATTTCTATTTTTATGTCTTATATCTGAAACTGTTGTAAACTTTTAAATAATGTATCTACACCTTTTATCGCATTCTCCTTAATATTGGAAATTGTCCTTTTTGAGGATAAAAGATAGTCCTTTTCAAAAGTATTTATTTTATCAGACACTCTGATTGGTGTTATTTTACAACCACAGAGCATTGCAATTATCATTGCATGCATGCGGCCGGTAATTATAACTTCGGAATCAGAAAAAAGATTGGATAATTCCTCCGCAGTTGATGTTATATTTATTATTGCATTAACATTTTTTGTGGAGAGATACTCTTTAAATTGTATACACTCTCCTGCATCCGATGAAGTAGTCGCTGCCAATACAATTCTTGTTTCTTCCTTTATATTCATTTCCTTAAAAATCCCGTCATAATATTGAATTTTTAAAAGAGATAACCCAAATGCGCTTTGAGCTGTCGTATAACTATAGGGCATGACTAAATAATCTATTTTCTTTTTTTCATTGCAGGCAGAATTCTGCGTGGGACAATAAGTAAATGCTATATCGGGAGAAACTTGTGCTTCTATTCCAAAAAAACTCTTTACCATTTGTGCACTATCCATATCTCTGCAATTGACAAAAAATGCCTTACTGAACACCTGTTTATATAACTTTTTTTCAGCAAATGTAAGATTATTATCTATACCGATACCATAAAAAGCAAATGGAACAGAATATTTTTTTGCTATCCCTGCCCAATAAATTAAGCAATAAAGAAAAACGCTTTTATGTTTTATCAATTGCCCTCCTCCGATAACTATTGCCTCATATTCCTCCATTTTTACTTTTCTTTGCTGTTTTCTTAGTTTAGGTCCAAAATTCAGCAGATACTTTATAAACATCGGACATTCTTTTTTGACAGAATTTAAAAAATGTCTGGTGCTGTTTTCTTTCTCATATGTTACATTTTGTTCTTTTGTCTGCGCAAATCCTAATTCTTTGGTTTGAACTCCTAAATTATTTAATCTCTCACAAAGCATTTTGCTTAATAACTTATCGCCTATATTATCACTTTTATTTTGATTGATAATAAGTACCTTCATATAATGATTTCACCTCACTATAAAGCATCAAATGTCGGTACCACAACAAACATAACCATTAATATTGCTCCTGATAAACATGGATTTAAAAAGCCTAGTATAAAAAATGTTATCCAAACCGAGAGCATGAGATTTCTTACCTCTTTGTTTGAATTATAATTAATTGTATATTTCGCAATCATAATATAATTTACTATAATGACTGCGTTCCCAAATATTCCATACCTCCCCAAATCATCCGGCCACTGGCTATGTCCGCCAATAACACCCACATCATGTGTTCTAAAATTAATGCCAAATAAAGGGTTCTCTTTAAAAGATTGAAGCGACTGTTTTATAAGCGTAATTCTTAAACCTAATGTATCTATATAAGAAAAATCTCCTACTATAACATTTGCAATTGCTCTTATTTTGTTGCTTGTACTCCAATAAAAGGTTCCGCTATCTGCTATTTTATACAAAAAGTTTCCCCATGTTTGTCGCAATAAAATTATTAATGTAATAATACCGCCGCCTAAAAAATATTTTAATTTCGTTTTGATTGAAACTGCAAAAGAAAGCGTAATTGAAATAGCCGCAATAACAACAGTTGTAACTAAATTGCATAACAGCAGACATAATCCAAATAAGATAAATGCAAGCATCAAATGCCAGCATTTTCCCTTTTCTTTTTTTCTTTTCTTAATTGCCATAGCCAGGGGACCCATAAACATTGCCATAGCATACATCAATTGAAAGTCGCCTACTCCCCAATAAGAAACTCCCTGTGTATTTCTTATTGCTTGAGGATCAATAAAAAATATATAATAAAATGATACAATTACTGTTATTAAAACGGATATCAAAGACACATTAAAAATCTTTCTTTTATCCCTTTTTTCAAGTGCAGAAACATAGATAAATATACACGGATATGCAAAAAACTGATACCTTGCTATTACGGCCTGCATTGGACTAAAATAAGACATATCAAGCTTTTCTGCAATAATGCAGCGAAGAAAAACAACTACAAAAATCAGCAGACTTAGATAATTTAACTTAATAATCTTTACTATAATTTTTTTATTATCAGCAATTGACAATATCCACAAAAAAAATAGACCTATCTGTATATAACTCGGAAACAGGTCACCCACAAGATTTACATATTGAAACACTATTAATAATTCCAATAGAAATAACGATACTTTTAGCCTCATACACAATGATACATTCCTTATAAATTATTTTCTATTTCTTTGATCCAATCTTCCAGCTATCCTGCAATTTCTATCTGGTTATACTTTTATACCATTCTGCAATTTTTTCTGCTTCATTCCCTATCTCATATCCGCTGTTAAAAAAATTGATATTCTGCCGATTTAAATTCATTGAATATATATTTTTTATCCATTCTTCATAATTAGGAGTTCCGTCTTCTTTCATCAGCATAACGAATTGAAATTCTTTGCTTATTTTCGCTTCTAACGGAATCCCGGTTGACACAATACATGGCAATCCATTTCCCTGTGCTTCTATTACTGCCTGTCCTAGTCCTTCATTTGTGGATGGAAATAAAAATATATCCATGCTGGACAGAAAATTTTTAACTTCTGCTCCTGGAACTGTTCCGGTAAAAATCACCTTTGAATTTAAATGGAATTCATCAACTATATGTTTTACTTTTTGAAAATTTTTTCCGTCTCCGACGAGCATCAAAACATACTTTTCACTTTGTTTACACAATTCATTTAAAATCCCGACTAAATACTCCTGATTTTTGCCATCATCAAACCTTGCAACATATCCCAGCACAATTTTATCTGATTCCAAGGAAAAACGCTCCCTATACAGCTTCCTCGTATACTCTGAAAACTGACATTTATCAAAAGGAATCGCATTATGCATTATTCGAAAGTTATCTTTTCCTATCGCTTCCGGCCAAAAAAATTTTGCAGATTCTAAAGAGCAGGATGTTAAAAAGTCTGCAATAGCATCTATATGATAACACAATATTCGATTTCTAAATGAAGCAAGCTTTCTTTGTGAATATTGTACTGTGTGACTATGTAATATTAATATGCTGTTTTGTTTATTTATAAATTTAGTTAAATATAATTCATGATTTTCAATCGCGTCATATTTACGGCAATTGGAATAAATAAACGAATGCATTTTTAAAATTGTATTTAAACTTCCTCGTCCTCCACAATAAAACACATTTCCATTTAATTTTTGTATTTCTGTAGAATAATTTATCTCAGTTTTTCGAAAATATAAAAAATCAAATATAATGTTATATTTCACTAATTCTCTATAGTAATTCATAATTACATTCATAGCACCGTTTGTCTGAGAAATAGATGAAACTATGTGTAATACTTTCATTTTAACCTATTAGCCTCTATTTCAATTTTAATATTTTAATTACACACCAATAACCAATATGAAACATGCTTCTTGCTATACTAAGATGTTCAATATTCCTATAAAGTATCCAATGATACTTTATAACTTTCAGTTTATTGCTTGAAATAGAATTTTTTCGAATACGGTAACGCATCAAAACTTCATCCATTCCCCATATATACTTTTCTTTTTTCAACATTTGAAGCCACAATGCATCGTCATTCCGTTTGCGAATATTCGGAACTTCAAATTTCCCCATATTTTCTACATTATACATAACCGTACTATTTCCAACCGGACAATCCAAAAGAAGGCGGTTATAATCACATTTCTTCTTTGGTCTTACAATTTTATTTAAGCTTTTACCATCTTCCCCTATCTGCTCATAAGCTGTGCAGGTAAAGTTCTTCCCGGTTCTTTTCATAAACAGCAATTGCTTCTGAAGCTTATCCGGCATCCATAAGTCATCCGAATCGCAGAACGCTATATATTCCCCTTTTGCCAATTCCATTGATACATTTCGGGCTGCAGCTGCCCCGGAGTTTATTTCCAGACACTGATATTTTATCCTGGGATCTATTCTCATGTACCCTGCTGCTATTTCTTTTGTATTGTCAGTTGAACAGTCATCTACAATGAGCAGCTCCCATCTTACATATGTCTGGGCTTGAATCGATTCTATCGTCTCCCCAATAAACGAAGCACAATTATATGTCGGCATTATTATTGAAACCAGCCCTTTTACCATCTTCTTACCTCTCGTCAGCACAGTTCTTCCCATATACAGAAAAGAATGTCATAAACATAATTCTGACATCCTTCCAGAATCCATACTCTTCTATCCCTTTCAGATTCCACTTCATCTTTTCCGGAAGAATCTTTTCCCTGTAAATCCGGTCCGGATCTTCTGTCTTATCCAGCAGCCTTCCTTCATCTTTATAATAAATAGAAGTAAGATTTGTAATCCCTGCCGGAAGAAGCAGGGTAGCCATCATCTCCGGAGTATACGCTTTCACATATTCAGGCACCTCCGGCCTCACACCTACAAAGGTCATATTTCCCTGGATTACATCAATAAGCTGTGGGAGTTCATCCAGCCTTTTATCCCGGATCAAACGGCCTATCCTTGTTATCCTGCTGTCTCCCCCCACTGTTACAAGGCTTCCTCTCTGATCTGCCTTATCCGTCATAGAGCGGAACTTATGGATCCGGAATTTCTTCCCGTACTGTGTCACTCTCACCTGGCGGTAAAATACAGGTCCTTCTGAGTCAGCCTTGATTGCTATGGCAAGAATCAGAAATACGGGCGAAAGCAGAACCAGCAGAATGGAAGACACTGTCACATCAAGAATGCGTTTAAAAAAAAGACTTTTCTCTTTTCTGCGCAATATCTCATAATACTTCCTTACTTCTTTCACCTGCATAAAATGCGGCAGTTCCTCCCACTTTCTTAAAACCATTCCTTCATTTTCACCCTTCCCGGAATTACTCTCATCTATTTCAAATACCCTGTCAAAATTCTGCTGTATCTCTCTAACACATACGCTGCTTCTTCGTCTGTCAGCTTTGTGTGAAGAGGTAATGTTATCTCATTCTCAAATCTCTTATAGCTGTTTGGATAATCCTCTATCCGAAATCCCAGCCTCTCATAGGCTGTATGCATGGGTAGCGGTTTGTAATGGACATTTGCAGAAACACCCTGCCCGGCCAATTCTTCTATGATTTTCTGCCGTTCCTTAAGGCCGATATGCGGTATCCGGGTCATATAAAGATGTCCGGAGGACATGTGTTCTCCTGTAAAATGGGGGAGAACCTCCACACCCAGAGGCTTTAATACCGAATCATATATACTTATAAGTTGTCTGCGTCTCTCAAGCATGTCCGGATAGCGTTCAAACTGAGCTATCCCCATTGCCCCCATAATGTCTGTCATATTGCATTTATACCAAGGGCCTACAATATCGTATTCCCATGCTCCAAGTTTTGTCTTGGCTAAGGCATCCTTGCTCTGACCATGAAGGGAGAACAGCTGCAGCTGATGATAGATTTCCTTATCATCCGCTCCCTCCAGCTTCCAGGCCAGTGCTCCTCCTTCTGCTGTTGTAAAATTTTTGACTGCATGGAAGCTGAAATTCGTGAAATCCGCAATGGAGCCGACCATTTTTCCTTTGTATGAAGCTCCCAGAGCATGGGCCGCATCCTCAACCACTGCCACGCGCCCAACTGCCCTCTGAAGCTTATTGGACGGGCAGAAAAGCTCTCTCTTTCTCTCCAGAATTTCAAATATCCTGTCATAGTCACAGGGAATCCCCCCCAGATCCACGGGAATCACTGCCTTGGTGTGCTCATTAACGGCCCTCTCCAAAGCATCATAATCCATTTCCAGGCTTCCCTCCTGGCAGTCCACCAGCACAGGTCTTGCACCCACATGGCAGATCACCGAAGCAGACGCAGTGTAGGTGTAAGCAGATGTAATTACTTCATCCTCCTCACTGCCGTACATCCCATCCATACCGCAGGAATCCCTGCCTATCCCAAGGAGTCTTAGACTCATCTCCCCGGCTGCTGTCTGACTGTTCAGACAGACACATCCGTCTGCCCCGGTATAATCTGTCAGTAATTTTTCCAGGGCTTTGACCTTTGGTCCGGTCGTGATCCAGCCGGATCGGAGTGTATCTGTCACCTCCTTGATTTCTTCTTCCGAAATATCCGGAGGTGAAAACGGAATATTCATTTTTTTCCCTTCTGTTTCACTGTTTTTTTCAAGTTCCATTGCATTCCCCTCGATCTGTCCATAACTCTTTTTCTTCACCTATCTTCTGCCTGCTTTCCACATTCGTCTAATCTCCTTTCAGACGAAGTCCCATCAGAATCTCCCGGTCTCTTCCGAATAAATGTATCCGGATAATTACATACCGCAGACGAATCCGCTTCTTTACGACCCGGTCCAGGTATTTCTGTAAAGGACCTTTGCAGGCTGTGATATTTCCCTGCTCATTCACTTCCACCGTTGAAAGGCGTACCGTATACTCTTCATCCCCGTTCAGCAGCTCTTTTAAAAATTCTTCTTCCTCTTTTGAAACCGGATAAAATTCCTCTTCCTCTTTTCCAAGTATCTTCGTATAGGAAGAAACCCGTTTCAACTGCTGATACAATTCCTTTGGATGTTGTGTACTTATAAACACATATCCCGGAAACAGACGTTCCACATGAACCTTGCATCTCCCTTGAATGCGCCATACAGCTTCCCGTTTCAGCAGAAAACAATCTTCATAAATCTCTGTATCCACCATCTTTTTGATACTCTCTGCCGCCTCTTCTTCATTTCCAGTGATAGTCTGTATGGCATACCACATGCTTTTCATTCCTCCTGCTCCAATTCCATAATCCTCTGATTCTCTGCCGGACAAATTCCGCAAGCTTCCATAAAATGTTTTATAAAATATTCACAGAATATGAAAATAGGTATGCTTCGCCGCTTTGCGGTACATACCCCAAATCTCTTTATGCCTTATGACGCACTTCTACCTGCTCCGCAGTCTGAAACTGTAGAGCAGGTATAGTACTTTTTCTTCAATGCCAAATTGCATAAACCAAAAAACTTCTTATTTCATTTGCCATGCTGTGCTAAGTCTTTGACACAATCTCCAGTCCCACCTGCATCTCCCGAAAGCATCCCATAGACGGCATCCCCACCCGGGCAGTCCGTTTATGCCGGTCAATTTTCCGTATTAGATTCTCTCTGCCGCGCAGGGGGCCTTCTGTCACAACTGTCTGTCCGTTCCGGATATATCCCCGGGACATCCGGGAATGATGCCCTGTCCCACAGAGAGCCCGAAGCAGTTTTTCCTCCTCCGGTTCCACTTTCACCAGCTTTCCGCCGTTTTCAAATACGGAAAACACCTGGGAGTATTGCTTCAGCTCTTCTGTCAGCTTCTCTTCATTCCTGCTTTCCAAAAACAGATAATGAGGAAATAAAAACTGCTGTTCCAGATGCCATGTACCTTCATAGCGCCGCATACGGTCATACGTGAACACAAAAGCATCCTCAAGCGCTTCCCCTGACAGATGTTTCTTACAGGCGCGGAGCACTTCCTCTTCCTTTTGGCCCGGACAATAAAGTACGTACCAGATAGCAAGGACCCCTTTCTTTTTTATCAGCCTGTTCTGTGTAAATACACATCATCAATAAGGCTCATTTTTCGTAGAGGATCTTACTCTACG
>JAETRQ010000008.1 GCA_021770095.1 Eubacteriaceae bacterium | reverse complement strand
GGCTGCTTGAAAAAGTAATGCGATGTCAAACTTCAGTGCCGACTTTCAGTCGGCGAGCCAGTAGGCGGCCCTTTTAGGGCCTGTGCAAACCACCAGTTCAACTGGTGGTTATGATTCGTGCTTCCTCAAGTTCTTTTTGTGCCTTTTCTTTAACCTTTCCTGTATATTCATTGAAGAACATAGGAATAATGGTGAGTAAAAATCCGATAGCAGGAACAATGGTAACAAGAGCCAAAAGCATTTTTTGTGTTTCAACAGACTGCTGGAAGAAAATTTGTCTGCCTTCAATATCAACAAGTGATTTGTCAACTGCTTTGAAATCTGATTCCTGAAGGATATGGCTGAATACAAATGTTGCAACAGCAGCATTTACTTTTGAAAGAAAAGTCTGGAATGAGAAACAAACACCTTCATGTCTTTCTCCTGTTTTCCATTCAAGATAATCTACTGAATCGGCAATTAACGCATATGTAATGACGTTATAAATACCGAGAGGGAATCCCATAAGGAAGAGGAAAAACCAAAGTACATAAATGTTGATTTGGGTAACATCTTTTTGAAAGATAACATAGCAAAGTGCATGTACGACTAATCCGAATATGGCAGAGCCGATATAAATCTGCTTGAGTGAAAATTTCTTTCTGAGAACCGGGAAGATTGCCATTGCAGGCACCATACCGACACCGATTGCGACTGTAAGTGTTGTGATAATCGTACCGCGCGGAATCCAGAAGTCATATGCAGCCTTTGCATCCACATTTGCAAGTACATTACCGCCGGCATCAAAAATCTGACTGAAGTCAGTGTAATTCTGTATTAAGAGATAATTTCCGATATAATCAGCAGACTGATTTGCGGTAACCATTGTTGAACCGAGTATAGAAGCAAAGATTACGATAATAAGCAATTTGTCTTTGCCGAGAACAACAAAAGTCTCTTTGAAAGAAGGTGTGTGATCCATTTTTGGTACACGTTCTTTTGAAACAAAGAAAATTAAGATGGATAATCCGCAGCCAAGTAATGCAAATATAACTGCACTAACGAAAAATCCTTTTGAATATCCCATACTGCTCTGATAAAGAATCGGAACAAGAAGAGCAGGAAGAATACCGCCGAAAGTGGAGCCCAAGCGAGCAGTTGAAAGGAAAGAGGTCCTTTCATTTTCAAGCGGTGTGATTACAGATGATAATCCCCAGAAAGGAACATCCTGTACGGTGAATGCTACACCCCAGAGAATGTATGTAACAAAGGCCCAGATAAATGCGGCATTTGAACCCTGTTCAAACGGGGCAGTGAACAAAAGAATTGTACAGACAGCAATCGGTACAGGAGCAAAAAGAAGATACGGCCGCATTTTTCCCCATTTTGATTTTGTTCTGTCAACAATCATACCCATCATAGGGTCGTTGATAGCATCAAATATTCTTCCGACAAGAATGATGGTTGAACTTTGTTTGAGCGAAAGACCTGCACCGTTTTGGAAATAAACGAGGGTGAACATGGACATTAATGTGTAAATCCCTGATCTGCCGAATGCACCTATGGTAAAGCAGATGCGTTCTTTCATGGTTAAATATTTTTTATTCTCTCCCATTATTTTCTCCTCTTTATTATTGCAGGCATGATGACCGGTGCTTTTTCTCCTGCATTTTGCATTTGTTTTAATAATAAGTATTTTAATTCCTGTCTGACTTTAGCATAACTTTTTGATTTTACCAAGTTGATTTTTTCATCAGGGTCCTTTTTTAAATCATACAGATAACTTTCAAAATAAACATTGGAATCGTGATGCATATAACCTGTGATTGCAGGATCACGGACTTCGTATTTGAATCTGTCCGTTCTGATTGCACGTGAATTTGATGCCTCACTGATTTGAATGAATACACAGTCTCTTTTGCATTTATCATCGCTGATTTGTTTTGCTAAATCCGTTCCCATATATGTATCGGGTATAGGAATATCTGCCATAGATAAGAGTGTGGGAGGAATATCAATTAGCGATGTAAGACATTTCTCTTTTTTACCGCCTTCAAATACGCCGCCTTTAATGATAAGAGGGGTATGTGTTGCACTTTCATGGCAGCTTCGTTTGTATTCCGGATTCCTTGTTTTGAAATGAGAACCATGGTCTGATGTATATATTATTATAGTGTCCTCATAAATTCCGAGCTCTTTGAGTTTATCTACAAGTCTGCCAACATTATAGTCAAGCCTATTGATAGCAGACATATAATCGGGATAATCTTTTTCATAACTGCCTTTCAGGAACTTTAAGTCATCAGGTATGGGATAATCTTTATAGTGATTAACTGTTTCTTTGTATCCTTCAATCTGATGATGGTCGTTTTGGTGATGTGGTTCCAATTGACTTACAAACATAAAGAATGGCTTATCTTTATCACAGTTTTCAAGATACTCCAGTGCAAAGTCGTTAATACAGTCCGCTCTGTAACCCTTGAAATCAATTTGGTTCCCTTCACCGTCAAAAACATAGCCATCATAGCCGTGAGAAGTGAATTCAAGAACATCTGCTGCCCGCCAATATTGATATTCACCCTGCTTGTTTTTTGGAATGGCAGTCTTTTCACAATGGAGTCCGACACCGGGCAGTCTGTCAGATGCAAGATGCCATTTGCCGATATATGCAGTCTGGTATCCCGCTTCATTAAAATAATGAGCAAGAGGTGTGACATCGGATGGCAGCGGAATGCCGTTCCAATAACATCCGCATTGTGTTGCATATAATCCGGTTTGAATGCACGCTCTGGCAGGACCGCATACAGGCTGGCATGTGAAATTGTTTTCAAATTTAACGCCTTCGCTTGCAAGTTTGCACAAGTTTGGTGTTACTTCTTCATTAATCGTATCCCAGCGCTGCTGGTCAGAAAAATAGAAGATAATATTTTTCCGTTTCATAAATCCCCCTTATTTTATCAGGCGGTAAAGCCTGTTATTGCATTGTATATATTTATTATAGCTACTATTGAAAGTACAACTGAAAATATAACCGTAATTGTTTTATTATTTAATTTTTTATTGAGTTTTGAACCGATAATTCCGCCGATAACCGAAACTGCCATTGCAAATAACACGATTGGAAGATACGCTTTGTACGGTTCAAATCGGTTGTTTATAAATATAGTAACCAATTGGCTTAATTGGCTGAAGAATATGATAGCCACTGAATAAACTGCACTCTCTTTGACAGTGAATGAGAACAGCAGCACAAGAAAAGCAGTGTTTATCGGACCGCCGCCTATGCCGAGGAAGGCACTTAAAAGACCGAGTATTAATCCGGTTAAGAGTATGAGCATAGGATTCGTGATTTTTAAGGATTTTACATTTTTTGAATTCACATAAATGATTACAAATATTATGAAAGCAGCAATGATAACTGCCTGAATACCCTTTATGATATTTGTATTGAATTTATCAAAAGCAAAATCAAATATTTCATTTCCGATAATTCCGCCGAAAATTGACCCGATTGATACAAGCAATACAATTTTTTTGTCAAATTTTGTTTTTGCCGTAATGTGTTTTACAGATGAACTGATACTCATTGCAAATACAGCACAGGTGGATATAAATCCAACAACTTCAACACTGTGATAACCCATAAAATCGAGTACAGGTTTGATGATTACACCGCCGCCTATACCGACAATTGCACCAACCGTACATGCTATAAATATAACTATGCTGTAAACTAAAGTAACCATTTTATTTTCCTATTAATTAATTCTAAAAAGTATTATTTTAATTCTAACTTTTAATAAAAGCAATGTCAATAATAATATCCACAGTATTGATTTATATGCAATAAAAATTGCTTTCCCAAGCAGGAATGTAGCGACTGTGCCTGAAATGGATTTTATAACTGTCATCCAATTCCAAAATTTTCATTGGCAATGCAAATAAATCTTCATTCCTATGATAGGCACAGATATATAATTTTGGTTTATATGCTTTTATCAGATTGCTGCAGCCATTCAGTGCTTTTAATTCTGCGCCCTCAATATCCATTTTTATCATGGATACGGCTGTGTTAATAACTGAATCGGGATTGATTACCTTCACAGGTTCACCTTGTGAAGAAAGTTTTGAATTTCTGCCTGCTTTCTTGGCAAAAATAAGAGTGTCTTCTTTGTCCCATGCACCCATATTATATATTGAAATATTATCCATATCAGCAGTATTTCTTTTTAATTTGGCAAAATTTTTTGTATCGGGCTCAAAAGCATAAATATATTTATATTTTTGTTCTGTAAATTCAGTAAATTCGCGGATTGTATCTCCGTCATATGCACCCAAATCCACAATTGTTTCGTTCTCATTTAATTTAAGAATATCTCTGTAGATTTCATTTTTATCAGTAAATGAACGGAACAAATATTCAACTTTACCGCTGATTTTGAAATTGATTATGTCAAGATAAATCTGTCTGCTTTTTTCATCAGCAAGATGATGATATACAAAGTCGAATTTATCTTCATTTTCTTTAATGTATTCAATCGTGAAAAGTCCCGAACCTGCAACAGGAACATCGGGTGCAAAAACAGGGTGTTCCAAACTGATTTTTTCTATTCTTTTCAGTACGGTGTCAATGTGGGTAGCAAAAGCCAGCACAACATTGAAATCGTCATACTTTTGGCATATATCACTGTATTTTAAAACTTTGAATCCTCTGAATGCGTGTCCTCTTACAAATTCATCACTTGCAAAGACGTCACTTACTTTTCCGCCGTATTCCTCGATTGTATTAATAATCTTATCTGCTCCGTTTCCCATACCGTAAATAACAATAGGTTTTTTGTCATTTATAAGAAAGTTCCAGATATTCTCTTTTTCAGTCAATAAGTTGAGCATAATTTTTCACCTTAACAATTATAGCATATAATACAATACTTTACAAATAAATAATTTTATTATATAATATTATGAAAAATATTGTTGTTTGGGGGTATACGCCTTTATGGGCAGTGGTCTACTGAGACGATTTAAAAGAGAAAATTCAACCGAAGAAGAAATTAAGCAATTGGTTGAAGGAGATGAGCAGGTCGGCGATCTGGAAAAAAGCCAGAGAGAAATGATTAATAATATCTTTGAGTTTGATGATTTGAACGCCGGGGATATTATGACGCACAGGACGGATGTTGATGCTGTTGAAATTAATGATTCGATTGAGGATGCTGTGAAACTCTCTATTGAACACGGCAGATCAAGAATTCCTGTTTATAAAGATGATTTGGATGATATATGCGGTATCATTTATGTTAAGGATTTGCTCAAGTTTGTAGGCGAAAAAATTACGAATGACGATAAGATTGCGGATTATATCCGTAAACCTCTGTTTGTACCCGAAACGATTCCGTGCGGAAAATTATTTGCGCAAATGACTGAGACAAGAATTATGCTTGCAATTGTTGTTGATGAGTATGGCGGTACAGCGGGTATTGTAACCATGGAAGATGTGCTGGAAAGTATTGTGGGCAATATCCGTGATGAATATGATGATGAAGAAACTGAATTTGTTACCCAGATTGATGAAAAGACATTTACTTTTGACGGGGTTACAGATGTGGACGAGGCTGAAAAAATTCTCGGTGTATCTATTCCTGAAGGTGATTATGATACCCTTGCAGGATTTGTTATTAACCTGCTTGGTTATTTGCCGACAGGTGATCATGAAGACGAAGATGTGGCAGAATATGAAAATTTAACTTTCACCGTTTTGGAAGTGGATGAAAGAAGAATAGAAAAAATTAAAGTTGAGAAGAAGTAATGACAGAACAGATTATTGAATTTGAAGCATTGGAACAGGCAGTAAGTCTGTTCGGCAGTTTTGATGAAAATGTCAAGTTAATAGAAAGAGAATACGGTGTTTCAATCATTTCACGCGGTTCCGATTTAAAAGTAGTCGGGGATGCGGAGAATGTGTCAAAAGCAGTAAGATGTCTGAATTCACTGCTTGTTCTGATTGGCAAGGGTGAAAGTTTGTCAGACCAGAATGTCAGATATGTTATGTCTTTGGTGAATGAAGGTAATGAAGATAAACTCAATTCAATGACATCTGATTCTATCTGTATAACATCAAAGGGAAGACCTGTTAAGCCAAAAACATTAGGGCAGAAGAAGTATTGTGAGTCAATCGCAGGGAACACCATAACATTCGGTATCGGTCCGGCAGGTACGGGCAAAACGTATCTTGCTGTTGCAATGGCTGTTACTGCATTCCGTGCCAAAGAGGTCAACAGGATAATCCTGACCCGTCCTGCTGTTGAGGCAGGCGAGAAGTTAGGCTTTCTCCCCGGTGATCTTCAGAGCAAGGTTGATCCGTATTTAAGACCGCTTTATGATGCTTTGTTTGATATGCTTGGTGCCGAAAATTTCCAGCGTTATCAGGAGCGCGGCAATATTGAGGTTGCTCCGCTTGCATATATGCGCGGACGAACACTTGACGATAGTTTTATTATTCTGGATGAGGCGCAGAATACCACGCCTGAACAGATGAAAATGTTTTTAACCCGTCTCGGTTTTCGCTCAAAAATGGTAATTACAGGTGACATAACGCAGATAGATTTGCCTGATGGTAAAAAATCGGGGCTGAAAAAAGTTTTGAATATATTAAAAAATGTTGATGATATAGCAATCTGCAAGTTTAATCAAAAGGATGTTGTACGTCATAAACTTGTTCAGGACATTGTTAATGCTTATCAGCGATATGAGGAGGGAAATAATAAGTAATGGACTCAGTAAAAGTTATCATTTCCAATGACCAGAAAGAAGTAAAAGTACCGACAGGTATACGCATGCTTATCAGACGCTGCTGCCATGCAGTTCTTGAATTAGAGAATTTTGAAGGTTCGGCAGAGGTCAGTGTAAGATTTGTTGATAATGAACAGATAAAAGAACTTAACGCCACTTACAGAAATATAGACCGAGAGACAGATGTACTCTCTTTCCCTTTGGGTGAAAACGGTGTATATGATGTGAATCTGGACACAGGTGCCAAACTTCTTGGCGATATTGTTATTTCTATGGAGAAAGCAGTTGAACAATCAAAATTATATAATCATCCGCTGCAAAGAGAAATTGGTTTTCTCACTGTTCACTCAATGCTTCATTTGTTAGGATATGACCACGAAGACGGCGGACTTGAAGCCGTACATATGAGAGAAAAGGAAGAAACTGTTCTTACTCAGATTGGATGGAAAAGGGATAACAGTTATTATATGGGAGACGAATAATGACCAAAACTGCTTTTATTGCAATTGTCGGTAAGGCAAATGTCGGCAAATCATCGTTACTTAACAGAATGTTAGGGCAGAAAATTGCGATTGTGTCATCAAAACCGCAGACAACGAGAACAAAAATTATGGGCGTTCTGACTCAGGGTGAGACGCAGCTTGTTTTTACAGATACTCCCGGTTTTCATAATCCGCATAATAAACTCGGCGAAAAGATGAATGAGGCAGTCGGTGATACCGTTGGCGGAGTTGATGCCTGTCTTTTTTTAGTTGAACCTAAAGGCGAGATAAATGAGCAGGAACTTCAGCTGATTGAAATGTTCAAAAAGAGAAAGATGACTGTTATTCTTGCAATCAATAAAATTGATATGATTAAGGATAAACAGGAACTTGCCGCAAGGATTGCGTATCTGTCATCTTTATATGATTTTTACTCCGTTGTTCCGGTCAGTGCAACTGAAGGGGACAATGTGGATGAACTTCTTGACGAACTTGATAAACTGGCTTTTGAATCACCGCACTTTTTCCCTGACGATACTTTGACCGATCAGCCTGAAAGAGTGTTGGCAGCAGAGATTATCCGTGAAAAAATATTAAGACTTATGGATAAAGAAATCCCACACGGAATTGCTGTTGCAGTTGAAAAAATGCGTGAACGGGAAGACAAAGACATTCTTGATATTGATGCAACCATTTATTGTGAGCGTGAAAGCCATAAGGGTATGGTTATCGGTAAAAACGGCTCAATGCTCAAGAAAGTTTCTACTTTCGCAAGACAGGATCTTGAAAAGTTCTTTCAGATAAAAGTTAATCTTCATTGCTGGGTTAAGGTGAAACTTGACTGGCGTAACCGTGAAGGGTTGATTCATAACTTCGGATTGGATTAATTTGACACAAATTATAAGCACCGCCATAGGATAAAATAACATTGGTGGTGTTTTGTATGTTTGATGATAAAAATTGGAATGAATTCTGGAATTCAGGCTCAATACAGGATTATTTGAATTATAAGAAAAACGAAAAGGCAGAGCAAAATGACAACTACTACCAAGGGTTTAGTAATCAGGGAACAAACAATAGGGGAGAGTGACCGTTTGGTTACTATCCTTACTGCTGATTATGGCTTGGTCCGTGCGTTTGTCAGGGGAGCAAAGCAGATGAAAAACCGCCTTGCTTCCTCAACCTCGCTTTTTGCATATTCGGATTTTTCACTTTATCGCGGCAAGGATGCTTTTGTTGTTGACAATGCTGTGCCTGTGGAAGTTTTTTTTGATTTAAGACGGGATATTGTGCGCCTTGCATTGGCTCAGTATTTTGCTCAGATTGCTTATGAGGTTGGTGAAGAAGAACAGCCGTCGAATGAAATGCTTTCGGTTTTGCTCAATGCACTTCATCTGTTGTGCAACAGCAGCAAAGATATAAGAATTATAAAATCAGCGGTCGAATTCAGGCTTATGTCTCTCGGTGGATATATGCCGCAGATTCTTGCCTGTGCAAATTGTAATACATATGAAACGGACGTAATGTTTTTCGACACGCTTGACGGATGCATTTATTGTGAAAACTGTGGGAAAGCAGGGGCAATACCTTGTCCTAAAAATGTAATCACGGCAATACGGTTTATCTGCCTGACAGAGCCAAAAAAAATATTTTCTTTTTCACTCAGCGAGGAATGTCTGGCCCTGCTTTGTGAAATAAGTGAAAAATATCTTTTGTCACGAATACAAAAGACACTTCCGACTTTAACTTTCTATAAAGGAATACTTTGATGGATAAGAATTTTAAAACACTTGAACTGGATTTGATACTTGAAAAACTTGCTAACGAGTGTACCTGTGATGATGCAAAAGAACTTGCACTTGCTCTTAAACCTGTATCGGATATGGGGGAGGCTGAGCTTCTTTTGTCACAGACAGAGGATGCTTTTTCTCTTCTTGCTCGTTTCGGTGCACCGTCTTTTTCAGGTTTGAAAAATGTTAATAACCCTTTACATAGAGCAAACGCAGGCGGCTCGCTTAATCCTAAAGAACTTCTTGATATAGGATACTGCCTGCGTTCCATACGTACTCTTGATGAGTGGCACAATCACTGCAGCGGGGTAAGGACAAAACTGGATTTTTTCTTTGAAGGTATAACGGTTAATAAATATCTTGAAAACAAAATATTTACCAGTATTATTAATGAAGAGGAAATTTCAGATAAAGCGTCTGAAACTTTGTCAGATATACGCAGAAAAATCAGAGCAAAAGAAAATGCAATACGTGAAAAACTTGATTCGATGATTCATTCGTCGCATTACAGTCAGTATTTGCAGGAGTCGATTATAACCCAGCGCAACGGCCGTTTTGTTATTCCTGTAAAAGCAGAACACAGGAGCAATGTTGCGGGAATGGTGCATGATACATCATCAAGCGGAGCAACTGTATTTATTGAACCGTCATCTGTGGTGGATGCCAATAATGACATCAAAGTTCTTCAAGGCAAAGAACGCGATGAAATTATGCGTATTCTTTTTGAATTGTCGGCAGAGGCAGGCGAATTTGCTGAGTCTGTCAAACATTCTTATGACAGTGCGGTTATGCTGAATCTCATTTTTGCAAAGGCACATCTTGCATATAAAATGAAGGCAATTAAGCCGCTTCTCAATAATGAGGGCATCGTTCATATCAAGAAAGCACGTCATCCGCTGATTGATGCAAAAGTTGTTGTACCTACTGATATTTCGCTTGGCGAGGGGTATGACACGCTTGTTATCACGGGTCCGAATACAGGCGGCAAGACTGTTTCGCTCAAAACACTCGGACTTTTGACCTCAATGGCGATGTGCGGACTTTTAATTCCTGCAGGGGACAGGTCACGCATCTCTGTATTCGATAAGATACTTGTTGATATTGGTGATGAGCAGAGTATTGCGCAGTCCCTTTCAACCTTTTCTTCTCATATGGTCAATATTATTGATATTATGAAAAAAGCTGACAGCAGCTCTTTGGTTTTGATTGACGAACTCGGTGCAGGTACAGATCCTATTGAAGGTGCTGCTCTTGCTGTTTCAATTATTGAACATATCAGGTCTAAAGGTGCAAAAATTGCATCAACAACGCACTATGCAGAACTGAAGGCTTATGCACTTGATACGGATGGAGTTATCAATGGCTGCTGTGAATTTGATGTTGATACGCTCAGACCTACTTACAGATTGCTTATTGGTGTTCCGGGACGTTCCAATGCATTTGCAATTACAGAGCATCTCGGTATGGAAAAATCGGTTGTAGAGAGTGCCAAAAATATTGTCGGATCTGAAAACCGTTCATTTGAATCCGTGCTTGAGAAGTTGGAAAGTTCACGTCAGGCGCTTGAGGATGAACGTAAAATTGCCGAGGAAATGACAGCGAAAGCTAAGAAAATTGAGGCTAAAGCACGCGAGGAAAAAGATAAGATTGAAACTTTAAAGAAGCGTGAACTTGATAAAGCCAAACGAGAGGCAGAAAAACTGATTGATGCCGCCAAACGTAAAAGCAGTGAATTTCTGCTTGAACTTGAAAAATTGAAGAAAGAGCAGAATGATACAAATGCTACCGAAATTGCACGTAAAACCAGACGTGCTGTTAAGTCACAAATGGGTGAGATGGAAGAAATTGTAAATCCTGCCCAACTTGCCGATAACTGGGATTATGATTATAAACTCCCGCGTGAACCGCAAGTCGGTGACAGAATTGTTATTAAAGGCATAGGTGAGGGAGAAGTTGTTGAAGTCGGCGATAAACTCCTTGTTAAATCAGGTATGCTCAAAACAAGAGTCAAACTCAGTGATATTATGATTCTTGATAAACCGAAGGAAAAGCCGAAAAAAACACAGCACAATGTTTATCGTACCTCATCAAGAGCAGATGCGGATGTTAAGACAGAGATTGACCTCAGGGGAGAAACGGTTGATGAGGCAATCGGCGAGTTAGGATTATTTATTGACAAATGTGTCCTCAATAATATTGAAGAAATCCGAATTATTCACGGCAAAGGCACAGGTGCACTGCGCAGTGCAGTTACAGATTATCTCAGGTATCATTCTAATATTGACGAATACCGCCTCGGTAAATATGGTGAAGGTGAAAACGGTGTAACCATTGCCAAACTTAAATAGATTTGTATTATAAATATCAATGCGTTTTTCAGCTTATAGGGGACGCCGGAAAGGATTTGATTATGAAAGACAAGAATATTATCAAAAGCGATTTGATGAGATATTACGGCAAAACAGATAAGGCTACTATGCTGAAAGGATTGCTCAAAAATCCCACATTTCGATTTCAGTTTATTCTCAGATTATGTCAGGGAACAGGGATAATAAAATTTTTTGGGCGTATTTTATGGAAGTTCAACAGAACGAGAAAAACCATTCAGATTTCGCCTGAAACCAAAATCGGTTATGGACTTTATATTGCACATAACGGTCCTGTCGTTGTTTCTCCTTCAGCGGTTATTGGAAATAACTGTAATTTATCACAGTTCACTACCATCGGCAGCAATCACGGCAAGGCGGCAGTCATAGGTGATAATACATATATCGGACCTAATGTTTGTATCGTTGAAAATGTAAAAATAGGGAACAATGTCACTATCGGTGCAGGGAGTGTAGTTACGAAAGATATACCGGATAATGCAACGGCGGTCGGTAATTATGCCAAAGTGATAAATTATAATAAACCCGGCCGGTACATAGGCAAAAGATGGAATGTCGAAAAGATGTAATATAGTCATCTGCCGGATGTTTTATCTTGTATAATAAATATATGAAACCCCGTATCACATAATAAATTGTGATACGGGGTTCGTTTCATTTTATCTAAAAAATAAAATTTATCATCAGCATATATCCTATTGTACCGACTGCTATGCTGAGCAGGGTGTTGTGTTTCCAGATATGTATTATTGCTGTTGCTGCAACTGCAATGATTTGCGGGATGATAATGTTTTTATCACCACCTGTGAAATCTTTTAAACAATAAATAATCAGTATGCCGATAATGGCAAGGGGAAGAATTTCTCCAAGGTATTTGATGAATTTAGGTACTTCTTTTTTTCTGCCGAAGAGTGCGAAAGGGAATACTCTTGTTGCAAAAGTACATACTGCAGCAATCAGAATTGTAATAACTGCCTGCGTTGTTGTAAGTGCCATTTCAATCAACCCCCTTGCTGAAATATGGTTTCGCAGCAGAAAGTATTGCCACGGTAATAATCAGTGTCGGCAGCAGAAAGTTTTCTGCTCCGAAAATAAGTAAGCAAACAATTGCACAAAAAATTCCGATAATTCCTGCAAGCCGTCTTTTACCTTTTTGTTCACGCATCAAATCAATGAAGATAACAACAAAAAGTGCTGTCATTGAAAAATCAATGCCTGTAAAATCAATTGGTATGGATTGCCCTGCAAGAGAGCCGATTACGGAACCCAGAATCCAGTATATATGGTCGAACAGACCGATTAAGTATCTTGCTTTTATTTCATCCACATTTTCGGGCGTTTTCTCAAAAGAAGTGTTAACAGAATATGTTTCATCTGTCAGTGAAAAAATCATAAACGGATAACGCCATCCGCCTTGTCGAAATTTGTCAATATAAGAAAGACCATAGAACATATGTCTTGAATTTATAAAAAGGGTCATAATCGCCGTAGTAGGGAATGATGCACCGCTTGCCAATAATGAAACAAGGAGGAACTGTCCTGACCCTGCGTACACTACAAATGATATAAATATTGCCCAAATCCAGTTGTATCCTGCCTCATACAGCATAATGCCGAACGCTGAGCCCAAGAACAGGTACCCAAATAAAACAGGCAGGGATTTTTTCAGTGCAAATCGGAATGTTTCTTTTTTATTAATCATAAACTTTTCACCTTGCAGACATTATATATGAAAAGAAAAGTGATTGCAACATTTAGTGACAGGAATTTTTACTTTACACTACAAATTGTGTCAATACTTTCAAACAAAATTAAAAAATATTTTTTATTGTTAAATGACTTGACATTATCATTATCCTTTAGTATAATACTGCTTGCTGTAAAGAATATTTACTTTACACTGAAGGGAGAGATTGCCGTGGCAAAAAATCTTGATATTCCGTTTTTGATTGATTTCTACGGCGAAATGCTTACACAAAAACAGCATGATTTTCTTATTTATTATTATGAAGAGGATCTTTCTCTTTCAGAAATTGCAGAAAATGAAGGTATCACTCGTCAGGGTGTGCGTGATTCAATCAAGCGTGCAGAGGCACAGTTGTTTGATATGGAAGAACGTTTGGGCTTTGCAAAGCGTTTTACCGAAATGAACAAAAGTATTGATGAAATCATCAATTGTGCAGAGATTATTAATGAATATAATCTCAATCATTCTCTTTCTATGGAGATTAATGACAGTGTAGCCCGTATAAAAACACTTGCTTCTTTTCTCAAAGAAGGATAGGAGAATTCAAATTGGCATTTGAAGGTTTAAGTGAACGATTAGAAAATTCATTTAAAAAATTGCGTGCAAAAGGCAAGTTAACAGAATCTGATGTTAAAGAGGCAATGCGTGAAGTCCGTCTTGCTCTTCTTGAGGCAGATGTTAACTATAAAGTTTCAAAAGAGTTTACGGCTAAGGTAACGCAGCGAGCAATCGGTGCTGATGTTATGGAGTCACTCACTCCGGGTCAGATGGTTATCAAAATTGTTAACGAAGAACTCACTGAACTTATGGGCGGCAATGAGTCACGCCTTGCTATTGCAAATCATCCGCCGACAATTATTATGATGTGTGGTTTGCAGGGAAGCGGTAAAACAACGCATTGCGCAAAACTTGCACTCAAATTAAAAAAAGAAGGTCACAGACCGCTTTTGGTTGCCTGTGACGTTTACCGTCCTGCGGCTATCAAACAGCTTCAGGTTGTTGGTGAACAGGTAGGTGTCCCCGTATTTGAAATGGGAACAGAAAATCCTGTTACCATTGCACAAGAGGCTGTTAAGTTTGCTAAGGATCATGGTAATGACTATGTGTTCCTTGATACAGCCGGCAGACTTCATGTTGATGAAGAACTGATGCTTGAACTTACCAATATCCGTTCTACCGTTCATCCGCACGAAATTCTGCTTGTTATAGATGCAATGACAGGACAGGATGCTGTCAATGTTGCAAAAAGTTTTAATGAAACACTTGGTATTGATGGTGTTATTTTAACAAAACTTGACGGTGATACCCGAGGCGGTGCGGCACTTTCAGTAAGAGCAGTTACCGGTAAGCCAATCAAATTTGTCGGTACAGGTGAAAAACTGGATAATCTTGAAACTTTCCATCCGTCAAGAATGGCTTCCCGTATTTTGGGAATGGGCGATGTTCTTTCATTTATTGAAAGAGCCGAGCAGTCTCTTGATGAGAAGAAAGCAGCTGAACTGGAAAAGAAACTTGCAAAGAATAAATTTGACCTTAATGACCTGCTTGATCAGTTTGCTCAGATTGAGCGTATGGGCAGCCTGAAAGATACAATCAAAATGATACCCGGTATCGGCGGAAAAATTAAGGATGAAGATATTGATGAAAACGCTTTTGTAAGATTCAAATCCATTATCTATTCAATGACCAAACAGGAACGTGAGCATCCGGATATAATCAATCCGTCACGCAAACGAAGAATTGCTGCAGGCTGCGGTATGCAGGTTGAAGATGTCAACAAATTGCTTGCTCAGTTCAAGCAGATGCAAAAAATGATGAAACAGTTTGGCGGCAAACGCGGACCGAAAGTCAGTAAAAAAATGCGTCGTATGATGCAGGCTAATCCTGATATGGCTGAAAAAATGATGGGCAAAATGGGCGGTAATTCAAATCCGTTCGGATTTTAATGTTAATAAACCAATTTAGGTTATTATAAATTTATAAAATAATTATTTACTTTTGGAGGTAATTTAAAATGGCAGTAAAAATCAGACTTCGCCGTATGGGCGCAAAAAAGGCTCCTTTCTATCGTGTAGTAGTTGCAGATTCAAGATATCCTCGTGACGGTCGTTTCATCGAAGAAATCGGAACATACAACACAATGGTAGATCCTGCTGAAATTAAGATTGATGCAGACAAGGCTAAGAAGTGGATTGCAAACGGTGCTCAGCCTACTGACACAGTTAAGAGCATTCTTAAAAAAGAAGGCATCCTTTAATTTAATCTTTGATTAATGCAAAGTTTAAACAGGAGGTGTTTTCTTTGAAGGATTTGTTAATTTCCATAACAAAGGGATTAGTTGATAATCCGGATGCAGTTTCTGTTGATGTTAGCGAACCTAACGAAGAGGGCGTTACTGTTTATCGTCTTCATGTAGCTGAAGATGATATGGGTAGAGTTATTGGAAAGCAGGGCAGAATAGCCAAGGCTATCCGCGTTGTTATGCGTGCAGCAGCAACAAGAAATGATGCTAAAATTTCAGTTGAAATTGATTAATAAAAAATGCTTACTCAAACGAGTAAGCATTTTTTATATCTATCCGGTATTGGTTTGTAAAATTATGTATTTTCATAATCTTGAAAAAAGATATAAAAAAATATATAATATGATTTGGTGATAATATGCAGCAGTATTTAGAAATAGGAAAACTGAATAATACCCATGGTATCAAAGGTGAACTCAAAATGATGCTTTGGTGTGATGATATAAATTATCTTAAACAGTTCGATACGTTATATCTTGATAAAGAGGGTAAAGTTGCTCTTGAAGTTTTATCTGTAAGACCGCAAAAAAATTTGGCGATTATCAAATTCAGCGGTATTGATACGATTGAACAGGCTGAGACCATAAAGGGCAAAACAGTGTACGGCAATCGTGCAGATGCAGTGATTGATGAAGATGCAAATTATATCGCAGACTTGATTGGATGTACTGTAACAGACATTGATAATGGCGAAGATTATGGCATTGTCAAAGATGTTGTTAATTATGGCTCTTGTGATATTTATGAGATTGTGTCTGACGGTAAACATAAATTGATTCCAGCAACACCTGATATAGTGAAAGAAATTGATATTCAGAATGAAGTTATCAGGATAAAAAAAATGAAAGGATTGTTTGATGAGGATTGATATTTTAACTCTGTTTCCGCAGATGTGTGATTCTGTTATGAGTGAATCCATAATCGGCAGAGCACGCCGCAGCGGCAAGGTAGAAATAAATTCGATAGATATTCGCGATTACACCCTTGATAAACACAGACGAGTGGATGATAAGCCCTACGGCGGCGGTATGGGTATGGTGATGGCAGCACAGCCTATTTTTGACTGTTTCAATTCTTTGTGCAAACAAATAGGCAGCAGACCGCATTTGATTTACCTGACACCTCAAGGCAAAACTTTGACACAGGAAAGAGTAAAAGAACTTGCAAAACTTGATAACATTGCTTTGCTGTGCGGTCATTATGAAGGTATTGATGAACGCGTGATTGAAGAACTTCAGCCGGAGGAAATTTCTGTCGGTGATTATGTTCTTACAGGCGGTGAATTACCTGCATTAATTGTGGCAGATTCAGTTTCAAGAATGTTGCCGGGTGTACTGAGTGATGACGAATGTTTTGAAGAGGAAAGCCATTATAATTCGCTTCTTGAATATCCTCAGTATACACATCCCAGCGTGTGGAACGGCAGAGAAGTTCCTGAAGTATTATTATCAGGTCATCATGCAAATGTTGAAAAATGGAGAAGAGAAAAATCACTTGAAAGAACATTTAATCGCAGACCTGATATGCTTGACAATGCCTGTTTAACGGAAGACGACAAAACCTTTTTGTCGAATCTGAAAACATAATAAAAAAATATGTGTAAATTGCACAAATAACCACTTTGAATTTTATTAAGAATTAACAAGTCAAACGAAGTTGACTTTAATTTATTGACCGATTTTAAATTGGTGGTATAATATGTTAAGGAAAAAGAAAATTGAATTATTTTTATATACTTAATATTTTACGAATGAGAGGTTATTGTTATGTTCGTTAAAGATGTAAAAGTTGAAAATCAAGTTGGTCTTCATGCTCGTCCTGCAACTTTCTTTATTCAGAAAGCTAATGAATTCAAGTCATCCATTTGGGTTGAAAAGGAAGAAAGAAGAGTGAATGCAAAGAGCCTTTTGGGTGTTCTTTCACTCGGAATTATGGGCGGCACAGACATTCGTATTATTGCTGACGGTTCTGACGAAGAAGCAGCAGTTGAAGGTCTTGTTTCTCTCGTTAAATCAGGTTTTACTGAATAATCTGCTTTTTATTTCTGCACAGTTGGGAATTCCTGACTGTGCTTGTTTTTTGTCTGTTTATAGTATATACTAATGTATTGTATTTTAGTTATGTAACTGAAAGGAGTGATTGTGTGACCGAAAAGGAATTGCGTAAAAAGGCAATGGCACTTCCGCTTCAGCCGGGTGTGTATATTATGAAAAATAAAGATAAAAAAATTATCTATATCGGAAAAGCAAAAAAACTTAAAAACAGGGTTTCTTCTTATTTTGGTTCACATTCAAATCATTCCCTGAAAGTTATCAGAATGGTTGAGAATGTTGATGATTTTGATTATATTCTCTGCGACAGTGAATTTGAAGCACTTGTACTTGAATGTTCACTGATTAAACAGCATCAGCCTAAATATAATATTCTCCTTAAAGATGATAAGGGATATAATTATATAAAGATTACGAAAGGCGAATTTCCGCGTATCAGAGAATGCAAGCGTGTTGACGATGATGATGCGACTTATATCGGTCCGTATACTTCTACGTTCTCAGTTAAACAGGCTGTTGAAGAAACACTGAAGATTTTTAAACTTCCTCGCTGCACTAAACAATTCCCTCGTGACTATGGCAAGAGCCGTCCCTGTCTTAATGGATTTATGGGTTTATGCTCCTCTCCTTGTGCAGGCAGAATAAGTAAGGAAGAATATGTCAATAATGTTAGAGATGCTGTTTCATTCCTTAAAGGCGGAAGTGTTAAGGCTGTTAAAGAAATGCAGGAGCAAATGCAGGTTTGTTCGGAAAATCTTCAGTTTGAAGAGGCTGCAAAACTCCGTGACAGGATAAAAGCAATCAAAAATCTTGAAGAACGGCAGAAAGTTGTTTCAATCAATGTGCCGGAGGAAGATGTATTTGCATTGGTTAATTCAAACAAAAAAGCCTGCTTTGAGGTTATCAGATTTCAGTTCGGCAGGTTGACGGATACAGAATTCTGGTTGATTGATTCTGTTGATGATTTACAGCAGTCGCGTTTTGACCTTATCGGAAGATATTATTCCATGCGTGACAGAGTTCCTGCAAGAATTGCCGTTGATGGTGAAATTGCAGACGAACAGTTGCTCAAAGAATTTCTGGAAAGCAAAAGAGAAAAGAAAGTGGAGTTCATTCATCCTCAAAAAGGTGAGCATCTTGCAATTGTCAATATGTGTATTAATAATGCTAATGAACATCTTGCCCAGCATCAGGGCAGACTGGGCAGAGAACTTGCAACGCTTGAAGAACTGAAAAATATACTCGGACTTGAAAAGATACCGGAATATATTGAGTCTTATGATATTTCTCACACTTTTGGTGCAGATAATGTTGCGGGTATGGTTGTTTTCCATAACGGCAGACCGATGAAAAAAGCATACAAGCGTTTTTCAATAAAAGGTTTTGACGGACAAAATGATGTTGGTTCTATGCGGGAAGTGCTTACAAGAAGATTCAATCATTATTATAATGATGAAGATGAGGACAGTACTTTTAAGATTCTGCCGGATTTGATTTTGCTTGACGGTGGCGAACCGCAGGTCAATGCAGTTTTGCCGGTCATAAAAGGATTAGGGATAGACGTACCCATCTTCGGTATGGTTAAAGATAATAAGCACAGAACCAGAGCGATTGCGCTCAGCGGCGGCGAAATAGAAATAAATTCACACCGTCAGGTGTTTACTCTGATTTCAAATATACAGGAAGAAGTGCATAGGTTTGCTATTACTTATCATCATAATAAGCATAAAAAAAGCACACTTTCAACTTCTCTTACAAAAATTAACGGTATTGGAAATTCAAAAGCAAAAGCACTTTTAAAGCATTTCAAAACCATTACAGCAATCAAAAATGCAACGGTGGAAGAATTGCAGAAAGTGAATTCCATAAGTGAAAACAATGCAAAAGAAATCTATCAATTTTATCACAAATTGTAAAAATAATGTTAATCGTCTTGACTAATAATTGCCTAATTTGTATAATGTAATTTAGTAATGGCTTAGGAAGAGTGCTATGATGCGTGTTATTACAGGCTCAGCCAGAGGCAGAAAGTTAGAAACGCTCTTTGGCGAGGATGTCACAAGACCGACAACTGAATCTGTTAAAGAAGCATTGTTTTCAATGATTCAGTTTGAACTTGAAGACAAAAAAGTTCTTGACCTCTTTGCCGGTTCAGGCCAGTTGGGGATTGAAGCATTGTCAAGAGGTGCAAGGCACTGTACTTTTTTGGAAAACAGCAGGCAGGCAATGCATGTTGTTACAAACAATATTGCCCATTGTAAGTTTGAAGACAGGTCAAAAGTTGTGTTCGGTGATGCAGTCTCATTTTTGATGCGTAAAGATAATTTTGATATAGCATTTCTTGATCCGCCGTATAATACGGATTTGATTCATAAATGTCTCCCTCTTCTCGTTCCCATGATGTCTGATGACGGCATCATTATATGCGAAACATCAGCAAAAGAGGAGTTGCCGCAGAATATAAACGGATGGGCTGTTGACAGAGACAGGAAGTACGGCAAAACAAAATTAACTCTTTACCGAAAGGAGTTATAATAAATGAAAATTGCGATATGTCCCGGTAGTTTTGATCCGATTACATTGGGACATCTTGATGTTATTGAAAGAGCATCGCAGCTTTTTGATAAAGTTGTTGTTCTTGTTATGAGCAACAGTTCAAAGCATTGTGCTTTTACTGTTGATGAAAGAATTGAACTTATAAAAAAATGTATATCTAACGAAAAAGTTGATGTTGATACATACAGCGGTCTCCTTGTTGATTATGCAAGAGAAAAGGGAGCTGTTGCTATTGTTAAGGGACTTCGTGCTGTGTCGGATTTTGATTATGAATTCCAGCAAGCACTTATAAATAAAAGTCTATATCCCAAGATTGAAACGGTTTTTCTCAACGCAAATGCAGAAAATATGTTTCTCTCATCAAGTATGGTGAAGGAAGTGTGTTCCCTTGACGGAGATATTTCACCATATGTTCCCAAAGCGATTGTCAGTGATATAAATTTAAGATGCAAAGGAGATAAATAAAATGACAAATACAGATATTTTACTTGAAGATTTAGAGGATGTGCTCGATGATGCAACTTCCATTCCGCTCAGTAAAAAATATGCAGTGGACGTAGATAAGATTAAGACGATTATTGAGGATATCCGTCTGAATACTCCGCAGGAAACCAAGCAGGCAAAAGCAATCGTTGATTCAAGAAATTCAATCCTTGAAGAAGCTAACAAGCAGGCAGCAGATATTATTGCTCGTGCTCAGGAACAGGCAAGAGAACTTGTTGCAAGGGATAAAATCACGCAGACTGCTCAGGCTGAAGCAGCAGATATTATCGCAAAGGCTAAAGAACAGGGCGATGCTTATGTTACTGACGCGCAGAATCAGGCATCGGAAATTCTCGGCAATGCAACCAATCAGGCAAATGAGATGGTTACAACTGCTCAGAATAAGTCAAGAGAGATGCTCACTGCAGTGAATAATTATGCGGATGATACGCTCCTTGCGATTGATGATTCTTTGTATAAGGCACTTGCAGATGTTCGTCGTATCCGTCAGGGTATTATGAACAGTCAGAACAAACACAATGGTTAATTAAATTGAATACTATATAATAAAAGGCAGTTCATATGAACTGCCTCTTTTGCTTTTTTACATTAGTAGGGTAGGTGTCAACAAATTGTTTTTTTCTATGAATTGATTATTTAAGTTTAATCTCATAATATCTGAAAAAGTAAAAAATAAACATTACAATTCCAATTAGTAAAATCAACTCACCAATCCCTGTTCCGTTATTATCAGGGAAATAGTAGTTAATTGCTAAATGTGCCGGTGTTAATAATATAGCAATTATAGTCCAAATAAGATTCATCCTGAATTGGCTTTTTTGTGCTTTTGCTTTCTTATTCTGTAGTTGAACCATATTCTGTTCTGCCTTTTTTTGATAGTCTTCCATAGTAGTAATCTTTTCGCCGCTGAGAAGTTCGTTTACCGTGATACCCAATATCTCACATAATTCAAGCATAATGGAAACATCCGGAATACTTTTGCCGGTTTCCCATTTAGATACTGCTCTATTGGAAATGTTCAGTTTTTCTGCTAACTGCATTTGTGTAAGTCCTTTGTCTTTACGACAAGATGAAATGAATTTTCCAATCGTTTTCTGATCCATTTTTTTACCTCCTTGCAATTATTATACTAGGAAAAGCGTTTCCAGAAAAGGAACCAATGGTGGAATTCTATATATTCCACCATTGGTTGACTGCGAAAAATGTTTATATTAATGCATTAAAGAAGCAGATGGTTAATCAAATACCATCTGCTCCTTTGTTTTTATTGATTCTCTTCACCGGTTCGTTTTTCTGCAATATAGTCATGAACTTTATCAGCAAGTTCACCGTGAATTTTATATTTCTTTGTAAATACAATGAATGAAAGAAGAATAAGAATTGGCGGAATTGCAAATGCAATCACTCCGATTGCGCTCTTTGTTGCATCGTTAATCGTTTTTGTTGCACTTGTAATTTGTTCATTATAGTTCATGATTCCAAGTCCGCCGAAAAGGACAATTGTTTGGATGGTGTAAGCCATCTTTTGCAGGAATCCTTTCATGGAGAAAGTGATAGATTCGTTTCTTTCTCCGGTTTTGTATTCGCCGTAGTCAACAATATCTGCAAGGAATACGGTTTGTGCAACGAACATGGAAGCGATACCTGTTGATGCGATAACATACGCAATATCAAGCGCTATTGTAATTTTAAGTATCGGTCCGAATACAAACATAAGAACATATCCGATAATGGTTGAGATAAGTGAAATCTGATAAATCTTTTTCTTGCTGAACCATTTTGAAAGAATAGGAATAACAAGAAGACCGAGAACCGAACCAACTGCGCCGATTGTCTGGAAAAGAGATTGTGCCTTCGGTTCTTCGAGAACATCTGAGAAATAATATACTGCTGTACCTGAAGTGAGATACCATCCTGCGTTTGAAAGCATTGCAAATATCATAAATACAACAAGCTGGTCGTTCCCTGCAATAACTTTGAATATTTTTTTCAGAGAGAACTTTGAATTCTTATTATATACAACATGCTTTTCTTTTGTAGAGAGAACACATATTGCTGAGAAGAAAACAAGCAAACAAGCACAAATGCCTGCCCAGCGGGAAAATCCGCTTGCACTGTAACCTTTATCGGTTGTCATGCCTGATGAGAGAAGCGGAAGTATAATCGGAGTTGCAACTGTAATTATACCCTGACCGAGACCGCTGAAAGTTCTTGCAACAGTTGACACCATATTTCTGTCGTTAGGGTCATTGGTGAATGACGGCACCATACTCCAATAAGGAATATCAGCCATTGTATTTGTCATTCCCCACAGGATATACATAACACCTATGTATATATATAATTTTGTTCCGCTCATTCCGAAACTGGTGAAAAGAAGGAACAAAACAACGGCATTGCTGATTGCACCTATTAAAATCCAAGGTCTGTATTTGCCTGCTTTTGTTTTTGTGTTATCAACAATTGTGCCCATCATCGGGTCGTTGATTCCATCCCATATTCTTGCTATAGGTGTAAGAAGAAGGAGGAATGCTTCTTTAAGACCGAGTACACTTGATAAGTAGTAACTCAAAAAGGAATAGAACATTCCGTAACTGAGATCAAGACCGACAGCACCAACACCATAACCGATTTTTTCTTTCCATGTGGTTTTGTAATCGTTCATATTTTATCCCCATTTTCTGCTTTTATTTTATGGGAATATTATAGCATAATATGTAATTTTAGACAACAGTAAATTAAAATGAATTGAGTTGTTACAAATCTATTACAATTATGTCAACACAAAAAATTATCCTTGACATATGCGATTCCCATTATTATAATGAAGTAAAGGAAGAAAATCCATTAAATTCCCATAAATTTCACTTTAATCCCACAAAAGATTAAACTATGATGAAAGGAGAGAAAGATATGCGTTTGTTTGTCGGTACATTAGAAGGCTATAAACTCGACTCAAAAGGCCGTCTTTCTATTCCTACAAAATGGCGTGAACGATTGGGAAAAGAATTTTATATGGTTGCTGTAACAGTCAGAGGATGCAGATGCCTTACACTTTATCCTGTTGAACATTTTGAAGAAACCTATGAATCCATGCAGCAGGGAACCGAAAATCAAAAGTATGATGCAACAACATCTTTTCTTGATAATGCAGAAGAATCTGTTCTTGATGCACAGGGAAGATTCACTGTTAATCAGCGCCTGAAAGAAGCAGCAATGCTTACAAATGAAACTACTGTTGTTTTTAAAGGTAAAGGAAAAGTTATTGAAATCTGGAATACCGATGAGTATGAAAAGATTTATAACTCCTATGACCATTCACAGGGTGTTTATGACCTGATGGACAAGTTAAAGGGCAATGAATAATGGAATTTGTACATAAAAGTGTATTGTTTGATGAATCTATCAAAGCCCTTGACTTGAATGAAAATAAAATTATTCTTGACGGAACTGCGGGCGGCGGCGGTCATTCAAAAGCAATTGCAGAAAAAGCAAAGCAACTGATTGCTGTTGATCAGGACCCTGATGCTATTGAAGTTTTGCATGAGCGTCTGGGCGATAAGGATAATGTAATCATAGTAAACAATAATTTTTCTGATATAAAAAATATATTAAAAGCATTAAATATTGATAAAATTGACGGACTCCTTCTTGATTTAGGTGTGAGTTCCTATCAGCTTGATACAGCGGACAGGGGATTTTCATTTCATCAGGATGCACCGCTTGATATGCGTATGAGCAAATCAGGGCTGAGTGCAAAAGATGTTGTTAATACATATAGTGAACAGGAACTGGCAGATATAATCTTCAGATACGGAGAAGAAAAATTTTCAAGACGTATTGCTGCCAATATTGTTAAAGCAAGGCTGGACAAGCCTATTGAAACCACATTTGAACTTGTGGATATAATTAAATCCTCAATGCCGCAGAAGGCGATGCGGGATTCACATCCTGCAAGGCGGACTTTTCAGGCAATCAGAATTGAAGTGAATGCAGAACTTGATGTTCTCAGAACAACTCTTGACGATGCATTTGAATGTCTTAACAGTGGTGGAAGAATTGCAGTTATAACTTTTCACTCGCTTGAAGACAGAATTGTAAAAGAAAAGTTTAATGCGTGGAGCAAAGGCTGTATTTGCCCTAAAGAATTTCCAGTATGTGTTTGCGGCAATAAGCCGAAAGGAAAGGCTTTTAAGCCTGTTTCCCCATTAGATGAAGAGTTAAAATTCAATCCTCGAGCAAGGTCATCAAGACTTCGTATATTTGAGAAATATTAGTGATGAAAGTAGGTGATAAAGATGACTAATACCGGTGATTTCAGAAGATATTCCTATTCAGCTGATACATCATATGCATTAAAAGCGTTTGATAACGTCAGGTCATCTGCTGCACCTGCCTATATTCCTGAAAAGAAAAAAGAACTCAAAGTAAGAGAAAATGTTAAAAGAAAAAGCAAGAATGAACTTTTGCAGGAGCAAAGGATTGCGTTTGTACGTGTTGTTGCAATCGTTGTTTCTTCTTTGCTTATGATTGCTATGTTCTTTGGGGCACTGCATACTTTTGCGAAAAAAAATGAACTCAATCATGAGATTTCAAATTTGCAGACACAGTTATCTGTTGCCGAAAGTGAAAACACAAGAATTAACAGTGAACTCAACGCACTGGTGTCAATGAGTATGATTGACCAGTATGCCGTTGATAAACTCGGTATGTCAAAAGTTCAGGCACAGCAGATAAGATATATAGATGTTGCTCAGTTTAAAGAGGAGCGGCAGGCTGCTGCTTTGCGTATTCTTGAAGAGGGTAAACAGTAATAATATAAATATATTCTGCGTAAAATATTGAGAGTTAGAAATTCTAACTCTCATATAGTTTTTATTAAATAAGTTAACAAACGCGTAAGTAAATGAAATATCTGAAAAATTTTTTGGATTACACCTAATGGAGGAGACGGTATGAAAGCAAATACTAAAAAAAATATGCTCAAAAGATTGCTGATATTGTCGGTCGTAATTATTTTCCTCCTTTCAACAAATGTGGCTAGAGTTTTTTATCTTCAAGTTGTCCGCGGTGAGGAACTTGCACAGAAGGCAGAGTCTCAGCAAATGAGAGATTCGGAAATTTCTGCTATGCGCGGAAGCATTTATGATGCTGACGGTAATGTGCTTGCTCAGTCAGCAACAGTCTGGAATATATACATTGACCCTCTGGCAATCACAATCACATCGGATGAAGATGCTACTGCAGAGCAGATTGCGTTGAATGAAGCCAAGACAGAAAAGCGAAGAACACTCATAGTTGATACATTGTCGGAAATTTTTGAATACGATGATAAAGAGAAAGAAGAACTCCTGAAAAAAACACAGGCAGAAAATCACTATGAGATTGTTGAGAAAAAAGTCGAAAATAATGTGAAAGAAAAGATTTCCGAATTCGTTTCTGAAAACAGACTGAACTGTATCGGTATGGAACAGGCGACAAAAAGATATTATCCATATGATTCTCTTGCTTCTTCCGTAATCGGTTTTACAGGTGCAGATGATCAGGGACTTTCAGGTATTGAGGCTTACTACGATGAAGAGCTCACAGGTACGAACGGAAGAGTCATCACAGCAAAAGATGCGTTGTCGAATAACATATCAAATGATTATGAAACTTCTGTCGGTGCAACTGACGGTAACTCAATTGTTCTTACAATCAATCAGACTATTCAGTATTATCTTGAAAAAGGTTTGAGAGATGCACTTGAAGAATATCAGGCAAAGGGTGCCTACGGAATTGTTATGGACTGCAATACCGGTGCTGTGCTCGGAATGTCATCACTTCCTGATTTCAATTGCAACGACCCGTATAAACTTACATATGACAAAACAGTAAAGAACGTCAATAAAATATCTGACAAAAAACAAAAAGAAACGGCAGAAAGCGAAGCTGTTCAGAATCAGTGGAGAAATTTTACGGTCAGCGATACGTACGTTCCCGGTTCGGTTTTCAAAACATTTATCGCATGTGCAGCACTTGAAGAACATGTTGTATCACTCGATACCTCTTACACCTGCACAGGCTCGATAAAGGTTGATAAGTACAAAATGAACTGTCATTATCATCCCGGTCATGGTACACAGACTTTTACCCAGGGACTTGAGAATTCATGTAACCCATTCTTTATAACAGTCGGTCAGAAGTTGGGCGTTCACAATTATTTCAAGTATTTCAATGCATTCGGTTTTACCGATGTAACAGGGATTGACCTTCCGGGTGAAGCATCACCGCAGTATTATAAAGAGGAGCAGTATGGAATCGTTGAATTGTCCTCTGCATCTTTCGGTCAGACAAACTCACTTACGCCGATTCAGGTTTGTACAGGACTGTGTGCAATTGCAAACGGCGGAAAATTGGTTCAGCCTTATCTTGTTTCTTCAATATTGGATGCTGACGGAAAAACGGTTAAAAAGACAGAGACAAATGTTATCCGTCAGGTTATCAGCGAGGAAACCTCAAAAAATGTGAGAGAAATGATGAAATCTGTTGTTGATAACGGAACAGGTAAAAACGGTTATGTTGCCGGATACAGTGTCGGCGGTAAAACAGGTACATCAACAAAACTCGGCGAATCCAAACAGGGTGAAGGAGACAAATATATCATTTCGTTCGGTGCTATTGCTCCGAGTGATAATCCTGAAATTGCAATGCTTATCATTGTTGATGAACCAAATCAGGATTTAGGCGGCGGTGCTATTTGTGCTCCGATTGCAGCACAGGTTGTTGAAGAGGCGATGAACGTTCTTGGCATTGAACCGAAATATGATGACGATGAAGTAAAAAATCTTTCAAGTTATGCTCCGAATGTTGTTGGTAAAACAGTTGAAGAAGCAGAGAAAGAGATTAAAGAATATAAACTTGATTATGTTAAGATTGGTAAGGGCGACAAGGTTGTAAGACAATGCCCGACCAGTGCAGGAACTGTGCCGAGCAGTGGTATAATTTATATTTATACCGATGAAGGTGAAAAACAGACAACAAAAGTTCCTGACTTTAACGGACTCAGTGTCAGCGAAGTAAAGAGTCTTGCGCAGACAAACAAATTAAATGTTCAGATTGCAGGCAATGATTTAAGCAGTGGTTCGGTTATTGCGTATCGTCAAAGCGAAGAAGTTTCAACTGAAGTTGAAGTAGGAACAGTAATTACAGTATCATTTAAAAATACGCAATCAGTTTTAGACTAAAAGTTCAAAGGGGATATACATATGAAACTCAGTGAAATATTAAGAGGAATTGAAGTACTTGGCAGTTATAACGATGTCGAAGTTGCCGATATAACTCAGGATTCCAGACTTGTAAAAGAAGGTTCACTTTTTGTCTGTGTCAAAGGTTCTGTGTTTGATGGTCATACAGTAGCCAAAGAAATGCTGGATAACGGTGCTGCCGCAGTTGTTGTTGAGCGTGATTTGGGACTTGATAATCAGGTCGTTGTAAAAAGCAGCAGAGCAGTTTTTTCTCCGATTTGCGCAAACTTCTTCGGTAATCCTGCCGATAAACTTAAACTTATCGGTCTTACAGGAACAAATGGTAAAACTACTACTACATTTTTAATCAAGCAAATTCTTGAAAATGCAGGCAAGAAGGTCGGACTTATCGGTACTGTTCAAAATATGATTGGTGACGAAATATATCCTGCGAAATATACAACCCCGGACCCTTACGAACTTCAGAAGCTGTTCTCACAAATGGTAAAAGCAGATTGTGAATACTGTGTTATGGAGGTTTCTTCACAGGCTCTTGCACAGGGAAGAGTCAATGGGCTCAGATTTGCAGTAGGTGCATTTACAAATCTTACACAGGATCATCTTGATTATCACAAAACATGGGAGAATTATTTTGAGTCAAAAAGAATTCTGTTTAAGAACAGTGACATTGCAGTAACCAATGCTGATGATCAAAACGGACTTGAAATTATTAAAGAACTCCAATTCGATAAAGTAGTAACATACGCAGTTGATAAAAATGATGCAACTTATGTTGCAAAAAATGTTAAGTTCAAATCAAACGGTGTTGAATATGAATTGGTAGGGGATATGATTGGCAGATGCAATTGTCCTATTCCGGGAAGATTTTCTGTTTACAATTCTCTTTGCGCTGCTTCATGTGCGCTGGCTCTTGGAATTGGATTTGACGATGTTCTCAGTGCAATCAGTAAGTCAAATGGCGTAAAAGGCAGAATTGAAGTTGTGCCGACGAATCGCGATTTTACAATCATTATTGACTATGCGCATTCACCCGACGGACTTGAAAATATAATTACTTCGCTCAAAGAGATTGCGAAGGGCAGAGTTGTCACATTATTTGGATGCGGCGGAGACAGAGATAAAACCAAGAGACCTAAGATGGGCAAAATCGCTGCCGAACTTTCAGATTTCTGTGTTGTAACTTCAGATAATCCGCGTTCTGAAAATCCGTCAGAGATTATCAAAGATATACTTGTGGGTATGGAGGGTATCACAACACCTTATAAAGTTGTTGAAAACAGAAAAGAAGCAATTGCTTATGCAATAAAAAATGCACAGACAGATGATATAATTCTCCTTGCCGGTAAAGGTCATGAGACATATCAGATTCTGCCGACAGGCACAATACATTTTGATGAAAGAGAAGCAGTTGCAGAGATTCTTGCAACTCTTGACTGATTATGGAAAAATTAAAATTAAGTGAAATTGCACTTGCTTGTGATGGTACATTCAATCATGATTGTGAAGTTAACAGCATTTGCATTGATACAAGAAAAATAACAGACGGCTGCTTGTTTATCTGTATAAAGGGCGAACGGTTTGATGCCCACTGTTTTGCACAGGAGGCACTTGATAAAGGTGCAGCAGCGGTTATGATACACAGTGATGTTGCTATAAGCGGTAATTATGTTAAAGTTTCTGACACTTCAAAAGCACTGCTTACACTCGGCGGATATTACCGTTCAAAATTCAATTTGCATTTGGTTGGACTGACAGGTTCAGTCGGTAAAACTACCACAAAGGAATTTACCTATCTTGTTGTTCATTCAAAATATAAATCAATAAAAACACAGGGGAATATGAACAACGAAATCGGCTTGCCCCAAATGCTTTTTCAAATTGACAGCAGTACACAGGCGGCTGTTATAGAAATGGGAATGAACCATTTTGGTGAAATTCACCGCCTTTCGACTGCAGCAAAGCCTACTATTGCCCTGATAACCAATGTCGGTACTTCTCATATAGAAAATCTGGGTTCAAGAGAAGGCATACTAAAAGCGAAACTTGAGATACTTGATGGTCTTGAAAAAGGTTCGACTCTTATTCTGAATGCGGATAACGATATGTTGTCAGGTGTGAAGAATGATGATTACAACATTTGCTTTTATGGGGTTGATAATGGCGATTTCAAGGCAGAGAATATTATTGAATCAAATGGTTCAACAAGTTTTGATGTTCATTATTATGGGAATTTGCAAACAATAACAATTCCGACTATTGGCATACATAATGTTTATAACGCATTGTCTGCATTTGCTGTTGGATATTTTCTTGATATTGATGCACAGACGTGTGCGGATGCTCTTGCAGGATATGTTCCTGAAGGTATGAGACAGAAGTCGGTTGACTTTAAGGGTATAACTGTTATTGAAGATTGTTACAATGCAAGTCTCGATTCAATGAAAGCCGGCATTATGACGCTTGCCGGAACAGATTGCAAAAGACGGATTGCGGTATTGTCAGATATGCTTGAACTTGGCGATTTTTCAGATGAAGCACATAAGCAAACAGGGAAAATTGTTGCTGATAACAACATTGATTATCTGTTTACGGTAGGTGAAAAAGCAAAGCTCATAAATCTATCGGCAAAAGAAAACGGCGTATCCAACGCATTGCATTTTGATACAAAAGAAGAACTTGCAAATCATCTGATTGATACTTTAAAAGAAGGTGACACTGTAATTTTTAAAGCATCAAGAGGAATGAAACTTGAGGATGTAATCCATAATGTATATGATAGGTGGGGAAAATAATGGTAAGTGTAATTATTAGTATTGTGTTGGCATTCGGAATAACAGCAGCACTCGGTTTTGTTGTGATTCCATGGCTGAGAAAACTTAAATTCGGTCAGACAATTCTTGACATAGGACCGTCTTGGCATAAAGCAAAGCAAGGCACCCCGAATATGGGCGGATTAATGTTTATTATCGGCATAATTCTTTCATTTGTTGTAACAATGATAGTATCTATGTTTGCTATGGATGTTCAGATTGAGACAAATGATATTATGAGCCAGCAAAATCATCGTGAACTTGTTCTTCTTATCTCAGGGCTTATTCTTGCACTCGGCTGCGGAATTGTTGGCTTTGCCGATGATTTTATCAAAATCAAAATGAAAAGAAATGAAGGCCTCACTGCTAAACAGAAAACAGCAGGTCAGCTTATTTTGACCTTTGGTTATATTCTCACTCTCTGGCTGTCGCACAATACAAGTTGGTATATTCCTTTTGTGGGAACAGTAAATTTTGAAAAAAATATTTTTACTGCAATTATTTTCTGGGCAATATCATTCTTTATTATTTACGGATGTGTAAACTCAGTTAATTTGACAGATGGTATCGACGGTCTTTGTTCATCCGTAACAGTAACGGTTGCAGTAACATTTATCATAATCGGCACAATTATGAATTTCACCGGATTAAAAATTTTTGCAGGAGCACTGCTCGGCGGTGTGCTCGGCTTTTTGTGCTGGAACTGGAATCCGGCAAAAACCTTTATGGGTGATACCGGTTCGCTGTTCCTCGGCGGTATGGTTGTTGCTCTTGGTTACTTATGTAAATGTCCGCTCATTCTTTTACCGGTAGGCATTGTTTATGTATGTGAGACTATGAGTGACATCATTCAAATCGGATATTTCAAAATCACACACGGCAAACGTGTATTCAAAATGGCACCTATTCACCACCATTTTGAAATGTGCGGCTGGAAAGAGAAAAAAATCTGTTTTGTTTTTTCTTTTGTTAATTTAGTAGGCTGTGCAATCGGTGTGGCAGTTTATTATTTTGGTTTAAAATATTAATTTTATATATTACGCATCATATAGCCATTGGTATGATGATGTAATTCTTATTCAGATATAGGGCGGAAAGGATATGGCGATTATTATGGCTCAAAGTGTAGCAGATAATGGTAATTCAAAGATTATCAAGTCTCATACAAAAAAGACGAATAGTATAGGTAAAGAGGCTTTTTTTGTAACGGGCAGTATTGATATACCATTTCTTGCAATAACAATTGCTTTGCTGACAATCGGTCTGATTATGCTGTTTTCATCATCATATCCGAATGCTTATTATTATAAGAATCACGATTCTTATTACTTTTTTACGCGTCAGTTCATTTTTGCTGTTATTGGCATTGTGGCTATGTTTGTCATGTCAAAAGTGAATTATAAATGGCTGAAAGTTGTCAATATTCCACTGCTTTGTATTACATTGATACTGCTTGTTTTAGTTCTGTTTGTGCATACAAATGTCGGCGGTGCAGACGGCAGTGATTTCAAAAGATGGATTCCTCTTCCGGGAGGACTTACCTTTCAGCCGTCAGATCTTGCGAAATTTTCAATTATTCTTGCCTTTGCAGGATATATAAGCAATTATTATTCCAAAATGCGTACTTTTAAATACGGAATTGTGTATCCGCTTTGTATTATTGCTGTATTTTGCGGATTAATCGTATTGGAACATCATATGTCATGTACGATTCTGATGTTTCTTATCGGTGCTACTCTTATGTTTGCAGGTGGCAGTGACTGGAAATTATTTGCATTCGGTTTGGGTGTTTTGATATTAGTTATATTTGTTGTTATAACATTCCCTGAAATGCTTGAAAATTATGCAGGTGATCGTATCAGAGCATGGCTTGATAAAGATTTTGACCCTGCAGGTGACAGATGGCAGACAAATAATTCTCTTTACGCGATTGGGTCGGGAGGATTTTTTGGTGTAGGATTGGGAAATTCCAAGCAAAAATACCTTTACGTTTCAGAGCCGCAGAATGACTTTATTTTTTCAATCGTATGTGAAGAACTCGGATTTATAGGCGCAGCAGTTATAATCCTTCTGTTTGCTGCTCTTGTTATCAGAGGGTTTGTTATTGCATCCAGATGTCAGGATAAGTTCGGTTCACTTCTTGTAATTGGTATTGTTGCTCAGATTGGTATTCAGGTAGGGCTCAATATCATGGTTGTTACCGATACAATACCAAATACAGGTATTGCACTTCCGTTCTTTTCATATGGCGGAACCGCATTGTTAATGCTTTTGTTTGAAATCGGTGTTGTTCTTGCCGTTTCAAGAAAGTCAAGTCAAAAGAAAGTATAGGTGATTGGATGAGAATTTTATTTGCTACCGGTGGTACGGCAGGTCATATCAATCCTGCACTTGCAGTTGCATCATATATCAGAGAGACCGTGTCTGACAGTGAAATTATGTTTGTCGGTACATCGGACCATATGGAGGCACGTCTTGTGCCGTCAGCAGGTTTTGATTTCAAAACAATAAAAATATCCGGCTTTAAGCGTTCCTTTTCTCCCTCTGCAATATCACATAATATCAAGACTGTATTGCGGCTGATAAAGTCATCGGGTGAAAGTAAAAAGATAATTACAGATTTCAAGCCTGATGTTGTAGTTGGTTTCGGCGGTTATGTTTCGGGTCCTGTGCTTCAGAGTGCTGTTAAACTGGGCATACCCACATGCATTCACGAACAAAATGCGTTCCCCGGTATAACGAATAAAACGCTTGCCAAAGAAGTTGACAAGGTAATGCTTACCGTTGAAGATGCAAAAAAACATCTTGAGCCGAAAAACCCTGTAGAAGTTACAGGTCTTCCTGTTCGCGGTGAACTTCTTAACGCAGATAAAGACATGGCAAGAGCAAAACTCGGTATCCCTGATGATAAATATCTGGTTCTCTCATTTGGTGGTTCTCTCGGTGCTAAGCCGATAAATGAAGCCATGTATGACGTATTAATCAGCAGTGCTGCCACTGAAAAATACTACCACATCCATTCAGTCGGAACGAACGGTTCAGAATTTCTTGATAAGTTTGCTGCCGAAGGATTTGTTAACGGCAAAAAGGGAACAGTTGAAGTAAGACAATACATAGATAATATGGATGTATGTATGGCTGCTGCCGACCTTGTAATAGGCAGGGCAGGTGCATCCTCCCTTTCAGAAATTGAGGCGATGGGCAAGGCATCCATCTTAATTCCGTCACCATATGTTGCCGAAAATCATCAGTACCATAACGCTATGGCTCTTGTCAATCGTAATGCCGGTTTTATTGTTGAAGAAAAAGATTTGACGCCAACTCTTCTTGCAAGCAAGATTGACGATCTTCTTTCCAATCGTGATAAGTTGAAGGAAGTAGAAAAAAATGCCAAAGCAATGGCAATAACGGATTCGAGAGAAAGAATTGCCGATATAATCATTTCTCTTGCAAAATGATTAAATAGCAAAAAAATCACCACTGCATATGATATGGTGATAAGGGTTTTCCTTGTCACAAGATACAGAGGTGATTTAATGGATATATTCAAGGTTAAAGGGCAGCAAAAATTACTTGGTGATGTCACACTTCACGGTGCTAAGAATTCTGCATTGCCGATTTTATGTGCATCAATTCTTGTGAAAGGTGAAAGTGTTATACATAATTGCCCTGATTTAAGTGATGTTAAAACGACTTTAGATATTCTTCAGACACTCGGATGTAAGATTAAACGTGACGGTGATACTGTTACAATTGATGCTACAGATGTTACGGATTCTAAAATTGATGAAAATGTTATGCGTATGATGCGCTCATCAATACTTTTTTTAGGTTCGCTTATTTCAAGAGTCGGTTGTGCATCAATTTATCTCCCCGGCGGGTGTGATATAGGTACACGGCCTGTGGACTTACATATTAAAGCGTTGAAAAGTCTTGGTGCAACTATAACAGAAAACGGCTCATCAATCACATGCTGTGCCGGTAATTTAACCGGAGCAAAGATTATTCTTCCGTTTGCGAGTGTAGGTGCAACAGAAAATATAATGATTGCAGCAGCAATATCAAAAGGAAAAACTGTCATAATAAATCCTGCAAGAGAACCTGAAATAAGCGATTTGGCTCAGTTCCTGAATGAATGCGGTGCTAAAATTTACGGCGCAGGAGAGAGTACGATAGAAATTGAAGGTGTGGAAAAACTTCATCCCTGTGAACACCGAATTATCCCTGACAGAATATTGGCATCCACATATATGAGTGCCTGTGCAATTACAGGCGGGGATATTGTTATAAATGATGTAATACCCACGCATCTTGCTCCCGTATTTCCTGTTTTTAATGAAATGGGATGCAGATTATATTTGAGCAAAGGTGCATTGAGGATTGTTGCACCAAAGAGACTGCGCAGAGTTAAAATGATAAAAACAATGCCTTATCCTGCTTTCCCTACTGATTCCCAATCCATGGTTGTATCCGCATTGACGGTTGCACGGGGAACATCTGTTGTTAAAGAGAATATATTTGAGAACAGGTTTAGATTTGTCAGCGAACTTAATCGGTTTGGAGCAGATGTCGAAGTGAATGACAAACTTGCAGTAATTAACGGCGTGAAAACATTACATGGAGCAAAAGTGAATGCTACTGACCTTCGGGGCGGAGCCGCTTTGGTAGTAGCTGCACTGGCAGCACAGGGAGATTCTGAAATAAGTAAAATTTCACACATTGACAGAGGATATGCCGATTTGGATATAAACTTAAATAAATTAGGTGCAGATATTAAGAGGATTAAAAATGAAGAAGTCACAAAGGAAAAAACAGAAAACTGAAAAACGGAAAATCAGAGAAACAAATGTTGATTTGGGTGACTTGGGTCTTGAACCGCCTAAAATATATCGTGATGCACAGCGTCAGAGTATGAACGCATCTCAAAAAAGACAGAAGAATTCTTCAGAGGTGCAACAGCTGACACGTCATGAAAAAAGACAAAAAGACAATAAGAAACGCAAAAAGCGAAATACTTTAAGAAAATTCACTATATGGCTTTTAGTAATTATTACGCTCCTTGCAGTTGGTGTAGTACTGTCACTTACTGTTTTTTTCAACATAACGGATGTTTCTGTAGTTGGTGAGAGCAGTAAATATGCAAGTGATGAAATATTGGCACAGTGTCCGATAGATGTTGGCGAAAACCTCTTTCTTGCCGATACAGAAAATGCAAAAGCCATGCTTGAACAGAATTTACCGTATATATATAAAGCAGAGATAAAAAGACAGTTGCCATATACGATAGAAATTCATATAACAGATGCCACTCCTGCTTATTCTATAAAAAATGAAGATAAAACCTTTATCTTACTTGATGATAATTTCAAAGTTCTTGAAAATAAAGCAGAAAAAGCCGAAGGTATATCCATACAAAAGGCTGTGGTTGTAAACGCTAATCCGGGAACACGCATTGAGTTTGAAGATGAAGATATTAGTTCCTGTTTAAATAAACTGTCTGCAGTTGTAAAAGATAATGACTTTGAGCAGATAACTGCCATTTACAGTAACAACATAAGTGATAACTATGTTGTTTATGAAGGACGAATTGATTTTAAACTTGGTACTTGTGATGATCTTGAAAACAAAATCTATCAGGGCATGGCAGCCTGTGACAAGCTGAATCAGTCAAATCCAAATGCAAAAGGAACAATGAATATAAGTGGTGGAAAGTCAATATACTTTACAGAAAAATAAGACTTTATTTGCGTAAAGTAAAAAACTTGTCGAATTATAAGACGAAAGTCTATATTTGTGCAAGGTATACAAATGATTAAAAATAATGAATTGAAAAGATTGTCAAAATCTTTGAAAATAATCATAAAAAAGTATTGCAAAATGGTTACAAACTTGTTACAATAAGAAATGTAGCAAATCGAATGCGATTTTATTAAGAATATTAAAATTAAGGAGAACATAACTATGGGAAGATACGAAATTGATACAGATGATTCAAAAGTTGTACAGATTAAAGTTGTCGGTGTAGGCGGCGGCGGTGGAAATGCCGTAAACCGAATGGTACATTGTAATATTCAGGATGTTGAATTTGTAGCTGTAAACTCAGATAAACCGGCTCTTGCAAAGTCAACAGCCACACATAAAATTCTTATTGGTGAAAAATCAACAAAGGGCATGGGTGCAGGTGCTAAGCCTGAAATCGGTGCAAAAGCTGCTGAAGAAAGCAAAGAAGCATTAACTGATATTCTTACAGGTGCAGATATGGTATTTATTACTGCCGGTATGGGCGGCGGTACAGGTACAGGTGCTGCTCCTTATGTTGCAAAAATTGCAAAAGATATGGGTATTCTTACAGTAGGTGTTGTTACTACACCATTCGCATTTGAAGGTAAGCGTCGTATGGATCAGGCAACAAAGGGTATTGACGAACTTGCTAAAAATGTTGACTCAATCATGGTTATTCCTAATGAAAGACTTAAGGAAGTTGCTACTGAAAAGATTACACTTCTTAATGCTTTTGAGATTGCAAATGATGTTCTTCGCCAAGGTGTTCAGTCTATTTCAGACCTCGTTAATGCAACAGGTCTTGTTAACTCTGACTTTGCCGATGTAACAGAAATTATGAAAGATGCCGGCTATGCTCATATGGGCGTTGGCCGTGGTAAGGGTAAGGATAAGGCAGAAATCGCAGCACGTGCAGCTATTTCTTCTCCGCTTCTTAACACTTCTATTGATGGTGCTCGCGGTGTTCTTCTCAACATTACTGCTTCAACAGATATTGGCCTTGAAGAAGTTGATGCTGCTTCATCAATCGTTACAGATGCTGTTCATCCTGATTGTGAAATCATTTGGGGTGTAAGCTATGATGAAGAACTTGAAGATGAAATGATTATTACTGTTATCGCAACACGTTTTGGTGAAGATGGACCAAGCGGTCAGATTAAATCTGTAACTGCCAACAATGAAGTTGCTCCTCCTCAGCCAATTGCAGCAACCACGAATGCAGCATCAAGTTTCACAGATAATGACAATGATGCATTCTCAGATATTGTTAATTTCTTTAAGAAATAATATATTTCCTTTCTTACATAAAACAATCCCTGTTCTAATGAACAGGGATTGTTTTTTTATACATATATTTAATTTTTTATCAAATTGTATATATGATTGACAAATAGTTAAAAATGTGGAAAATTCTGTGTATTGAAAGTTAGAATACTTTACAATTCCACATTTTCCACAGAGTTTTTCGCAATATTAATTCACGTTTTTCTTACTTTTCCACATTTTTAACAGTGTTTTCCACAAGTGTTAAACATAAAATTATCTGTAAAGTAAAGTTGATTTACAAAAAAATGAATGCCTATATGCAAAGACTGCATATAGGCATTTGTAATTTTACCATTCGCTTTTTGTATAAGAACGTATAATATTTGTAATAATATTATCTCTTTTGAATCCCTGACCTTTTCCGCTCTTGATTTGGTCTTGAATTTTACCTGCTCTTATTGTTACAAAATCAGCTTTGTCTATAATTTTATCAATAGGTGGTATGTCGTCATAAAATGCGTAACCGTTGTCTGTTGTATCCTCAATACTTGTTGCGATTTCGCAGATTGAATCTTCACGTACAGCAGTCAGGGCAAGAATGACGATTCTGTTGTTTTCAGGCAACCTGATAGATGCGGAATCTTTTATATTCAGTGTATATAGGTTGAATCTTGCTTTTGTAGGAATATTGCCTTCGGGGTGATGTGTGTGATTGAATTCAATTGCCAATCTTTCGTTCTGTCTTACATCACCAACCTGATTCATTCCAGCCATATCCCAAGTGCTTATATTATCTTTTATAGATCTGATTGTAAGAGGTACTTTCTTTTTCTTACCTACGGTGAACTCAACTTCCTGATCACCAATTGTGGATGCAGCAATGAAATGCAATTGTGTTGCACTTTTAGGTACATTTATTCTTTGACCGCGGCATACAAGCACATCAAATCTTTCTTCAGGCTCTTGTAAGAAATAGAATCGGATACCTGCAATTTCACGGCTGAAATTCTTTGTCATTTCTTCAAATGGGAGAGAGAATCCGCTGCCCTGAAGAATTACATGACGCATATTATAATCTGTAGTTAAACCTTTTGCGTTAACATGCTTTCTGAATTTATGCCAATTGTACTTTTTCCTTGGGTACCTTCTGGGAGACTCGGCATAAGTGAGTTTGAATGTTTTAATTTCAAATGGTTTTATATTGAACTTGACTGTATCGCTATCGTCTAAGGTTATATCCTTAATATGTTCTTCAACACCATTAACAAGTTCTGCTTTTCCCAGCGGAAGGTAAGTTCTTAACTTGACATTTCTGTGTGCTTTTCCGTTTGCCTCAACAACTCTTATGATAATGGAATCATCGTATTCACAGCGCTTCAGTGCTTTAACAATAACATCATCACAACTGATACTTGCATAGGAAGCTTTATCACCCAAGTATCCGTCTGCTTTTCTTGTTGTCTGAACTGCCATCAGTGGATTGGAATATAATTCACAGTTCTTCTGTGTTCCTGATTGATAATTACCTTCGTGGCTGTAGATTGCGAATGAAAAAATATTTCTGCCGAGATCCTGCAAATCCTGACGTGCATCTTTTGTGAATGCGCCTGCAGGCGTGTGGATGCAAGTGAGCCTCAATGTATTGTCATCAGGTTTATCCCATCCGTATTTGCTGTCAGAAAAGATAGATACACCAAAATTCTGCTGATTGTCAGAAATGTCTGCCCATTTTTGTGCAGGCACTTCATAAAGATTGTCGGTGTTATTGCCTCTGTTAATTACTCCGACTCCTATATCATAAGCAGCCTGTTTGCTGTGTGCAGCAAGAGGGAAGGTTGCCTTGAGTATAGTTCTTCTTGTTTTCCAGTCAACATAATTGTTTACTTCTATGTATTCACTTTCTGCTGAAAGTGAAACTACCTGTTCAATTGTAGAATATTCTGCCTCTCGTGATACTTTGATGGCAATTCTTACAGGACCGTTTTCAATAATACTGAATTTTGGCGTGTTTGCGTAACAATATGGCTGGGCATCAATATCTTCTTTTCTTATTTCCCAGCTTGGATAAGAGAGTTGACCTGTATCATGAAGCAATGCCATTTTGATAGGCTTATCTATTATCTGCCTTTTTAATTTTTTATCATATAAATAAGCAATGTCACCGTTTTTGTTGAATATGATTTCATATTTGTCATTTTCAAGCGAATGTTGTGTTACCTTCAAGTCAGTTGTAATTTTACATGCGCTTTTGGCAGGGGATACCCTGTAAACTCTGTAACCGAATGAATCCACATCTGCCTGGAATACAATTGAGAAAGTTTTTCCTTCCTTTTTGATAACCTGACTCGGTACTTCATTTCCATCCTTATCAAACACCGCAACATACATACAGTTCCTTTTAACTTTTACTGTTGCTTCAACATTTCTCTTTTGCTTATACTGAGTAGGATTGTTAATAACCAATGTGATGCTGTCATCATCAATCCATGAAGTGTCCAAAAAGTCGATTGTTGCCCGGCTCGCTGCAAGGTATTCATTTTTGAATTGAGACAGTGAAAGATAATAATCATTCCAGCTGTCATTATATACTTTCATTGTGGATGTTCCGGTAATATCATCATGGAACTGGTGTCTTACAACTCGTTCCCAAGCCTCGTTGAGTATATCACGCGGATAGATGAAATTATCAATTGACGATGCCATTACACATGCTTTTTCAGCATAATCAGCCATTCTTTCGCATTGTCTGTTGAGACGCTTGCTCATGCATCTTGATGTGTATGTTCCTGCTGCATGGCTTGTCATCGGCAGTTCATTGTTCCAAACAGGAAGTTTAGCTTTGTCGGCTTTTGATAATTTGTCCATATCCTCAAAAACCTGATCGGTTCTTGCAGATATAACTTCAAAGTCGCTTTCTTCATTTTTTGCGATACTTTTTTCGACAGCCTGCACACTTTCTTCAGTCGGAGCACCGCCCCAGTCACCCGTTCCGTACAGATGATTGGCCCATGGTAATTCTGCAGAATTGTTGTTATCAATAATTTTGTTTATGACACTTAAATCCGCTCTTATATCGTCATTGAATTTATATCTGTAAGATTTTGCATCAAGACAGGCATAAATCTTGCTTCCGTCAGGTCCCTGCCAGATACCAAGGTCAAAAGGTATACCGTATGCACTTCCCCAAGATAATTTTTGTGTGGTGATGCCTTTTAATCCTGCATGGCTTGCGATAGTAGGCAATGCCCATGAAAATCCGAAACAATCCGGGAGAAATAAGTCTTTTGATGATTTGCCGAATTTGGTTTTGAAGTATTTATCTCCCAAAAGTATATTTCTCAGTATTGCTTCAGGTGATGCTATGTTAACATCTCCTGTTTCAAATGCTGTGCCGGAAATACACCATTTTCCCTCATCAATATATTTTTTGATTTGTTCAAATGCAAGGGGATAGAACTCTTCGATGAGTTTATATCTGTACGCTCCTTCAAAATTGAATTTATAATTTGGATATTTTTCAAATAAATCAAAATTTTTGCTTATGGTATCAGGTATGTACTCGGTTAAAGTTTTATCAAGCTCCCATCTCCATACAGTGTCAAGATGTGCTGTGGAGACGGCATATACTCTTTTTTTATCCATAAATTTAAACCTCATTTCTCAATAATTTCATATGTAAATTCGTATTTTTCCTGAAGGGCTTTTACTTTATCCTCGTTGTCTTCAATAAAAGTTTCGGTATAAACACTCTTTCCGTTAACGGAGTAGTCTTTAACAATCTGATTGAGTGCTTCCCACGCTTCACTTTCCTTGTCGTATCCGTCTTCAAATTTAATTAAAAACTCTCTGTGCTTTGGAATTCTTACTTTCATTTTTTATCTCCTATCATTTATTTTCACAATATATTATATATTTATTAAAATATTATTTCAATATATTTTTTGCCTTTTTTGTCAATGTTTTACTGGGGTTTTTTATTGATTCTTCAATTGTTGTATCTTTATCGACAAGACTTATCATTTTTTGACCAAATTCGACACCCTCAATAAGCCCGCTGATAATGATGCATTTTTTATTATATTTTTCTGCAATTTGAAATACTTTATATGGCAGTTTTCCCATTAAAGTCTGCTTATCTGTTTTTCCTTCTCCTGTTATTACTAAATCTGTTTGGCTTATGCAGTACTCAAGATTGTATGCTTCTGAAAGAATGTCAAAGCCGCTTTTTATTTCACCGCCGTAAACACTGTATAATCCTCCGCATATTCCGCCTGCGGCACCGCTGCCTTTAACATGATTTATATCCCGAGGCAGCAGTGAGTTGAGTATTTTTAATCCGTTGTCAAGATGAATAACATCCTCATCATTTGCTCCTTTTTGTTTTGCAAAGATATATGCGGCACCGTTTTTATCATAATAATTATTTTCAACATCGCAAGCGAATGTAAAGTTAATATCCTTTACTATATTGTCGAGAACAATACTATGAATTTTTTCAATATCTCTGCCTTTGGGGTGATCAATTCTATTACCGCATTTATCTTTGAATTCCGCTCCCAAGGCTGCCAGTACACCTGCCCCTCCATCACAGCATCCACTTCCGCCAAGACCAAGGATGATATTGCGAAATCCCTGAGATAATGCATGTTTTATCAGTTCTCCCGTACCATATGATGTGGCATTCATAACATCCTTTTTCTTTTGAAGACCGCTTGCCTGTGCACAGTCGATTATTGCGTGTTTTCCATATGTATATATACAGCATTTCTTTGGATTGCCATATATGTCTGTACAAGTGGTGTAAAGTATATTGCCATTACAAATGTTACTGAGACATTCAGCGAAACCTTCACCGCCGTCGGCAAACGGCATACAGGTTATTTCGTTTTTATCTGAGGTGGTTTCAATGCCTTTTTTGATGCAGCTGCATACTTGTGCTGAAGAGAGCGTACCTTTATAACTGTCAGGCACTATCAATATTTTCATATTTAACACCTTATTCTTATCGGTTCATTACCTAACTATTTTATCATATTTTGGATGAGTAGGCAATTGAATAACACTATGAATTTTTGTGTTTGCAGGATTTAACAATCCTGACTGCTGTTGAACTGATGACTGCACCAAGCCCGATTCCTAATCCGGCATAGAGTGTTGATTTGCTGTATTTTAAGAACATATCCGTATTTGCGTTTATTGCATAAAACATTGCATAATAAATTGAACTTCCCGGAAGCAGGGGAATCGTCGACGGCATTAATATGACAGTTACGGGTTCTTTGATCATTCTTGCGGTTATTTCACAATAGACTGCAAGGCATACCATTGCTGTCAGGCATGATACAAAGTCTCCGTTCGTCTGTGAAAGGATTCTTTCTATTGAAGCCGAGATAAGTCCTCCGATGGTTACATATATTAAAATCTTTTTTGGTACTTTCATGGTGACAGCAAATGCTATTGTGCCTAATGTACAAAGAAGTATTTGTGTTATTATATCCTTGTAAATAATAAAATCGCCCCTGCTACGCCGAGTGCTATGGCAAATGCTGATATGATTGCGTTGAATAATTCTATCATTCCTGCAATCAAATCATCACTCATCATATCTCTCATTGCGTTTACAACTGTAAGTCCCGGAACAAATAACATTATGGTTCCGATGATTATTTTATCTGAATGAATATTGGTAAAAATAATGCTGCTTGTCAGTGCTAAAATGCTTGAAATAAAAGAGTCAATCAGATTTGAAGTGAATGTTGCCAGATTGATTCTTTTATCTCCTATTAATGTTATTATTATTCCGATAATACCTGAAATTATTGCGTCGGCAATATTTCCGCCGAAGAACATGCTGAAGGAACCTGTTGCAATGGCTATGCAAATAAGATTCGTCTTTGAAGTATATACTTTGCTCTTTGTAACATATATTTCATCTCCTGCCTCATTGCATAGCCTTCTTGACAGTGCATTGAGACGTGAAATTTCCGCAAGATTATTGTCCTCTCTTTCAATTCTTCTCATCTGTATTTCTTTGCCGCTTTGTGCAATGATAAGTGAGGGAATGGCAAATACTGTGCATTTTTGACCATAGGCACTGTTTATTCTTTTTATCGTATCTTCAGCCCTGTGGACTTCTCCGCCGCTTTTTATGATTCCTTCACCTATGTCAAGTGAAAGTGAAAACATTTCCTTATCTTTCATTTTATCACCAAAAATATTATTATCAGTTTTTAATAAACTATTGACAATCAAAAAAAATCTGCTATAATATATGTACATCAACACCGCGGGGTGGAGCAGTTGGTAGCTCGTCGGGCTCATAACCCGAAGGTCGTAAGTTCGAGTCTTACCCCCGCAACCATTGTAAGGACTACTTTTGTAGTCCTTATTTTTTTTGTTAAATTTTTATGAACATAAATATCTATATATAGTTGACAATATTCTCTGCTTTATATTATAATATATAAAATAAATACTTATTTGAGCATACTTAATATCTTGTGTATTTTGAAACATAGACCATAGCGAGCGGGGGAATGTTATGTATCAAATATTTAAAAGATTTTGTGAAATCATTTTATCTATATTCGCTTTAATTATTTTATCACCGATAATGCTGATAACTGCATTGGCTGTAAAACTTGATTCTTCGGGTCCTGTGATTTTTAAGCAGAAAAGGCTTGGAAAAGGCGGAAAAGAATATTATATATATAAATTCCGGAGTATGTGCCAAGGTGCTGAACATATCGGTACAGGTGTTTACAGCGGTTCTGATGATATGAGAGTAACCAAAGTCGGTAAATTTATCAGAGCAACCAGTATTGATGAACTTCCTCAGTTAGTAAATATTCTTAAGGGAGAAATGAGTTTTGTAGGACCGCGTCCGCCGCTTACATATCATCCTTGGCCTATTGAAGAATATACCGCACAGCAGTTAAGAATGTTTGAGGTAAGACCCGGAATTACAGGTTGGGCACAAACACACGGCAGAAAAGAAGTGGAATGGCATGAAAGAATCAGACTTAATGTTTGGTATGTTGATCATGTTTCATTATGGCTTGATTTGAAAATTTTGTTTTTAACAGTATTTAAAGTTCTTAAAAATGAGGATAATGTCAACAGCACAGAAACTCTTGTAAAAGACAATTCACAGGCAGTTGAAGAAAAGGAAACCGTAGAAATCTGATGTTAAAACTATTTTATATAACCAATAATCCAGATGTTGCAAAAATTGCACAGGCTGCAGGCGTTGACAGAATATTTGTTGATATGGAATATATCGGCAAAGATGAGCGACAGCCGAATATGGATACAGTTAAAAATCATCATACTGTTGAAGATATAATCAATCTTCGCAAAGTTCTTGATAAGTCTGAACTGATGGTTCGTATAAATCCTATAAATGAAAATTCAGGCGATGAAATTGAATCTGTTATTCATGCAGGTGCAGATATTATTATGCTGCCTATGTGGAAGTGTGTTGACGAAGTTAAGCAATTTTATCAAATCGTCAACGGTCGGGTTAAAACTGTACTTTTGCTTGAAACGGATGATGCTGTAAATTGCATTGATGAAGTTTTGGACCTCAAGGATGTGGAGGAAATACATATTGGTTTGAATGATTTGCATTTGAGCCAAGGCAAGAAGTTTTTATTTGAACTTTTGACAGACGGAACCGTAGATTATCTGGCTGATAAATTTAATTCAAAAGATATTACATTCGGTTTTGGAGGAGTAGGCAGAGTATTTCAGGATATTCCAACCAATCTCCCTGCAGAAAATATTATTGCAGAGCATTACAGACTGGGTTCCTCAATGGTGATTCTGTCAAGGGCATTTTGCAATACGTCAAAAATTAAGGATTTGTCAGAAATTAAAAAAATATTTGAAGAAGGCTTAATGCAAAATCGTTCTTATGAAAAAGAGATTGAAAACAAAGATGCCTCATTTTTTGAAATGAAGCATAAGGAAACAGAAAGAATTATTCAGCAGATAGTGAGTAAAATATGAAACTATTATTAACTGGTGTATTCAGATATACTGAGCGACAAATGGAATATATCAAATCTCTTGGATATGATGTTAAGTTTATTCAGGATGAAAGATTGCCTATTGATTTTGATGTAAGTGATATTGAAGCAGTTGTATGCAATGGGCTTTTTTTGTATACACCTATTGAAAAATTTGAAAATCTCAGATTTATACAGTTAACATCTGCAGGGCTTGACAGAATACCTCTTGATTATATAAAAGAGCACGATATAAAAGTTTTCAATGCCAAGGGTGTTTACAGTATTCCGATGGCCGAATTTGCTGTCGGCGGTGTTTTGCAGTTGTATAAACAGTTCGATTTTTTCAGGAAAAATCAGATACAGCATAAGTGGGAAAAAAGCAGAAATCTGATTGAGTTAGCCGGTAAAAACATTCTTATTGTTGGTGCGGGCAATATCGGTTCACAAGTCGCAAAGCGCTTTAAAGCATTTGATGCCAATGTAATCGGTATTGATTTGCATCCAAATGATGATTGCAATTTTGATAACATATATCCGGTGGACAACCTTGATACTATGCTGCCGGATGCTGATGTTATTATTCTCACATTACCATTGATGAAAGAAACGCAAGGCTTTTTTAACAAAAATAAATTTGCTCTTATGAAAAAATCGGCTGTATTTGTCAATGTTTCAAGAGGCAAATTGGTGAATCAAACGGATTTGATTTTTGCTCTTGATAATCAAGTAATCAATGGGGCGGTTCTTGATGTGTTTGAAGATGAACCGCTTACAGAAGACAGTCCGCTTTGGGATATGCCCAACACGGTTATCACACCGCATAATTCATTTGTCGGTGATGGGAATAATGAAAGAATGTTCAATCTGATTTCTAAAAATTTGGAAGGATTCTTGAATGAGTAAAAGAGTTTTATTAACAGCAACAGTGCAAAGTCATATTTGTCAGTTTCATAAACCGCTTATGAGATTACTGAAACAAAACGGATCTGAAGTTCATGTTGCTGCAAGAAATAATCTGGCTGAAAAGAACGGTCTTAAAATGGAATATGCAGACAAGGTTTTTGATGTACCATTTGACCGCTCTCCATTCAGTACAAAAAATATTGGAGCATATAAAGAACTTTCAAAAATACTTAAAGATAATCGGTATGATATTATTCATACCAATACACCTATGGGAGGGATGGTAACCCGCCTTGCCGCAAATAAATACCGCAGGATAAATGGGACCAAGGTATTTTATACAGCACATGGTTTTCACTTTTATGATGGTGCACCTAAGAAGAATTGGTTGATTTATTATCCTATTGAAAAATCAATGTCCAGATTTACCGACACCCTCATTACAATAACAAATGAAGATTATGAACTTGCGTCACAAAAGTTTCATTGTAATGTAGTACATATGCATGGTGTTGGTGCGAATTCATCCAAATTTTATGCTGTGAGCGAGGATGAAAAGGCACAGATACGTGAAACATTAGGTTATCGTCAAAATACAAAATTAATACTCAATGTCGGTGAATTATTACCAAACAAAAATCAAAAGACGGCAATTCTTGCTATGCGGCAGGTTAAAGAGAAATTCCAAGACAGCAAACTGCTGATTGCCGGCAACGGACCTGAGCTGAATAATCTAAAACAGATTGTTACGGATAATGCTCTTGAAGATTATGTTGAATTCCTCGGATATACAACCGAGATTAATAAATATATGAATATTTGTGATGTGCTTGCAGCATGCAGTTTTCGTGAAGGTTTGCCGCTCAATGTAATGGAGGCAATGCTCTGCGGTAAAGCAGTGGTTGCATCTAGTAACAGAGGACACAGAGAACTTGTTCGGGACGGCGAAACAGGATTTATTGTTCCTGCTGATGATGCAAATGCTTTTGCAGGAAAAATAATAGAAGTTTTAGATAATCCTTGTCAATATAAAAAGGCTGCACTTGAGTTTGTTCAACCTTTTACAGATGTAAATACAATTAAAGAATTAGAGGATATTTATTTTGAATAAAATTATTCCAAGATTTAGTATAATCATACCGGTATATAATGTTGAAAAGTATATTTCTGAATGTGTTGACAGTGTATTAAATCAGCATTTTGATGACTGTGAAGTGATTTTAGTTGACGATGGTTCTGAGGACCGCAGCGGCTGTATATGTGATGATTATGCTGCTGAATATGAAAATGTTTATGCTTTTCATAAAAAAAACGGTGGCTTGTCCAGTGCAAGAAATTACGGGATTGATAAAGCAAAGGGAGAGTATTTAGTATTTATAGACAGTGATGACTATTGGAATGAAAATACTTTTCTGCATAATGTATCTGATATTTTGAGTGGGAATTCAGATATGATTTTATTCGGTTATGGTGAATTGAAGGATAATGTCTTTGTTCCGAAAATTGATTTCCCTGATTTATCATTTAATAAAATATATGATTTACAGTATGTTGTAACAAACAGTTTGGTGACAAGTTCTGCCTGTACGAAAATTGTAAAGCGTGAAATTGTTACAAGTAATAATATTTATTTCAGATACGGTGTTACGTCTGAAGATATTGAGTGGACTGCCAAATTATTGACATGTTGCAAAAGTTATTCTGTTTATGCCAAACCGGTTTATGTTTACCGCCAGCGCGATACATCAATAACGCATTCCATTGAACCAAAAGCAGTTTATTGTTTGTTTGAGAATATTAAATATACCGTTGATATTTTTCAGCAATGCAATTTTGATAATAAAGAGCCATTATATAATTATGCAGCATATCAGTATATAACATTGCTGAATCTTTATGTCAGATTTATTACTGATGATAAACCATTTAAACTTGAACTTAAGAAATTGAAATGGTTATTATCCTATCATCAGAATAAAAAGGTTAAAACAGTATATTTATTCAATAAAGTTTTCGGTTTTGATGTAATGCTGAAAATTTTGAGAATGTTTTTATTAATTAAGAAAAATGGAAGATAATGATGCCTAGATTAACGATATTTACACCATCCTATAACAGAGCAGATACTTTGCCGAGGTTATATGAATCTCTGAAACAACAAACAAATAAAGATTTTGTTTGGTTAATAATTGATGATGGTTCAGTTGACAACACCAAAAATTTGGTGATGAAATGGAAAAGTGAAGAAGAATCTTTTTACATCAGATATATTTATAAAGAAAATGGTGGACTGCATACAGGTTATAATTGTGCTATAGCCAATACTGATACCGAATTAATGATGTGTGTTGATTCAGATGATTTTATCCCTTATGATGCAGTGCAAAGGATTATCAAATTCTGGAGTAAAAACGGTTCTGATAAATATGCGGGAATTGTTGGTCTTGATTTTGATTTGAATGATAAGGTTATTGGAGATAAACTTCCTGAACAGAAAAGTATCAATCTTATAGATTTGCTTATAGGAAAATATAATTTGGTCAATGGGGATCGTACAAATGTTGTCAGAACCGATTTATATAAATCAGTTGCACCAATGAAGAGTTTTGAAGGTGAAAAAAACTTCAATCCACATTATATGCATTTGTTAATTTCTGAAAAGTATGATTTTTTGATATTGAATGAAAATTTAAAATATGTTGAATATCAGCCTGACGGTATGACAAACAGCATTTTTAAGCAGTATGTTAACAGTCCTAATAGTTTTTTAGAAATTAGGAAACTTTATTTAAGTTATAAAAATGCATCACTCAAATTCAAAATCAAAAATGTTCTGCACTATATATCCAGCAGTATTCTTGCCGGAAAATCAAGGATAATCAGAGATTGTCCGCAGAAGTTTTTGTGTTTGCTGCTATTGCTGCCGGGTTGGATGTTTTCTTTTTATGTAAGAAAAAAAGCTGAATAAATTAAGGATAGTTAATAAATGATAGTTTATTATTCAATTTTAGTGTTTACTTGTATCGTTGCTTTATTTGGAAGTTTTTTGCACAGTAAAAGACTTGTAGGATATGCAGATAGGGGCAGGGATATTACAGATACAATTAAATATGAGAAATCAATAGGCTTTTTTATGGCTTTGCTGACTTTTTCGTTGATGGCATATTTTGTTGGAATGAGAAGTTATTATGGTGATACATATGCCTATATATGGCAGTATCAAAATCTCAATTTAACACTTCATGTTGGTGATTATATTACCGGTGATTATGAGAATAAAGGTTTTATAATACTTATGTATTTGGTGAAAAAATATATTTCTCATGATTACAATGTCTGGTTCTTCATATTATCGGTATTTAATGCTGTCTCCATCGCCAAACTGTATTATAAATATTCCTGCAATTTTGTTATGAGTGCTTTTCTGTTCATCGCCAGTGGTTCTTTCACATGGATGATGAATGGTATGAGGCAGTTTTTGGCAGTAACTCTGATTCTTTTCTTTTTTGATTATGTGGTTGAGCGAAAAACAATTAAATTTTTGATAATAGTTGCAATTGCAATCACTATACATGGTACGGCACTTTTATGGATACCTATATATTTTATTGTTCATTTTAAGCCGTGGAGTATAAAAATTTGGATTTGTGTTTTGTTAACTCTGCTCGTATTTTTCTCTATAACACAGTTTACCGATTGGATGGATTCCACAGTGGAAGGTACAGAGTATTCAGGAGCAGGTTATGCGCTGACGCATTATACCAATGAGGATGGAACTGTCGATAACGGTGTTAATTTTATAAGAGTAATTATTGCTGCCGTTCCGCCGGCGATTGCATTATGGCGAAGAAAATATGTTGAAGAAAAGGCTACTCCTCTGATAAATATTTGTATTAACCTTTCAGTAGCAAGCGTAGGTGTTTATCTTTTAGGTGTTGTAACAAGTGGTATATTGGTCGGAAGAGTACCGATATATTTTAATCTGCTTAATTTTGTACTTCTGCCGTGGTTATTTGAAAATACTTTTCATATGAAGGACAGAAGAATTATGAAAATACTTTGTTATGCATTTTATTTTCTCTATTTCTATTATTCTTTTGCAGTGCAGGGTGCCGGATATTACGGAAGTGACAAATTAGGATTGTATGTTTAATATCAGAAAATTTATTTTACTTGTATAAGGAATTATTTTATGTTTAGGAATTTGATAACCGGATTTGTAAATCGTTATAATGCTGATTCTTTTTGGTCAATGTATATGAAATGTCAGAATGGAAATGTAAATAAGTTTCAGAAAATGATTTATATCTATAAATTAAAACGTATAACATCTTTGCATTGCTGTGATTTTATGATTACTTATAATGGCAATCGTTGCTTTGGTGCTTGTTTTGAATCACCGCCCTTTTTACCGCACGGTTTAAACGGAATCGTTATATCGGATAAAGCACATATCGGTAAAAATGCAACTATTCTTCAACAGGTTACGATTGGTGTGAAATCGCTTGACGGATCTGCTCCTCAAATCGGCAATAATGTTTTTATCGGTGCAGGCGCAAAAATAATCGGCGATATAAAAATTGGTAATAATGTCAAAATCGGTGCCAATGCAGTAGTCGTTAAAGATGTACCGGACAATTGCACGGTTGTAGGAAATCCTGCACGAATTATAAATTCTTAGAGAGGTATTATCATGATTCCGAAGGTTATTCATTACTGCTGGTTTGGAAACGGCACGAAACCTGAATTGCTTTTGCGCTGTTTGGAGAGCTGGAAAAAATATTGCCCTGATTATAAAATCATTGAATGGAATGAAGAAAATTATGATGTTCATGCGATGACTTATACATCACAGGCGTATGAAAAGAAAAAGTATGCCTTTGTAAGTGATGTGGCAAGGTTAGATGTGGTTAACCGATATGGCGGTGTTTATCTTGATACAGATGTGCTGCTGAAAAATAATCTTGATGCGTTGCTGGATTATAATTCGTTCTTCTTTTTTGAAACATTAAATATAAACACCGGTCAGGGATTCGGAAGCACAAGTCATAACCCGATTCTTGAACAGTGCATTAAAGATTATGAGAATAAAAGTTTTGTTGACAAAAAAGGCAATATGGATTTAACGCCTTGCCCTGCTTTCAACACGCAGTCTATGTTGAAAGTTGTGAATTTTGATAAGTTTGATAATAACAAAAAACAGATAGTTAATAACAATGCTTTTTTGAGTTTTGGTATTTACAGTAATTATGCAAAACATCTTTATGCCAAAACTTGGTTGACAGATGAGGCTGCAAGTACTCTTAATAAAGTCGAGTACAGAGAAAAATCAAAATTTATTCTGAATTTAAGAAAAGGCAGATTCATTAAATTTTTATATAACCATTTTAAGTTTGGATACAAAATTTATGTTTTTCTGATTTATGATTTATACGATAACGGAATAAATTACTATGTAAAAAAAGTTATAAAGAAGTGTAAAAGATAAATTATGAAAAAAGTATTATTTTTAATTCACGATTTAAGTTACGGCGGAGCTGAAAAAGTTCTTGTCAATCTGGTTAATAATCTTGATAAAACAAAATATGATGTTACACTTCAAACACTTTTTGATATTGGTGTAAATAAAAAGTATTTGAACAGTGACGTGAAATATATTCCAGGTTGGAAGCATTATTTTCCTAAGCATACGAAGATAATGACTTTATTTTCAAAAAGTTTTTTAAGCAAACTTATAATAAAAGATGATTATGATATAGTCATTTCTTTTCTTGAAGGTGCATGCTCAAGAATCGTATCCGGATATAAAGGTAATAAGATTGCATGGATACATATTGAACACGATTCAACTGAAGAATTGGCTTATCCGTTCAAATCAATAAATGAAATGAATGAATGTTACGGTTCTTTTGACAAAATTGTCTGCGTATCAGAAACTGTAAAAAATAACTTTTTATCGCTTACTGATTTAATGACAGAATGTACTGTTCTTTATAATGTGAATGAGACGGAGAAAATCATCCAATTGTCAAACGAAAAGCAAAATACCATATCTGTTTTGGATGAAAGTAAAAATATTATTTCTGTCGGCAGACTGAGTATGTCTCATAAAGGATATGACCGATTAATCCGTATTCATAAAAAATTATTGGATAACGGGATTAATAATAAATTATATATCCTTGGTGAAGGTGAGGACAAAGATAAATTACAAAAACTCATTGCACAATTGAATGTTTCGGATAGCTGTAAATTGCTTGGCTTTGATGAAAATCCATATAAGTATGTTTCAAAAGCAGATTTATTTGTTTGTTCGTCGCACAAAGAAGGTTTCAGTACAGCAGTTACGGAGGCACTTATATTAGGTATACCTGTCGCAAGCACACAAGTCAGCGGGGCGAAGGAACTCCTTGGTGATCATAATGAATATGGTATTGTTACTGAAAACTCTGAAAAATCTTTGTATGACGGTGTGTTCAGAATGTTAACCGAAAAGGATTTGTTGTCTCATTACAAACAGCAAGCTGAAATTCGCGGTAAAAAATTCAGTACTGATAAAACAACAAAGGCTGTAGAAGAAATGCTGGAGAATTTATAAAATGGAAAAAGATAAAATTTCTGTCATTATACCTGTATATAATCTTGAAAATTATATTGAACGTACATTGCATTCCGTATGCAACCAGAGTTATAAAAATCTTGAGATAATTGTCATTGATGATGGTTCAACCGATAATTCATGGAATGTTATAAAGGAATATGCCAAATCGGATTCAAGAGTTATTTGTATTCATCAGGATAATCATGGTGTTACATCCGCACGTTTGAACGGACTGAATCATTCTACAGGTGATTGGATTGGCTTTGTAGACGGTGATGATGAGATTGATGAAGATATGTTTGATTTTCTTATCAATAATGCTCATCAGTATCAGGCAGATATTTCTCACTGCGGATATAAAATGATGTTTGATGACGGCAGAATAAATTTTTTTTACGGCACAAAACAGGTTATTGAACAGGATAATCTCCGTGGACAGAAGGATTTGCTTGAGGGTAATCCGATTGAACCCGGATTATGGAATAAATTATATAAAAGAGAAGTTGTTGATAAAGCAGATTTGAATGCAAGCATGGATTTATCATTAAAGATAAATGAAGATTTGCTTATGAACTTTTTGCTGTTTCAACAAAGTAACAAGTCAGTGTTTGCTGACGAATGCAAATATGGTTATATTGTCAGAGCCGGTTCTGCTTCAAGAAGTTATAATCGTGCAAAGATTTTTGATCCGATTAAGGTAAGAGAGAGGATAATCGAGTCAGCAGATGAGTCTGTTGTTAATCTTGCAAAAAAAGTTTATCTGTCAACCTGTATAAATGTTTATTCTTCCATTCTGTTTTTACCTCAGGCGGATAAAAATGACATTAAAAGTATCAGAAAAAGAATTCTCTCTTCAAAAAATGAAAAGAAACTTTTAGGAAAAAAACAAAGAATTTTATTTGATTTGATTGTTTATATGCCTTATTTGTATAAAGTATTTTATAAGATTTATGCAAAATATTTTCAAATAAGAAAGTATGATTGAGTATGGATAAATTAGTAAGTATCATTGTTCCGATATATAATATAGAAAAATATCTTAACAAATGTATTGGCAGTATTGTTAATCAAACATATAAGAATTTGGAAATCATTCTGATTGATGATGATTCGCCCGATAATTGTCCTGCAGTGTGTGATGAATGGGCAAAAAAAGATTCACGCATTAAAGTTATGCATAAGGAAAATGATGGACTTTCACAAGCACGCAACAGTGGTTATCAAATGTCAACAGGGGAGTATATTTGCTTTATCGACGGTGATGACTGGATTGAATCCGATTTTATCGAAACACTTGCATCTCAGCTTGACAAAGGTGCAGATATTGCCGATTGTGCAACAAGACTTTGTGATGAAAAAGATGTGACTATACTCATCCGTGGATTTAATGAAAATAAAGTTATTGATAATACAACTGCACTTCAGTTCCTTTTTAAAGAAACAGGAATCTATCAAACAGTCTGGAACAAATTATATAAAAGAAATATAATTGACAGTGTTAAATTCCCTGCAGGGAAATGGCATGAAGATGATTTTTGGACATGGAAAGTTTTCCTTAATGCAAAAAGTATTTCTGTAACATCAAAGCCAATGTACAATTATCTGCAAAGAGAGAACAGTATAATGGGTGATTCTTATTCATTAAAGCGGCTTGATGCAGTACAGTCTGCTTATGAATGTTTTGAGGCATTGAAGGATAATGCACAATACAGTAGCCTTGTAAAAAACAGGTTTATCAGCAGGGTTATGTATAACTTACAATGTTCTTTCAAGTATCTGAATGGTTCTGATTTGAAATCTGCAAAAAAAGTTATTTTTAAATATCTGAAGGATGCCAATCTTCATCCTGATGATAATAATCTGACTTCAGTATGGTACAGATTATTTCTATTAATGCCGTCCGGTATTGCAAGGATAAGAAATTTTTTAAAGATAGGATTTTAGTATGGATAGCGATGTTAGAATTTCTGTTATAGTTCCTGTTTTTAATTCTGAAAAGACAATTGAAAGATGTGTCAACAGTGTTGTCAATCAATCCTATAAGAATTGGGAACTGCTGTTGATTGATGACGGGTCAACAGATCATTCTCTTGAATTATGTAATCATTTGGCAGAAAAAGATGCACGTATAAAAGTATTTCATAAAGATAACGGCGGTGTGTCTTCTGCAAGAAATTATGGAATGAACAAGGCAGAGGGAGAGTATCTGGCTTTTATTGACAGTGATGATTCTGTTGAGGATCATTATTTGCAAGTCTTGATGGATACCAAAGAGAATAACAGGGATGTTCAGCATATCTGGACATGCTTTCAAACAATTGACGGTATGGATTTGGAACCTGTACCTGTACTTGCATCAGTTCATGAGAAATATACGCATTTCACCCGAAAAGATGTTGTAACCTTATATAACCTTTGGGTGCTGCAGGGTCCGTATTGTAAGTTATATGAGACTGAAATTATTAAAAAAAATAATATCAGAATGAATGAAAACGTCAGTCTTGGTGAAGATTTGATGTTCAATCTTGATTATCTGGATGTATGCACAAATCCAGATATTGTTGTGGTTAATATTCCTGTATATAATTATTTCAGGGATAATGAAAATTCACTTGACCATGTATACAGACCAAATCTGTCAAAGACGGCAGTGGACCTGAAAATATATATGCGTCGGTTTTTAGATAAATGGAATGTTAATGAACATCAGATGCAGTTGTTTTATGACGCATATTTTCATACTTATGAGAATATTCTCAGCAACACCATGAGCGCTAAAAATACAATGTCTGACAAAGAAAAAGTGAGCTTTAATAACAGAATATTACAGAGTGATGCATTTAAGCAAATTCTCAATCAAAGGACTTGCTATGTCAATCCGCTTTTGCTGAAAGCATACAGGAGCGGGAATTACCGCAATGTTATTCTGTTTTATAAAATTGCGGGTTTGAAAAATTCTTTGTTAAAATAATTTACTATTTTTGAAAGGAAATGAACTATAAAATAGTTTCAGTGGGGATTAATGGGAAAAATCGGCATATTAACTTTTCATTATGCAAATAATTACGGTGCATTTTTGCAATGCTTTGCGTTGCAGGAATGGTTAAAAGAAAATACGGAATATGAAATAGAGGTTATTGATTATCGACCGATATTCCAAATTCGGCCTTATAAAATAAGTTTGGAAAAAGCCCTTAAAGATAAAAAAGGTCTGTCAAAATTAAAAGCTCTATTGTTATTTTTGGTCGAATTGCCCAACAAAATCAAAAAACAAAAGAATTTTAATTCAGCACGTAAATTTCTGTCGCTGAGTAAAGATGTATTTTATGATAATCATTTTGATTTGAAAGATAATTATGATTATTTGCTGCTTGGCAGTGACCAGATTTGGAATCCGGTTGTAACATACGGTTTTGACAATGCATATTTTGGTAAAAATTCTTATGATTCAACAGTAAAAATTGCTTATGCAGCCAGCTGCGGTGTTGAATTCTATTCAGATGAGGAGCAGCGTGTTTTATCACAACTGCTTGGTAATGTTGACCATATAGGTGTTCGTGAACAGGCTTCCATTGATTTGCTTTCACCGCTTACGGAAAAAAACGTGATTGTAAATGCAGACCCCACACTGCTGGTAAATCCGTCTTTTTGGCACAATTATATTCACCCTGTAAATGAGAATAATTTTATATTGGTGTATCAGCTTGGAAATAATCTGAAACTTTTGGAAGATGCCAAAAGTTTAGCCAAAAAAACAGGTAAAAAGATTCTGTATTTCAGAGACCCTTCAATAAAAAAAGACGATTTTACAAGTGTATCTTTTTCGGGGCCTTTTGAGTTTATCAGTTATATATATTCAGCAGATGTTGTACTGACAGATTCTTTTCACGCTACTTGTTTTTCAGTTATTTTCGGTAAGAATTTTTATACTTATTTGAATCCGAAAAGATCTGAGCGACTGCGCTCTCTCGCACGGATAGGTCAGTTTGAGGATAGATTAATTGAATATGGAGAAAGAGTCTGTTTTAAAAAAGATTATAATAAAAATTATATCGACAATTTAACAGCACTCAGACTTGATTCTGAAAATTATTTAAAATCCATTATAGAATAATCAGGAAGTATATTTAATGAAACGTTCAAGAACTCAAAATTCTTTTATAAATGTTATGACCGGTATGGGCGGTTATATTATAAATACTTTATTGGGTATCGTTTGCCGAATGGTATTCACAAGAACATTGTCAACAGACTATCTCGGAATCAGCGGATTATTCGGTGATGTTTTAAAAATGCTGTCTCTTGCGGAATTGGGAATCGGCTCAGCAATCGTTTATGCACTCTATAAACCGCTTGCGGTTGATGATAAAGAAAAGATTGCCTCTTTGGTTAAATTTTACGGCAAATGTTACAGATTAATCGGTGTGATTGTGGCTGTTGTCGGTGTTGCACTTTTACCATTTTTAAATATTATCGTTAAAGAGCCGCCGAATATTTCAGAAAATCTTTATGTAATTTATCTTGTCTATATTTTTAATACGTCAAGTACATATTTCTTCAGTTACAGATCATCGCTTCTGTCAGCTGCACAGCAAAATTATTTAGTTGTAGGATTAAGTTATATTCAGACGATTCTGCAAAGCATACTGCAGATGATTGTTCTTTATACAACACATAATTATATGCTGTATCTGATGATTCAGATTGTGGGAATATTTATTTATAATGTGAGTATTTCATATGTTGCGAAGAAAAAGTTCCCCTATATAGCTGATAAAGATATAAAGCCTTTGAAAAAAGAAGAGAAAAAAGGTCTTTTTGATAATGTGCGTTATCTGATTGTTATTAAAGTGTGCGGAATGCTTGTTAACAGCACGGATAATATGATTATTTCTTATTTTAAAGGTTTGTCAACAGTAGGTCTGTCATCCAACTATACTTTACTGTCCAGTACTTTGAATGCTTTATTGGTGCAGGTGTTTAACGGAATTAATGCGAGTATCGGCAATCACAATGCTCTTGAAGATAAGGCGAAAAGGAAGAAATTATTTGACTGTGTGAATTTTGCGAATTTCTGGCTGTTTGGCTGGGCGGCAATCGGTATTGTTGTTTGCTCAACAGATATTGTAAAAGTATTTTTCGGAGAAAATTATGTTCTTGGTATCAGTATACCAATTGCGCTGGCAGTTAACTTTTATATTCAGGGTATGCAAAATGCAGTATGGTCCTATAAGAATACGCTTGGTTTGTTCAAATATGGAAGATATTTACTCATTGCAACAGCCGTTCTCAATTTAGGCCTCTCCATTTGGTGGGGCAACAAATGGGGGTTATTCGGAATATATCTTGCCACTTCTGTTTCCCGTCTTTTAACCAATGCATGGTATGATCCCTATATGGTTCATAAGTACGCTTTCGGTATGAAAGTATGGGGGTATTATGCAAAGTATATTGTATATGTTGTGATTATTTGCATAACCTGCGGTATCTGTTATTTTATCTGTTCATTCATTCATATTTCTTCTATTGCAGATATGCTTTTAAAGTTAATTATTTGTACTATTATTCCGAATTTGATTTTTTCTCTTATCTTTTTCAGAACAGAGGAATTTAAGTATTTAAAAAATACTGCTCTCGGATTTATGAATAAATTTAAAAAGAAAATCAGCAGACGTTAATATCAGAAAGGAGAAAACATGTCGAGTTTACGTGATATGCAAATCTTTGATTTGAATATGCTTGATGAAGTTGACCGTATCTGTAAAAAATATAATTTAAGATATTGGCTCAGCAGCGGGACCTTGCTCGGTGCAGTAAGGCATAAAGGCTTTATCCCATGGGATGATGATATTGATGTTGAAATGCCGATTAAAGACTATAAGAAATTCTGCAAAATTGCACAGAAAGAATTTGGAGATAAATATTTTTTACAAAATTACAAAACAGAGAAATCATATAACGAACTTTGGTCCAAGATAAGAGCAAATAATACTACCTCAATGCCTGTTGATCAGGCAGCACTCAATATTCATTGGGGTGTCTGTATTGATGTTTTTCCGATAGTCGGAACTTATGAAAACAAGTTTTTATTTAAACTTCAGCAAAGATTGTTTGGATTGAATAAGACATTATTATCGAAGGATTTTGTTGAAATTGCAGTCAAAGATTATTCGCCCAGTACGGCGGCAAAATTCCTGATGAACTTACCATTGACGATAAAACATTTTCTTTGTAATATAAATAATTTGTTTTTGTACAAGAGTTTTGATAAGTCGGAAAAGTCATCCATATTGTTCAAAAAATTGAATCCTAAAAGGAGAACCGAATTTTATACTGAAACTGTCAAACTTGAATTTGAAGGGAAAGCGTATAATGTTCCTTATCAGTATGATGCACTTTTAACTGCTTTATATGGTGATTATATGACACCTCCTCCCGTATCCGAACGCACAGGACATGAGCAGGTTTGCGGAGAAATTATTTTTGATTTAAATAAGGATTACAAAGAATATAAAAAAGAAATAATTACAGATTAAATGTAATATTAATATAGATTAATAAAACTGTTTTAGGAGTTGGTAAATATGAAAGTATTAGATTATGATTATATAAAAGGTTTAAATATTTCTCCTCAGGAAATTTATGATTGGTGCAATGATGTTTGGAGAATAAAGGAAGACTGTGTTCTCCCTCCAAAAGTGAAAATGTGGCAGGGAGATTCCGGAAGATATATAACTATGCCTTGTGTTTTGCCGGATTATGATATTGCCGGTGTTAAGTTTATATCCCGAAATGTTGACGATTCTGCTGGTGTTCCGGCAAGAAATTCCAATATTATGATTCAGAATTGTTCAAAGATGGGATTGCTGGCAGTTACTGACGGTATTTGGATTACAAATATGAGAACGGGAGCAATCGCAGCACATTCTGTAATTGAATACAGCAAAAAAGATTTTAAGACTCTTGGTATTATGGGACTTGGCTTAGCGGCTCGTGCTTTTATGTATATTTTTGGAAATATTTTTAAAGGAGACTTAACGATAAAAGTTCTGAGATATAAAGATCAGGCAGAATGCTTTATTGATAGGTTCAAAAAGGATTTTCCTAATTTTAAGTTTGAAATAGTAGAAACTTATGAGGAAGTCTGCGGATGTGATTCAATAGTGTCTGCTGTTGGGTTTGCCAGAAGTACTTTTGTAAGTGATGAAGTATTTAAAAAAGGCTGTTTGGTAGTTCCGATACATACTGCTGGATTCCAGAATTGCGATTTGTTTTTTGATAAAGTTTTTATTGATGATTATGGTCATGTTAAATCATTTAAGTATTATGATAAGTTTAAAGATAAAGCAGTTGAAATTTCAAAACTGGTTAATGGCACAGTAAAAGGAAGAGAATCGGATGACGAAAGAATTGTGGTATATTGTGGGGGTATAGCACTTCATGATATTTACTTTGCATATAAAATTTATCAAATTGCAGAGAAAAAAGGCGACTTGCCTGATTTTAATATGAATTTCCCATCAGAACGCTTTTGGATATAATAATTTTTTTAAGAGTGAGGATTTTCTAATGAAAACAATAATATTGTCAGCTGATGATTTTGGCAGAAGTCATGAAAGAAACATGGCAATTGATTATGCATTTAAGAATGGTTTAATTAAATCTGCCGCTCTTTTGGTCAATTCGGATTTCTCAGATGAAGCAGTGAAAATGGCACACGAGGGGGGGTATATCAATAATCTCCACTGTCATCTTAATTTAGTTTCAGGGGCGATGAGCGGGAATGCGTATCCTCTTAATTCTGAGTTTCTGACATGCAGTGCTTTTTGTGAAAACGGCGAATTCAAGCAAAAGGGTCCTTATGATTTTGCCGGCAGAAATTCATTGAAGTATGCTCAGCTGATTTTTCTTGAACTGGAGAGTCAGTATAAAAAATTTATCGAATTAACAGGGAATAAAGGCAACAATTCTCATATTGATTTTCACTTATACTATAATTTGAATTTCCTTGTAGCATATGCTATAAGAAAATTAGTTAAAAAATATAATATAAAAACAGTTAGGTATTATGGAGAGCATCAAAAATTACTTGGTAAAAAAATGAATCTGAGATTGTTTTTAATTAAATTATTGAGTGTGTTCAAAACGAAAGTTGCAAAATCTTCCAGAGTTGATTATTATTTAAACAAAAAAGAATTATTTAAAGATGATGAATATATAGAACTATTTGTTCATCCTAACTATGTTGATGGAAAACTCATTGATGATACCGTATCAATATTTGGAAATGGACCCAAATTACTTACTGAACATTATGATTTGATAAAAAATGACGGTCAAATCATTTCATGGAATGATTTGAATCATTAACGGAATCGGATAATAATTATTTTATATGTTTGTAATTTTTATGAATGGAGACTGAAATGCTTACTAAACAGGAATTTTCGGTACTTGCCGAATATGAAAAAAATTCTAATCTGGCACCCAAAGAGGTGGCAGGGAAGATTAAAATGTCGTTCAATGATTTTAAAAATACCACATCTGATTTAACGGAAAAAGGTTATATTATCGGCAGTCAGATTACGGATGAAGGTTTGAATGTACTTGAGCCTTACAGAGTGAAAAGGGCAATATTTATTGCCGCAGGTATGGGAACCCGAATGATGCCAATTACCATTAATACACCAAAACCGCTTGTTCGTGTTAACGGTGTGCGTATTATTGATACCTTGATTGATGCCTGTATCGCTGCAGGGATTGAAGAAATTATTGTTGTACGTGGCTATTTGGGTGAAATATTTGATCAGTTGAAATATAAATATCCAAACATTACGTTTGTTGATAATCCTTATTATAAGACATACAATAACATTTCATCTGCATATCTTGTACGTGATAAAATAGCAAATGCTTATGTTTTTGAATCTGATATTTATCTTGTTAATCAGGATTTAATCAGTAAATATCAGTATGAGAGCAATTACCTTGGTGTACCTGTTAAGAGCACACCTGACTGGTGTTTTGATACGGACGAAAATCTTAAAATTACGGATTTGCATAAAGGTGGTAAAAATTGTCACCATATGTATGGCATTGCTTACTATAATGAAGAGATGGGCAATCTTTTTGCAGAAAAAGTAGGCGATGTGTTTGACAATATGCTGGGCGGTAAAGATCATTTCTGGGATGATGTACTCTGTCATTTTTATGTGGATTTGTCAGATATTTATGTCCGTGAATGTACATTTCAGGATACAATGGAGATTGACTCATTTGAAGAACTCTGTGAAATTGATGAGCATTACAGAATGAGAACATAATCATACTAAAAATAAAAACCATAGGTTAGATTACTCTTTCCTATGGTTTTTGCTTTTTTATATTTTTTTGTCTATATTTCTTTTTATCATAACATAATACAAAAGTGTACCCAGTGTAATCATCACAAGTAATTCACCAAGTGCCACTAATCCTGCTTGTGTTAGGAAACTTATAAAATGGAAATCACCATCAATAAAGAATGTTTCAATTTCCCATCCAATGATAATACCATTGAATAACGCAGGCATGAGCATAGATAACAGGGGATATGTTTTAATCTTAACATTGCGCAAAAAGTAAATGCTCAGTGTCGCACCAAGGGTTGCCAGTGAGCCGAATATCATGTCAAGCGGTAATCCCTGTCCTATATTATACAGGTTTGACAGTATGCATCCGATAGTCAGTCCCGGTATTGCTGCCGGTGTGAACAGTGCAAGAACATTCAGTGCCTCAGATACCCTGAACTGAACAGCCATGGAGGTTGTACCGGGAAGTAAGAAGTTCTGCGCATAAGTCAATGCGGTGTACATTGCAGCAATTACTGCTGCGGTAACAATTTGTTTTACTTTAGCATTTTTCATTATTCAATTTTCTCCTTAGTTTTGTTTTTAGAAGCCAAGATAAATATCTTGACTGGTCAGGATGTTGCGAACTGACGAAAATATAATACACTATTTAAAATGAAAATGCAATGATAATATGTATTTTTTTGTTAAAAAATAAGGCTTGGGATTACCAAGCCTTTAATTAATACTATTATTTATTCTTCACCATTCCAGCAATAAGTACAAAGTTTATCTGCTCCGATACCGACTGATTCAATCATATCGTCAAGTCTGTGGTATCTTAGTGATGTGAAATGCAGTTTTTCACAAATCATATCAACCATCTTTTTGTATTTGTCACTGTCAGGGTCCGTATATTCTTTGAGTGTTTCATCACTCACATTGTCACCCTCAAGTTCTTGGATAACACGGCGGGTAATCAGTTCCATCTCTGATGTAGAGCGTGAGAAGTTGAGGTATTTACAACCATAAAGCAATGGCGGACAAGCAGGTCTGATATGAACCTCTTTAGCACCGCTTGAATAAAGAAATTCTGTTGTTTCTCTAAGTTGTGTTCCGCGTACGATAGAGTCATCAATCAAAAGAAGGCTCTTGCCGTCAATCAAATCGTGAATAGGAATTAATTTCATTTTTGCAATGAGATTTCTCTTATTCTGGGTTGTCGGCATAAAGGAACGCGGCCATGTTGGTGTATATTTTACAAAAGGTCTGTTGAACGGAATTCCTGATTGATTGGAATATCCAATTGCATGTGCAACACCTGAGTCAGGAACACCTGCTACAATATCAGGCGTTACGTTATCTCTTTTTGCCAGTGCTTTGCCGCAGTTGTAACGCATTTTTTCAACGCTGATACCTTCATATGAAGAAGACGGGTATCCATAATAAATCCAAAGGAAAGTACATATCTTCATCTTATCACCGGCAGGGATAAGTGTTTTGACATCATCAGCAGTCATAATAACGACTTCACCGGGACCGAGTTCTTTGTAATCACTGTATCCGAGATTAAGATATGCAAAACTTTCAAAACTTGCACAAAAGGCATCATCTTTTTTACCGATGACAATAGGGGTTCTTCCCATTTTATCCCTTGCACAGTAAATTCCTTTAGGTGTGAGAATCATCATACTCATTGAACCGTCAATAATGTCCTGTGCATATCTGATTCCATCAATAAAGTTCTCTTTCTGGTTAATGATTGCTGCAACCAATTCCGTCGGATTAATATCACCATTCTGCATTTCAAAGAAATGTGTATTGGTTTTTATAATCTCATCAACTATTTCATCCGCATTGTTGATTTTTCCAACAGTTGTGATTGCAAAAGTTCCATGATGTGAACGCACAAGGATTGGCTGTGCTTCAAAATCTGATATACAGCCTATACCAAGATTGCCGTGCATTTCATTTGACTCTTTTGTAAATTTTGTTCTGAATGGTGCATTTTCAATATTGTGGATTGCTTTGTCAAATCCGTTTTCTTTACTGTATACAGCCAGTCCGGCACGTCTTGTACCGAGGTGTGAATGATAGTCAACACCGAAGAAAAGATCAAAAACGCAGTCATCTTTTGATGCAGTTGCAAAAAATCCGCCCATAGTTCTCTCCATTTCATCTAAATTTAGTTTGCGATTGTATTATAGCAGAAGCACGCAACAACTACAATAGAAAAATTATATTTAATCAAGAAAAATTGACGGCAGCAAATTGATTATCTCAATTTAGAATACCGTCAATTCTTATGTTAATATATACCTTGCTCCATCATGGCCTCTGCAACCTTTTCAAAACCTGCAATATTTGCACCTGCAACAAGATTGTAACCAAGACCGTATTTTTCTGCTGCTTCAACAGAATTTTTATGTATATTAATCATTGCATTGTGAAGTTTTGTATCAACTTCTTCTGCAGTCCATGAAAGTCTCTGACTGTTCTGGCTCATCTCCAGTCCTGATACGCATACACCACCGGCATTAACTGCTTTTGATGGTGCAACAATAACACCTTCTGTTTCCATAAACAGATTAAGCGCTTCTTCTGTTGTAGGCATATTTGCAACTTCAATATAGTATTTAGTGCCATTTGCAATAATTTGTTTCGCTTCGGCAATTCCTATTTCATTCTGTGTAGCACAAGGCATAGCCACATCGACTTTAACACTCCATGGTTTTTGCCCCTTGAAGAAAGGTACACCGAATTTGTCTGCATAGTCTTCACATCTGTCTCTGCCTGATGCTCTCATTTCAAGGAGATAGTTCAGTTTTTCTTCAGTTACGATTCCGTCTTTGTCATAAACATATCCGTCAGGACCTGAAACAGTAACAGGTATACCTCCAAGTTCGGCAATTTTTTTGCATGCGCCCCATGCTACATTGCCAAATCCTGAAACAGCAAAAGTTTTGCCTTTAATATCGTCATTCTGATGTTTGAATACTTCACAGGTATAATACACAGCACCATAACCTGTTGCTTCAGGTCTGATTAAAGAACCACCGTACGAGAGGCCTTTGCCTGTGATTACGCCATTTTCAAATGCATCCGAAATTCTTTTGTATTGACCGAACAGAAATCCGATTTCTCTTGAACCAACACCAATATCACCGGCGGGAATGTCTACATTAGGACCGATATGACGATATAATTCTGTCATAAATGCCTGACAGAAACGCATAATCTCTCCTTTGCTTCTGCCTCTTGGGTCAAAGTCTGAGCCGCCTTTTGCACCGCCCATAGGCAAGCCGGTGAGTGAATTCTTAAATGTTTGCTCAAATCCTAAGAAATACATGATTGAAGAATTGACACTTGGATGGAAACGCAAACCACCCTTATAAGGCCCGATACTGGAATTGAACTGAACGCGATAACCTCTGTTAATCTGTGTTTTTCCTGCATCATCAACCCATGCAATACGGAATGTGATGAGTCTGTCAGGTTCAGCCATTCTCGTGAGCAAGTCATCTTCAACATATTCCGGATGTTGTTCAATAACTTTTTCAAGAGAACGGAATACTTCCTTTACGCACTGAATATATTCAGGTTTAGCATTATCTCTTCTTTCGACAGTTTTGATTACATTTTCAATGTATTCGTTCATAAATTTACCCCCAGAAGCCGATTTAAATATCTGCTACTTCTAATATAACACTTTCCATAAAAAATGCAACACAAATGTTGTCGATTTGTATATTTTTTACAATTTGAGCAATCCTACAGCTTGGAAGAGAAGAATGAGAATCAATGCAGGGATAATAAATTTAACCATGGCAATATATGTGCCCTTGCGTGAAAATTTTTCTCCGTTTTTAGTTGCTTCTTCAATAACCGTTTTAGGTTTTGCAACCCAACCGATAAGCACACAGGTAAGAAGAGCAACAAGCGGCATAAATATATTGTTGCTGATATAATCAAGAATATCAAGAATTTGTGCAACAGAGCCGTTAGGCAATGTAATTTCAAAATAAAATACATTATATCCAAGGCATACAATGATACCGACTACAATTGTATACAACAGAACGATTGTTGCACTCTTTTTTCTGGAAAAGCCATATCTGTCCATAATACTGGATACAATTGCTTCCATAACGGATATAGATGAAGTTATAGCAGCAAAAATAACCATGAGGAAGAACGCAAATCCGATTACATTGCCGGCAGTTCCCATATTGCTGAATACTTTAGGGAGTGAAACAAACATAAGACCGGGACCTGCAGACATTCCGTCTTTACCCATAAATACAAATACAGCCGGCACAATCATAAGACCTGCAAGAAGTGCAACGATTGTATCAAAAATTTCTATCTGTTTGATGGATTTCATCAGATTTGTTTTGTCGCCGACATATGATCCATATGCAATCATTATGCCCATTGATACACTTATGGAGAAGAATAACTGACCCATTGCGTCCATTAGTGTAACAAAGAATGTTTTTAACGTGATATTTTTAAAATCAGGCACCAGATAAATTTTAAGTCCGTCAAGTCCTGTTCTTGTGATACCTGCTTCGTCCGTATAATTGAGTGTGAGCGAATAAATGGAAATACCAAGTATAAGTACGAGCAGGATTGGCATAAGTATTTTGCTGAGTTTTTCAATACCTTTGTTAACACCGCAGTAAATAATAAATGCAGTAATACCCAGGAATATCAGCATAAATATAATTGGCTGAATTTGCTGTGTTATATATCCTGTAAAATACCCGTCAGCTGCGGCGTCAAAACCTTTGCCTGTTGCAAAGTCAACAAAATATTTTAATACCCATCCGCCGATAGTGCAGTAGTAAGGTAAAATAAGTACGGGAACCAATGTTGCAAGTGTACCGATACCTTTGAATTTTTTGTTGATTTTTCCATATGCTGTCAGCGGACTTTGCTTTGTTTTTCTGCCGATTGCAATTTCAGTTGTGAGCAGAGCAAAACCAAAGGTTACTGCAAGAATGATGTACAGTAAAATAAACAAACCGCCGTTATCTTTTGCGGCAAGATAGGGGAAACGCCAAATGTTTCCAAGTCCTACAGCACTTCCTGCTGCAGCAAGGACAAACCCGATTTGCCCTGTAAAACTGCTTCGTTTGTTATCAGTCATAATATATTTCTCCTAATAAAATTTTTATCTTTTTTTCCATGTGCTGGGGCTGAATAACAGCAGCATAGGGAATAATTCCAATCTGCCTGCCAGCATATCAATCATCAGAATAAGTTTTGAGAAAACAGGGAATACCGAATAATTTCCCGATGGTCCGATTAATTCAAGTCCCGGACCAACATTGTTGAGACATGAAAGAACAGCTGTGAAGTTTGTAGTGGTATCAAGTCCGTTGGTTGATACCAGCAGTACAGATGCAACCATTGTAATTATATAAATATTAAGATATGATTTGATAACACTCATCATTTTGTTGTCAACTGTTTTATGATTGAGTTTAACATTCAATACGGAGTGCGGACGTATCATTCTTTTGAAATCACAGTGCATTTGTTTTACCAACAGTTCTATTCTTACAATTTTGATTCCGCCGCCTGTTGAACCTGCACAACTGCCAAAGCACATAACAACCATCAGTATAACTTTTGAAAATGTCGGCCAAAGATTAAAATCCTCAGTTCCGAATCCGGTTGTACTCATAACCGTATTGACATTGAAAAAAGCATGGCGTACAGCAGTTGATAAGTTACCATACATATCATATATATTTAGTGTAATCAAAGCAACACAGATAAGATTGATTAATATATAGCCTCTGAGTTCTTCGTCTTTAAAAATATTTTTGATTTTTCTGGTTAAAAGAAAGTAATAAAGATTAAAATTAACACCAAACAGAAACATAAATACAATCAGTACCCATTCGGTAAATGTACTGTGATATCCGTAGATTGAATTGTTTAAAACAGCAAATCCGCCGGTTCCTGCATTGGAGAATGAAGTTACCACACAGTCAAAAAATCTTATATTATCGCCTGAAATTTTGTTGCCGAAGTAGAGAATAAAAATTTCTGATATTGTCATTGCAAAATAGATGATATAAAGTATTCTTGCACTGTCGGCTATTTTTGATACTACTTTGCTTGTACTCGGTCCGGGTACCTCGGCTTTCATAATAAACATGGAATTGCCTTTTGCTTTTGGTACAATTGCAATCATAAATGACAGTATACCCATACCGCCAATCCAGTGCGTGAAACTTCGCCAGAACAGTATGGATTTGGGTAATGATTCAATTTCACTTAGTATGGTTGCACCTGTTGTGGTAAATCCGGATACAGTTTCAAATACCGCATCAATTATATTCGGAATACTTTTACTGATAACAAAAGGTATGGCTCCGAGGACAGACATAATGATCCATGCAAGACCACAGATGATGAAACCTTCTTTTGCGTAAATATTAAAGTTTTTAGGTTTGTTTGATTTTAATAATAAACCCAAACCAAGAAAAGATACTATAGGAATTATAAATGAATATATACTTGCTTCGGCAAAACCGTTAAGGGTGTAATAAACACAAATCAGAAGCGGCAGTATCATCAGTAATCCCAGTATAATAAATATTTTACCTAACATATAGGAAATTGCTTTATAATTCATACAAACTCCGTAAAACCAAATTATCTGAGAATATCATTCAGATTATTTATTCTTTTGTCTTTTGAAACAACAATGACAAGGTCACCATTCTGGATAGAATCATTACCGTTGGGGAATATGATTTCATTATTCCTGTTGATTGCTGCAATAAGAACATTTCGCTTGATTCTTAATTTTGAAAGCGGTTTGTTGAGGAAAGAGACATAACTTCCTGCCAAGAATTCTGTTGCCTCGACTTTTCCGTCAATAAGTTTGTACAAAGTTTTCATATGAGAAGAACTGATATTGTCCTTGGCTCTCACATATTGCGTGATAGTAGAAACCGATACTTCACTAACATTTATTCTGGAATCCAGTCCAAGGTCATCAAGCAGTTTGTGAAGATTTGTATTTTTAATTTTTGTAACCGTTTTTGCGACTCCGAGTTTTTTTGCATATATGGAAAGAAGAAAATTAATTTCATCTGAATTTGTGAGCGTAATAACGGCATCCATATTTTCAATGCCTTCTTCAATCAAAAGTTCATGGTCATTTGCATCGCCGTTTATGATTGTAACATCAGGCACCATATCAAACAGTATTTCGCATTTGTCACGGTTTTTTTCAACAATAACAACATTTTTTCCAAGTGATACCAGCATATCACTAAGATAAATGCCTACTCTTGAAGAGCCGACAATCATTATGTTTTTCAGTGATCTTTTTTTGGAGTTAATAAGTCCTTTACCAATTTTTGCGAGTTCTTTGTGAGCACCTGTAACATATATTTTATCATTCGCTTTCAGAATAAAATCACCGTTTGGTATCGTTACTTCATTGTCTCTTTCTATAGCACAAATCAGCATATTATTTGTTTGTTTTGAAGAGATGCTGCCGATACTGTTTCCGCATAAGTTTGAATCTGCTGTGATTTTATATTCAGCCAAATCAATATTACCGTTTGCAAAAGTTTCAATATTTGTTGCATCGGGAAATTGGATAATCCTTCCGATTTCAAGTGCGGCGGTAAAATCCGGATTAATCATTAATGATATTCCCAGTTCATTGCGCATAAAATCAAACTGGGCATTGTATTCGGGGTTTCTTACGCGGGCTATCGTATGCTTTGCACCGAGTTTTTTTGCAATCAGGCACACAAGAATATTATTTTCATCAGAATGTGTGGTAGAAATAACAATGCCGCAATCTTCAACATTTGCTTCATTTAAAACATCAATGTGTGTGCCGTTACCGCAGATACCCTGTATGTCAAGTTTATCGGTAAGCATTTCAATTCTGTCCTGATTATAATCAATGAGGGTGACATTATGCTCTTCACTGCTCAGACTTTTTGCAAGACCGATTCCGAGTTTGCCTGCACCAATAATGATAATATCCATTTTATTTTCCTTCTCATAATTTCCAGTTTTATAAGATATAATTATATTATACATATTTTGCTAATATAAGCAAGCAAAATAATTTTGTATGATGTTATTACATTATAGGGTAGGTTCGGATTTCTATTCATTGCCTCATTGCCTAAATCAAACAGATTGACAATTTAATATGGTTATGATATTATCGTTTTGGCAGATTATGCCGCGTACCTTGACAATTTAATTAATGATAATACATCATAATTATTCTTCATAGCGCCAGATCCTGTCCGACAGGATGACGAGGTAAAGAGTTATCGAATTTTCGGCGGATGCTCTTTCGCATTTCTTCAGTGCGTGATGAAAAATACAAAATTATTTGGTAACAGATAACACAAAAGTTTTTCAGTGAGGAATTATTAATCATACAATTTATGCTAATTATATAAATGAACGAATACATTATAGAAATGGAGACTAATTATGTGTGGAATTATTGGCTATACAGGTTATAGCGACGCAAGAGGAATACTTCTTAAAGGGCTTAAAACATTGGAGTACAGAGGATATGACAGTGCCGGAATTTCAGTATACCATAAAGATTTCAGAGAATGCCTGACAACAAAATGCAAAGGTCGTGTTGAAGACCTTGCAAATAAAGCAACGGATATTAAAGGCAAAACCGGTATCGGTCATACACGATGGGCAACGCATGGCGGTGTTTGTGATGAGAATTCGCATCCGCATAAATTTGGTGAAGTCACTTTGGTCCATAATGGAATTATAGAGAATTATGAAAACATAAAAAATACGCTTGATATTTCTGAAAAATTGAAGTCACAGACTGACAGCGAGGTTGCAGCAGCACTGATTGACAGATTTTTTACAGGTAATCCCGAAAAGGCGATTATTGATGCTGTAAAAAAACTTTCAGGCACATACGCATTTGCAGTTATGTTTGACTCAATTCCCGATACAATTTATGCAGTCAGAAATGTCAGCCCGATTGTCTGCTGCCAAAATGATGATGGTGCTTATATTGCATCTGATATTATGGCAATCGGTGAATACAGTGAAGATTACTTTGTATTGCCTGAATTTTCAATTGCAAAGATTACTAAGGACGGATTTGATATTAAAGACTTTGACGGCAAACCGGTTGAAGCTCCAATGCTTAAACTTGACTGGGATATAAAAAACAGCGGTAAATGCGGTCATCCCTTTTATATGGAAAAGGAAATTATGGAGCAGCCTGATGTGATTGAAAAAACAATTTCCAATCATATCAAAGATAATATGCCGGATTTTGTTTGCGATAAAGTTGATGATGAAATTCTCAGCAAATGCAAATCTGTTTGTGTAATTGCGTGTGGTACGGCTATGCATGCAGGATTAATCGGCAAACAGTTGATTGAAAGTATTTGTTCCGTCCCCGTATCGGTTCATATGGCAAGTGAATTTATGTATTCAAATCCTATTGTTGATGAAGATACACTGGTTATATGTGTTTCGCAAAGCGGTGAAACCATTGATACTCTTGAAGCGCTTAAGTATGCAAAGAGTAAAGGCGCAGATACACTTTCCATAGTCAATGTCCGCGGTTCATCCATTGCACGTGAAAGTGATAACGTAATATATACCGATGCAGGACCTGAAATTGCAGTTGCTTCAACAAAAGCGTATACGACGCAGGTATCCGTATTTTATCTTATCACAGCAAAAATGGCATATCTTCGCGGTAATTTGAATTATGAGGGTGTAACGAACTTTCTCACTGAACTTCAAAAAATTCCTGCTGCTGTGCAGGAGATTATTGATAAAAGGGATGAAATCCATCATTTTTCAAAATCAATGCTCAGTGCAGAGCATACTTTTATGATTGGCAGAGGGTTGGATTATCCTGCTTTGCTTGAAGCGTCACTAAAGTTGAAGGAGATTTCTTATATCCATTCAGAAGCATTTGCGTCAGGTGAACTGAAGCACGGGACTATTGCTCTTATCACAAGCGGAACGCCTGTTATAGCCCTTATGACTCAGCAGTATCTTGTTTCAAAACAAGTATCAAATATCAGAGAAGTTCAGTCAAGAGGTGCAGATGTGATTACATTTGTGCGTAAATCACTTAAGAATGATGAACTTGTAAATTATTTTGAACTTCCGGAGCTTGAGGATGATTTTATGCTTATACCAAGTGTTGTTGCACTTCAACTGCTGGCATATTATGTTTCATCTGACAAAGGTCTGGATGTTGATAAGCCAAGAAATCTGGCTAAAGTAGTTACAGTAGAATAAAATAATTTTGGTGTATATCATTAATGAATCGTTGAGGAGTAAAAAACGGATGTATCGGTTTTGGCTGATACATCCGTTTTTGTTATTGTGTTATTCTTTTTACCACTTCATTTGCTTCTGTATATATTTTTTCAATATCCAGAGTAGGGAACACTCCGTTTTCATAAAGAATTTTTCCGTTTATCATTGTGAGTTTTATATTGTCCTTTGAACCACTGTAAACAAGATTCTTTGTTATGTTATGTATTGGCTGCATATTCGGTCTGTTCATGTCTATAACAATTAAATCTGCTTTTTTGCCGTTGTCAATACAATCACAATCATATAGTCCCATACATCTTGCAGAACCAACAGTCGCCATTTTCAGTACTTCATTTGCATCAGTGGATGATGCATCTTTGTTTTTGATTTTTTGCAATGCACAGGTTAAATACATTTCTCTGAACATATCCAGTGCGTTGTTGGAACTTGCTCCGTCTGTTCCGATTGCAAGGTTAATTCCTTCTTTTATCATCGTTTCAACCGGTGCAACTCCGGAAGCAAGTTTGCAGTTTGAAGCACTGTTGATAACTGCCCATACTCCGTGCTTTTTGTATATTTCAAGGTCATCCTCATTCACCCATACACTGTGGAATGCTCCGCCGCCGTAATTGAAAAGTCCTAACTTTTCAAAAAGTTCTGTTGGTGTTTTGTTGTATTGGTGTATACATTCCTGCGTTTCGCTCATAGTTTCGCTGCTGTGCATAAATACAGGTGCCTGATATTTTTCTGCCAGCTTTGCAATGTTTTTCATGATGGATTTGTCAGTTGTATATTCGGCATGAAACCCTAACTTATAGGATATAAGTTCATTATAATTGTTATATTTATTATAATATTCCTCAAGCAGCGGGACAGATTCTTTAAAATTATTCACAGCACCGCACATAACCGTTCTGAAACCTGTGTCTACACTTGCTTTTGCCATATTTTCGGGGAAATAATACATATCAAAACAAGCAGAAATTCCACTTGTCAGATATTCAAGAAAAGCAACTTTGGACAGTTTGTATATATCATCACCGCAAAGCAAGGTCTCCATCGGGAATATTTTGTCATAAAGCCATTCCTGCAGCGGCAAATCATCACTGAAACTTCTGCCGAAAACCATTGCACTGTGTGTATGTGCATTTTTAAACGACGGCATCAGCAGATTGCCATTCAGGTCAATTTCTTTGTCAAAAGTGAAATCGGTATGGTCATCACGATTTTTGCCGACATAAGTTATTTTGTCTCCGTCAACCCAAACTTCTCCGTCAAAAATATCAAAATTCTCTTTTAAAGTAAGTATTTTACCATTAAAAAATCTAATCATTCAGTATCTTCCTCAAATTAATATTGTATGGTGGTCTGACAATTCCTTTGTCTGTGATAATCGCCGTTATGAGCGAATGATCAGTCACATCAAATGCAGGGTTAAAACATTTTGTTTCTTTCAAAGCAGTCGATTTTTCAAAATATAGATTCTTTATTTCTTCGCTGTCACGTTCTTCAATCTCAATGTCATTACCGTTAGAACAATTAAAATCAATTGTTGAATAAGGACCGAGCACATAGAACGGAATACCATAATATTCAGCAAGTATTGCGACACCGCTTGTGCCGATTTTATTCGCTGTGTCACCATTTGCGGCAACTCTGTCACATCCGACAAGAACAGCATTGATTTTACCTTGTTTCATAACAAAAGATGCCATATTGTCGCATATCAGAGTAACATCAATTCCGGCTTTTTCAAGTTCGTAAGATGTCAGTCTTGCACCTTGCAGCAGCGGTCTTGTCTCATCACTGAACACCTTGAAGTTATATCCCATTTCCTTTCCGAGTATCAGCGGACCGAGTCCTGTGCCGTATTTACTGGTCGCAAGTTCACCTGCATTGCAGTGTGTGAGTATGCCGTCACCGTCATGCAGAAGAGTGAGTGCATATTCGCTGATTTTTCTGCACATTTCAATATCTTCATTATGGATTGCAATTGCCTCTTCTATCAGGTTTTTGCCATTTTCATATGCCTTCACAATTCTGGCAGTAGCCCAACTCAGATTGACAGCAGTCGGTCGTGATGAATCCAGATAGTTTTTGAGTTCATATATATCATTATTCTGACTGAAAATTGCCATGGAATATCCTGCAAATATTCCGATGGCAGGTGCACCTCGTACCATTAAGGTTTTGATTGCGTTATATGCTTGTTCTTTATTTGTTATTTCAACCCATTTTTCTTCATTGGGGAGTAGGGTCTGATCAATTATAAAAAGTTTATTTTCTTTGAATTTTAAATTTTCCATATTAAAAATTACCAACTGTTTTTTTTATTAATTCTTTGAATATCGGTGCAATTCTGTTTGCTGTTTGGGTTACTTCTTCACTTGTGATCGGTGTTTTACTGATACCGCATGCAAGATTGGTTATAACGCTTATTGCACAAACATCAAATCCGCAGTGTACACCGGTTTGTGCCTCTATTGCGGTACTCATTCCCACGGCATCTGCACCAAGGACTTTTGCCATTTTAATTTCAGCAGGTGTTTCAAAATTAGGACCTTTGAATTGTATGTATACTCCGCTTTGCAATTCGATGTCCATTTCTTTTGCAGTGTCAAAGATGACTTTGTTTAGTTTTTTTGAATAAACTTCACTCATATCAGGAAAGCGCGGACCGATACTGTCATCATTTTTACCGATAAGAGGGGAATCAACAAAAGTGGATATATGGTCAGTCAGTACCATAAAATCACCTATATTGAATTTTTTGTTGATACCGCCTGATGCATTTGTGAGCATAAGTGTTTTCGCACCCATTTTTCGCATCAGTCTTATCGGATTGGCAATTTGCTGCGGCGAATATCCTTCATACAAATGTACACGCCCCTGCATAATAACAACTTTTTTGCCGTCGATTTTTCCGAATACAAATCTGCCTTTGTGGCCTGGTGCAGTAGAAACGGGAAAGTGGGGTATTTCGTTGTAATTGATTATACATTCCATTTCGATTTCTTCTGCAAATGGACCGAGGCCGCTTCCAAGTACTATTGCAATATCAGGAACAAAATCAGTTTTGCTCCTGATATAATTTAATTGTTTGTCAATCATGTGTATCACCTGATTTATATTATAGTCGCTTTCATTTATTAAATCAATAAATGCTATTGCATTATTTTTTATTATTTGATATTATATATCTGTATTATTGCCTTTGGAGGTCGTTATGAAGAAATTTGTATGTATATTAATGAGTCTTATTTTAATTTCTTCAATCTTTGCAGGTTGTGTGAAACAGGAAGATTTGAAGAGTGATATTGTTTTGATTACGAACGGCAATACAGTAAATGATAACGGATATAACCAAAGTGCATGGGATGGTATCAATACCTTTGCACAGGATAATTCAATGACCTGTACTTATTTTCAGCCTGTTCTGGAAGATAATAAAATAACAACAGAAAATGTTGAGAAGTATGTTGAACTTGCTGTTGATAATGATGCACAGTTTATTGTCTTTCCCGGTGAAGATTTTGCTGTTTGTACATATGAAATTGCTCCGCTTTATCCTGATGTAAAATTTATTTTGCTTGATGCTGTTCCTCATTCAGCAGAAGATAATATTGACAGATATATTGCCAATGTTATGTCTGTGACTTTTGATGCACTTCAAAGCGGGTATCTTGCAGGATATACTGCAGTTGCAAGCGGTAACACGGAACTCGGTTTCTTTGCTGAGAACAACAGTAAGTATTCGGCAAACTACGGTGCAGGCTTTGTTCAGGGTGCAGCATATGCTGCTGACAGTATGGGTATCCCTGTTACTGTGGATTGGGCAGAATATGATTCTCCATTTTCTTCTTATAATTATGACTTCACAATCACTGCTTGTTATGAGCCGATTGCAGACCAAAAAGAGAAAACTTTTGTTGTTAACGTTGTTGACGGCATAGGTTCAGGTACGTATACGGAAGGCAGCAATATTACCATTACTGCTAACCCTGCTCCTGAAGGTCAGGTGTTTGACAAATGGGTGGTTAAAAGTGATACAGACGGAGTTAAAGATAAAAAAGTAAACATTTCTTCAAAATCAGAATCTTCAATGAACCTTCTTGTTGAAAAGTGCGATTGTACAATTACTGCAACGTATAAAGACATTGAAGGTGATTATAACAATGTAACGGTTATGGGCAAGGACGGCACCACTGTTCAGGAAACTTTCAGTGTTCCTTCCGGCAGTGATACTGAGGTAACAGCTCCTGTTGCAGAGCATAATATGATTTTTGACCATTGGGATTGTGAACAGGATATTGATGTAAGTTCACTGAGCGATAAAACCATGACAATCAAAAATGTTACTTCTGATATTGTTTTAATCCCTGTATTTAAACAGGCAGAGACTCCTACTTTCAATATCAATGTTGTTACCGGAGAAGGCGGAAACGGCGAGTCTTACGGCAATGGCTCATATATTGCAGGGGATATAGTTGATGTCAGTGCGGCAATTCCGGAAGACGGTTATATGTTCTCACACTGGCAGACTACGGATGCTTACGGTAACTCGGCAAATATTTCAATGGAAAATGAGTATTATTGGAATACTACTTTTGAAATGGTAGACAGATATGCATCTATTTGTGAAACAATGTTTAACAATGGTGTAACAACAATTTTCACAGGCGGAAACAGTAAGGAGGAGTCTGCTTTCACTGCAAAGGGAAGTTATGATTGCGAGCTTAACATAATTACTGCCGGTGCAAATAACGGTAATGCATATTTTACAATCATCAAATCATATGAAGAGGCTGTTAAAGATGCACTTGAAGATTTCAAAGGCGGTTCATTGATTGTTGCTGACTGTAAGTCAGAGGGAATTTATTCAACATTTGGTTGGCCTGAGGATAAACCGGGCATGAATGATGAGTATGAAAAGATTTATTCGGATCTTGCGGACGGCAAAATTCAACTGGTTCATACACAAGGCGGTCAGGGTGATGTTTTCTGTCAGTATTTTAATGATGAAAAACTTTCAAAATGCCTTACGCTCAACGGCTGGTTTATAACCAACCCTAACATGGCAGTGCCAACAGATTTGTCAGCAGATGAAATTGTAACAGAATAATAGAGTTCAAATTTATAAAAAGGACAGTTCATATGAACTGTCCTTTATTTATTGTTAATATTCAATTTCACCTTTATACACAAGGTGGCAGTCACCTGTGAGTGTTACTTTTTCATCAGTATAGTTAACAATAAGGTCGCCGCCTTTAACTTTTACCGTGATATTTTCACCCTTATGGCAATAACCATTTTCAACCGCACAGATTACCGCTGCACATGCACCGGTTCCGCATGCCTGTGTCTCTCCGTTACCGCGTTCCCATACTCTCATTTTGAGTGTATTCGAATTCACAACACGCACAAATTCTGTATTGATGCGTTCAGGGAAGATGTCTGCCGTTTCAATTTGCGGGCCTATTTTTTGAATATCCACTTTGTCCACATTATCAACAAATAATACGCAGTGCGGATTACCGACAGCACAGCAGTTGATATTATATTCACTGCCTGAAATATTGACAGTTTTGTTGATTATTGTATCGTCACTGAGTGATACAGGTATCATCTGACTTCTGAGTTCTGCTTTCCCCATATCAACGGTTACCGATGACACTTTACCGTTTCTTGTGAAGAGCGAAAGTGTTCTGATACCTGCTGCGGTTTCAATTGTCATTTGGTCCTTTTTGACCATATCATTGTCATACAGATATTTTCCAAGACAGCGGATGGAGTTACCTGCCATTTTACCTTCAGAGCCGTCAATGTTAAATATTCTCATTTTGGCATCTGCAACTTCACTTTCTTCAATCAGGACAATTCCGTCACCGCCGATACCGTGGTGTCTGTCTGTGAATTCAATTGCAAAACTTTCAGGACAGGTAATAATACCGCACTGATTGTTGAAGAATATATAGTCATCACCCGTACCCTGCATTTTTGAGAATTTGAGGATTCCTTTTTCTTCTCTCATATTATTGATGTCAACAAGTTCCGTATTTGTCTGCTTGTATCTTGAAGCAATAATATCTGCAATCGCATTTGCAGTGTCAAGCGATGTGATGGTTGCAATACCGAGCTGATTTGCTCTGTTATGCAGTTTAATGTAATCCGCAATTGATTTTTTGTCACTCTTGCCTGTGTAAACAATGTAGTCCAGTTTGCCGGATTCAACAAGGTCCATTATAGAATTGTCTTCTCTCAGTTTATTAACAACAGATACATTGATGCCAAGGCTTTCAATTGCTTTTGCTGTTTCAGGTGTTGCCCAAATCTGAGCGCCAAGGTCGTCCAGTTTTTTTGCAAGATTTACGATTTCAAATCTATCCTGTTTTGTGACGGTTATCAGTACGCCATGATTATCTTTTTTATGGAAATCCGTTTTAAATCCTGCTGAAACAAGTCCTTTGAACAACGCTTCAACCAGATTTTTACCGACGCCGAGTACTTCACCTGTGGATTTCATTTCAGGACCCAATTTTGAATTGACGTCATTGAGTTTTTCAAAACTGAAAACAGGAACTTTAACTGCGTAATAAGGCGGTGTTTTGTACAGTCCTGTTCCGTATCCAAGTTCATCCAGCGTTGAACCAACCATAATCTTTGTTGCAAGTTCAACCATAGGAACACCTGTGACTTTGCTGATGTAAGGGATTGTTCTTGATGCTCTCGGATTTACTTCAATTACATATAACTCATTCTGATAAATCAGATATTGAATATTTACAAGTCCTTTTGTTCCTAATGAAAGTGCGAGTTTTTGTGATACATCACATATCTTTTCAAGCATCATATCATTAAGATTATAAGGCGGATACACGGCAATGGAATCGCCTGAATGCACACCTGCACGTTCAATATGTTCCATAATACCGGGGATAAGGACATCTTTCCCGTCGCTTATGCAGTCAACTTCAAGTTCTGTTCCCATCATATATTTGTCTACAAGAACAGGATTGGTAATTCCCTGTGCCAGTATAATGTCCATATACTGTTCAACATCATCATCTGTATATGCAATTGTCATATTCTGACCGCCGATAACATAAGACGGTCTCAGAAGAACAGGGTATTCCAGTCTGTTGGCTGCTTCAAGTGCTTTGTCAAGCGTCATAACACTTTCGCCTTTCGGTCTGAACATACCGAATTTTTCAAGCAGGGCATCAAAGCGTTCTCTGTCTTCGGCAACATCAATGGATTGCGCACTTGTGCCGAGTATTGTAATGCCGTTATCATCAAGGAATTTTGTAAGCTTGATTGCTGTTTGTCCGCCGAATGCCACAACAACACCAATTGGATTTTCAGCCTTTATGATGTTCATTACATCTTCATCGGTCAATGGTTCAAAATAAAGACGGTCACCTGTATCAAAGTCTGTTGATACGGTTTCAGGATTATTGTTGATTAATATTACTTCGTAGCCAAGTTCCTTGAGCGTCCATACACAGTGAACAGACGAATAGTCAAATTCAATACCTTGTCCTATTCTTATCGGACCTGAACCAAGAACGATTATTTTATCTTTTCCTGATTTTTCAATCTCTCTTGACTCACAGTGATTATCATATGTTGAATAAAAATAAGGCGTTTCTGCCTTGAACTCCGCACCGCAGGTATCTACCATTTTGTATACGCAGTCACGGTGATAAGCGAGTACACTGCCGCTGATTTTTTTCAGCGCTTTGTCAGTATAGCCGAGTTTTTTACCTTTCAGGTATAATTCTTCACTCAAAGGCTTATTATCAATTTCTTTTTCATAATCTGCAAGATTCTTTAATTTTGCAAGGAACCATTCATCAATCATTGTAATCTGATGAATTTCGTCAATTGTTATTCCTTCTTTAAGTGCTTTGAATACTGTAAAAAGTCTTACATCATCCTGCTCTTTGAGCTTTTCTTTTATATCTACATTGTCCAGCGATTTGTTGTTGAGTGTATCAAGACCGATTTCTGCACCGCGTACGGCTTTCATTATAGCCATTTCAAAGTTAGGGGCAATGCTCATAACTTCGCCCGTTGCTTTCATCTGTGTACCGAGTTTCCTTGATGCATTGACAAACTTGTCAAACGGCCATTTTGGGAGTTTAACAACAACATAGTCAAGTGTAGGCTCAAAACAGGCACAGGTTTTGCCTGTTATATCATTTTTTATTTCATCCAGTGTATATCCAAGAGCAATTTTTGTTGTTACTTTGGCTATCGGATAACCTGTTGCTTTTGATGCAAGTGCAGATGAACGTGATACTCTTGGGTTAACTTCAATAACCGAATATTCAAAACTTTCAGGATTGAGTGCAAACTGACAGTTGCATCCGCCTTCAATTCCAAGTTCGGTAATTATATCAAGTGATGCTGAACGCAGCATCTGATATTCTTTGTCAGCAAGTGTCACTGCCGGTGCTATTACAATACTGTCTCCCGTATGAACACCGACAGGATCAAAATTTTCCATTGAGCAGACAGCAATAACGTTACCGGCACTGTCTCTCATAACTTCAAATTCAATTTCTTTCCATCCTGCAATGTATTTTTCAACAAGAACCTGTGTAATAGGGGAGAGCATCAAGCCGTTTTTTGCAATGATTTCAAGTTCTTTTTCATTATTGACAACTCCGCCGCCTGCACCGCCGAGCGTGAATGCCGGACGAATGATAACAGGGTAACCAATGTCTGCCGCAATTTCTTTAGCATGTTCAACTGTATAGGCAATATCACTCGGTACGACAGGCTGATTGATTTTTACCATTGTATCACGGAACATTTGTCTGTCTTCTGCTTTATCAATTGCCTGTGCATTGGTTCCGAGCAGACGCACACCCATGCTGTCAAGATACCCGTCTTTTGCGAGCTGCATTCCGATGGTGAGTCCTGTTTGTCCGCCGAGTCCGCAAAGGATAGAGTCAGGGCGTTCTTTTTCTATAATTCTTTTTACTGTTTCTTCCGTAAGCGGTTCAAGATAAATATGGTCTGCAAGTGCTTTGTCCGTCATAATGGTAGCAGGATTTGAGTTAACAAGCACAACTTCAATACCTTCGTCTCTTAACACTCGGCAAGCCTGTGCACCTGCGTAGTCAAATTCAGCAGCCTGTCCTATTACGATTGGACCTGAACCAATTACAAGCACCTTTTTTATATCTTTATTAAGAGGCATTATTTTTCATCCTCCATCATTTTAATAAATTTATCAAATATGAATCTTGTGTCGTGCGGACCCGAACATGCTTCAGGATGGAATTGAACGGAAAATGCTTTTTTGTCCGTATAATCCACACCTTCACAAGTGGAATCATTTGCATTGATATAACTGATTTTTGCTCCGATTTTTTCAACAGAATCATTATCAACTGCATAGCCATGGTTTTGTGAAGATATGAAGGTTCTGCCTGTCTCTATGTTTTTGACAGGCTGGTTAACGCCGCGGTGTCCGTATTTCAGTTTACTTGTTTTTGCACCTTGTGACAGTGCAAGCAACTGATGACCGAGACAGATTGCAAAAATCGGTTTTTTGCCAACCAGTTTTTTCAATTCTTCAATGGCATCTGTATTTTCCTCCGGGTCACCGGGTCCGTTAGAGAGCATAATTCCGTCAGGATTTAAAGACAAAATATCTTCTGCCTTTGTATTGTACGGTACAACTGCAACATTGCAGCCTCTTTTATTGAGTTCTCTTATTATATTTTTCTTTGTACCGTAGTCAATCAATACAACGTTGTACTTGTGTTCATCAGACGCACGCATATAAGGTTTGCTGCAGGATACGGATTTTACTGCATCCGTTATTTGATAAGTCTTTAATTTTTCATAATCAACTTTGTTTGGATTGTCAGTGATAAAGGCATTCATAACACCGTGTTCTCTGATGATTTTAGTGATTTCTCTTGTATCCACATCATAAATGCCTACTATATTATTTTCTTTCAGGTAATCTTCAAGTGTTTTGCCGCATCTGAAATTGGACGGTGCATCACAGTATTCACGGACTATATATGCAGATACAGCAGATTTTTCGCATTCCATATCCTCGTCAATAAAACCATAGTTGCCGATGAGGGGGAAAGTCTGCATAACAATCTGACCATAATAACTCGGGTCGGTCAGTGTTTCAATATATCCGCCCATACCTGTTGTGAAAACAAGTTCACCGCTGATGTTACCTTTGGCGCCAAAACTTTTTCCTTCAAATACATCTCCGTTTGAAAGACAGATGTAAACTTTATTATCAGTCATATCATTTATCCTAACAATTTAACAAGGACTGCTTTTTGTGCATGCAGTCTGTTTTCTGCTTCGTCAAAAATTTCGTCTGCATGATTTTCAAAAACTTTTGCGGTGATTTCTTCTTCTCTGTGTGCAGGCAGACAGTGAAGAACCATTGCATCATCGTGTGCAGCAGCCATAACTTCGTCATTAATCTGGAAGTTTTTAAAGATTTTTTCTCTTTCAGCCTTTTCTTCTTCCTGTCCCATTGATGCCCATACATCTGTGTATACAATATCAGCATCCTTTGCACAGGCAATAATATCATCACTGCACATGAATTCGCCGTTTTCTTCTGCCCACTTCATAATTTCTGGATCAGGTTCGTATCCTTTCGGGCAGGCAACTGCACAACTCATACCCATTTTTATTGCACCAACGATAAGGCTGTTTGCCATATTGTTTCCGTCACCGATAAAACAGAATTTAAGTCCGTCAAAACTCATCTTGTGTTCACGGATTGTCATTAGGTCTGCCAGAACCTGACACGGATGACAGTAATCCGTAAGTCCGTTAATAATCGGAATTGAACCGTATTCAGCCAAATCTTCAACTTCTTTTTGTTCAAAAGTTCTTATCATAATACCATCAAGATAGCGTGACAGAACCCTTGCTGTATCCTGTACAGGTTCGCCTCTGCCAATCTGTAAATCTCTGTTGGAGAGAAAGAGTGCCTGACCGCCGAGCTGGTACATACCGGTTTCAAAACTTACCCTTGTTCTTGTTGAACTTTTCTGGAAAATCATACCAAGCGTTTTTCCCTTAAGGTGATGGTGTTCAATGTTGTGCTTTGTTTCATACTTCAGTTGGTCAGCAAGATTGAGAATGTCCAAAATGTCATGCTGGCTTAAGTCCTGTAATTTTAATAAATGTTTCATCTTTCAATTATCTCCTTTAATATATTAAGTCCTTCGTCAAGTTCTTTTTGGCTTATATTCAGAGCAGGGAGAAGTCGTATTTTAGTCTTTGCAGTAAGAACCAACAAACCGTTGTCCAAACATGCATTTGCAACTTCTTTTGCATCCTTTTCAGTCTCAATGCCAAGCATTAATCCCATACCGGTTATGGATTTTACACCTTTTGTGTTATTCAGAAATTCTTTGATATATTCGCTCTTTTTTCTGACATCAGCAAGGAATTTATCGTTAATTCTTGATACAATTGAGCATGCCCCTGCTGCACATATCGGGTTGCCTCCGAATGTTGAGCCGTGTGATCCGGCTGTGACAACATCTTTTGTCTTTTCGCCAAAGAGGACTGCACCCATCGGAAGTCCGCCTGCCATTCCTTTTGCAGTTGAAACAATATCGGGTTCAATGTCAAAATTCTGATAAGCAAAATATCTTCCTGTTCTGCCGTTGCCGGTCTGTACTTCATCAACAACCATAAGAATATCTTTTTCTTTTGCAATCTTTTCAATTTCTTTTACAAATTCATAGTCAAGGTTATTTACGCCGCCTTCACCCTGTACGCATTCAAATAGGATTGCACAAACATCTTCTGTTGCCATTTTATTCAGCTCATCAATATCATTTGCAGTGCAGTATTTGAAACCTTCTGTGAATGGTGCAAAAGTATGATGAAATGCATCTTGACCTGTTGCAGCAAGTGTTGTTATTGTTCTGCCGTGGAATGAATTTTTAAGAGTGATAATTGTATTTCTGTTTTCACCGTATTTATCAAAAGAGTATTTCCTTGCAAATTTGATTGCACCTTCATTTGCTTCGGCTCCGCTGTTTGCAAAAAATACTTTTTTCATACCTGATTTTTCACAAAGCAGTTTTGCGAGTTTTGCGCATGGCTCGGTATAATAAAGATTGCTGGTATGCTGTAATTTGTCAAGCTGCTCTGTTACAGCGTTTTTCCATTCATCATCGGCAATACCGAATGCAGTGACACCGATTCCCGAGCCAAAGTCTATGTACTTTTTGTTATTTTCATCATAAAGGGTAGACCCTTTTCCGCTCACCAGCGTAACATCGAATCTGCCGTATGAGTGAGCGATATATTCATTGTCAAGTTCTTTTATATTCATTTTTCTCTCCTGTTATCTGCTTCTGAACATAGTTCCCATACCTTCATCAGTCAGCAGTTCCATAAGTATTGAGTGCGGAACTCTGCCGTCAATGATGAATGCTTTGTTGACACCTTCCCTGAGTGCCTGTGTCATTGAGTCGATTTTCGGAATCATACCTCCGCTGATGATTCCCTCGGCAATAAGTGCAGGTGTATCGCTGATGTAAACTCTGTGAATAAGTGTTGAATCGTCATCCTTATCACGAAGCAGACCTACAATATCTGTCATGGATACAAGTGCTTCTGCCTTTAATGCACCTGCAATTGCCGCCGCAGCCGTGTCGGCATTGATATTATAACAATTACCGTCTTCATCATAGCCAAGTGTTGAAATAACAGGAATCCAGTTGTTATTCAGTATTTCTAATACCGCATCCATATTAATATCTGTTATTTCTCCGACAAAGCCGTGAGTGTTATCAAGTGCTTTGCATTTAAGCATGTTCCCGTCCATGCCTGAAAGTCCGATTGCATGTCCGCCCAAATTTCCGATTTGGCACACCAAGTCTTTGTTTACTTTACCGGCAAGCACCATCTGCACAACGTCAACTGTTTCTTTGTTAGTTACTCTGAGTCCGTCAACAAATTTGCTTTCAATATTCATTTTGCTCAGTGTACTGTTGATTGCAGGTCCTCCGCCGTGAATAAGTACAACTTTAATTCCGATTGTTGTAAGCAGAACCAGGTCACGCATAACCGCTTCCTTCAGTTCCTCGTTAATCATTGCATTACCGCCGTATTTCACAACAATAATTTTCTTTCTGTATCTTTGTATATGCGGCAGTGCGTGGGCAAGTATCTCTGCCTTTTGTGCATTATTAATATCCATAATTATCTCCATTCAGATTGTTGTCTTTCTATAATCAGGTGCGGTAATCACCGTTGATTTTTACATAATCATATGTCAAATCGCATCCCCATGCAGTTGCTGATTCTTCTCCCTGATTTAAGTTAATATCAATATATATTTCATCACAGGAGAGAATATCCGCTGCTTTGTCTTCACTGAACGCAACTCCTGCACCGTCTTTGCAAACCGTGATGGTTCCGTTATCCGATCTGAGATCTACATCCACTTTATCTATATCAAATTCGGCATCAGCATATCCGATGGCACAAAGAACTCTGCCCCAGTTGGCGTCTTCACCAAACATTGCTGCCTTGAAGAGGGAAGAACAGATAACACTTTTTGCTACAATGATTGCCGTGTCTTTATCCTTAGCACCCTTACATATGCATTCAAGCAATTTACTTGCACCCTCACCGTCTTTTGCCAGCATTCTTGTCAGGTTTGCCATAACTTCGTATAAAGCATCTTTAAAAATGGTGTAGTATTCATTTTCACTGTTGATTTCATCATTGCCGGCAAGTCCTGACGCCATGATGGAAACCATATCGTTTGTTGATGTATCCCCATCAATGGATAAACAATTGTAAGTTACTTTGACAATATCATTCAGTGCATTTTGCAGATATTCACTGCTGATTGCACAGTCAGTTGTGATGAAATTGAGTGTTGTCGCCATGTTCGGATGAATCATTCCTGAGCCTTTTGCCATTCCGCCGAGGTGACAGATTTTTCCGTCAATCTCAAATTCAACTGCATACTCTTTTTTTACAGTATCTGTTGTCATTATTGCGGTTGCTGCTTCAAGGTTTTTGCCGTAGTCCAGATCTTTGACGAGTGTCGGTACAGCATTTCTTATTGGTTCAATCGGCAGGATTTGTCCGATTACACCTGTACTGGCAACAATAACCTGTTCCTGCGGTATTCCCATTTCTTTGGCAACGAGTGCACACATTTCGTTTGCCTTGTCAACACCGTCAGCATTGCAGGTGTTTGCGTTTTTTGAATTTGCAATTACTGCAATAGCTTTGTTGCCGCTTTTTTCAAGGTTTGCTTTTGTAACCAGAATCGGGGCACCTTTTACTTTGTTTTGTGTATATACTGCTGCTGCATTGCATATTGTATCGCACGCGAACAGGCAGATGTCATTTTTGTGTTTTATATTTTCATCGTAATTATCAATATTCGGCTTTTTTATTCCGCAGTAGGTTCCGCTTGCTTTAAAGCCTTTTGCAGCACATATGCCGCCTTCAATAAATTTCATATTAATCACCATAGTCTTTCAGGCTACAAATTTTCTTTAAAAATCATCAACACCTCGCTGTAGCCTGACAAGGCGTCAATGGTGATTACAGCCATCTCAAAATTATGCCGCAGGTAAATTTTGAGGGCAATATAATCGGAATAGTGTGATTTTCACACTATTCTCCTATATTCAGTCCTGTTTTTTCATCAATTCCCATTGCGATATTCATGCATTGTATTGCTGCACCTGATGCTCCTTTGCCAAGATTATCAAAGCGGGAAGTGATAACGATTCTTTCTTCATTACCATTGATTTCAATTTCCATATCATCACGATTGGCAAAGTTGTTTGTGCCAATCATATTCTCCGTGTAGCCAATAGGTCGGACTTTAACAATATCCGAGCCGGCATAGTGTTCACTGAACATCTGATAAATATCTTCTTTGTTGTATTTTTTGTTCATGGCACTCGTATAAAGCGGAACAGTCACAACCATTCCCTGCGGATAATCACAAATAACAGGGGAGAAAATTGGCACTTTGTTCAGACCGCTGATTGCCTTCATCTCTCTGAGATGTTTGTGTTTCTGCGAAAGTGCATAAATTCTTGGTGAATCAAGTTCAGTATCTCTGTTCTTATCTTCATACTGCGCAATTCCTTTTTTGCCGGCACCTGTGTAGCCGCTCATAGCAAAGCAGACAATGTTGTAATCAGGGCTGATAAAACCGCTTTTTATCAGTGGATATACGATTGAATTAAATCCGCTTGCATAACATCCCGGTACGGCAATACGGTTATTTGTTTTTATTTTTTCTCTATGATTTTCACTCAGTTCAGCAAAGCCGTAAGCCCATTCAGGCAGCGTTCGGTGTGCGGTTGAAGTGTCAATAATTTTAGTGTTCGTATTTTCAACAAGTGATACAGCCTCGATTGACGCTGTGTCAGGCAGGCATAGAAATGTAATATCACTTGCATTAATCATTTTTGCTCGTTCTTCAATATCTTTTCTTTTTTCAGGGTCAATTAAGAGGAGTTCAATATCATCCCTGTTTTCAAATCTTTTATAAATTTTAAGTCCGGTTGTACCGTCTTTTCCGTCAATGAATATTTTTTTCATTTTTATACAATTCTCCGATTATTTTAATATCTTAATTATTATATACATTATATTTCTGTTGTCAATAGATTTTAACGAAATATTATATTTATGCATTGAAATGAATAAATATGCAATAATTTCTTTGCTTTTGCCTGTCTGTTTGAATATAGAATGAATAGAACATATAGGCTATATTTACAGTTCATTTTAATGGACGGTTAATTGCAAACAGTTTGTCTTATTCATAATATGTAATAACGCAGGAGTCTCAGTCTGCAATTATATGAAAGGAGATATTTATGGATAAGGAAATAATTGTTGCACTTGTATCTATGGCAGGAACTTTACTCGGCTCTTTTTGCGGTATTGTTACAAGTTCAAAGTTGACGAATTACAGGATTGAGAAGTTGGAAGAGAAGGTTGATAAACACAATTCTTTCGCAGAGCGGATACCTGTTGTTGAAGAAAAAATAAAAGAGCTTAACCACAGGATTGAAGATATTGAAAGGGGATGCAGCAATGAAATGCGATAAAAGCACGGTAATCAGGACTATTATTTTAGTATTATCATTGGTTAATATTTGTCTTGAAAAATTCGGTATTAAAATTATTCCTATTGACAATGAGTTGGTATCACAAGTTGTTTCAGTAGGATTTTTGCTTTATGGTGCTGTTTCGTCTTGGTGGCATAATAATTCATTTACAAAAGAAGCGAAACAGGCCGACCAATATTTGAAAGAATTAAAGGGTGGAAAATAATGTATTATTATAATCAAAACGATTATCCATCAGTGAAATATGACCGTTCCTCAACCTCTGAGGTTGAAACTGTAAAATCAAGCGGCTGCGGTGTTTGTGCTGCTTGTATCGTAGTAAATAATCTTGCGGGCGGAGAATTGTACACGGTTTCACAGATGGCAAAGTTCAGTGTTGACAATGGTGCAAGGGACAATTCAGGCACAAATATAAACACTTTGCTCAACGCTTTGTGTAAGGCTCATTCTGCTTTTTCATTCAAAACCACTACAAGTGAAAGTGAACTTGTTAATCATATCAAAAAAGGCGGATTGGCAATTTGTAATCAGGGTGATTCCTATAACGTATTTTCAACTGCAGGTCATTTTGTTGTTGCATACAAAATGAGCGGAAAGAACATCGAAATTCTCGACCCACAGATGTATGACGGCAAATATGATGCTTATAAAAGACCGCAGCGTATTATCAAAAAAACGGCTAACGGCTGCATAGTGTCCCAAACCGAAATGGGAAAGGCTACTGCAGACAGAAATCCGGCATACTTTTTGGTGTCATACACAAAGCCGAAAGGTTCTGTAAAATCAAAAGGTGTCTCATATACAGTAGGCAGGAATTATACTTTGCAGACAGATTTGAAAGTACGAACAGGCGCCGGCACAAATTATTCTCAGAAAAAACGCAGTCAACTGACCGAAAGCGGAAAAAGCAATGCAAAACTCGGTTATTATGCTGTTCTCAAGAAAGGCACAGTTGTTACTGTGAATGAGATAAAGAAGGTAGGAAATGATATTTGGCTTAGAATTCCGTCAGGTTGGATTGCAGGATATTATCAAGGAAATTTGTATGTAAAACTATAATATTTTTTGTTATATAATGTATAAAAGTATAAGCACAGGTAGTAGAAGTGTTCTTAACACTCACCTGTGCTTTTTCTGTTAATGTCTTTAGACAGTTGAGAGCCGAAGGCACGAAACAAAGAACCACCCGCTAAGCGGGTGCGCGTTGAAGGTTATACAAAAAAATCTCCAAACGAGTACAATAGTAGATGTTCAAGCCTACTAAAAGACGAGAGGAGATTTTATGG
>JAETRQ010000041.1 GCA_021770095.1 Eubacteriaceae bacterium | reverse complement strand
CTTTATACAGACCAACGGTTTGTATGGAGGTGGAACATGGCAAGAAACAAGTACCCAGAGGAAACGGTGAAACTCATTGTGGAAGTTGCCACCCGATTATTCACAGAAAAAGGTTATGACGCAACTTCATTGCAGGACATTATCAATGAAACGAAGCTTTCCAAAGGCGCAATCTATCATCATTTTGCATCAAAGGAAGAAATATTTGAAGTGATAATCAGCCGTATTGGGGAAGAAAATACGATAGAACTTGCAAAGGTAAGAGATAATAATTCTTTGAATGGACTTGAAAAATTAAGGTGTATTTTCAAAGCAGCACTGTTTAATTCTAATCAAAGTCTAATGTTGACCGTTACGCCTTGCTTGTTAGACAATCCCCGTTTTTTGGCAATGCAAATCAAACAGCTTTATCAAATCGTCGCTCCAAAGTTCATTCAGCCGATTTTGCAACAGGGAATAGAGGACGGAACAATTCAAACCGATAATCCTCGCGAATTAGCAGAAGCGATTATGGTTTTGTCAAATGTGTGGCTTAATCCACTTGTCAATTTAGCTGATGAGGATAGTATGCGTAACCGCTGCACTACCTTTAACGAATTGTTGCGTGGTATGGGTATTTTTGCATTGTTAGATGATGAAATGATAGACGGCTACATCAACTTTTGTAGACATAACAAAGCATAAAATAAACTGCTCCAAAGAGAGCAGCTTATTTTAACAATATCACAAACCGACGGTTGGTTTATTGTTCGAGAGGAGGACTATTTTATGAAACAGAACACGAAACTTTTTCGGCGGGATTTTGCGTTGGTCGTTATAGGGCAAATCATTTCTTTATTTGGTAACGCAATACTTCGTTTTGCTTTGCCGCTTTATCTGCTAAAGGAAACTGGCTCTGAAACGCTTTTTGGTATTGTTACCGCCTGTTCCTTTGCCCCTATGGTTATCTTGTCAATGGTCGGCGGTGTGTTGGCAGACCGTATCAATAAACGAAATATCATGGTGGTATTGGATTTTTGCACAGCAATACTGATTGCCATTTTCTATTTTTCATTAGGAAATGTGCCGACAATCCCTCTGTTTATTGTTGTTTTAATGCTACTGTATGGAATTTCCGGCACTTACCAACCGGCAGTACAGGCGAGTATTCCGCTACTTGTAACTGCGGATAAACTTATGACAGGTAATGCCGTAATCAATCAAGTAAATACATTATCCGGCTTGTTAGGTCCTGTTCTTGGCGGCATTATATTTGGGCTATGGGGTATTTATCCGATTTTGATTTTGAGCATTGTATGTTTTACCGTATCTGCTGTTATGGAAATTTTTATCCATATTCCGCACGAAAAACGTCCGAGAAAAAATAGCGTACTTACAGTAGCAAAGGAAGATTTGAAAGAAAGCTATCAATTTGTAAAGACCGAAAAGCCTATTCTTTTTTCAGTGGTATTTTTGGTGTCTATTTTCAACTTGGTATTGAGCGCGGTTATAATTGTAGGAACGCCTATTTTGATAACACAAGTTCTTAAAATGTCTGATACTATGTACGGCTTTTCACAAGGCGCGCTTGCATTAGGCGGCTTATGCGGCGGCTTTTTAACGGCGATAGTTTCAGAAAAGTTAAAATTGCAAAAATCATATCTGCTGCTTTTGACTTGTTCTGCATCCGTTGCGTTTATGGGTATATCGTTAATGCTGAATGTTCCTGCTCTTATGTCCTATTGGGTAATTACGGCAATGAGTTTTACTGCTATGGGTGCGTCTACCTTGTTTGTGGTGCAAATCTATACAATGGTACAGACACAAACACCCCCTCAGTTAGTAGGTAAAATTATGGCTGCATTGATTTCGATTGCCATGTGCGGGCAGCCTGTTGGACAAGCTATTTATGGTATCTTGTTTGACGTTTTTGCTTCAAATACATGGATTGTTTTAATCGGTGCCGCGGTTGCTGCCTTGTTGATTTCTCTTTATTCAAAAAGAATTTTTCATCAGTTGGAAAATGAGCAACAGTAAAAAGATTTTTCATCCTCATGACTTAAAAACACCGTTGACTGTCATTCAAGGAAATATCGGCCTGATAAGTGAAACGGAACTTGACGACGAGCAGCGGTTAGCAACATATAATCAAGCGTTCCAACGGAACGCGCGGCCATCACCGCAGGTGATGATCTCAGGGGTTTGGGGACATGTCACCAACAAGCATTTTGGCAGGAATACCGGAAACGGATTCCTGCCAAAATACGCAATCTGACGGAAGATTGCATTGCTTGCCATTTTGTGGTGACTGAGAAAAAGCTCTCATACCATGAACAGCATTGATAGACTGAACGAAAGACGGTACAATAAGGATGCAGCGAGTAACATATAAAGCTGTAATGAGATAAAAGTACAAATATAGTTAGAGTAGGTGGTGAAACGATGTTTCGGATAGGAGAATTTTCAAAGCTGACGCAGGTATCTATCCGTATGCTCCGCTATTATGACGAGGTGGGCATTTTAACGCCAGCGGAGATTGACAAGTGGACGGGACACCGGCTTTATTCGGTGGAGCAAATACCGCGTCTAAATAAAATCCTGTATTTGCGGGATAGTGGACTAAATGTTTCAGAAATTGCACTTGCCCTGACGATGGACGAGCAATCACTTCTTGCCCAGCTCGACAAAAAGCGCATAGAGATAGAAAATACAATACAGGCCGAACGAGAAAAACTGCGGAAGATCGAACTTGCAAAAAGTGAAATACAGGGTGGTAAAGGAGAACTGCACTATAACATCTCCGTTAAGTCGATCCCGGAGTATCAGGTGCTGTCCTTGCGGAAAGTTGTACCAAACTACTATTCCGAGGGCGACTTATGGAAAGAACT
>JAETRQ010000020.1 GCA_021770095.1 Eubacteriaceae bacterium | reverse complement strand
CTGCAAATGATTAGCAGGGATTGGGGTATTTAACATGAATACCGAATGGATAATATGCCCCATATGCCAAAGCAAAACAAGGTTAAAAATGCGGAGTGATACCGAACTGAAAAACTTTCCCCTATATTGCCCGAAATGCAAGCACGAAACCATTATTAACGTACAACAAATGAATATATCAGTTATCAAAGAGCCAGACGCACAGACGCAGAGCCGATAACACGCAGATTAAAAATGCGGTTATCGGCTCTTTCTTTTTGGTAACACTCATAAGCCGCCGTTTCTTCAAAACGGACAGCGGAGGACTTTTAGAAACCATGACTAATAATGCGGCGGTATCAGGAGGTACCGTCGTGTTATTTTTATATCCGCAAAATCAGACAAACTATTTTCTGTCAAAAAAACGCAGTGTTCGTTTAGGGGATATACTACCCATGAATATGAACTGTCAAATCATTTAGTATGTCTTGATAACTCGTATTACTCAAATGCTTATGCCCCTTTATGCTGTATGGGCATTTGTTGTAATAGCCCCCTACTGGGAAGAAAGGGGGTGAGAGAAAATGAGATATTCTGAACAGTTCATGGAACATATCGAATATGCTTTCCATACGTTCTGCAAGATTGTCCTGCGCCATGAAGCAATTAACGCATGGCGGGATTTGAAGCGGAAAGAAGCAAGAGAAATATCCCTTGACTATCTGATGTCAGAACGATATTTTGAACCGTCTGCTATGGACAGCTACTTTGAAAAACTGGATAAGCCGACTGTATTTATTGTGTTGGGAAAGGAAGTTATCGTTGATGATGAACGGTTGGCAACGGCATTATCAAAATTGCCGGAGTTAAGGCGGGAAGTTTTGTTGCTTTATTACTTCGTTGGCTATCGTGATGAAGCCATCGGCAGACAGTACGGGCGTTGCAGAAGTACGATAAACCACAGAAGAAATGTTGCGCTGAAACAGTTACGAAAAGAATGGGAGAAATTGAAACATGAGGAACAAAAAGCTGATACCTTTTGAGGTAATCGAAAAAGCCGTTGCCGGAGAGCCGGAAGCGGTAGACGCAGTATTGCGGCACTACACCGCATACATCAAATATCTGTCTATCTATAAAGGACATATCAATGAAAAGCTGTCAAGGGTAAACTTCGCGCTACGCGCCCTTGACAGCTTTTCCCGCCTTTGCTTGTGGGTAGTCAAGAGGGCGAAATCAGCAGACTGCTTTCGCCCTCAATTTATTATGGGGATTGTTACGCAGTAGGGGCTATTTTGTCCTTGATTTATGCGGCTTTGCGAGTATTGAAGTGGCGGGGTAAGGGGTTTAATATGTCTGCTCTCAAAAACGGTGTTCTATTGCGTAACAGAAAAGCAGAGAACCGACCACTAATGAAAGTGATATGTTCTCTGCTTTTGCTTGCACCCTGTTTGTCTGCGTTGATGATAAGTTGTTGTAAATACTTCCTTATCAACGTAAAACTAAGGCTTGCGGGGATTTTTTAATTGGCGGTGGGTACGATTTGGGTACAAAATGTAATGGTTCAATGAACTTTAGTCGAAAATGAAATCAATAAAATAAGTGTCAAGAATATGTTTTTGTAAATCATGCTCCTTTTTTATTAAATCAAGAATTCTATTTTCGTATTTGTTCACTATTGTTTTTTGTGCAATTTCTCTTGTTAGGCGTCCTTTGAAATTAACAAAATATAGAGCAGAATTATAATCCTTATGTTCAATAAAACTATTAATTTTTGCGATAGTTTCATCATAGAGAGTCTGAATGTATGAACTTGAAGTAATGTTTTGCATTTCGGTTATCAAATTAGTAATATTTTGCTTTTCATGTAAAAAATTGTCTTTAAATAAATTATTTAAATGCTCGTTTACATAAGCTGTTGCCTGCTGTTCTTTATTATCAGTGAGTAATTTCCAAAAATTGTTATGAAAAGTTTCTAGTGCATTTTCTTCACAACAAAAAGCATCAATAGCCGTTTGGAGAATATAGTCATCACATAAAATGTTTTCAATTTCATTTATTGGCAGGGTAAATATTTTCTTTTGTTTCCATTTTTCAATTTGTGTCGGAAGATGGTGATCGCCATCAATTATACCAACTGCTTGAGTTATAAAAGACGATGTATTATTATATGAGTCTACATAATCAATAACATTTCTGTGACCAGATACAGGAATAACCGTGTATTGAGGAAAAAGAATGCAATAAAGTTTGTAATCAAGGCTGCTTCTGCTATTTCCTTCACAAAAACAGATATTCTTTCTACTTCCAATAAGTTCCATGATAAGTACTTCTGGAATAACTTCATTTTCAGGTAATATTTCAAAATCCCAATCATATGGAGGTTTAAATTTTTTGTTCCATAAAATAGTACAATTACTGCGTGTAGTTGCAAAATTAAGGTTATGTGTAAGGTATATAAATTTACAATCGCATCGTTCCTTTTCGAGTTCATCCCATAACTTGTTGCAAATTGTTAAATGTAGATGGTTCTCTGGCTCATCTACAATAATATATGAATTATTAGGCGCAAGCAAAATATGAGCAATATAATAAAATACTGCTTTTTCACCATCGCTTAATTGATTAAAATTGTATTGCTTTATATCTATTCCTGTAACAAATAAACCTGTTCTGTCATTTTTAAGATGACGGTGTTCAATAATTTTATCCCAAATTTCAATTGTTTTTGTTAAATAAGAAGAATTGCGTGTGCCATTATCGTATAGTTCTAATGCGCAATCTGTGTGCTGAGCCATTAGGGCATCAATTAAATCGTTCATATCAGATGTAATAAGTTGTTGAAAGTTTCCGTCATTCCCCAGTTTAGTATTTAACTGAAAATTGCGTACTTTTTGGATTTCATCACCAGAAGCGGATATTGTGTTTCGTTTATTATAGTGTAAAAAATGTTGTGCTGATAGAATAACAATGTTATTTGCAAGTTTTCCATTTAATTGACGTGCAAATGTGCTTTTGCCAGAACCATTGGAACCTATCATAACAATTGAACCATCAATATTTTTTATTTGATCAAATATATGTAATTTGCATTGTAAATCAAGTAATGTGTTTATATAGTGAACATATTGGTTTGGAAGATCTTTTATCCAAGATATAACATTATTATCATCTGGAGAAATAGATAGTTGATCATTAATTTGTTTGTCTAAAAAAGCATAAATTTGAGTGTGACTGCCTTGTTGTAGTAAATGTAAGTTGCTTGGATTAAATTGTGTTATTTCTGATTGCAGAAATGTTTTGTATTGGTTGCTGATAGAGTCATCTATTGTTGGAATAATGGAATAAAAACTCTTTAGTTCTTCGAGCTCAGATTTCCGTCTTAAAAGTGCATAGATATGATGGTCAGCATTGGTATCAGAATATCGAGTTTCAAGTATTTTTTTGATTTCTTTTTTCTTTTCTTCATATTTTTGAAGCATAGAAAGCATCCGATCTACGCTGATTTGAATATTGTGAAATCCTTGTAAAATATTATCTTTTTCTTGTTGCGTAATCATTATAAATCTCCCAATATAGTATATTTCAATAATACAGATATAAGTCTATAAATATATCATTTAGAATTTAAACCAATTTCATCCATAGTCTCATCATGTGCCTTTTGTATCTTCAAATTTAAATCAAAAGGTTCCGACTCTGGATAAATATCCATCCAAAGATTAAAATCCGCCTCCGCCTTTAACAATGCCTCTCCCCGTTTTTTCACATCTTTAATTAAATTACACTTCTCCACTTCTTTCATATATTCCTCATAGCGGTCACACCATGAGCGCATTAAAGAAAGTGTGCCAAAACTGAGAGCAACCATATCATTGCCGTCCTGATCCTGATATTCAAACAAATGCCCGTCATACTGGCGGAACACTTGAAAAAGCCTGTGCATAGCTTTGATGCCGTCAAAATCAGAGTTGGTTAATACTTCTACGTTGACAGCGAGTGCCTGTGCTAAAGCTTCTAATGATTTTAATTTGGGGTTTCTGCGTCCGCTTTCATATGCTCTAATGTAGGCTTCGCTGACGCCAACCATTTCTCCCAATTGTTTCAATGTCAGACCTCGTTCTTGACGTATGCGCCGAATATTTTCGCCGACTGTCATAATTATTACGCCTCCTGTGTTATGGAATTTTTCATCAATACAAGCAAATATCAAATGCAACTTAATAATATCATAAGATACGGAATAAATAAAGAGATATTTAAAAAAGCTATTGACACGCATCAAAAGATACGCTAATATATAAACGTATCAAAATGATACACATAAAAATCAAATGGTATAAATAGGAGGAAACAACATGAACGAAAAACTTTATTACAGTGCAGCAGATATTGCGGCAATGCTCGGCATCAGTATGGGAAAGTCCTACAAGATTTTACGGGAAATGAACAGCGAATTATCTTCTAAAGGCTTTCTCACAATCGCAGGGAAAATCCCCGTAGCCTATTTCAAAGAAAAATGGTACGGGGCGGCAAAGGAGGCGGTTGTATGAGCTGTAATGCGAAAAAAGATCCTAACGGCACATGGCGGATACAATACCGCTGGACGGACTGGACAGGAGCAAAGAAGAAGTCACAGAAAAGAGGGTTCAAAACAAAGAAAGAAGCGGAAGAATGGTATGCACATTTCTTATTGCAGCAATCTTCTGATCCAACAATGACACTTGCTGATTTTTGGGAGATTTACAAGGCAGATATGGAAAAGCGCCTGCGGAAAACTACCATGAAACAGAAGGAGTATGTGATGAATGATAAAGTCCTGCCTTATTTTGGCAAGACACCAATCAATGAAATCACTGCCCCTATGATAAGAAAGTGGCAGGGTGAAATGATGGAGAAAGGCTTCAAGCCTACTTATCTGAAAACCATACATAATCAGCTCAGCGCTATTCTGAATTATGCAGTCAATTTTTATGAGTTGCGTTCCAATCCATGCCGGAAAGCAGGAAGTATGGGAAAGAGCAGGGCGGATGAAAGACCATACTGGACTTTGGAGGAATTTCAGAAGTTTTCGGATGCAATTATGGATAAGCAGGATTCATGGGTTGCATTTCAGATTTTATTCTGGACGGGAATGCGTTTGGGAGAATTACTTGCCCTTCAGGTAAAGGACATAAATTTTGAGGAAGGTACGATTACCGTTGATGAATCACTTGCGAGGATTGACGGAGAGGATTTGATAACTGCACCGAAAACAGAAAGTTCCATAAGGGTAATTACCATACATAAGGAATTGCAGGAGGTAATCAAAGAGTATATTTCAACGATCTATCGGGTGAGGGCAGGCACACGTCTTTTTGCAGGACGGACAAAGAGTTTCTTTGAACATGAAATGGAACGGGGAATCAAGCTGTCCGGTGTAAAAAAGATTACCGTCCATTGTACCAGACACAGTCATGCGAGTATGCTTGTACAGATGGGATTTAGTCCTGTTGAGATTGCAAAACGGCTAGGGCATGGGAAAGTTACAACTACGATTGAAACATACTGCCATCAGTCTATGGATGCACAGATAAAAATTGCGGATAGGCTTGGAAAAGTGGAGAGAGGTGAGGAAAGTGGCGTGTAAGCGTGAGGACAGGTTTCGGCGTAACACAATCGCATTCTGGCTGAGTGATGAAGAAAAAGCCCAAGTGGAAGCAAGAATTATATTATCGGGACTTCCCAAAGGAGATTATTACCGCAAAGCCATATTGGGACAGGAAGTGGCGGTAACTGCCGGAAATTATATGTCTAATAGGGTTGCAAAAGTTCTAGAACAGATATTGGAACATCTGAAAAGTGGAAATACAGAAAATGAAAAATTATTGCTGGAACTGGTAAAGCGGCTGTTAGAAATCGGACAGAATGAAAATGTCCCTGCTGGTAACAGGGACATTTCAGAAATAGAGTAAGTTGTTGGTGCAACTTACTCTGAATATAAAAAGGACAAGCCTCTTTATATATCTTGCAGATTTATTATAGCAGAGGCTTTTCCAGATGAAAAGGAGGAGAAGCTGTAAAATTGAATATTTTTTCAGAGGTAAAGGAACATCTGACGGCAAGACAAGTAGCAGAATATTATGGTCTGACAGTTAAGAGAAATGGGACTGCCTGCTGTCCGTTCCATGATGATAGGCACCCAAGCATGAAGATTGATAAGAATTATCACTGTTTTGCCTGCGGCGTTGGTGGAGATGCGGTTGATTATGTTTCCCGTATGTTTGGATTGTCACAGTATGATGCAGCGTTAAAATTGATTGAGGATTTTTCTCTGCCGGTATTAGCCAGAGATAATTTGGACGAGCAGGAGAAATTGCGGTTTAGAAAAGAAAAGGCAGAAAAGGAGCGGATTGTACATATTAAAGAGCGTTTTGAAAAATGGTGCAGCCAGCGGATTGATGAGTTAAGAGATTGTCTTTCGGAGATTGAAAAGACAGGAGTTTTCTTAAATGAAAAGCCGCCGGATATGATTTTTTCAGATGATTATGCGCAGATGCTCCATGCAAAACCGCTGGTGGATTACTGGTTGGATATTCTGTGTATGGGGGATATTTCAGAGAAGCAGAAGTTATTTTTAAAGGATAGGAAGAAGGTGGAGGAGATTGCAGGAAAAGTCTGTGCAGGCAGAAAACGAATTATGGAATGCAGTCGGGGAAGTGCTTGATACTGAAATGAGTACCGTAGAGGACGTACTGGAGTCGCTTGCCAGAACGCAGAAGGGTAATGTGAAATCTTCCATTGAAAACTGCATGACTATTTTATACAGAGATCCTGTATTCAAAGATGTCATATGCAAAAATGAGCTGACAAACAAAATTGATATTGTAAAGCCGCTGTTTTGGAAACGGAATGGAAAGTGTATTACGGATGTGGATATGTACCAAATTCAGCGTTACATAGAAACAAATTATGGGATTTCCAGTGATAAGGCAATTAACAAGGCGGTCAGCATTGTAGCAAGTGAAAAAAGTTATCATCCAATCAGAAATTTTCTTGAAGCCTTACAATGGGACGGAAAAAACAGAATTGCAAGTCTGCTCCCACGTTTTCTTGGCGCAGATGATAACGAATATACAAGAGAAATCATGCAGCTTTTGATGCTGGCGGCGATACACCGGATTTATGAGCCGGGCTGTAAGTTTGAGATTATGGTCTGCCTTGTGGGTGGTCAGGGCGCAGGAAAGTCCACATTTTTCCGTTTTCTTGCTGTCAATGATGAGTGGTTTACAGACGATTTGAAGCGTATGGATGATGAAAATGTTTACAGTAAGATGCAGGGGCATTGGATTATTGAAATGTCGGAGATGCTTGCCACTGTCAATGCAAAAAGCATTGAAGATATTAAATCATTTTTAAGCAGACAGAAAGAAACATACCGTATTCCATATCAGACTTATGCGGAGGATAGACCAAGACAGTGTATTTTTGTCGGCACATCAAATAATCTGGATTTCCTACCACTGGACAGGACGGGGAACAGAAGGTTTGCGCCGGTTTTGGTTCATCAGGAACGTGTGGAGAAACATATCCTTGAGGACGAGAAGGAGTCGAGAGAATATATTGTGCAGGCATGGGCGGAGGCAATGGTTATCTATAAGAACTGTCCACATGAATTGAAGCTGTCAAAGGAAATGGAAGAATATCTGAAGGAGATGCAGAAACAGTTTATGCCGGAGGATACAAAGGTGGGTGTTATTCAGGCATGGCTGGACGATTGTACGGAAGAATATGTGTGCAGTGAGATGATTTACAGAGAAGCACTTCGGCATGAGTATGAGGAACCGAAACAGTGGGAGATTAAAGAAATCAACAGTATCATGAATACCTGTATTAATGGGTGGGAGAAAGTTACATCTCATAGGTTTAGCAGGTATGGTTTGCAGCGTGGCTGGAAACGCAGAACAGATAACCAGGGCTTTATGCCGCTGCCGGATAATGCACAGACGCCTTTTAAGTAAAACAATATTTTAAGTTCTTTTTTATCCCGTTTACAATGCGTGTTTACATTTTTGTAAACGGTGGGTTTACAAAAAAATATAGGAAACTCAATGTTTCCCGGCACTTGTAAACGGTGTAAACAAAAAAACTGAAAACGCAGTAATGAGATTAACAGGAAAATGGAGGGCATGTATTATGCAGAAATTTAACAGCAGTACAAAAATAATTATTGGAGTAGATCATGGATATGGCAACATGAAAACAGCGCACAGGGTATTCAAGACAGGCGTGGAATGTTTTGAGGAAGAGCCGATTGTCAGCATGAATTACATCAAATATAAGGACAGGTATTATGTGATTGGGGAAAACCATTTGATTTATCAGGGAAATAAAACGGATTCAGATGATTTTCATATTCTGACGCTTGCGGCACTGGCGGAGGAACTGAAATTCAGAGGCATCCATGAAGCAAATGTAACATTGGCGGCGGGGCTTCCACTTGCTTGGGCGAAAACGCAGGCGGCGGATTTTAAGAAATATCTGATGCAGGAGCAGGAACTGCGTTTCGAGTTTCGGAAAGAGAGATACCATGTGCATCTGTGCGGAGTGGAAGTGTTTCCTCAGGGATTTGCCGCCGTTGTTAATCTGGGTGCAATGACAGGAATGAATATGCTGGCGGACATTGGAAACGGAACAATGAACGTAATGCAGATTATTGACGGCAGACCATTAGAAAAAAGTCTTGTGACAGATAAATTTGGTGTTTCTATTTGTATGAAGGAAATACAAAAGGAATTATCCAAATCAGCAGGGGAGAGCATACCAGAGGTTATGATTGAGCCGATGCTGATAAACGGGTTACAAGGCAGAGTGGATGCAACAGCAAAGGTTGCAGGACGTATTGCCGCAGGATACGCAGAGAATATTTTAAAGCGTTTGATTGATTATGGATATAAAGAAAATCTGGTGCATCTCTATGTGATTGGCGGAGGCGGTTGTCTGATCAGGCATTATAGTGATATTGAATCAAAGGGGAATGTGACTTTTATCGAGGACATCTGCGCTAATGCGATAGGATATGAATACCTTGCAACGCAGAAACAGCGCAGGCAGAGGTAGCGCTATGAAGAAAACCTATAAATGCAGCAACATCAAGTTCTGTATGGACGATGAAAATCAGCGCAGGACATGGGAATATCTGCAAAGCCTTTCCCGAAGAGACGGTTCTTATGGGAAGGTGCTTTCGGATGCGTTTGTGGCGGTTCTTGACAGAGAAACGCAGATTAGGGCAGACGATGAAATGGATTCGCGATTAGAACTGGCAGAACAGGAATTTGGAAAGTTGGCAGAATTACTGGACAGGATATTAGAACAAAAATTTCATAAAATGACTCAAGAGATGCAGGAAGTGTTTGCAGAGCAAATCAGCAGAGGCTTTAATGAGTATGTTCCTGAATATCACTCCGGCATGAACGTTTCTGCTGACAAAGCTGACACAGACGGAATGGAGCAGATGCAGGAGGCAGAATTATCCGAGGATATGATGGCGTTTGCATTTGCAGTGGGCGAATAGGCGGTTCCAAATTTTATAATTCGGTACTCATTTCCGAAAGGAATGCCTATGAAATGGTACCGAATAAATATTATTCGGTACCGTTGTCCAAAGCGAGTGACGGCGGTATTATGCCGGAATGAGCAGCTCTGCCAGTGCTTTTTATGGCAGACCATGCCGCCGGACTTGCGGCATCAGCCCCGCAGGGCGCCTTACTTCTGATGCGTATGCGTCAGAAGTAATAAGGCGTTACTTTTGACAAAAGTAACAAAACCATAGACAGCTCGAAAACCTAAAAATGTGAGAAAGAAGGTGGTGCATTGGCAGCAAAAACAATTTCTTTTCCAAAGGGGAAAGGGCATCTTACTCATAACAATAGAGAATTTATCTGTAACAATGTGGTGCCGGAAAGGACATCTTGGAACCGGATTTATATACAGGAGCCATTGAAAGACGCTTACGAGAAATGTTTCGGGCAGGCGCTCAGGAATTATAACGCCGCACAGAAGCGTAAGGACAGGCAGAAAGAGGATTATCTGAAGGAGATAGAAAATTCCGGGAACAAGGAAAAGTCCTTTTATGAAAATATTGTTCAGATCGGAAAAAAGGAAGATACTTCTGTGGTGGATGAAGATGGAAATTTGACGGAAGACGCCAAGACTGCCATAGAAATTTTAGAACAGTATGCAAAAACTTTTCAGGAACGGAATCCGAATTTATATCTTTTTAACTGTGTGATGCATCTGGACGAAGCAACGCCGCATCTGCATATAGATTATATTCCGGTAGCACATGGATATAAAAACGGCATGGAAACCCGCAACAGTCTTACCAAAGCATTCCAGCAGATGGGATTTGCAAAGGCAGTCAGCAGAAAGCAGAATGAAACGGTTGCATGGCAGGAAAGGGAACGGAAATATCTGACGGAACTTTGCAGGGAACGGGGAATTGAGATAGAGGTTCTTGGCATACAGCGTGACAATCTTTCTCTGCCGGAATATAAAGCGGTAATGCGTGAAGTGGAGGAACTGGAACAGCAGGCGGAGACATTGGACAGTCAGAATGAGGCATTGGAGAAGCAGAACGATGATTTGGCACAGCGTACATCAGAACTTGTTGCACAAGCGCAGGAAATGGAGATACATAATAATGAGTTGGTTCTGCAGGCGCAGGAGCTTACGGAGCAGATTGAAAAAGCAGAAGAGAAAGAGAAAGCGACAAACGAGGTTCTCGCCAAACATGATTTAAGGGCGGAAACATTCAAAACAATTTCAAAAGAAGTGAATGCGGAAACAAAAAAGATGAAAAGCGTGGTGGTTCCGATGACAAATCTTTTCGGCGGAGAGGAATATGTCAAAGTGAAGAAAAGCGACTGGAACAAAATGCTGGATGCGTTCGGCAGGGCAGTATCGAGGAATCATCTCTTGGAGAAGTATGAGAAGAAAATAGCCAGTTTAGAAAAGAGGATAGAAACGCTTACTGATCAGGTTGAAAAATTAAAGCGGTTTGTGGCATCAAAAGGACTTGGAGAAGCGTTTGTGGAATTTGTAAAATCCCTTGCGCCAAAGACGATGAAACAAAAACTGGAAGAGGCAAAAACTGATTCTGCTGAACAAAACCGCCAGAGAAGAACACAGCGGCATGAACTGCCCGAAAAGGGCAAGCAGTGGCAGCAGGAAATGTAAATTTTATGGAAAGAGAGGAACAGACGATGAACATAACTTATGAAAAATGTGGAGATTATCTAATCCCGAATTTAATTCCCAATCCGGAGCCAGAGGGAGAGCTGCGGAAGTTTGGGTTGATGCGGAAATCCTATTTGGAAAATCACAGGAGAGGTATTTATTCTGGCTTGCTGTTATCCGGCGAATTAAAGAAACATCTGCTGATGATACAGGAACAGGCGGAGGAAAGGTTCGATCTGCTGGTGGAGCAGATGGCGAAGCAGGAAGGGGTAACGGAGCAGTTAAAGGAGTGCGATCAGATGTTTTGGGTGCAGAGAATGAATAGCATTAGGGCGAGTGCAGAGGAGATTGCGAGGGAAGAAATTATTTATTGCTTATAAATGAGAAAATGATACATAATTTATGAGTTTCTAAAAATTTCAGACAGATAAGCTAAAAGATTATTTTGACAATATCAAAATAATCTTTTATAATATGTAAGGAAAGGAAGGGCGGTTATGACTATTTCTGAACAGATAAAGGTATTATGTGTAAGATGTAATGTAAGTGAAGCAGAATTGGCGAGGCGTTTGGGAAAATCGCCGCAGAGTTTTAATTCCAAAATGAAAAGAGGCAGTTTTTCAATACCGGAGATAGAACAGGTAGCGGATGTTTTGGGCGTTGCCTTTAATAGAGAGTTTATTTTAGAAAATGGAGATAGGATTTAATGAGTGCAGAAGAAGTAAAGGAGTTTAGACTTGGAGAGCTGTTTTGCGGACCGGGAGGTCTTGCATATGCGGCAATAAATGCCAAGATTGAAAATCCTGAATATAGAATAATCCATAAATGGGCAAATGATTATGATTTAGATACTTGCAATACATATCGGAGAAACATATGTCCTGATGCTGAGGAAAGCGTTATTTGCAGTGATGTAAGGAAGCTGGATATAGAACCATTGGGAGACATTGATGCGCTGGCATTTGGATTTCCATGCAACGATTTTTCTGTCGTAGGTGAGCAGAAAGGCTTTAACGGGACTTTTGGACCGTTGTATACATATGGTGTAAAAGTTTTAAAAAAATATCAGCCTTTGTGGTTTCTGGCTGAAAATGTCGGCGGATTAAAGAGCGCAAATGAGGGAAAAGCGTTTGAAAAAATAAAGAAAGATTTGATTAAGGCAGGATATAAAATATATCCTAATTTATATAAGTTTGAAGAATATGGTGTTCCGCAGGCTAGACATCGTATGATTATTGTAGGCATAAGAAAAGATTTACCGTATGAATTTAAAATACCGAGTCCTAAACCGTATGAAGATATGGACGTAACCTGCAAAACGGCTATAGAAGTGCCGCCTATTCCTGTTGATGCGGCTAATAATGAGCTGACAAAACAGTCGGCGCAGGTAGTGGAGCGCTTAAGTTATATTAAGCCGGGGGAAAATGCTTTTTCCGCTGAACTTCCGGAACGATTGAGATTAAATGTCAAAGGGGCTAAAATCAGTCAGATATATAAAAGGTTAGATCCCAATAAACCGGCATACACAGTGACAGGTTCAGGCGGCGGCGGTACACATATCTACCATTATGCAGAGCCGAGAGCATTGACCAATAGAGAACGGGCAAGATTACAGACATTCCCTGATAATTATGTTTTCGAAGGTTCTAAGGAATCTGTTAGAAAACAGATAGGAATGGCGGTGCCATCTAAAGGAGCAAAAGTTATTTTTGAAGCAATCTTAAAGACTTTTGCCGGAATACCTTATGAAAGCGTGGATGCATATACGGGATGCGATGATTAAGAAATGAGGTAATAATATGCTTAATTATTGGTGGGTAACAAGACCAAAGAGAAAATTAAATTCAGTGCCGGAAGTGCTGGCGGCATTTGCGGATTTGTCGCTTAATCAAGAATGGGATGGACAAAGGGATTCTCATTTAGCTTATGAAGATGCTTTAGAGGCGGCAGGTCTGAAACGTAAAGGAGAAAGACGGGATCAAACAGGAGGCGGTGCAAGAACATATAAAGCATGGCTTGTCAGTCTGGGACTTATTTTTGCACAGGAATCAAGCGGAAAAATTAAATTGACATTAGCGGGGGAAGCGATTATGAATGGTGATTCTCCAGTGGATGTGTTGACTAATCAAATATTGAAGTATCAGTTTCCATCTTCCTTTTCGCTAGGAAGAGGCGTACAAGTAGCGGCTAGATTTAAAATCAGACCATTTAGATTTCTGCTCAGACTGCTTGATGACAGCAAAGTTGGATATTTAACAGAAGAAGAAATTGCGAAGATTGTTGTCACAGAAGCGGAAAACGAAAGTGATAAATGCTACAATTACATTGTCGACAGAATTGTACAGTTTAGGAGTTACGGGGATAGTTGCTTGGAAGATGATTTTTCCCAAAAGTATCAATCTTCTAAAGGAGCGGTTAATCCTGAGCATCCATACAGTCATTTAATGGATTTGGCAAATACTATAATAAATTGGTTGGAATATACACAGCTTGCAAAGCGCGAAGATGGAAAAGTAGAAATTCTTGATGACAAAAGGGAAGAAGTCAGGCGGATATTGAGCGATAAACCGAATTTTATTGACCGACCGGAACAGCATGAATATTTTCAACGGAAGTATGGCATTGATCCGAAACATAAAAAAGACAGCCGTAACCTTGCCATGACGCAGACTATTACTGCTATGCTTATTGCAAGACAAAAAGTGAGGCAGGCTTATATTACGGAATCACTGGAACGTCCGATTACAAAAATTACACCGAGCGTTGTAGATTTTATTGTTCAAAGAACGGGAATAGATGGAAAAACTGTTGAGGATATTTTGATTGAAACTTACCCAAATGGCTCTGTTGGCGCATTTATGACAAAATATTTTGAAATGGCATTTAAAGGGCGTGATGAGGCAACGGAATTTGAAAAAGCAACAGTAGAGTTGTTTCAGGATGTGTTTGGATTTGAAGCTAAACACGTTGGGCCGATAGGCTTAACGCCGGATGTGCTTCTGCTGTCCGATGAAGATGGCTATCAGGCAATATTGGATAACAAAGCATACCATAAATATACGATTAATAATGACCATTATAACCGCATGGTACATAATTATATTGGAAACATTGATAATTACAGTAAAACGGACAAGCCGCTTGCTTTCTTTTCTTATATTGCGGGTGGTTTTGGAAAGAACATTGATAAACAGCTTAAAAGTATCGTTGATGCAACGGGAGTGAATGGCTCTGCAATGAGTGTTTCCAATGTAATCAAAATGGTAGAACATCATCGGGAAGCACCATACAGCCATCAAAAAATAAAGGATATATTTAGTGTCAACAGGCAGGTGCTGATGAGCGATATTGTATAGGATAGTGATGTGGATATATGGATAACCTGACAAAAGAGCAACGCAGAAAGAATATGCAGCATATTAAGTCAAAGGATACCAGTATTGAAGTGAAGTTGAGAAAATCGTTGTGGAGTAAAGGGTATCATTACCGGAAAAATTATGATAAGTTGCCGGGGAAACCGGACATTGCGTTGACGAAATATAAGATAGCGGTTTTCTGTGACAGTGAGTTCTTTCATGGAAAGGATTGGGAAGTTTTGAAACCGAGGTTGGAAAAGAGCAATAACAGCCAGTATTGGATTAGCAAAATTTCAAGAAATAGAAAACGGGATGATGAGATAAATAAGCGGCTTTTGTTTGAGGGCTGGACTGTTATTCGGTTTTGGGGAAAAGATATTGTGAAAAATGTGGATGAGTGTGTGAAAGTGATTGAAGAAACAATATGGGATATTGAACTGCAAGAATAGATGGTATAAGTTGCGTTTATTGTTTGTTTAAACTGATTAATTTAAGAAAAGTGACAGTTTTATATAAGAATATTTACATTATAAGTAAGAGAAATTGTTCTATAGATTTGCCACATAAATATTCTTCAAAAAATTTAAACATGGGAGGTTAGATGTAATGATAGATTTCTATATTTCAGCTAATTCAAAATATGCATTTGAAGATAATAAATTCTATAAAAATGGAGTTATTCTTACAAATGAAAATGGAATTCCAATGGATGAATTTGCTTTTAAGTCCTTGATAAAAAGAGAAACATCTTCTTTTATTCATAGAACATTTAGTAATATAGTCGTGCTTGCTGGTGCCGGAGCATCTGTCTTGTGTACATCGGGAAAAATTGACAACCGATTTGGGAAGACAGTATTTATGCTCGCTGATTTAATAAATACTACCCTTAAACAGGATTCTAATCTTTTTACGTTACAAGAACTGGCGCAGTTATGTAAGTATAGTATTCCTGTAGAAACAATAGAACAAGATGGTACATCTAAACTTAATACATTATTTAACTTAGAAGATTTCCTTTCCGACTTGCTTTCCTTTGAAAAATTTGTACCAGATACTGTGTCTGATAAGTATGCCCGATCAAAATCTAGAATTTTTGATTTAATTGTAGAAAATACAAGCTATGAATATGATAATAGTTGCTTAAAACATTCAGCGTTTATAAATACGGTATCGCATCTTGTGAGAACTCCTAGCAAACTTACTATAGTTACGACAAATTATGATACATTAATTGAAGATGCGGCAGATAGTATAGAATATACTGTGATGGATGGTTTTTCATTTTCGCATCGCCCGTATTTTAATAGTGACATGTTTGAATGGAATCTTGTAAAAGATATAGAAAATATCAAAACAAGAGAATTAGAGTATAAGAAAAACATTATTAATTTGCTTAAATTACATGGATCTTTAACATGGGAACGTGACACAAAAGGCATCCGCAGAAAGGAAAAGGCTGATGTTTCTAATCCAATCATGATTTTTCCAAGTTCAAATAAATATATGCAAAGTTATCAAGAACCATACTTTGAATTGTTTACAAAATTCCAAGAGTTATTAAAGCGTTCCAATACGCTTCTTATTACTACGGGATTTAGTTTTGCAGATAATCATATTTCGCAAATGATTATTCAAGCAATATTGCACAATAAGAGCTTGGCAACCTTAATTAGTGACTATAATATTACTCAAGATAATCCTAATTGGATAAAACTAACTGACTTAATGAAACATAATTATCAAGTTGCCTTTTTGAAAGCAACAATGAACGCAGATTTGTCAGATTATTTAGGAGAATACTATGACGATTGATTCCTTATATAACTATATAGACAAAAGCAATTTTTATATTGGAAGGATTTCTCAGGTTTATAGAGATAACTGTGTTGCTCAGGTTGAAAACTTGTCATTGCTATCACATCGAAAGATCATTGATGAGCAGCTTATTCCCAATACAATAAATTATTTGGTAGTGGTTGAGTCTGTTCAGGGAATTTTTCTGGGTGAGGTTTTTCAAACAAAAGTCCCATCATCCGAAAATCTTCACGATTCCATTAATCATGGAAAACCTGAAACAGTGTTTCCGGAAATAAATATCGACATTATTGGATTGATGTCATACCGTGATAAAAAATTTGTCTTGCCAGAATTTTTAACAGTTGGTATAACAGATAAAGTATATTTAGCAAATAGGAATGTAACACAGATATACTTGAGTTCCATTGAAGTTAGCAATTTGTCAGAAGATTTGCTCCTGCCGTTTGCAACATATCTTAATATGAATACGGAAGAAGTGTCACTAAAACCAAGTACACTATTTAATCATCATTTGCTTGTTGTGGGAGTAACTAATAGTGGAAAATCCACGTCTGCTTTATCAATATTGGATAAAATAATTATTGAAAAAAAGAAAGCTTTGATAATAGATCCTACTGGTGAATACAGTGACTCTTTTTCATCGCAAGAGGTAAGAAAATTAAATTTAGGAAAAGATACAACAATTTCTCCCGGCAAAATATCAATGCAACAGTGGGCAATGCTTTTTGAAACAAATAGTAACACCCAGAGTGCAGTGCTTTCAGAGGCAATACATTCTTTACGTTATCAGCAAAAAAATGGTCAGACTACATTTTTGAAAAAGGATGGAGAAAACATTGCTCAAATACAACAGCAACTTGCATCGGTTTCTAAGGAGGATACAGATTTTGATATTTCACTCTTGCCTGAACAAATAGCGGCAGAATCTGTATCAGAACCTAATAGAGGAAATAATTATGCGTATGACACTTTTAAGGCAAATGCCAATAGTTATCTTGTACAAAAGGTAACATATCAATTGGGAAATACGAATTTTTTAACGTTCTTTTCTCACAGTCAGCAGATGAATAATCTATTGGATGAAATAGATACATTTGTACATACGTCAAATTCTAGCTTATATATTAATACTTCGACTCTTGGGGTTGCAGAAGGAATAGGAGGAATGATTATTGATTTGATATGCAATTTTGTGATTTCGCAAGATAAAATTTTGCCCTTTGTTTTCTTCATTGACGAAGTACATCGCTATACAAAGTCACAATATTCAGAGAATGAATTTCATAATGGCTTAACTCTTGTAGCAAGAGAAGGGCGTAAGAAAGGAATTTTTTTGTTTTTGACAACACAAAATCCTCAAGATGTTTCGCCTGTTCTTTTAGGACAAGTTGGAACTTTACTGGTTCATCGTCTTACGCATAATGACGAAATTAGAGCAATACAAAATCATTTAGATGATTATTCGGTTAAGCATGTAAAAAAATTGAATCAAGGAGAATCTATTCTAACTAGCGTAAATCTTCTACACAATGTTTTTGTGCATGTGACGAAATGTGAGAGAAAACAAAATAATGATACGCCAATTTTGTAGCAAAAAGATATTTACTATTTTAATCATGTGAATATGATGATAGAAAGCAGGTGAACTATGCCGGAACATCAGACAATAGAATACAAAGAATCATGGCATGATGAATTTTTAGAATGGATTTGTGGATATGCAAATGCTTATGGAGGAACACTTTATATTGGCAAGGATGACAATGGAGATGTTATTGGGCTTAGCGATAAGGATAGGAAAAAGCTGTTGGAATCTATTCCCAATAAGATTACAGACACAATGGGAATAGTTGCGGATGTCAATTTGCTATATGAGGGTGCTTTACAATATATTGAGATTATTGTGGACAAGTATCCCTCGATTATCAGCTATCATGGTAAATACTTTTATCGTTCCGGCAGTACGATGAGAACGATAACAGGAAAAGAACTGGATAAAGCTATCTTAAAATCACAGGGAAGAACATGGGACGGTATGCCAATTCCGAAGCTGAAAGTGACAGATTTAAGAAGAGAAGCAATTGATTTACTGAAAGAAAAGGCGATAAGAAGAGGAAGGCTGACAGAGGAAGAAACAAAGGTTGATGATACAATATTGATGGAAAATCTTCACCTAATTGATGAAGATGGTTATCTGATAAGAGCAGCAATGTTGGCATTCTATAAAGATCCGGAGAAATGGGTTACAGGTTCTTATATTAAGATTGGCTATTTTGGAAAATCAGATGCCGACTTGAAATATCAGGACGAGGTACATGGTTCTCTGATTGAACAGATTGATAAGACGGTTGATTTGGTTTATACGAAATACCTGAAAGCTTTGATTTATTATGATGGGATTCAGAGGATTGAGCAGTTTATGTTTCCACAGGAAGCATTTCGTGAGATATTGCTGAATGCGGTGGTTCACAAGGATTATAGTGCCTGCAATCCTATCCAGATTAGTGTATATGAGGATAAAATATATATCTGGAATGATGGAGAGATGCCGTCTGACTTGGATTCAACGGAGAAACTGTTTGAAAAACATTCTTCCAAACCGTATAATCCTAAGCTGGCAAATGTTTTCTTTAAAAGTGGTATGATAGAGGCATGGGGCAGAGGTTTTGACAAAATCAAGGAAGCATGTGCAAAGTACGATGGACGCCTGCCAGAATACAATATCAGCGCATCTGGAATTATGGTGCTTTGTAAGGCGTGTGATAAGTATTTGGAGTTGTTGAATGATGAGGAAAATTTGCATTTTGGTCAAAGTGGCAGAGATCATGACCAAGATGGTCATGATGTGGTCATGATGATTTTGGATTTTTGTAAAGAAGCAAAATCTATATCGGAAATCATGGAAAAATTTGGATTTGATAGTCGGACGAGTTTTAGAAGAAAGTATTTAAACACATTAGTAAAAGAGGGAAGATTAAAAATGACCTTGCCGGATAAACCAAAAAGTAAAAATCAAAAATATTATTCATAATGGAGTTCATGATCATATCATGACCAAAATGGTTATGATGCGGTCATGATGAAAGCAGTTGTTAAATAGATAGAACTTTATTGTTATGAAAGAGGTGCTAAAATGTTCAATCAAAATCAAATATACAGTATTTTTAATCAACAACAAATACAGGATCAACTACAGCAAATGCAACAGCAGTATCATAGTCAGCAAATGTGGAAAGTGTCCGATTGTGCAAAGAAGTTAGATGATTTTCTTAAAAGTGCGGAGGAGATAGATGTTCAATATCAGCAGCTTGCCTTTGCCGAATGTTGTGCAGTATTGGGTAAACATATGCAAAAACAAATATAAATTGGCTACACAGTGTGTAACCAATTGTGGCAACGTAGTTTTCCTTTAAAAGTTGCGACGTGTCACAACTTTTAGCAAAATTTCATCTTGGGTACAATTTGGGTACACCAGCTTTGAAACCATATAAATGAGAAATAAAACCGTATCAAAATGATGCGGTTTTGCAAGGAAAAGCAATGAAAAACAGGACTTGTAACGAACAGGAAAAAGAGTTCGAGTAACGGATAAAATCTCGGAAATGCTGATAAAATGGGCATTTCCGGGATTGTTTTATGCCGCTTGGCTCTAAAATGGCTCTAATTATTTGATGAATACTGGATTTTGGGCGGGGATCATGATACTTGATATGTATTAAAATATCACATTACAAGGCGTCCTCTTTTGCTGAAAGTTCATATTGTTATATGAATTTACCTCAAAATACATAGTTTCTCCTAAATATCCGGCATTTAATTCTG
>JAETRQ010000040.1 GCA_021770095.1 Eubacteriaceae bacterium | reverse complement strand
ATTTCCATGTCAATGAATTAGAGGTTATAAATTTGCGGCGTAACCGCTTGTCGGCCTCAAAATTATCCCCACATGATTGCTAAATTTGAAATTCCGAACATTTTTGTTGCGATGGCCTGTGCAGTTTTCTGTTCACAGTATGCCGCAGCCCAGTTTTACACCGTTACAAAAGATTCTCCCGTGACGGTTGAAATGCACAAGAGAGAAGTTTATAACGCTGACAATAAGAATGATAGCACACTGCCTCAAATATCATCAATCCCGGAGACGGTTATTGGCGTAAAAAATATGCCACAAACGCTATCCGCACACAGTGTCACCACATCAAAGTCACATTTCAGGCAAGCACCGGTCGGTTCCGGACTCCCGGATCTGACCATACCAAATCTGATTGCCGAGATTGAAAAGAACGGTATAAAATATCCGAAAATAGTATTGGCACAGGCAATACTTGAAACAGGTTGGTTCAAATCTCCGGGCTGCCGAAACAAGCACAACCTTTTCGGGCTTACCAATCCACGAACAGGCAAATATTATGAGTTCAAACACTGGACCGAAAGTGTCCGGGCATATTATTCAAAAGTACAATACCGATATAAGGGTGGAAATTATTTACTGTGGCTGAAAAAGATTGGCTATGCCGAAGATCCGGGCTATATCCGCGCAGTGATTAGTGTATTGAAAATGCTATAATGGTGCTATTATGTGCTAAAAGCGTTGACCCTCAATAAAAATATAGCATGGCTCGATTAAATTTTGTAATTTTGTAGTTCAATCGACCGAACAATATGCCCAGACGAAAAATACCATATACAAAAAGAGCCACTACCTACGATGAACAGGTTGCAAATCTTCGTAGGCATGGAGTGATTATATCTGATGAGAACAAGGCTAAGGAGATTTTAGCGGATATGGGATATTATCGTTTGGGATTTTATCTGCACCCATTTGAGATAACCTATCCTTGCGTTGATTCAGGACGCAGACATAATGTGCGTCCCGATACAAGAATTGAAGATGTTGTAGCTCTGTATTACTTTGATCTCGACATGAGAAATGTTCTCAACAGATACCTGTCGAGAATAGAAGTAGCCATACGCAATACTGTTATTTATGAGCTGTCAATCAAATACGTAAATGACCCTAATTGGTTTGTTAACCCTAATGTGGTGACCGCAGATTTTATCTCTAAATTTCCAACGGCTGCATATAACTCCATTAAGAAGAACGAGGTTATCAGAAGACACCATAAGAAATATGCCGGGGCTTATGCACCTGCATGGAAAACAATGGAATATATGACCCTCGGCAATGTAGAGATTCTTTACGCCAGTCTATTGTTGGATAAGGACAAGAAACTTGTGAGCAATCGTTTTGGCGAACCTGCCACAGCGACCTTCAAAAGTTATCTTTCGGCGGTCAGGGAACTGCGGAACGCCTGCGCTCATGGGAAAACATTATTTGATTTGAACTTGTTTACCGGTATCCGTTCCGGAAAAGCAGGCACATTTCAAGGCAATCAACGACACACTTTCCGTGAGGCTTTATGCGTTGTCGATTATCTTGTGAAAAATATCTCCGCCAATAGAGCGAAAGATATGTGGAATGACATTTTTAGAGTGACACGACTACTATATAGCAAGTCTCCGGGAGTGAGACAATTAATAGAGCAGAGAACAGGCATTATTGTTCCGCAGGAGGGTGATAATCCCTCAAAGACACCTTAAATCGGAAAATAAGTGTTAAAATCCAATCAAAATCGTATTGGCATTTGTTTATACCAAAAGAAATACCTACCTTTGTAGGCAGAAAGTGTACTTGGAAAGCCCAGTAGCGTCCAACTGCACTATAAAAAAGATCAAATCGAGTCTGACTCCACGGGTCAGGCTCGTAACTTTTTTGTATATTCAATAAAAAGAACTAACTTTGCTCTCACAAAAGTGCCGATACTGATTTTAGTCTCAGTACCCGCACTATAAAAGGATTAAGAGGTCAAGCAGATGCTTGGCCTCGCCTTTTAATCTCAATTTTTCAATCGGAATATTATTTGGTTCTCAGCAACTCCAGATACTTGCGGTAAAGGATATGCTGTGTGTTGCCGGGGCGATCCGGAAACATTCTTGTAGGGGCTTCCTCCAAAGGCACCCATGAAACGCCGTCAACCTCTGACGATGTGGAGAAGTCTGCTTTCTTGACAATGCCGATATAGGCGTGCATCAACTGCTCTCGTTTGTCAAACCAGTGGGTGCCCTCATATATCAGATTCTCTAC
>JAETRQ010000039.1 GCA_021770095.1 Eubacteriaceae bacterium | reverse complement strand
ATCTCGGCATTGCGGCCACGCCCCGGGGCATCAAACAGGGCGTTTTCAATACCGCCCTCTAAATATTTGTTTAGGCAGAGCATGACACTCTTACGATTTACACCAACTTTATTGGCGATGTCGTTAATAGAGTGACCGTCCGCCTTTAGGAGCAGAATTCTGGCACGGCTTACAGTCTGAGCCTGAATTGTCCGAGCGCGTGTTTGCGTTTCGAGGTATTCACGCTCTTCTGCCGTAAGATTAATGACGCTTGACTTTCTTCCCATAGTACAATACCCTTTCTTCGGTTGATATAAGTATTGTACCATGAAACAAAAATAAAGTCCAGTTATTTAAAAATCATTGCACCAGTTGGTAAACTGTTGTGCATGGACACATCTGGGATGGGACAGTTTTCCCATCTCGCAAACATTGTTCATGCTTCCGTTTCGCTATTTGAAGTGCTTTTTCCTCATCTCCAGTCCGGAAAATTTTTTCATACATTGCCATATCTGACTTTGAATACCTCTGTCCTGTATTTCTTTCAAAAACTTTTTCAAACTCACTGCAGCATACCCAAGATTCCATAATCGCCGGCATTGAACCATAATAAGAATGCATCCAAATTTCAAAGCACGGATTTGACCACCCCACCATTATGCCAAAAGACTCGGCTTCCGTATCCGTGACGACCAGATAATACCCCAGTTCCGGAATCTTAACAGGAGGACGCTGCTCTCTGGGTTTACGATTCCCGGTCCTGTCTTTTCTTGCCATATATGTCACTCCTCCTTAAAAATGTCAATACTTTTCAACGTAGGAATCGCACCATACTTGCCTATCAGATAATTTTTCTCATAGCTCTCATCTTTCCTAATTCTGGCTCCAGACTCATCTACAAAATCTGCCAGAGAATATAGTTTTGAGATTCCCTGTTCATCCTTTTCGGTAAACCATACCTCGTCCCGCCGTAAAAGCTGGTTAGACAACTGCCATGTGTCATGTGTCGTGAATATCAACTGTGCATGTTTTGTATTGATTTCCGGATTCAGGAAAGTAAGCAAAAAGTTCCGGACTAGCAGCGGATGCAGGCGGGCATTCAGTTCATCAATAAAGAACACACTTCCTTTCTCCAAAACATCCTGCAGTTCCGGATACAACGCAAACATTTTCAGCGTCCCTGCCGACTCCATACTCAGCGGAATGGCTTCAAACGTATCAGAATCTATTTTTTTATGCAGTGAACTGATCTTATAGGTGTCTTCTTTGTTATCTGCATCATGCGGGAGCTTTTCTATCTCAAAATCCTTAATGTGTTCATCAAAGGAGGCAAAATATTCAATTACTTTCTTTTGTACGCTGTCATCATCAACAAATCCCTTTGGCAGACGGCGTGACAAAAAGAAATTAGTAAACGGATCACCAAAGTCAGCAAATTCATTTGCCATGAACCAGTCACGAATATCCTTGCACTTATTTACCTTTAATTTAGCGCCAAGGGAAACAATCAAAACCTGTTTTTCCAAAGCAACTTGAATATTATCTCTGCTGCTCTTTGGAAGTCCGGATAAGTCCAATGTATTTTCTTCAGTAGAACGGTAAAAAATCGATGTATATTTACGCGCAGTTTTAGCCTTTGAATTCAACCATTCCTCCGTCACTCCATGTCTGTTTACACAAAAGCCATAATTATATGTTTTTTCTGCCTTATCTCCTGGAATGGTAAAATATACTTCAAAACTGGATTCCGCATCATTTGAAACACTGTCAAACAAAAACGGGGTAGGTCTGTATTCCTCAAATTTTTCTTCCTCATCCCCATACTTAAAAGATTCAATCACATAATCAGCCATGTATTCAAATGCATTATATATATTGGATTTTCCACTCGCATTTGCCCCATATATAGCAGCCATAGGCAAAATTTTATCATTTCCTTCAGAAACTACTCTGTCAGAGAATTCTGTCATCTTTGCAGCAGATAAGTCCAATGATGCCTCATCTCTAAAAGATTTGAAATTTTTAAAATTAAATTGTATAAGCATATTTGCACCCCACTTCTTTCTTTATATCTATTATAGCGTATTATCTTTATTTTTCAATATCTAACTTAGATTTTTTCTCATTTATATGTATTTTATTCTGTTTTTTGGCTACATACCATATAATTTTGGGAAACAATATGAAGGCAAATCTTTTACACAACAGACAAAATACCTGCATAAATTATACTTTCATGTCTGGCACCACATTGGCACAAAACTATCCCTACTTGGCACTGCATTGCGATTTACAGGGTAAATCCCATATGCTAAAATAGGTATTGTGAAAAATCATATACTGCAACCGAACGCAGGCAGGATGTCCACCCCGGATCCGGCCTGCTTTTTGTTGCCCCAGGAGGTGACATTTTGAGAAAAAAGCTGAAACGGCTCCTGCTGTCCGAGAGAGGAGATTCCTCTTA
>JAETRQ010000038.1 GCA_021770095.1 Eubacteriaceae bacterium | reverse complement strand
CCTTTCTTTTTCTAAAATAAAACGTATGTTTTACAATCTATATGTTATCATTTCAAACAACTTTTATCAATAAATATGATCAAAACTCTTATAAAGAAGATATTAAAAAAATAAATTATTCCCATATCAGATGCACTTGTGGCTCTGTTGGACATTTTCACAACCATGCGACCTACACTCGTTATTTGCAGGTTGATGTAAATGATACTGTTCAATTAACTATTACACGTATCAAATGTCATAGCTGCAACTGTACTCATGCACTTCTTCCCAGCATCATTGTCCCTTACCGCATCCTGTCTAATCCTAATATTATCAGGATTATCACTTCTTTTCGCAATACCAATGATTCTATTTCTGTTATTTCCAAACTCACTGGTTTTTCAATAGAACTTGTCAGAAAGCTTATCATCTTTTATCTAAAATATCACAAGGAACGTCTCGATTCTTTTTTGAGTGTCTTTTCTTCATGTGATCTCCTCAGTTTTGATTTCATCATCAGCTATTTTGCAGAGTATCATACCATGTTTATGCAACGTATCCTGACGAAAAATATGATCATTTATTCATGATTGCTTTTTCCCATAACGTTTCCTTTGAATACCTGATATAGGTGTTATATGGTTATGTCAGGAGGTATATTCTATATGAATAATGTAAAAAAAGAAGATTTAAATATGCAGATCGCTCTTTTCAGGTATGAACAGATCATTCCCGTTCTCAACGAAACCTATCCTGACCGTTCTGCCTTGCAGTATTATAAGAGAATTTCTTCTACTCCCTTTCAGTATCCTGATGGAACATCTAAAGAATTCTCTTTTCAAACCATTCGTTACTGGTACGATCTGTATCGCAAGTATGGTTTTGATGGACTTATGCCTAAAATACGTGGAGATAAAGGAACTTCTCGCAAGCTTACAAAGTGCATCAAAGAAAAAATAATCAAACTAAAAACCGACAATCCGAGAATGACAGCGACCTCTGTCTATCTGAAGCTAATAGAGGATGGTGATATTCTGAAAAAGGATGTTTCACTTTCAACAGTATCGAGATTCATTGCTTCAAGGCCAGAACTGAATCGCCTTCCTGTCGAAGATATGCGTGCCTTTGAAATGGAACATGCCAACGACATGTGGCAATTGGATACGACCTACTGTTCTTATATCACTAATAAAAACGGTCGTAAGTTAAGGACCTATCTGATCATGATCATTGACGATCGCTCAAGAATGATCGTTGGCTATGGATTTTTTCTGGAAGACAATGCCGTTAATGTACAGACTGTTTTAAAAAGGGCTATTGGTAAATTTGGCATACCGAAAAGGATATTTACTGATAATGGTTCTCCTTATAAAAATGAACAACTGCCTATCATCTGTGCTCAGCTGCAAATCCAAATAAGCCATGCCAAAGTTTATCATGGCAATCAAAAAGGAAAAGTGGAGCGAGCTTTCAAATCGGTAAAAGAACAGTGGATGTACAATACAGATTTCTCCCAATTCAAAACAATTGATGATATCGATAAAGCTTTTGGTATATATGTCAATCAGAAAAACAATTCACCACATGCCGCTTTGAATGGGCAGACGCCTGTAAATGTATTTATGAATGATTCCCATATGATAAAGAGGATCGATCGTCAGCAGCTGGAAAAAATATTCTATCATACAGTTACTAGAAAAGTCATCAATGATGCAACGATTAGACTCAATACAAAGATCTATGAAACAAAACAGGAATATATCGGAACAAGAGTCACGATTAAATATGTCCCTGATCTAAGTCATGTTTTCATATATGAAAATGACAGCTATATCGAAATATATGAGGTCAGAAAGGTTGATAATTCAAGAATAAAACGAAAAAGGCCTTTATTTGCACAGGAGGAACAGCTATGAAAGATTTCAAGATATACTATGGGATGGAATTCAATCCCTTTGAAAAGGGACAGCCAGATATAGAAATAGATACAGATGACTTTAAAGAAGCAATAGGAAGACTCAACTATCTCAAAGATATCAGGGGCATTGGACTTTTTACTGGAAGAAGTGGTACAGGGAAGACATTTATTATGAAAAGTTTTAGTGAATCGCTGAATCCTGGACTTTATAAAGTTGTTTATATGCCTATGTCAACACTTACGACGATTGAATTCTATCGTGAACTGTGCAGTCAGTTGGGACTTGAACCAATGCATAAAAAAATAGACAACTTCAGAAATATACAAAACTATATTAAAAGTACAGTTGATGAAAAAAGGATCATACCTGTCATCATCCTGGATGAAGCACAATATTTAAAGACAGCTCACTGAAACAGAGAATCGTTATTCAGTATGAAATGTCAGGAATGAATGAAGATGATATAGGCAGATACATCATTGAAAAACTAAAGAAAGCAGGAAGAACACAGCCATTGATATTACCAGAGGCAGTTAAAGCACTGAGCAATGCCTGCCAGGGATCATCACGCAAACTCAATAATCTTCTGACTCATTGTTTAATAATAGGAGCTGCCAGAGAAAAAATGACTATTGATAATGAAATTGTAATGGAGGCAGCAAATGAGATTGGATAAAAAAATAACTTATATATGTAATTATAAGAACACTTCATGGCAATGTGTGTTAAAAGATATAAGTATCGATGATAGAATTACTGGATTTACAGTAAGCGCAAGGGGAAGCAGGTATCGTGTATATGTAATTAACTTTGATATGAAGAGATGGCTGGATATTCCAGGTATTGGAGTATCCAGTGAACTTAGCAGTTTGGATGATATTTTCTGGAACAGTGAAAAAATAGCCTGTTATATGAACAGTATTATTGATGGATTGACGATAGCAAAAGGATTAAGTATAATAAGCGCTCATATAGCACAATACCAGGCATAACGTTGAATTTTCATCAGAGAATACAGTATAAAGTTTAATATTAAAAGAGGATAGTAATTAGCTGTTAAAAGGCAAAATTACTATCTTTTTATATTGAAATTATAGTTGGCGTAATTTGACGGGAATAAGTAAAATAGTGTGATTGTCATAACT
>JAETRQ010000019.1 GCA_021770095.1 Eubacteriaceae bacterium | reverse complement strand
AATCTGTTTAAAATACAGAAACGAATACTTTGCGCTTTTTTATATCTGTTCCAATCTGGGAGTAGATATGGGAATTGGAATTTGCTAATTTTTGCTTAATCAGCAGACACTATGTATTTGTGACAAATGAAAATGTGAGGAGAAAAAGAGAATTATGAATGGTAATCGAATTAATGTCACACGTTCTTCTATGCCGGAATTTGAGGAGTACATGAAGGAACTTAAACCTGTATGGGAAAGCCGCTGGCTTTCTAATCGTGGAGAGGCATCCAAAAAATTTGAAGGTATGTTAGAGGAATATCTGGATGTAGAGCATGTTTATTGTTTTGCGAATGGCCATCTTGCTTTGGAGGTTGCACTTGGCGCTCTCTTTCTTCCTAAAGGCTCAGAAGTAATTACTACTCCTTACACACATGTATCTACAACACATTCTATTGTTAGAAACAGTTTGGTTCCTGTGTTTGTGGATGTAGAGCCAGATACTTTTACCATTGATCCGACTTTGGTTGAACAGGCGATTACGGATAAGACAGTGGCAATTGTAGCAACACATGTCTATGGTTTTCCCTGTGATGTAGAGAAGCTTGAGGCAATTGCCAGGGCACACAATCTGTATGTGGTTTATGATGCGGCCCATGCTTTTGGTGTGAAGTATAAGGGTGCAGGTATTGGCAATTTTGGAGACATGGCAATGTTCAGTACTCATGCAACTAAGGTTTTTCATACCATTGAGGGTGGACTTGTCACATATAAAGAAAAGGATAATGAAAAATTGCAGCCAATGCGGAAGATTGTAAACTTTGGTTTTACCTCGGCAGAGGATATTGACTACATAGGTACGAATGCGCGTATGAATGAATTTGAAGCGGTTATGGGAATTTGTAATCTGCATCATATTGATGAAGAGATTGCAAAGCGGAAAACAGCCGGGGAGCATTATTGGGAGCGTCTGGAGGGAGTTCCGGGACTTATTCTGCCCAGGCCGAATGCTGATACGGTTTGGAATTATGCGTATTTTCCGGTTATTTTTGATGGATATCGATGGAATAGAAATCAAGTTCAAGAAGAGCTTGCAAAGAAAAATATTTATGCCAGAAAGTATTTTTATCCAATTGTCAACCAGGCGGCTTGTTACAGGGATATTTATGGCAGAGTGGATGTCCCAATAGCGGCTCATGCGGCGGACTGTGTGCTGACATTACCGATGTATGCGGACTTGACGGTTGATGATGTGGACAAGATTTGTGATGTGATTCTGGGTAAAAGTTAATTGTATAGAAATGGAATGGGAAAATGGCGAAGCGGGAACGAATAGGTACTTACAATGCATGGAGAGGAATAGCGGCAGTTATGATCGTATTTTCTCACATGTCATATCTTGCAGATGCAGTAAATCCGTTTTGGAATTATTTATGGTATCACTTTATGCATAATGGCGGTAGCTGTTCTTCGTTTTTCTTTTTATTATCTGGTTTCTTTTTGAATTATACCTGGAAGAATCAGAGATTTGGAGTATATCTGAAAGAAAAACTGAAACGAATCTATCCCTTAACACTAATAGTGTTTTTATTAGCTTTAGCAATAGATATTCTCCTGCCTAATAACATTGTTACAGAAGGTATAGCAGTAGGTTCCGCGCGATGGTTCTTTAATATAGCAGCAAATATCTTTCTTTTTAAAGCATTTATACCATTGAGAAGCACTTTTTATTCATTTCATGGGCCGTCATGGTTTATTTCTGTGCTTTTTGTGTTTTATGTCGTTGCTTATTGGTTTGTTAAAGGAATTAAAAATACTGATTTGAAAATTCGGAAAAAGTGGCTGAAAATTCTTTGGGGGGGAGTATTAGTTGCATATGTTACGGAATTAATTCTTTGTATTATTGTAAGAATGCATGGGAGCAGTTCATTGTACCCTTGTTATGTGAATCCATATTTTCGGATCTTTGGTGAAGGTGTTGCCGGAATACTGCTGTGTGAGTATGAAGAGAAGATACAGGAAAAAGTTTGTTGTGTCCTTCAAAAACTGCGAATGAGTTATACAATGCTTGAAGCAGGCGCAGTGATTCTTTTTCTTTTCAGCTTTATATTGCGAGATATCTTCCGTTGGAATGTGTGGCAGGCATGGCTTCAGATCATTCCTATGGGATCGGTATTAATTGCATTTAGAAGAGGAAATGGTGCTGTGAGTAAATGGCTGGGTTCACGATTGTGGATTTTTCTTGGAACCATTTCTTTTGAGCTTTATATGACACATGCTTTTGTGTATGAAGGTATTCCAATTGCTGTTGGTGTAATCAGTAAAGGATTGCAGAATTGGATTGTGTATCATGCTGGAACAAGGTTTGTGTCCACTTTTTTTACATGTATTGTGTTTGCGTGGTTTGTAAATATTGCAATGTGTAAACTTAACAAAAAGACTAATAAAATTGTGTGAATATGATTAAAGATTTGGTTCTATTTTAATTGTAGATAATGTTTTTGTGGGCAGCAAATTAACAATTCTGCTTAATATGAGGATAGATTCCAATGTGTTAATAACTTCTGGCAGTATTGTTATGAGAGACCGAGAACCAAATTCCGATTATGCAGGGGTTACAGCCAGAAAGATTGGAATGTTTGAGGATTTAAATCATCCGCAATAAAAGATAGCAGATTAAAATTCTATAGAATTTTAGAATAATATTTATAGGGATATATAGTAACTAAGGGTTGTTTTTGAAAAAATAAAAGCCACAAGAATATGTCATACAGCATGAAAGCTTTGTTTTTCATTGGACAAATATCCAATCCTATTAAGGAAAAGAAATTGCGAATATGAGAATAAATTTTGTTATGTAAGGAGTAATTTTGTGTAATGAATGAAATATATAATGGGAAAAAATTATTAATTCTAGCTGGAGCAGGAGTACATAGTAAGGTTGTCAAAGCAGCAAAAGAAATGGGAATTTATACAATTGTAACAGATTATTTGCTTGATTCTCCCGCTAAATTGATAGCTGACGAAAGTTGGATGTATGATGTTACAGATGTGGAAGGAATAATTAAGCGTTGTAAAGCAGAAAGAGTGGATGGTGTACTGAATTTTTGTATTGATCCAGCTCAAAAGCCATATCAAGAAATATGTGAGGCATTAGGACTTCCGTGTTATGGAACAAAAGAACAATTTCATGTTCTAACCAATAAAAGAGTTTTTAAAAATTATTGTATATCTCATGGATTAGATGTGATTCCTGATTATACGGAACAGGATATTGAGGAGGATGTGGTTGAATATCCAGTTTTAATCAAGCCTGTTGATAGTAGGGGTTCCAGAGGGCAGACTATTTGTTTCACAAAAGATGAAGCTATAAAAGGCATAGAAGCTGCAAAAAAGGAAGCAAGTAATGGAGAAATCATATGTGAAAAATATATGAAAGGTTGTCAGGACATTGGAACGGCATTTTTTGTGGTTGATGGGGAGCCGCATTTGGTGAAATTTGGGGATCGGCATTTAGGAAAAGTAGAGGATAACTTTGGCAGACAGGTGATTTGTACACAGCTTCCGTCTGTATTTGCTCCTGTTTTTATGGAAAAGGTAGTTGATAGAGTGAAAGAAATGATTAAATCACTCGGAATTCAGTTTGGACCGGTGTTTATGCAGGGATTTATGGATGGAGATACCGTTAGATATTATGATCCAGCACAGCGCATGCCAGGAGGAGACTATGATCTTATATTAAAAAAGGCAACTGGATTTGATACGGTTAAAACATTGATTCATTTTGCACTTACTGGAGATACAAAAACAACTGTGGGAAATCCTGCAGATTCCTATAACTTGGATGGAGGTACAGCGTTGCTTATCACAGTGGCTGTTCGTCCTGGGAGAATGGTTCGGGTGGAAGGAATGGGAGAGATACTTAAACATCCGAATGTTGTGTATGGGCGGCAGATTATTCCAGAGGGGGCAGTGATTCCCGATAGCGGTGATATCCAGCAAAGAGTGGCGGCTATTGGTGTGTATGTTTCTAATAGAAGACAGATAGAGTTATTTATGAAGGAGTTTTATAACACCTATAAAATTTATGATGAAAATGGTAGGGATATGATTATATCTCGTTATGAGTATAAATTATAAGTAGAATTGGAATAGAATCAAGGAGGTCGGATAGTGGAACAAAGATATATAGAACATTTTTGGGATTTCATAAATGTTACTTCACAAGACCTTGATGAAAGTATACTTAGACAGGCCAAGAAGTGTTTTTTAGATCTGGGAGGAGTACTTTGTGCCGGTGCAAAGAATAATAGCGCCCAGAAGGCGGCTTTGTTTGTGACAAAAAATTTTCCGGTCGGGAAGGCTACTATTTTATCGACAGGAAAGAAAACCAACTTGATTGGCGCTTCGCTGGCAAATGGAATGTCAGCAAATGCATTGGATATGGATGACGGATATAGCCTCCTTAGAGGGCACCCAGGTGCCGGTTTTTTTGGAGCTCTTTTATCCGCTGCAGAATATAGCCAATGTACTTATGGAGAGTTTTTGGTGGCATTAGTCGTTTCATATGAAGTGTCTATTCGGCAGGGATATGCAATTAGAGATTTTTATAAGTGGGATCATAGTTCGGGTAGTTATTCTGCATTTGCGGCAGCGGTTGGTGTGGGTAAACTGCTAAAGCTTGAACGGGCGGAGTTTGAGATGGCACTTGGTATTAGTGATTTTATTGCGCCGTTGAACCCTGCTAAGCGCTCCTGCTATGTTCCTTCAATGAATAAGGACGGGATCTATTATGGGCAATATGCAGGCACACAGGCAGTAGTATTAGCCATGAATGGAATAACAGGAAAAAACCCGGTGATTTTTGATGAAAAATATCAATCATACCTTGAAAGTCTGGGTAAAAAATATTACATATTTGATCTTTACATAAAATTTTATTCTTGCTGTAGGTGGGCGCACAGTCCCATTCGTGCGGTTAAAGCATTGATAGAAACAAATTTTATTAGAGCAGAAGATATTAAAAGGGTAGATGTGTTTTCTTTCGGTAATGCTGGCACATTGTATAAATGTGCTCCTCAAAATGAGGATGAGGCACAATATAATATTAAATATCCAATCGCAGCACAGATTGTGTTTGGAGATTGTGGGCCTCTTGAAAGTAGCACAAGCAAAATGCTGGACAAAAGAATTGCTCCAATGATTGAAAAAATAGAATTTTACCATGAACCGGAATATGACAAAGTTTTTCCGGCACAAAGATTAAGCAGGGTTGAGATTACCTTGAAAAATGGGAAATCTTTTGTATCAGATCCATATGAGCCTCAAGGTGAAAGGAACTCGGAGGTTTCTATTGATGATTTGAAGAAAAAGATACAAAAGATAAATGGTTTATATGCAGAAAAGGAACTGGTTGATGTATTTATTGAATCTGTGCTAGAAACTCCCTTGGATGAACCATTTGATAATATTTTGTCAAACATAAAAGTTCTTGCAAAGAGAAATGTTCATCCGGAAATTCAATTTATATAAAAGTATATAAAATTATAGTTTAGAAAGAAGGCTTAGATATGCCAGAAAGAGTGGATTTTTTATATTTAAGTGAGTCGGATATGGTTGATGCTGGTGTATTAAATATGAAGAGATGTATGGCGGCAATGGAGGAAATGTTTGTCTTGCTTCGTAAAGGGGATTATCGTATGGGAGGGGAAAATGCCAATGAACATGGAATAAGAGTTTCCTTTCCTAAAAAGACGGATATTCCTTTAATGCCAATACATGAGCCAGACAAAAGATTTATGGCCATGCCGGCTTATCTGGGAGGGAGATTCCATATGTTTGGAATTAAGAGTTATGGTTCTAATCCCCATAATATAGAAAGAGGTTTGCCGCGTTCAGTTCTTATGATGTCGTTGCTTGATGTAGAAACGGGTGTTCCGATTGCATATATGTCCGCAAATATACTGAGTGCAATGCGTACAGGTGCAACAACAGGACTGGGTGTACGGTATTTCAGTAAAAAGAATGTTTCAACTGCTGCAATTATCGGACCGGGTACCATGGGACGCTATGCTCTAATGTCATTTATGGAAGAGCGGCCCTCCATTGAAAAGATAAGAATCAAAGGCAGGGGCAGAGTGAAAATAGAACAGTTCATTTCATTTTGTAAAGAGCGGTATCCACAAATAAAAGAATATATTATATGCGACAGTGTTGCGGAGGCATGTGAGGGAGCTGATATTGTATATTTTGGAACTACAAATGCAGCAAAATATGAAGACAATCCCAGCGTAAAGCAGGAATGGCTGAAGCCGGGATGTGTCGTGATCAGCGCCTCGGCGCTTCTTGTGAATACGTCATTTCTTGCATCACAAAAAGTTAAGCTGATTGCTGATAATTACAAAATGTATGATGGGTGGGGCAATGGTCAGACATTACCAACTCAGAAGAATGTTTCAACTTTGCTTGGTATGGGTTTTTTTGATGCAGTAAGTGAGGGTAAATTATCCCCCGACAAAATAACGGATATTGGCGAAATAATTTGTGGAGATAAGACGGGCAGAGAATATGATAGCCAGATTATTTTATATGCAGTTGGAGGAATGCCAGTTGAAGATGTGGCCTGGGCCTGTGATTGTTATAGAAGTGCAGTGAAAAAGGGAATAGGCATTTCATTGAACTTGTGGGAAAAAGCAGAATTATGACTTAATATGGCTTTAGGGAAGACAGAAAGAGGGTTAGAATTATGCTGGATGATGGGAAAGACGGTGAGGTTTTCATTGATCTTGGAGATGTAGATGGTATACCACATCCGCAGCTATTTGCTACGGTATCAAAAGTAATAGCAGAAGACACATTGCAGTATGTAAACCTACATGATAAGGCAGTTATTCCAAGATGCTCTTTTTATACGAAGTATGGAAAACGTATTGCAGATATTGTAATTTCTGTATTTGCCTTGATCATTACATTTCCGATTAATTTAGTTTTGGCTCTTTGCACTTTTATTGATGTGGGAAAACCGATTTTATTTAAACAGGAACGGGCAGGATTAAAAGGAAAAAGCTTTATACTTGCAAAATTAAGGAATATGACAAATGAAGTTGATGAAAATGGAATATTACTTCCTCCAAGCCAGAGAGTAACAAAACTTGGAAAATTTGTCAGAAGGACATCCCTGGATGAATTATTAAATTTTTGGAATATTTTGAAGGGAGATATGAGCTTGATTGGCCCCAGGCCTCTTTTGACAGAATATATGGAGATATATAGTGAACGGCATAAAATGAGACATTTCGTTCGACCTGGATTAGAATGTCCGGTAGTATGTCGGACAATGAATAGATCAACTTGGGCAGCACAGTTTGAGAATGATATCTACTATGTAGAAAATGTGAGCCTGCTGCTTGATATTAAAATGGTTTTTGCGTTAGTAAAAATGGTTTTTGACAAAAATGGTACAGACAGGAGAGGAAATGCACTATGTGGCAGTTTTATGGGATACAACCGGGATGGCACTAGTATAGATTCAAAGATGGTACCATTGCATTACTATCAAGAGGCAGTTGAACGTATGGGTTATAAAGTACAAAAGGCGGCAAACTGGTAGCTGTATGTTTTGAAGACAGGAAACAGAGCTGGCATTTAACGGTGGTGGGACTTTTATGGAGCAGCAAAAATTTAAAAAAGTAATGAATGCGGGCGATGTCCTAGTTATGGCATTTGGAGCCATGATTGGCTGGGGATGGGTTGTTTCCTCCGGGAAATGGATTCAGAGCGCTGGAGTGCTGGGCACGATAATTGGTTTTGTTATTGGCGGTGTTATGATTTATTTTGTGGGGCTGGCTTATGCAGAGCTTACCGCCGCAATGCCCCAGTGCGGTGGGGAACATATTTTTAGTTATAAAGCATTTGGTACAATTGGATCATTTATATGTACATGGGCTATTATTTTAAGTTATATTGGAGTGGTCTGTTTTGAGGCTTGTTCATTGCCAACTATTATTCAGTACGTTTTTCCAGGCTTCTTAAAGGGGTATTTGTATACTGTTGCTGGCTTTGATATCTATGCCACCTGGGTTTTGGCTGCAGTTGTGTCATCAATTTTAATTACATTGATTAATATCCGTGGGGTAAAAGCTGCAGCAATTTTACAGACAATATTAACTGCGTCAATTGCGATCGTAGGTATTTTTTTAGTTGCAGCATCAATAATAAACGGTTCTCCGTCAAATCTGGAGGAACAGATAATAGTAGGTGAAGGAATTATTGGGTCAATAAAAAATGTTTTGTCAGTAGCTATTGTTGCCCCGTTTTTCCTTTTTGGTTTTGATGTAATTCCACAGACGGCAGAGGAGATTAATATTCCGTTAAAAAAGATTGGCAGAATTCTTCTTTTTTCTATTATTTGCGCTGTGGCTTTTTATGCATTGGTTGTTTTTGCCGTGGGGTATGCTATGGATATACAGGAAATTACTGTATCTTCTGCAGAGACGGGGTTGGTAACTGCAGATGCAATGGCGAAAGTCTTTAAAAATAAGGCAATGGCAAAGGTTCTGCTTATTGGCGGCATGTGTGGAATTATAACAAGCTGGAATTCCTTTTTAATTGGGGGAAGCCGGGCGATTTATTCTATGGCAGAATTTTATATGATACCACATATGTTTGCCAGACTTCATCCCAAATATCAGACGCCGGTTAATGCTTTGATTCTAGTGGGTGGTCTATCTGTAATCTCTCCGTTTTTTGGAAGATCTATGCTTGTATGGATTTCAGATACAGCTAGTTTTGCATGCTGTCTTGCTTATTGTATGGTAGCACTGTCATTTGTTGTTTTGAGAAAAAAAGAACCTGCCATGAAAAGGCCCTATCAGATCCGTCATTATAAATTAGCCGGAATACTGGCGGTTGTTATGTCTGGGATTATGGTAGTTATGTATCTCTTGCCAGGATCGGGTTATACACTGTTGACGCAGGAATGGGGAATTGCAGTGGGGTGGGCTCTGCTTGGCATTTGTTTTTTTATTGTGAGTAAACGGAAATATAAAAATAAGTTTGGACGAAATGAGGACGAGAAGATCATGGATACTTATGCAAGCCAGGGAGATAGAAATGGATAAAAACAGATTGTGTTATTTTTTGCGCAGCAGGTATCCAAAGACATTTGGTATCCGGAAGAGACTGCAAAGATTGAAAGTGAAACGGCTTAACAGGCATTTTTTGTCAGAACAGGAAATAGAAGAATGTGAAAGGGATGCATCAAAAAAAGAAGAGGTTATTGCTCCTTATTTATCCAGATGGGAGAAATATCTTAGGCCAGCTGTACAAGAAATGGAAGATATCTTAGAAAACGCGCCTTCCTATAAAGACCGGAAAGATAAAAATGTGCTTCGCACTGATATGATGTACTGCAGGCTTGCCTATGGATTTATTCCTTCGGAATATGTAGGTTTTGAATTGGAAAATAAGGAACCTAATGAAAGGAAAGAGTTTGTTTCTGATATTGATACGAATGTGTTTGGATACTCTGTCAATGATATTACGCAGATTCAGAGTGTTTTGGATAAGGGCGACAGTTATCGCAGGTTTTCAGAATATTTTGGACGTGATGCATTGGTCGTTGAGAGGAAAGACGATTTTACATCATTTCAAACGTTTGTCAAGAAACATTCTGTTTTTGTAAAAAAAGCTGTGTTTTCCAGTATGGGAAAGGGAGTGGAATTGGTAGATATCAATTTGACAGGTGAATCTGAACAGGGTTATTTTAAAAAATTAATTGCATCTGGAAAATGGCTTTTGGAAGAACGTGTATATCAGCATGCAGAAATGGCTGAATATAATTCCTCAAGTGTAAATACGATTCGTTGTATTACCTTAAAAACTTGTCACGGTATAGAAATTCCTTATTGTTTTATGAGAACAGGGAGAAATGCTTCTTTTGTTGATAATGGTGGTTCGGGGGGATTATTGGTTGGAATTGATGTTTCTACTGGGATTTTGAATACAGACGGATTAGATGAATATAATGACATTTTTAAAGCTCATCCAGATACGGGCGTAGTATTTAAGAATCGCAGAATACCGGCATGGAATGAATTAATAGGATTTTGTAAAAAAGCGGCATCCAGGGTGAAGGATATTGGTTATTTATCTTGGGATATGGCATATACAGAAAAGGGCTGGGTTGTCATTGAAGTAAATGAGGTAGGACAGTTTATTGGTCCTCAGATTGTTATGAAGCGTGGAATTAAAGCAGAGCTTATGGAATATTTTGCAAGGATGGACAAGGTTATATGAAATGAGGAAGAAAGTATGGTAAAGATAAGTTTTCTGGGTGATATTATGTGTGAAGGACCTTTTCTGAATGCAGCCAGGAAGAAGGATGGAACATATGATTTTTCGTCGGCTTTTATGGGACTTCGTCAATTACTATCGGAATCTGATTATGTTATTGGTAACCTTGAAACACCTTTGGCAGGGGAGGAGTATGGATATACAAATACAGAAGAATTGTATTCGTTTAATACACCGATAGATTTTGCTTATGCCGTTAAAGATATGGGTGTAGATCTTGTGTTAACTGCAAATAATCATTGTTGCGATAGAGGGATACATGGATTAGAACAAACATTAAAAATATTAGACAAATGTGCTCTTGAGCATACAGGAACTTATGTGAATGGAGAAAGCGGTTCATTTTATACTTGCGTTAAAGGTATAAATATAGCAGTAATTTCATGTACTGCCAGTACAAATGCAGAACTCACAAAGCTTGAGCCGGGATTGGAAAATATAAACTTACTGGATAAACAATTCAGTAAATCTAGTGTAAAAATAGAATATGGCCTGCATTCAAGGGATTTATTGTTAATAGAATAATCGGCATAAAAAATTATATTAAAATAAGAAAAATTAGTGGAAAATCACCATTAAATCCTTCAATAGATAACATTATAAAGGAAGAACGCGTAAATAGATATATAGATGGAATAAGGGAACAAGTAAATGAAGCCAGGCGGAATGCAGATTTTGTTTTTTGTGTCCTCATATGGGAGGGCAGTTTAATTCTGTTCCCGGGCAGTTCAGTGAGTATATGATGCATGAATTTGCAAAAATGAATGTTGATGCTGTTATCTGTTCCCATCCACATATTGTCCAGAAAATAGAGATTATTAATCATAAACCTTGCTTTTTTCTATTGGCAATGTATCTATGTCTATGGGGACGGAATATATTCTTAGAAAAAATTTACCAGATTATGGTCTTGTAATACATTTATATGTGGAAAAGCAGTCAGTCTGCAAATGTACCTGTTCTATCATTAAGATGATTGAAGATGAGACCGGGTATATGAGAACCTATTTGGTTTCTGACTTGTATGAGAATGCATCTAAAGACGAGCAAAAATTACTACAGTCGGATGTAAGGGCAGTCACAAATTTAATGGGAGCAAAAGTTTAAAAGAGAGTTCTGTGATCTTAAGAGAAATGGAATTATCAATGAATTTCAAGGGAAAAGTCTGCGATGTGTAAAATAAGTTTAATTATACCTGTTTATAATGCTGGTAAATATATTGGGCAGCTTTTAAATAGTATACAAAAGCAAAAGATGGAAGAAATAGAAGTAATTTTTATTGATGATGGCAGTGTTGATAATTGTCCACAAATATTGGACGAATTTGTGGCGACAGATGAGCGTTACTGTGTGGTTCATCAAGAAAATTGCGGTGTATGTGTTGCACGCAATGTTGGTCTGGCATTATCTAGTGGAAAATATGTTTATATAATAGACGCTGATGATTGGCTTGAGGACAATGCATTAGAAGTTTTGTGGAATGAAGCTGAGCATACAAATGCTGATCTGATATACGGAGCTTTTTATATAGAGCAGAATAATGTTTCTACATTAAAAAAATACTTTCCTCATTCATTTTGTACGGAAAATAAACAAACAATTAAAAAAATGCAATGTGCAGTGAATAGTAATAGTGCAATTTATGTGAAATGTCCAGAGTTTTTAATAATAAATGGATTAGGAGGAGCACCGTGGCGCGCAATGATTAGAAGAGCGTTAATAGTTGATAATGGTGTGTTATTTGATTCTGATTTAAATAGTTTAGGTGAAGATATTATGTTTATGCAATACATATATGAACATGTGACTAGAGTTGCTTACATAGAAACACCTATTTATCATTATAGAATGCTTACAGAATCTCTTTCCCATAGATATAAAGAAAATTTGCTTGAAATTTATGAAAAAGTTTTTGAGAAAGAAGAACAATTTTTGCATGATCATAAAAAGGATACAGAGTATTGGATTGCTTACTATACTTGTGTAATTACATATATTAGCCAATCAATAAAAAAGTATTTTCAAAATAGAAATAATCCAAAATCTAAAAAAGAACTATATCAAGAGTTTAAAAAAATGATACAAACAGAACCGTATAGTCAAGCTATAAAAAAAGTTCCGCTAAATATATTTGTAAATTACAGAAGAAAGGTGATCCTTTTATTATTAAAAGGACATATGTATCGACTATTTTGGATTCTAAAATCTAAATTTGGAAATACATAAAAAGTTTGAACTATTATAAAGGTTTTACTAATTTAGCATTCATAATTGCTAGGAATAACAAGGGGAGAAGATTGAAAAAGATTGCTATAATGACAATAAATTCTATTAATTTTGGTAATCGCCTTCAGAATTATGCTCTTCAAGAAACGATTAAATCATTTGGATATAAAGTCTATACAATTAGAAGAGTATACGATTGGAAAAGGCAAAATATTATTGAGACTATAAAGGACTTACTTAGAATTGTATTAAAAACGCGAAAAGGATTATATATGCTCTTTGATATTAAAAATATCAATTTTAGTAAATATCATGCATCCCCAAATGAATCAGAAAAAGGTATGGAAAATTGTTATGATTATTTTGTTGTTGGAAGCGATCAAGTGTGGAATCCATATTATAGTCATATTGTAGGGAAGAGTGATTTGTTATACTTTGTCAGTTCAGAAAAGAAGGTATCATATGCTGCTAGTTTTGGAATTGAGAGAATTCCTGCTGATAAGTCAAAATTATTTGCAAAGGCTTTAAGTGATTTTAAAGCTATATCTGTTAGGGAAAAGATGGGTGTAAAGATTGTACAAGAGCTTATAAAAAGAGAAGCAACGGTTGTGCTTGATCCTACTTTGCTTTTGACAGCAGAGAAATGGCGGACTATTCAAAAAGTACCCCAATATATGCCAAAAGGAAGATATGTGTTAATTTATATATTGGGTCCTGCAACGGAATTATTTAACCAATACGTTGAAAAAATATTACAGCATTATGATGACATTGAATTATACGATGTGTTAAAGATGAATAAAAAAGGGCGTAGCCCAGCAATAGGACCTTCAGAGTTTTTGCATTTAATAGATCATGCGGAAATAGTATTGACGGATTCCTTTCATGCAACCGTTTTTTCAACGATATTTCATCGCCAAGTAAGAACTTTTCCAAGGAAAGGAATAGATATCAGTTCGCGGATTGCATCCTTTGCCACGATAGTTGGGTGTGCAACAAACTTTACAGATCAAGGGATTTTTTATCTAAATGATTCTATGGATTATGATTTGATTGACAAACGTATAAATGAAGAAAAAATACATTCTATAGAATTTTTAAAAAAAGCGTTATTATGAAATTTTATTCTATGCTAAGGATGAAATAATTTATTAAGACATGTTTACCAAATTGGATGCTTTTTTACGTGTCTAATAATATTGATAGGATAGGGTGATAAAAAGCATATGACATTACGAATTAAAATACCTAGAGAACTAAATTATTGTATAGTAGTATTGCTTTTCATTCTCATGTATGTTTCAGCAATCGGGAGAATTATGTATTGGCAAACAGAAGAAATGGAACAGTGGATGATTATTTATCATTATTCATTGGGTGCTATGTTTGCTTTGGATATATTATTTATAGGCCTACATTTAATAAAGTTCAGAAAGCTTGAGCCTTTTCACAGTATTGTTTTTTTATATTTATTGTATGAGACGGCAATAACATTTATTTTTTTAGGTTTTACAATAAAGAGTTTAATCGTTAATGCATATGTATGGCCGCTGACATTTGTAGTTTTTTCGATATATGGAGAAAGACATGAAATTCCAGCAGTATTTCGTACAATACTTATATGGGGAACAGGGGCATGTATGCTTCTTTTAATAAAAAATATTCAATTGCATATTACTGGGCATGGTATAAGGGGAGGGGTTATTGGGCCTTTATATTATTGCCTTGGGTTTTTAGCTTTGATTTTTTTGTTGTGTAATATGTTTGAGAAAATTGTATTTTCTATAATTACGATAATCATGATTGTCATTTCTACCAAAAGAGCAGGCATATTAATAATAGTTATTGGATTGACAGGGTATTACCTTTGTCATGCCTATATACAAGATAAATTAAATGATAGGATAAAAAAATATTTAAGATTTTTGCTTATTTTCTTAGTAGTTGCTTTAATAGCATATTTGTATTTTAGCAGATATGATTCTACGTTACTTATAAGATTTTCAAATATGTTTACGGATCAAGGGTCAGGAAGGCTTATTATTTGGGAACTGGTAATTCACAGATTCCAAGAATCATCTATAATGAAAAAAATTTTTGGACATGGATTTCATGCAGTTCCAATTGAGATAAAACCATTTGGTCGAGAAATTTTTGCTCATAATAGTTTTTTGGAAGTTCTGTATGATTTGGGAATAATTGGCCTAGTTGGTTTGCTTTTTATTTTGGGCAGGATGATCCATTTCCTTATTAAGACAATAAAGGAAAGAGATATTTTGGCTCCTGTTTTAGTTTATTCTATGATATGTATCTTACTATTATCTACAATAGCTGGTTATTTTTTTGATGAATCAGTAGTTAGTGTACCAATAGCTATAGCATGGGGGAGTTTACAAGGTATGTATAAAAGACGATTAAGCATTAACCAAGCTTAGATTGTTGGATGAAGATATAGTAATTTACAAGATTAGGGTATAAAGGGATATAAACTTTTTTGGAGGAATATGGATGATACGGCATAAACTGTATGTGGCAAAGAGAATGCTTTACTGTATTATCTTAAAATTGATTTATAAAAATCATTTTATGTTAAAAGGAGAGCTTATTGCTGACAGTAACTGCCATTTTATTTTTGGTCCCAGGAGTTTGCTTAGTGTTTTTGGAAAATTAGTACTGAATGATGAGTCAATTGTATCTAATGGACGGTCAACAATATTAAGAATCGATGAGGATGGCGCTTTTAATGTGAACGGCACAGCAAACTTTTTCTATGGAGGAGATATTATTATTTTCAAAGGCGGGGAGTTAAGTATAGGAAATAGTTTTATCAATAGTAACTTTAAAATTCGCTGCCATAATCGTATTACAATTGGTGATGACTGTGCCATTTCTCATGATTTTACGGTAATGGACTCTGATGCACATTGTATAAACGGGAATAAAGTTAAAAGTGAAGTACATATAGGAAATCATGTCTGGATTGGAGCAAGGGTTCTTGTTCTAAAAGGAGTTACAATTGGCGATGGTGCGGTAATTGCAGCAGGAGCGGTTGTAACAAAAGATATTCCGTCAAGGGCATTGGCTGTTGGTATACCAGCTAAGATCGTTAAGAGGGAAGTAGAGTGGAGTAAGTAGGATGGCAATAAAAATAGAAGACAAAACAAAATGTACCGGTTGTACGGCATGTCAAGCTGTATGTCCAGTAAATTGTATTACTATGAAAGAGGACGAATGTGGATTTAAGTATCCTATTGTTTCAGAAGAGAAGTGTATTGCTTGTCATCAATGTGAGAAAGTTTGTCCTATGATAGGTGAACATACACATACAAATAAACCACAAGCTGTTTATGCCGCATGGAGTAAAGATTCTGATATCCGTTTTGAGAGCACATCTGGAGGTATATTTTCAGAACTTGCGAACAAAGTTATTCTTAATGGTGGTTTTGTGGTGGGCGCATCTTATGGAGAAAATAATGTTATTGAGCATATAATTATTAATTCTATAGATGATTTGAAAAAAATCAGACAATCAAAATATGCACAAAGCGATGTGGAAGGTATCTATAAGAAAATAAAAGCTTTGTCGAAAGAAAGAAAACTTCTTTTCTGTGGTACACCTTGTCAGGTAGCAGGACTTAAAAATTTTCTTCATATTCCAAATGATAATGTCATTACAGTGGATTTTATATGTAGAGGAGTAAATTCACCGAAAGCATTTCAAGAATGGTTGAGAGAGATTGAGAAAAATCATAACTCGAAAGTTGAAAGAGTATGGTTTAAATATAAAGTTCATGGTTGGCATAACTCTCCTAGATGTACTTTTGTACAATTTAAAAATGGGGAAGAGGAAATATATAGTGGAAAAAATAATACATTCATGTGTGGCTATCTTGGCCCTAATTTATACATAAGGAAATCCTGCGGATCTTGCATTTTTAAGGGAGAAGAGAGGGTATCAGATATTACATTAGGTGATTTTTGGGGAGTTGATGAAAAGTTAGATGACAATAAAGGAACATCTATTGTAATAGTTAATACTGAACAGGGTAAGAAGATGCTAGATGGAATTATTAAGAGAATCGTAATAAACAAACGGGAACTTAATGAGGTATTAAAGGGAAATATGTGTTTTGAAAATTCTGTAAAAATCAATAAAAAAAGTGAAAGCTTTTTATGTGAGCTAGGGACAGAAAAATTCTCAAAGCTTCTGTCCAGATATTCCTCAAAAACAGCATTAGAAGTAGTTGAAATAATGGGAGAGCGTCTGGTCAAAAAACTGCAGAAAGGGTTTTTAAGGACATGAAAGTACTACTAATTGGTGGGACAGGAACATTAAGTTCAGATACAACATCTTTGTGTATTGAAAGAGGCTTTGAAGTTTATTTACTCAATCGCGGAAGAAATAAAATATTTTCAGAAGACGTTGTTCATTATTTGATTGGAGATGTTAATGATCTTGAGAGTGCAAAAGCAGCAATAGGAGATCAGACATTTGATGTTGTTATCGATTATATAACATACAATGTTATGACACTGAAAAAGAGGATAGAACTTTTTGGTAGAAATACAAAACAGTATATCTTTATATCGTCTGCCACAGTCTTTAAACCCAGTAAATTTGAGGTTAATGAGAAAACAGATATTGGAAATGACGATTGGGAATATTCAAGAAATAAACTGTTATGCGAACGATATTTATATGAAAATAGAAATGATTTTTTATTTGCCTATACGATAGTGCGTCCATATGTAACTTATGACAAAAAGCGTATCCCATTTCCCATCATTTCAAAGAAATCATGTTGGAATCTTCTAGATAGAGTACAAAATGGTAAACCTATATTAATGTGCGGTGATGGGAACCAAAAGGTAACATTGACAAGTACAAAAGATTTTGCTGTTGGTATCGTAGGGTTATTGGGTAATGAGGCTGCTTATTATCAGGATTTTAATATAGTTGGAGATTATCGATATACATGGAATGATGTTATTCGCGAATTAGAACAATATACAGGTAAATTAGCTAATGTAGTTTTTATTCCAACGGAAGCAGTTTCAAAAAAGATTCCTTCGTTAAGCTCGGAAATATTGTGTGACAAAGGATTCTCACATTTGTTTGACAATAAAAAAATAAAAACGGTTGTTCCTGAATTTATTTCTACAGTTAGTCTTCATGAAGGCCTATTAATGACATTTGATTATCTGTCAAATACGCCCGAAATTCAAGTGGTAGACTTACAGTGGAATGCTATGGAAAATGTTTTATGTAAATCACTTGGGAATAAATCAATAAAAGTATCTTTTCAGGATCGTTGGCTTTACTTTACTCATGAGAATAGAGAAATCCTTAGATTGAAAAGAATATTAAAAAACTTCTTATAAGCAGGAGTCTATGAGAAAAGATGAAGCTAATATGCAGTATAAAAGATAAATATCAGAATATTTCTGTTCAAGTAAGAGCTTCGCTTTGGTTTGCTTTTTGCAGTATCCTGCAACGTGGGATTTCTTTTATTACGGTGCCTGTTTTTACTCGTATTATGTCTAAGGAGCAGTATGGATATTACAGTACATATATTTCTTGGTATAGTATTTTGCTAGTATTTACATCAATGAGTTTGTATTATGGAGTGTTTAATAATGCTATGATCAAATTCAAAGATGATAGAAAGAGATATATTTCTTCAATGCAGGGGCTGGTATGTATACTTACAGGAATAATGTTTTTATTTTATCTTGTAAGTATGCCATATGCCAACAGAATGTTAGGAATGACTACACCATTGGTTCTGATGTTGTTTGCTGAATTAATGGTTACTCCAGCCCTGCAGTTTTGGTCAGCATATAATCGTTTTGAATATAAATATAAAAATATTGTGGCTGTAACTTTAATAAAATCTATTGCAAATCCATTGTTGGGGATCGTTTTAGTCGTTTTTTCAGAAGATAAAGCGGTAGCCAGGATCATTTCAACTGTTATTATTGAGGTAATAGTGTGTGGAAGCATTGCCACGTATCAATTTTTTAAAGGAAAGTGTTTTTGTGTTAAAGAATATTGGAAATATGCGTTTTGTTTCAATTTACCATTGATTCCGCATTATCTTTCAGGTCAGATATTAAATCAAAGTGATAGAATTATGATTAGTCAGATGATCGGTAACTCGGAAGTTGCAATGTATAGCGTGGCATATGGAATAGGGCTATTTATGAATATATTTACTCAGGCAATTAATGGCTCGTATACGCCTTGGTTTTATCAAAATATTGAAAAACGGGGTTATCAAGGAATCAGAAAAATTACAACTTTAATATCCTTTCTTATGGCACTGTTGGTCATTGGATTAATGTTTTTGGCACCTGAGATAATGACAATAATGGCATCTTATGAATATAGAGAGGCCGTATATATAATTCCTCCTATAGCAGCAAGTGTTTTTTTTACATTTTTATACAATATATTTGCAAATGTGGAGTTCTATTTTGAAAGAAAATATTATGTTATGCTTGGATCGATAATTGCAGCTGTTACTAATTTAATTCTGAATTTCATATTTATAAAAATATTCGGTTATATTGCTGCCGCATATACTACTTTAGTTTGTTATATTATGTATTGTGGAATGCACTATATATTTGCGATGAGAGTGTGTAGAGTTAACAATATTCCGACATCAATTTTCCATATAAAATTGTTGACATTGTTAGGATTAGTAGTTATAGCGATTGGAATTAGTATGAATCTGATGTATCAAAGTAGGACACAACGCTATGTGATGATTTTGTGCGTTGCAATAATATGTATGATAAAAAGAGAGCAGTTGAAAATAATTTTTAATAATATATTTGATGAAATTAGATAGACAGAGAAAGACAGAGGTTAAATTGGATTTCACAGAATTTTTCACACAATCACAATACATCCCCCGGTGGGGCCTGCCAGCCTGGATAGCAATGATTATAACATCTATCCTGTATTTTCTATTACTGGTAAAACTGCGTCCTTTCGGTATCAGCAAAAAGAAAGCAGTTACCATATGGTTTCTGACAGTTTACCTTATATTTATCTACTGTGGAGCCGTACTAACAAGAGAAACCCTGGACAAGCCCCAGATGCGCCTGGAACTATTCTGGTCCTACAAATGGGGAATCCAAAGGAATGGTTTCAAGCTTGTGCTGGAAATCCTGCTGAACATTCTGATGTTCCTGCCGGTGGGCACACTGCTTCCCGCAATTATGGAAAAACCTTATTCGAATATGTGGATACTGTTTTTCATTACAATGCTTACCGGCCTGTGCTGTTCCTGTCTGGTAGAAATTCTGCAGTTATTTTTGAAATGCGGTTTATGCGAGCTGGATGATATCATCCACAATGTTTTAGGAACAGCCATGGGCTACGGGATATTTGTTTTTGCAGGAAATCGGCAGAAACATATAAAAGGATAGATAAGATTATATATATAGCCGGTAAAGAGTCATCTGACAAAATAAGGGGGGAATGGAATCAAATGAAGTGATTTAGAACCGGATTTAACAGCTGAACATAAGAAAATAATAGTAAACAGGAAAGGAAGGAAAGACAATGAAAATCAACAAACGACTAAGTGCGGCAGTGCTGGCATTCGCACTTGCATTGGGACTGACTGCACCGCCCCTGGGAAATGTTGCATTCGCAGCTAAAACCAGTGTGCAGGAACCGGTTACACCCGGAAGGACAGAAACCGAATCAGTGGTATCGGCAGCGCCCACAGGCCTGCCGGACAGTGAGGAACTTGAAAGGCAGTACATAGAACAGCTTTTCTATGGCGGAGGGATCTCCACTTATAAGGATTACGGCCATAATCTGGATGGAGCAACTCGTCAAATTTATGATCAGCTCAGAACTGAAATCGAAGCCATAGCAAATGGCACGAAAACGAAGACAAGCGGAATTACAATTAATTGGGACACTCCGTTTGATGATAAAGAGGCGCTTGCAAATGGGATAGAGAGTGCTTTCAATTATTTACTGGTAGATCTGCCGGCGGATTTTTACTGGTGCGATAAAACAGTGGGATTCAGATACTCATATTATCCGAATGACTTAACATCTGCTGTTATGGCATTTGCAGTTTCAGAAAATTATTCAGACGGTACAACTGAAGTGATAGGTGATAAAACTTATTATACGTCTGTAGATCCATCCAGGATCAATGCCGCAAAATCTGCCGTATCAAATGCACAGGAGATTGCGTCAAAGTATGCGGATTTATCAACAGACTATGATAAAATTGTAGCTTTCTGCGAGGAAATCTGTACCCTTACCAGCTATAATTATGATGCCGCAGCCGATGACAGTACACCTTACGGCGATCCCTGGCAGCTTGTATGGGTATTTGACAAAAATGAGAATACGAAGGTAGTCTGTGAGGGATATTCAAAAGCATTTCAATACCTCTGCGATTTGAGCGGTATTGAATGTTATACTGTGACTGGCGTAATGGCAGGAGGTACCGGAGCAGGCGGACACATGTGGAATATCGTTGTGCTGGACGGGAAAAGCTATCTAGTGGATATTACCAATTGTGACGGCAGTTCAATCGGGGCGCCCGACAAATTGCTTTTAAAGGGTGCAAGTGAGAGCTTTGCCACAGGCTGCAAATTTACCAATCTTAGTGCGCCTCTGACGTATACATATGATACCGATCTTATCTACACCTCGGATATTCTAATCGTATCCACTACAGATTATCCGAAGCCGGTTCCCTGTGATCACGAATACGACGACAAATACGGAAGCGACGGGGAGAATCACTGGCTGCTGTGCATAAAATGCGGCGCTGGCAAAAAGGATATCACGGCCCATACATTCGGCAGCTGGACAGGCAGTGAAAAGACCCATGATCGGGTATGTGAAGTCTGCTCTTACAGAGATTCCGCAGCCCATACCGGAGTATCTGCCGGCAATGCAAAGGAAGCAACCTGCACCGAGAAAGGCAAGGAAGCAGACACTGTTTGTTCCGTATGTAACTATCTGATCAAAGAAGGCGCGGAAATACCCCTTGCCGCTCATACAGCAGGCGAACCGGTTCGGGAGAATGAGATACCTGCAACCTGTACTGCAGAAGGCTCCTATGATGAAGTCATTAAGTGCACCGTCTGCGATACTGTTATTAGCAGCGAAAAGAAAACCATTGAAAAAACTCCCCATACACCGGCCGAACCGATCCGGGAGAATGAGATACCTGCAACCTGTACTGCAGAAGGCTCCTATGATGAAGTCATAAAATGTACCGTCTGCGGTACTGTCATCAGCAGTGAAAAGAAAACCATTGACAAGATTCCTCACACGCCAGGCGAACCGGTCCGGGAAAATGAGACGCAGGCTTCCTGTACCGAGACAGGCGCTTACGATGAAGTTGTCAGATGCACTGCCTGCAATGAGCTTATAAGCACGGTTCATAGAATCATTCCGGCAAAAGGCCATAATCTTGATGCTGCATGGTCAGAGGATGAAACCGGCCATTGGAAAGAATGTCCGGACTGCGGTGTAAAGTTCAGCGAGAGCGCTCATACGGAGGACAGCAGTGAGGTAACCATACCTCCTACTGAGACAGAAGACGGCGAGAGAACTTATCTCTGTTCTGTATGCGGCCGGAAGCTTCGGACAGAGACCATACCTGCCCTTGGCGGGAATCATGTGCATGAATATACAATACAGAATTCCAGCGAATCAGAGCACTGGAGTGAGTGTACCTGCGGTGAAATTGACAGTACAACAAAGTCAGCCCACAGCCCGGCATCAAAGGATGAGGTGATAACAGAACCCACCTGCAGCGGAGAAGGCTCCAAATACGTTATCACCAGCTGTTCTGACTGCGGCAGAGAGCTTGGCAGAACGACAGCCTCCATTCCCAGGACAGATGCGCACACGGCAGGCGCAGAGTACGCAAAGGATTCGTCAGACCACTGGAAAATCTGTACTGTATGCGGCACAATACTGGACAAAGAGCCGCACATAGCAGGACCGGCTGCCACCGAAGAGACGGCTCAGACCTGTACCGTATGCGGATATGAAATTGCGCCTGTCCTTGCCCATACACACACCTTTGACACGGCATGGAGCAAAGACGGCAGCTATCACTGGCATGCGGCAACCTGTGCACATACGGAAGAGATTTCGGGCAAGGCGGCCCACGTGTGGAACGCCGGAGAGATCACCACTTCACCTACAGAGACCTCAAAAGGTGTGAAAACCTACACCTGCACCGTATGCGGAGCAGTGAAAACAGAGTCCATAAGCGAGGTTACCCCCACACCGGCTCCCGAGCCTGCCCCTGCAGAAGTGGTAAAAGGAGTTGCCAGAGGGGAAAATACCCCCAATATGACGATTTCAACTTCTCAGAAAGAACTGGCAGATTTTATTCTGACAGAAGCAGAGAAGCAGCAGGCAGCAAATGGAACAGAGATTAAAATTATTCTTGATGTAAAAGATGCCGCAGCCACAGTCAGCAGCGAGGATAAGGCCGCTGTGAAGACAGCATTGAACGGATATAAGGTCGGCCAGTATCTTGACATCAATCTCTACAAGCTGATAGGGGAAAACCGCAGCGGCGTAAGCGAGACCGCCAGAAAGATCCGGCTCACCATTGCCGTGCCGGACAGCCTGAAGAACAGCGCAAAGGAAAGAACCTTTGGCGTAGTCCGCATACATAACGGCCAGGCAGAGTTCCTTCCGGATCTCGATGACAGTGCAGATACAATTACCATCGAGACAGATCGCTTCTCTACCTACGCAATTACCTATAAAGATGCCGGAACTACCGGCGGAAATGGCGGAAGTACCGGAAGTTCCGGAGGAAGTGGCAAAAGCGCTGAAAGCGGCACCACCCAGATAACATCGCCGCAGACAGGCGATACCGCAGGAACTGCAATGTATGCCGTACTTTTCCTGATTGCAGGTTCCGCCGGCATTTTCCTTCATTTTCGGAAAAAAACTGTCAGATAAACAAATATAATTGATATAGTACAGAAGTATATACAGGCCGGGCAGATATATCTCATAAGAGATATATCTGCCCGGCCTGTATATGAGTTTATCCTATGGGAGCCCATGAATTCATGTCCATCTGGATGCAAAAATCTGCGAGATGAAAAACACGGTTTGGAAAGGGAAACTTTCGGTTGTTTTAAAGTGGGGGGCAAGATATAATAAAAATGTGGTCATGTACCTTTTTGCAGATGGTTATATCATGGGCATATGCAGGATGTGGATATCCGTGTGGTTGTAAATGTTAAAACCGGAGAAATCGTAGAACCAGAAGAGCATCTCATATGGGAGGAGTTTGAGGGGTTGCAAGGCCATTTATGCAGGAATGACGAAGATGAAACGTAAACGGTAGATAGTGCGTACCTCGACTGTGAGGGAAAAATGTGTGACAATAGACTATATTTCTATCATGGGTATCAAAAGTTAAGTCTCAACTTTTGATATCACTATC
>JAETRQ010000018.1 GCA_021770095.1 Eubacteriaceae bacterium | reverse complement strand
TGCTTCCAATGACAATTTACCAATAAAAATCGTTAATTTTGTGGCACAATTTTTTGGCGAGCGCCCTCCAGCGCTCGCCTGAAAGGTGGTACCCCAGAATTGGATGCTTACAAAACTGTTCAGGTCGCCCCAAGTTTACAAAAGTCCAGATAACCGATAAACTACCAACTTACCTTGTAAAGCTGCTACTCAAGAATTAGATGAAAGCAGTAGAGAGGATAAAAGCAAACTTAGGCTTTAATTTTTCGCTAATTGAAGCTGTAAATTGAGTAACACAGCCTATCAGGATTACCTGATGTTACATATTTGAATATATTCTTCATAATAAGGACTGCAAATAAAGTTTTTTCTTCTATGTCTTAATAAACCGGAATGTTTAAACAAATATTTTCTTGCGGACATTTTATATTGGTTGAAAGCAGCCGATAAATTGCCATGGCAGAAATAGAATGATTACTATTTATAATACATGAAAATGAAAATAGCATTATTAAATCTTCCTTTTGATGCAAATTATGGAGGGAATTTACAAAGATATGCACTTGTATCATTCCTTCAAAAAGCAGGATATGAGATTGAACATATTAATTTAAGATTTAATTATCAATTACCTTGGTATAAATTACCATTTTCTTATATATGGCGAATACTACAAAAAATAACTATTGACAACAAAAAACATATTTTTGTAGAAAAACATTTAAAAGAAGAAGCTAATCGAAAAAACAAAAATGCAGAATTATTCTATACCAAATACATTCCTCATACACATATTATAACAAAAAAAAATGATTTATATAAATTACCCCATTATGACGCCTATATCGTTGGCTCAGATCAAGTTTGGCGAAAAGCAATGACTAAACAATATGGTTTAAGTACTTATTTTTTTGACTTTGTAAAAGAAGGAAACATAAAGATTGCCTATGGTGTTTCTTTAGGAAGTGATAAGAATGAATTAACCTCTAAAGAAATTGAGAATCTTGGAAAGCTATACAAACAATTTAAGACCACATCTGTACGCGAAGATTCAGCGCTACAGTTATTTAAAAGCTATCAATGGACTTCTCCCCAGGCTATACAAGTTATTGATCCTACTTTCCTTCTTACAAAAAACGAATACATCAAACTCATTGATTCAGGAAGTACAAAGCCATGCCCTGGAGAATTATTCTGTTACATTCTTGATAATACACTTCAAAAAGATAATATCATCCAACATCTTGCCTCAGAAAAACAATTAGAGGTTTTCAAAACCAAATTAGATGGAAGTGTATCTATTGAACAATGGCTTCGTTCTTTTAAAGACGCCCAACATATAGTAACAGATTCTTATCATGGACTCATTTTTTCCATCATTTTCAATAAGCCATTTACGTTAATCAGAAATGAAAAAAGAGGGAATGCACGTTTTGATTCTTTATTAACACTATTTGACATAAAAATAAATTCTAACAGCATAGACTGGAATAAAATTAATTTAAAAATCGATGAAGAACGAGAGAAAGCAATGAAGTTTATTCAAAAAGCTTTAAATTCAAAAAACGCTTAACAGATATCATGTTTATATATATTGCATTATATACTTTCTTATTAATTTGTTCATTTGCAGATGTTTCAAAATGTTCTCAAAAGAATAAATTGATTTTACTAACATTTTTAGTCCTTGTATTTGTATTATTTCGGGGGCTAAGATGGGAAACCGGAACTGACTGGGAGCAATTTGAATATTGTTTCAATCATGCAGATTGGGATAATATAACCAATTATGACAGATACGGCAATGGACGAGAAAGAATGGAATCTGGATATATGTTATTAAATTGCATTATAAAGATTTTCGGGAATTATACTCTATTTCTTCTAGTTACAAATCTATTCATTGTCGGAAGTTGGGCAAAACTATCATATAAACTGGTTCCATCAAAACCTATTATGACCTTTGCCATGATAATGGTATCTAACCTTATATTCCCTGTAAGATTACAATTGGCTGCAGGTATATTCTGTTGGAGTATATATTATCTTTTAGAAAAAAAATTTTTAGCTTGTACTATAGTAACAATAATTGCATGCAGCATTCACAAATCAGCTATAATAGTTTCTCTAATTCTTCCTTTTCTCTCGCTACAAATAAAATCCTATGCTGCAATAATATTAATTATGTTATCACTATTAGGAAATACAATAGCCGATATGTTGTCACTAGCAGTTTTAGGTTTCGCAGTATTAATTAATCCATTACTACCTGATTTAGCAACAAATCTAGTAGTATACTCTGATGTAGAAAAATCAGGCTATACAGAAATTTCTCTATTATCTCAGATAATTTCATTTCTTTTCTCTATTATTTTATTATTATCGTTTCTATATACTAGACATATTATAGCAAAGTCGTCATTAGATTTTACAAACAAAAAAAAGCTAATGTTAAAGGTAAATATATTTATGAATTGCTATATCATATTTACATTTTTCCTTAAGTTTTTTCAAATTCCATCACTTGCTAATTTTCAAAGAGTAGCTGAATTTTTTACAACTGGATACGCCGTCTCATTTATGTTATCTTATAACTATTTGAAATATAAAATTTCGTCAAAAATTTTATTTGCTTTTTATATTATCCTTTACCTATATAAATTAAAAGGTTTACTTAATACTTCATATCCTGAATTATTTTATCCATATATTTCAATATTTGATTCAATAAAAAGATAAGTATGAAAATCGTATATTATAGCTCATTACCATTTACTGATTGTGATTTCCCTCTAATTAAAGGGTTACAAGAAGAGCATGAAATTTATTATGTTTTACCAATTAACAGTTTTCAACTAAAATCGAGCCTTATAAACATAAGGAAACAAATAAAAAAGACAGGCATTTTTAATGCTAATATTTACAAAGAATTCAATTTTTATAGTAAATATCTAAACTTAGAAAAAGTTTTTATATTAAATAGACCACATAAATCAGTATATCACATTAAAAATATAATATTGATTATACAATTTATATATTTTCTTTTTAAAATAAAGCCACAAATAATTCATTTTACACTTCCTCCCAACAATCTTGAGTTATTACTCTATTTATTCTTTAGGAAAAAAATGGTGCTTACTTTACATGATCCATTTCTACATTCTGGAGAGAAAAATATTACTCGCGAATTTTATCGTAAAATTGCTTTTAAACTGATACCCAAAATAATACTACTTAATCAATCTCAAAAGATTGATTTTATCAAACACTATAAAATAAGCACAAAAAAAATATTCATCAATCAATTAGGCAACTATGAATGCATTAATTTATTTTTAAACACTCAACAAAAGAAAAACGAACAGCAAATAATATTTTTTGGTAGGATTTCTCCATATAAAGGAATTGAATATTTATGTGAAGCGATGGTTGAAGTTCATAAAATATTACCTGACTTAAAATGCGTTATAGCTGGAAGTGGAAAATACTATTTTGATATCTCAAAATATCAAAATTTGAAATACATCTTAATATATAATAGATATATAGGAATGGATGAACTTGCTAAATTAATAAACAATTCACTATTTACAGTATGCCCTTATACAGATGCAACTCAAAGTGGGGTTATTCAAACATCTTTAGCCTTAAATATTCCTATCATGGCAACAAAAGTTGGTGGATTAGGAGAAAAAATAAAAAATGGACATAACGGTATTTTAATTGAAGAAAAATGTAATTCTAAAGTTTTAGCGGACTCTATTATATCATTAGTTCGCAATCATAGTTTAAGAGAAACTATGAAAGAAAACATAAAGAAAGACAATAAAGATGGAGAAAGTTCTTGGAAACAAATTTGTAAAAAATATATAAATATATATAACTATTCAGTATGAGTTTAAATAATCAATCGAAAAAAGCAAGAGTCATTGCATTTTATTTGCCACAATATCATCCAATACCGGAGAATGATAAATATTGGGGAAAAGGTTTTACAGAATGGACTAATGTAGCTAAAGCAAAACCTCTTTTTAAAGGACACTATCAACCAAGGATTCCTGCAGATTTAGGCTTTTATGATCTCAGATTACCTGAAGTACAAGAAGCTCAAGCTCAATTAGCTCAGGATTCAGGAGTAGAAGGTTTTATGTATTGGCATTATTGGTTTGGTAATGGTAAAATGCTTTTAGAAAAGCCCTTTGAAAATGTACTTAAAACAGGAAAGCCTGATTTCCCATTTTGCCTAGGATGGGCAAATCATGATTGGACAACAAAGACTTGGGAAAAAAAATCTACAATCGGTAATGATACAATGATAGCAAAACAATTATACCCGGGGATTGAAGATAATATCGCACATTTCAATTACTGCCTTCCTGCTTTTAAAGATCATAGGTATATCAGAATTGAAAATAAACCGATATTTATCATCTATTCTCCATTGGATTTTCAGGACATAAAAGAATTTATGGAGCAATGGAATAAGTTAGCACAAGACAATGGACTTGATGGAATTTATTTTATAGGACTAACCGGGAAAGGAGCTAACTATAAAACAGTTATAAATTTAGGCTTAGATGGTGTCTGTAATAACAATAAATACGAAGCCGAAACAAAAGTCTCAGGATCAATATACAAAAAAAAATTGAAATCATTATTTGGATGGAAACTGGGGCTTTCGTTGATGAAATTTGACTACAAAGAGATTATTAAATATTTAAACAATAATGATAATTTTAAGACAAATTGCTATCCTATTATAACCCCAGGCTTTGACAGAACTGCTAGAGCAGGGAAACGTGCTACGATATATTATGGTTCAACACCAAAACTATTTTTAAATCTTATAGAGGAAACATATAAATATATTGAAAAAAAGGATGCAGATCATAAAGTTATCTTTCTCAACGCATGGAATGAATGGGGAGAAGGAAACTATATGGAACCTGATTTAAAATTTGGGCATGGTTATTTGGATGCTTTGAAATCATTTATATTTGATTAGTTTATGCTTTTCATCAATTCAGGAAAAATACAATATAAATACCAATATTGCCAGCAATGTGGTATATGTAAAATTGTATGCCCTAAGAACGCAATATCTTTTACCCAATTAAAAAGCGCTCTTCATGAAATACATATAGATACCAACAAGTGTATCTTATGTAAGAAGTGTGTCAATATATGTCCTGCTAATAAAAAAATTGATTACGAACACTACTTTGATAATTTTTCTAAAAAGAAATTCTTTTTTGGATTCAACAATAATAACCTAATTAGGCACGATTCTTCATCAGGAGGTGTTTGCAAAACATTAATAATTGAAGGATTAAGAAGTGGTTACATTGATGGGGTCTACTCTTTTAAAAAGACTGATACATATCCTTATGTTGAAGGTGAATTTTATACCCATGACAATATTCCTCAATACAATGATATACCCAATTCAGTATATCATTCAGTTATGCTGTGCACGGAAATAAATAAAATAAAAGAATGTAATAGACTGATGATTGTGGGTACTTCTTGCCAACTCAGAGCATTAACAAAAGTAGTAAAATATAAATGCAAAGAACTTATTTCAGTATGCATTTTTTGTAAACAACAAAAGACATTAGATTCCACTCGATTTCTAGCAAAAATGATGGGAACTAAAATTCCTGAAGGCCTTAAATTTATGGCTTCTTATCGTGGTAATGGATGGCCAGGAATCGTAAAAATCAACGAAGCCGAGCTGCCCTATTCCCGTGCAGCTCAACTTTCATTCGGAAGACGTTTATGGATGGTACCTGGATGTGACATTTGTGGAGACTCATACGGTTCTGAAACCGGGGCTGATATTTCTTTGATGGATCCTTGGACTATCAGACCTGAAAATGAATGGGGAGAAACTTTAATAACTGTACATTCTGAAAAAGGATTTGAATTATTAAAAAACATCCCTAATTTAATATTAGAAGAAAAGAGTTTTAAAGAGGTTGAACCTGCACTTTCATTAAAAGACGTATGGCGAAAACAACAGCTTGTCCCTTTTTTTAGAGGAGAAACTACTGAAGATAAATTAGTGAAAGCAGGTAAAGCAGAAATAAAACAGCGAAGATTATTACAACACATTGCTGAAAAAATGCCACGAATGCCAATTTTATTTTACCGTATACTCTGTAAACTCCCGGATTTTAGAAACAAAATATTGGACTAATGGATGTAAAAGTAATTACCCGTCATGCTCCTTCCAATTATGGTTCCCTATTGCAATCTATTGCAACAATAAAAACAATAGAATGGCTAGGACATAAATGTGAAATAATCAATTATATTCGCAATGACGAAAGAGGATTAAAAGCAATTCTTACGCCTTTAAAAAATAAAAAAAAATGGAGCAATAATTTTTTGAGGCGTCTTTTATATGTCTTATTAAGATTTCCTGAAGAATACAACGCTGAAAAAAAGTTTAATATTATGCGTTCAAAGTATTTAAAACAGACTAAACGCTTTGCGAACATACAAGAACTTTCTCAGTTGACTGCAGATATCTTTATGACCGGTAGTGATCAAGTTTGGGGACCAACATTAAACGGCAAACACGATGAAGCTTATTTTTTATCATTTGTTAAGGAAGGAAAGAAAGTAGCCTATGCAGCCAGTTTTGGTAGAACAGATTTTACGTCATCTATCATTATGGAATACAAAAGGTTATTATCAACATACGACAATATTGCTGTGAGAGAAGACTCTGCTGTACAGTTACTAAATGAAATCAACATAAACTGCATAGGGCAAGTACTAGATCCAACCCTATTACTGACAGGAAAGGAATGGGACACTTATACCTCTAAGAAAAACAACATAAAGGGAAAATACGTATTAGTTTATCAATTGCATAATAATCCTGTACTAAGCGATTATGCAATAAAATTTGCAAACCATGTCGGACTTCCGTTATATCGTGTTTCTCCTACTTTCCATCAATTCAAAAGAGGAGGAAAATTCTTATATTTACCAGATTTAGGAGATTTCCTTTCATACATAAAGAATTGTTCGTATTTCATCACTGATTCATTTCATGGAACAGCATTTGCAATCAACTTCAACAGGCAATTCATCGAAATATTACCCAATAATAATACAAGTAGTCGTAATCAAAGTATATTGAGATTGACAGGACTTGAAGACAGAATAATAACAGATTATAATGACTTTTCCATCTATAAAAAAAGAATTGATTACTCCAATGTAAATGCAATTCTTGAACAAGAACGAATCAAGTCATTAAACATATTAAAAAGACTTTGCACTAGAGACTAAATATACAAATGAAGATTCTACTGGCCAACAAATTCTACTACCGCCGTGGCGGTGATTGCATATATATGCTCAATCTAGAGCAATTATTAAAAGCTCATGGACATGATGTGGCAGTGTTCGCCATGGACTATCCGGAAAATCAGGAAACACCTTGGAAAAAATATTTCCCTACCAACATGAGTAAGTTAATGGCATTTACACGTCCATTTGGCTCAAAAGAAGTAAAAAATAAATTCAACAAATTATTGAACGATTTCAAACCAGATATAGTCCATCTGAATAACATACATACTCATTTATCACCTATTATTGCTGAATTAGCTCATAAACGAAGTATCAAAGTCATATGGACATTACATGACTACAAATTGTTATGTCCAAGATATGATTGCCTTCGTAACGGAAAGGATATATGCGAAATATGTTTCAATGGTGATAAAACTTCCTGCAAAACATATAAATGTATGAAAGGATCTACACTTGCCTCAATAATCGGTTACCAAGAAGCCATTAAATGGAACATGAAAAGACTTGAGAACTGCACAAACACTTTTATATGTCCCAGTAAATTTATGGCACAAAAAATGGCACAAGGCGGTTTTAATCAGAAAAAGCTAGTGCCTTTATGTAATTTCATCGATACAACGAAATGTCAACGACAGCACTTTGAGAAAGGAGACTATTATTGTTTCATTGGACGCCTATCTCATGAAAAAGGAGTCAAAACATTGATTGATGCTGCCAATAAGTTGCCTTACAAACTTAAAATTATCGGTGGAGGGCCACTTCTAGAAGAACTAAAAGGTATTGCTAATTCTAATATTGAATTCGTAGGTTTCAAACAATGGGATGAAATAAAAGAATTGGTTGGAAAAGCCCGTTTTTCAATCATCCCCTCTGAATGGTATGAAAACAATCCACTATCTGTGATAGAAGCTCAGTGCTTAGGTACTCCTGTATTAGGAGCAAACATAGGTGGCATCCCCGAACTAATAGAAAATGAAATAACCGGAATGACATTTGAAAGTAAAAATACGGCTGATTTAGCTCAGAAAATAGAAGCGATGTGGAAACACAGTTTCAATTATGCACTAATTGCACAGCAATCACAAATGAAATATAACGCAGAAAACTATTATAATCAAATCTTAGAAATCTACAAAAAATAATATATTATGGCTAACAAAAACATTCCTTGTCCCACAGATGCAAGCATCATCCTAACTTATCGGTGTCCCATGCGATGCGTGATGTGTAACATTTGGAAAAATCCAACAGACAAAAAGGAAGAGATTAAAGCTTCCGACTTAAGGTCATTACCCAAACTGAAATTTATTAATTTAACAGGTGGAGAACCTTTTATCCGTGAAGACTTGGATGAAATTGTAGAAGAATGTTACAAGCATACTGACCGCATCGTAATTTCCACTTCCGGATGGTTTAATGAACGAGTAATAGCTTTAGCTAAAAAATTTCCTAACATTGGTATTCGCATATCTATTGAAGGACTTGCAGAAAAGAATGATGAGCTAAGAGGTCGTCAAGGTACTTTTAATAAAGCTATCCAAACATTGAAGACTCTTCAGGATATGGGGTTAAAGGATATTGGTTTTGGTTGTACTGTGAGCAACTATAACTCGGGAGACATGCTCAAACTCTATCAACTCTCTCTATCTATGGGATTAGAGTTTGCGACAGCCGCATTCCACAATTCTTATTATTTTCATAAGGGAGATAACGTTATCACCAATCATGATGAGGTGTGCGGAAACTTCAGGCAACTCATAGAATGGCAATTGAAAGAAAAGAGTCCTAAAAGTTGGTTCCGTGCCTGGTTCAACATGGGACTTATTAATTATATAGAGGGACGCAAACGTATGCTACCCTGCGAAGCTGGTACAGCTAATTTCTTTATAGATCCATGGGGAGAGGTTATGCCTTGCAACGGTCTTGAAACTCGCATGGATGACAAGCATAAAGAAAACAAACTGAAACTGGATGGTGACGACATAACCGTAGCTGAATATAATGAGAAATTAGCAGCCGACCCCAACAACGTATCTAACGACAAGCTGAAACCTGCGGAAAGCGACACACCGAAATCATGGAGTATGGGTAATATCCATGATGCAGATTTCATGACAATTTGGAACAGTGAACAGGCAGCCAAGGTACGTGCAAAAGTCCGTAAATGCCCCAAAAACTGTTGGATGGTTGGTACAGCAAGTCCTGTAATGCACAAATATATCAAGTATCCATTAAAATGGGCATTAAAGAATAAACTTCGCTCAATGCAAGGCAAGCCAGCTTGTTTGGACTTTAAGTATTGTAATGTCGGTCAAGATCCGCAACAAGGCGATTTGAACTTTGATAGATAATCAATAAATTGAGATATGAAACTTGTTGTAACCGGGACTCGTGGAATACCTAATATAATGGGAGGGGTAGAAACACATTGCGAAGAGCTCTTCCCCCGTATTGCAGCGAAAGGAATTGATACTACCGTAATACGTAGAAGTACTTATGTGCACGATTCACTTTCCGAATGGAAAGGAGTAAAATTAATAGATATTGATACGCCCAAAAAGAAATCATTCGAAGCTATCATACATACTTTCAAAGCCATACTGAAAGCCAAAACATTGAAAGCGGATATAATTCATATACATGCCATTGGTCCTGCCCTCCTTACTCCACTGGCAAGATTACTCGGAATGAAGGTTATTTTTACCCATCATGGACCGGACTATGACCGTGACAAGTGGGGTTTTGCGGCAAAAGCAATGCTGAAATTAGGGGAACGAATGGGAACAATGTTTGCCAATGATGTGATAGTCATTTCAAATGTAATCAATGATATCCTCATACGTAAATATCATCGCAAAGACTGTCATCTTATTTATAATGGAGTACCGGACCCTGAGATTTGTGATTTTCCAGAATATTTTGATGAACTGGGCATTGAAAAAGGTAAATACATCCTAGGCATGTGTCGTTTCGTCCCTGAAAAAAATCTACATCATCTAGTAGAAGCATTCTCTAAAATAGATACTCAAGAATGTAAACTGGTATTAGCGGGTGATACAGACTTTGAAGATGATTATTCTAAAAATCTTAAAAGAATGGCCCAAAAACATGGAGTAATACTTACCGGGTTTATCAAAGGGAAAAAGTTACATTCTCTTTTGACACATACTCGATGTTTTGTATTACCTTCATCACACGAAGGGCTACCAATTGCTCTATTAGAAGCTATGAGTTATCATTTACCGGTGATTGTAAGTGATATACCAGCAAATTTAGAAGTGGGATTAGATAAAGATGTATATTTTAAAGTAGGTGATATAGATGAACTAGCCGGAAAATTACAGAAAAATATTTCTACCCATTTCCAGCATATTAATTATGATATGTCTAAATACAATTGGGACAATATAGCTGAACAAACATCCATAATTTATCAAAAATACGCAAGATGAAAGGAATCGTATTAGCTGGAGGTAGTGGTACCCGCCTCTACCCCATTACCAAAGGAGTGAGCAAACAGCTGCTTCCTGTGTTCGATAAACCGATGATTTACTATCCTATCTCGGTATTGATGCTGGCAGGTATCCGCGAGATACTGATTATCTCCACGCCATACGACCTGCCCGGTTTCCAACGCCTGTTAGGGGATGGAAGTAACTTCGGAGTGCGTTTTGAATATGCCGAACAGCCGTCACCGGACGGACTGGCTCAGGCTTTCATTATCGGGGAAAAATTCATCGGGAATGATTCTGTTTGTCTGGTATTGGGAGACAATATCTTCCACGGAAACGGACTGAGTGCCATGCTGCGTGAAGCAGTTCGTACAGCAAAAGAAGAAAAGAAGGCTACGGTATTCGGTTACTGGGTAAGCGACCCGGAACGCTATGGCGTAGCTGAATTCGATAAGGAAGGGAACTGTCTCTCTATCGAAGAAAAGCCACAGCATCCGAAATCAAATTACGCCGTAGTAGGTTTGTATTTCTATCCGAACAAGGTAGTAGAAGTGGCTAAGCACATCAAACCATCTGCGCGTGGAGAGCTGGAAATCACGACCGTAAACCAGCGTTTCTTGGAAGACGGAGAACTGAAAGTACAGACCTTAGGCCGTGGTTTTGCCTGGCTGGATACAGGTACCCACGACTCGTTGGCGGAAGCTTCCACCTACATCGAGGTTATCGAAAAACGACAGGGACTGAAAGTGGCCTGTCTGGAAGGAATTGCCTACCGCAAAGGATGGATTACAGCCGACAAACTGCGTGAAGAAGCTCAACCGATGCTGAAGAACCAGTATGGACAGTATCTGCTGAAAGTAATTGACGAAGTGGAACGGACCGGACAAGCAAACTTGGATTAACCAGTTAAAAGTTAATAGTTAAAAATTAAAAGTGTAGAGATTAATCTATTCATTTTAAGATGGAAGTTATTAAAACAGCGATAGAGGGTGTGGTGATTATAGAGCCACGTATTTTTAAGGATGCCAGAGGCTATTTCTTTGAATCGTTCTCGCAACGGGAATTTGAAGAAAAAGTTGGCAAAATTAATTTTGTGCAGGACAACGAAAGCATGTCGTCTTACGGGGTGATGCGCGGACTGCATTTCCAGCGTCCACCTTATACACAGAGTAAACTGGTACGCTGCGTGAAGGGGGCAGTACTGGATGTAGCAGTAGACATCCGCAAGGGAAGTTCCACCTACGGGCAGCATGTGGCCGTGGAACTGACGGAAGAAAACCATCGCCAGTTCTTCATCCCGCAAGGCTTTGCCCACGGATTTGCCGTACTGAGCGAAACAGCCATCTTCCAGTACAAATGCGACAATTTCTATCATCCCGAAGCGGACGGGGGAATCAGCATCCTGGATGAAAGTCTGGGCATCGACTGGCAGATTCCGACCGATAAAGCAATCCTGAGCGAGAAGGATACCAAACATCCGCTGCTGAAGGATTTCGATTCTCCCTTCGAATTCGGTCCTTTCTGAAAATAGATTGCGAAATACTTAATTCTTAATAAGATAAAAATATGAATATACTTGTTACCGGTGCAAACGGTCAACTTGGAAACGAAATGCGTATCATCAGTAAGGAGACGGGATATAACTTTTTATTTACTGATGTTGTAGAAGTTGAAGGGATGGAAACAACCCTGCTGGACATCGCAGATGCAAAGGCTGTGGAAGACATGGTACAAGAGCATCGGATAGATTGCATCGTGAACTGTGCTGCCTACACCAATGTAGACAAGGCAGAAAGTGACAAGGAATTGTGCCGGAAACTTAATGCCACAGCTCCTCACATACTGGCCGAAGCAATGAAAAAATCCGGAGGACTGCTGATACAGATTTCTACGGACTATGTATTCGGAGGTGATCCGTACAATACCCCTTGCCGCGAAGATCAGAAAGGTACACCGACCGGTGTGTATGGACTGACCAAACTGGAAGGAGAAGAGAATATCAAAGCTACAGGCTGCAAGTATGTCATCATCCGCACGGCCTGGCTGTATTCGGAATTCGGGAAGAACTTTGTCAAGACCATGCTGAACCTGACCGCTACCAAACCCCAGCTGAACGTGGTGTTTGACCAAACAGGTACACCAACCTATGCTTACGACCTGGCTGTCGCCATCAAAACGGTTCTGGATGACTATGTAACTGAACAGTCTCAAAGTGAATACAGCAAGACCGGCATTTATCATTTCAGCAACGAAGGGGTCTGTTCCTGGTATGACTTTACCAAAGTCATTGCAGAACTGGCTGGAAATACCCATTGTAACATCCAGCCCTGCCACAGCGACGAATTCCCCAGTCCGGTGAAACGTCCGGCTTACTCGGTACTGGACAAAACTAAAATTAAAGAAGCTTTCGGAATTCGTATCCCTTACTGGACAGATTCGCTGAAAGTTTGCATCGAACACTTGACAAAGAATAATTAACCCTCAAATAATCTTATTATGGCTACATTCAAACGTAACATATTGATTACCGGCGGTGCCGGATTTATCGGAAGCCATGTGGTGCGTCTTTTTGTAAACAAGTATCCGGAATACCGTATCATCAACCTGGACAAACTGACGTATGCAGGTAATCTGGCGAATCTGAAAGACATCGAAAACCAGCCGAACTATGTGTTTGTAAAAGCAGACATCTGCGACTATGAAAAGATGCAGGAACTGATGCAGCAGTATCAGATAGACGGTATTATTCACCTGGCAGCCGAAAGCCATGTAGACCGTAGCATCAAGGATCCGTTCACCTTTGCCCGTACCAACGTAATGGGAACGCTGAGCTTGCTCCAAGCAGCCAAAGTAACCTGGGAAGCTCTGCCGGAGAAATACAAAGGAAAACGCTTCTACCACATTTCTACCGATGAGGTATACGGTGCCCTGGAACTGACCCATCCGGAAGGCATCAAACCGCCGTTTACCACCACAGCTTCCTCATCGGAGCATCATCTGGCTTACGGAAAGGATTTCTTCTACGAAGATACCAAATACAATCCGCACAGTCCCTACTCGGCTTCCAAAGCCAGCAGCGACCACTTTGTACGGGCTTTCCACGATACGTACGGCATGCCGACCATTGTAACCAACTGCTCGAACAACTACGGACCGTATCAGTTCCCGGAAAAACTGATTCCGCTGTTCATCAACAACATCCGTCACCGCAAACCGCTGCCGGTATACGGTAAAGGTGAAAACGTACGCGACTGGCTGTATGTAGAAGACCATGCCCGTGCCATTGATGTGATTTTCCACAACGGAAAAATTGCAGAGACCTACAACATCGGCGGATTCAACGAGTGGAAGAACATTGACATCATCAAGGTGGTGATCAACACTGTAGACCGTCTACTGGGCAGAAAGGAAGGGGAAGACATGGACTTGATTACCTACGTAACGGATCGCTTGGGTCACGACATGCGGTATGCCATCGATTCTACCAAACTGCAAAAGGAACTGGGATGGGAACCGAGTTTGCAGTTTGAAGAAGGTATCGAAAAAACCGTACGGTGGTATTTGGACAACCAGGAATGGATGGACAACGTGACAAGCGGAGACTATCAGAAGTATTATGAAAGTATGTACTCAACGAAATAGTCAATAATTAAAAATTAAATGGGGTGGCAGCTTTCTACTGAAACCTCGTCAATCAATTCTGTAGAAAGTGTCTGCGCTCTGATAAACAGAGTTCAGGCACTTTCTACATTATTATTAAGCAACAACAAAGATTAATCTGTAAAATAATAGCTCTAAACAAAAAAATCAAATATACAGCATTTCAAACTGTAAAATCTACTGCTATCCCCAAAAACACACAATAGACAAGCATGAACGAAAGTATATCTAAAATAATAGACAAAATTTCCGATGCATTAAATTTCTTCGACTTTTCATTTATCGTATCGGGAGGATTAACTTTTAGTATTATCTACTTCACAGTGGATTACTTAAATATTTCACCTCTATTTTTCAATACAATAAATACTCCTCTTAAAATCATCACCTGCATCGGAGCCATTTATATATGTGGACTATTATCTTTTGCTGCAGGAAAAAACATACGTCTTGCTATGCTCAATTTACTCAATAAAGAAAGATGCTTCGCTAACATCTTTATAAGGACTTTGAAATTTATCGAAAAAAACGGAGGAAACAATTCTAATGAAATAAATAGTTTCATCAACGAAGAAGAATGTATTTTAAAATTATATTATACAAGTATGTGGTTAAAGCTAAGACATTGTGCTGACGCAGAAGCTACTATCAAACATCTAAACCGCTTCTGGGTCATGCAAGCTGTTTTTGAAGGTTTATATTTCTCATTCATCCTGGCAATAATATGCTGTGCTATATTAATGTCTGTCAATCAAAATTTTTCATACTGTATCTATATTACACTATCCGGCGCTTTCATCTGCTACAAAGAAGCGCAAAGATATGCAGAAACCCAAATTAACGAAATTGTTATAGCCTATAATAAATTTATACTCAATGGAAACTGATAAAATAATAGTAGAATTGAGACTCTCACAATCGGAGTTTTCAGATGCAATGGTTTGTAATGACCGAAACCTGATTCATCAGGTACAGATGAATCAAATTCTTGAAATATTCCATACCCAATACACAAAAGCAAGAGAATATACACCAAGTGATATACCAGAAGACCGGAAAATCGTACATAATACTATATCCATTTTTGCTAACCGAGGTGCAGGAAAAACGACTTTCCTACTTTCCACTTTAAAACGAATCAGAGAGCATTATAAAGATGTAATCTGCCTACGCCCTATCGATCCCTCCATCATTGACTGTAAACAACATCCTTTTATAAATATCATTGCTGCCATTCATCAAATTGTAGAGGAATCTCTCAAAGAAGAACCATGGAAAAAAAACTCTATCGAAAAAGACAGCCTGGAAGAATATAAATCAATTTATAAGAAATTGTTGAAAGGCCTTCCCTTCATTGATGGAATCGGAAATGAAAACATTTATCAGAACTGGGATGATGAACTATTTATTTCCATGCAAGGTATGGAAAGAGCGGAAGCCTCGAACAACTTAATAGACTCATTCCACGAATATATCAGAAAATCACTGAGATTATTACAAAAAACATGTTTTGTCATCTCCTTCGATGATATTGACACAAACTTCCAAAAAGGATATGAACTTCTGGAAGTAATTAGAAAATACCTGACAACCGAACAAATCATCTGCATTTTGACCGGTGATCTGGAATTATACGGGAAGTTGGTCAGAAAAGCTTCTTGGAAATGTTTTGACGGAGATTTCCTCAATAAAGAACGTAACTATGCCAAACGTAACGAAGAAGAATTTTCAAATATAATCAATCATCTGGAGAATCAATATCTACTGAAAATTCTAAAACCGGAATATCGAATTCAATTACATACCATCAACGAAGTCATTGAGGAAGACAACTCGATTATAAGGATATACTTCTCTGAAGAGCAAAAGGAAAGGCAAGGGATTGACTTAAATGATTCTTACACAAGACTATTAAAAGTACTTAATCTTCCAACATTCAACACAAGAGTTTTAACCAGTATACTTCTGTTCTTAAAGTCCCTATCACTCAGGAGCCAGATTCGCCTATTATACCTGATCAAGAACTATAACATCTATCAGCAATCCGAACCTGTCAATCTCAAAAATAAGAATAGCATTGTAACCGCGATGGCCAATATATTCTGGAATGACATCAATCAAAAAGCCACCAATGCGAAAAAATTAATCACAATAGACCCTTTCTATACTGTAGAAATGCAATCATTCCTGATTCATAACAATCTTCTAGCTGGAGGAAGCAATTTTATGCCTTCTACCAACGATGAAACGTTGAACAAAGCACTATTGACAATCGGATCACTCTATAACATCCAAGCTGAAAAAAACAGTTTCCAAATCTTTGACTTTTGGCTACGATTATGTTATGTACAATACGCAACAGAGACCTTTGAAGGTGGTCATAAAATCGAAGTCATAAACAAATTCATTAACTTTGCATGCCTGAACGATAATGACGATCTAACTAAATGCATAGGACTGGCTCAAGCATATTGCCAAAGAGAATATAGCAATTATTTCAACATGAAGGATAAGACCATGGCAGGGACTATGGTTATTGATTATTTGCCATTGCTACAAACAAACGATGAAAGCATATATATTTCCTTGTTACTGGAAGGCACACAGAACGAAATGCAATACGAGACAGTGTTTGCATCCATCTATAAACTATTTGCGACTATCAGAGACATTCTCTTCCATCTGGAAACAAGCAACATCACTCTACTAGATATAACCAATGAACAACAAAACAGTATTAGCCTAATTCTAAGTAAGCTTATGCAATACAGATCTTACATAGAGCCCAATAACATATTTAATCAAATACCCGTAGAAACAAAACAATCAATAGAAAATGATACACTTCCTTTCGCTGAATTCTATGATAACGATGCCATTAACAATCTTGTGCATGACATATTAATCTGGCAGTCAAAGTATAAAGGACTACTACTCAATCAAAATATCTCAGCACAACTATTACAACGTATTTTTACCAGAAGTTATTTTACCATGGTAAATATAGACAGGAGCAAGCTCTATACAAATGTCGGAGAAAAAATGAATGCTTACATTATAGGCTTCCTAAATGCAGTCCTCGTAGAAAATGCCATTGAAAATAACTATACATTTGCCAATCTGAATACAAGTAAAGATATAGATAGCATATTTAAAAACAATGTAGAAGCACTTTACAAAAGCGGAAATCATACGCTTAAGCAGCTAGGGTTTTATCAATGGATAATAAATTGTCCTCTCCTAAAAAAGTTTATCAGTCCTTTTATCGAAAATATCATTCACAATCAGGATATTGAGACCAACTGGGAACTTCATAAATATTCAACTACAAGAAATTATATAATGACCAAGATTCGCAAAAACAAAGAATTAAGGAATAATATACATAATATCAATAAAGCAATACAATGGATAGATACTCATTCCACTAACTCTATTTCAACTTTTATTACTTATTACATAGACGAAAATTACCAAAAAATAATTATCTATCTAGATAATGATATGAGTAGCATTGAATTAGAACAAGAGAGAACGGAACTGATACACAAAAAGGAGAAATATTCCATCGCAAAATATCAAAATGATGAATATATCAGGGCAGGAAGACGTAAAAAAAAGACATTCACAGGCCCTATCATAAGAGATTATACTAAATATAAAGATCTTCTGTTCTTTTACAATTATCTATGCAGTATAGAAATAAAAGAATCAAGAACATTAAATTATGATTCCGATTCTAACTAAAATCCTTTGTGACAATGAAAGTCTGTTTGAATATGAACGGAATGGAAGCCTAAGATATTCCATCCCATTCAATAAAATCAAAGCCAGACTGATTGCCATGGAAAGACTCGAAAATCCGATACAAAATGATGCTTTCTATGACAGTATGGGAGAAATGTACCTAAATCGGTATCATTCATTGGCCGAATTCCTTTATCGAATGCCCCGATTGATTGCAAATGACCTGCTATGCAGAAAAAACGGATCCATTTTCGTCCAAAAAGAAAAACTTGAGACATGGATGGAAGTAATATCTTTTATTCCTCCAACTTTTTTCATTGCAGCCTTTGTATCGGATAAATTCAGAATATCCCTATTATCATCTAAAAATACGCTTATTGACTTTATCAATGAAATTTTGATTCAGTTTATTCATACAGCTCAGCCAATTGCATATATTCCGGAACTAAACTACCTACTGGATGAAAACAAGGGGCTTAATGACCTGCATATACACTTAAATGGTTCAACCGAATCGGATGCAATATGGCAATATATGATCCATAATCCATACAAAACTCTGAAAGACTTTATGGAGGTATATAACACCAAAGCTGCTGTCAGAAAACTAACGGAACAAACCATAGCCGATTTTACACCACTTAAATTACTGGAACGCCTAAAGAATGCCAAACAACTAAGATCGGCTATTCTATATAAGATAGCCATCAACAACGAATTCATACAAAACCCATCTAAGAACTATATCTCCGATTTTGAGCTGGAAAATCTTATCAGAAGTACTTCTTTCGATTTTAAACTTCCACCCATATTGGATGAAATCATTTTCTTCCTGGTAACTTTTCATGAGCTGGAAAGTAAGAACGACAGCTATCTGGCCAGTTGGCTTCATCATTATTTACTGATAAAGGGAATAGCTCACAGGCTGGCAGTCATGCAACGCTCACAAACAGGTTTCCCCCAGTTCCAACTGATTACAGAAAATTCTTTCAGATACAGTATTGAAACCTTTTATACCCAACGTTTTCTCCAACTGGCGGGAGGAGGACCTATCAGCTACCTAAATTTGATAGAAGGCAGATTTTCACCAGCTGAAAACAGCTTTAAAATCCATTTGCTAACCTCCAGAATAGTACAAGGTTTCCAAAAAGCCCAAAAGAACTGTAAATTTCTGAATAATACAAAACTCGTTCTGATTGCTCATTTCATCAAGAAAAAAGATAATGAACGAAATCTCCCTATCAGGCATAGACTTTTAAGACAAGAACTTAAAAGAAAAGCGATGGCATTGGCTATCTTTATCCAAAAAGGTACTCAAGCAGGAAAACTTATCAAAGGCATTGACGCAGCAGCCAGCGAATTTGATGCAGGTCCTGATGTTTTTGCCCATACTTTCCGCTTTTTAAGGATGAGGGGAATTGAAAGATGTACCTACCATGCCGGAGAGGATTTTCGACATATTCTAACAGGGATAAGAAACATTTATGAGGCAATGTTTTTTTTGGAGTTGCACACCAGCGATAGAATAGGACATTGTACAGCCCTTGGTATTTCACCTGATTTATGGATGAAACGAGTAGGACAAATTTGCATCATGAGCCAAGGAGAATGGCTGGATGATCTTGTATTTGCATGGTATCTCATCAAGCAAACCAAATGCATGGAACTTCAGCAAGCCGTTCTGCTAATAGAAAACGAAATAGCTGAATATTCACATAAAATTTATGGGACCAATTATCCTCCTTATATTTTAGCAGAAGCTTGGAAAATGAGAAAATATAATCCATTCCTTTATCTAGAACAGGATTATGTTTCTCCCACTGATGACTGGTACAGAACTGAATCCATTGAGGAAGAAAAACAAATCAGAGAACTGTTGAAGGAAAATCCAGTCATTAAAGAAATCTGGTCCTATTATCACAGAATGAAAGGAAATCCGGAGCTATACGATAAACCTATTGAAATCTGTGTAGATAAAATATTCAATGCCAATGAAGTCTATCTGTTACAGAATTTGATTCTGAACGAAATGGGTATCAAAGGCATAGTGATTGAAGCACTTCCAACAAGTAATGTAAGAATCAGTTATTACAAGCATCTGAATGAATACCACCTATGCAGATGGGTAAACGGTATAGAAGAAAAAGTTCTGTTACCTCCTGTAGTACTCGGCACAGATGATCCCGGTATATTCACAACAAACATATACAATGAATATGCCAGAGCTTACCTTAATATTGCAAAAGGAAACGCCTCTTCTACAGATCGTTTACATAAAATCTCGGGATTACATCAGAATAGTATCATCTATAATTTTAACAACCATGATCAATGACATGAGAGCTGCCATTGTGTTTCTTTGTGCCTGCGCGCAAAATAATACAGAGAAACGTATGCTTTATGACTTCAAGCAGAAAAAATATTACCACTATCATTTGCTGAAAGATTCCATCCGATATAGTTTATATGACTATGGCCGAGGGAGCTATCTTCAAGGCAACTTGTCACAAATCTTCGATACTAAAACCCAATCATACATTTCATTAAAACTAGAAGGTAACAGATTCATTGGTTTAGACAGACAATCCGGAAGTCATATTTATGGTAATATTAATAACAACCTCATAACCGTTTTTGACACACAAAAAAATAAATATATACATTATGCTATTTTCTGAGTCTATCTAAAGAGCCAGAATCTTATACCACACATTTTGCTATATGCTTTCTAATCCTTTATAATGAAATATATTCTCCATCATAAAACATTACCATAAGTATCTCCAAATGACATACTGATTGGCAGGTATAACAGTCCATGTTAAATAATCTCAGATTACCTAAATTCAGATGATCGATAACTATCTTTTCATAAAATAGAATCCACCTTGGAATCCCACAAACCAGAAAACTGTGCATCCTATTTGTCTCTGCACCCGACTTTCGCTATCTTTGCATACGGAATACAAAATATATCCCAATGAATCTTTACAAGACACTATTACTATCTATATTAGCGGTACCGGCAGCCGCACAACAGCCGGAACAGACACTGACCTACCGGGCCGAAGCGGCAGTGACCGTTTCGAACGGGGAATATGCGCCCCTCTGGCTGACAGCCAACCGCTATGGCATGACGAGCAACGAAAGCAAGAACGCTTACCTGCGGGCAGGAATTGCCTGGAACAAATCCTTAAAACATAACTGGCGGATAGCGGCCGGACTGGACCTGGCGGGAGGAAAGAACCTGACCTCGAACTTCTGGATACAACAGGCTTATGCCGACATCTCGTGGAAAAAACTGACCTTGAGCCTGGGAAGCAAGGAACGCAGCGGATTTCCGCTGGAGAAGAACGAACAACTGACCAGCGGATGGATGGTGGAAGGGCCGAACACCCGACCGGTACCCCAAATCCGGGCCGAAATCAGGGACTATCTGGATATTCCCGGACTGGGACACTGGCTGGCCCTGAAAGGACACCTGGCCTACGGAAAGTTTATGGATGGGAACTGGCAGGAGGACTTCGTAGCACGGGGAGAAATATTCACCAAAGATGTACTCTATCATAGCAAATCGCTGATGCTTCGACTGGGAAACAAAGATAAACTACCTGTAGAATTCGAATTCGGTCTGCTTACAGCCGCACAATTCGGGGGAGACCGGATGCAAAAGAACAGTGACGGAAGCATCAGCCTGATACGCGACATGCCGGAAGGACTGAAGGATTTCTGGAAAATCTTCTTCCCTACCCAGGAAAGTACACTGAAGAATGTAGAAGGAAACCACTGCGGAAGCTGGAACTTCGGACTGAACTACTATTACGGAGACTGGCGATTCCGGGCTTACCTGGAACATTACTTTGAAGATCACTCACAGATGTTTTGGGAATACGGCCGGTGGAAAGACGGACACATCGGAGTGGAAATTTCATTTCCACAAAACAGATGGATCAGTTCGCTGGTATGGGAAGGCCTGAATACCACCGACCAGACAGGTCCTATCCTTTATGACGGAGTAGGCGGGTCATTCAACGATTTACAAATGAGTGGCGGAGATAATTATTACACCAATGGAGAATACCTGGGATGGCAACATTACGGTTCTTCGCTGGGACATCCGTTCCTGATGGGTCCCCAATACAATACAGACGGAATCAACGAAGTGAAAGGATGCAGAGTCAAGGCCCAACACGTCGGGATTTCAGGAACTCCCAGTGACGAATGGAAGTGGCGAATGCTGGTTTCCTATTCCAGAAACTGGGGTTCATACAAAAAGCCTTTCGATAAGGTAACCAAACAATTCAGCAGTCTGGTAGAAGCTACCTACAGCCCCAACCGGCTGAAAGGTTGGAGTGTGACTGCAGCAATAGCCATCGACCGGGGAAACTACCCGGGAAACAGCACCGGGGGAATGATTACACTTAGCAAGACAGGAGGATTCGGATTATGAAAAGATGCTTGATACCGGTATTGGCCGGACTATGGCTCATTCTGGGAATGAGCGGATGCCAGAAGGCTCCGATAAACAGTGACATCGAGGGACAATGGATACTGAAGCAGTTCACCATCCGCGAAACGGACGAAACGGTAACCTGCGAACGGCTGTACTACAGCATCACCCGGATGGTAACGGAGGTGGCCGAAAAGCAGGGACCAAACGGATACGGTACGTACATCGGACGGACGGAATACCGGAACGACGAGACGCAGCTGGTGGTGAAGGATTTCAAGGTAAGGCAATCTACCGGCGACAGCGGAGAGAATGCTCCGGTAGAGAAACTCCGTCACTTCGGCATCGACAACCAGGCAGAAACGGTGTTCGACGTGATACACTGCAACGGCAAGACGATGACACTGGAATCGGACTATGCACGGCTGGAGCTGGAGAAATTCTGAGTTCCAACGAATTTATATAGGATTAATGACTGAAAACTCAAATCAAAGAATATGAAGCATCATCACATCGTAATTATGGCGGGCGGAATCGGCAGCCGGTTCTGGCCCATGAGTACCCCTACTTACCCGAAACAGTTTATCGACGTGATGGGGGTGGGCAAATCGCTGATTCAGCTTACGGTAGACCGCTTCGGCGGTATCTGTCCACCGGAAAACTTCTGGGTGGTGACCTCGGAAGCCTACAAGGACATCGTACGGAAACAGCTGCCGGACGTCCCGGAACAGCACATCCTGACGGAACCGGAGGCCCGGAACACGGCTCCCTGCATCGCCTACGCCAGCTGGAAAATCCGGCAGCAGGACGCGGAGGCGAACATCGTGGTGACGCCTTCGGACGCTCTGGTGATTGATACGGAGGAGTTCAGACGAAACATCCGGCAGGCCTTGGACTTTACGGAACATTCGGACAGCATCGTGACTCTGGGAATCTGCCCCACCCGACCGGAAACGGGGTACGGCTACATCTGCGCGGGCGAGAAACTGGAGGGGAGCGAAATACACCGGGTGGATTCTTTCCGTGAGAAGCCGAACCTGGAAACGGCGCAGCAATACCTGGATGCTGGGAACTACCTGTGGAACGCGGGTATCTTTGTATGGAACGTGAAAACGATTACAACTGCCCTGCGGATGTACGCACCGCAGATAGCGGGGGTGATGGACGAACTGGCTCCGAGCCTGTACACGGAGAAAGAAGCGGAGGAACTGAAACGGCTCTTCCCTACCTGCGAGAAGATTTCCATCGACTATGCGGTAATGGAGAAGGCGAAGAGTATCTATGTGCTGCCGGCGGACTTCGGCTGGAGCGACCTGGGAAGCTGGGGTTCCCTGCACACGCTGCTTCCTGCGGACGACCAGCATAACACGGCGGTGGGCAATGATATCCGGATGTTCGACTGCCGGAACTGCATCGTACATGCCCAGGACGAGAAGCAGGTGGTGATAGAAGGACTGGACGGTTACATCGTGGCGGAGAAGGACGGCAGGCTGCTGATCTGCCGGCTGAAGAACGAGCAGCTGATTAAGGAATTTGCCAAGAGCTAAAAGGTAAAAGCGTACTTGATAGTTAAAAAGTAAAAGTTAAAAAGTTAAAAAGTAAAAGCGAATGGGCAGGACGGGTGTTTCATCGGGGTGTTTCCGGGGAATACCCGTTCTGCATTTCCAAGGATGTCTGTCCAATCCTCATCTTTATTGAAGTGACCTATACCTGTTTCTATAAAAGACAACGGCAAACATTTGTTTTTTCCGCAAAAAACAGTAACTTGCGGTCACTATGATACACAAGCTAAAATAGTATGGCAGATAATGGAACAGCACAGAGTGCAAGCACACAGGCATGGCCTTTGCCCAGTTTTTATTTCAAGGTGTCTATCTCGAATGTAGGGGACATTTCGTGCAGTGAGGTTTCGGGACTGGAAACGGAATTCGAAGAAATAACCTATCGTGCGGGTGACAGTCCGGTATTCACCAAACTGAGAATGCCTCTTACTTGCTGGAAGAAAATATCCAGGTCAAAGTCAATGGAATCCTTGGAGGACGGAACGATGAGTTTCAGTCCATATTACTCAAAAGTTCTATCTCATTATCAAAATGCAATGGGACTAAGGTATTAGAAGCAAAATCCATCGCTTTAGTAATTTCTACAGCATTGTTGCGAGGAAAAGTTTCTGCCACAACAATATGACAGCCTATATTCATTTTATTTTTAAAATCTATTCCTACAGCACTTAAATTTGCCTCAAAAAGATCCATTGTCGATTTTAACTGGGAAATCGCCTTATCGTAAGTATAGGAAACAGCCTTGTCGGAATTACCTTCCGCATTTGTCTTGAACTCAATAAAATGAAAATCGCCCGTGTTAAAGACAGCCGCATCAGCTATCTCTCTGTTTGTAATCAGTCTGTTGTCAATAGCCAAAAGCACGGTAAGTATCCAAAACTGGCGTCTTGACAAAATCCTCCCATAGAACTATCTTCGCAACATAACTTTAAGACCAAGATTATGTGTAGCGAAAGTGATTTTGAAAAGCTGTGGTTCAT
>JAETRQ010000017.1 GCA_021770095.1 Eubacteriaceae bacterium | reverse complement strand
ACAACAAAAGGCACTTACAACTGGCAGGCTTCTAATTCCATGACCTTTTCCTCTAACTCCACTGTTTATGTTTCTGTTCGTGATGCTGCTTCCAACATCAGAACTTATACCTTCTCTTTTGATAATATTGATAAGGTTAAACCGCAGGTTACAGTTTCAGGCAATGCGGATAATTGGACTGACCAGCCTGTAACACTGAGCATTACTGCGAGTGACAAAGAATCAGGTATTAAGGATTATAGTTTCTCAACTGTCAAAGGTTCCTATTCTTGGCAGAGTGAGACGGAAAAAACATTTACTGAAAATACAACAGTCTATGTTTCTGCAAAAGATAATGCCGGCAATATTTCTGCTGAGCAGGAGATTGTGATTGATAAAATTACAAGTAATCCGTCATATCTCCTTGATTTGGAATTTTATGAAGATAATCACTTGATTGGTATCCTGAATCCGCGTGAAAATGATGATGAAATTGAATACAAAATCGGTGACGACGGAGAATGGATTGACTATATTACTCCTTTTGCCATTCCTATTGATGGAGAAGTTACGGTTTATGCAAAGTTCAAGGATTCTGCTAAAACCGTGAGCGGTACTTTCAGTTCCAAAGCAAATGCGTATCTCGGCAATTATACGGACAGTGCAACCGATATGACGGTTTCATTTGCTTCTGTTTCATTTGATATTGCAAGGTATTATGACAGTGCGGATAACAGTTGGTTCTTCTCTGTAAACAGTAATGTTACTCAACTTGATAACGGACTTTTGCAGTTAACTCTCCCTGATTCGTCCAAACTGATTTTTGCTAAACACGGCAGTAATTCATATATGAACAGGCAAACCGGATATGAATTGTCTGCACTTTATGAAGATTCTGCCTTTATCGGCTATTGCATTAATATGAATGACACCGTTTTCAAATATAATGCTGACGGCAGACTCGTTTCTGTTGCAGATTCTTTTGACAATGCAATCAACTTTGAATATACTGACGGCAATCTTTCCAAAATCAGTTACGGCAAAGATGAGGTAAGGGAATATATAATTGAATCTTCATATGGTTTAATTGATAGTATAATAACACCACTCGGAGAGACTATAAAATATTTATATGATTTAGAGAATAATTTAACTGATGTTTTTTACGATAAGGAAACATTACAAATAATCAGGGATGATAATATTATTTTAGGTCATTATGAATATAAGAATGATAAAATGTCAGTATGCAATACTAACAAAATCCTTTATTCTAATGAAAAATTATCTAAACTAATCAGTGCAGATGGTTCATATGTTGATTATAGTTTCACAATTGTAAATGATAGTGAGGTTTATGGGGAAAAATCGCATAATGTTTCCGTGTTTAAAATTGTTTCAGAGACAAAAGATGGAAAAATCAGTACATCATATTATAATAATGCATTAAATCTTATTAAATATAATAATTCTAATGATGCATATGAATTATATGAATATGATAAATATCAAAATCTTATTAGTAAAAAAGATAATAGTACATCGGCAACATATAAATATAATGGTATTATTTTAAAATCCTCCATAGTTGATAAAACTGAAAGTGAATATAATGAATATGGTAGCATAATAAGTCAAAAAGATGAGGACACAACAACAACATATTCTTATCTTAATGATGGAAAAACATTAGAAAAAATTGAATCTGTTTCTACCGAAAGAACGGGCAGTAATATAGATTCTAAAGTTACATATTCATTAACTAATAAATATCAAAATGGTAAACTTCAATCAACTACTGAAAAAATATTTGATTCAATTACAGATAATTTTGGAATATCAACAATTTTATATAATGATAATAATACAGTTAGTTCAATAACCTCGGAAAGCACAATTAATCATGAGAATAATATTACTTCTACTGAAAAAGAAACAACATCCTTATTGTACGACGATTTTGGTAATATAATAAGAAGTCAGTATGTTAATGAGGATGAAGATGAAACAAAGCTGTCCATTAATAATTATGAATATGATGATATTAATAGAAAAATAATGGTAACAGATGATGCAGGTGATATAGAGGAAAAGTGTATATATGATTCAGTAGATAATATTGTTTATGAAAATATAAATGATAATGTATCCAGAACAATATATGATGAGTATTCACGTACAATAAGAAAAATTACAAGTGAGGATTATGATGAAAATTGTGATGGATTAATTAATGAAATTAAACAAGACACATATTCTGATGATTCTGTAGGATACACATATATTTATGATGGAAATGGTAATATTCAAAGTGAAACTGATCGAAATGGTTTAACAACCACCTATTCTTATTATGAAAATAGTAGTAATGTTAAGACTGAGTCATTCGATTCATATGTTTTTACATATGATAAAAATGGTAACACTATAAAAGAAACCATATCAGGTCAACTTTATGCTACATATAAATATAATAGTGATAATAACCCCATAAGTACTTCTTACGGAAATGGACAATCTATAAAATATGAATATGACAATAATGGTAATCTTATAAAACAATTCCATAATGATGAGGATAATCCATATATTGAATATACATATAAAAAAAATAATGGCAAGCAAGTTGCACAACTGGACAATGAAATTAATCAAGAAGCGAAAGTTAATATAAATACTAATTCTAATTATATCTTAGTTTCAAAAACAAATTATGATACTGAACAAAAGACAATATATTCTGACAATAAAGCTACAGTGTACTCATTGGATAATAACAAATTGTATAGTTATGATTTGGAGGCAACTGCAGGCGATAATGTGGATTCTCGTTCTTTTTCTTTTGCAAGTAATAGTTCGGTTGTTATTAATTCAGGTTATGATGAAGACATCATATCAATAAATGACTCTAATAATATTACCACTATACGAGAGTTATATGATACTGTTGAAATTATTGAAGATGAATTTGTTTACTATAATGTTGTTATTCACAATGGGAATAGTGTTATGGGTGTGAATTATTCATATGATCGTGAAGGTAATGTAATTAGCGAAGAATATAATGTGAATGGAAAAAAGATTGAATATAATTATACATATGATGAAGATGGTAAGATTCTTTCTTGTAGTTCTGGCAGTAATCAAAAATTAACATATCAATATGATGAAAATACAAATGCTTTATTGAGAGAAGATATTAGAACGGATTCACATTATTTATCATATGAGTATTCCTATGATAGTCGTAGTAATTTGGTTGCAAGTAAAGAGTATGATTTTAATGAGTATTGTGGGACAACAAATTATAGTGTGGATGACAGTATTTGGCGTGATGAGTTGTCATCAATTGAAAATAAACTATACACTTTACAGTTTTTATATGATGAAAATGGTAATCCGGTTAGTATAGATGATGTATCATTTGATTGGACATCAGGTAGATTGCTTGACAGTATATATACTCAAAATGAGCAAGGTGAAAAAGAAATACTGTTAAGCTACACATATGATGAAAAAGGCATTAGAACATCTAAAACTTATCAAGGTGTAACTACATATTTTACTTCAATTGATGGCATGATTACATCTCAATATGAAATTGATGAAAATGGAAGTATTGTAAATGAAATCATTTTTATTTATAATAGTGATAATCAATTAATTGCTTTTACATATAATGGCGAAATATATTATTATCTAAAAAATCATATGAATGATGTTATTGCTGTTCTTGATAGCGAAGGTAATATTATTGTTGATTATGTGTATGATGCTTGGGGAATGCCATATAGTTCGAATTTTTATGGTGATGAAGATGCAGTTAGAATAGATGAAATTAATCCAATTCTGTATAGAAGTTATTATTATGATACGGAATTGTGCGCATATTATCTTCAGTCCCGATATTATATGCCAACATTTCATAGATTTATAAATTCTGATATACCGGAAATGGTTAGGCAAAAAAAGAACGAATATGCAGGTACAAACCTTTTTACTTATTGTAATAATGACCCTGTTAATAAATATGATTCCAATGGCACTTGGGGTGAAGATGTTCATGATGGATATAATTCGGATACAAAAAACCATTTTTATTATTTTGATTTTGATGGAGTTAAAGAATATTATGGAACATATTACTGGGCAACGATAATTGGTTATAATGATAGTTTAGCTAGAGCGTTAGGAACTTATGACAATTTTGTTGATGATGCGTATGGTTCTACTGGTCCAAATTGGAAAGAATATGATAAATGGCATTTTTATACAATTGATGGTAAAGATGTTAGATTTAAGATTTCTCATGACGAACAAAGTAAAGCAAAAGAATACTTTGATAAAGCAACAACAGCGTACTATAAATATCAAAATTATAAGAAACTTTTTGGTGTAAGTAGTTCTTATACATCAAAACAATATGGATTTTATAAAACGAATTTAGATTCTGGTATTTTTTGTCTAGGAATATCTTTACATCCTGTTCAAGATGCATATGCTCACATAAGAGCTGTTTGTAAACAATTTGATTCGATATTTCCTGGTAGGTGGTATCACTTATCTAAAAAGGTTGATAAAGCTGAGTTGCATACATATGCTGTTCTTGGACCTACTGCCTCAAAAACATTAGAAATATTGTTGACATTCTATAATTCCTATTATATATTGAGGTTGGATAAATCATACTCAATTTGAATTGTGGTGATAAATAATGAAGAATAGTTTGAAATATTCAATATGGTTATTATTATCTATAATAGTAACTGAAATAATTAATGGAATTATCGTATTATGTTTTGATAAATTCATTAACGGTAAATATACTGCTGCTATTATTTCTGCTTCATTGATTATGTATTTCTTGTTAGGTAATATTTTTTTTTCAAAATTAACTGATAGACAGAGTTTTTGTAAATCTGTGATATATGTATCTATTATAATCGTGATTTCATATATATTATCTATTGGAGCTACTATATCAACCGGTATATATTTTATAATCCATATGGAAATTTGTTCTCCGATTGGAAATGTTTTAGCTTATCCGTTTTCTGAAATACCTATTTTGTATGAATCATTATTATGTATATTTTCACCAATTTCAATATTATTGATTTGGCTATTTAGCAAAATCAATATAAAAAATAGGAATTCAAGGGACGATTCTTTGTAATATAGATTATTACATTGCATACATACGCAGTTCTTGGACCTACTGCTTCTAAGACTCTGGAAATATTATTGACATTTTATAATGAATACTATATTTTAAGGATATAAAATATGTTGTTTAATTATAAAGGGGATTACAATGAATAGAAAAGATTTAAAATATTTTTTCATATTATTAATTTCTATGGTTGTATCAGAAATATTAAATGGAATTGTATACTTATCTTCATATTTTTTAATTCACAATTTTATTGCAAAAGATTTGATGTCACATATATCTGGGGAAAGTATTGATATAATCTGTAGAATTTTAGTTGTAATATTTGCTGTACTGTCATACCTCTTTATGAGTAAAAAGATATTTTGTAAATTTAGTAATGAGAGAAGTAAACATATTGCTTTAGTTTTATTGTCTGTAATTATTGTGTTGTCCTATTTATTTGCAAGATTTTCTTCGCCTATGGGAGGATTATTAAACTCAATACATTGGTCAATGTGCTCACCGGTGGTCTATGTTTTATTCTTACCATTTTATATGACCGGAACTACAATTCCGTTATTAACTGATTTATTGCTTGCTTTACTGTCTCCGATTTCAGTTTTGTTGATTTGGTTATTTAGCAAAATCAATATAAGAAATAGGAACTCAAGGGACGATTCTTTGTAATACAGACTGCTGCGTCGCAGGACAGTGAGGACGAAGAAAAAGTTAATCAATTGTTTATAACTTATTTGTTGACTAATACATACGATAATGGTACATTAAAAATAAGTAAGGAAGTTACTGCGGATGCTGACGGCTCTTCAAGAGAAGAAATCGTAACAACATATAACAATGACCTTACTGTCGCATCTTCAGTGATTACCACAACCATTACGGAAGATTCAACTTCCGCCACAACGATTGAACGCAGTGCGTATACATATGACGCCTTTGGCAATGTCATCACATCACAGACTTCAAGTACAGATAAAGACAATACCGAGACTGTATCCGTCAGCAATTATCAGTATGACCTGCTCGGCAGGAATACGGTGATTACAGACGGCGAGGGAAAAGTGAATGAAGAATATACGTATGACCCGCTTGGCAATGTGATTTATCAGAATGTGAATGACAGTCGGTCAAGGTCGGTTTATAACGCATACTCCCGCCTGATTCAGCAGATTGATGATGAGGACTATAAGCTATCATCTGACGGATTGAATGCAGAGGTTAAAACTGATTCCTATTCCGATTTATCAGCAGGGCACAGATATGTTTATGCCGAAAACGGAAATCTTGCGAGTGAGACGAACCGCCTCGGCGTGACAACCACTTATGACTATTACCCAAACAGCAGTGATGTTAAGACCGAAAGTTTTGACATTTATGTATTCACATACGACCAAAAGGGGAATACAACCAAAGTCACCGTCAGCGGAGAAACGTATGCCGATTATGCATATAACAGTGAGGATAATCCAACCCTCGTATCATACGGCAACGGGCAGTCCGTCAGGTATGAATATGACGCACATAATAATCTGATTGCACAGTATCATAATGATGACACGTCTGCGTATGTGGTGTATACATACAAAGTGATTGAAAATACTGCGGATTCCGAAACAGCAGAAAATACAGACACTGACTATTCATCAGAGTTTGAACAGGACCCTGAGGTCACAATCAATACAAATGAAGAATATACACTCGCATCAAAAGTGAATTATGACACTTCCCGTGCAACCTATTATGACGGCGATACCGTCACCGTCAAATCCATTGCGGATGACGGCACGGAAACGGTGATATATTCTTATTCAAACAGTGAGACTGAAAACAGCAGAACTGTAACCGATACCTATCAAAGCGGTGCAACGGTCACTATGACAACGGATATTGATTCGGCTGTCGATACCTTCACACAGTCGGGAACAGGCTCACTTGCAACCTTTACATCTTACAGCAGTGAGATGGATGAAAATACCAATACCGCCACAAGTTATATTAAAAATGCAGACGGCAATACTATTATCACAAGCAATATGACTTATGACGATAACGGCAATGTAATAAGTGAAGAATTCATTCTCAACGGCTCAACTATAACATATACGTATACATATGATGATAAGGGACGTATGACCTCTTGTGATTACGGCAACGGCAGTAAGTCGGAGTACGCTTATGATGCAAACGGCGCTCTTATCAAGTATAATGAGATTTATAATGACAACGGAACCAAATATCTGTATGAATATGACAGCAGAGGCAATCTCAATAAGTGGATTATCACAGGTCTTGCTGACGAAAGCGGAACAGATGCGGACGCAGGCATAACCACATATGAAACCAATAACCAGATATGGCTTGACGGAATAACGCTTGTTGATTACGGTGAAGAAGAATACAGATACACAACCGATTATGACGGCTCAGGCAATCCTGACAGTTATGTGGATTACAGATATGACTGGTCATCAGGCAGGAATCTTGAATCTGTGTCCTCAACCGCCACAGGAACAGAAAAACTTGTGTCCCGATTCACATATGACGAAAAGGGAATCCGAGCATCAAAAATATCCTCGGCAGGCAACAAAAATGAATACCTGACCAAGGACGGCAGAATAACATCGGAATATGTAGTCAATAACAGGGGCAAAATCAGCAGTGAGATTGTTTATCTGTATGACAGCAATGATAATCTGATAGGGTTCAATAATCAGAACAGCACCTGTTTCTATGTCCGCAATTATATGGGCGATGTAATGGGGATTGTTGACAGCGACGGTGTATGGCTTGAGCAGTATCAGTATGATGCATGGGGCAAACTAATTTCATCAAGGAAAAATGATGAAGATTTTGAGAGTGTATTAACACCGGCAAGGAAGTCCCATGGTAACAATATGCTCTATCGTGGATATTATTATGATACTGCAACAGAGATGTATTATCTCCAGTCACGCTACTATTCACCCGATCAGTTCAGATTCCTTAACCCTGATTTGCCTGAGTATGCAAAGGAACTCAAGGACGAATATGCAGGTACAAACCTCTTTGCGTATTGTCAAAATAATCCAATCGGTTATATTGATTATAACGGGTATTGGGGAAAATCTGTTCATAATGGTTATAACAAGAGTGCAAAAAGTGCATATAGGACCACAGTTAAAGGTGGATTTTACTATTACGGAACATATTTTTGGGCATTGGAATGTGGATTTTCCATAGAAAATGCAAAATTGTTAGGTGAATATTGTCAGGAATTGGATAAAAAATATCCATCAAGTATGTATGCTAAGGTATGGCTTGCAACTTCAGGATGTCCTCAATCGTCTTATTCTCAATCACAATTAAGTGAATATAGAAGATGGCAGTATTTTCATTTTAATAAGAATAAATCAGGTCAGGATAGCCGTACTTCATTTTGCCTTAGTCGAAGGAACTGGGCAGTAGATAAATGGAATCAGGGACAATATAGAAAGGCTTTGAATTATCTTGGCTATGCAATACATGCTGTGCAGGATTATCATTCTCATGGTCAAATCGGACGCGGATTGGATATTCCTCAACATATTGCTTATGATGAAAAGAATAATCCGAATAAAAGAGATGTAGCAGATAATATAAATTATGTATGGGCAGATAGTGGTTGGAAATTATTGGAATATGATAGTTATAATAAAACACGATTAGTCAGAACAGGAATAGAAACTAAAAAATTTATAAATGTATTTCTCAGCAGAATCAAAAACAGACATATGATTAAAGGTAAAATATGATAGGAGTGAACTGCTTTGAATAATCAGATTGTAAGAAATACATTTAATATACTATTACTAAATATATTTTTTCATATAGTAGTACTGGTAATATACTTTTCGTTTGCATTCTTGTGTTTTATTGATATAATTCCGTTTTTTATAATAAATATTTATAATGTATTGAATCCAATAGTACTGGCTGTTTTGAAAGTATTTGTTTTTAATTTATATGGTTGTTATACAAAATACTATAATAGATGGCAATTAGTGGTACCGTTGATTATAAATTTTGTTGTGATTACTGCATGTGAGTTAATAGCATTAGCAATCGGAAGATTTGATGATATTTTTTATTGGCATATGGGAATTAATCCGATTACTGCGTTTGATTCGGGATTAATTTGTGATTTGGTATCTCAAGAAGAATTCAAAATTCCGATTACAGTTTCCATGATAATAATTGAAAATATTATATATTTGGCAGCACTATATTTTGGAGCAAAGAAAAAGAATGAACCCAAGACGGAAGAAGAATTTGAAAAGGTATATTATACGGATGACAATATTGTTATTACAATAAAATATGTTGAAGATTTAGCATATATCGTTGCAGAAAAAATTTTTACGGAAGAAGTGATTGTTAAAGAAACGCTTGATACAGACGGAATCAAAATAACTGATTTTGATGTTCAGGTAAGTGATAATAAAATCTTAGTAAAATATGCTAAAGGGAATGATTGTAAAGAAATTGTTGAAGAATTCGTTATGAAAGAATAACGCTGAGCATTTGGTTATTTTAAATGCAGTAGGGGTGAGAAACCTCACCCCTTGTTGTTTAATTAAAAACGCAGTAATTGTCGAAGCGTGTCAAATGTTGTTATTGTGAAGCAACATCACAAAGCATAAGATGAGCAAAGTGAATGACATATGAGGAGAAAATTTATTTTGAAAAAACCTATTGTAAAAAACACATTAAAAATATTATCACTTTTTGTAGCTTTTCAAATGTTAACGACAGTTTTATATTATCTAAGTATATATGTTTTATTTATTCCAATTTCGGAAATGAACTTTGGAGAACTAATTGTAAACATTTATCTATTTATATTTCCTATATTAAGTACAATGTTAATGATAATTGTTTTTTATAAATATGGATTCAAACATATAGATTATACAAATAAAAAACAAATTATAACTGTGCTTGCTATTTGTTTTGTTATTGCCAGTATATATGAATCAGTAATATTATCTTGTGACATTTTTCATGATTATTCTCAATGGTTTTTCGGTGTTAATCCTATTGCGATGTATTATGTCAATTTTCATATGGATTTTTCAGGCAAAGCAAGAATCCCACTTGTTGTCTTAGTTGTAGTAGTTGAAAATATTGCAAATTTAACGGCATTATATTACGGAGCAAAGCAAAAGAAAGATTCGAAAATTGAGATGTTAGATGATACCGTTATTTTGGAAGATAGTGACAATGAATCATCTGAGAATCAATTAAAAGGGTAAGTTGTAAATAATGAAAAATGGAGAAAATTCGCACAAAGTAATTCTCTATATAACTTTGGCTTTGTCCTTTTTGAGTTATTTAGTGAATTTTTTATATTATATTCCTTTTTATTCAACGCTTGTTATTTCTGCAATTTTTCAAGTTTTAATATGGATAAAAATTACTAAATTAACACATAAAACAGAATATGAGAAATTATTTGGTTTCCTGTCATTTTATAAAGTTGTATTATTTTCAATTGGCTATATTTTTATTGAGTCTAATATCTTTACGGAAATAAATTACGGTTTGGTATTTACTATTGTTTTAACACAATACAAACCATTTGAGATTGGATTAATTAGTATGAATAATATAGAATTGGCTCAAGCAATGTCGATAATTCTATTGGCTGTATTTTCATTAATACCAATTTTAACTTACTATTTAACACATAGGGATATGGATAATAGGAACACAGGAAACAATTCTTTGAGTTGACAAAAAAGAATAAATTGCTGGGCTGAATTGTTCAGCCCTGTCAGTTGAAAAATTTAAATACCAAAGTTCATTACAACAGCAACCGAATCCAAAAGGTTTTTGAATGTATTTATTCAAAGAGCAGGCGGTAAAAAGGAAGTTGCAAAAGATGTTTGAAGTTAAATAGAATAAGGAGTGAAATTATGAAAAATAAAGTTATAAAAGATGCACTCAAATTACTGATTATAACATTCATCCTCAACATTCCTTTGTTTTTGCTGTTTTTTGGTATCCATTTAATGGAAGGACCATATATTCCCTATGATTTAACTTTAATTGATGGTGTAAGTTTAGGTTATATAGCGTTTTATATTTTTGCATATATTTATATCATAGCAGCATTTTTTATATGCAGACGTAAAGTATTATATGTAAAAGAATCTCTTTGGTGGTATTTTCTTTTTCTGGCAATCGGAAGTTTAATATGCAGTATAATAAATAAGTTTGTTCACGGATGGGTTCCGTATATGTTGTTTAATATAACGGTAGTTGTTGATAAATTCAATTCATTTACTTGCTGCTTTATGTTTATGATGATTGAAAATATATTAAAGACCGGTATTCTGTTCTTTCGCTATAAGGGATGAATGTTATCTGGAATAATTTAAGGGGTGAGGATCCTCACCCCTTGTTGTTTAAGTCGAAACGCAGGAATTGTCGAACAACGTCGAAAGGGACTTGGTATGAAGAAAAAAGCAGTTATTGCAGTGAGCGGTGTTATTGTTGTTTTAACAATTGCTTTGAATGTATTATTTTTATATTCGATTGGTGCTTTTGAAAACAAGTCATTATCATTTTCAGAAGATATTGACATCACGCTCAGTACGATAATAAACAGGGCAGATTTAGAGAATGAGAACTATGCTTATAGTCTTACTATCCCTGATGATTATGAGGAGACAAGCGGATATAATGTATATAACTACTATCTGAAAATACAAAACAATAGTAAATATGATGTGTATAATGTTCGTATTCCGCAGGAATTTAAATCTGAAGATTTCATACTGAATCAGGATACAATGAATGATTTTGACCCGTTTTATATTAAGTCAGAAGAAAGCGGATTTATTTCTCTTGTCATATGTATAAAAAATGATTTGACTGAGGCAGAAATAAATGAAATTATGCATAAATTACCAAAACTGGTTGTAGTTAATTTGGTTACTCTTGATGAAGAGCATCATGTTAACTATTCAAAAACCGCAATTGTTCATTATGATATAACAGATGAAGACTATTCGAAAGAAGATGTACAATATCAGGATGTATTATAAAAATAAGCATTGAATATCTTTGTGCATTAAGATAAGGTGATAAAATGAAAAAAGAATCAATCAGAATGTTTTCCATATGCTTACTTATAATACTTTTATTATCTTTGTCTGCTTGTAATTATTATGAACCTGAAAGTGTGCAAAAAAATATAGAGGTTAATATATTAAGTTGCTGTGATGCTACGCAACAGGATTTTGAAAAGTACAACTCTGCATTGTCTGGTGCAAATACTGAATTTACAGTTGATAATTATAGGTTAATGAAATTTGATTGTGAATTTACAAATAATAATGATTATGCAATTAACGTTCAAGGTGTTAAAAGAATACTGAATGACAAATTCTATTTTTTGTCTGAGTGTGTAGATATTGAACCAACATATCCGTTTGGAGCAAAAGAAACTTTCAATTTAGATGTTTATATTTATGTGGACAAAGAATTGACAGATGAACAAAACATAATAGATGAACTAAACAATGCAGATATAATTTTTGATATTATTCGATGTAATGATAATGTAAGTGACTTTGCTCTTTCTCAGGTTAGTGCAGTATATGAATATTATGGTGAAGATGCTTACGATGTTGATTATGACCAAGATAAGCAAAAAGTAATTTCTTATAGTGTAAAACTTGTTAATAATAGTGATTATACATTATCTGAAGTCAGAATTTATGATAAAGTTAATGATTGTTATGTTTCATTTAATGAATCAGAGTCTTTATCAATTGAATCCGGACATGAATTATCATCTTCAAAATCTTTTATGGTTGTTGATATAAATGCCACGAATGAAGAAATATTTGAAAAAATTTTGGAAACTGAAAAAACAATTAATTTTGTTGTTGAATCTAATCGTTATAGTATTAATGTAGTAGATATTCAGTGAAATAAACAGGGGGGAGCAACCTCACCTCTTGTTGTTTAACTATAAAGGGGATTACAATGAATAGGAAAGATTTGAAACACTTTTTCATATTATTAATCTCTATGGTTATATCGGAAATATTAAATGGAATTGTTTATTTATCTTCGTATTCTTTAATTGAATATTTTATTAAAAAAATTCTTATATCCTATATGACAGCAGAAAAGATTGATATAATTTGCAGAATTATAGTTGCAATATTTGCTGTACTGTCATACCTCTTTATGAGTAAAAAGATATTTTGTAAATTCAGTAATGAGAGAAGTAAACATATTGCTTTAGTTTTATTGTCTGTAATTATTGTGTTGTCCTATCTATTTGCAAGATTTTCTTCGCCTATGGGAGGATTATTAAACTCAATACATTTGTCAATGTGTTCGCCGGTGGCTTATGTTTTATACTTACCAGAAACTACAATTCCGTTATTAACTGATTTATTGCTTGCTTTACTGTCTCCGATTTCAGTTTTGTTGATTTGGTTATTTAGCAAAATCAATATAAGAAATAGGAATTCAGGAGACACGCCGTGAGTCGAAAAGGATTTAGTATGAAGAAAAAAGTGTTTTTGATAATTATTCCATTGCTGATAGTTATAATTACGGGCTGTGTTGCTGTCTCATTTAATATAGATAAATCAGTAATCGTAACAATTGATTCTTTTGATATGGATAAAAGTGATTCGAAAGAAAATTATGTTCCTTATGATACAGACGGGAAAAAGGTAATAACAGGCTGTTATACTGTCAGGAATTTGAGTTTGCACAAAATGGATGTTGCAGGACTCGAAAATGATGAATTTACTTCTGTTTTATGGAATGATTCTCAAGATCCATTGGCGAATTTATCATTGTTTGATGAACAAACGTATTGGTATCGCTTTTTAGCAGACGAAGATATGACCGTTGACGAAATAAAAGAACAGTTAAAATTATCAACGCTCAAAACAATGACTTATCAGCAATCTGATGGAATGGATGCCGAATACACATATTTAACGGTAGATAAGGTTAAGTAATATAGTTGTAATCGTGTTAAGAACATATTATTTATGAAAAGCAGATTGATTTAATCAGAATATAATTATGCAAAAAGACATCCGTTTCTGCGGATGCCTTTTTGTTTGGGATAGGTTAGTCAAGTGCGTCTTTTACTGCGTCTCCTGCTCTGTCTACTGCTCCGCCGACACCGTCTGCAACATCATCTGCACCCTGACCGATATCGTCGCCGACTTGATCTGCTTTTGATTCAACTTCATTTGTGGTACCGTTATCGCCAACATTATTGGTGGTATTGTTTGTTGTCGCGTTGTTTGTAGTGTTCGTTACAGCAGATGTGTTCTGGGTTGTGGTAGTTGTTGTGTTATTATCATCTTTTGAACATCCCATGAATACTGTGGCAATCACTGCGATTGCTACGGCTATAATTAAAATTTTGTTTTTCATATGAATACTTCCTTTCCTCAATAGGGTTTGCAATTTTTTTTGATTTATTCAAATTAAAATTATTTTGTTAATGTTCCGCCGTCAGAATATAAGAGGAGCAAAATGTTTTCTTCTTCTCCTGTTTCGGCGTTGATATAAATTAATACTTCTTCGTTGGTATCTGTACTTTCACAATGAATTTCATGACAAAGTACTTCTGTTCCGTTATCTTTAGGGATAACACACAGTTTTGTGTCAAGTACTTTCAAAAATGTGCTGAGTCCTTTTTTTGCATCTTCTACATTGATTTTTGGGTCGGTATTTTTTCTTTCAATATGATTGGTGAGATAACCCTGACTTTCAAGTGATACGATTTTGCCGTCGCTCATTGATACGCCTACTTTGATTAAATCACTGTAATAGATTGTGTTGTTTTTTGAATATGCAAAGTTAATTACACAAATATTGTGTGATGACATATAATAGGTCTCAGCCATATCTTCAAAACCGATTTTATCAAGATATTTTTTTGCAATATTCACAGCATTTTTTTCTGTTATGCTTGTCTGGTTTATTTTTCCGCCGTAAAGAATATATGCAATATATCCGCCCGGTTTTGTAATGCCGATTGTTTTTTGACCATAAGAGAATACATAGCAGGGGATATTCCCGTCTTCTTCGGTTTCAAAATTCACTTCATTGGTTGAGCAGCCAAGAGCATAAGATGCAATGTCGCGTGCTTCTTCTTTTGTATATGTGTCAGCATTTTTCAACAGTGTTGAGTTACGGTTGAGAACTGCATCCGCAAACGGACCGTCATACAGCAGCGTAGGATAATCCTTAAAGGCTTCTTCTGCAGTTGTCATATCATTTTTCAGTGCTGATACTTTGATGTTGTCGTCATTTTTTACATTGCTTGCAGTGATACGTCCGCCGTTATTGCAGATGGATACCATGGATGAAACGGATTCGTTCAGCTTTTGTGCATATCCCAAAAGTGTCATCAGGTTTTTATGCTCATCATCCGTAATATCCTCGTTATTGGCAACCTTTTGTGCAATATATGTGGCATAGTCTCCTGCCTGGCTGATGAATTTGTATGTTGATGAAAGATTCATCTGACCAACAGGCAGTCTTGATAAAGCATTTTTTGCCTCATCACATTCTGCAAAAAGGTCTCTGCTGATTTCATAAAGCATTTGGTCTGAATTGGAATAGACGCTTTTTGTAAGATTCGTCTCAATAGAATCGAGTGATTCCGATAATTCGTTCAGACTTTGCTGGTAAGAATTTTCAAGCTGTACTTTGTAATTGTTTGCCATATTCATATTCATTATTGCATATCCGGCAAGTACCATTACTACGGCAGCAGCATATGAAAATATCCTTACATATCCTCGTTTTGTCATATCAATTACCTCCGGTAACTATTTTTTACCGAAATATCAAAAAAATACAAAAAAATATTTGATTGTTGCTTCTTATATGATATACTAATAACGATTATTTATTATGGAGTAGTATGTTATGACCAAATCAGAGGGGAAGAAAAGAATTGTGGTTAAAGTCGGTACATCAACTTTAACACATAGTACAGGAAAAATGAATATAGCACGATTGGCAAAACTTGTGTCAGTGCTTTCAGATTTAAAAAATGCAGGGCATGAAATTGTCTTGGTTTCAAGCGGTGCGATTGCGGTCGGTGCTGTTAAACTTGGATTTAAAGAAAAACCGAAAACAACACAAGGCCTTCAGGCATCTGCTGCAGTCGGACAGTGTGAACTGATGTTTTTATATGATAAATTATTTTCAGAATACGGTGTCGTTGTCAGCCAGTTGCTGTTTTCTGCCGATACGCTTGAAAATGATGAAGAAAAACATCATCTTATTGATACATTCAATCAGCTTCTTGAATATGATTCGCTTCCCATAGTAAATGAAAATGATTCCGTTTATGTTGAAGAACTCCTTAACGGTGATAATGATTGCCTGAGTGCAAATGTTGCAAGACTTATTGAAGCGGATATGCTTATTCTGCTTACAGATACAGACGGCCTTTATGACGATAATCCGGCAGAGAACAGGAATGCAAAACTGATTTCACGTGTTGATAAAATCAATGATGATATTTTTGCAATTGCCGGCGGAGCCAGCGAGAAGGGAACAGGCGGATTTTTAACAAAAGTTAAAGCAGCAAAAATTGCAACGGATTGCGGTATACCGGTTGTGGTTATGAATGGAGAAAAACCGACTTCAATTTATAAAGTATTGGATGGTCAAAGTATAGGTACATATTTTTCAGCAAAGGGTGAGTGATTTGTTAGAACAATTGGGAATTAACGCTAAAAAGGCAGCAGGAATTCTGACTGCGGTTCATACAGAGCAAAAGAACGAAGCATTATATGCAATCAGTAAAGCACTTGTTGATCATGCATATGAGATAATTGCAAAAAATAATATAGATCTTGCAAATGGTAAAAAAGCAGGATTGAGTGATGGTTTGCTTGACAGACTGATGCTCAATGAAGAAAGAATAAAAGGTATTGCCGACGGCTGTGTACAGGTGGCAGAACTGGATGACCCCTGCGGTAAAATAATTGAAGAAACAATTAGACCAAATGGTTTGAAAATACAAAAAATCAGTTGTCCGATTGGTGTTATTGGTATTATTTATGAAGCAAGACCAAATGTTACTGCTGATGCAGCGGCACTTTGCCTGAAAAGCGGTAATGCAGTTATCCTTCGCGGCGGTAAAGAAGCAATTGAATCAAACAAAGCAATAGCAAATATTATGCGTGATGCTGTTGCAACAGCAGGTTTGCCGAAAGATGCAATTCAACTTGTTACCGATACCAGCAGAGAATCCTCAACAGCACTTATGAAGATGAAGGATTATCTTGATTGTCTCATTCCAAGAGGAAGTGCAGGACTTATCAAAGCAGTGGTTGAAAATTCAACAGTTCCTGTGATTGAGACGGGTTCAGGCAATTGCCATATTTATGTTGATAAAAGTGCGGATGTTGATATGGCGGCTGAAATCATATTCAATGCAAAAACACAGAGGGTAAGTGTTTGCAATGCATGTGAGAGTATTGTTATTCATAGTGAAATACTGGAGAAAGCACTCCCTGTTATTAAAGAAAAACTGGATGAAAAAGCGGTTATAATCCGTGCTGATGAACGAGCAAGAGCGGTTTGCCCTGATACAGAATCTGCGACTGAACTTGATTTTGCAACGGAATACGGCGATTATATTATCAGTGTTAAAACAGTTGACAGTCTTGATGAAGCAATTGACCATATCAACAAAAATTCAACAGGTCATTCAGAGGCAATCATAACAAATGATGAGAATAACGCAAGAGTATTTATGAACCGCATTGATTCATCCTCTGTATATCATAATGCATCAACCAGATTTACTGACGGAGGGGAATTCGGACTTGGTGCAGAAATCGGAATTTCTACGCAAAAACTTCATGCAAGAGGGCCTATGGGGCTTGAAGGACTTACAACAACAAAGTATCTAATTTTCGGAAACGGACAGGTCAGATAATGGACGAACAACAGGAAAGAGCAAAATTCAGAGCAAAGCGCCAAAGAGCAAGAAAAAGAAAGAAAATAAAAAAATATGTTCTTTCAATTTTAGGTGTTATTGTAGTGGCATTGGCAGCATTTCTGATTACAATGAAAATATGCAATCCCGATTTTGCTGTTGAAACAATAATACCGAATGAAAAGGTGCAGCAGGTAGTAGAAAATATTACGGATAATATAAAGAAAAATGCCGCTACCACGACCACAAAACCTACAACAACACAGCCGACTACTACAACCAGACCGGCGAATTATGATTATGTTCAGTTCAGTGATTTTGAATTTGACACATCACTTCAGGGTAATCAGATTGGTAATCTGCTCAACAAAACAAACGGCAGTGTGACATATAATTCTGCTTATATCTATTACAGTATTGCCGGTGACGGGCTGTACAGATTTGAGCCTAATGAGGAATCAAATGCCGCACTGAATACAGGCAATCATAATTTTAAGTGTCTCAATATCTTAGGGGAAAATATATATTATGTTGATTCGGACAGCCACAAATTAGTGAAATCATCCGTTGATGGTAAAGGTGCAAAGAATATTAGCGAAGATATTAATTTTGCTTATCTTTATAATGACAGAATTTATTTTGTCGGAACAGATAATACAGTCGGTTTTATTGAAATGGATAATAATCAAAAAACAGTTCTTTATACCGCTGATTCAAACAAAACCATTCAATTTGTGGGTATATCCCTTTCCAGAATTTTCTTCACAACGAATGACAAAACAACAAATAATAATGAATATATAACAGTTGCACTTGCTGATAAGACGGACAAGCAGTTCTTTATGGATGACAGTAAGGGTGATGCAATTGTTAATATGCAGATGGAATGCGGATATTTTTATTATTATAAAAAACAATCGGATAATACGTTTGATTTGATAAGACAGAAGTTTGGTTCTGATAAAACAGTTACTCTGCTTGAAGATTGCAATATTACGGATTATCCTGTGGTATATGCCAACAGACTTTATTATACTGCACAAAGCAGTTCCAATATTCAGGCTCGTGAACTGAATATGAATACGATGACCGATAAAAATATGCTTACTGTTTTTGATGCTTCAGCTGACGGCACAATCGGTGTTGGCTATGGTTATCAGTATGTATTCCTCTTCGGTTCACCGCAGGCAAACGGCTCAAGAGTATATAAAGGCAGTTGTATTTATACTTCTGCATCAACAGATAACACAATTACTTTTAATCGCGGTAACTGGTATTATTAATTCAAAAACGAAGGAGTATTCAGTTTTGGATAAATATAAAAAACTTGCATCTAATACTATAATATTTGCAATCGGTACTTTTTCATCAAAGATTCTTTCTTTTTTGCTGATGCCTTTTGTTACAAGGATGATGGGTACAGGTGATTATGGTGCTGCTGACCTTGTGCAGCAGACAGTAAATGTTCTTATCCCGATTGTCACATTGGCGGTTAACAGCGCTGCGCTCAGATTTGCACTGGATAAAGCGGTTAATAAAGCCGATGTATTTACTGTCGGAATCAGAACAACATTGATTGGTTTTACAATCTTTTTGTTTTTTGCATACCCAATCAGTTTTATTACCATTAATGACTTCAGACTTGGTGACTATATAATCCTGATTGTTACTTTTGTTCTTGTGTCGAGTTTAAGGCAATTGTGCCAGCAGTTTGTACGCGGAAGCGGATACGTCAAACTTTACGCAATAGACGGAATTATAGCAACAGCAACAACCCTTTTGTTTACAATCCTTTTCCTTGGTCCTTTCCAATGGGGCGTTACAGGATATATTGTTGCAATTATTGCTTCCGATGCATGTTCTGTCATTTTCTTTACCATTACTGCAAAGTTATATAAATATGTAAAACCGCATTGCCTTGATAAATCCATCAGTGCACAAATGATTAAGTATTGTGCGCCGTTAGTGCCGACAGTTATTTTGTGGTGGATCATCAATGTATCAAACAGATATATGATTACTTATTTTATGGACACATCAGCAAACGGTCTTTATACAGCTGCATCAAAAATTCCTAATTTTGTAATTCTGTTTTCAACAATATTTATTGATGCATGGCAGTTGTCGGCTGTTGATGAATATGACAGCAAAGACAGAGCGGCTTTCTTTACAAAAGTTTTCAGAGTTTACAGCGGCGGAGTCTTTGCGGTGTCATCAGCCTTGATTCTATTCTGTCAGGTTATAACTAAAATTCTTGTTGCACCTTCCTATTATGAATCGTGGAAATATGTACCGATTCTTATTATCGCAACAACATATTCGTGCATAGTCAACTTCCTTGCATCTGTCTATATGGCGGAGAAAAAGTCGGTTATGTCATTGCTTACCGCCCTTTCAGGTGCAGTAACAAATATTATACTGGGACTTGTGTTGATACCAAAACTCGGAGCGAACGGTGCAGCACTTGCAACTGTATGTGCATTTCTGATGGTATTTATCACCAGAGGAACAAATACGAGACGTTATATTAAAATTGATTTCAAATTACCGCTGATGATTATTGAGACGCTTCTCCTGATTGTTCAGAGTATTCTTATGCTCAAGCTTGAAAGCGGAATCCTGCTTTATGTTATTGAGGGCGCAATATTTGTTGTGATGATTGTGGTTAATCTGAGACCGATTCTTGAGCTTTTATCACTGATTATGAACAAATTTTTTAAAAGAAATAAAACGCAGGAATAATATGTTTACCGGTTAGTGTTGCAAAAATAGTTTTTTTAGTATATAATGTACAAAAGATTGAAATATAATTATTGATAATATTAATTTTTTGGGGGATTTGTATGAAAAAGATGACTGTTGCACAAGCAAAGAAAGCAATCAGTGACAAACTGAGCCATTTTTTTGGTGTTGATCCTAAAACTGCTACTGATGAACAATATTACAAAGCAGTTGCAATGATTGTCCGCGATATGCTTTCACAAATGAACAGCGACTTCAGAAATGAGGCCGGCAAACAGGATACAAAGGAAATTTATTATCTTTGTATGGAATTCCTGATGGGACGTTCATTAAAAAATAATTTATATAATCTTGATTTGACAAATGTTTTTGATGAAGCACTCAAATCTTTTGACGTTAAACTTGATAAACTTTATGATCAGGAACCGGACGCAGGTCTCGGTAACGGTGGACTTGGCAGACTGGCTGCATGTTATCTTGACGGTTTGGCAACAAATGGATTTATGTCAATGGGATATTCCATAAGATATGAGGCAGGTATATTTAAGCAGAAATTGGTTGACGGCTGGCAGACTGAACTTCCTGACTTTTGGCTTCCGGGCGGCGATGTATGGCTTGTGCCGAGAGAAGAACGCTCAGTTGAAGTTAAGTTTGAAGGATGGATTGAGGATAGTTGGGACGGAGACTATCACCATGTTGAACACAGAGATTGCAATACGGTTATTGCCATACCTTACGATATGTATGTTTCAGGTAAAGGCAAAGGTGTTGCAAGACTTCGTCTTTGGGCTGCAAGGAAACCTGAACTTGATATGGGACTTTTCAATTCAGGCTCATATATCAAAGCTATGGAACAATCCGCTATGGCAGAGGCTATTTCTAAGGTTCTTTATCCTGCTGATAATACACAGGAAGGCAAGTCACTCAGACTCCGTCAGCAGTACTTCCTTGTTTCTGCCTCCATTCAGGATATTATCCAGCGTCATTTGACAAAATATGGTACACTTGACAATCTTCCTGAAAAGGTTGCAATTCATATCAATGATACGCATCCTACTATGGCAATTCCTGAACTTATGAGAATTATGCTTGATGAGTGCGGTTATGACTGGGATTCTGCTTGGAATATTGTTACAAAGACAGTGGCTTATACAAACCATACTGTTATGAAAGAAGCACTTGAATGCTGGAGTGAAGATCTTTATAAGAGACTTCTTCCAAGAATTTTTGAAATTACAAAAGAGATTGATAATCGTTTCCGTGCTTATGTATGGGGTGCTACACAGGATGCTGATAAGGTTGAACGTATGGCAATCGTATCCGGCGGAGTAATCAGAATGGCTAATCTTTGTGTTGCAGGTTCTCACTCAGTAAACGGTGTTTCTGCGCTTCATTCAGAAATTCTTAAAGATACAGTATTCAATGATTTTTATACAATTACTCCTGATAAATTCAAAAACGTAACAAACGGTATTGCGTTCAGACGTTGGATTTGTCAGTCTAATCCGCAACTTACCGAATTTATCACAGAACTTATTGGAGATAAGTTTATCACTAAGAGTGACGAACTCCTCAAACTCCGTGATTATAAAGACGATACACAGGTTCTTGACAGAATTAATGCAATCAAGCTTGCGAACAAAGAACGTTTTGCCGATATTGTTAAGAAGAGAAACGGTATCGAAATTGACCCGACTTCTATTTTTGATGTTCAGGTTAAGCGTCTGCACGAATATAAACGTCAGCAGTTAAATGTTTTGAACATTATTGCTGATTATCAGATGCTTAAGGCTAATCCGAATATGGAATTCCAGCCGAGGACATATATATTTGCTTCAAAGGCTGCACCGGGTTACTTTATGGCAAAGAAGATTATTGAACTGATTGATTCTCTTGCTAAGGTTGTTAATAATGACCCTGATATTAAAGGCAGAATCAAAATTGTATTTGTTGAAGATTACAGTGTATCTCTTGCCGAAGCACTTATGCCGGCTGCAGATATTTCTGAGCAGATTTCACTTGCCGGTACAGAAGCATCAGGTACAGGTAATATGAAACTGATGCTCAATGGTGCTGTAACAATCGGTACAATGGATGGTGCAAATGTTGAAATTTATGATGCAGTCGGTGAAGATAATATCTTCATTTTCGGTATGACTACTGAAGAAGTTGAGCAGTTAAAGAGAACCGGATATTATCCGATGCAGTATATCAATAATAATGATGTGCTCAAGAATGCAGTTGACTTTATCAGCCATGGTGTTAATGGTAAAACATTCGGCGAGATTTCATCTTCACTTATGAATGTTGACCCATATATGGCACTTGCTGATTTTGCAGATTATCAAAAGGTACAGGAAATTTCAGCGAAAGCATATCAGGACAGACAGGCGTTTGCAAAGATGTCACTTATGAACATCAGCGGTGCCGGTATATTCAGCGCAGACCGTTCTGTTATGGATTACGCAAATAATATTTGGAATACCAAGCCTGTTACTTTTGCAGAAGAAAGTATGAAAACATCAAAAAAACCTGCACCTATGTCACCTGCAAAAAAAGCAGGAAAGACTACAGCATCAAAAACAAAAAAGGCTGCTAAGAAAGCAAAGTAATCAATAATGAATTCTATTAAAAGGCACGATAAGCATACCGTGCCTTTTAGCGTGTGGAGATAAATATGCTGATTTATAATTCAAGGGATAAAGCATACAAATCAAAAATATCTGCTCTTGCAACGGATGAATTGTGCAAATTCAGAATTGTTGTTCCAAGAGCGTGCCATTGCAGTTGTGCTGTGTTAGCTGTAACAAAAGAAGGCGAGGATACAGCTTATTATGGTATGTTCTGGGCGGGTATGTGCGGTGATGATTTTGAATATTGGGAACTGCACTTTTCTGCCACAACAGAAGGTTTGTATTTTTATCATTTTGAACTTGATACGCCGTGGGGAAAATCTTTTATCAAAAATATAGGTGACGGTAAAGGTGATTTTACTGCTGATGGTGATGATTTCCAGCAAACAGTGTATGATAAGAATTTTAAAACGCCCGACTTTTTAAAAGGTGGAATTATTTATCAGATTTTTCCTGACCGTTTTTATGATTCCAAAGAACCTAAGAATAATGTACCGCAAAGCCGCGTTATGCGTCAGTGGGGTGATGTTCCGTTCTGGCATGAAGAACAGATGAACGGTATTTGGAACAATGATTATTTCTGCGGTGATTTGAAGGGTATAGAACAAAAACTGCAATACATTGCTGATTTGGGTGTTACCTGTATTTATCTGAATCCGATTTTTGAGGCACATTCTAATCACAGATATGATACTGCCGATTATGAGACTGTTGACCCGCTGCTCGGTACAGAGCAGGATTTGAAAGACCTGTGTACTGCTGCAAGAGATAAATATGGTATCTCTATTATTCTTGACGGCGTTTTCAGCCACACAGGGTGTGACAGCAAATATTTTAATATGTATAACCGATATGATACTGTCGGTGCATACAATTCAATCTCCAGTCCATATTTTTCATGGTACAAATTTATTGATTATCCTGACAATTATCATGCTTGGTGGGGGATAAAACTTCTTCCTGAAATTATTGAGGAGGAGGAAAGTTACCGTGATTTTATCTGTGGCAAAAACGGTGTGCTGCGCAAATGGCTTCGCTGCGGAATAAGCGGATGGCGGCTCGATGTTGCAGACGAACTGCCTGATATTTTTCTTGATGATTTGCGTGTTGCAGTTAAGGAAGAAAATGAAAATGCAATCATTATCGGTGAAGTCTGGGAAGATGCCACAACAAAGTTTGCTTACGGAGAACGAAGGCGTTATTTTCTTGGCAAGCAATTGGATTCTGTTATGAATTATCCATTTGCAGATGCAATCCTTAATTTTGTCAAATTCGGCAACGGCAATGCATTTTTTAATTCTGTAATGCGTATTGTTGAAAATTATCCGCCGCAGGCTATCAATGTACTGATGAATCATATAGGTACGCATGATACCGAACGTGCCATAACCCGCCTTGCCGGTCCGGATTGTGAAGGGCAAAGCAGGGAATGGCAGTTCAATCATAATACACTTTCTGATTTTGATTATCTCAAAGGCATATCTATGATGAAGATGGCATCGCTTATTCAGTTTACTCTTCCGGGTGTGCCGTCCGTTTATTATGGTGATGAAATCGGTATGCAGGGAATGAAAGATCCGTTCAACCGTGCATGTATGGATTGGGAAAATAAAAATGAAGAATTGCTTAAGTGGTATAAGCGTTTGGGACAAATCAGAAACGGAGCAAAGGCGCTGATTGACGGTGAATTCGTACCTGTCTTTTGTGAAAATTCTGCAATTGCCTATGAACGTATCAGCGGTGAAAATCGCATTTTGGTTGCAATTAATAATAATGATGCAACCTCAATGATTTATGTTGGTGAAGAATGGGATAATTCATATCCTTATTTTGATTTTAAATGTGAAAATGGTTATATAACCTTACCCGCTTACAGATACGCAATGTTTTCAAGATAACTTTTAAATGGAAATTTTTACACATGAAATATGAATATAAAAAAGAACACCTTGGTTAGAATAATACCGAGGTGTTTTTTTATGCACAAAAAAGGTAAAACTATATTTTTTGATACTCCGCCGATTATAATCGGTCATGCAGGTGTGGTCGGTAAAAAAGAAGGCGAAGGCCCTCTTGCCGAGGATTTTGATGCCATATTTGAGGATACAACTATGGGTCAGCAGTCTTTTGAATTGGCAGAGTCCGCAATGCTGCACGATGCTATTATCAGGGCATTATCCTCAGCCGGCTGCAGTCCGAGTCAGGTGGATTTTGTACTCAGCGGTGATTTGCTTGATCAATGTATGGGTTCTGCATTTGCCCTTAAAGATTTGGAAATTCCGTCAATCGGTCTCTATGGAGCCTGTTCAACCATGGCATTGTCACTTTGTGTTGGTTCAATGCTTATAGACAGCGGTGCGCAGTGCATTGTAGCAGGAACGTCAAGCCACTTTTGCTCAAGTGAAAGGCAATTCCGTTTTCCGCTTGAATATGGCGGACAAAGACCTCCTACCGCCCAATGGACCGTAACAGGTGCCGGCAGTGCTGTTCTGAAAAAAGAAGGAGAAGGAATAAAAATCAACGCAATACAAATCGGCACAATAACAGATTTAGGCATCACCGATGCAAACAATATGGGTGCCGCCATGGCACCTGTAGATGGTAGAATAAGACCATAAGGTGATACGCAATTTTTCTACACAAAATCTTATGAAAGGAGTTTTTTCAGCCTCACCTTAATCAAATTTAAGGAGAACTTATTCAATGAAAGTGCAAAACAATCTTACATATGTTGAAATTGACGGACTGAATTATCCCAATTTCAAAGAAGCAAATCAACCCAAAAGAGAGATAGGCATTTGGGGGCACCGCCACGCAAATTATCTGCGTGAATTTCATCCAGCAATCTATTACTCAATGCTCTGCAAAATGACCGTTGCCGATTATCTTGAAACAATAGATAAACAGGCAAAAGAAATGTATGATAAACTTATCAAAGAATTTGCAGCAAAGCAGGGCATAACCGAACAACTTAAAGCAGAAAATCAAATGCTCTGGGTACAGCAGATGAATAACATCGCAAACCAAGTCCGAGAAATCATATTTGATGAACTGATTTTCACCTACAATAAAACAGAATAACCCACAAAATCCCTATTCATTTTCCTGAATAGGGAATTTTTTTGAAAAAATCTAAAAAATTTTTGTTACCTTTTGGCATTTTAGACACTATATATTATGAAGGCAAAAATATTGTTGTTTTTCTTGTCAATACCCAAAAATGATACAATTTTGTCGAAAAAATGAGCAGTTTTGTATTTTGCATTGACAAATTATATATATTGCCTATATTTAAACTGTGAATTTATATATTTTACAGGGATAAATCCATTTTATTTCTTGGATGCTTTTTTGCAAGAATATTTCGCTGCTTTTTCATACTGATATGGGTGTAAATTTGCGTTGTTGTGATAGAACTATGGCCAAGCAGCTGCTGAATATACCGTATATCAACATCTTCTTCAAGCAGCAGGGTAGCAAATGAATGGCGAAACATATGTGGGGTTATATGTATATCAATACCGGCAAGCTTTACATAATGATTTATCATAAATCGGACGGATTGTTCGGATAATCTGTTATCAAGTTTGTTTGTGAAGAAATATTCAGTTTTTGAATGATTATGGTTTTGGTACTCTTTAAGTGCGTTGATTACATCCGAATTCTCAATTTGAATGAGTCGCTCTTTGGAGCCTTTGCCATATACGCGGATAAATTTGTTTTTCAAGTCAATATCATCATTTTTTAAAGAGCATATTTCTGAAATCCTCATGCCTGTTGCAAACATGATTTCAAACATTGCAATGTCACGAAGTACCACACTTTTTCGATAGTCTGACATAGGCTTGTTCTTTTCCTTGTAAACCGTTTTAAGCAATTTTTTTATAGTTTTTAATGGGATTGTGCGAGGTAAAACAAATGGTTCCTGAAACTTAGTTTGAATCTTGTTAAATGGATTGATTTCTAATATCTCTTCTAACTCAAGATAATGAAAAAATGCTTTCAAACACGCAATTTTTCTTTTGGCAGTTTTAGGCTTATATTGTTTATGCAGTTCATATATGTATTCACTTAATCCAGATTTCTCGAACCAATCATAATCAGAACATAAATTGAACTCATAATACTGCCTAAGGTCAATAGTATAAGCTTTAATTGTTTTGGGGTTTAACCCTTTTTGGTATCTGCAAAAGTTTAGATATAAATAAAGGATAATTTACAATTATCTGTTTTTAAGGAGGTTTAAAATGCCACATTTTAACAAACAAATGATTTCATTGTTTTTAACAACAAAATGCAATCTTCGATGTCGGTATTGTTACAACTCATCAGAAAGGAGGTGTAAAGAAGAACAGTCTTTATCATTTACTATGGCTAAAGTTGGAATAGAAAATTTTTTCAAATCAAACAGTAGTAGACACATTCGTTTTTATGGTCCTGGTGAACCTACTCAAGAATTTCAATTACTAAAAGACATAGTGGAATATGCAAAATCTTTAGATAGTTCTGTTACAACGGAATTGCAAACTAATGGTTGTTTCAATGAAATAAAATGTAAATGGCTATCAGAAAATATTGATATTATTTGGGTCTCATTTGATGGCAAACCCGATATCCAAAATAGACAAAGACCATTTCCAAACAATAAACCTTCAGCACCAACTATTGAGAGTAATGTTAAATCACTTATTAAAAGCGGATCAAATGTTATGGTTGGTGCTCGAGTTACAATAACCAACGAGAATTTGTCGCGTCAAAAAGAAATGCTTGACTATTTTTACAGCTTGGGAATCAGATATGTTTGGTCAGATCCATTATTTCCGTCAGTTGGAAAAATACCTGTTTGCGAGGATATTAATAAATTAAATAATTATCAGTTTGATATGGATGCATATGTAGATAATTTTATTTCAGCATATCGATACGCTGAAAAACTTGGAATGTTCTATGGAAGTTTTCTCACATGCAACTTTGATGGTACTTGCAATAAACATTGTAGAGCTTGTACACCAGTACCACATTTAACAACTGATGGTTATGTATCAGCTTGTGATTTAGTAACATTTGGCCAAGATGCAGGACATATGGATTGTTTTGTTTATGGAAAATGGAATGAAAATATTCAAAATTACGAATATGACTATAGCAAGATAAAAGAATTGCAACGAAGAACAACAGAAAATATGCCTCACTGTTCACAATGTGATGTAAAAGAACATTGTGGAGGATATTGTCTAGGAGAAGTAACCAACGAAACAGGAAGTTTATATGGGCAAAAGCCACTTACTTGCAAAGCAATAAAAAAAATCGCTAAAGAAATTGGTTTTACAAATGAAAAATATAAATACTTACATCCATAAAATTTAAGGAGAATAATATGAATTTTTTAGTTATAGGTGCCGCTAAAAGTGGTTATGCAGAAGCAATAACAAGAATGTTAATAAATAAAGGTCATTCAGTAATCGGAACTTATGATAAAGATTATGCTGAAAATGCAAATAAAATGCTTAAAGAATTTTCAGAAAATCAATTATCTTTAACTCAAGTAGATTTATCTATGAGAAATGAGTTAAAAATTTTTGTTGAATCTATTAATCAAAAAATAGACGGAATGGTATTTGCTCAATTTTTCTTTGAAATGGAAAACCCAGATGAATTTGATTATGAAATTTGGGATAAAAGCTTAGCAATTAATCTTACAGCACCAAACTATCTTGTACACGAACTTAAATCAAAAATGCATAATGGTAGTTCTATTGTAATTATAACAAGTACTGAAGGTTTTAGAGGCTCATACGGTGCTTCCGCATATGCGGCGACTAAAGCTGCAATACATAATTTAGTAAAAACATTAGCAAATACTCTTGGGAAAAATGATATTCGAATAAATGCATTACCTGCTGGTTGGATTGGTGGCGAAATGGACACTGATGAAATATTCAACAAGTCCAGGAAATTAACACCGCTTTCAAGACTTGGTAGAGATGAAGAGGTAGCCGAAGTCGCACTTTTTTTACTTTCAAAAAAATCAAGTTTCATCAATGGAACTACGCTCGTTGTTGATGGTGGATATTTGTGTTCTGATCCATTGTCAAAATATGAATTCGAGGATACTTTTAAATAAGTTGGAGGTTACTTACAGTGGCAGAAACATACGAAAAAGTGGTTAAGGTTTGCACTACTATAACCGGCATTGTATCTGCAATATCGTCTATTCTTGTAACAACTACTAATGATATAAACACTATAATTAAAAATACATCAAATTGGAATTGGTTGATTGTGGTCCTAATTATTTCCTTGTTATTGTGTATCATTGGAATAGTGTTATTGATATTCAATAAAAAGGAAAAAGGCATACATATTGTCGCAGACAATAACAAAAGCGAGTCAAAAATAGATATATTACAGCAATCATTTGATGATTATATAAATAGTGGCGAAGCAACACAATATATGAAAACGCTTGGAGATAAAGATGAACAGAAACTCAAAATAAACCAAATGTATGAGTCACTTAAAAACCTAAAAAATAATGGTGAAGATAGTGGAGAGTTAGAGTCAAAACTATATTATCTATATATTTTTTCTCTTCTCCATGGTGCAAAAACTCGTGTATGGGCTGTTTCAATGGGAAGCGAATGGAATGATTCAGAAGAAGAAAAAGAATTTTTAAGAATGAATTTTGAAGTTGCTAGAAGAAAAATCCATTTAGAACGAATTTTTGTTATTGAGAAGAAAGATTTGAAAAACCTAATAAACACTGAAGCTGTAATAGAACAAATAAAAAACAGGGGTGTGTATTACAAAACTTATGTTGTTTTTAAAGAAGATTTGGATAAAAAAAGGCCTAATTTATACAATCAATTAGGATGTGGATTTTTAGCTTTTGATGATTTTGCTATAGCAGATGATAGGTTTGTAGAAAATGATATTAGGGGATTTATACATACATCTAAAGCTAGTTATAAAGATTTTAATACCAAATTTACTGAATTGCGAGATTTTGCTATAGTTTTAGATAAGGATTATATCGACTCGTTGCCGATATAATTAATATCGGTTACTTTTATTAAAAACTATTAACATTATGCATGCAAGTATGATATTAATCTTATCTTTATTCAATTATTAATAAAAAGGTAAAATTATGAATAAAAGAGTTTTAATTACTGGTGTATCTAAAAATATAGGTAAAAGCATTTGCAAAAGATTCATTGACGAAGGATATGAAGTAATTGGTACATATAAATCTTTTCTCGATGAAGAAGAAAAAAGGAAAATTTTTATTAATGAATTTAAAAATGTTACATTGTTCAAAGTTGATTTATCAAATCATACAGATGTTTCAAATTTTATTAATAAAATGAAAAAATATAGATTTGATGTAATTGTCAATAATGCCGGTATGCTTAATATGAATGATGATGATACGGTTCTTAATGAATTTACAGACTTTGATTTTAATGCTTTCGTAGATTTGATCAATTGCAATTTTATTTCTGTTGCTCGTATTTGTATTGAATTAAAGGAATGCATAAAAAGTAACGGAAATATAGTAATTATTTCAAGCGAATCAGGTTCTAACGGCGCTTTTGCATCAATATCTTATAATGCATCAAAAGCAGCTTTAATTAATTTAACACAAAGTCTATCAAATAATTTTGCATACTATAAAAAAATTCGTGTTAATTGCGTATCACCTGGTTGGGTTGAAACTAAAAATGGGAAAATGAATACAGATTCAAATAATTCGTTTGTACAAAAAATAGCTAGAGTTACACCTCTGATGAGAAATGCAAAACCAAAAGAAATAGCCGATGTAGTTTACTATTTAACAACAGAGCAAGCCTCATTTATTACTGGGTCTAATATTATAGTTGATGGCGGATATTCGAATTTTGATGTAATATATTATGAAGAAGGATTTAAAAAAAGCCTATTAGCAGAAAACTAATAGGCTAAAATTAAGGAATATATTCTTCTGTTTTATTAATTATTTCTCGTGTTATACTTGTTGCATATTGTGTATGGTCTTTATTGAGTTTTGCATATATTGATGTTTCGCTTCCATTTGTTTCGCCTATGCACACATATGCTCGTGTTTGTTCATAATTACTTGTGGGATTGTATATCGCAATTGAATAAAGAGACAAAAAAAGGTCATACTCACTGCTTCCTAACAAATAAAAATGCATATTTTTATTTGTTAAAAATGATTTATATTGATTTTTTATTTTTTTGGCTCTTTCTCTTGAAATTGGGGTATCTAATGCTATAAAAGAGTACTTTACTCCCTCAAAAAGGCGATTTCTTACAACTTCTTTGAAAATATTTTCACTTTCCTCTACTGAAAAGTCCATAGAAATAAGCCATATTTCTTTTGTTTCAACATTTCGCTCGTATCTTGCCAATTCAACATCCGTAATTGTTTCGGTATTTATTTTAAAATAATTCTGTAAAGAAATACTATTACATAGACAACATTTTGTGGTGGGACTATATATACAAGATAAAGCGGTTGGTTCGTTTTCAATTCTAAACTGGAAACGAATGAATACTACAAAGAAAGTCAAAGATATTAAGATTGATGATATTACAATTTTAGTGACAAATTTTGTTGATATATTTGTCATGAAATTTTTTTGTAAAATATCCATAGCAATTTTTACTATGAATGGCATTGACACTGCTACAGAAGAAATAACATATATGATTTTTTTTATTTTTTTATTTCTCATTATTCTTCTCCCATATTTTTTTTAATTGTCCTATAAGATTTACAAGTTCATCTTCAGAGAACTTTTTAAAATAATGAGTTTCATCGTTATTTGAAAAATTTATACAAATAAAACCCTTTCTAGTATCGTTATTGGGAGTGTAAATAACTACATCTATCTTTTCAAATAAAAATTTATATTGTTCATCTACGATTTCCAAATCAAAATTTGAATAATTTTTGTATTTATCTTTAAGTTGCAGTATGGTCGCTGAATTTTTTATTATATCTGGGATAAAATATTTGTACAACACACCCTTATCCAAATTTTCGTCCATTATTCGAGATATATTACTAGCTGTAGTTTCTAATTTTACATCAGAAGTCAATACCCATATTTGTTCATTGCATTTTACATTTTTTTCAATATCTTCTAATGATTTCAATGGATATATATTCATTGTTTTTTTATATTCATTCGGTGACAGAATTTCTACATTTCTTTTGGAACAATTTAAACAATCAATATCATTAAAATCTTCATAACTTTTATGTAATCTATCGGAAAAATTATAAAAAAATATATTTGTAAAAATAACTATTAAAAAAACAGTAGAGATTATAATTATAAAACAATAATGCTGATCAATCCATTTTTGTACGCTTGAATCTAAAAAACATATTATTAACACTTGAAGAAATGTGCTTGAAGATATTAGTAAACTGATAATATCCTTGTTCTTATTAATTTTTTTCAATAAATAGTTTAAAAACCCTTTTCCTTTGTACATATATGCCTCACAATACAATGTCTTTTGAAATACTATCTATGGATGCAAATAAGGGTATGGAGCAGTTTTGCCTAATGTGTCAAACAATTTTTTTATAGCAACACATTTAATTGGATTTTGCCCGTCCAATTTTCCCGTTTCATTAACTGTTTCCCCTAAACAACATCCACCGCAGTGAAGTTGTACTTCACATTTTTCGCAATGAACCATATTTGTTGATTTTCTTTCATTTAATTTTTTTATCTTATTTTCATAAAAATCAAACTGTTTTGTATCGGTATTCCACTTTCCGACTATAAAAGGACTCATATGATATGCATATTCACCTAAAACAACCATATCGCATGCTGAAATATAACCATCAGGAGTAATGTGTGGAGCTTCTTTGGGTATGCAACAACGGCAATGATATGGAGATTCACCATCAAAATTTACTGTTAAAAAGCTTCCCCAAAACAATCCTTTTCCTTTTGCATGCTCATAGGCTTCTAAATAATTTCTTACATACGAATCCATATCAAATTTATAATTGCTTTTCTTTTCAATATCATCACATACAGGAATTTTGCCTACAGAGTAAAACAATGGGTTAGTCCAAACATATCGAATTCCTAAATTATAGAAATAATCGACCATTTCTTTTTGCTTTTCAATATTAGAATCGGTAATAGTTACTCTGGCACCTATCATTAAATTTCTATCGGCTTTATTTTGAATTAGCCATTTTACATTGTCTTCAAGGACATTGGCAGATGTCTTTCCTTCAAAGATTTGAGAATATTTTGGATTTAAAGGTCTATTGTAATTTTGGATATCTTTCATACCATCAAATGACATCCAAACGATATTGGCATTATTTAAAATCCATTCTCTGATGTCGTTTGTAAATACTCCATTTGTTTGAATTTCTACAGTTACCTTATTTCCACCATTTTTGTGGTTTTTAGCATAATCTGTAATTGCTTTCATTGTCTCAAACTCCTGTGTCGGTTCACCAGGTCCATAAAAACGAATATGTCGGCTTTCATTGTTGGCAAAATACCAATCAGTTGCTGCATTCGCAATTTCAAGTGGGATAGTTTGTTCTTGGATTGAATTTCTTTCTTTTGCGTTGTAACAATATCTGCAACACAAATTACATTTTGTTGTCAGGAAAAAAGATAACATTTTTTTGTTTGAGTGTGGCATTATTATTTCTCTTTCTCTAACAGATAATTGTAAATTATCCTTTATTTA
>JAETRQ010000016.1 GCA_021770095.1 Eubacteriaceae bacterium | reverse complement strand
ATTTTGAATGTAAAGGTCTTGGTTCCGCTGTAATTCCCTTTGAATGTTACTTTGATGGAATATGTACCGATTTCAACCCTTCCGCTGTCATAGGTCAGGGAATAATCTGTTCCTCTGACAAGCGCTTTCCCTTCACTGTCTTTCACTGTGATTGTCGGGGTTATCTGTTTGCCTGTATAATACCAATCATGTCCGATTGTCGTTTTTTGGAGTGCTACTGTTGTGACTTTAGCTATTTTAGTTGTATTGCTGCTCATTACCAATCCGCAGTCCTGACATTTTTCCTGCTCAACGATGCTGCCGTCTGTCTGCTCTGTTGCAGGCGTTAAAGTCTTAACGGTTATCAGATTGTGACTTGTATGAGGGAAAGGTTCAAACGGAATATTATTAGCCTCTGCATATCGCTGGGCATAGGACGGACTGTAACTGTAAATGGTTACAGTATCGCCTTTAAATACATCAGCACCAATCGTAAATGTTTTTTCTGTATTAATATTCACTTTGGACAGTGACTTGCAGTTTTCAAACGCATTTGCACCAATGGTCTGTATAGATGACGGAATTGTGACCGTCTGTATATTATTACATCTCACACCTGCGTATTCCAGAATGGTATCAACCGCATTCTCAATATTCAAATCTGATAATTCTGTCGCTGACGGAATTTGAATAAGCGTTGTTTTCGCCTTATTATATAATACACCGTCAACAGAAGTATAATTTTTGTTTGCTGAATCAACCTGAATGGAACGCAGTTTGGAATCAAGTGAGGAGCTCGCTGTTCTGAACGCAGCATTGCCGATTGAAGTAACACTACTCGGAATCTTTACCGACTCAAGCACAATACAGGAAGAAAAAGCACGGTCACCGATTGATTTTACTCCATCCGGAATGGATACATTTGTTAATTCAAACAAATTCGCAAATGCCCAATCACCGATTGAAGTGACACCACTGTTGATAACAACTGATGTTACTTTTATATCATTATCACTCTTCCACTCCGGCGGCTTTGCAGCAGTGTAATCATACATTGCACCTGTGCCGCTGATTGTCAGTGTACTGCCGTCAAGCTGTGCAACAAGATTATCACCGCACTTGAACGACTGAGCAGCAAATATATTTTCCGTAAAGCAAAAAACGGTTGTTATCATAATAACGAATGAAAGAAAAATACTTGCAAATTTTCTCATAAAAACAACCCCTTAAATATATATGGTTTGTATTTATTATATAAAAAAAGAATCAGCAGGTCAACACCTACTGACTCCTTTACATTATTTACATTTTAAATTATTCAGCACTTTCTCTTCTCTTTGCAAGTTCAGTTGAAATCATTGCCTTTTTCTCACCAACAATATCATACTTGAACATAGGAATTGTTGAAAGAAGAGCAAGAATACCGGGAACAACAGTATATGCAAAGAATACCAAATCTTTAGTACCGAGGTCAAAACCACTTGCACTTCCGTTTGCTATCTGTGTTACTGTATCAGAATAGCCTGAAACCTGAACAAATACAAGACCCAGAGCAGTACCGAGAGCAAGGCAGACTTTAATTGTAAGGGTGAGGATAGAATAAGCCGCACCTTCCATTCTCTTGCCTGTTTCATACTCATAATAATCCACACAGTCAGCGGTCATAATCATTGGCATGAGCGTAACCGCACCAAACTGAAGACCGATAAGGAATAAGGACAAATAGAAAAGCACCATAAGTACAACACTTTCAGGATTTCTGAAATAGAAATGACCGATAATGAAAGAAAGTACCGATACTGCAAATCCATAGAATGAAAGAAGAAGATAAACTTTCTTTTCTCCCATTTTCTTAATCAGAACAGGACAAAGCGCCATACTAATCATTGAACCGACCGCAGTAACAATACCAAGAACTGCAACTAAGTTCTGTGAACCGAGAATAACATTGGCAGCCTGAACCTGAATACCCATTGCCATCTGTCTGCCGAATCCAAGGAAATAGGAAATGATAACCAGCATAAATGGCTTATTATTCTTAAGTGCAGCAATCATATCCTTAAATGTAGTTTTTTCGCCTGACACATAAGGAACACGCTCTTTGTTAAGCATTGGAATAAGCGCAAAAAGAACACATCCAAGCACTGCTGTCAATACTGCAGTCCAGAAATATTCCGAACTGATCATAGGTGTATCTGTCTCACCGCTTGCAACAAACACTTTTGAACCCTCAGGGATAATGAGGCAAACAATCGGTACAATTACAACACAGGCAGAAAATCCAACCTGCTTAAAAGTATTTGAGATTGAAACAACATTTGTTCTTTCTGTCGGATTCGGAGTAAGAACAGAGGCAATACCTTGTGACGGAACATCACCAAGCGTCATTGCCAATGACCAAATAAGATATGTAACAAATATCCATACATAAAGACCGATTCCGCTGAATGGAACTTTAAGGAATACAATTGCAGTCATAACAAGAAGCGGAACAATGGAATACATAATCATGGATTTGAATTTGCCGTTTTTACTTTTTGAGCGGTCAATCATATTGCCGACAATCGGGTCAAACACAGCAGAAACAATCTTTGCTATCAAAATCAAGATACCGACAACGGCTATATCTGCACCAAGTATGGAGGCATCAAATTCAGCCTGATATGAATTGAGCAGACCGACAATCGCCTGAAACCCGAAAAGGCCAAGAGAATAAGCGGCAATCTCTTTAAAATTCATATGCTTCTTTTTCGTAATATCTTCTTTCATACACAGTCTCCTTAAAAACAAGTATAAAGGGGACTAAAACACTGACGATACAGCGTTTTGTCCCCTAATATTAACTTTAATCAGTTTTTGAATACATCATTGAACAAATCAATATCAGCAGCTTTCATTACCCATGAGAAAAGTTCTGAACCCTTAACAGGTAAAATTCTGTTGAAAATTGACATTGCATGAGCATCAACACCCTGAACCATCATAGGACGCTTATGTTCAATACCGAACATAATCATCTTTACCATAAGATCACAGTCGGTTGAAATCATATCCATAACTTTCTGTCCTTTTCCGCCTGCGTTCTGCTGGTCACGGAAAATATCGGTCTTAGTAAATCCCGGGCAAACAAGTCCGACATACATCTGGCTCTTAAACTCTACTCTGAGTGCTTCTGTGAAACCTTTGAGAGCAGCCTTTGATGCACTGTACATAGATGTACCTGCCAAAGTCATAAGAGCAGCTGATGAATCAATATTGATGATTGCAGGATCTTTCTGTTCAAGCAAAACAGGAAGAAATGTTTTAACTCCATATACACATGAATAGAAATTGATGTTGATTGCTCTTTCAATTTCCTCATATGAATATCTGTCAAATCGTTTGAATTTAGGGAGAATGCCTGCGTTGTTGATAAGAACAGATGGTTTAACACTTTCTGCCTCAAGCTGGGCAGCAAAATTTTCCCAATTTTCTTTTGATGATACGTCAAATAATTTGTATGAAAATTGTTCAGCATATGTTGGTCCGAGTTCTTCGATAAACTTGAGCATTTTTGTTTCGCTTCTTGCAACACCGATAACCTGACAACCATGCTTTTTTATTAAAGTTGCAGCAATACCTGCACCCATACCACCTGATGCACCGGTAACAATAACGGTTTTTCCATTAAGCCATTCACCGTTGCCGCAGATTTTACAATTACTCATAATAGATAACCCCCTTAGCAATTTCTTTAGTATTATACAATAAATATTTATTCTTTACAATATCTTATTCAAAATTTTAACAATTCAATTGATATTTTTATAAATCAAAGCACGTATTCTTCATATAGTTTCCACAAAATACAATATCCTTTTTTGGGAATAGTGACGAATATTAATAACATAATTGATTTTAAAAAAAAGCAATGATATAATTTAATAAATATATCTATTATATATAAACTTTTCGGAGATTAAGAAATGGACAGAAGAATAAAAAGAACCCGCACCGCTGTGTTCAATGCGGTACTTGACTTAATGGTTGAAAAGGATACAAACAAAATTACAGTGCTTGAATTGTGCAAAAGAGCAGATATAAACAAAAGCACATTTTATCTTCATTATAAAAGTATGGATGACTGCCTGCAAAATTGTTTTCAGGCAATTATGGACGGGATAGTCGAAATATCAAAACGAATTAACTATTATGATATTAAGAAAGATCCTGAACCTGCTGTATCTGTTCTTCTTGATGAGGCAGAAAAAAATATAAACTATCTTTGCAAATTCCAGTCAAGCAGTATATGCGGACCTTCTATCAGAGTTTTGAAAGAAGATTTGGTAAGATATATTGCCAAGAACAATAATTTTACAATTGAAAATAATTATTATGAAATTTCTGCAATAACTTTTGTTGTAGCAGGTTGTATTGATGCGATTATTGCACCGCTCCCTGTTTTTAAAAAAGAGGATTTAAAACATATACTCTGTGATATGATTAAATCACATTCAGAAAATTAATCTTATCTTATCCTAATTTTCCGTATAAATTTTACAGTAAGGAGAGATTGATTTATGATTTATAAAAAATTTCAGGATATAGAACTTTCTGCCCTCGGAATGGGTGCTATGCGTTTGCCGATAATTGACGGCAACGATTCTGAGATTGATAAAAATGCCGCACGCGAAATGGTCAGATATGCAATGGAAAAGGGCATAAATTATTATGACACTGCGTGGGGATACCATAACGGACAGTCAGAATTTGTTATGGGTGAATTGCTCAAAGAATATGACCGTGATTCATTTTACCTCGCAACAAAATTCCCCGGCTATGATTTATCAAATATGCCTAAAGCGGAAGAGATATTTGAAAAACAGCTTGAAAAATGCCAAGTGGACTACTTTGATTTTTATCTGTTCCACAATGTGTGTGAAATGAATATTGATGCATACCTTGATGACGCACAATACGGAATTTATACATATTTAAAAAAGCAAAAAGAAAACGGAAGAATAAAACATCTTGGTTTTTCTGCACATGGCAGTTATGATGTAATGAAGCGCTTTCTGGAAGCATATGGCAAGGATATGGAATTCTGCCAGATACAATTGAATTACTTTGACTGGAAATTTCAGGATGCCAAAGCAAAAGTTAAACTGCTCAATGAATACAATATCCCTGTATGGGTTATGGAGCCTGTACGTGGCGGTAAACTGGCAACACTTCCTGATGACGATGCTGCGGTATTAAAATCACTCAGACCTGATGAGGAAGTTGTTGCATGGGCATTCAGATTTATTCAGAGAATTGAAAGTGTGACGGTAACACTTTCAGGTATGTCAGACTTTCAGCAATTAAAGGATAATATCCAAACATTTGAAGAGGAAAAGCCGCTGAACAATACAGAGTCTGCCGAACTGAATAAAATTGTTGATAAAATGATTCATTCCGTGGCTCTGCCTTGTACATCATGCAGATATTGTACTGCTCACTGTCCTATGGAACTTGATATTCCAACTCTTCTTTCTCTTTATAATGAGCATTTGACGACAAAAGGCGGTTTTGGGTTCATTGCACCTATGATGCTCAGCACAATGGGAGACAAACTCCCGAGTACTTGTATCGGCTGCAGAAGCTGCGAAGCCGTTTGCCCTCAGCAAATAAAAATTTCTGAAGCAATGTCTGATTTCGCATCTATGCTGTAAACACAATATATAATAAAATTATAACCCCGCAGGCTTCTGCGGGGTTTATTTTTTTAAAGTATATTACAGTTTTTACTCTGTTTCATACTTCTTTTTTCTGTATACAGTCGCTGTACCTGCAACTGCAAAAGCGATTGCGATTGAGACAGCAACAATATCACTTCCTGTTGCAGGAGAATGCTTACCGGTGTTTTTATTATTCTCTTTGGAAGTATCACTATCTTTCTTTTCAGATAAAATTGTTGCAGTAGAATGCGGATTCTTAATATCATCCTTTATATTATCTTTCGGTAAGGATGGTTTATCTGTTTCGCCTGGTTTTTCAGAACCACCTTGTTCATCAGTACCCGGTACAACAAGTTCTATTGTTCGAATGCTTTCATTCTCGCCAAGCGGACCCGGATCGAATAAAAATCCTCCATCCTCAATCTGTGCTTCACTATAATATGTTTTAACAGTCAGAATTACATTCGTATCATTTTTGGCCGGACTTACCTCTCCGGTCAACGGATTTATAATATCAGGATGATCACTGCTCCACTGCGAGCAAATAGAGTAATATGTAAAATCATTGCTTATATCTGATGAAATATCTTCCAGAACCAGTGAATTTTCAATTTTATCGGTACTTATATTGTTGCCCTTGATTCTATCAAAACTACATGCATATTCAGCTGCTTTGTCCAAACGTTCCTGTCTGCTCATTATATGTTTTGGTACAATCACAGTTACTTCACTCTCTTTTGTTCTGTTTTCGCATATCAAAGTGAGTTTTACATGGAATTCTGCACCTGTCTCATCATAATTGAGCATATCATCTGTTACATAATCATAATGGATAGTGCCATCTGCTTCAATGACACGATAATCAATATCCCCATCTTCATTCTCAACAGATGAAATTACTGCCCTGACAGGCTTGTCAGATTTCAGTTTACCTGCAATATATTTTTCAATAGTTTCATTAATATTAACATCATCATAATCAGAATCAATATCCGCCCAATAGCCAAAATCAATATCACTGTGCAGTCCGGAATATTCATTGAGCATTAATCCATTACCTAAAACAGAAAACAGTATATCATCTGCATCTGAAAGAACTTGATCATATGGTGATAATAATTTAACGTCAATTACATAACCATTGTTTTTTAGTGAAGTATCTGTTGCGTTGAATGTTTTGCTGACAGCAGTAAAACCATCTGCCTCAACATTATATCTGTATTGACCGAATATAATCGTATAATATCCATTACTGTCAGGCAAAATCGGATCACCGTATGCACCTGAAGAGCCATTTTTATAAAGAGTAACAATCGCATCGGCAGGATCTGTGTTGAATTTTATCTTATATTCAGTATTCTTGAGTTGAACAGGAATGTCCAAAACATCATTGCCTTGCTCCACAGTAAATGTTCCTGCGGCATTCTGACTTCCGTTCTGATATGTAATATCATATTTATAAGTCCCATTCTTGAGTTCAAACACAGGCGTCTCATAACCGTATTCATCCAAAACACATCCAAAACTCTTACCTGTATCTTGTGATGTAACTTTTATGGTTGCATAATCGGTTAAAGAACCGGATACAGTTTTAACTTTAAAATTTACAGTTGTCCCCTGTTCAAGAATAACTTCAAGATTTTTATCATCACTTAAAGTAATGGTCTGCATATTTCTGATATATCCGGGTGCAGATACTGTAATATTGTAAGCCGTAGAACCATTCAGTGCAAAAACTCCGTTATTATCACGCAAAGGAATATTTCGGTTGTCACAAACAGAGACTTGTGCGTTTTCAATGACAGAGCCAACAGCATTCTTTGCAGTTACAGTTAAATTATAAACAGGCAATTGCGCAGTAAGAACAAGTATATAATCACGACTCGCCAAAACTTTTGAAGGGTCATTTTTATCACTAAGTGTAAGAGTCATTATCACTTCTTTATCGCCGTCTTTGGCGCTTGGATGTGTGATTTTAGCAGTTGCACTTGATGAATAGTTACTGGTAATTTTAGCATAATCTTCATCAGAAGAAGACCATACAGGCGTATACAATTTTGAATAAGAATCTTTTTTCAACGTTACACTTGTCTTTGAAAGAGGGATAATAAATCTTCCTTGTTCATCTTTCTGCAAATTCCCATAAGGATCAATTGCCTTAGCATAAGTTGTATCAAGATACGATTCAATCTCCGCTGTATTTGAGGCAAATACAGGAAGAACGCCTGTAAGCATGATTATAATTGCAGCAAACACGGCAATTATTGGGGTTGTTTTTTGTTTCATAATTTTTCTCCTTTTCCGGCACAAAAAAACTCTGTGCCAAATTACGGCACAGAGTTTGGATGTAACACAAATAAAACCTTAGAATAATACAAAATCCTAAAGTTTTAAACTGTACTTCCAACCTAAAGCACCGCTGAAATACATATACATGGCAGGTCTCCTGACTTATGCTTCATCCGTAAAGACTACCTTCTCATTCAACTGAACAATGGCTGCCGCAATAACGGCACAGTCTTTTTGTCTGCAAATACAGTAGAGGTTCGGGCTGCTTCGGATTCTCACCGAATTCCCTTTTAATCATTAACAGTTATTTGTTAATAAACCAATGTATATTCAAATTTTATTCAAGTATAGCACTGCAATAATATATTGTCAACTTACTAATAACAAAAGCGGATAGCTAAAGGCTATCCGCTTTATATTTTTTATTTTGCTAAATAGAGTGCTGAAGTGTCAACATTGGTATCATCAACATACCAGCTGTTGCCGATTTGAACAACGAAAACTTCCTGTGTTGCAATAACTTCATCACTGCCGTCAAGTGTTACTTCAACAACACATTTGCTGACTGCACCAATGCTGTCTGAACAATCCAAATTTTCAAATGCACTAATCATATCGCTCTTTTTATTATCTTTTTCTTTTTTAGTGAAGAAAAGGATTTTCTTTTCAGTTTCTCTATCTTCAAGACCAAATGCATCAGCCTTTGCCTCACCTGACTGAGCAACAGGACTGATTCTCTCTGCATAAGAATCAACATATGCCTTTACTTCATCATCGGAAAGCGGTGTGCATTCCTTTACAGTTGTTTTGAATTTATAAACAAGCTGATTTTCCTTTACAGTACTTTTCTTTCCGTCCTCACCGAGTACATCAACATCAACTTCCTGTTCTGTACCGAACATTGTCTGATATATACCTGTTTCCTGTTCCTGAATGATGGTTTTATCATCTGAAGCAAACAGTCTTTGCGTACCTGTAAGTGATTTACCGTAAGTTGAAACATTTGATTCAAACGCACCGAACATATAGTCTGTGTCCATATATTCATCGCCGTAAACATCTTTTCTTACCTCACTGAGTTTAGCAAAGTAATTTGAAAATACAGCGTCATAATCATCAAGACCATATGTATTGAGAAGTTCAACATAATATGCATACATGGTTGTATACACATGATCAAGAGCCGCAGCCTCTTGTTCGGAACCTGTGCCGACAAATTCAGCCTGCTTAACATCGTCACCGTCGTTAACATAAGGTTTCATATAAGCATTTCTGATAAAATCGCCGAACTTTGCATTCTTTGATACAAGTGTATTTTTGTATGCATTGTATCCGTCGCCGGTCTGAACAATCGTATCAACATAAGCCTGTGCAACTTTTTCAGGGTCAAATGCAGTATATCTTGTTGTAAAAGCAAAAATGGTAATAACCACCAATATTGCTGCTACTGCAACACCTGCAAATAATGCATAAACACCTGCTTTAAATTCTTTTTTCTCTGCCATTACTACCCCTCCTTATCCTGCAATTTCATCAGGAGCAGCACCTGACTCTGATTCCTGTGCCATTCGCTTTTCTGCAAGAGCAGCTGTAATTCTTTCTTTCTTTTCTCCAACCATATCATAGAACAGGATCGGAACACCCTGAAGGAGAACGAAAACAGCAGGAATTACAGTATAAATTGCAAGGAACTTTGAAAGTGTGCCGTCTGTCTGAGCAGCGTACGCTACGTTCTGGTCTTGTGAGAACTGGTAGCCTGACCAAGTATAAACAAGGAAAGGACCAAGATACTTTGTAAATGCAGATGCAATCTTTGAGAACAGACCATAACCTGCATAAGCAAGACCTTCCTGTCGTTTACCTGTTTTATATTCCATTTCATCAACACAGTCTGCAATCATAATATTCGGTGTAACATTTGTATTACCATGCTGAAGACCGCAGAAGAAATTGAGAATGAGGAATGGAACTACGAGAGTCGAATTGAATCCTACCAATTTTGATACAATAAACAGAATCATAAGTGATGAGAAACCGTAAATACAGAAAATAATAAATGTCTTTTTGGTAGAAAACTTTTTAAGTACAGCCTTAACAAGAAGCATACCTACGGCGGTACCGATACCCATAGGGAGCATAAGTGCAAGTTTCAGACCTTTTGAACCGAGAAGGTAAATTGCAATATAGAGTGATACTGTACCATAAACACCTCTGCCGAAACCTGCGAGTTTGGTAAGTGAAACCATAAGTAAATTCTTGTTTGTGAAAACAAGTTTGATTGATTCGCCGAGAGAAACTTTTTCTGATGTGTAAGGCACACGTTCTCTGTTGTTAGCGAAGAAAATCATAACGAAAATCACCATGCCGAGTGCACAAACCGCAGTTGAAATAATAAGGTCAAGTCCCTGACCCTCTGCATTTTTGAACTGCTGCTGACCCATAAGTGCTTTCATAATAACACCGACAACGATAATTACAACCTGACCGCCTGACTGACCTACTGAACGAAGGAAAGAAGCGATTGAAATTGCGTCACCTCTCTCGCTCGGATTAGGTGAACAAAGTGCACCAAAACAGTTTGCAGGTGATTCAACCGCACAGGAAACTGCTGTATACAGTGCATAAATAATAAACATCCATACGGACGCTGCTGTAAGGCTTGATGTGTTCGGTGCAACAAATACCATTAATGAAACAATAGCAAGCGGAATTGCACCAAAACCAATCCAAGGCTTAACCTTACCGAGCCTTGTTTTTGTTCTGTCAACAAGAATACCAATTACAAGTTCACAGATAGCACCTACAAATCCTGCTACACCAAATACAAGTGAAACGGTGTTCGCAAAAGATGCTTGATCAAATCCTTTGCCTTTAAATGCAAAGTCTGCAAAGAATGTTGTAGTATAATCAGGCATCCAACCGGTCAACAGTGCAACGCCGAAAAGACCGATACCGAAAGTAACGATTTCAGATGGCTTCATATACTTTTTTTCTGCCGTCACATTGCCTTTAGCATCTGAACCGGCAGCCTTTGTTTTTGCCATAACAAAACCCCTTTTCTTAAAATATAGATTAAATCATTTTAAATTATATCACTTATATTTTGAGAACTCAATCTTTTTTTAACATCATTTTAACCTAATCCTAATATTTAATATTCAGTTTATAAAATCAAAACTGCAAACACAGTAAAGGTTTGCAGTTATCAATTGAATATTAAATATTTTTCTTAAAGAAACAAATCTGTATCACACATTTATTTCTACATTTACACCAAGCAAATCCTTTTCTTTTTCCAGAATCGGATTAACAATTTCATTTAAGAAATCAGCGGTTTGCTGCGGTGCTCTGCCCACAAAGTTTGACGGCTTGAGGATTGCAAGTATCTCTTCCTTTGTTGTCATAAACGCAGGGTCATTTGCAATTCTGTCAACAAGATCATTCTGTCCGCCCTCTACTTTAACAACAGCACCGGCTGCCATTGAATGCTGGCGGATTTTTTCATGAAGTTCCTGTCTGTCTCCGCCCTTCTTAACAGCATCCATCATAATATTTTCTGTTGCCATGAACGGAAGTTCACTCATAAGTCTTGCCTCTATAACTTTCGGATAAACAACAAGACCGGAAGTTACATTGATGTACAAATCAAGAATACCGTCAGTTGCAAGAAATGCCTCAGCAACTGAAACTCGCTTGTTTGCAGAGTCATCAAGTGTACGCTCAAACCACTGAGCAGATGCAGTCCATGCAGGATTAAGCGTATCAATCATAACATATCTTGAAAGTGATGCAATACGTTCGCTTCTCATTGGATTTCTTTTATATGCCATTGCAGACGAACCAATCTGATTTTTTTCAAACGGTTCTTCAATCTCTTTGAGATTTTGCAGAAGTCTCAAATCATTTGAGAACTTACAACATGATTGCGCAATGAGACCAAGGCAATTACATACAATTGTATCTAATTTTCTGGCATAAGTTTGTCCGCTGACAGGGAAACATGCTTTGAATCCCATTTTTTCTGCAATTTTCTTATCAAGTTCTTTGCACTTTTCGTGGTCACCGTCAAACAATTCAAGGAAAGATGCCTGTGTTCCTGTTGTTCCTTTTGAGCCAAGGAGCATAAGCGAATCAATAACATGACAGATTTCTTCATAATCCATAACCAAATCCATCAGCCAAAGCGTTGCCCTTTTACCGACAGTTGTTGGCTGTGCAGGCTGAAAATGAGTGAAACCGAGACAAGGCATATCCTTATATTCATCAGCAAATTTTGCTACTGAAGAAATTGCGTTGACAAGTTTTTTCTTTATCAAAAGGAGTGCTTCACGCATAGTGATAACATCCGTATTGTCACCGACATAACAACTGGTTGCACCAAGATGAATAATGCCCTTTGCGTTCGGACATTGTTCGCCGTATGCATGAACATGGCTCATTACATCATGTCTGAACTTCTTTTCATATTCCTGAGCCACTTCATAATTAATGTCATCAGCATGTGCTTTTAATTCTTCAATCTGTTCTTTTGTAACATTCAGACCGAGTTCGTTTTCTGTCTCAGCAAGTGCAATCCACAATTTTCTCCATGTTTTAAACTTAAAATCAGGAGAGTAAATATACTGCATTTCCTTTGACGCATAACGAGCATTAAACGGTGAATTATATGTATCGTTCGGCATTAGTCAAGACCTACTCTCTTCATCATTTCTGCATAAGCATCTTCAACTCCGCCCATGTCACGACGGAAGCGATCCTTGTCCAGTTTTTCATGTGTTTCAATATCCCAGAAACGGCATGTATCAGGGCTGATTTCATCAGCAAGAACAATTTCGCCGCTGCTGGTTTTACCGAATTCGAGTTTGAAGTCAATAAGTTCAACACCGATTGAAGCAAAATATTCTTTTAAAACATCATTGACAGTAAATGCCATTTTTTTAATCTGGTCAACTTCCTCCTGTGTTGCAAATCCGCATGATACTGCATGGTATCCATTGATAAGCGGATCACCGAGATCGTCGTCTTTGTATGAAAATTCGATTGAAGGGCAAACAAAATCCATTCCCTCTTCAAGACCCAAACGCTTGCAGATTGAGCCTGCTGCTCTGTTTCTGATGATTACTTCAAGAGGTACGATTGTCACTTTTTTAACAGCAGTTTCTCTGTCTGAAAGTTCTTCAACAAAATGAGTAGGAACACCTTTTTTTTCAAGAATCTGCATAAGATAGTTTGACATTTTATTGTTCACTACACCTTTACCGACAATTGTGCCTTTTTTCAAGCCGTTAAATGCAGTTGCATCGTCCTTGTAATCAACAATAACAACGTCAGGGTCTTCAGTTGCCCAAACCTTTTTTGCTTTACCTTCATAGAGTTGAGTTGTCTTTTCCATAATTTATATCTCCTTTGCAATAACCTTAATTATTTTTTATATACATTCTTTATTCTTTCAATTGCTTCAACTGTTTTTTCAGCATTACCGAAAGAGGTCAGACGGAAGTAGCCCTCACCTGCCGGACCAAAACCTGAACCCGGTGTTCCTACAACCTGACATTTTTCAAGAAGTTCATCAAAAAACTCCCAAGAAGTATATCCCTGCGGAACTCTGAGCCATACATACGGTGAGTTAACACCGCCGTAACATTCAAATCCGGCATCGCACAAACCATCATAAATAACTCTTGCATTCTTCTGATAATAAGCAAGTGTTTCTTTAATCTGCTTTTGGCCTTCTTCAGTATAAATAGCCTCTGCTGCTCTTTGTGTAATATAGGATACACCGTTGAATTTGGTTGCCTGACGGCGTGCCCACATAGGATTAAGGCTTGTACCGTTAAACTTCAAATCCTTTGGTACTACTGTGTAACCGCAGCGCATACCTGTGAATCCTGCTGTTTTTGAAAATGAACGCAGTTCAATTGCACAGGTCTTTGCACCTTCAATCTCATAAATAGACTTTGGAATATCATCTTCTGTAACGAATGATTCATAAGCAGAGTCGAAAAGAATGAGTGAATGATTTTCATTTGCAAAATCAACCCACTTTTTCAACTGCTCTTTTGTCGCAACCATACCCGTCGGGTTATTCGGGAAGCAAAGATAAATTACATCCGGAATTTCGTCCGGAATATCAGGAGTAAAATTGTTTTCTGCGGTACAAGGCATATAGATTATATTTGACCACAAACCGTCTTCATTTTTATCTCCGCTCCTTCCTGCCATAACATTTGTATCAACATATACAGGATAAACAGGGTCACAGATTGCAACCTTGTTATCAACGGAAAAAATATCACCGATATTACCGCAGTCACTCTTTGCACCGTCACTGAGGAAAATTTCATCCTTGGCAATATCAATTCCTCTGTCAGCATAATCATGCTTTTGAATAGCATCAAGAATAAAGTCATATCCATACTCAGGCGGATAACCGCGGAAAGTATCTTCATTTGCCATTTCATCAACAGCCTTGTGCATAGCGTCAATAACAACCGGCGCAAGCGGTTTTGTGACATCGCCTATAGAAAGACGAATAACATCTGCATTAGGATGACTTTCCTGATATTCTCTTTGTTTTTTTGCTACGGTTGAGAAAAGATAACTTGACTCAATCTTCAAAAAATTTTCATTAATCTTCATATATTAAACCTCCATTTTTATACATCAACTTCACCTGTAAAGGCATATTCCGCAGGTCCTGTCATAAACACACTGTCCTGCTCATTACCGCTCCACTGAATCTGCAAATCTCCGCCAAGCAAATGAACGGTTACATCATTATCAACATATCCATTGAGTATTGCTGCCACAACAGTAGCACATGTTCCTGTTCCGCACGCAAGAGTCTCTCCTGCACCGCGTTCATAAACACGCATTTCAATATTCTTCCTGTCAATAATTTTTGCAAATTCTGCATTTATGCGATCAGGAAATCGTTTATGGCTCTCAAAAAGAGGACCAAACTTCTCAAGTTCAAAATCCTTAGGACTTTTATCAATAAACATAACGGCATGCGGATTGCCCATAGAAACACAAGTCATATTGAAATCCACACCGGCAACTGTTATTTTTTCATGTATTACTCTGTCATTATCACTGATAACAGGAATATTATCTGCATCGAGTATCGGTGCACCCATATCCACTTTTGCGCTTACAACTTTTCCGTCTTCAACAGTAACATCAATATATTTTACCGCACCCATCGATTCAATGGTAAAACTTGTTTTATCTGTATAATGATGGTCATAAACATACTTGGCAACACAGCGTATACCATTGCCGCACATAGCACCTCGTGTACCGTCAGAATTATACATTACCATTTCAAAATCGGCTTTTTCACCTTTTTTAATCAGGATAATTCCATCACCGCCGATACTGAAATGACGGTCAGACAAAATTATTGCTGCCTTTTCAGCATCTTCGACAACTTCCGTAAACAAATCAATGTATATATAGTCATTACCGCAGCCATGCATTTTTGTAAATTTCATTGTCACGCAAACCTTTCTAAATTAATGTGTCATCAGATTTCATTTAATATTGCTCCATCTCTGAAGTCGTTTATAATTTCCTTTGCAACCGCAACAATCTTTTTTCCCGTCCGCATACTTTCACGCTGGAGATATTTATGTGCCTGACTCTCAGTAATGTCCTTACTGTTCATCAAAATCAATTTTGCGTTTGAAATAATCTCGCTTTCATTTTTATCTCTTTGCGTGAATGAAGAACGTGTATTTACAATAATAGCTACCGTCTGCAAAAACTCATCTTTATGTAACGGTAAAGGCAGGTCAATGATATTGCCCATATAACTTTCTCTTCCGTTTTTCGATAAAGAGATGATGTCAAACCCAAGGGGAAGATGCTCTGCCAAACTCATGGCGCTCATATCGCTGAGAAGAGATGCACAGACAACGACCCCCTCGTTAAGCCCATGCGCTATATTCAGTACACTTGAGCCAAGTGCACATACATATGAAACATGAAATCCTTCACTCTCCAAAAAACTGCGGAGCTGAAGTGCAGTGTTTTTTGAGGGATAGGCAATTATTATATCTTTCATTACAGCAATACACCCCATCCAAAACTATACTAATTATATCATATGTATGCACTTATGTTCAATACCAAATCTTACTTGATTTTATTTTTTTATTATTACCAATTGCAACATTTTACATAAAATTTACATCAACTTAATTATTTTTTTGTAACAAACTATCCAAAAACTGCTTGATTATTGATAACAAAGGTGATATGATGTTAGTAAATAATAGATTACTATATCATTTTCTGTGTGAAAAGGGGATGAAAAACATGGAAAAACTGAAACAGGAATATGAATTTCCGTTATACCTTTTCCATAGCGGGAAAAATTATAAGGCATATGAATTCTTCGGTTGTCATAATATTAAAGATAACAGGTTTGTATTTCGCCTTTGGGCACCGCATGCTCTGGGCGTGTCAGTAGTGGGCGACTTCAACAACTGGGATGAAGCTGCCAATACGATGACACTGATCAGCGATGGAATATGGGAAGTTGAAATTGATAATGTATCCGTCTATGACTGTTATAAATATGCAATAACAACAAAGACCGGTACTGTTAATATGAAAGCAGACCCATATGCATCACATGCAGAAACAAGACCGGGTACTGCCTCAAAAGTGTATCACAGCAAACCATACAGATGGAAAGATTCAAAATGGCTTGATAAAGCAAAAAGCCAAAACATTTTGGAACAGCCGGTTAACATTTACGAAATCCACTTCGGTTCATGGAAACAGCATGAAAACGGTGACTTTTTGTCATACAGAGATATGGCAGAAGAACTTGTTCCATATGTAAAAAACATGGGTTACACACATATCGAAATGATGCCGATTATGGAATTCCCATATGACGGGTCTTGGGGGTATCAGGTTACAGGATATTTTGCACCGACATCAAGATACGGAACACCTGATGATTTAAAATATTTTATCGACACATGCCATAAGAATAATATCGGAGTAATACTTGATTGGGTGCCTGCCCACTTCCCAAGAGATGCACATGGACTCTTTGAATTCGACGGCGAATGTACTTATGAATATGCAGACCCCAAAAAAGGTGAACATAAAGAATGGGGCACAAAAGTATTTGACTACGCAAAAAATGAGGTGAAATCTTTCCTTATTTCATCCGCAATGTACTGGGTGGAAAATTTCCACTTTGACGGACTCAGAGTAGATGCTGTGGCTTCTATGCTGTATCTTGATTACGGAAGAAATCAAGGAGAATGGATACCGAATAAAAACGGCGGAAGAGAAAATCTTGAAGCTGTTGAATTTTTCAAAGAACTCAACTGTGCAATGTTCAAAGAACATCCGCATGTTATGATGATTGCGGAAGAATCAACCGCGTGGCCGATGATTACAATGCCGACCAACATCGGCGGTCTTGGCTTTAATTTCAAATGGAATATGGGCTGGATGAACGATATGCTCCGTTATACATCTATGGACCCATTATTCAGAAAAGGCAATCACAACTGCATTACCTTCAGTTTCTTTTATGCATTCAGTGAAAACTTTGTATTACCGATAAGCCACGATGAAGTCGTCCACGGCAAAGCAAGCTTGATTAATAAAATGCCCGGCGATTATGATATGAAGTTTGACGGAATCAGACTGTTTCTTGCATATATGTTTGCACATCCCGGCAAAAAGCTTTTATTTATGGGCAGCGAATTCGGTCAGTTTATTGAATGGAATTACAAACAGGGTCTTGACTGGCTGCTGCTGGATTATGAAAAGCATCGTCAACTGCAGGAGTTCACCAAAGAACTGAATACATTTTATAAGAAAAATCCTGCACTTTGGGAAATTGATTATGACTGGTCAGGATTCCAATGGATTTCAAGCGACGACAATGCAAATTCTGTTATTGCATTCAGAAGAATTGACAAAAACGGCAATGACATTATTGCTATATTTAACTTTACACCAAACAGTTTTAATGAATATAAAATCGGTGTTCCCGAGAATGCGACATATAAAGTTGTAATGGATACGTCCCTTGAAAAATACGGCGGAAACAAACCAAGAATTTCAGGAACATATAAAGCGAAAAAAATCCCGATGCACTCGCTTGATTACAGCATAGGTGTGAAACTCAACGGTCTTTCTGCAATTTATCTTGTGAAAAAGGCCAATAAAAAACAACCAAATAAGAAATAAGGAGATAAAAAATGGCACACAAAACAGAAGTAGTTGCAATGCTGCTTGCCGGCGGACAAGGAAGCCGTCTGGGCGTACTTACGAAAAATATTGCTAAACCGGCGGTTCCATATGGCGGCAACTACAGAATCATTGATTTTCCGCTTTCAAACTGTGTGAACAGCGGAATATACACAGTAGGTGTTCTGACACAGTACCAACCGCTTGAACTCAACGACTATCTCGGCAACGGTCAGCCATGGGACCTTGACAGACAAAACGGTGGTATCCACGTTCTTTCTCCATACGAAGCAATCGGCGGAGCAGAATGGTACAAAGGTACTGCAAATGCAATTTATCAGAACATCAACTTCATTGAAAAGTATGACCCTGAATATGTTGTTATCCTTTCAGGTGACCATATCTATAAAATGAACTACGCAAAAATGGTTGACTTCCATAAAAAGAATAATGCGGATTGTACCATTGCTGTGCTTGAAGTTCCATGGGAAGAAGCATCACGCTTCGGTATTTTGGCAACAAATGATAATGATGAAATTTATGAATTTGCTGAAAAACCAAAAGAGCCAAAAAGTAATAAAGCATCAATGGGCGTATATGTTTTCAGTTGGGATAAACTCAAAAAGTATCTTATTCAGGACGAAAACACAGAAGGTTCTGCAAATGACTTTGGTAAAAATATAATTCCTCAGATGCTTGAATCAGGCGAGCGTATGTTTGCTTTCCCGTTCAAAGGTTACTGGAAAGATGTCGGAACCATTGATTCACTTTGGGAAGCAAATCTCGATATAATTAATCCTAACGTTGATCTTGACCTTAGTGATAAGAGCTGGCGTATTTATTCAAGAACAACTATGTCCCCTCCTCACTATATCGGTAAAAATGCCGTGGTTGAAAACTCTTCAATCAGTGAAGGATGTGAGATTGAGGGCAATGTTGATTACAGTGTTATATCATCAAACGTTGTTATCGAAGACGGTGCCGATGTAAAATACAGTGTCATCATGCCGGGGGCAGTAATCAAAAAAGGTGCTAAAGTATACTATTCAATTATTGCGGAAGATGCTGTAATTGAAGAAGATGCAAAAATAGGTGAAATTCCTGAGCTGCTTGAGAATCCTGAGAACTGGGGAATCCCTGTAATCGGTGCAAATGCAGTAATCACTAAGGGTAAATATATTGAACCCGGAGTTATGGTAAAATCAGGAGAGGAGGTATAAGTATGAACGGAAAAAGAGTTTTAGGCATCATTTTTGCCAACATTCACGAGGAAGCACTTGATTCATTAACAGCAATGAGAACTATGGGTTCTGTTCCGTTCTGTTCCCGTTTCAGACTTATTGACTTTCCTTTATCCAATATGGTTGACAGCGGCATCACAAAAATCGGTGTTGTTACCAACGCAAATTTCCAGTCACTTATGGACCACGTCGGTACAGGAAAACCGTGGGATTTAAGCAGAAAGAATGACGGTCTTTATCTTCTGCCTCCATTCTCAATCGGCAGTGCAACAATGTGGGGCAACAGAATTGATGCTATCTACGGCAATATGAACTTCCTGCGTCAGTCAAACCAGACTTATGTATTAATGAGTGACTGTAACCACATTCTTTCCACAGATTACGGAAAGTTGTTTGACGCCCATGAAGAAAGCGGTGCAGACATAACAATACTCGGTGTTAAAGGCAAAATGCCGAAGAACATCGGCTCTGTTCTTACATTCGATACTGTCGATGAAAACGGCAGAATCACCGAAATGAGTCTTGATAAAAAGACAGATGAAGATGTTTTCTATTCATGCAATATTATGATTATGAAAAAATATCTTCTTGAAACACTTGTTACAACCGCACATTCGAAAAATGAAATTTCTTATCAGAGAAATATCATTATGTCTAACATAAAAAATCTTAAAATTCATGCTTATGATGCTACCGACAGTTTTGTAGGTACAATCGATTCTATTCAGAGTTATTATGACACCTCAATGTCACTTCTTGAAAAAGAGAACAGAAACAAACTCTTCAAAACTCCGATTTCTACAAAAGAGAGAGATGATATGCCAACCATTTACGGTCCTGACTCATCACTTAAGAATTCTCTTGTTGCTGACGGATGTATTATTGAAGGAGCTGTTGAAAACTGTATCATTTTCAAAGGTGTAAAAATCGGCAAGGGTGCAGTTGTTAAAAACTCTATTCTTATGCAGGACACCACTGTTAATGAGAATTCAAAAGTAAACTGTGTAATTGCAGATAAAAATGTCAATATCAAAGATGGTGTTGAACTTTCCGGAACAAAAACATTCCCGGTATGTTTAACAAAAAATACAAGGGTATGATGGGGAGATAATTAAGTATGAAAGTTTTATATGTTGCATCTGAGGCACTTCCGTTTATGGCATCCGGCGGACTCGGAGATGTTGCAGGTTCTCTGCCTGTGGCATTAAGAAAAAGACTGATTGGCTGCCGTGTTGTAATGCCGCTGTATGACGGAATAAAACAGGAATATAAAGATCAGATGAAATTCATCACTTCCATTTCAGTTCCTGTTTCATGGCGCAGACAGTACTGCGGCATTTTTGAAGCAAAGGTTAACGGAGTGATTTATTACTTCCTTGACAATCAATATTATTTTAAGCGTGACGGTATTTACGGTCACTATGACGATGCTGAAAGATTTGCCTTTTTCTCACGTGCAGTGCTTGAAATCATCCCTGCAATTGACTGGAAACCTGACATCATCCATTGCAACGACTGGCAGAGTGCACTGACTCCGCTTTATTACAGTTGTTACTATGCGAACACAATGGGATATGAAAATATTAAAACTGTATTTACTATCCACAATATTCAGTATCAGGGCAAATACGGTAATGAATTGCTCAGTGATGTTCTCGGTATCGCGCCTGAACATAACAACCTCATTCTTTATGACGGACTTGTAAATTTCCTCAAAGCAGGTATTGAATGTTCAAATAAGGTTACTACCGTTTCACCATCCTATGCAAAAGAGATTCTTGACCCTTGGTTCAGCCACGGACTTGATCCAATTCTGAATCAAAGAAGTTGGAAACTTTGCGGAATACTCAATGGTATTGATGTTGACGGCTATAATCCTGAAACAGACAAAGATATATGGGCAAATTACAGCAGTGATGATTTTACCAATAAGGCTAAAAACAAAGAAGAACTGCAAAAAATGATGGGACTCAATGTTGACCCGAATGTTCCTCTTGTCGGTATTGTAACACGACTTGTCGGCCACAAGGGTGTTGACCTGATGAAAGAGGTGCTTGAAAAGAGCCTGTGCGAGCGCAACATTCAATACGTTGTTCTCGGCAGCGGAGAATGGCAGTACGAGAATTTCTTCCGTTATCTTCACGATAAATATCCGGATAGAGTCTCCGCAACAATTGGCTTTGTACCTGACCTTGCAAGAAAAATATATGCAGGTGCGGATTTATTCTTAATGCCAAGCAAATCTGAGCCATGCGGTCTTTCACAGATGGTTTCACTCCGATACGGTACACTCCCGATTGTACGTGAGACAGGTGGTCTTAAAGATTCAATCACCGACTGTGGTGATGGCATGGGCAACGGATTTACATTTAAAACTTATAATGCATACGATATGCTCGGTGCAATTTACCGTGCTGTTGATGCATACCACAGCGAAGGCTGGAGCACACTTGTAAAACGTGCACTCGACTGCGATATGAGCTGGGGTAAAAGTGCAAACGAATACATTAAAATGTATCGTTCCCTTCTTAAAGATTAAAAATATTTAATAATAAAAGGACGGATATATCCGTCCTTTTATTATTTCAAAACCACTTTTTCTTTTTAAACCATATGAACAAGGCACCGACAACAAGAATACTGACTGTCATTACATAAATATAACCGTATCTCCAATGCAGTTCAGGCATAAAGTCAAAGTTCATACCGTACCACCCAACGATTACGGCAATCGGTGAAAATATTGTTGTCACCATTGTAAACACTTTCATCGTTTGATTAAGCCGCATATCAAGATATGCCTGATAAGCATCCCATAAATGAACAACGCTGTCCCTGAGCAGATCAACATTCTCTTTCAATCTCGCTGCTTTATTGGTAAAAACATGAAATTGTCTGACGGACAAGTCATCAAAGATTTCATTCTCATTTTCTCTTAACGAATCACCTATATCAATCAACTGCTCATAATACCCTCTGAGGGTAAGCAATTCCTTTTTCATATTCAGCAGTCTCATATTAAAATTTCTGTCTGCTTTGTTTTTTAATACAGTTTCTTCAAGACAATTGATTTTAAATTCAGAGTTTTCAAGTGTACTGTTATCTTCTGCTATCAATCCTTCAAAAAAAGCACAAACCAGTTTTTCAAGCGTTATGCTTTCACAAGAAATCTTCGACTGCATTCTGATAAAATTATCTCTGATAATATGTGCCTTATCATATATATTCACAATCAGCATCATATTTTTTTTCATATATAATGCGCAGCAGGTTCTCTCTGTCTGCGGTTGGTCCGCACTGACGATATTCAGCTTCACAAAACTGAAATCATCAAACACATCAATATCTGAAGAAAAAAGACCGATTTTCTCTTTACACTTTTCAACTGTAGAAACAGAAAAAGAAAATCTTTTATAGCATTTTTCAAGTTCATTCAAATTGATAAAACCGAGGCAAAGTATTTTCTCATTAATCTCATCCAAATCAATGCTGAGCATCTCATCATCAAACTGATAAAACATAATATCACCAAATTTATTTTGTCAAATAAATCCGATAATATAAAAAACAATTTAAATACCAAAAATCTATATAAAAAGAAAGAAGGTCGCAACTGCATTTGCGACCTTCTCCTCTGTTATTACAAACTATGGAGGACCAAGAGTTTGAGATGGTGCGGCCCATCCCTAACTATTATTATTATAGTAAAAATTGCATAGTTTGTCAAGTTATTTGTTAATATTTTTTATATAATTTAACTATTCGTGCTTTAATTTCTTTGTTTTTTCTGTGAATGAGAGGGAACTTTTTGGGACTATGGACATAAGCACAATTGACTATGAACATATGTTCGCTTATTATGTAAGACGAAGTATCCACTCAATAACTTCCAAATAAAACGAAAGAAGGAATATAATATGACGCTCGAACAATTAGCCTGTGAATATAACAGGCAATATAATACACTTTGTGCAAAAATTGACGGACTGAGACCTCTCTTGTACATTTATACAGGAGAAGACCTGCTTAAACTCAGAAGAAGAATAAAAATATATTATGATATGGCGTGCGAGTGCAAGCGTGTTTCTTCCCTGCTATGTCACTATTATGATGAAAGGATGGATATGAATGATTGATTTTGTTGAAGAATATATGACGGACTGCAATCAATTTACGGAAGACGGATTTGATGAGCAAAAAATAATGATGAAAGCAATATCGAAAGCACTGCCGGTTATTATAAAAAATGAACTTACCCCAAGGCAGAGTTTGTGCCTGAGAATGTTTTATATACACGGAAAAAGCCAGATAGAGATAGCAAGAGAACTGAAATTATCACAACCGACTGTATCCAGACATATTAAAACAGCCAAAGACATTACAAATAAATTTCTTGGTTACTGTATCTATTCGGTAAAACAGGCAAATGAACTGTGGCTAAAAATGAATTAGCCACAGTTCTATATAAACAATTGATACAGCAAAGGCTATTTTAAAGGACAAGTCCACCAATGCCAACAATTGAAAAACGCACCCATAATTATCCTATGAGTGCGTTTATTTTTTGTTAAGATATAATAGCACAGACAAACCACAGTTACATTACAACGCATTATCTAAACAAAGATATGAACATCATAACTGCATAAATGATTGGCTGGTGAGCAAGGTATACCCACAGACTGTTTCTTCCGACCAGAGACAAAAATTTGCTCCTTTGCTGATACATAACTTCAGGAAGATTTTCTTCAACTGCGAATTTACCGATAAAGGCACCAAACAGAAACATAAATATCCACGGAAAAATCGGGAAATAATCTGCACTGTAAAATAAATCGTTATGCAAACCGAACGGTGCAAGAAAATTGAACTGATACCAACTGTCAGGTAATTCAACAAGTTTAAATAAAATATAGTGATTTTCAATCTCATAAGTTAATAAATACAAAACTGCACAAACTGCTGCACCTATTTTGTAATTCACCTTTTTGATAATCGGCATTAAAATCCCTGTTACTATCATACATATTCCCAAACAGTGCAAAATGCCAAAATATATTTCTGCACCGACAAAACCGAACAATGGCATGATTACTGATGTTACAAACGTGATTATCCCCGCACAGATAAGAACGATAATTCCCCTTTTCGCGGTATTGCGTGACAGTCTTGAACACATACCCGAAATAACTATGAATGCCGCCCAGAAAAACGGCTGAACAATACAAAGTTTATCAAAAACAGTATAACCCCAACTTAATTCAAGAACATCACCCACATCCAAAAAAGAATGATGAACAATCATACATAGTATTGCAAATCCTCTTATTTCATCAAGCATATGGATACGTTTTCTGCTTTCAGGCATAAATGCAAGCTCCTTTTCAAAATCATTATGGATTCAGTATATTTTAACACAACTCTTTAATATTGTATATACAAAAAAAATATGTTATAATATTTTGCATAAAAATTTTGAGGTGTATTTTATGAAAGAATTTACCGAAAAAATCACAGGAAAAAGCATGACAATCGTCAACTCATCAAACACGGCAAGTACTGTTAAATCAGGCTGTCTTGAAGTTTTTGCAACTCCAATGATGCTTGCACTTATGGAAGAGGCAACCTGTTTTGCCTGTGCACCGTTGCTTGAGGATGAAGAAACAACTGTCGGCACAAAAATTTCAGTTACCCATGACAAAGCAAGCAGGATAGGTACCAACATCACTGCGTGTGCTACGCTTGAAGAAGTTGACGGCCGCCGCCTTGTTTTTTCAGTTGTTGCATATGATAATAATGAAAATACAATCGGCAAAGGAAATATTGAAAGATTTGTTGTGAATAAAGAAAAATTTATGAAGAAGGTAAATGGCTGATGAGATACAATGCAGTAATATTTGACTTTGACGGTACAATTTGTGATACCGGTGAAGGCATTCTTAAAAGTGCCAAATACGCACTTGAAGCATTCGGATACGAAGTCCCTGATTATAAAGAACTGACTTATTTTATCGGACCGCCATTGCTGATAACTTTTCAGGAAAAATATGGTGTTGACCCTGCAAAGGCAGATGAAATGGTTAAAAAGTTCCGTGAAAGATACACAAACAAAGGTGTGTATGAAAGTGAACTTTATGACGGCATCAAAGAACTCATAATTTCACTGAAAAAAGATAATATCAAAATCGGTATTGCTTCATCAAAACCTCAGGATTATATTGAAACTCTGCTTGATCATTTCGGAATAAAGCAATACTTTGATTCCATCTGCGGTGTTAGTTTTACAGCAGACTGTGAATCAAAGATAAATATCATTGCACGCTGCCAGAAAGACCTTGGTATTGCAGGAAATGAATGTATAATGGTCGGTGATAAAAAATATGATATTGAAGGTGCCAAAGCCAATGTAATGGATTCTGTCGGCGTTCTTTGGGGATACGGCAGCAAATTTGAATTCATTGAGGCAGGCGCCAAATTCATTGCTGACCAAATAATGGATATTGAGGCAATTGCTCTTGGTTTTTATGAGCAGACAGAGGAAGTGCAGGGAATATTCAACGGCAGAATAATCAATGTTCATAATGACTCGGTCACTCTTGTGAACGGTGAAACAGTTCAAAGAGAAGTCGTAGATCATCCGGGTGGTGTTGCTGTTGTCGGTCTTACAGATAACAATGAAATTCTGCTGGTAAGGCAGTTCAGATACCCATACAAAGAAATGACTGTTGAAATCCCTGCAGGTAAACTTGAAAAAGGTGAAAACCCGTTTGAAGCAGCCAAACGCGAATTCCGTGAGGAATGCGGTGCGCAGGCAGGTATTTTTGAACCTATGGGAGAGTTATATCCTACCCCCGGTTACTGTGGTGAAATTATACGTCTGTTCTATGCGCAGGAACTGACTTTCGGCGAACAAAATCTTGATGAAGATGAATTTCTGGACATCATTAAAATGCCGATAAGTGAATGTATCACGAAAATCATGAATGGCGAAATCAAAGACGCAAAAACAATTATCGGTATATTCAAATTAAAGGAACTCAAAAATTTATGATGGCTTATCTTGATAACTCAGCAACAACCAGACCTTGTAACGAGTGTTTAAAAGCAGTCTCCAATATGCTTGAAAACAATTGGGGGAACCCGTCAAGCCTGCACAATCTCGGTATTAATGCAATGAAAGAGGTTATCCTTGCCCGCAGTATTATTGCAGACTCCCTTGATGTCAGCAAAGATGAAATCATCTTTACATCAGGGGGTACAGAAGCAAACAATATGGCATTGTTCGGTGCTGTAAAAGCAAGAAAACGGCTCGGCAAGCGAATTGTTACCACCGCTATTGAACACGAAAGTGTACTGCAATGTGCACAGCAGCTTGAAAAAGAAGGTTTTGAAGTAATATATCTCAAACCTGATAAATACGGAAATATCAGCAAAGAACAGCTTTTTAACGCAGTCAATAAAGATACCATACTTGTCTCGATGATGTACATCAATAATGAAATCGGCTCTGTTCTGCCTGTTCAGTCAATTGCACGGGCAGTAAAAAAAGCAGATTCACCTGCCCTTATCCATATTGACTGTGTTCAGGCATACGGCAAAATAAATATCAGTCCCAAAAAAATCGGTGCGGACCTTATCACCATATCTGCACACAAAGTACACGGACCAAAAGGAATCGGTGCATTATATATCAATAAAGATTCCAATCTGACTGACCAAAATTTTGCAAAAACATTTGGCGGTGAGCAGGAAAAAAAATTCAGACCCGGAACTGAAAGTTCTCCGCTTATTGCAGGATTTGCCGCTGCAGTTAAAGAAATAACGATTACTGCCAATCAAAAAAGTCATATCAAAGAACTGAATACATATGCCAAAACAATGCTCAGTCAAATTGATGACATAACATTCAACAGTCCTGATAATGCCAGTGACTATATCATTAATCTATATGTCCCCACTTTTATGCGCAGTCAAACCATTATTCAGGAACTGTCAGCAAATTACAATGTATTTGTCAGCAACGGTTCCGCCTGTGCTAAGGGAAAAAGAAGCCATGTTCTCACTTCAATGGGATTAAACAATGAAATCATTGACAAAAGTATACGCATAAGTTTTTCAAAATACAACACGAAAAAAGATATTGACCAATTGGTGAATGCACTTGAAGATTTAATAAAAAAACATCCACGGAGTTAATAATGATATGAAAGAAATTATACTTGTTAAAAACGGCGAATTGGCACTCAAAGGGCTGAACAGAAACACCTTTGAAGATGTGCTGATTAAAAATATGAAAAAAAGAATAAAAGACCTCGGCAAATTCGAGTTCACAAAAAGCCAGTCAACCATTATGGTCGATCCCATTGATGAAGACATTGACCTTGATGATGCTGTTGACAGATTATCAAAAGTATTCGGCATTGCCGCACTGTCACGTGCCTGTGTCTGCCAAAAAGACTTTGAGGATATTCAATCAACAACAGCAAATTATCTTGAAGAACAACTTGAAGATGCAAAAACTTTTAAAGTTGAGGCCAAAAGATCCGATAAAAAATTTCCTATGAAATCACCTGAAATTTGCAGAGAACTCGGTGGTTTCATCCTTTCCAGGTTCCATCATCTGAAAGTGGATGTGCATAATCCTGACATTATTATCACCGTAGAAGTCAGAGACAAATATGCATTTGTACGCGGCAATAACATCAAGGGTGCCGGCGGTATGCCGACAGGGACAAGCGGCAGAGCAGGAATATTAATCAGCGGCGGAATTGATTCACCCGTTGCTGCATATATGATGGCAAAACGCGGTATTGAATTGTGTGCAATCCACTTTGCTTCACCGCCTTACACATCAGAACTTGCTGAGATGAAAGTTCTTGAACTGCTCAAAAAAGTTGCTAAATATTCAGGTGTAATAACAACATATATTGTTCCGTTTACAAAAATACAAGAATTCATCCGCGACCTTTGCCCTGAGGAATACTTCACAATCATTATGCGCAGAATTATGATGATGATTGCTGAAAAAATGGCAGCAAACCAAAATTGCAGTGCATTAATCACAGGCGAAAGTGTAGGACAGGTAGCCAGCCAGACAATGTATGCACTTGCATGCACGGACTGTGCAGTCAATATGCCGGTATTCAGACCATGTATCGGAATGGATAAAGAAGAAATCATTGCAATATCAAGAAAAATTGATACTTTTGAAACCTCCATTCAACCATATGAAGACTGCTGCACAGTGTTCACACCAAAACACCCGAAAACAAGACCGCATATTGATGAAGTAATCAAAGCAGAACAGAAAATCCCTGAACTTGAAAAATGGATTGATGATGCAATAAACGGTGCAAGAAAAATAATTATTAAATCATAACCACCAGTTGAACTGGTGGTTTGCACAGGCCCTATAAGGGCCGCCTACTGGCTCGCCGACTGAAAGTCGGCACTGAAGTTTGACATCGCATTACTATTTCAAGCAGC
>JAETRQ010000037.1 GCA_021770095.1 Eubacteriaceae bacterium | reverse complement strand
ACAACAAAAGGCACTTACAACTGGCAGGCTTCTAATTCCATGACCTTTTCCTCTAACTCCACTGTTTATGTTTCTGTTCGTGATGCTGCTTCCAACATCAGAACTTATACCTTCTCCTTTGATAATATTGATAAGGTTAAACCGACATACAGTGAACTTTCAGGTATACCTGATGAATGGACAAACGAAGATGTCACACTGACAATCAAGGGCGCGGCTGATGGTGAAAGCGGTCTTGATGACAAGGCATACAGTTTTTCAACTGCTGAAAATGTATATGCATGGCAGGAATCAGCAAGTAAAACCTTCAATGATAATTGTACCATATATGCATATATCCGCGACAAAGCAGGTAATATAACAAGTATTGACCCCGTAACGATTTCTAAAATCGACAAAGATGCACCTGTAACCACCGGAGGAACAGATGTTGACAATACGGACGGATGGGTGACACAAGTGACTGTCACTGCCAATGCACAAGACACTGTATCAGGACTGCATGCCGTACCTTACAGTTTCAGCACAGTTGAAAATGAATATAACTGGCAGGAAGAGAATTATAAAATTATAACCCAAAACGAAACGATATACGTATACGCAAGAGACAATGCAGGCAATGTCACCTTGCTGGACACGATTGTTATTGACAACATTGACGCTGTTAAACCTGTTATCCATTCTGTTGATTCTGAAGATAAAGACGGTCAAACAACAGTAACCGTTTCAGCAGCCGATAATGAAACAGGCATTGCGGGATATAGTTTTGATTACGGTGCAACATGGCAGGAATCAAACACATTTACATTTGAAACAGATACCCTCAACTATGTGCGTGTATTGGTAAAAGACAAAGCAGGCAATACCGATGAAAAGCAAATCAACTTTTATCTTCCTCAAATTTATTATGAGGACAATATGGTCGGCATATATAATCCGAACCCGAAATGCGAGCAGGATATATATTTTATGATGCCTCATGCAATTACTTCAAGTGTAAAATATGATGGTCCTGTTCCCATTCCGATAGAAGACAGAGCAATGATAAGGGCTTGGTTTGACGGTTCAATCCGCAGTACAACATATATCCCAACCATTAGACCCAATACACGATACAACACCTTTTTCAATTACAAAGAGGCATGTGAAGATTACAAAATCAATTACAAAGACATTTCTTTCAGCATTGCAAGGAATTTTAACAACGGTGACTGGGATTACTCGTTCAATACAAGCATATCTGTTGAAAAGGATGGCGCGCTTATCCGCGTCGGTATGCCCGACTTCAGCAATCCTGTATTCATCAGGCAAAATAAATATACATATTATAATGAATCAAAGAAGTATGAACTGTCTGTTATATATGATGATAATGATAAAAATGTTATGGAATATATTGTAAAAGCAGGCAATTTGTCGTATTATTATAATACAGATGGTGATTTAACCAAAATTGCAGATAATTACAATAATTATATTACAATCACCAAAAGTAACAACTGCATACTCATCAAAGATGATACAGAAAGAACCTGCAAAGTGAATCTGAGCAACGGCAAAATCACCTCAATTATTGACTTCAGCGGCAATGCAATTACGTATGAATATGACGGTAATCTGTTATCCGCTGTTAAAGACCAGACCGGTGTGGTTATCGGCAGTTATGAATATGCCGATGGTAAAATAACAAAAAGCAATGGCAAAACCATAGCATATGACGGTGATAATGTATCAAAAATCACGGCTGAAAACGGCGCATATGTAAATTATGACTGCGGATTTTGTTCAATAACTGTTGAAGATTCTACAGGTAAAAAATCTTTAACATCATACAATTATCTCGGTATGATAACATCTTATATTGATGATTATGATATTTATGCACTTGACCCTACTGATTATAAATATAAAACTGAATATACATATGACAAAGCATACCAATTAGTCTCAGTCAAAACAGGAGACACCGTCACTGCCGAATATACATATGACGATAACGGCAATGTGATAAGCAAAAAAGAGAATGATACGGAAATTCTCTATTCCTATGACGAACAGAACAAACTTATTCGTACACAGTCCGGCAAGAATTATGAATATTATGTTTATGATGAATTCGGCAATGTTGTTATCTCTGCAACGCTGAAAAGTGATTATTCAGGCGATATTCCTGCTGCATATGACAGCACGCTCGACTGCTTTGATGTTGTTAAGTCAACGTATCAGGACGGACTTCTGACCGAGCAAGAAGACGTTGCCAATCAATCCAAAATCATATATGACTATGATGCCTACGGCAACAATATCAAAACAACTTCTGTCACACAGAAAGAGGATGCCGCTTCCCTCTCCGTTACCGAATATACATATGACCTCAGCGGCAATCTGCTCACGTCAACAACGGATGACAGCGTAACTGCCTATACGTATGACAAGGCAGGCAGAATCATCCTGATTGATACAGACGGCAACCGTGAACGTACAATATATGATAACAAAGGCAGAGTTATACAAAGTATTGATTCATCACAATACAAAGCAGAATGTGACGGTCTGCCGAATTCAAATACTTACAGCGATAAAGATACAGGTCATATTTACACATATGATAATAAAGGCAATCTGATAAATGAACGCAACAAATACGGAATTGTCACAACATATGATTATTCCGATGTCGGCAATCTTGAGAAAAAACATTTTGACCTTTATGATTATTACTATAATATTGACGGCAGCATAAGCAATATTGATGTTGACAATGAGACTGTCATCAATTATAAATATGATGTAACAATTGATTCTCTCAGTAAAAAAGATGACCAGCAGTTCAATCAGATTGAATATGCAAATGGTTATACCGAAACACAGTTGACAGACAGCAAAGGTAATCTTCTTGCAATTTATAACCTTGATCATATGCAGAATTTGCCGTATTATAACATTAAATCGGCTACAGAAAATTCAATTTCTACACAAAATCTGAATTGCGGAGTCTACCAAACTATAACATCAAATGATGAATATACAAGTATAGAGAAAAAAGCAATGGCGATTGACGGCTATGCCGATTTGCAACTATACAAAATATCATCAGACAACAATATCACAACGATTGAAGAAACGAATCATAAAAAGAATTATCAGACAATTATTAATGAGAATCAGATTACATTCAATTCTGCTGAGAATTCCATTTTATATAAGATTGACAATAACGATAGTTCTGCTGTTGCAACAGTCAGCAATGGTGAAACCGTTTCTCTCTCTGCTGAATATACAAGCGGTGATGATTTTTATCAGAAGTCATATCTGAACGGCAAAACATTTGCCAATTATTATGATGACAAAGGTAATATCCTATCAGACGAACACAATCAGTATGTTTATGATTCTTACGGTCAACTGCTTTCTGTATCAGGTGAAAACAATTCGTCATACACATATGATGACAGGGGCAATATGCTCACGAAAACCGTTGACGGTGCATTAACAACATATGG
>JAETRQ010000036.1 GCA_021770095.1 Eubacteriaceae bacterium | reverse complement strand
GCGAAAAACCAACGGACGCAGAAGCCGCAAGTAATCAAAGATAAGTTGCCGCCTCCAGTACCTTTTTATTCATAAATCATCATCTGTCAGGATATAACGGCGATTTTTATGCGTGCTAACCACCCTAATGTCAAATATTCTTATTAACTTTGCGATAGGCTCTTATGCCGATCCGACAGCAATGCCTCCCGACCGAGCAAAAATAATTGGCATCTACCGTCATCGCCTCTCCACCGACGGCGATGGTGTGACCTCGCTTGTCGCTTTCAGCAGACTTACAGTAATATTCATTATCGTAATTGTGCTATTCGCGGGATGCACATACCGCAGTGATTCGATTGTCGATAATGGGGTTTGGCTTCCGATTGAAAATGGAGAATCAGTAGGAAGCTATACGAACCTTGAAGGGCATATTTATTGGGGGACCGCGGTAGGTGATTTTAGCTGTGATGAAATTGATGTTGATTTAGCGTCTTTCCGTGTTTGTAGCGAAACTGAATATGCAAAAGACAAACGCCACGTCTATTATCCACAGCGCATTATCTGTTATGATGGAATAGACGAAAATGGCAATGGATTTGGAGGCACTTATGCTGAAGAAATGATACTCAAAGGTGCAAATCCCAACCATTTCAGATATTTGGGAAATGGTTATGCTGTTGCAGGCAATAGAATGTACTTAAATGGAGAAACAATCGAGTGGAAAGATAGCATAGTGCATCATTATAACGGTGACTTAGGCAATAGTGATGAGACGCTGATTGATAGTATTGAAGCTGTTTATCCCAAAGTGTGGGTTTGGGACTATGACAGTCTGAGGGAAAATTCCTCACATATAAATACTGTATATCCAATCGCTCCCGATTCGTTAATTTATCTTCGCCGTTATTATGAGAGTGGTAAAATGCTTTCTGAAGGTTGGTGCCTGCAAGATTGGAATAGAGAAACATTTGTAACCGACTATATTGGAGAATGGAAATACTTTGACAGTGATGGTAACTGTTATCATAAATTCTGGAATTATACAAAAACGGCAGATTGATTTATGAAGCAGATTGACATGAGATATTTATTTCTGTATGGTTTCGTGGCAATTATGTTGTCATATATAGTTGGTTGCAAAACCGATAAAACTACCGACAGCAAAACCATAGAAGTTGTAGAAGTAGTAGATTCTATACAATCCATACCATGTGGTCGTGTGATAGAGGATACAGTCGTTGGGCACTGGACGCTGATAACTACCATTGCGCCAAATGATGCCCGTATAAAAATAGGTGAAAATACATTTGGTGATTCATCTGTCTTTGTAACCCTCTCATACGATAACTGTCCCGTCTTCATAAATAAAGAGATTCGCACAAAAGATCTAATGGGACAGGAAGGCGAGTATCAAATGTATTGGGGAGGCGGACTGCATTGGTATTCCGACTCTACAATATATCTCACTTTCGGTTGTTTTCTGCCTGATACCGATGACGGTTGGCCTTTGCTGTATCAAATCCGCAAAAACGGAACATACGATATAATCACTGAAGATTATGCTCTTGGAATTGACGGATATGACATAGTATCCGGTTTTATGACACTATATTTCAGTGAACGAGCCGCCGGAGTTGCTGTTAGGGATATGAAAACATTATTTGACCGATACTGCAACGAGGGGTGTGCGACTAAACTTCTGAATGGAGATATTGAAATAGCTTATGCAGATACCGCTTTTCGCAATGCTGTAAAAACTATGGCTATAACATGGAAAACGGAAGATGGCTCAGATAATACATCCCCAAAAAGATTCTATGTAAGATGGAAGCCTAATCCAAATGATGAGAACGTGACAGATGAAGCCATAATGGTTGTCGATTATTCAAAGAACAAAATTTCCAAAATCGAAATGGTGGGCCGGGAAATAATATGACAAAAGTGCCGATAAATAATCGATATATAGCAAAAGAATCGCTGACGTCTCCACTGTTGGTAACGGTGATGTTTGGCGTGTCTTTATACGTTTCTATCTATACACCTAAATTTTGGTGCATATTTGGTGCGGTCTTTTTCGGTTTGGGTGTGGCTGTATATGCCTATAAATATATCCGCTATGGTAGAACCACGCTAATAATTGACAGCGAGGGAATAACAATAAAGGACTGGGGCAAGACCAAAACATATAATTGGTGGTGGGATATAGTGAGCGTCTATACCAGTTGGAACGTATCTTATTTTGCTCGTTTCGTGGAAAGATGGCTAAGAATCAAAACTTCGGTAAATGGTGAACAGTTTGAGTTCCACGACATTTGCCTATCCGATCTGTATTGCCGAAGCAAAAGTGTTCGTAAGGCGATTGAAAAATATGCAGGGCCGTCTCGTTTCGATTATGAGGCTTCACAAGAAACAAAAAGTTATGTGTCAAAGATAGTGCTGGCATCGATTGTTGCTGTTATCGTAATATTCATTTGCATAACTTGTTTTTCAGAGTGATTATGAAGACTTGGCAGAAGATAGTTGGCTTGATAATATTTATCTCAATATTTATCTATGGAACATTGACGTGGATTAACGCCTATGTGGATGCAAGTATATTATTTAACCATACAATATAGACATAATAGAGGAATGATACTATATGTATATAGATGGTTTGTCCACTCTGATGTGGATAACCTACTTTTTATCCCTTGTCCTGTTCATTATTCTCTGGCGGAAAGGAGGTAAACGATGAAATTTAATTGCGACAAAATTCCTAATTTCAAACAATTATATCTGATATTTACACTTTGCAATATCTTTTTGTTCGTTTATATTGCGGTGTGTGCTATCGTAGATTCATTTCACTTATGGCCTTGGGGTGATTTGATGTCTATTTGGATGATTATTGTCTTATTGATACCTTCAGGAATTGTATTAAGAATAAATTATTTTATAAGTCGAAATAAAGACACACTTAAATACCAGTTTCTACTGAGTTGCTTATTCATCATATATAGTCCTTTTTATTCATTCAGGGTACTGAAAAAAGATTGGATTAAATAGTAGAACTCCCCATGCTCACGCACAGGGAGTCCCGGTTTTTGACAGCAAAGAAATTGTCCTATCGAGGGCTGATTATTCAGCCTTGTTGTTGGCGGCTTCCAGCGAGAGTTTGCGAAAGCGTTTGAGCAGCGGCTCCAGTTCGAGGGAAGCGCGACGTGCACGGAGTCCGGCGGCCTTGTTGCCTTTGTCGAGCTGAGAGCAGGCGTCTTTCAGGAAAGATGCAGTGAGCGTGTCGATCTGATCAAGTAGTTCTTTCATCGTTGTATTCAGTTTAGGGATTTATAAAAGAGGTATTTCAAAAGAGTTTACGACGCACTGAGCGTCACGATCAAGTATAAACCAGTATTCCGAGCGGTAGGGAGAGCCGCTTTCCGACAGAGCCTCATACTCTATCTTCACTTTCCAGCCGGAGAATGGCTTGCGTGGAGCGTCAGGAGTCTCGAAGCCCACCATAGAGCGTAGAGCGGACATCGCCGACATCTGGCGGCCGACAAGCTCGGAAACGGCGTTGTCCTCAAAATCGAGGTTCTGAAGCCCGTCTGTCCGGGACATGACCTGTTCGTTGACTTTCATCATCGACAT
>JAETRQ010000007.1 GCA_021770095.1 Eubacteriaceae bacterium | reverse complement strand
GAAGAGAGGGCAATGCCCTCTAAATTCATTTAGGGGGTGATGCTATGGAATATGCTACAATAATTACACTTGTACTTATAGTTGCTGTAATCTTGGCAATAAAAAAATAACCGCCCTGCAGTCCGCTAAAACTTAGGGCGATTATTTCAAACTAATTTAAGGACTAACCGTCTATCGGATAACTCCTTGTTCATTTTTATTTTAGTACATTTATTTTGATTTGTCAAATATTTAATTTATAGGAATGGATTGCCCATTCCTTTTTTATTTTAAATTTCGGATAATAGTTAAAAGAAATTCAATCTGTTCTTCATCCAATCTATCTATTTCAGACAGTAATTCACGTGTTTTGATAGGATTAGTATTTTTAATGTCAAAAAATTCCTGTTCACTTATTCCGAGATATTCACAAATATAAAATAAACCTGAAAGCGATGGCATTGATTTGCCACTTTCAATATTATTAATATAGCCGGGGTTTTGACCCATTGATAAACTCATATCACGAGCAGATACGCCCTTTTCTACTCTGAGTTTTGCCAAACGCAGAGCAAAGTCTTGTTTAGTCATCCTATCTCACCGCCTTTATTATATTTTAACCCATACAAGTATTAAAAATATTAGTTTACAGACGGTATTTGCATTGATTTAATGGTTAATAGATGTTATAATTGCTTTATATGGTGGTTTTAAGATGATGTGTTGCAAATCAAAGACCTGTTGTTTTACAGGGCATCGTAAGATGAATGATGCTGATATTTTAAAAATTATCGGCATATTAGAAGATGAAATTGTTAAACTAATAAAAGACGGTTATCAGTATTTCGGCAGCGGCGGTGCAATTGGGTTTGATACAATTGCTGCTGAAACAATTTTAAAATTAAAAAATAATTATCCGCACATCAAACTGATTCTTGTTTTGCCGTGTGAAAGGCAGACGAGGTTTTGGAATAGCAGAGATAAAATGAGATATGATACTATCAAGAGCAAATCTGACAAAGTAGTCTATATTTCAAGGGAATATAATCCGGAATGTATGTATAAACGCAACCGTCATCTTGTTGATTACAGCAGTATATGCATCTGTTATTTGAAAGAGGGCAAAGGCGGAACTGCGTATACGGTGCATTATGCCCGTAAAAATGGCTTACAAATACGGAATATTGCAAATTTGGTTTAACATTTGAAAAGGAATAAAATATGAGAAATATCCTTTACAGTAAAAAATATCCTAAGATAGATATTGAAAAGGCAATGCATATCAGTAATGATGCATCACAACATAGTCAGACAATCAAAACAAAGTCATTTGAAGAATTTATGAACAGTGATATAGCCAAATTGACATATGAACCCATACCCGAAAGGGAAGAATACAAAGACAAATTTATACAAACAGCCATTGCAGCTGCTGATGAATATGAGGTTGATATTGAGGTGCTTGAAAGCGATGGATATATTGAAGTCGGTTTCTTTTTTGATAACGGAAAAATTTTTAATGGAATCAAACGTATGATTGCCTATGCAGATGAAATATCCTTTATGACCGAAATGCAAAACAGAGATATTGCTGTTTATTTGAAATTCTATACGCACTCAATATATACAAAATCAGGAAGGCGAGTCTCACCATTGTGATTCAATAAAGCAAAAAAACCGACACAGGATTTTCCTGTGTCGGTTCGCTTTTTATTATTCGGTTATTTTTTAACAGTTTCAATCACACCTTCTGCAAGACCTGCAAGACCCTGAATTTCAGAAGGAATAATAATTTTTGTTGCCTGACCATCAGCAGCCTTTTCAAATGCCTCAAGTGCTTTGATTTTGATAACCGCATCGTTTGCATTTGCGTCATTCAAAAGTTTGATTGCATCTGCTGTTGCCTGCTGTACTTTGAGAATTGCCTCAGCCTCACCTTCAGCCTCGCGTACTTTTGCTTCTTTGACCGCTTCAGCGTGGAGGATTGCTGATTGTTTTTCTGCCTGAGCCTCAAGGATTTTTGATTCTTTATGACCTTCAGCAACAAGGATTCTTGATTGTTTTTCACCCTCTGCTCTGAGGATAGATTCACGGCGCTCACGTTCAGCCTTCATCTGTTTTTCCATTGCGTCCTGAATTTCTCTCGGCGGGATGATGTTTTTGAGTTCAACACGATTCACTTTAATGCCCCAAGGATCGGTTGCTTCATCAAGGATAACTCTGATTTTTGCATTGATGGTGTCACGTGATGTGAGTGTTGAGTCAAGTTCAAGTTCACCGATTATGTTACGAAGTGTAGTAGCAGACAGATTTTCAATAGCAGAAATCGGACTTTCAACACCGTATGTGTAGAGTTTCGGGTCTGTAATTTCGTAGAAAACAACTGTGTCAATCTGCATTGTAACATTATCTTTTGTGATAACAGGCTGAGGTTTGAAGTCAACAACCTGCTCTTTGAGTGAAACAATTTTTGCAATTCTGTCAATAAACGGGATTTTTACATGAAGTCCTGTTTCCCATGTTTTGTCATATGCACCGAGTCTTTCAATAACATATGCTTTTGACTGCGGAACAACTCTGATATTTGTCAGTATTAATGCAACAACTGCAATGAATACCAGAGATAAGATAATAATTAATGCCATAATTTTTCTCCTTATTCTTTATTATTATTTGACTTTACAATCAATTTTACACCTTCAATTTTTTCAATAATTACTTCTGAATTTTCGGTTATAATTTGATTGTCTATTGACCTTGCAGACCAAATTTTACCGTCAACTTTAACCTGACCTGTTGCGTTGATATTGTCAATATTCTGACATACAATGCCGACTTGACCGATAACCTTGTCTGCATTTGTGCGCTGCATTTTTGGATGAATATATTTTTTAACAAGCGGTCTCGTGATAACAAGAGCCAAAATTGTTACACATACAAATATAATAATCTGTATCGGTATGGATGCATGAAAGAACGATGCAATCAATGCTGCAATTGCTCCTGCCACGAACCATATGGATACAAGTTGTGCCGTTACTGCTTCGAGTACTCCAAAGACAATAATTGCAACAGTCCAAAAAATGTAAATTGTTGTTTGAGAAATTTCAACCATTGAAATCACCTCCTGTTTTCCACATTATATAATGTTTTTAAATGTAAGACGTATTGTTCTCACATTGTCTATATTATACCACATATTGTGCCAAAATTCAATATTTTAGCATATATACCGACTGAGATTTACAATTTATTCATAATCGCCACAAGGGGTAGCATCTTGACAAATCTGTTGTTATTCCTGTTGTATGCTTTTAATTATATGATTTTTGCGCAAAATTATGATGTTATTGTTTTTGATTTTGTAACGATTGATTCTTGATGATGTATGGCATTCGTGATATAATATATGTATGAATAATTATCATACACATACAGCAAGATGCCGTCACGCATCAGGAATCGATAAAGAATATGTTGAAAATGCAATAGAATCAGGAATGAAAGTACTTGGTTTTTCAGACCATGCACCGATGATTTTTCCGACAGACGATTATTATTCTACATTCAGAATGTACTTAAAAGATGCAGCGGATTATGCCGACTCTGTTCATTCTCTGAAAAAGGAATATGCCGGAAGAATTGACATCCGCCTTGGTTTTGAACTGGAATATTATCCGGATTTGTTTGATAAAACCATAGATTTTTTAAATCAATTCGGATATGACTATCTGATTTTAGGGCAGCATTTTACAGATAATGAATATGAACCATATGCGCATTATTCAGGACATAAAACAAAAGATGTATCCGTTCTGGATAAATATATTGCTCAGGTGCTTGAAGGACTTGGCACCGGAAAATTCCTCTATGTTGCACATCCTGATTTGATTCATTTTACAGGTTCAGACAAAATTTATACCGAAAAAATGACACAGTTCTGTAAAAATATAAAGACGCTCGGTTATCCTGTGGAGTTCAATCTTCTCGGTTTTGCAGAACACCGGCAGTATCCGAACAAGAAATTTTGGAATATCGTCTCACAGGTGGGCAATGATGTTGTAATTGGGTTTGATGCTCATTCGCCTAACGTTCTGCGTGATATGAAAACATATAAGAAAGCATTAAAGTATTTGGAGAAACTGAATATAAGACCTATAGAAATAGAATTGTAACAAAAAGGACTGAAAGTTTTCAGTCCTTTTTAACATATTCGCGGTAAGCCTTCGCCGTACAGTACATTCACTTTTCTTTTGCCGCCGATAGGTGTAATTAATGTTACGCCGCTGCCTTTTTTTGCTTCGCCGATTATTTGTGCATGTTCACCGTATTTGCATTGCCTGATAATTTCAACAGCCTCTTGAGCCTGTTCTTTTGGCATAACAGCAACCAGTTTGCCCTCGTTGCCCATATGCATAATATCAAGCCCGAGTATTTTTGCAAACGATTTTACTTCTTCATCAACAGGTATTGATTTTTCATGGATACAGATGTTTACTTTTGATGCATCTGCCAGTTCATTGAGTACAGTACCAAGTCCGCCCCTTGTAATATCACGCATACAGTGAACTTCAATTCCTGCCTTGAGGAGTTTTCTTACCATTTCGCCAAGCGGAGCATTGTCTGATTTGATGTTATTTTCAATCCCCATTCGTGCAGACAGGATAGTTGCATGGTGATCGCCCATATTACCGCTGACAACGATTGCATCACCTTCTCTGATATTGGTTGATACGATGTCCGTACTTTCCTTAACAAAGCCCACCCCTGCCGTGTTAATGTATATTCCGCCGTTGCCGTCGATAACCTTTGTGTCACCGCAGATAACAGTTACGCCTGCTTCCTGTGCAGTCTGAGCCATTGATTTTACGATTTTTTCAAGTGTGTCTGTATCAGCGCCTTCTTCAATAATAAAAGCAGATGTTATATACTTTGGTACCGCTCCGCGCATAAGCAAGTCGTTCACCGTGCCGCAGACGGAAAGTCTGCCAATATCGCCGCCGTTGAAAATCAGCGGTGTAACAACAAAAGAATCGGTGGTTACGGCAATTTTTGCAGAACCGTCAACAACGGCACTGTCTTCCATCATATTCAATATCGGGTTTGAAAAATATTTTGCAAATACGTGGCTGATAAGTTTATTTGTTTCTTCTCCGCCACTGCCATGCGCAAGTGTGATTTTCATATCATTATATTCCTTTTCCTGCAAGTATTAACATTTTGCCGCAAACAGGCTGAATGTTTTATCTGCTGATATTATCTTTTGTTTATATAGTAGTGGAAGCAAGCACCTTCATTTGATACCATGCATGCACCCTGCGGATTTTCAGGTGTACATACTTTTGAAAAGAGGGGACAGTCACACGGAGAACAAAAACCTGTGATAACTTCTCCGCATCTGCATCCATTATTTTTTGCTTTATCTTCGGTCAGATTTCTGCTTCCTGCATCAAACGCTTCATATTCTTTTTTGAGTGCCATTCCTGAATTTTTAATATTACCTATACCGCGCCAGACAGCATCACAAGGTTCAAAATATTTTTGTACAATATCTTTTGCTTTTTGATTGCCTTCATCGGTTACAACGGATTTGTACAGATTAAGTACTTTGCTTTGTCCTTTCAGCTTAACCAGTGCATAAATTGTTGCAATCAGTTCTTCACCCTCAAAGCCGCTGACAACAAACGGGCGTTTGTGTTTTTCTGCAAGGGGTCTGAATATATTTGCACCTGTTATTGCACTGACATGTCCGGGGGCAATGAAACCATCAATTTTGTTACCCATTGTACAGAGCTTGTCAATTGCAGCAGGCATTGTTTTGAGTGCGGTCAGGAATTTAATATTTGTTATTTTTTCTTCCGTTATTTTATTAAGCAGTATTGCATAAATCGGTGTGGTGGTTTCAAATCCGACTGCAGCAAAAATAAAATTCGTTTTGCTGTCTTTTTTTGCAAGTTCAAGTATTTCAAATGGGGAATATATCATTCTGATATTTCCGCCGAGCGGTTTGGTGTCTTTAAGTGCTCTTTCAGATCCGGGCACTCTTATCAGGTCACCAAAGGTGACAACACAGGTGTTCGGAGCCAAAGCAAGTTCACACAGCCTGTCAATATAGCTTGCTACTGTAACACAAACAGGACACCCCGGTCCGCTTATTAATTTGATTTTTTCACTTAACAGTGAAGGAATACCGTTTTCACTGATGGATGCTGTATGTGTTCCGCATACTTCCATAAAGGATAATGGCTCGCCGTCATAACTGCTTAAAAATTCAATTAATTCTTTCATTTCCATCAGGACAGTTCTCCGAGTTCATTGAAAATATCAATCATATTTTGTGCCTCATCCTCAGGTAAAACCTGAATAATCAGTCCTGCGTGAACCAATACCCAGTCACCGATATTGACATCAACAATTCCTTTGTTTGCGTTAACTTTATTGCCGTTATAATCAATGGTAGCGGTATCATCGTTTATTTCGATTACTTTCCCCGGTGCTGCAACACACATATCTATTCCTCCAGACTTGCAATGAAGGCTTGACCTAAAGCAATACCGCCGTCACCGCAAGGTACTTTTTCATTAATATACACTGAAAATCCATCTTCTTCAAGTAATTTTATGGTATTTTCAGTAATTATTCGGTTGTTGAATACGCCGCCGCTCAATGCAATCTGTGTAATATTTTCCGATTTTCTGTACTTAACAGCAATTTTATATATCATTTTGCATACCATTATATGAAAACCGAGTGCAATATCATTCGGCGGATATTTTTCTTTTAATTCTTTGATTTGTAACAATATATTTTTGGGGTTGGATGAACCATTCATATTTATTGGTTCAGTTGCCCGCCTTGCTGCATTTTCAAGTGCAATGGCACATTCGCCCTCATAAGTGTTTTTATGTCCAATATCCAACAGACTTGCCGCGGCGTCAAATAATCTGCCCATACTTGATGACATAACCGTGTTGATATTATTTTTCAGTGCTGTGTCAATCAAGGTGTTTCCGCCGAGATAGCAACTCAGCGCAGTGTCACTGTTGCGGGCTGTTTCATTGGAAGCAAGCATTTTTGTATAATCCAGATGCTCAACACGCTCAAACGTTTTTTGATTGAAACGTATAACTTCACAGCCCCATATTGCACCGTCATCACCGTAACCTGTTCCGTCAAGTGCAAAACCCAGAACTTTTCCGTTTAACTGATGTTCTGCAATTACGCTTGCGATATGTGCTTTGTGATGCTGAACAGTTATATCATTGTTAAACATATTTGATGAATAATAGTGAGGATGGGCATCTGCTGCAATTCTTTCAATTTTAAATCCATGTAAGTCAGAAAATCTTTTTATATTTGATTTATATAAACGGAATACATCTTCGTCCTCTAAGTCACCGAAATACTGGCTCATAAATACATATTTATCCCTGTGAAAAGCGAAAGCGGATTTTAAATCACCACCAAGGCACAGGGTATCTTTTTTTGCAGTATTATTTATTTCTATTGCCAGCGGAACATAGCCTCTTGCTCTGCGGATAAATTGTGTTCTGTCTGCAACAATCTGAACAATACTGTCATCAAGCGGTGTTAGAATTTCTCTGTTATGAGATAAAATATCAACACCGAATTTTTTGATTTTTTCATCATCCGTTATAATCGGTTCACCGCTGATGTTGGCACTTGTCATAACAAGGGGAGAGACCTTGTCAAGTATCATGATCTGTATAGGATTACATGGCAGGAAAGCGCCGATAAAATCGCTGTTACCGCAAACATTTGGATTGAAATCCTTTTTCTTTTTCAGCAGGACTATCGGTCTGGCAGAGGACAGTAAAAATTCTTCTTCTTTATCATTAACAAAACAGTATTCTTTTATTTCATCAATTGAGTTGAACATAACAGCAAACGGCTTGGTTTCACGGCCTTTCATGTTCCTCAATTGCGTAACCGTCTCATTGTAATCTGTTTTGCAGGCAAGATGGTATCCGCCGATGTCTTTGATTGCAAGTATTTTGCCGTTGTTCAAAATATTTACTGCTTCATTAACAGTAATATTTGTAACAGGACCGCAGTCATTGCATGCAATTGTTTGTGCGTGGCATCTTCGGTTAGGCGTCTCAGTATATTCATCCTTGCATTTACTGCACATTTCAAACGGTGACATCGTAATATTTTCTCTGTCATACGGCAGAGTATTGATTATAGTATATCTTGGTCCGCAGTTAATACAGCTTATAAACGGATGATTGTATCTGCGGTTGTTTTTGTCTTTCAGTTCTTTTTCACAATCCCTGCAGGTTGCAAGGTCAGGCGTGATAAAAGGGGTATTGTTATCCCTTGTCGAATGTATAATTTCAAATGATGTGAAGTTTTGGTTGTCTATAACATCTTCAGTATAATTTTTTATCTCAAACAAGTCAACAAGGCGTCGGACAAATTCGTCCAACGCCTGAGTTTGAGCAGTCATAATAATTTCAACATTTCCGCCGGAGTTGCGTACAGTTCCGTTAACGCCCAACTCGGCTGCGATACGTTTAGCAGTCGGTCTGAAACCGATTCCCTGCACAATACCGTTAAATGTTAATCTGCGTGTCATAAATTACTCCTTGTGAAGAGTTACAATTCCTTTTTCGCCGTCATCATCAGCAGTGCTTAAAGCCTTGAATTTAAGGCAGGCATCAATACATGCTCCGCACTGAACACATTTGTCACGGTCAATAGTCCATGTCTTTTCACCGGTTCTGTCAACCGTGATACATTCCTGCGGACACTTTCTTGCACAAAGTCCGCAAAGGATACATTTTGACATATCATTAACGATTTTGCCCGGTTTTGTTTCAGGTATAGGCTGACTGTATGTATCAACAGTCAGTTCTCTTGATGGAGCAGTATAACCGGCAGCCATAGTAAGACATTTTTTTGGGCAGGCATTTACACAAGCCTGGCACTGAACACAGCCCATTCTTTCAATTGACCATGTTTTTGTATTTCTGTCCACTTTGATTGCACCTGACATACACTTGCGTGAGCATATGCCGCACATAATGCAGTCATCAATATTGATTTCAACATGACCTCTGCTTTTTTCCGGATATTCTTTTGGTTTAAAAGGATATTGTGTTGTAGCAGGTTTTGAAAAAAGATTTTTTAATGCGGTTTTTGTAAAATCCATAATTGCCATAATCTTTTACCTACCTTTCAGTACAACTGATACAAGGGTCAATTGTAAGAATCTGTAATGGAACATCTGCAAGTTCAGAACCCGGAAGAATATGAATAAGGGATTCAATATTGGTGAATGTCGGGGTACGTACTCTGAATCTTTCAAGGAATTTTGTTCCGTTTGCTTTTGCATAATAAATTGCTTCGCCTCTCGGCTGTTCAACTCTGACAAATGCTTCGCCGTCAGGATTGCCTTTTATCTGTGTCGCAATCGGACCTTCAGGGATTTTGTCAACAAGCTGTCTGATAATATTTATGGACTGGAATAATTCACCGATACGTACGGCACATCGTGCATATCCGTCACATTCTTCTGAAGTGATAATGTCAAAATCAACTTTGCCATATGCTTCGTATCCTGTTTTTCTTGTATCAATTGCAATACCTGCAGCTCTTGCCATAGGACCAACTGCACCAAGGCGTATTGCATCTTCTTTTGTAAGAATACCCACACCTCTGAGTCTTGACTCAACTGTATAGTCACTGAGAAAAGTATGTGTAAGTTTTCTTAAATCATTTTCCATTCCGTTAAAAATATCAACAAAACTTTTCAGCATAGAAGAGTCCATATCTCTCAGTACACCGCCGATTTTGTTAACAGAGAAAATGACGCGTCCGCCTGTTGATGTTTCAAACATATCGAGAACTTTTTCTCTCATTCTCCAACACTGCATAAACAATGCGTCAAATCCAAAGGCATCAGCCAAAAGACCGAGCCAGAGGAGATGAGAATGGATACGGCTCATTTCACCCCAGATGGTTCTGAGGAAAGTTGCTCTTTCAGGAATTTCTGCGTCAAAAATTCTTTCAATTGCTTCACAATAACACATTCCATGTTTGAAAGAACAGATTCCGCAAATTCGTTCAATAACATATTGATAGTCGTTGAAATCTCTTTTGTCAGCCAGATTTTCAAGTCCTCTGTGAACAAATCCGATTGACGGAATTGCTTCAACAACTTTTTCATCTTCAAGTACTAAGTCAAGGTGTATCGGTTCAGGAAGAACAGGATGCTGAGGACCGAAAGGAACGATTGATCTTTCACCCATATTATTCGCCCTCCTTAACAACTTTAACTGCTTCTTTAACTTCTTTTTTAAACGGAGTAGGGGAAGCAATTCTGTATAATTTGTTCTGATAATCAGGATTAATGGATTTAATCTGAACACCGAAAAGTTCTTTCATCTCATTTTCAAACAGCATTGCTGAAGGGAATAAGTCAGAGATCGTATTGATTTCAGATTCAATCGGAACAATAACTTTATAATTCTCAAATGTATAATCAAGGGCGAATGAATAGATTAATTCATTATAACCCTCAAACGCAGTTGCACAAATCTGTGCAAGACGATATCCGGCTCTTTGTTTTTCAATAACAATTTTATAAAGAGTTTCAATATCGACTGTTTCAAGAGTATATTCTTCTCTCATTTATTTGCCCTCCTTTAATTTTTTGCTTTTTTCTTTAAGCAGGTCAAGCGACTGCACAACACCGTCAATGATTGCTTCCGGTCTCGCAGCACATCCCGGTACATAAATATCAACAGGGATAACTTTGTCAACACCGCCAAGAATATTGTAACAATCTTTGAAAACACCGCCGTTGCAGGCACAGATACCGATTGCACAAACCACTTTCGGCTCGGTCATTTGCTCATAAATCTGCTTGACAACATCTTTGTTCTGTTCATTTACAGATCCTGTGATAAGAAGTATATCTGCATGCTTAGGGTTACCTGTATTGATTACACCAAAGCGTTCAACATCATAAAGCGGAGTAAGGCAGGCAAGTACTTCAATATCACAGCCGTTACAGCTTGTTCCGTCATAATGCATTATCCAAGGTGATTTTGTTACATCTGCCATAATGTTACCCCCTTTACAAATACTTCAAGGATGAAGATATTGAGTGCGCCGATAATAATTGTGGTTAACCATGAATTTTTGAACATTTTTTCCCATTTCATTCTTGCATTTGTGTTGTCAACAAGAATTAATATGAAATAGGTGATGGATACTGCAATAAGTGCAATGATGATAGTCCACCAGTTTGCATTGATAAAGAACAATGCAACAACACCCATTAAGAATACATTTTCATACCAGTGTGAAATTTCAAGAATAGCAAACATCTCACCTGAGAATTCTGTTGTAATACCCTTAACCATTTCCTGATGTGCATGGTGGCTTGTGGCAAGGTCAAACGGATGCTTTCTGAGTTTGATTGTAAGCATAAACACAAAACCGACAAATACACCCGGAAGAAGAAATACAGGCAATGTTGTGTTGCTTGATATGATTTCTCTTACTTTGAATGTTCCTGTTGCAAGATAAAATCCTACTGCGGTCAAAAGAACCATAGGCTCATATGACAGCATCTGCATCATTTCACGGTTGGCACCCATATTTGCATAAGGTGAGTGGCTGCTGGTTGCAGCAAGAATAAGGAATAAATTTGCTGTTGTAAGTGCAAAGAAAACCAGCAATAAGTCAAATCCGCCGAAGAACAAACATCCTGTGAAAATTACAAAAACAAGGAAAGTTAAGAGGTAGAATATCTGAACATGGTTTACTACTACGGTTTCCTTTTTCAGCAATTTCATTACATCATAAAAAGGCTGGAGAAGAGGAGGTCCCTGTCTGCCCTGCATACGTGCAGTAATTTTTCTGTCAATACCTGATGTAAGACCGCCCACAATAGGAGCAAAAACAACATATGCAGCAATGCATAAAATAATTTTTAATGTTGAAGTCATTATCTTACACCTCCTATTGATATAACCATAAACGCCACAATCATAAGTATCGAAATTATGACGGAAGGTTCCCAAAGTTTCTTTTCACCGAAGATGTTTTCCATATACCAGTTAGCAAGGAAGAAACGTTTCTTTTCTCCCATTGAATCGATATAATTCATCTGGTCACCGGCGTTGACACCGTTGATATATCTGTCAACTTTTCTGTATTTTGTATGCTTTGCAAATAACCATGCAATTCCGGGAATAGCAAAGATAGCAATAATCATAATCATCATAATGATAACATTATCATCAGAGATAACTTCATATGCATTATTGAATACAGTATGGATAAACGGAATAATAACACGTTTTGAAATTAACGGGAATATAAAGCAAAGAGAAATCATTAATGCAGAGTGTACCAAAATGGATACCCACTGATTTGCAGAAGTTGTATTCTTTGCCTTTATATCGTTGTTCTTTGATGCAAGAACAGTTGCAATCCATTTCATCCAATAGAAGAGGGTGGTTGCACTGCCGAAGCATACGCAGAGAATAAGAATAATTGAACCGCTGTCGATGAATGCTTTAAGTGCTGCCCATTTTGAAACCAGCATACCAAACGGAGCAAGGAACATACCTGCAATACCGATTACAAGTGTCCATGCAAGGTATGGATGGCGGCGTACAAGTCCGTGCATGGTTTCAATATCTCTTGAGCCTGTTGCATTTTCGATTGCACCAACAGTCTGGAAGAGCAGTGATTTTGAAACCGCATGGAAAATAAGAAGGAATATGCCGGCCCAAACAGTTTCTTCAACACCTATGCCGGCACATGCTGTGATGAGTCCGAGGTTTGAGATTGTTGAATATGCAAGTACCTTTTTACCGTCACTTACTGTTATAGCGAGCATTGACATAACAAGGAATGTGAATCCGCCGATAAGACTTACCATAGTTCCTGCATATGTTCCTGCAAGTGCAGGTGAAAGTCTGAGAAGAAGATATACGCCTGCCTTTACCATTGTGGCACTGTGGAGAAGTGCTGAAGATGGTGTCGGAGCAACCATTGCACCGAGAAGCCATTTTGAAAACGGAAGCTGTGCACTTTTTGTAAGTGCTGCGAATGAAAGAAGAATAACAGGAATAACAACAATGTTGCCGTTACAAAGAATAAGACTTTGTATATCTGTAACATTAAACTGAATACCTGCCAATACGATTGCAACGGCAAATCCGCATCCGCCGAGCAGGTTCATCCACAATGCTCTGAAACAATTGTGAATTGCTTCCTTGGTTCTGGTGTAACCGATAAGAAGGAAGGATACAACGCTGGTAATTTCCCAGAAAAAGTAAATCCAGATAAGACTGTTGGAAAGAACAAGACCAAGCATTGCACCGAGGAATACATAAAGCAGAGAGAAAAAGTATCTTCGTCTGTCCGTAAACTCTTTGTGGTGATTATGATAATCTTTCATATAACCGCAGGCATATACTGTTATTAATGTTCCCACAATAGCGATGATAAGAACCATTATAACGGTGAGTTGGTCAACATACATCTTGCTGATTTCAAGATGAGGTGCCCGTCCGCCAAGCTCAAACCAGAATATCAGTGCTGTTTGTGCGATGGATAACAATGCAGCATAGTATTGTTTATACTTGAAACTCAATACAGTAACAAGTACCATCAAAAATGCTTCAATGCCCATCATCCCGTAATCAACGATTTTGGTATCAGTAAAAAATGACAGTTGGGTACTGCCTGAAGTGAAGTATTTTACTGCAAAAGTAATTGCCATACCGATAACGGAAATACTGCTGATGTATGTTATGATTTGTCGTGCCGTATTGTTTTTGAAAATGCTTAGAAGCAGTGCACTCAAAAACGGAAAACATATCATAACTATGATTAAACTTTCCATCTAATCATCCTCCTTCAATCAATCTGAAAATACATAATAAGTATGCACAAATTAAATATGTAATTAATTAAATGTTTTTAACCTTGCATATAATAACACTAACTTGCTAAAAGGTCAATAAGATATTTAAACTTGTTAAAAACTTATTATTCTTGAAAAATGTAACATTTTTTTAATAATTGTTATTGATTTTTTACATTTTCAGTATTATACTTAACTATAAAGACTTATAACATATAAATAGCATATATATTAATAGGAGATGTTGTTGTGGCAAAAAGAATAAAAATTATATCAGCGTTTCTTATTGTTACAATTATTACAGTGGCTTGTACTGCAATTACGGTTGTAAACGGTAAAAATATTGATGCTGTGCAAAATACCGTTATGGCAGATAATACAAGCGATTCTCTTTGTATTAAATGGCAGGAGGTCAAAAAGGCAGAAGGGTATCATATTTATTCACTTAACAAAGAAACAAACGAGTATGAAAAAATTGCAGATGTTACCGGCGGTGATGTCTGTTCATATGAACTTGAAAATATTGAGGATGGTGCGATTTACCAAATAAAAGTCACGGCATACAAAATGTTCAGGAATAAGGAATACGAGAGTGAAAGTTCAGATACCGTAACGGTGTATACGCTTCCAAAAGTTAGCGATGTTAATGCATCTTCCAAAACCGAAGGTGTGTTTGAAGTGAAATGGGCACAGAATAAAAACGCAGCGGGTTATGAAGTGGAATATGGTAAAAACGAAGATTTTTCCGATGCCACAAAAGAAACCTTTACCGATAATCAGACAGATAACTTTAAGGTTGACGGCTTGACACCGAAAGATGTATATTGCTGCAGAGTAAGATCATTTATTAAAGTTAATGAAGAGAATGTATACGGTGAGTGGAGCAATGCCGATAAAGTCGAGATTAAAGAAAAATTTGTTATGAATTCCGACATTGACGTGAAAAAGCCAATGATAGCACTTACTTTTGATGACGGACCGGGTTATGCCAGTGGTAAGGTTGAGAACCCGACAAAAGAAATTCTGGATGTTTTGGAAGAATATAATGCAAGAGCAACTTTCTTTATGGTTGCTTCAAGAATAAACAGTTCAAATGATGAATGCCTGAAAAGAGAAATTAAACTTGGATGCGAACTCGGTAATCATACAATCAGTCATAATAATTACGGCAAAAAAGTTACTGCAAATGATATAATTGACTGCAGCAACAGAATTAAAGAAAAATGCGGTCAGGGTCCGACAGTATTCAGATGTCCGGGCGGTATGATGACAAAAACAATTCAGAATGAATGTGTAAAAGAATGCATGCCTATTGTCTATTGGTCTATTGATACAGAGGACTGGAAATCAAAAAATCCTGATTCCATTTACAAAATAGCAACAAGCCGTGCCTATGACGGTGCGATTATTCTTATGCATGATATTTATCCAAGCACTGCTGAAGCAGTCAAGAAAATTGTCCCAAAACTTATTGAAGATGGTTATCAGTTGGTTACAGTCAGCGAAATGCTTGCCGCAAAGAATAACGGTAAAGAACCGGAGGCAGGCCAGCAGTATGTTGATTATAAAACAATAAATAACAATACCTGATAAAAGTAAAACGGTCAGTGGAGGAATACCACTGACCGTTTTATTCATTATAAAATGGATTTGAGAAATTGCTGCAGTCTCTTATCACTTGGATTTGTGAAGATAATATCGGGTGTATTCTCTTCAACAATTACACCGTCTGCCATAAAGATAACTCTGTCTGCAACTTCACGGGCAAAGCCCATTTCATGAGTAACACATATCATTGTCATACCTTGTTCTGCAAGGTCTTTCATAACATTTAATACTTCACCGACAAGTTCAGGGTCAAGAGCGGAAGTAGGCTCATCAAACAGCATTACATCCGGATTCATTGCAAGTGCTCTGACAATTGCCACCCTCTGTTTTTGTCCGCCTGAAAGCTGTGACGGATAGGCATTTGCTCTGTCTTTAAGTCCTACTTTATCAAGCAGGTCAAGTGCAGTTTTTTCTGCTTCTTCTTTGCTCTTTTTCAGAAGTTTCATCGGAGCGTGCGTAATATTCTTAAGGATTGTCCAATGCGGGAAAAGATTGAAATGCTGGAAAACCATGCCCATCTTCTGCCTGTGGATATTGATGTTAACTGAAGGGTCTGTAATATCAGTTCCTTCAAAAATAACTGAACCGCTGGAAGGAATTTCAAGCAGATTGAGTGAACGCAAAAGTGTACTTTTTCCGCTTCCTGACGGACCGATGATTACTACCACTTCGCCTTTTTGTACGTCAAGTGACACGCCGTCAAGCGCTTTGATAGCACCGTTATTATAATGCTTTTTCAGATTTTCTACTCTGATAATCGGATTATCGCTCACTGCTCTTCAGCCTCCTTTCAAGCAGACTCACAAGTTTTGTGAAGAACATTACCATAATGAGATAAATAAGTGCAACTGCAATCAGAGGGAAGAAACTCTGATAGGTGATACCGCGGATAATATTTGCACCGCCGGTAAGGTCTACAACGCCCACATAGCAGGCAATGGAAGTTTCTTTAAGCAATACGATGAATTCATTTGCAAGTGCTGGCAATATGTTTTTAAATGCCTGTGGAAGAACGATGTACCACATGGTCTGAACATAATTATAGCCAAGGGATCGTCCTGCCTCGGTCTGTCCCTGATCAATGCTCATAATGCCGCTTCGGATAATTTCTGCAACATATGCACCTGAATTGATTCCGAATGCAATAACACCGCATAAAATTTTGTTTGTTGAACTTGCCATGATTACGAAGAAGATAATCATAATCTGTACCATAACAGGGGTTCCACGGATTACAGTGAGATAAATTTTGCAAATTTTGTCAACAAAAGCAAGTATCCCTTTGCCCAAACCTTTTCGCATTTCTGCATACTGTTTGTCATATGTGGAGCGGATTGCCGCTACAATGATTCCGATAATAACACCGAGTATCAATGCAAGAAAAGTTAAAAGCAGTGTGTTGCCGAGTCCGCGTACAATATACTTCCACCTGTCATCCGTTATGAAAGCCATGGTAAACTGGTCAACAAGGTTTTGCCACCATTCACTCATATTTTGTATTCTCCTTATTCTATTACAAAAGGGCAAAGTGTTTACTTTGCCCTTCAGATGATTTTTTCATGTAATTATTATTCAGCAGGGATATATTTGTCAATAATCTTCTGGATAGTACCGTCAGCAATTAATTCACCGAGTGCTTTGTCCATTTCGTTGAGAAGTGCCTCATTATCCTTGTTTACTGCGATAGCATAGTCTTCAACTGTGTAAGATGAATCAAGAAGAACAAGACCGTCATTCTGCTGTACGAAAACCTTTGCAGGCTCGTTATCAATAACAACAGCGTTAACTTTGCCTGACTTCAATGCCATAATTGCATCAGCACCTTTGCTGTATCTTTCAACTGTGCCGAGATTTTTACCTTCAAGATCATCTGTCAGGTAAAGGTCAGCAGTTGTAGCTTTCTGTACACCAACGCTTACATTGCCTTTGAAAAGATCATCGCTTGTCTTGATGTCTGAATTTTCAGCAACAATGATTGACTGAATGCCTGTTGCATAGGACTGAGAGAAACTTACGCTCTGGAGTCTTTCATCTGTAACAGTCAAACCGGCCATAGCGAAATCGTATTTGCCGCCCTGAACACCCGGGATGATGGAGTCAAATTCGATATGCTCAATTTTGAGGTCATAGCCGAGTTTGTCGCAAATTGCTTTTGCAACTTCAGCATCAATGCCTACAATTTCATCATTTTCAAAATATTCATATGGTGGGAATTCAGCGTTTGTTGCCATAACAAGTGTTTTTTTGTCTGCGGTTGTGTCGTTGTTGTCCGCTGTGTCTTTTGAGCAGGCAGCAAAGCAGGTGATTGCCATTACTACTGCAAGAACAGCAACAATAATTCTTTTTGCCATTTTCATTTTACTTTCTCCTATACATAAAGTTATACTGATAATAATAGGATAAGAGATGACCCTTATCCTAAAATAAATTATCATATTAAGTTTGCAAAGTCAATAAAAATACAAAAATAGCAGTATATTTATTCATAAAATGTATATCAATCAGCATTTGCCAGCCATTCATATTCAGGAACATAGATTCTGGTTTTGTCCCATGGATCGCCGTCGATATGTCTGATAAGCCATACATAATACATCTCATACCCCGGTGCAGTTACCTGTTGATGTGCGTTACCGCCGCGGATGCAAAGACAGGTGCCGTTCTCTGTTTTGTATGGTGTATCACCCTCAAATCCTGCACCGAATCCTTCAGGATGGTCGAACTGATAATAATACAGTTCAGGCTGCGGATGGTGATGAGGCGGATAACTTGACCATTTGCCCGGCTGATTAAATACTTCACCCATAACCATATTTGAATAGGGTGCATTATCCAAATCAAACATGGTTGATACAATTCTGTGTCCTGCTCCGTTCCATTGGCCTTTCCCGAATTCCTGATAAAGACAGTTGTCAGGATTATAGAATACAGGTTCCCATGTTCGCTCGTTATCAGTCATCTGAACGAGTATTTCACTGTCTTCAACAGCAGTAACACATGCATTTGTGTTTTTGCAGAAATGGATTGCATATGGTGTTTTCTCAAAAGGATTTTTACGTTTGCAGTTTTCATTGATTGAATTTTCAACCGTAAAGTTTACATTGCCTGAAAGAAGGAGAACCGCACATTCATTTTTTTCTTCAAAAATATTCAGTTTATCTCCTTTTTTCATCTTTTGAACATAGATGTCCATCAGCATATCTGAATTTATTCCGTTCATTTGGCATAAAATCTTTTTGCCATTCTCATCGTATTCAGGTTTGAATAACATATTGGATTACCTCTTTAATTTTTTTATATTTTCTCTTTCTCCCATAACAATCAGATGCTCGTCTTTTGAAAAAACATAGTCAGGTGAATTGATAGGAAAAATTTTATTGTTAAATTTATACGCAATAACAGTTACGTTATGAATTTTTCTTACGTTAATCCGCGATAACGATTTACCAATCCAACTTTCCGGTACTGCAATTTCAAATATGCCGGTATCTTCACTAAGCTGAAAATAGTCAAATATACTTGAATCGCTGTATTCAACTGCCATCCGGTACGCATTGTCCCTCTCGGGATAAACTACTTTGTCAGCACCGTTCTGCAACAGGAATTTTTCATGTATAACAGATGAAGCTTTGCTGATTACATAGGATGCTCCGAGTTCTTTCAGGTAGTTTGTGATAATCAGACTTTCCTGAAATTCGCCGACACAGACAAATACAAAATCATAATCCTCAACACCAAGCGAGGCAAGATTGCTTTTGACTGTAAAATCGCCGATTTCCGCAGTTGTAACATTTTCAGAATATTCGTCAATAAGATTTTCATTTTTATCAACAAGCATGACATCATTGTTCATATCACAAAGATATTCGGCAAGATGATGACCGAATTTGCCTGCACCGATAACAAGAAATGATTTCATTTCAAAATCCCTTCAATACTGTAAATTTATTTAAGTGTGGATGAATTATCCAATCAACAAGTTTCCCTTTGGTTTTTGAGAATTCTTACTGCTTTTATTTGTATCAAGTATAAACATAAAAGCAAATACAAGTGATGTGATTCTGCCGATGAACATAAGAAGGATTATGATTATTTTCGGCAGTAAACTAAGTGTCGGTGTAATACCTGTGGTCATACCGACGGTTCCGATTGCAGATATACATTCAAACAAAATGTCACTGAAATTTATATCCGGTTGGCAAATTGCAATGGTTATGGATGAAACAAAAATCCAACTCAGATTAATCATAACAATTGATATTGCTTTTCTGACAGTTTCAGGTGTTAATCGTTTTGAGAAAACCTCAATATCCTTAGAGTTTTTCAGTGTAGATACAGCACAGAGAAACAAAACGGCAATGGTTACTGTTTTTGTACCGCCTGCTGTTGAACCTGATGATCCGCCAATGAACATAAGAATATATGTTATGACTTTGGATACAGGCGACAAATCTGCATTTGGTATACTGTTGAATCCTGCTGTTCTGGTTGTAGTGCTTGCAAAAAAAGCATTTAATATTTTTTGAGATAATGAAAAATCGGCAAATGTATTATTATTTTCAAATATAAAATACAGTACTGCACCGCCCAATAATAAAACAGCAGTAGTAATCAGTGTCAATTTTGTGTGTACACTGTATCTTTTAAATCTGAATTTGTGTTCAACAATATCTTCCCAAACAATAAATCCAATGCCGCCAATGATAATCAGTGCACAGATTGTTAAAAGAATTACAGGATTTGTATTCACTTCCATCAATGATGATGACGGCTGAATTCTGCCCAGTACATCAAATCCCGCGTTACAAAATGCAGAGACTGAAAGGAATAATGATGTATAGAGTCCGTTTTTCAGCCCCATTTGCGGTATAAATTGTGATGCGAGAATTGCGGCTCCGAGCAGTTCAAAAATGATTGTTCCTGTTACTACTGTTTTGACAATTTGCTTTGTATTCCCCATAGGGATAGTGCCGAAACTTTCTTTCAGCAATAATTTTTCATGCAGACTGATTTTCTTTTTCAAAAAACGTGAAAGCATGGTTATTATTGTTATGAATCCCAATCCGCCGATTTGTATCATACACAGGATTACAATCTGTCCGAACAAGGTCCATTTTGTGAAAGTATCATAAATGACCAAACCTGTAACACATGTTGCAGAAGTTGCAGTGAACAGTGCGTCAATAAAACTGACATCTCCGCTTTTTATTGAAACAGGCAAAGAAAGCAGGATTGTTCCGATAATAATGACAATGAAAAAACTGAATGCTGCCAACTTGGGATATGAATAATAATAGTTTTTCTTATTCTTATGCAGATGTTTGGATTTTTCTTTTATGATTTTAGGGCGTTTTATATATTCTTCTTTATCCAAAGCAATTCTTACTCCAAAATGAAATTTTTAATTATTTGCCGGATGGTAGTTGGGTACGTATTTCATTAACTTACTGCGGACATTATCGTCGTCAATATCGTTAAGTGATTCCATCATTTCTTCAAATAATTCTTTATCAATTATATCAGGCTGATTTACAAATATTTTTTTATTTGCTGTCCGCTGTCTTGTTTTCAGTTCTTCCTCTCGTGAAAGTTCTTCATAAAGTTTCTCGCCGGGGCGCAGGCCGGTGATTTTAATACCTATTTCTTCAACAGTAAATCCTGATAATTTAATCATATTTTCAGCAAGGTCCATGATTTTGACAGGCTGTCCCATATCAAGAACAAATACTTCGCCGCCGTTTGCAATTCCACCTGCCTGACAAACAAGCTGTGCTGCTTCCGGTATAGTCATAAAGTAGCGTGTAATATCTTTATGGGTAACACATACAGGTCCGCCTTGCTCAATCTGTTTTTTGAAGATTGGAATAACAGAACCATGAGAACCAAGCACGTTGCCGAATCTTACGGCTGCATATTTCGTATGATTGCTTATCTGATTCATATACTGAACAATAATTTCAGTAATTCGTTTTGTGGTTCCCATAACATTGGTTGGGTTAACGGCTTTATCAGTAGATAAGATTACCATTTTAGGGACTTTGAATTCGTCAGCTGCCAAAGCAACATTATATGTGCCGAATACATTGTTCTTTACTGCCTCACAAGGAGAATCTTCCATAAGAGGAACATGTTTGTGTGCCGCAGCGTGAAAGACTACATCGGGGTGGAATTCTTCAAATAGTTCTTTGATTCTGTCAACATCACGGACAGAACCGATCCTGACATGAATATCGATTTCATTTCCGTATTCATCTTTGAGTTCGTTTTCAAGTTCAAATGCACAGTTTTCATATATATCAAAAATAACAATGGTTTTTGGATGATACCTTGCACATTGTTTGCATATTTCTGAGCCTATTGATCCACCGCCGCCGGTAACAAGGATTGTTTTGTCAATAAGGTATCGGCAAACTCGGATGTCCAGTTTTACTTCATCTCGCGGCAAAAGGTCAGTAATTTCAATATTTCTGATTTTTCTGAGTTTCGTTCCGTCTTCCAGAATTTCCTGCATTGACGGTGTGGTTTTTACCACTTTACCTGTAGTAAATGCAAGTTTGGCAATTTCCTGCTGTCTGGCAGCTGAGGCGGAAGGAATGCAGATTATGATTTCATCAACTTCATAAGAATCAACAAGTTCGGGAATGTCATTGCAGTTACCGGCAATTTTTACACCCTGCAGTCTCTTGCCTTTTTTTGCAGGATTGTCATCAACAGCAACAACAGGAATATATTTTTTGTACTGTATGGATTTCAGGTCATCAATAATAAAGTTTCCTGTGTATCCTGCGCCGACAATCATTACTCTTTTGAGATGGTGTTTTTGTTTTTTTGAGTGTCTGTAAGCTGAAAGTGAATAACTTTTTTGCATTCCGTTTCTTATTATTCTGTAGCCGATTCTGGGTACACAGGTGCAAAAAACAGTGAGTATAAAAATTAAAAGATACACATAAGAAGGCATTATCTTTTCGCCTTTGATTTGTTTGAATACAATTACATCAAAAGCAAAAAGAACAATTGTGTTGATAAGTGATGATTCCGTACAGGATATAATTTCTTTTATACCTGCAAAAGTCCACACACTTTTGTACAGTTTAAAATAATAATTAATTGAAAATACAAATATACTGATGCAAATTAAATGAATAGGTGAAAGTATTACCGGACTGTATTGTGATGCTGTAATATTACCGTCTGAAATTACAAAGCAAACTGAAATAATGACACTGTTAAACAGTAATATATCCAGAATTGCAAGCAACCACTTTTTTAAAATGCCAAGCCATTCTTTTTTTGTCCTTTTCATTTATTTTCCCCTCGTTCGTTTTTTAATTCCCTTTTATTTATGTTTAAATTTTTTTATTATTGCAATAAAGATTGAAAGGATTGCTGTTGTGCTGATTATTGTGATTGGAATCATATAAAGCTGTCTGTTTTTGCTGAGTGCATTAATATTAATTCCAAAGTTTGTAAGCACGTCTTCCGTGCTTTTGTTTGTGATAATTTCTTCAGTCTTATCAGAGTTTTCTGATTTAACTGTTGTTACTGATGCAACCGCTTGTGTTACGGTGAAATCACATTGTGAATATAGTTCGTTGTTGGCACAGACAACTACTGTTGCCGTTCCTTCACCAATAGCAGTAATTTTACCGTCAGCATTTATATCAATGATTCCTTCTTCATCACAAAAATAACCGACTACTGCCGCAGCACCGTAAGGTTCAACCGAATAGTTGAGGTCGACTGAATCGCCGATTTTCAAATCATATGCCGATGCATGGATTGATAAATTCTCCAGGGCAATTTGTTCGGTCGTTTCTTTTTGTGTTGTTGTTTCTTTTTTGGTTGTTGTTTCCTTTTTTGCAGTATTGGTTTTTTCGGTTGTTTTTGTTTGTGTTTTTGAAGAATCTGATTTGGTTGTTGTTTTGTTTTGCGCAGCCGAATCGGATTTGGAGCCTGCCACTGATGAATAGTCCGGAACGCCATATCCCATTATGGAACTTATATTGTTATATGGTTTTGAACCACCGGTTGTGTATGTTCTTGATTTCACTGCACCGGAACAGTTCCCTTCAATCGTATATACCGTACTGCCTGATGTACCGCTGACTATACCGACATGCTGGGATGAACCGTTTTCGCTCCAATCAAAGAATACAAGGTCGCCTGCTTTTGGGGTGTAGCCGCTGTTTCGTTTATAATATTGATTTTTGTTTGAAAACCAACTAATCATACTGTTGCAGTTGCCGCCGCTCGGTATGATATTGCCATATAATTTAACAGAATAACTTGACCCTGCCTGATTAAAGCACCACATGACAAAGGTTGTACACCATCCGCCCTGATAACCATACCACTCACCATACTTTGAATATGATGAAGTACCTGTATATCCAATCTCGTTTTCGGCTACCGATACGACTTTGCTTCTCAATTCATTTTCACTTGCTGCATAAGCATATAGGGGGAAAGAGAATGACAGTATAACGGTCAGACAAAGGCATAAGCATAACAGCCTTTTTATTTTGGTCATATAACACCCCTGATTTATATATAATTAGATAATTATAATTATACTATCTTTATATATAAAAATCAATTGCAAAACAAAGTTAATTTTATATTTTGTTTATAATTTTTCGCGAAAATCGGGTTGAATTTCATAAGTAATTAAGATAATATATTATATGTAAACTATTGTTTGAATGGAGATAAATGAATGAAAAGGTTAGATAATTATCAGCTTGAACATACTACCCCTGAATCAGTAGGTATTGACAGTAAAGCAATCACTGCGTTTATTAATGAAATTAATGAAAAAGGCTTGGGACTTCAGAGTTTTACAATTGTCCGCCATGACAAGGTATGTGCTCAGGGATTTTTTAAGCCTTATAATGCGGATACACCACATGTGCTTTATTCAATGAGTAAGTCTGTAACATCAACCGCTATCGGGTTTGCTGTCAGTGAAGGACTGATAAGCCTGAATGACAGAGTTTCTGATTTTTTCCCTGAATATGTAATGAGCAAAAGACCGTTCAACAGAATGCTGACTATCCGTATGCTTCTTACAATGCATTCTGATAAATTGATTACCGTTCTTGATGAAAAAGGTGAAACTGACTGGATTGCAAACTTTATGAACGCAACATTCCTTTTACCTCCAAATACAAAATTCAATTATATTTCTGAAAATACTTTTATGCTCTCTGCGATTATTTCAAAGGTTACAGGTATGAGTGTAATTGATTATCTTTATCCGAGAATGTTTGAACCGCTCGGAATTGAAAAGCCGTTTTGGGAGTCTGACGGTTCAGGTAACAGTGCAGGCGGCTGGGGCCTTTATATGAAGAGTGAAGATCTTGCAAAATTCTTTTTACCTTATATCCATGGCGGAAAATGGATTGACGGAACACAGCTTGTTCCGGAATTATGGGTAAAAGAAGCAACAAGAAAACAGGTCAATTCTGTTCGTGATGGTTATATTGATAATATGGAAGGTTACGGTTATCAGTTCTGGCGTAATCCGATTGCGAACAGCTACCGTGCAGATGGTTTGTTCGGTCAACGTTGCTTTATGTTCCCTGATTATGATGCTCTTGTTGTTCTCAACAGCGGTGAAGCAGAAGATTATAAGATTATGAAAGTTTTCTGGAAATATTTTCCTAACTGTTTTGGTTATTCAGAACTGTCTGAAAATAAAGAGGCATATGATGAAATGCTTGAAACCATTGAAAACTGCCATGTTGAAGATTTGCCTGCAATGCCAAGGAATAAAGAGCTTGAAGATGCGATTTCAGGCAGACTTATTTCGTGCAAAACATCTGAATTTGTATCTGTGGTTACAATATCCATAACACAAATGCTTTATAATAAGCCGGGTGTTATTAATGAGATGAAACTCACTTTTGATGATGAAAAACTTGATTTCTATTGGAAAGAAAAAGAGTATGAAAATACGATTGAAGTCGGACTCGATGGCGAATACCGAGTTTCGGAAATCAAACTCGGTGATTTGAATTATCATACATATTCAAAGGCATCATGGCAGGAGGACGGAACACTTAAACTGTGGATAAGACCGATTGAAACAGCACATGTAAGAAAGTTCACTTTTGAGTTCAGAGATGATGGTACAGTTAAAGTTTATAATGAAATGACACCGCGTATGCAGGATTTAGTCGTTTACTATATGACATTTACCGGCCATCCGATTAAAGGTGAGTTAACCGAAGATGTTGTAAAAGAAGCAGTTAAAAGTCTCGGTCTGCCGATTATTGAACCTGATTTTAAAGGTAAATTTATTGACTGAATAATCTAAAACGAAAGCACTTAACGAAAGCACTTACAGATTGCACGGTAAGTGCTTTTCTTTTTTTGTCATAAACTTTTTTGTGCTGTACTATATTTTAATTGACTTGTAAAATTCCTTATGCTATCATATTTTAAATTTATTGCGGAGGATATTTATGAATGATTTTCTTGTTCAGTTATCTTTTAATGATGTTATAGATATGATCGATGGCTGGGTTTGGGGCTGGCCGTTGATTATTTTAATTCTTGCAGCGGGTATATGGCTTTCTGTTAGAACAGGCTTTGTTCAGATTTTTCACCTTGGAAAAGCCTTAAGATTTATGGTGGAAAATGAAAATGACGGTGATGGTGAAGTTACATCATTCGGTGCTTTGTGCACAGCACTTTCTGCCACAATCGGAACAGGTAATATTGTCGGAGTTGCAACTGCTATCTGTCTTGGAGGCAGGGGAGCATTGCTCTGGATGCTGGTTGCGGCATTCTTTGGTATGGCTACAAAATATACAGAAGGCTTTTTGGCAATTAAGTATCGTGATAAAAAGTCTGACGGGCATTATCTTGGCGGTCCGTTTATGTATATAGAAAAGGGAATGGGAGCTAAATGGAAATGGCTTGCAAAACTTTTTGCTGTTTTCGGTGTTGTAGCCGGTTTGCTCGGTATCGGTACGATTACGCAGATTAACGGAATCACAAGTGCGATTAATAATTTCTTTGATCCGGATGCATCTCATATTGCATTCTCAATCGGTGAGAATCGTTTTACATGGGCAACAGTTATCGGCGGTGTTGTTGTAACTCTTTTTGCTGCTCTTGTTATTATCGGTGGTATAAAACGAATTGCAAAGGTCTCTGAGATCGTTGTTCCGTTCATGGCAATTACATATATCGTTTTTGTGTTAATCATCGTATTGAGTCATCTCAGTTCAATTCCTTCTGCACTGAACAGCGTGGTCAAAATGGCATTTTCAATGAAAGCCGTAACAGGTGCAGGCGTGGGAATCACACTTAAACTCGCTATGCAAAAAGGTATTGGCAGAGGGGTTTTTTCAAATGAAGCAGGACTTGGTTCAGCACCTATCGCTGCTGCTGCGGCAAAAACAAAAGACAGTGTCCGTCAGGGCCTTGTTACAATGACAGGTACATTTATTGATACAATTGTTATCTGTACTTTGACAGGACTTTCCATCATCCTTACAGGTGCTGATGAAGCATTTGTTGATGGTTCTTTTGAAGGTGTAAATATAACAACACTTGCTTGGCAGAAAGGTCTTCCTTGGAGCGAAAATATTTCCTCATTTATCCTTATGCTTTGTCTTACTTTTTTTGCATTCACAACTATTTTGGGCTGGGATTATTACAGTGAGCGCTGCCTTGAATATTTAACGGATTCTAAAAAGGTTATCAAGGCATATCGTTATATTTATATTCTTGCTGTGCTTATCGGTCCGTATTTAACTGTTTCGGCAGTATGGAATATTGCTGATATATTTAATGGTTTGATGGCTTTTCCGAACCTTATTGCACTTTTTGTACTCAGCGGAATCGTTGGCAGAGAGACAAGAGCCTATTTTAAAAATAAAAATCATGATATAAAAGACATTTCAAAAAAGTAGAAATAATTGAGATTATTAAATAAAAAAGCACTTACAATAGGTTGAGGCGCCACAACAAAGTAAACCACGAACAAAAATGTTCGTGGTTTTTTTATATGGATTTTGTATATCAAAATCAGATACTCACTACAGTATTGCATTTATGATTAAATCAATAAACTGGAATTTAGTTGTCTGTCGGAAAGCTCCTAAAGAAAACCATGTTATTATCAGGATCATAAAAACTCATGTTGATTGCACCCCAAGGTCGTTTGGTAGGTCCCTCAATAACCTTGGCACCCAATGCTAAAACCTTTTTATATTCGCGTTCAATGTCATCGACTGTAAAAGCTAGGCAAATATTTTGATTTTGATTATTCTTTATTGACCCATCATTATAAATCGTCAAAGTAGTTTCTTCCGTAATCAGAAATTGATGAACTTCATCGTTACTGTTATTGTCAATTTCAAGTAATTGTTTATAAAAAGCTGCAAGTCTTAATACATCGTTCGTTAGCAAACTCACTTCACCAATTTTCATAAAGTACCTCCATACAAATCCCGATTTATCTGTTAATAAAATCATAACATAAAATAAACCAAAGAACAATATTGTTCTTTGGTTTAAAACTTCGTTATTGTACCTATCACAGATAAGTGTGTTCTTTATTTTATTCTTCAGGAGCAACAGGATATTTTAAATCTTCCTTTGTCCAGTCTTTGATGATTTTTAAGAATGCTTTTGATTCTTCTTTTGCCTGTGGGAGACTGTGGTCAAGACAGTTTCCGCATTCTCTCGGTGACGCTCCGGGAATGGCTCCCCAGAAATCAGCGATGAACTGAAAAGCCTGCTTAATCAGTCCTATTGTGTACTCATCACTGAGACTGCGGGTCAGGAAGTAAAATCCTGTTCTGCATCCCATAGGACCGAAATAGATAATGTTATCACCAAATTCCGTGTTTCTTACATATGTTGCAAAGAGATGTTCAATCGTATGCATGGCTGCATTTGTCATAACAGGCTCTCTGTTGGGTTCACGCATACGGATGTCATAGGTTGTTATATCTTCATCAATTCTGCTGATATAAATTCCTTTTTTTAAAATATTATGGTCAATCTGAAAACTCGGTATTGTTTTCATTTTACTTCAACTCCTGTTAAAAAAGATTTGTTTTTTGTTATATCCCTGCAGTTTTTACCGGATTGAAAATCTTTAATCATCTGCTGTGCTTCTGCTATTGAGCAGTCAAACAGATTTTCAAAACTCTCATATCTGCAATGATTGCTGTAAGGGGATTTCCATTTTGCGTTATCTATATTAGCATATTTTTTTGTTTTTTCCAAGTCTTTTGGAATGATCATTGCACTGAATTTATAATTATGACTGAATGGCGCAATGATTATGTCCAATATACGGGTTATTTTTTGTTTATGACCGTTTGGGTCAAACATAAGTTTCTGAATATCTTTTGTATCTTTTATTGCTTGTTCAGCCTGTTTGGCTGTGATTTTTTTATGGATGGTTTTTGGTACAACATATTCAAGCAGTTTGCCTATTTCTTCAATCACTTTGCTGTCAATGTTTATTGTGCGTGATTTGTCAAACTGTGTCGGATTTTTTATACCGAATCTTTTATTCAGCAAATATGCATCCAATGCATATTCAATGATGTTGTGTACAGTGTGCGGATTAGCAAATTTATTATGCTCAGTAATTTTGTTTTGAAGTGAATATACATACGGGTGACAGTTTTTATCAAGCACATAGTGAAGCATAAACCCATATACATACGATTTTGCAATTTCAGGATTATTGGAAACAGTACAGTATTCACGCATATTTTCAAAAAGAAACTGAGGTTTTGTACGATGAAGGATTGAACCGTATTTCAGCAGACTTCTGCCTGCCATCCACGGCATAATCCTGTGGAAAAAGAAAATATCAGGTCCTTGTGTTCCGAATAAAACAGCATCTTTATTGATTTTAAAGTCTGCTGTTTCTTCAAGATAGTTCATCATCTCTTTTGCAAAAAGATAATGTGTTGAAAATGCAGGCATTATATCAGTCCTTTAAAATCCTGCGGAAAATCGCAGTCAATTTTCATTTTTTCTCCGCTTATCGGGTGAGTAAAATAAATCGTTTTGCAGTGCAGAGCTTGTCTGTTAATCAAAGATGAGTCTCCGCCATAAAGTGTATCGCCAAGCAGGGGATGATTAATGTGTGCAAAATGCACTCGTATTTGGTGTGTTCTTCCCGTTTCAAGATTTAGTTTCAACAATGTATTGCCGTTGATGTGATGGATTGCACACCAATGCGTTATTGCCTTTTCACCATCATCAAAAACCCCGCGTTTTATTATACTGTCATCAATACGCCTGATAGGAGCGTCAATGGTTGAGCTGCCTGTGAGTATTCCTCGGCATACCGCATAATAATCTTTCCTGATTTTTCCTGCAAGTTTACAGGCTGCAAGTTCATTTTTTGCAATCAGTACAAGTCCGCTCGTATCTCTGTCCAGTCTGTACACAGCCCGAAACGCCGTATCTCGGTCCATATAGCATGCAGCAACATTTGACAGAGCATCTCCGCGGTGATTTCTGCTTTCATGTACAGGCATCATTTCAGGTTTGTTCAAAACCAAAATATCATCGTCATTATATGCGATACGCACATTATTATTAACAGCAGGCTCAGGCATTTTTCCACTGTTTTTGATGGATATTGTGAGTGTATCACCTTCGGATAATCTGTCAATTATTCTGGCAAAACTGCCGTTAACAGTGATTGCATTTTCAGTGTTTTTCAGTTTTATCAGCAAAGATGAAGATACACCGAATTCACGCAGAAAATCACGTATTTGTTTATTATTATCTTTTTCTGTAATTTTAAAATTAATAATTCTCATAATCAAAAAAGCAGTCCCGTTTAACAGGGACTGCCGTAAATAATTAAATTAGTCTACTTTTACAATCCAACCCATATCGTCAGCAATTTTGCCAAACTGCATGCCGGTAAGAGTGTCGTAAAGTTTTTGTGTAAGTTCACCTGTTTTAAAACCGTTAATTTCAACAGTTTTGCCCTCATATGTGAGACCGCCGACAGGACTGATAACTGCCGCAGTACCTGTTCCGAATACTTCTTCAAGTTTACCATTTTCAGCAGCTTCCATAATGAAGTCGATTGTAAATCTTGTTTCATTGACTTTGTATCCCCATGATTTGAGGAGTTCAATACAACTCATTCTGGTGATGCCCGGAAGTACTGTGCCGATAGTCGGTGCGGTATAAATTTCGCCGTCGACTTTGAACATAATGTTCATTGAACCAACTTCTTCAACATATTTTCTTTCAACACCGTCAAGCCAGAGTACCTGTGAGTAACCGAGTTTGTGGCCTTTTTCAGAAGCAATGATAGATGCTGCATAGTTACCGCCGCATTTGATATATCCTGTTCCGCCCGGAGTTGCACGGACATATTCATCTTCAACATAGATTTTGACAGGATTCATTCCTTCTTCATAATATGCACCTGAAGGTGAGCAGATGATGATGAACTGATATTCGTCTGCTGCTTTAACACCGAGTACAGGTTCGGTTGCAATTGTGAAAGGACGGATATAAAGACTTGTGTCAGGTTCACTTGGTACCCAGTCTTTTTCAACACTTACCAGTGCTTTTACTGCTTCAACAAAATCCTCAACAGGAATTTCAGGGATACAGAGTCTGTTGTGTGTTGACTGCATTCTTTCAGCGTTTTTATCAGGTCTGAAGAGCTGAACATTTCCATCAGGTGTTCTGTATGCTTTCAGTCCTTCAAAACATTCCTGTGCATAGTGGAAGACGAGAGCGCTTGGATCAAGGATAAGAGGTTGGTATGGCACAATTCGTGCGTTATGCCAGCCTTCACCTGTTTTGTAATCCATAATAAACATATGGTCAGTGAAGATGTGACCAAATCCCAATTTGCCCTGTGGCTTTTGTTTTGGCTCTGTTGTTAATTCATACTTGATTTCCATTTTATATTACCTCTTTTATAATGAATTGCTAAAGTTAAAAATTATATGACACAATTATACCGCCGTCAGATGCGTATAATGAATTGAGTCCGGATGCTTTGAGTATTTCAACCTGACCGAATGATGCCTTTTCACAAATTTTGTTTGCAACAAATTCGGCTCTTTCCTGACAGCAGACGTGAGACACAATAAGTTTTTTATCACTCAAGTCCTTGCCTGCAACATCTTCAGCAATGAATTTTGCCATTTTTACCATTGCACGGTTAATGGTCATATCTTTGCCGACGGGTGAAATGTTGCCGTCTTTTGCTTTGCAGATTAATTTAAGATGTATTTTTTCAAGCAGGCTTGCAGCAAGTGCAAAAAGTCTGCCGTTTTGCTTTAAGGCGTCAAGGCTGTCAAGACAGAAATACAGTCTGGTATGATTAAGTATAAAGTCATCAATATATGCAACAACTTCATCAAAATTTTTGCCGCTGTCGGCAGCTTTTTTGATTTCCTGTGCAATGATGGTTTCAAGACCTGATGTTGCAAGAGAGTTGAAAACATATATTTTTTTATCATCGTTATATTCTTCTTCATAAAGCATTTTGCCTTGGAGAGCACTGTTATATGTTCCGCTCAATTTGTCGGTAATGGTCAGAACATATACTTCATCACAATCACCCTCAAATGCTTTTTTGAATGCGTCAGGGGGAGGGCAGGCTGATTTTCCTGCTCCGCCGTTTGCTTTTATTCTGCTGATAAAATCATCCTGATCAAAATTTTCATCATCCAAAATATGATAATCCGCTATATCAAGACTCAAAGGAACAACCTGCAGGTTATCCCATACTTTCATATCTTCTGTGAGGTCACAGCAACTGTCAACGATAATTTTGTAACGCATCAGCATATACCTTTCCTGAATACAAATAATACTTAATATCAGTATACTATTTTTTGATGACGTAGTCAACCGTATAGTTAGTGAAAAACAACAGATGTGATATAATCTGTTGTTTTTCTATATTATTATACAATTATTTTTCTTGCTTTTTCAATTTGTGCAAGTACATTTTCAGCAGTAGGACCGCCGATTGCTTTTCTGTCATTTACACATTTTTCAAGATTGATTGCTTCATACACTTTTTCATCAAATATGTCGCATACTGCTTTATATTCTTCAATCGGCAAAGTTTCTAAGGTGAGGTTCTTGTCAATGCATAATGCAACCAGTTCACCTGTTGCCTTGTATGCATCACGGAACGGCAGTCCTTTGCCGACAAGATAATCTGCACAGTCGGTGGCGTTGATAAATCCTTTTGCAGCAGCATTTCGCATATTGTCTTTTAATACTGTCATTGTATCAATCATAGGTGTGAATGCGTTCAGGCACATTTTTACTGTGTCAACTGCATCAAAAATTGCTTCTTTATCTTCCTGCATATCTTTGTTATATGCCAGTGCAATGCCTTTCATTACAGTGAGCAATGCAGTCAAATCGCCGAATACTCTTCCGCTTTTTCCGCGAACAAGTTCAGCAATATCAGGGTTTTTCTTTTGCGGCATAATGCTTGAACCGGTTGAAAATGCATCGTCAAGTTCCACAAATTTGAATTCCCAGCTGCACCACATAATGATTTCTTCACTGAATCTCGAAAGATGTACCATTATAATAGAAAGTGCAGATGCAAGTTCGATACAAAAATCTCTGTCTGATACGCCGTCAAGACTGTTTACGGCTACATCGTCAAATCCGAGTGCCTGTGCAACCATATTCCTGTCAATCGGATAGGTTGTACCGGCGAGTGCTCCGCTGCCGAGCGGGAGTACATTCATTCTTCTTTTTACGTCTGTAAGTCTGTCAAGATCTCTGCATAACATGGAGCAGTATGCCATCAGATGATGTGCAAAAGTTATCGGCTGTGCCCTTTGCAGATGTGTGTATCCGGGCATAATGGCATTTGTATTTTCTTCTGCCTTGGTGCACAAAACGGATATTAATTCTTTCAGCTTATTACTGATTTCATCAATTTCCTTTTTCAGTACCATTCTTATGTCAAGAGCAACCTGATCATTTCTGGATCTGGCTGTATGCAGTCTTTTGCCTGTCTGACCGAGTCTTGCTGTCAGTTCACCTTCTATAAAAGTATGTATATCTTCTGCCTGCATATCAATTTCAAGTTTGCCGCTTTTGATGTCGTCAAGAATTTGGCTGAGTCCGTCAACAATCTTTTCGCTCTCGCTTTTGTCAATGATTCCGGCACTGCCGAGCATGGTTGCGTGTGCAATGCTGCCCTTAATATCTTCTTCAAACATTCTGCAGTCAAATTTGATTGATGAATTAAAATCGTTTGTTTCTTTTGCAAGTTCTTTTTTGAACCTGCCTTTCCATAATTGTGCCATATCAGAAGCCACCTGTTATATATTATTGTAATGCGACACGAGAGACCTTCAGATAAGTCCCTCGTGTATCAGTAATATTTTATTTATAATAAGGTAATTACGCTGTATTTGCCTTATTGTTGTTCTCCTCTTTTTGCATCAAGAAGCGCTTTAACTTTGATTGAAAGACCGAAGAGATTAATAAATCCGGCTGAGTCGAGTTGATTGTAAGCACCGCCGTCTTCACCGAATGATGCAATATTTTCATCATAAAGGCTGTATGGTGAAGTAATACCTGCATTAATTATATTACCTTTATATAACTTGAGTTTAACATCACCTGTAACTGTTTTCTGTGTCTCATCAACAAAAGCAGAAAGTGCTTCTCTGAGTGGTGTGAACCATAAACCATTATATACTAATTCGCCAAACTTCTGCGCAACAAGTTTTTTGTAATGTGATGTTTCACGGTCAAGAGTAATCATTTCAAGGAATTCGTGTGCTTTATAAAGAATTGCACCGCCCGGAGTTTCATAGACGCCACGGCTCTTCATACCAACAAGACGGTTTTCAACAATGTCAAGCAGACCGATTCCGTTTGCGCCGCCGAGTTCATTGAGTTTTTCAACAATGGCAAGGGCTTTCATTTCTTCACCATCAATAGCGGTTGGAACACCCTTTTCAAAGTGGATTGTAATATATGTTGGTTTATCAGGAGCCTGTTCAGGAGCAACACCCAGTTCAAGGAATCCTTCTTTTGCATACATTGGTTCATTTGCAGGGTCCTCAAGGTCAAGTCCTTCGTGTGAAAGATGCCATACATTCTTATCTTTAGAATAGTTTGTCTCTCTGTTTATTTTGAGCGGAATGTTGTGTGCTTCTGCATATTCAATTTCTTCTTCACGTGATTTTATATCCCATTCACGCCAAGGTGCAATAATTTCCATCTCCGGTGCAAATGCCTTGAGTGTAAGTTCAAATCTTACCTGATCGTTACCTTTACCGGTGCAGCCATGACAGATTGCATCTGCACCTTCCTTGATTGCGATTTCTGCAAGTCCTTTTGCAATACATGGACGTGCATGTGATGTACCGAGAAGATAAGTTTCATAATCAGCACCTGCTTTCAGACAAGGGAAAATGTAATCTTCAACATATTCATCTTTTAAGTCAAGTACATAAAGTTTGGATGCACCTGTTGCAATTGCTTTTTCCTCAAGTCCGTCAAGTTCTGTGCCTTGTCCTACATCACCTGATACAGCGATAACTTCGCAGTTATTATAGTTTTCTTTCAGCCATGGAATTATGATGGATGTGTCAAGTCCGCCTGAATAGGCAAGGACAACCTTTTTGATTTCTTTTGCCATAATTTTATATCTCCTTAAATTGTTTTTATATTTACTGAATACCATTATAATAATGTGTTCGGGTATTTTCAACCCTTTTTGTAAAGTTTGTATATTTATTCAAAAATATACATAAATATTCGTATAATTTGTATAATTTTACAAAGAAGATTGATATTTTACGCAACTTGACAAACAATTTTTATTTATTTAATGAGACCTTTTGTGAATTTCTTATACATTTTCATACGCTTTTGTCCACTAATGGAATTGTAAACGTTTTGTAAATTATCTGTCAAAATTATTTGATGAAATCTGTTGACAACGCTATTTTACTATGATATTATTAAGTGTGTATAAAAGGCTATTGGGAATACTATACCCATTAACCAACTAAATGTCTTGCCCACAGGCATATTTCCGGTGTTTAGATTAGGTCAGGAATCAACGCACTCTTTATGAAATATTACTGTGCTACAAGGCAAATTTGATTAGGAGGCAATCAAATGAGAAAAACAAAAGTTTCAAAGAGAATTTTATCCATTCTCCTTGCCGCTTTAATGGTAATCACTTCAGTACCATTAATGGCTTTCACTGCTTTTGGTGATGACGTTACTGATAAACTTGAAAGTGCAATGAGCAATTATGTTCAGGCTATCAATGACATCTCAAAAGACACAACAAATGTTTATACTAATATGAAACAGGCTTATGATGCTTATGTTACTGCTCAGAAGAATCTTGATTCATACAAGTATGGCGGGCTCGACAACGGTGCATCTGCAGCTGCTGATGCTTTGAATAATGCAGTTAACGCAATGAAGAATTCTGCAACTCCTCTCAGTGCGTATACAGCAAATGCTGTTCCTACTATGGTCGGCAATGCTGTTCCTGCTTACTATTATTCAAATCTTCTTTCTGCTCCTGATTGTACAACTTCAAACAGAGCACTCGATACCTCTAACATTGATGGTCTTGATCACTCAATGTATTATGCTCCTACTGTAATGCTTTATGATGGAGTTAACGAAACAGCACTTCCTGTAATGTATAATACAAGAAGAACAAAGGGCGTTTCAGTGTTCGGTTCGAATTATCACCTTTATGCCGTATATCCTTCTTCAGGTACTTGTACTACTAAAGAAGAAAGAATAGCTGATAACGATACAAGAACTACCCCAAGCTCAATTTTTGTTCTGGGAGGATATGAAAACGTAACATACACAAACCGTAACTGGAAAGCAAACTTCTCAAACGAAGTGAATTTTGAATGGCTTTCAGCAAACGGCGACAGCAACTTTATGGGCTGGAACAATAATCGGGTATATCTTGACGCAGAAAGACTTGAATACAACAAGGGCTTATCAGCAAGTCCATGGGCAGGTGCTGTAAACAAAATTACTTTTGCCGGTGACAGTGCACTTACAGGTAACCATGTAGCAACTTATACTCCTTCATGGATTATTGCGCAGAACTATGGTTCTGATGCTGTTTTCCGTTCAATTGTTCCTACAAATGCAACAGCACAGCTTACTGTTGTTAACTATTCAGTTGTACGTGAGGCACTCGGTTCTATTAATGCAAAAGCAGGTTCATTCGATCTTACTAAGTATAAAGAAGGCGGACTTGCAGATTTCTTTGCTGCAGCTGATGCCATCACAGCAGTTAAGCCGTCAGAGGCATATTCAGGTGATGCTCCGCTTGATAACTTGATTAACAAAATTGATGATCTTGAGAAGAATAAAATTCCGAAGTTGACTGCCGCTTATACTCAGGATTCTGAAGATTATAAGGCTCTTCGTGATACATTCGATGGTGACAATGGTATTGTCAAAACATGGGAAACACATAATGCAGCCGGTCAGTATACATCAGAAAGTTGGTATGTATTTGACCAGAAGTATCAGAAAGCACAGCGCGTATTTACTTCAGTTGTAGGCAATGGTTATACAGGAAATCCTGCAGAAGCAAAAACAGAACTTGAGCAAGCTTATAAGGACTTAGTAGATGCGGTAACAAAAGTTGATACTACAGATCTTGAAACTTTGATTAACGAGACACAGGCTCTTGCACAGCCGACAGTTTTCACTCAGGAATCTGTTGATGTTGTAGTTGCAGCAATCAAAGCAGCAAAAATTGCTGTTTGGGGCGATGAAGCAAACTACGGAGTCAGTGCAAACAAGCCAAATGATTCTCCGGGATCAGAGGCTCTTGTTCAGGCTCAGATTGATGCAATTAATGAAGCAGTTAAAGGTCTCAGATTCACAACAGCATATGAAGTTTCAACAGAATTAGGTTCAGCATCACTTAAGGAACTTTTTGATGAATATCCATCACTTAAAGCTGATGAAAAAGATTATGTAGGTTTCACAGAGTATGAAGCAGCGTATAATGAAGTTAAGGCATATGCCGATACTCTTCCTACAACAGAATTTACTGATTTTTATGCGCAGTCGGATGAATATACAGCAATGGTTGTATATCTTCTTGAAGCACGTCAGAATCTTCACATCACATTCCTTCGTGCTCCTGATGGAACTTATATTCAAAACTCAAAACTCTCTGCTTTAACCAAAAACACATTGCAGGCAGTTGGCGTTGAGTCGAACTTCTATGGTGCATCAATCAGATATCCTCAGGAAGCAGTAATTTTCAAAACAACGCATGACGCTAAGGACCTTAAATACGGTGAGGCAGTTATGACTTGGGAAGCACGTGATACCAGTTATTCACAGGTACTTGACAGTATCACATTCCATGATGATACTTCTATTCCTGAAGGATATGATCAAATCAGCTGGTATAGTGAATTTTTGGTTGGTCAGTGGACATTGGGTATCACCACCAGTAAGCATATGACTCTTGCTGAGGATGAGAGTTATAGACTCCATTATACGCCTGGTGATTTGACCGGTTCTGATGCAGAAATGACAAATATTAGAATCACCGGAAGACAGAATATTCCGATTGGTGTAGAATATGCTGTGGCAACAGGTGGGGTATCTATTAATGACCCTAATGATTCAAGACTAACAGAACTTGTTGCAAATACGGAAGGTGATATCCGAGATAATAATGTTGCCGGTATCGTTTCCCGTTCAACAAGTGCCGATATTTCTGGTGTTACAACCTTTACGGGTGATATGATTGCTCACATTGCAGCAACACCTGAATATACTACTTTTGAAGAGATGCCAAAGCCTTTCGAAAACGAAGAGAGAGGAGCATCATCATATGGTATTTTTGGTAATGTTGGTTTCCTCTACAGATGGAAAACAGTTCCAGCCTCAACATATCGTGGTTATTCATACCTTACCTGCGGTACAATTGATTCATCTTGTTATGTAGTTGATATTTCTTATCTTATCGACCTCATTGATATGGTAGCAGATACTCCTGCAGCACCATATACAGAAGAATCTTATCAAGCCTTCAAGACTGCCCTTGATGAAGCTAAAGCAGACTACAGATATGAAGAAGTAGTTTCACAGGCAGCGAATACACGTGTTGGTGCAAACAACGTTGCTTGGAACTTAACAGGTAAATATAATAACCTTTATAATGCATACGCTGCACTTGAATATAAGCCAATCAATGTTAACTTTGTTTACAAAGATGCTAACGGTGCAGAACAGACTTCAACAATCGTTGCAACATACGATGAAGTTCTTTCAAAGTATCAGAACGAAATTGCTGATATTATGACTCCGGCTTATAATGAAGGTATATACAAATACACATTCAGCGGCTGGGATCCTGAAATTAATCTGAATGATGTTCTTCATGAAGATGTAACTTACACAGCAAAGTATGATGCTACTGAACTCCCTGCTGATTGGACAGATTACAATGCTGCAAAGGCTGAACTTCTTGCAAGCCTTGCAGACAAAAAGTTCACAGCAGATGATCTTCAGAAAGTTCAGAATACAATCAACTCAGCAATGTATTTTGAAAATTCAACACATCTTCCATCAATTATGGCATCTGCTCAGCCTGTAATTGACGCAGAGGCAGCAACATACAGAGCAGCAATTCCTACTGCTCCTGCAGTTGATATTTCTGTAGCAGACTCAATTGAAAAAGCAAAAGCAACAACTGATAAGGACCAGTATGATGTATCTGTTCTTGATTCATTCAATCTCTATAAGAGTGTTGTAGTAAACGGCACATCATATGATGGCTTATTGTTCAGCACACAGGGTGAACTTGACAAAGCTGTTGAAGATGTTCTCAATCAGCTCACTGCAAGTGCATCAGAGTATGATGTTTATCTTAACGGTACAAAAGTTAATGATGCAAAGATTCCGTTTGGTACATCTGTTGTAGTAAATGCAAACGGAACAATCGATGTTAATTCAACTGATATAAACAAAGATGCAGAACTTGATTTTGTAGCTTGGTATTACAGATACAGTGCTCCTTCAACAAACGGTCAGGAAACAGCTGATAAGTTTATGACAACATCACCGTCACTTGGCTTTATTGTTAAAGGTAATACTTATCTCACAACAAAACCTGTACAGGAATCTGATCAGGGTTATGCAGTTAAGTTTGTCCGCGGAACAGATAATAAAGTATTTGATGTAATTTATACTGATGCAAATGGTAACTTTACAGTACCAAGCGCACCGAAACTTGCTTACTATTCATTCAGTGGTTACAGTGTTGACGGTGTAACAGCAGGTGAGACATTCACAGTTTCTGCTGATACAACAATCGTTGCAAACTACACACCTCAAACAGAGAATAAGTATACGGTTAATGTAATGAGTTATGCTTATGGATTTGATCCAGATGACAGCGTAGGACTTGTATCAACGGCTGAATTCGGTTATAACGAAAGAGTTGATTTGACAAGTGCTGAAATGATTGTTGGCGGTTTTGCTGAAACAGATGCATATGTATGGTGTGAATTATTAGAATTTAATTCTGAAGATTATGCAGGCGTATTTGTTCCTGTATATTATGGTAAGGATTACTCATTCTACGCTTGTAAGAATGTAAACCTCGTTGCATTTTCACAAGAAGACTTCGAAATGATTGTAGTCAATGAATATGGTGATTATCTTGATGAAGTTGTAAATGTCGGCACAAGCGGTGAGCTTTACGGTGTAACTGTTGAAGATGGATTTGTTAAAGTTCTTGACAACAGCGGCAACCTTGCTAAGGTATCAATGATTGGTACTTTCGTTCTTCCGGAAGGATACAAGATGGTTGAAACAGGTATGCTTCTTGGTCCTGTAGGTTCATCACTTCAGCTTGAAAATACAGGTGTTGACGGTGTCAGACGTGCTAAGTCAACAAAGCATACACCTGGTAATCAGTTCGTACTTTCACTCAATGTTAACGACAGCAATATGGGTCAGACTTACTCATATGCAGCCTATGCAATTGTCGAATTACCTGATGGTACAAGAACAACATTCTATTCTGATACAAGAACAGATGTTGTTACAAAATAAGGAGGTAGATAATTATGAAAAAGTTTTATAATGAGCCAGAAATGGAAGTTCGTAATTATGCACTTCCTCCAAGAGATATTGTTATGACATCTGATGCCGGTAATACCGGTGGAGACAACAACCTCGAAGATGGCGATGACTTTTTTGATTAATTAATCGATTAAGAACTAAAGGGTATGGAGTAATCCATACCCTTTTTGTTATGCAGACTCTTCTTTTTATAATATAGAAGCAATAATTTATAAACAAATTATTATATTTAAGAATTTAAATTTGACTTATTATAATTTATATATTATTATATTGATGACTATTATTTCTGGAAGTGCGATTATGAATATTTTGATTGTCGGTCTTGGATTAATCGGTGCAAGCCTTGCTAAAACATTGAAGAAAAATACATCACATAGAGTTCTTGGTTGGAATAGAACGGAAACTGTAACAATCAGAGCGCTGGGTGACGGTGTGATTGACGAAACAGGTTCTTTGCAAGAGTTAATTCCAAAGGCAGATATTACGATAATCAATTTCTATCCTGAAGCAATTATCCCATTTATAATAGATAATAAAGATTTATTCAAAAGACATAGTATAGTTACTGATTCTTGTGGTATAAAAACAAAAATATGCCGAACGCTTGAGAAAGAAAACTTCGATTTTTATTATATTGGCGGACATCCAATGGCGGGCAGAGAAGTAAGCGGTTATGACAATTCTTTGGATACCCTGTTCGATAATGCATCTTTTATATGTACTCCGCTTGAGAATACACCTAGGCAAAAAACGGATGCACTTGTAGGTCTGGCACAGGAAATGGGTTTTGCCCGCACAGTTGTTACAACGCCTGAACATCATGATGAAATGATTGCGTTTACTTCACAGATTGCACATGTTCTGGCTTGTTCCTATGTCCTGTCACCGCTTGCACCCCAGCATGCAGGATATTCTGCAGGCAGTTACAGAGACGTCAGTCGTGTTGCAAGAATCAATGCGGATATGTGGACACAGCTTTTTCTGGATAACAAGGAACCGCTTGTGCGCGAGATTGATGATTTGGTTAATAATTTAAATAAGTTCAGAGAAAGTATTATGAATGATGATAAAAAAAATCTCCATGATCTTATGGAGAAAGGAAACAGAATTAAAGAGGAAATCGGATAATGAAAAAACTTTCTGTAAAAGGTAATGATATTTTAATTGAAAAAGGACTTATAAATTCTGTTGGTGCATTGTCCAAATCTGTTCTTAAAGGCAGAATGATTACCTTAATAAGTGATTCAAATGTATATAAGATTTACGGTGACGATGTTAAAACGGATTTGGAAAATTCCGGATACGAAGTATATACGTATATTTTTCCTGCGGGAGAGTCGTCAAAAACGACTTCAACCGTTGTGGATATGGTTGAATTTATGGCAGAAAAAGGCTTGACCCGTGAAGATGGTGTTGTTGCTCTCGGCGGTGGTGTAGTCGGTGATATGGCAGGTTTTGCTGCCGCTGTATATCTGAGGGGAATTAAGTTTGTTCAGGTTCCGACCACTCTTCTTGCACAGGTTGATTCTTCCGTTGGCGGAAAAACAGCAGTTGACTTGCCGCAGGGTAAAAATCTTTGCGGTGCTTTTCATCAACCGAGTCTGGTAATAATTGATCCAAATGTTCTCGATACTTTAAGTGAGCATTATTTTGCTGATGGTATGGGAGAAGTGATTAAGTACGGATGTATCAAGTCTGAAACTTTATTTAAACGGCTTGAAAATGAAAATGCAAAAGATTTTATTGATGATATGATTTTTGAATGTGTTGATATTAAAAGAGCCGTTGTGGAAAATGATGAGAAAGAGCATGGTGAACGTGCACTGCTTAATTTCGGTCACACTTGCGGTCATGCAATAGAAAAATTATGGAATTTTGAAACGGTCAGTCATGGTGAAGCAGTCGGAATCGGTATGGTTATGATTTCACAGGTTGGTGAGAATATGGGTATTACCGCAAAAGGAACAACTGAAAGAATTGCTTCATTACTAGAAAAATATGGTTTGAAAACAGTTGATACACACACAGATGCAGAAATTGTCTCTGCAATGAATGCTGATAAAAAAAGAACCGGAACCGGCATCAAATTTGTTATGCTCAATTCAATAGGAGACAGTTTTATCAATCCTGTTAAAACAGAAGATATTGCAGGAATTTTTGGAGTATAAATACAAATGAGTTCAGTAAAAATTAGCAAATCAAAATTAAATGGCAGTATACATATACCACCCTCAAAGTCAGCGGCTCACAGGGCGTTAATCTGTTCGTTTCTTGCCGGAGGGGGAAATGTTTCGCCGATTATTGATTCAAAGGATATGAAGGCTACTCTGGGTGTAATTCAATCATTAAAGAGCAATGAAAGTATCCTTAATTGTATTGAGAGCGGTTCCACACTCAGGTTTATGATTCCTGTTGCGGCATCACTTGGCAGAAATGTTACATTTGTTGGTGAAGGCAGTTTATTGCCGCGCACAATTGGCGAATATTTGTCCATCCTTCCGCAACATGGCGTACGTGTTGACAGTTCGGGAACTTTGCCGATGACAATAAATGGAAAATTAACAAACGGCAGTTATGAAGTCAGCGGAGATGTCAGCAGTCAGTATATTACAGGTTTGCTTCTGGCTCTTGCCAATATTGACGGAGACAGTGCAGTTATACTGAAAACTCCCTTGCAGTCAAAGCCGTATGTTGATATGACTGTTAAAGTTATGTCTGATTTCGGCGTGGATGTTACAGAAACCGATTTTGGCTATCTTGTTCACGGCGGACAGAAATTCAATAAGATGGATTATGTTGTTGAGGGTGATTGGTCACAGGCAGCGTTTTTCCTTGTTGCAGGTGCAATAGGTTCAGATGTTACTGTAACCGGTCTTGACATGAACTCAACGCAGGGTGACAAAGCAATTGTTGGTGTTCTGAAAAAGTTCGGAGCAAATATTGAATGTGATGATTGCAGTGTGCATTGTAATTCGGGTAATCTTGCAGGATGTGAAATTGATGCAACGGATATTCCCGACTTAGTTCCGATTATGGCTGTGCTTGGTGCTTTTTCTTCGGGAACAACCGTAATCAAAGGAGCACAGCGCCTTAGATATAAAGAATCAGACAGGATTGAAAGTGTTATCACGAACCTGAAGTTAATTGGTGCAGATGTGACTGAAACACAAGATGGGATGATAATCAAAGGCGGAGCAAAACTCCACGCCAATCATCTTCTTGGTTTTAATGACCACAGGATTGTTATGGCATTTTCAGTGGCAGGGCTTTATCTTGAAGGTGAGACTGTTATTGATGATGCACAGAGTATTAACAAATCATACCCATCATTTTTTGAAGATTATAACTCGATTGGGGGTAAAGCAGATGTCATCTGAATTCGGAAATAAACTCAAGTTATCCATTTTTGGCGAAAGCCATGGGAAGGCAATCGGATGTGTGATTGACGGATTTCCTGCCGGTGTAAAACTGGATATGGATAAAGTATATATGGATATGTCCAGACGTGCTCCGGGTAAAGATAAATCTGCTACACCGAGGCTTGAAAAGGATATTCCTCATATTCTTTCAGGTGTGATTGATGATGTCACAACAGGTGCACCTCTTGCAATGGTTATTGAGAATACGAATACCAAAAGCGGTGATTATTCAAATCTTATGACTATACCCCGTCCGTCACACAGTGATTATCCGGCATATGTAAAATATGAAGGATGTAACGATGTACGCGGCGGCGGACATTTCAGCGGAAGGCTTACCGCTCCGTTGGTTTTTGCAGGTGCACTTGCAAAACAGGTGTTAAAAGCAAAAGGCATAACAGTCGGTGCTCATATAGCAAAGATCGGCAGCGTGCAGGACAATATGTTTGATAAAAATAATATATCAGCACAACTTCTTGATGATTTGTCTTCAATGCCGTTTGCAACTATTTCTCCTGCATCACAGGAAAAAATGCGTGCACTTATTGAGACTGCAAGACTTGAGCAGGACAGTGTCGGCGGAATCATCGAATGTGCTGTTACAGGGCTTCCTGTGGGGATTGGTGCTAATATTTTTTCAACAGTAGAAAGTCATCTGTCTTCCATACTTTTCGGTATTCCTGCTGTTAAAGGTATTCAGTTCGGTGCAGGCTTTGATTTTGCCGATATGACAGGCTCACAGGCTAATGATGCATATTGTATTAAAGATGGTGATGTTTCTTTGCTGTCAAACAACAACGGTGGTGTACTCGGCGGTATGACAAGCGGAGCCCCTTTGGTATTGAGTGTTGCAATCAAACCGACACCATCCATTTCGCAACCGCAAAAAAGTGTCAATTTGCAAACAATGGAAGAGGAAGTTCTTATTATTAAAGGGCGCCATGATCCTTGTATTGTGCCAAGAGCAGTGCCTGTTGTTGAATGTGCGGTTGCTTTTGCGCTGCTTGATATGATGATGTAAAGGGAAGAACAAATGGATTTATTAGACCTTAGAAAAGAAATAGATAATATTGATGAACAAATCATTCCGCTTTTGTTAAAGCGAATGGATATATCACAGAAAGTAGCTGAATATAAAGTTGCAAGAGGGATTCCTGTCCTTAATGCAGAGCGAGAACAACAGATTCTTGATAATGTTGCAGATAAATGCGGAGAACGCGGAGAAACAATCAAAACTGTATTTTCTGCCACTATGGATGCATCAAGGGCATTGCAGCATAAGATAATCGGCGGCGGCAAAGAACTCAGAGATACGGTAACAAAAGCAATAACTGACTCAGCATTGTCAGCGAACGGCAGTCCTGTTGCGTGTCAGGGTGTTGACGGTGCATATAGCGGCGTGACCGCTAATATTCTGTTCAAGGATTCACCTGTTAAGTTCTATAAGCAGTTTGAAGATGTCTTTGAAGCCGTTAACAGAGGCGAGGCTAAGTTCGGCGTTATTCCTGTTGAGAATTCAACTGCAGGCTCTGTGCACGAATCATATGATTTGATAATGAAGTACAGATTTTATGTTGTCGGTGCATATGATTTAAAGATAGAGCATTGTCTTTGTGCAAAAGAGTCAACAAAATATGAGGATATAACCGATATTTATTCGCATCCGCAAGCACTTTCGCAATGTGATAATTTTATCAAAAATTTTGATTTTACAGGTATCAACTATTCAAATACTGCTGCTGCGGCAAAATTTGTTGCAGAAAGTAAAAAAAATGATATTGCTGTTATTTGTTCACAGCTTGCAGCAAAAAAATACGGACTTAAGATTTTAAAACGTAATGTGCAGAATAATAATAACAATAGAACAAGATTTATTGTTATTTCAAAGGAATTGGTTATCGGAAAAGACGCAAATAAAATTTCACTGATTTTTTCAACTCCGCACACCACCGGCTCGCTTTACAGAGTGCTCGGCAGATTTTCGATGGCAGGTCTTAATCTGACTAAACTTGAATCAAGACCTATTGAAAACGGAGATTTCAGTTATCATTTTTATGCAGATATTCTTGGTAATGTAAAAGATGAAGGCACGCTCGATTTGATTTGTGCTTTGTCTGATGAATTGCCTGAATTTGAATTTTTGGGTAACTTTTTTGAATACAGTGATTAATCAGAGATATGCTCTTGTTTATTCGGTATTCATTGCATAATATTTTGAATTTGGAGATGACTTTGTGAAACAGCAAAAACGCCATCAGACAAATTTAATATCCGGAATTATTGTGCTTGTTACTGCCGGATTATTAATTTTTCTTTCAATTGTATTATACAATCATGCACGGCTTGAAGTCAGATTTGATACTTTGATTAGTTGGCTTGAACAAATTGATAATGCTATTGTTAATCTGGATTCTCATGTGGAGATAATTATTTGTATTTTTGCTTTGTATATTGCAAAATGCCAATTGCCGATACCGATGGGTTTTCTTTGTGTCATATCAGGTATCGTATTTCCGATTACACAGGCGGTTGTTATTAATTTGGTTTTCTGTGTGTTCTTTTTTTCAGTTAAATATGTTGAAGGAAAGTTTATCGGCGGCGGCTGGACCGGGATGATTCTCGGTATTAAACAGCTGCATTTTATCAGGGACTGGATTCAGTTTAAGGGAACAGGCAACCCGTATGTTTTGTTTGTGTCAAGACTGGTGCCGACCATTCCGCTCGGTATGGTATCAAAGTATTACGGCTCAATGCATTATGACTTTGTTTATTATACTTTTTTGAGTATTCTGGGATTTGCACCAAGGCTTTTTATATATACAAAAATCGGTTCTGCAATCTATAATCCGTTTTCAGTTCAGTTTATTGTACTGCTGATGGTTATAGTTGCTTTCACAGGTATTTCAATCATCGCATTTAATTTGTATTATGGAATAAAATCAAAACAAATGAATCAAACACTTTTGATTTATTCTGAAAAGGAAAAATATAAAATTGTTTTGTAAGGGGATAAAAATATGAAACCATCAGTACTCATTCAAAAATTGGAAAGCGGAGAGTTTGACAGTAATCTGAAAAATGTCTATGTATCAGATATTGCTGTTGAGAATCAAAAACCACGTTACATAAAAACGATTAAAAACTTTATCGAACTTTTCGGTGACGACAGGGATGTATTGCTCCTCAGTGCTCCGGGAAGAACAGAGATTTGCGGCAATCATACAGACCATAACAACGGTAAAGTTCTTGCTGCATCCATCAATCTTGATGCAATTGCAGTTGCAGCCAAAAGAGATGACCTGATTATTAATGAAAAATCAGAAGGTCACTCAATGAATACGGTTGATATTTCCGATTTAACTGCAAGTGAAGAGTGTTACGGCAAATCATCATCCATGATAAAAGGCGTTGTTGCGGGACTGAATAACGGCGGATATAATATCGGCGGTTTTGATGCTTGCACAACCAGTGATGTTATGGGTGGTTCGGGTCTCTCATCTTCTGCTGCATTTGAGGTGCTTATCGGAACAGTCGTTTCTCATCTTTATAACGATGGTAATGTTGATCCTGTGACTATTGCCAAAGTGGCTCAGTACAGTGAAAATGTTTTCTTCGGCAAACCGTCGGGACTTCTTGACCAGATGGCTTCATCAGTCGGTACTTTTGTAACAATTGATTTTGAGAGCACACAGGATCCTGTTATCCAAAAAGTAGATTTTGATTTTGCTGAGTCAGGATACAGCCTTTGTATTGTTGACACGCACGGCAACCATTCTGATTTAACAGATGATTATGCTGCGGTCAGGGGTGAGATGGAATCTGTTGCAAAAGCACTTGGCAAGGATGTGTTAAGACAAATCCCTGCTGATGAATTTTTCAAATCCATTCCTTTGCTTGTCGGCAAAGTGAATGACAGAGCAATTTTGAGAGCAACACATTTTTATAATGAAAATGTAAGAGTAGAAAAAGCGATCAAAGCACTTGAAACAAATGATTTTGAAAGTTTTAAGGAGACGATTACAGAGTCCGGATTTTCATCATTCCTATATAATCAAAATGTATTCACGCCTAAAAATCCGACTGAACAAAAACTTTCACTTGCTCTTTGTTTAAGCCAGCAGCTGCTGGAAGGCAAAGGGGCTTGGCGTGTTCACGGCGGTGGATTTGCAGGAACCATTCAGGCATTTGTTCCAAATGATTTGCTTGATGAATATAAAAACACAATGGATTCAGTATTTGGTGAGGGTTCATGCCATGTTCTGATTATCAGACCTGTTGGCGGAACAAGAGTGATATAGTGAATTAGGGGAATGTAAAAATGAAATACATATTTGTAGTAAATCCAATTGCAGGTAATGACGATAAGCACAAAGTATTTTCAAGGATTAAATCAACTTTCCGTTATCTTAATGATGAAATGATTGTTGAGGAAACCAAGTGCAGTGGTGATGCAAAAGATATTTCAAAAAGATATTCTGATAAATATGGTAAAGATTGTGTCATTGTTTCCTGCGGCGGAGATGGGACTGTGCATGAAATTGCAAACGGAATTGCCGGTACGGATACGCCGATGATGATTCTTCCTCTTGGGACCGGAAATGATTTTGCCAAAAAGATTTACGGTACAAAAAAGATTAATGTTGAGAATGTAATAAAAGCATTTGGTTTTTATAATGGTAAAATTCAGTATGATGTCAAACCGATTGACCTTATTGATTATAATGGTGAAAAGTGTATCAATGTTATGAGTTACGGACTTGATACAAAGGTTGAGACGATTGGAAGAAAAATTGCAGAGAAAGTTCCCAGACTCGGTCATCAGGCATATAATATTGCAGTTTTCCCTGTAATGATGCAGTCATTGAAATATAAAATTAATGTTGACATCAATTGTATTGATAAAGACGGAAACGAGTATAAACTGCAGGGTGAGCCGATGGACTATACACTCTTTGCAATATGCAATGCAAGTTATTACGGCGGTGGTTTTTGTCCTGCTCCGGATTCCATACTGGATGACGGACTGCTTGATTATGCATTGTGCAAGCCTGTAAATGTTGCACAGGCACTTCCGCTTATTCCAAAGTATTCACAGGGTAAAGTGGATGATATAAAATATATTGAAACCGGATATATCACCGGCGGAAGAATCTGGTCGGCAGACGGCGGCAAACTTCTCGGTAACTGTGACGGTGAAAACTTTGATTATACTGAGGTTAATTTTAAAGTAGAACCTAAAGTATTAAAACTCTGTTTTATTAGGTAATTGATATGAAAAAGATTATTAAAGTTTTATTGGCAACTGTTTTCTGTATCCTGTTTTTGGCTGCACTTTGTGCAGGTGGATTTGTTATCTTTTATACGCCCACACTTACAGCAGATATGAGCGAGCAAACAGGGAGTGTTACTACCGGTGCGTCAGGGTATCTGTATGGTATTGCAGAGCCGGGTGTGCCTTCTGTTAATATGACTGAAAGTGTTGATATTTCAACAGTGTCTGTCAAAGTTCCGGATGGACTTCAGCACCCAATCGGTGATGTTGAACATATTGCCAATCAACTTAATAATACAGATTATATTGTTGTTTATCTTCAAGATGCATATTCTACTTGGTACTATGAGCAGGATTCTATTGAAGAAATGCGCAGTAAAAATACATATGACTGGCAAACCTTTTTGAACAATGATTATCTCCCAAAGGTCGAAAAGGCAGTGAAAGAACTGTCAAAGACAGATTATAGTGATAAGATTGTTTATTGTATTTATAATGAATGTGACAACGGTGTCTGGTTCGGAGAAACAAAAGAAAAATCAGATTCTAAGTTCGGTGTTTACGGGGAATATAATGAGCAAGGTGCTGCTGATTTCTTCAGTGCGTGGAAACAGACATATGATTTAGTAAAGTCCATTGATTCCGACGCACTTATAGGCGGACCGGGTTTTTGTGATTATGACAAAGATGAAATAAGGTATTTTATGACCTGCTGCAGTCAGAATAATTGTGTTCCTCAGGTTATGATTTATCATGAACTGAATGACAGTTCTGTTTATCATTGGCAGAGCCATGTTGAAAATTATCGTGAACTTGAAAGAGAACTCGGTATTGATAAATTACCGATAATTGTTACTGAATACGGCAGAATGCAGGATAACGGTATGCCGGGTAAAATGCTGCAATATATAACACAGATTGAGACAAGCAAAGTGTATGCCGATAATGCATACTGGCGTCTTGCCGATAATCTTTGCGATGTTGCAGCGGATGATAATTCGCCTAATTCAAATTGGTGGCTTTATCGTTGGTATGCCGATATGCAGGGACAAACTGTTGATATAAAATATCAGGATTTGTTCAAATCAAATGTAGGTAAAGCAATAAGCGGTAAGGCTGATTTTGCCTCTAAAGGTTTTATGGGACTTGTTACCATAGATGAAAGAGAAGATGTTTTTGACAGCAGGATTGAGGTTATCTGCGGCGGCAGAGACGGTTCTGCAGTAGTGAAACTGAAAAATCTTGATGATACTGTATTTGTCAGAGAAGACAGCAGCAGAGTGCGTGTTACAATTGAAGAAGTTGTATACAAAGGACTGTCAGGTACTGTTTACTCTACAGAGATAAAAAGACAGTATTATACCGATATAAAAAATGATATTTTAAATATAGATATGAATGATATGGACGAATCGAGTGCATATCGGATTACTGTAATACCATTTTCTGAAAATTCAGGTACTGTTCAGACTGACTATCAAAGTGACAGATTTGTTAAGCGATTTGAATTTGAAGACGGCGAACTCCTCGGCAATGCCTATACATATGAAAGTGCATATGCAACCACAGGAGATAAAGACGGAATGGTCGGTGGTATGGAAAATGACGGCGACGGCGTTTCGCTTACTTTCGATGTTCCTGAAGACAGTACGTATAATTTGGATATTATTTACGGTAATTCCAATGATGGAGAGGCAGATGATAATGATGTTAAAAATCCTGATGACAGGACTTTTTCATCATCCATGCTTTCTCTCGACGGCAATGAAACGGAAGTCTCATTTGAAAATACAATAAAAAGTGAATATACCAATTGCCTTTCTGTGACGTATGAACTCGCGAAAGGAGAGCATACAATCCTCTTTAAACACGCAAAGGGTACAATTACACTTGATTCTATGCTGGTTTCAACTGAGGTTGATGAACAGATTGCTGTTCTTGATGATACGGACAGAACGGATGATTCCACACAGTCCTATCTGATTGTTGCACCGACGGACGGTTATTATTATGTGAACTTTGCAGATAATGCAAATGCACAATTGAATGGTGAGAATGTAGTCCTGAAAGATGAGGATACTTTGCTTTATCTGTCACGCGGATTGAATTATCTTGACGTTGAAAGTCCTTATTCAAACGGACTTTTGGTGAAAAAGGCAGACAGAACAGGTGAAGTGATTAACCTTGATTGTGATCAGGCAAAATTATCGGGAACTGCATCTGTATCAAATAATGATTTTTGGAATATAAATTATATTGACGGTATTTCCTGCAATTCAGGCAAGGCGGAATTCGATGTTAATGTGACAAAATCAGGTTCATATGCCCTGACTTTCCTTTATTCTAACAATGATGAGGGAGGCAAACATGACTATAATGTTGACCTGATTGAGCGTTATGTAACCGTAACCGCCAACGGCAGCAGTCAGGATGTTTATTGCCGTAATACATACAGTTGGGATACTTTTAAAACCGTTACCTGTTATGTTCATCTCAATGAAGGTGAAAATATTATTGCACTTACAAACAGCGGTAATAATAAGTTTGACAATCAGGATACGTATGCACCGCATATAAATAGGATTACTGTCAACGAAATTTCCGCAAATTAAATTAACATTTATCACACTCCTTCATAGAATGTATTGAAGTTTACTTCAATATATAAAGAAGGAGTTTTGTTATGCCTGATAATCCAATTTTAGAAACAGGTGAAGGAAGAATAAACGAAGCAGTATGTATTGATACAAAACGAATTTTTGACAGTTGTGTCAGTAAAGATTGTCTGGAAGATTTAAGGGTTACATTTTTTTCTCGCAGTCAGAGATTGATTGATGAGGCAGTTACTGTAAAAACAAGAGACTGTACAATTGAAGAGGTCAGCATTGATGTGGAAGAAGTTCCGTTTAACAGGGGATTTTACAGTGTTGATATAACATTTTATTTCAGATTGTCATTTGACACTTATGCTGCACCTTGTACCACTCCGCAGGTAGCAATCGGTTTTGCACAGTTTAACAAAAAATGTATCCTCTACGGCAGTGACGGTAATGTAAAAGTATTTGTTTCAAATCCGATTAACGAGGCAATTGATTGCCCTGAATCACCGCAGTATACAAATCCGTCTGCAAAAGTTCAGGCGGTTGATCCGGTTGTTCTTTCAACACATATCTGTGACAGTTGTGACTGCTGTGTTTCCGTCTGCTCATCATTCCCGCAGTCAATTTTAAATTCAGTTGAAGATACAATGCCGTCATGCGGAGCATCAAAAGCAATTCTTGTTACACTCGGTCTTTTCTCAATCGTACAGATGGAACGAGATGCACAAATCCTTATCCCTGCATATGATTATTGTGTTCCTGACAGAGAATGTAACTGCAATACTTCAAATCCTTGCGAAACATTCCAGTCCATTGATTTTCCGGTTGATGAGTTCTTCCCGGTTGAAAGAAGTACAAACGGCGGCTGCTGTTCACCGTGTGAAAACAGTGAAGAAAATAATGAATAATTTCCTAACAACAAAAAAGTTATCCCGAGATTATCTTGGGATAACTTTTTTATTTATTGCCTATTTGTAATATTATTTTTCAAACACAGGGTACATACGCCTGTAAAGTGAATTGATTTTTTTGTAGTAATTTTTATCAATATTTCGGATTGTGTCCGCAGTTGTTCTGAATCTCCAGTTTTTTTCAGGAACACCGGGGATATTCATTCTTGCATCACTTCCGAATCCGCACATATCCTGCAGTGCAATGATTGCCACATTTGAACTGCTGACCCAGACGCTTTCAATAATCTTTCTGCATGACGGACTGTAATATCCGCCTTCACCCCAGTTGTCACCGTCAAAGCCGACATAATCCAGTGCAAATTTTCGTTCGTCCTCACTTGCTTCCCACAACCAGCCGAGTAATGTGTTGTTGTCATGTGTTCCGACATAGTTTATACTGTTCTGCACCGCATTGTGCGGCATATGTAATGAATCACCGTTTGGCTCAAAACCGAACTGGACAACCTTCATTCCGGGAAATTTTGTATCTTCAAGCAATTGAACAACATCTTCACCGAAAACACCCAAATCTTCGGCAATAATCGGTGCATCAGGATATGTTTCAAATAATTTGTCAAACAGTTTCATTTTCGGTCCGTCAACCCATTCACCTATTTTTGCAGTAGGTGAGTCAGCAGGGATTTCCCAATAGGATGCAAATGCTCTGAAATGGTCGATTCTGACTATATCGTATGTTTTTAATGCGTTGCCAAGTCTTGAAATCCACCATGCATATCCGTCCTTTTCCATAGTATCCCAGTCGTAAATCGGATTGCCCCATAATTGTCCGTCCTCGCTGAAATAATCCGGCGGAACACCTGCAACTTTGTCCACTTTCAGCGTTTTATCATCAATTTTAAACATATTTGGATTGGACCAAATGTCCACGCTGTCCATTGCAACATAAATTGGCATATCTCCTATGATTGCAATGCCTTTTTGATTGGCATATTCTTTGATTGCCAGCCATTGTCTGAAGAAAATGAATTGTACAAATTTCCAGAATGCCGCCTTTTCTTCATAAGAATAAATGCTTTTTATACACTCAAAATAATGAGAGTGCTCTGTTTCCCATTCCCACCATGGTTTCATATCTTCAAGTTCTTTTACAGCCATGAATACACTGTAATCGGTCAGCCACGGATTATCAATTTCAAATGCTTTAATTTCTTTTGCAAGGTTTTCATCAATGTTGAGGAAGGCTTTTTTCAGTAGTTTCAGCCGCATTTCACCTGCAAATTCATAGTCCGCAGTGTAGGGTGAACCGGTATAGATATTGCTTTTAACATCTTCTTCACTGACTAATTTCATATCCAAAAGTCCTTTTGGATTGATGAAAAGATAATTGCCGGCAAAAGCAGACGGAGAGCAGTACGGAGAATTTGCTCCGTCAAGCGGATTGAAAGGAAGAACCTGCCAGTATGTGAACCCCATATCTGCAATTGCATCAATAAATTCTTTCACATTATCGTCAAATACACCGATTCCGTATTCACTTGGCATGGAACTGATATGCAGCAATACACCTGCTCCTCTTTGCTTTAACATAATATCACCTGTTTTTTGTTAATATTGTTCTAATTTTATCATTGTTCTGTTCAAAAATCAATAATAATTAGGCAACATGCTTATATAGTTCTTTTATTTATTAAGCAACAAATAAAAATCAGACTTTAACTAATAAAATTATTATATTATTTATAATTATATATTGAATATGCATTTTTGTTTTGTTATAATAAACACTGTATAAGTATGCCAAGAGGTGAATTCATTGGACAAGACTGACAGAAAAACAGCAGTTGTAAGCAAAGAAGAACTTGAAAATCAAAAGTGCTTTACACAAAAGGTAAGTTCGCTTATATCTGCACGATATATAAAAAAGCCAAAAGCTTGTGTTATTACGTACGGCTGTCAGCAAAATGTTGCCGACAGTGAAAAAATCAAGGGTATGCTTGAACTTATGGGATATGATTTCACGGATAACAGGCTTGAGGCACAGTTGATTCTTTTTAATACGTGTGCTGTCAGAGAACATGCTGAAGACAGAGTATTCGGTAATGTCGGTGCATTAAAAAGTTATAAGCGCTCCAATCCTGATACAGTGATTGCACTTTGCGGCTGTATGATGCAGCAAAAACATATTGCTGATAAAATCAAGCAGTCGTATCCGTTTGTTGACCTTGTTTTTGGTACGCATGTTATCCATTGTTTGCCGGAATTACTCTATAAAACTTTAACAGGTAAGAAACGCGTGTTCGAAATCCCTGATATTGACGGTGCAATTGCTGAGGGTGTACCTGTTAAGAGAGACAGTGACGCAAAAGCATGGCTGCCGATAATGTATGGCTGCAATAATTTTTGTACATACTGCATTGTTCCTTATGTGCGCGGCAGAGAACGCAGCAGGGAGTGTAAAGATATTGTCAATGAATTTAAAGAATTGGTTGCACAGGGATATAAAGAGATTACATTGCTTGGGCAGAACGTTAATTCATACGGCAAGGATTTAATCCCTTCCGTCTCATTTGCACAGCTTCTTAAAATGCTCAATGATCTTGACGGTGATTTCAGAATCAGGTTTATGACCAGTCATCCAAAGGATTGTACAAAAGAACTGATTGAGACCATGGCATCCTGTGATAAGGTTGCACAGCATCTTCACCTTCCGTTCCAAAGTGGAAGTGACAGAATTCTCAAAGCGATGAACAGGCATTATACAAGAGCACAGTATCTTGAACTTATCAATTATGCAAAAGAACTTATGGGGGATGAACTGTCGATAACCAGTGATATTATTGTCGGTTTCCCTGGTGAAACTTATGATGACTTCAAGCAGACACTTTCACTTGTAAAAGAGGTTGAGGCAACATCGCTGTTCACATTTATTTATTCACCGCGCAAGGGAACACCGGCGGCAGAAATGCCTGATCCGATTCCGGCAGAAGAAAAGTCAAAGTGGTTCAAAGAACTGACAGACCTGCAGGAGCAAATCAGTGCAAAACAGATGGCGCTGCATAAGGGCAAGGTGTTCAAATGCTATGTTTACGGCAAAGGTAAACTCGATGATAATTATGTTGCTGCACGTAATGACGGCAACTTGATTATAGAATTTGAGGGTGACGAAAGTCTTATCGGCACTTTTCAAAATATTAAAGTAATTGAACCTTTAACATTTGTTATGAGGGGAGAATTAGTAAAGGAGAAAGAATTATGAGTATTGAATCAGCACTCAGAGAATTAGGCAAAGAAATTCAGAAGGACGAGCGCTTTGCAGCACTTCAGGCAGCAGCAAAGGCAAATGACGGTGACGAAAAACTCCAGCAGCAAATGCAGGAAATGCAGCTCATCACACTCAAGTATCAGCAGGAAGCAGAAAAAGGCGAAGAGGCATCACAGGACAGAATTGCTCAGCTTCAGGAAGACTATCAGAAGTTGTATGCAGAAATTATGGAATGTGAAAATATGCAGAAATATTCTGCTGCTGCAGCAGAAATGGAGCAGATGGCTCAGTATATCAGCGGTATGATTGGTCTTTTCTTCGATGGACAGGATGCAGAAACATGCGAACTTCCAAAACCTGAAGAAGGATGCACTCACAACTGCGGTACTTGCGGCGGATGCCACTGATTATAAAATAAACAAATGACCAAAAGGGGAGAACAAAATGGGTAAACCAAGCGGAAAATTATCACCTATGATGATTCAATATTTCCAGATAAAAAGTCAATATAACGATGCCATTTTGTTCTTTCGACTTGGTGATTTTTATGAGATGTTTTTTGATGATGCAAAGATTGCCTCACAGGAACTTGATTTGGTTCTGACCGGCCGTGACTGTGGTCAGGAAGAAAAGGCGCCGATGTGCGGGGTGCCGTTTCACAGTGCGGATAATTATATTGCCAAACTTGTTTCACGCGGATACAAGGTTGCAATATGTGAACAGATGGAAGATCCCGCACTGGTCAAGGGGCTTGTCAAAAGAGATGTCATAAGAATCATCACACCCGGAACGGTTATTGAAAGCAATATGCTTGAGGATGGCGTTAATAATTATCTGTGCTCGGTATGCAGCAGCAATCATGATACGGGTGTTTGCTTTGCAGATGTTTCAACAGGTGAATTTCATATAACCGTGTTGTCGGGCGATGAAATTGAAAATAAACTTATCAATCAGCTTTCTACATATTCACCTAAGGAATTGATAATTAATTCAAAATCACTTGACCTTTCTTCACTTGAAAATTTTGCAAAAAGAATCGGCGCAAGTGTTGAGGTCCTTGATGACGATAAGTTTGATTATAACAATGCCACTTCGCTCATTATTGAGACGCTGAATAATGATGAAATTTCATCACTCGGTATCGGCAATAATAAGTCCGGTATAAGTGCGCTTGGTGCAGTTATCGGATATTTGAAAGAAACACAGAAGAAAAATCAGATTGAAGTCCCGTCAGAAATTGATTATTATGACGATAACCAGTATATGAATCTTGATATAAGTGCAAGACGTAATCTTGAACTGACAAAATCAATGATGACTGGGGACAAAAAGCATTCTCTTCTGTGGGTTATTGATAAAACGAAAACCGCAATGGGCAAGCGAATGATTAAATCATGGATTGAACGTCCGCTGATGTCCATTCCGAAAATTGTAAAGAGGCAGAATTCAGTCGGTGAACTTGCAGATAATCCGATGCTCCGTGATGCAATACGCGAGGCACTTGCAGGTGTGAGTGATATTGAAAGACTGATGACCCGTATTGTATACGGTACCGCAAATGCAAAAGAACTCAAATCACTCGAGTCGACGATTGAAAAACTGCCGGGTGTCAAGGAAAATCTTGCTAATGTATCATCAGCGCTTCTCAAGGATATTTATAACGGTATTGATATTCTTGATGATGTTCGCAGTCTGATAAATACTGCTATTGTTGATGAACCTCCGTTCTCTGTCCGTGAAGGCGGAATGATTAAAGCAGGATATAACGAAGAACTTGACTCTCTCAAAGCGATTATGAGTGACGGTGCAGGCGTTATTGCTTCTATTGAAAATGAACAAAGAGAACTTACAGGTATCCCCAAACTGAAAGTAGGATACAACAGAGTTTTCGGTTACTATATTGAAGTTTCAAATTCATACAAAGATCTTGTGCCTGAAACGTATATAAGAAAACAGACCTTAACAAATTGTGAAAGATTTATTACACAGCAGCTCAAGGAACTTGAGGGTAAAATTATCGGTGCGAAAGACAGAAGTATTGCACTCGAATATGAGATTTTCTGTGCAGTCAGGAATACTATCGCAGGCGAAATTCAAAGACTTCAGCAGACGGCAAAGTCTCTTGCTGTTCTTGATGTTCTTGCTTCTCTTGCTCAGGTTGCTGTTAACAATAATTATGTTTGCCCTGTAATCTCAAATGACGGCGTAATTGATATTAAAGATGGCAGGCATCCTGTTGTTGAAGCGCTGCTTGACGGTGCACCGTTTGTCCCGAATGATACGATGCTCGATTTGGATGATAACAGATGTTCAATCATCACAGGTCCCAATATGGCAGGTAAATCTACATATATGCGTCAGATTGCACTGATAACACTGCTTAGCCAGATTGGTTCGTTTGTGCCTGCCAAGAGTGCAAAAATCGGTATTGTTGATGCTATTTTCACTCGTGTCGGTGCCAGTGATGATCTTTCAACAGGTCAGTCGACCTTTATGGTTGAGATGAATGAGGTCTCAACGATTCTTAAAAATGCAACCTCATCATCGCTTATTATTCTTGATGAAATAGGCAGGGGAACCTCAACATTTGACGGTATGAGTATTGCACGTGCTGTACTTGAATTTGTTTGCAAGAAAAAGAGTCTGGGTGCAAAGTCTCTGTTTGCAACGCATTATCACGAACTCACTGCGATGGAAGATATGATTGATGGTGTTAAGAATTATTCAATCGCTGTTAAAAAACGCGGTGATGATATTACTTTCCTGAGGCGGATTGTACGCGGCGGTGCAGACCAGAGTTTCGGTATTGAGGTTGCAAAACTTGCAGGTGTACCCGACAGTGTTGTAAAAAGAGCAAAAGTCATTCTCAGGGAACTTGAACAAAACAGTGTGAAAATCGAATTCAAGCCGGAAGATACAGTTGTTGAAGACGATGAAAATGATATTCAGTACAATTTTACTGCCAATGGCAAGAATGAAATTCTTGAAATATTAAAAACGATTGATGTTAATACATTGACTCCGATTGAAGCGATGCAGACACTTTATGATTTAAATAAAAAGGCACACGAATTATCATAATATTTATTTTAATTAAGACGGAAGGAGGAACGCTTTATGCCCAAAATTAATCTGTTACCCAAAGAGATATATCAGCTGATTGCAGCGGGTGAAGTTGTTGAGCGTCCTTCCTCAATCGTCAAAGAAATGATTGAAAATTCAGTTGATGCCGGTGCAAAAAATATTACTGTTGAAATTAAAAACGGCGGCTCAACGTATATCCGCATTACAGATGACGGCTGCGGAATTGAAAGAGCAGAAGTAAAAAAAGTCTTTGTATCCCACGCTACAAGTAAAATATCTGATAAAGATGACCTTAACGCCATTTCAACTTTAGGGTTCAGGGGTGAGGCAATGGCGTCAATATCCGCTGTTGCCAAAGTGGAACTTTTGACCAGAAGTGAAAGTGAAGAACTCGGCACCAGGTATGAAATTTCAGGCGGAGAAGAAATTGCAGTTGAAGATGCGGGCTGCCCAAACGGTACAACCATTGTTGTTCGTGATATATTTTTTAACACTCCGGCAAGGATGAAGTTCCTTAAAAAAGATGTCACCGAAGGCAATGCAGTTGCGGGTATTGTTGACAGAATGGCAATATCTCATCCTGATATTTCATTCAGATTTATTCGTGATGATAAACAGACCCTGATTACTTCAGGTAACGGTGAACTTCTTTCTGCCGTATATTCGGTTTTCGGCAAAGATGTAAGTGATGCCCTGATAAGTGTTGATTATACTTTTGATAATATGCATATTACGGGATATGTATCAAAACCTACTGCATCAAGAAAAAGCAGGGCAATGCAGTTTTTCTTTATCAATAACCGGCTTGTCAAGTCTGCAACCGCTATGGCAGCACTTGAGCAGGCGTATAAAAATTCAATAATGGTGGGCAGGTTTCCTATGTGTGTTCTGAATATAGAACTTAACCCATCCCTTGTTGATGTTAATGTGCATCCTGCTAAAATTGAAGTCAGATTTGCAGATGAAAAACCGATATTCAATCTTGTATATTATGGTGTTAAGTCTGCTGTAGAAGCAGACCGAACCGTAAAACAGGCAGAGTTTACACCAAAATTTGATTCGGTATTTGACAAACCAAAAGATAATCATTATACATATTCCTCAAAAACAGATTTCTTTAAGAAAAAAGAAGAACCGCCTGTTCAGCAGAGTTTCAGACTTGATAATCAAAACACATTTACACTTCATTCTCAAACTCTTGCCGATAAGTCAGAAAAACCTGCTTATAATGTATCATCTGCCGTAACGGTTGAGCATATAGATTCAAACCGTTCTGTTGATTATACAGAACCGGAAAATAAGCAGAATATTTCTGAAAATAAAGGGTACGATGCCGCAGTTTGTGACGAAAAAGAAAATATAAATTTCAGATTAATCGGCGAAGTTTTTAAAACTTACATTATTGTCGAGATAGAAAATGAACTGTATTTTATTGATAAGCATGCTGCACATGAGCGTATGAATTATGAAAATTTCAAATCACAGGAAACCATAGAAGTTCAAATGCTCCTTTCTCCGGCTGCAGTAACGCTTTCAAAAGATGAATTTGAAGTTATAACAAGTCATAATGAACTGCTCAGACAATGCGGATTTGAAACAGAGCCGTTTGGCGAAAGTGCAGTTATCGTCCGTGCAATTCCATCACTTGTGTGTGAAAGCTATGTTAAAGATTTGATAACTGAAATTGCACAAAAACTGCTTGAACATAAAACAGATATTACGCCTGACAAAATTGACTGGATTTATCATTCGGCATCATGCCGCGGTGCAGTAAAAGCAGGTGACTATACATCACCTCAGGAGCAGGAACTGTTTGTTAAAAAACTTCTCTCCATGCCGCAAATCAGATTTTGTCCGCACGGCAGACCTGTATTTATTAAAATATCAAAATATGATATAGAAAAACAATTTGGCAGGGTGTGATTATGGATAACAAGATTATTGTTGTTGCAGGTCCTACTGCCTCAGGAAAAACTGCATTGGGTATAGAAATTGCAAAAGCGGTTAACGGTGAAATCATTTCTGCCGATTCTATGCAGGTTTATAAAGGTATGCCGATTGCAGCAGCCTGCCCAACGGCAGAAGAAAAATCACAGATACCGCATCATCTTGTGGAATTTCTTGATGCAGATGAGAATTTTTCAGTTGCATTGTGGTGTGATTTGGCAAGAAAAAAGATAAATGAAATGATTCAGCGCGGCAAAACACCTGTCATCGTTGGAGGCACAGGACTTTTTATCGACAGCCTTGTTGATAATATCATTTTTGAAGATGTATCTATTGATTTTAAATTGCGTGAAAATCTTATGAAAAGAGATAATCGCTCCCTTTATGATGAACTGATGTTACTTGACAGCAACAGTGCAAAAGATATTCATATTAACAATAAAAAAAGAATTGTCAGAGCACTTGAACTCTATTATTCAGGTACTTCCAAAAGTCAGCAGAATGTTCATTCCAGACAGAAAAAATCACCATATGATGTATTGTATTTCTTCCTCAACTATAAAGACCGTCAGCTGCTTTATGACAGAATTAATACCAGAGTAGATAAAATGGTGGAAGACGGACTTGAACAGGAAGCAGAGAAATTTTTGAATCAGGAATCTTCAACTGCTGCCCAGGCAATAGGACATAAAGAACTGATACCGTATTTTAACGGTGAGGTCAGTTTTGCTGTTGCTGTTGACAGGTTGAAACAAAAGACAAGAAATTATGCTAAGCGTCAAATAACATGGTTTAAACGACGCAAAGATGCAGTTGTTATCGAGCCTGATGTAACAGGCACAGAAATTGCAGTAAACCAAGCAAAGGATTTTATAAATGAGTAATTCCAAAACGGAAAAAGTGAATAAAAATCCCGATAAAATCAGAAAAGATGTTGTTGCAATTATTTTGATTTTTGCATTGATAGGGACATACATTTTTTATGAATGTTATTCTGCAACCCATGTTGATGTTGAAACCATTTCTGCCGTAACTTCAACTGTATATGAAAGTGTTGAGACAAAGGCACTTGTTGTCCGTGATGAACATTTGGTTAAGGACAGCGGAGGAACCGTAACCGTTCCTTGTGTTTCCGACGGAGAAAAGGTAAAACTCGGCGGCAATATTGCCATGATTTTTTCAAGTGAAGAAAATGCAAAGAATTATTCCAACTCCATTGATTTGCAGGAACAGTTGGAATATTATAATGAACTTGAAAGCAAGGCAGCAGGTATTGCAACCGATGTTGCATCAATTGATAAAGATATTCTGAGTGACATAAATGATTATGTAAGGCTTGTCAACACGGCGTCATTTTCTTCCTTATCTTCCTGCTGTAATGATTTGAATGATAAACTGACCCGCCGTCAGATGATTATCGGTCAGGATATTGATTTTTCTTCAGTTAAGGAAAATCTGCAAAGCCAGATTGATGCAATCAATATAGACTCCTGTAAGCCAACAGGTTATGTAACTACTGACGAATCCGGTATTTTTTCTTCATATACCGACGGATATGAAGATGCATTTGACTATGATAAAATTACATCAATTGATATAGATACTTTGAAATCATATATTGAGAGTACACAATCATCACAACCGCAGGAAAATTGTATAGGCAAACTGATTATCAGTTATGACTGGTATTTTTGCTGCGTGCTTTCTGCAGATGATGTCAAGGGGATTGATAACGGAGATTACCTGAATATTGCTCTTAAAGACAGCGATAAGGTAATAAACTGTGAAGTGGTAAGCGGTGCCGATATTCCTTTAGGTCAGAGTGAAACCGTTCTTATTTTAAAATGTTCACAGATTGATGCTGAGATTACTTCAATGAGAATTGAGGATATAGAAATCAGATTTAACGAGTATTCGGGATTTAAAGTTCCGTCATCAGCAGTTCATGTTGATGAGGACGGCAACAAATGTGTTTATGCCCTTGTGGCTAATCAGGTGGCAAAGCGTCAGGGTAAGATTATTTATTCCACCAAGGATTATGTTGTGTTTGAAAGGGATACACAAAACAGTGATTCAATTCGTTTTTATGATCTCATAATTACAAAAGGAAAGGATTTGCATGATGGAAAAGTTTATAGTTGATGAAGCAAGGCTTCAATCCGTTGAAGATAATTATAAGAAAATCAAAGCAAAGATTGAGGAATCAGCAATCAAAGCAGGCAGAAATCCGAATGATGTACGACTTATGGCGGTGACTAAAACGGTTGAAAGTGTGTATATCAACAAAGCACTTGACCTTGGTGCAGATTTGATTGGTGAAAACAGAGTTCAGGAATATTTGGGAAAGAAAGATGAACTTCATCTTGACGGTGTAGAAAAACATCTTATCGGTCATCTGCAGACCAACAAGGTAAAACAGATAGTCGGTGAAGTTGACATGATTGAATCTGTTGATTCTGTTAAACTTGCAAAGGAAATCAGCCGAGTTTCGTCAAATAAAAATCTGACTACAAATATTCTTGTAGAAGTAAATGTCGGTAAGGAAGATTCAAAAAGCGGTATTTATATTGAGCAGCTTGAGGATTTGCTCCTTGAAATTGCTCAGATGGATAATATAAAAATCAAGGGATTAATGACTATCCCGCCAATTTGTGACAGTGAAAAAGAAGTCTGCCAATATTTCAGTACAATGTATCAATCTTTCATTGACATTAAGAATAAAAAATTAGATAATGTAGATATGGATATTTTGTCAATGGGTATGAGCGGTGATTTTGAAAGTGCTGTTGCCAATGGTTCCAATATTGTCAGAGTAGGTTCTGCAATATTTGGTGCAAGAAAGTATTTTTAAGTATAGTGTAAGGAGAGCGAGATATGGGACTTTTTGATAAAATTAAGGATATTGTTACTGACAATGACGAAGACGATTTTGATGATTTTTATGAAAATAACAATCCGTCTTTTGGTATAGAACCTCCGAGGGAGAGACGCTCAAGGAGAGAACGAGAAGAGAAAGCTGAAAAAGAAGAACGCTATTCCGAACGCCCGAGAATGCGCCGCCATGATAATGACAAGGTTGTTAACATCCACACAACTGCTCAGCTGCAGGTGGTTCTTGTTAAGCCTGAAAGATTTGAAGAGGCTGCAGCAATCGGTGATAATTTGAATGAAAAAAGAACAGTTGTACTCAATCTTGAAAGTACAAACCGCGATATTGCCCGCCGTCTGCTTGATTTTTTAAGCGGTGTTGCGTATGCAAGCAACGGTCAGATAAAGCGTGTTGCAAACAGCACATATATCATCACTCCGTACAATGTAGATGTGATGGGTGACCTTATTGATGAATTGGAAAATAACGGAATGTTTATGTAACTTGCCGTGATGAATAAATGAAGTAGGAGAAATAATTATGATTACACCGGATCAAATTCGTGAAAAGAAAATCTCAACTGTTGCAAACGGCGGATATGACAGATATGAAGTGAATCAGTTTTTGACTGATATTATTCAATCGTATGAAACTGTTTGTGAGGAGAATAAGGAACTTTACCGTAAACTGGAAATTCTTGCTAATCGCATAGAAGAATACAGAGCAGATGAAGATTCCATAAAAACTGCACTTATTTCTGCACAGAAAATGGCGTCTAAGGTTACAAGTGAAGCAAAGGAAAAGGCAGAGCAGACAATATCCGACAGTGTCAAATCAGCACAGCAGACAGTTGTCGATGCAAAAGAAAAAGCAGACAAAATTGTCGGTGAGGCAAGAGATTATGTTGCCGCTCTTACAAAAGAAAAGACAGAGGCAGCCGAAGAAATTATTGCACAGGCAAATAAAACGGCAAATGATGCAATTGAAGGTGCAAAAGTGGTTTCTAACGATGTCTTGACACAGGCAAAAAAACTTGCAAATGAAATTGTAGGCAAAGCAAAAAGTGAGAAAGATTATTACAGTGCAATTGTGTCAAAACTGAAAGATGAATCAAGTGATTTCAAAACCACATTGATTTCTCTTTATGAAACCCAGCTTGATAAAATCAAGGAACTTACTTTGTCAACCGATACATATGAGATGGAAAAAGAAAATATTGAAAGCCTTGAAAATGAACTCAATTCCTTGTTGGCTGATATTGAAGATGAAATCGAAGAAGACGAAGTTGTTGCTGAAGAAAAATCCGAAGTCCCGCCTGTAGCAGAAGAAATGATTGATGAACCTGCTGAGAATGAAGAAATAGAAGATTCTGCAGAGGATGAAGAGATAGAAGAAATTTCTGATGAATCAGAGGATATGGATGAAGTTGACGATATTATTGATGAGATTGAATCAACTGAATTTAAAGTGACCGAAGAGCCGGACGAAGACGTTGTGCTGACAGAAGAAGAACTGCAGGATGCACTTGAATCTTTTACAACAGATGAACTCACCCCTGTTGATGAAAGTGCAGCTAAATCAATTCCTGTAATTGAAGATGAGCCTGAATTTGAAAGTTCTATGCCTTTTGAAAATTTCTTTAATGTGAATAAAGAGGTTGAAAGAACGGATGAGACAATTTCTTTGATTCCTCCTGATGATGAAGAGGAAGATGATACTTCAAAATTCAGAGGATTTTTCAAAAAGAAAAAATAATCAGCAAATTATATTTTAGGAGTTATTACAGATGGACTACAATAAAACATTAAATTTACCCAAAACAGAATTCCCTATGAGAGCAGGACTCCCTGCAAGAGAACCTGAGTTCCTTGCACGATGGGAAGCAAATGACCAGTACAGACAACTTATGAAGCATAATGAAGGAAAGCCTTTGTTCATCCTTCATGACGGACCGCCTTATGCAAACGGCGATATTCATATCGGTCATGCACTGAATAAGACGATTAAAGATTTTATTGTTAAGTATAAAAATATGACAGGTTTTCAGTCTCCTTTTGTACCGGGCTGGGATACGCACGGTCTTCCGACTGAACTTGCTGCAAGAAAAAAGGCCGGAATCAGTGCAGAGACTTCAATTTCCGATCTCGAACTCAGAAAGATTTGCCGTGATACAGCACTTGGTTATGTTGATTTGCAGCGTGAATCTTTCAAGAGACTCGGTATTATTGCTGAATGGGATAATCCGTATATCACACTTCAAAAAGAGTTTGAAGAAGAGCAGATTAAAGTATTTGCCACAATGGCATCAAAAGGTTATATCTATAAGGGATTAAAGCCTGTTTATTGGTGTCCTGACTGTAATACTGCTCTTGCAGAGGCAGAAATTGAATATGCTGAGGATCCTTGTCATTCTATTTATGTTAAGTTCAATGTAACGGACGATATGGGCAAACTCACTGCAATGGGTGCCGATTTGTCAAAAACATATTTTGTTATCTGGACAACAACAACATGGACTCTTCCTGCAAATGTTGCAATTTGTGTAGGTCCTAATTATGAATATTCACTTATCAAATCAGGTGACGAATTTTATGTTATGGCAACAGACCTTGCTCCTGCTGCCATGGAGGCAAAGGGCGTTACTGATTATGAAACTGTTGGTATTATCCGCGGCAGTGAACTTGAATATATGAAGACGCAGCATCCGTTTATCGACAGAACTTCACTTGTGATTGTAGGTGATCATGTTACTCTTGAAAGCGGTACAGGTTGTGTCCATACTGCCCCCGGTCATGGTGTGGATGACTTTATTGTTTGTAAAAAATATCCTGAAATTCCGATTATTGTTCCTGTGGATGCTAAGGGTAAACTTACAGAAGAAGCAGGTCAGTTTGCCGGACTTTCAACAGAAGAAGCAAACAAGCCTATTGCGCTTCATCTTGAAGAAACAGGTGCTCTTTTTGCTCTTAAGAAAATTGAACACCAGTATCCTCACTGCTGGCGTTGTCACAAACCTGTAATCTTCAGAGCGACAAGCCAATGGTTCTGTTCTGTTGATGATTTTAAAGAAGATGCAGTAAAAGCTGCTGAAGAAGTAAAATGGTATCCTGAGTGGGGTAAGGACAGACTTCAGTCAATGGTACAGGAAAGAGCCGATTGGTGTATCTCCCGCCAGAGAAAATGGGGTGTTCCGATTCCGGTTATCTATTGTCAGGATTGCGGAAAAGAAATTATAGATAACGACGTAATGATGAATGTATCAAAGATTTTCGGCGAAGAAGGTTCAGACGCTTGGTTCGCTCATGATACTTCATACTTCCTTCCTGATGGATTTAAATGTCCTCATTGCGGCAGCGATAAAGGATTTGATAAAGAAAAAGATATTATGGATGTATGGTTTGATTCCGGTTCATCACATCAGGCTGTATGTGAAAAAAGACCGTATCTCCAGCGTCCTGCTGATGTTTATATGGAAGGCGCAGACCAGTACAGAGGTTGGTTCCAGTCTTCACTCCTCACATCTGTTGCAGGCGGTCATGGTACTCCGTTCAGACAGATTATTACCCATGGTTGGACGGTTGACGGTGAAGGCAAAAAAATGTCAAAATCACTTGGCAACGGTATTGACCCGCAGGAGATTGTAAGCCAGTACGGTGCTGATATTCTTCGTCTCTGGGTTGCAAGCGCCGATTATCATCAGGATATTCGTATCAGCAAAGAAATTCTCAAGCAGATTTCTGATAATTACAGAAAACTGCGTAACACAGCAAGATATTGTCTTGGCAACCTTTATGATTTTAATCCTGATACAGATATGGTTTCAAATGATGAACTTGAAGAACTCGACAAGTATGCTCTCATGAAACTCGATGAGGTCATTGAAGTTGCACGTAAAGGCTATGAAGAATATGATTATCACACAACTTCTTATGCTCTCCATAACTTCTGTGTTGTTGAGATGAGTAATTTCTATTTTGATGTTCTCAAGGACAGACTTTATATTTCTGCTCCTAAGAGTGCCACAAGAAGAGCAGCACAGACCGTACTTTATAAAGTCCTTGATGCTTTAACTCTTCTTCTTACTCCTATTCTTTCATACACTGCTGATGAAATCTGGCTTGCTATGCCTCATGATTCAAGCAAAAATCCACAGTCACCGCTGTTCAATGATATTCCGCAGGCTGATTATATCGAGACAGATGATGCGTTCATTGCTAAGTGGGATAAAATTCATGCGGTCAGAGTGGATGTTCAAAAGGCACTTGAACTTGCAAGAAATGAAAAAATCATCGGTAAACCGCTTGAAGCAAAAGTTTCTCTCTTTGCTGACGGTGAACTTTATGATTTCCTGAAATCAGTTGAAACCGATTTGCCTGAGATTTTTATTACATCAGCTGTTGAAGTTACAACCGGTACAGGTGATGTTAAGGGCGATGTTGAAGGTCTTTCGGTATCTGTCAGCAGAGCAGACGGTGAAAAGTGTGAACGCTGCTGGAAATATTCAGATACAGTAGGAGAAAATTCAGCTCACCCGACCTTGTGTTCACATTGTGCAGATGTTATGAAACAAATCGGTGAGTAATTCCAGATAATAAAGGATGTGATTTTGTGAAACTTAGAAATAAGAATATCTGGGTAGTTGTAATGGCAGTTTTCATTATTGCCTTTGACCAGATAACAAAGTATCTTGCAAAATCACATCTTTTTCCTGATAAAGCCAAAACCGTAATCAGTGGATTTTTAGAGTTCAGATATGCAGAAAATACGGGCGTTGCATTTTCTATGTTAAGCGGCGGCAGATGGATATTTATTTTAGTTACCGCGGCTGCTATTATTGCTTGTATTGCCGTGATGGTCAGTAAAAAGGGACAGAAAAATCTGTGGCTGTTCTGGACATTGGGGGTACTTGTATCAGGTGGTATAGGTAATCTGATTGACAGAATATTTTTGGGTTATGTAATTGATTTTATTAATCCGCTGTTTATTGATTTTGCAATTTTCAATATTGCCGACTGTGCGGTTACTTTGGGTGCAGTAAGTTTGATTATATACCTTGTTTTGGACCTGTTTAAAAAGGAGAACAAGGATGAGTGAAACACTTGAATTTTTAACCGATAATGATGATGTATCAATAAGAATTGATAAGTTTCTTGCTCAGAAAATGACTGATTTCACCCGCAGTGCCATATCCAAACTCATTGCAGAAGAAAATGTGTCAGTCGACGGGAAAATTGTCCGAAAAAATTATAAGTGCAGGCGCAATGACTGCATTATTGTTCATGTTCCCGATGCAGTTGAACTTGAGACTGTGCCTGAGAATATACCGCTTGATATAGTTTATGAAGATGATGATTTGCTCGTTGTCAACAAACCTAAGGGTATGGTTGTGCATCCTGCGGCAGGGAATTATTCAGGTACATTGGTCAATGCACTTTTGTATCATTGCAAAGGCAGCCTCAGCGGAATTAACGGTGTTATCCGTCCCGGCATAGTCCACAGGATTGACAAGGATACTTCAGGATTATTGATTGTTGCCAAGAATGATATGGCACATTTGAGCCTTGCTGAGCAGATAAAAGAGCATTCTTTTCACCGTGCTTATTACGCAATCGTATACGGCAATATTAAAACAGATAAAGGTACTGTCCATCAGCCTATCGGCAGACATCCGAAAGAACGCAAAAAGATGGCAGTTACCACTAAAAATTCAAAAGATGCAGTAACACATTATGAAGTGCTTAAAAGATACCGCACTTTTACTTTTATAAAATGTATTCTTGAAACAGGCAGAACACATCAGATAAGAGTTCATATGTCCTATATCGGTCATCCGCTGGCAGGAGACAGTGTTTACGGCCCGAAAAAAGTTATCACTTCACTCGGTGGTCAGTGCCTTCACGCGGGAGAGATTGGGTTCGTACACCCAAGAACGAAGAAATATATGGAGTTCAGGTCTGATTTGCCTGATTATTTTACCACGTTTTTAAATAAACTTGACAGGTGTTATGATGGAGAAAACATTTGAAAATTGGCTTGTTGTTTCGGATATTGACGGAACACTCAATAATAAGTTCAGAAAATTGCCGAGAAGGAATTATGATGCAATAAAGAAGTTTACCGATCTTGGCGGTAACTTTACTCTCGCATCAGGCAGACTTCAATCAAGCCTTGGCAGAAATTACAACAGAATAACACCAAATCAGCCTGCAGTAGTATTAAACGGTGCAGGTATTTATGATTATAATCAAAATAAAATGATTTGGCGCAGTACCATTGGTGAGAAGGGACAGAACTTTGTCCGTCAGATTGCCGATGAGTTTGATGAGATTTTTAAAAGTGTTGACATAGGTGTTTATTTTGACGACTATGTATATATTGTTAAAAACGGACTTTTGTCAAAAGGTACAATGTATTTTGACAAAGCAAATCATGAAGTAGTAAGGTCAATTGACGATGTTCCCAAAGAAGGATGGATGAAAGTCATCTTTTGGTCCAATCCTATAACGATGAATAAATTACGTGAACTTATTGACCGTTTTCCGAATCCTGATGCAAACTTTATGTCCTCATCACTCTGGAGCTTTGAAATGCTGCAAAAAGATACGCACAAAGGTGTCGGCATAATGAAACTTGCAGATATGCTCGGTATTGACAAATCCCACGTTGCGGCAATCGGCGATTATTATAATGATTGGGATATGCTTAAAACAGTAGGACTTCCTGCCTGTGCAGGTCAGGCCCCGACATCTATACATAAAATCTGTAAATTTGAAGCGTGCCATTGCAACAAAGGCTGCGTGGCAGATTTGCTTGAATATATTATGAGCGGTGAGGCTGAAGCGAATATCGGTAAATAACGATTGCCTGACCCAAATTTGTGAGGTAATATTTATGGCATATGAGGTTGTACTTTGTGTAGCGGAAAATAAGTTGGATGCACAGATGTTTGTTGAAATGCTCAACCGAGAGGGAATCCCTGCTTATTTTAAAAATAATGCAGGAACCCAGTTTATGGAATATGCTTGGGGAGATTTGAATCAGCCGCAAACCATAATTGTATCTTCTGATTTTGTTGAACAGGCAAAGAAACTTGCAGTTGAATTCGGCTTAATCCGTGATGAAAATGAAGAATTAAAATGATTATTAATGAATATTTGAGGTAATTTTATGCTTACAATCGGTGCCCACCTTAGTTCATCAAAAGGATATACTGCAATGCTCAGGCAAGCTAAGGAAATCGGTGCAAATACATTTCAGTTTTTCACCCGCAACCCACGCGGCGGGAGTGCCAAGGCTATTGATGAAAAGGATATTGAGCATTTTATTGCATTAATGAAGGCAGAGGAATTTCCTGTTATTCTTGCTCACGCACCATATACGCTCAATTGCTGCAGTGCTAAACCGGAAACAAGGGAATTTGCCCTCAATACATTTGCTGATGATTTGAGACGAATGGAATATACACCAAATCAACTTTATAATTTTCATCCCGGTTCACATGTCGGTCAGGGCGAAGATGTTGGTATTCAGCTTATTGCAGATACGCTTAACAAAGTTTTGTTCCCTGATATGACGACAACTGTCCTGCTTGAAACGATGGCAGGCAAAGGTTCGGAAATCGGAAAAACTTTTGAACAGCTCAAAGCAATAATAGATAAAACCCAACTGGATGAAAAACTCGGTGTTTGCCTTGATACCTGTCATGTTCATGATGCAGGATATGATATAGTGAATAATCTTGACGGAGTTCTTGATGAATTTGACAGAATCATTGGTATCGACAGACTGAAAGCTGTTCATCTTAACGATTCAAAGAATCCGATTGCATCTCATAAGGACAGGCATGAAAAAATAGGTGACGGTTATATCGGTATGGAAGCGTTTGAAAGGATTATCAATCATCCTTTGTTAAAAGATTTACCGTTTTTCCTTGAGACACCGAATGAACTTGACGGCTATGAAAAAGAGATTTCTTTACTCAGAAATTTATATAGGAATTAAAAAACAAGGAATGTACACAAAAGTACATTCCTTGTTCTCTATATTATTTTGTTTATATTATTTTGTTTTATAACCTATCTGAGTATTGCGAATCCAAGGTCAATTGCACCACCGAGAATTCTGCTTGTTTTGTGCATATTGAGCGTTTCGGCGAACCAAAGAAGAATGAGTGCAACGAGTATTGCGATGATTAATGTTTTTTCTGACATAAAAGCCGCCTCCTTTGTGTTAATAATATTATATACTATTTTGAGAATAAATCAAGTAATTTTATTCAATTTGACATAATTTAAAAATTTCAAAATTTTCGTTGAAATATGAAGTAATATGTTTTATAATACTAATAATTTAAATTATAATGGGGGAATTTGTGGTAAGTGCAATTTGGCCTTATCATAATTCGCTTATTTTACTATATTCAGTTACTTTGGAGGAATATGTAATGCGTCCGATTTTATTGTTAACTGCGGATAACAGTCCGATTTTTACGGCTACGGTTGTTATTGCAGGTATCACTATTGTTATTGCTGTGTTGGTGCTTTTGATTTTCATCTTTCAGATATTCGGCAAAATTGCACCTAAGATTGAGGCTCTGTCTTTAAAGACGGAGGAAAAGATAAACCGTATCAAAGAAGATTTAAAGGCAAAGCGAGCAGCTAGAAAAAAAGCAAAACAAAAAGAGGATCAGCAATCTGAAGTTGTTGAAGAGGCAGTGAAACTTACCCCGATTCCGTCAGCAGTTGTTCCGCCTCCGTCACCTGTCATTGAACAGGGTATAAGCGGTGAGGTTGTTGCTGCAATCACGGCAGCAGTTGTTGCAACCGAAGGACAGGGCGCAGTTATTCGTTCAATTAAAAAGAAAAATGTCGACGGCAGAAATCCATGGTCACACGCTGCCACAATTGATAACACAAGACCATTTTAAGGAAGGGAGTAGGTAATTATGGAAATTCTTCAGGGTGTTTGGGAAGTTATTGTAAGCATATTCTCAAATTCCGGTTATGCTTACTTCTTTACGGCTGAAGGCGGAATGAAGAATCTGGTGATGATTCTTATTGCTTTCTTTTTCCTTTGGCTTGGTATAAAAAAAGGTTTTGAGCCTTTGCTTATGATTCCGATTGCATTCGGTATGCTCCTTGCGAATATACCTGAGGCAAACCTTGCTGTACAGTATCATGACCTTGACGGATTCAGGGATTTGCTTGCTGGCAGGGGCGAATTTGTAGGCTGTACCCCTGGTCTTATGGACTTTTTGTATTTCGGCGTTAAAGCAGGTATTTATCCTCCGCTTATCTTCCTTGGTATCGGTGCAATGACCGACTTTACACCGCTTATTGCAAATCCAAAAAGTTTTATTCTCGGTGCGGCAGCACAGTTTGGTATCTTTTTCACTTATATTTGTGCTGTTAGTATATTTGGATTTGCTCCGAATGAGGCCGGTTCAATTGCTATCATCGGTGGCGCAGACGGACCGACGGCGATATTTGTAACGTCAATTCTGGCTCCTGCACTTTTGCCGACTATTGCTGTGGCGGCATATTCATATATGGCTCTTGTTCCTGTAATTCAGCCGCCTATTATGAGAGCGTTGACAACTAAAAAAGAGCGTTCAGTTGTTATGGGCAACCTTCGTCCAGTATCAAAACTTGAGAAAATACTTTTCCCGATTATGGTAACAGTTGTTGTTTCTCTTCTTTTACCGGATGCAGCAACACTTGTTGGTATGCTTATGCTCGGTAACTTGCTCAAAGAGAGCGGCAGAACAGAGCGTATCGCAAAAGCTGCACAGAACGAACTGATGAATATAATCACAATTATGCTTGGTATATCTGTTGGTGCAACAACAAATGCACAATCCTTCCTAAAAAAAGAGACTGCATTCATTATTTTGTTGGGATTGGTAGCATTTGCACTTGGTACTGCTTCAGGTGTACTTTTCGGTAAACTGATGTATGTATTTACAAAAGGTAAGGTTAATCCGCTTATTGGTTCAGCAGGTGTTTCTGCAGTTCCTATGGCTGCCCGTGTATCACAGAAAGAAGGACAGAAAGAAAATCCTTCAAACTTCCTTCTTATGCACGCAATGGGACCGAATGTCTCAGGCGTAATCGGTTCAGCAGTTGCAGCAGGTATTCTTCTTACTTTGCTCAGATAATTTTAATAAATACGGCAAGGGTGCCTTAAGGTACCCTTGTTTTTTCAACTTATTATATAATCAGAATTTTGTATCTATCAGAAAGGACAAGTTATTATGCCGCTTAATGAAATGCAGCAAAAAGCAGTCAATACAACCGAAGGACCTTTGCTTATTTTGGCAGGCGCAGGTTCAGGCAAAACCACAGTTCTCGTTAACCGTGTTGAACATATTATTAAATCAGGACTGGCATTGCCATGGCAGGTTCTTGCCATTACTTTCACAAATAAAGCCGCCGGTGAACTCAGAGAGAGACTCGTCAGGGCTATCGGTGAAGAGGCAAATGACATCTGGGCATACACTTTTCATAGCTGCTGCTCAAGAATTCTCCGCCGTTACGGAGACAGAATCGGATTTACAAATCATTTCACAATCTATGATACCGATGATTCAAGGCGAGTTATGAAACAGTGCCAAAAGCATCTTGGGATTGAAGATAAACTTCTTAACCATAAGTCTATTCTTGCAGAAATCAGCAGGGCAAAAGATGCTCTGATTGACCCTGAAGAATATAAAGCTTCTTCTGCAAATGATTTCAGAAAAGGCAAGATTGCACAGTGTTATGAATTGTATCAGAAAGAACTGCTCAAGTCAGATGCCATGGATTTTGATGACATCATTTTCAATACAGTAAAGTTACTGAAAGAAAATGAAGATGTCCGTGAACTTTATCAGAATCAATTCAAGTATGTTATGGTTGATGAGTATCAGGATACAAACCATGCACAATATGTTCTTACTTCTCTTTTGGCAGATAAGTATAAAAATATTTGTGTGGTCGGTGATGATGACCAGAGTATTTATCGTTTTCGTGGTGCTACTATCGAGAATATACTTTCTTTTGAACAGCATTACAGGGGAGCAGTCGTTATTCGCCTTGAAGAAAATTATCGTTCAACCCAAAATATTCTGGACGCTGCAAATGCTGTTATTGCCAATAATAAGAACAGAAAGGGTAAAACTCTTTTTACCCGCTCAGGTTCAGGTGATAAAATTATTCTTAACACCGCAATGAACGAAAGTGAAGAATCTTCATATATTATTGATGAAATTATCAAAAATGTACGTGACGGCAGAAAACTTTCCGACCATGCAATTCTTTATCGTATGAATGCGCAGTCAAGAAATCTTGAAGTTATGCTTACCAAAAGCGGAATTTCACATCGTATTATCGGCGGTCACCGATTCTTTGACAGAAAAGAAATCAAGGATATTATTTCTTATTTTGCAGTTGTTAACAATCCGTCGGATAATGTCAGACTTCAGCGTATCATCAATGTACCTAAGCGTCAGATTGGGGACACCATGTTTGCCAATGTTATGGAGATTGCAACCGGTCTTGGTCTGTCTGCTTTTGAGGTTTGTGAACGTGCCGATGAATTCCAGAAAACATCGAGAAGTGCATCAAAACTGATGGCTTTTACAGATATGATTAAGCATTTTCAGCAGTGTTATGAAGAAAAAATGCCGTTAAGTGATTTGCTGCAGGAGATTATTGAGACTACAAAGTATCTTGATTATCTGAATGAAGACCCTGAAACTTATGACGACAGAGTGAATAATATTAAGGAACTTTCATCCATGTTTATCAAATATCAGGAAGAGACGGAAGAACCTGATCTGTCAGATTTCCTTGAGGATGTTGCTCTTATAACGGATATTGATTCCTATAATGAAGACGAAGATTCAGTTGTACTTATGACCCTTCATTCTGCAAAAGGGCTTGAATTTCCTGTTGTATTTATTCCCGGTATGGAAGAAGGCATTTTTCCGGGTAATCAGTCCATGTACAGCGAAGAGGAACTTGAGGAAGAACGCCGTTTGGCTTATGTGGGTATCACAAGAGCGAAAGAGAAGTTGTATCTTGTTAATGCAAAACAGCGTATGCTGTATGGTACAACAAACCGCAATATGGCTTCTCGCTTTTTGAGAGAGATACCTGTGTCTGTCACGGATGATGTTTCCGTTTCTGCTTATCAGGTCAAAACAACACAGATTCCAAAGGCGCATACGCAGTCAAGTGCAAATGCACACAGATTCGGTCAGGCAGGCAATCAGGCAGCAAAACCGTCTGCAGATTACAATGTCGGTGATACGGTTATACATAAATCTTTCGGTACCGGCACAATACTTACCCTTCAGCCAATGGGCAACGATGTCCTTATGGAAGTTGCTTTTGATAAGGCTGGTACAAAGAAAATGATGGCAAACTTTGCCCGACTTGAAAAAATATAAACAAAAAGGTCATTAACTCTAAATTTGAGTTAATGACCTTTTTGTTTTATCGTATTATTCCTCGATGCCCAATACTTTTGTTGCGTCAGATGAATCAAGTGTTTCAACTTTTCTGAGATTTTTTTGAATAATTGCATTTCTGTGGTCTGCTTCATCAAGTACTTTGCCTGCTTCGTCAACCTTTTTCCGTGCTTTTGCAAGCAAATCACCGAATTTATCATACTGTGTTTTGGCTGCACCAAGTACTTTCCATACTTCATTTGCTTTTTCATTGATAGCCATGGTACGGAATCCCATAGCAAGTGAATTAAGAAGTGCCGTTATTGTTGACGGCCCTGCAATCATGATTCCGTCTTTCTGCAGTTTTTCCGCAATACCCGTTTTTGATGCTGTGATTTCAGCATAAAGTCCTTCTGTTGCAAGATACATAATTGCAAACGGAGTCGTTTCAGGTGAACTTATGTATTGTCTGATGAGTTTTGCCTCGTCTTTTATTCTTGCTTCAAGTGCTTTTTTTGCTTTTTCAAGTCCGTCAAGATCTCCGGATTCTGCTGCTGAAGAAAGTCGTGCATAGTCTTCCATAGGGAATTTGGAGTCAACAGGGAGATAGGTGTATCCCCCGCCTTCCTGATTGGGTATTCTGATAGCAAATTCAACTCTGCCGTTGTACTTTGGATTGGTCTGAACATTCGTGTCATACATATTCGGAATGGTTTGGTCAAGTATGTTGCCGAGTTGTACCTCTGCCCATGTGCCGCGGCTTTTAACATTGGTCAGTACACGGTTAAGCCCTTTGACGTTGTCTGTCACACCCGCTGATAATTCTTTCATCTCACCAAGACTTTTGTATACGTTTGATAATTGTTCGCTGACAGTCTGGAACGATGCATTGAGGCGTTTGTTGAGTGTTTCTGTCAGTTTTTCATCAACCGTTTTTCGCATCAGTTCAAGTTTTTCTTCATTGCTCTTTTGCATGGAACTGATTGCATCACCGGTGATTTTTGTCTGTTTGTCAGCATTATTATTTAGTGTTTCAATCAATCTGATTTGCTGTTCATAATTTTTATCAGTCAGATTTTTCATCTGTGCAGATAATTTTTCAATTTTTTCATCTGTCTGTTTTGCATTAATATCAATTTTTTGCTCCAGCAGAGCAATAGAATTATCACTTTTTGGCTTTCTGACTATAAGGACAACCAGCAGAATCATGATTATCACTAAGACAGCCAATAATATTATATTCTCGTTCAAATCAATCACACCTTTCGGCATTATTTTAATCCAATCTTTTTTGAAATTCAACAAAATAATTTGGTCAGTACAAAAATATGGACAGTGGTATGGACTATCCGATTAAATCGCTGATTTTATATTTTCTGAATAATATGTATGACGATGGCTGAGCTTCGTAAAGCACACCGATATGTTCATCATCAATCTGCGTCAGACAGGAATATGCAAAGAAACCGTGATTGATTTCAACTTCGGAAAGCCAGTCAATGCCCACTGTTTTGCCTTTGATTCTTCTGAATCTGCCGATTGTAATAACACCATTTTCTCTTTTTCTTTCTGAAGCGTGAGAACAGAAAACATAATTGCCAATACTTATAACGCTTTTCTGACATTTTGGTGCATAAAGGGCAGTTGGCTTTGCTTTGACCCAATGCTTGCCGCCATCGTGTGATATGGACATCGGTGTTTTTCCGTATCGTTTCTGTCGGCCCAAACCGATTATAACACCGTCAGGTGACTGTACCGCCTGCCATTCATCCGTATTGCAGGAATATGGCTGCTGTGTCATTCTGTGCCATGTTTCACCATTGTCAATGCTGTAGATAGAAATCGTTTCTTTCCTGTCAACATACAGCGGCATAATGATTCTGCCGTCTGCAGTAGTGAGTCCGACTCCCGGTGCAATACCTGCAAATACACCGTCTTCTTTGATAAGAAAATCTTTTGTTATGTCAACGGGGTCAGACCATGTTTTGCCGTTATCACTGCTCCTGAGCATAAAAATATAATTCCTTTTCGGTGCCTTGAGCGGAGCGCCGAATGTGGTTTCAACACCCAATTCGTTAATCGGATTTTCATTTGTCTTTCCGTTGATGTAAATATTGCCGACATATTCTTCGCCTTTATATAAAGACCCTTTCCAGTCAGCAACACGATAATCGGTTTCCTTCAATTTGTTGTTCAGAACTATGCCGTCTTCAATAACCAGATAAAATTTTCCATCACGGTCATAAAGTGCAGGATACATCTTATTTTTATACATTGAATACGGAACTTTTTTCTTATCAAGCAGTTTTCGGTTGTGTAATCCTTTACATTCAGGATAAAAATCTACGAGCATGATAACATCACCGTTTGGAGCAAGCGCCATGCACGGATCAATAAGAAATGCGGATGAATAACAACTGTTGTTGAACATGGTTTCTCTTGCAGGAGGGGAGGCGATTGTCTGAATGTCGCTCCATGTCTCTCCGCCGTCTTCACTGGTACGTACGGCAAGTTCAATGTAACCCCAGTCAGAACCGCAGTCTGATTTGTTGATAGCAGCAATCAGAGTTCCGTTTGAATTGATTAAACTTGGAATACGAAATGCCCATCCACCGTTTGATTCATTGCTTTTTGCAATCAGTTCTTCCGGCAGCAGTTCCTTGTTGTTGCCGCAAAAAATTAATTTTTCATTATCCATATCCTCATCTCCTGAATTAATTATTTGATTCCATAATAACATAGTTATTTATTTTTTAAAAGACTATTTTGTCAAAACACTTGCAAACTATTACATAAAAATGTAAAATAATAATTGAAATCATTTTGAAAAGGAGGAAGAAAAATGCTCTGGAAACTTAAAAAGTGTTGGTATCGTATTTATCAAAGAGTTTTTAAGGTTGCAATGTGCTTTATGGATTGGTCTGAACCACAGCTTCTTGAAGGTGCAGGCAGTATTCTCAAACTTCCTGAGTTTATCAAAGGTAAGGGTATTAACAAAGTGTTGGTAGTTACCGATAAAGGATTGATGGGTCTCCATCTCCTTGACCCTATGTTTGAAAAACTTACAGAAGTCGGAATTGAATATGTTGTCTATGATGGTGTACAGCCAAACCCAACAATCCCTAATATTGAAGAATGCAAGGATATGTATGTGAAAAATGCTTGTCAGGGTATCATTGCTTTCGGCGGCGGTTCACCTATGGACTGTGCTAAAGCAGCAGGTGCAAGAGTTGTTAAGCCGAACCAAACCGTACGTGATATGCGCGGTCAGTTAAAAGTTCATAAGCAGCTCCCGCCATTCTTTGCTGTTCCGACAACAGCAGGTACCGGTTCGGAAACAACAGTAGCAGCAGTTGTTACTGACCCTGAAACGCATGAGAAAAATGCAATCAATGATACATGCCTTCGTCCGAAGTATGCTGTGCTGGACCCTGAACTTACTGTTGGTCTGCCGCCGCACATTACTTCAACAACAGGTATGGATGCTCTTACACACGCCGTTGAGGCCTATATCGGTAAGAGTAATACGAAAGATACCATAAGGGAAGCAGAACAGGCAACAAAGCTCATTTTTGCTAATATCGAAACAGCATATAATGACGGCAAGAATTTGGAAGCAAGAGGCAATATGCTCAAAGGTTCATATCTTGCAGGTCGTGCATTTACGCATGCTTATGTTGGTTATGTGCATGCCATTGCACACAACCTCGGCGGTCTTTATGGTACACCTCATGGTCTTGCAAATGCTGTCATTCTGCCATATGTTCTTGATTATTATGGCGACACCGCTTATCCTCAACTTGCAAAACTTGCTGATATTGTCGGTGTGGGTAAAGGTCTTGACACAGCAGGCAAGGGCAGAGCCTTTATTGATGCAATCAGAACACTTAATAAGAATATGAATATCCCTGAAAAATTCGATTTTATTAAGGAAGAAGATATTCCGCTTCTCGTTAAGCGTGCACTCAAAGAAGGAAATCCGCTTTATCCTGTGCCGAAGATTATGGATGCAAAAGACTGCGAAGCAGTTATCCGTACTTTCATGGCATAAATATAATAATTTAAGCAGTCACTTATGTGACTGCTTATTTTTTGTCCGTTAATTTTAAAATATAATCTGCACTGGTATGATAATATTTTGCGAGTTTATATATGATTTCATCAGTTAATGGTTGTATTCCGGTTTCAATATAACTGTATTTACGCTGTGTTATACCAATTGCATCGGCAATTTGGCTTTGCGTCAAATCATTATCGATTCTTAAATCTTTAATTCTTGTATCTATTTTTACCACCCTTAACAATTATATCTTAGATAATATTTGTCTATTGACATTTAGATTGATATTATCTATAATTGTATATATACATTTTAGGAGGAGATATAGATGAACGATGAAAAAGATACCTTGAAAAACATTGAAAATTGTATGGAGAATACAATACCAAATCAAAATACGGGAAAGAAAATCAAAAAAATGTATTATATAATCCCATTAGTTGTTTTGTTAATTATTGCGGTTATTACAGGTTTTTTGATACATAATCAAAAGCAAAGAAACAATGTAGTTAACGATTTAATATCTGATCAATCCCAAGATGCCTATTTTTTTCAATCAGATCTTTCGGAGGAAATAAGAAGAGAGTTAACCCGATATACATTTCGTTATAATGATGTGTACAATATTAATTTTTCTGAGTTTATTGATACTGTGTTTGTGTATTATGATATAGAAATTGTACCGGACAGCGAAAATAAAGAAAGATATATTATTACTGTGAGCGGAAGGTGTTATAGTCGATTTAATGAGGGTTCAGCGTATTCAGAAGATTGTGCTGAGATAACATTTAAATATAATATAAAAGAGAAAACTTTTGTTGATCCATATGATAATCTGTGGATGACAAACTATGCGATTTATAAGATGACTGGTGAATGATATTTGAAAGGTTATGAATTGAAAGGGGATATTTTATATGAAAGGACTTACGATATTTGCTGAAATCATATTGCCGATAATAGTGTTGGTTGGTCTCATTGCGAGTGTTGCAGTCGGCAGATGGAATATCATAACAATATTCGTGATTATTGTTACAGCGTTTTCCATTATTTGTGGTATTGTTTCCTTGAAAGGGAATAAGTAAAACGGATCTGTTTTTAATATATTGATATTTCGTCACTTAAATTGTATGATTGAAAATAGAGAGTATATCAACTGATAGTTTCTTAAATGAATTAAAACAGGAGTGATAGTATGAGCAAGGAAAAAATATATTTTGTGCTTATGGGAATAAGCAATTCAGGAAAAACTTCTACATTAAAAGAGTTAATTGATAAACTCTTAGCTAATCATGCAGTTTGTGAACAGAAAGATTTTGAATGGCTTGGAGAATGTGATATTTACTTTTGTGCTTCTCATATCAAGGGGAAAACCAGAAATTTTGTTTATAGAATTTCTAATGGCTGCCAATGTGTAGAACATAGAAAATGGTCAACATCCATTTGTGATGCATTCGTCTGGAAAAGAATTAACCAATTGCAGTCGGATGAATTATATACGGAGATTTTTGAGCTTTGTTAATTAAGAAACGTCAATGGCAAAAGTCATTGGCGTTTCTTATTAATTTTATTCTGACTTTTGTTGCTTTTGGTTTGTATTTATTGTATAATCAAATTATCTATAATAAGGAGTTTGTGCTATGAAGTATAGATTGAAAACAGATAATTTTAAATCGTTTAATGTCTTTAAAGACAATGTAATGACACCGCGCTCATATTTTATTCCTTTTTCATCGTTGAAGGAACTTGATAAGACTGACATTAGGAATGAAAGATACAGTTCATCTATGGTTGAATGTCTGTCAGGCGAATGGGATTTTATCTATTATAAAAACTGCAAGGATATACCCGATGAATTTGATACGGATACTGCTGAATTTGATAAAATTCAGGTTCCGTCAGTATGGCAGCATACAGGATATGAACCACCTTATTATGTTAATCAGCGCTATCAGTTCAAACCGAATCCGCCTGAAATACCTGATGACTGCCCGGCAGGTGTTTACAGAAAAATGATTCATATTGAAGATGCCCGGCAGAATTATTACATCTGCTTTTTAGGTGTGTCTTGTTGTTTTGATTTGTTCGTTAACGGTAAGTATGTCGGTTATAGCGAAGGCAGTCATAACACTTCTCAGTTTGAACTCAATGAATTCTTAATTGAAGGGGACAATGAACTTGTTCTGATTATTCATAAATGGTCAAACGGAACATATCTTGAGTGTCAGGATATGTTCAGATGCAATGGTATCTTCCGTGATGTTTTGCTTTATAAAACAGGTGATAATTCCGTTTATGATTTTGAAGTAAAAACAGACTGTGTTGATAATGGAATTTATAATATTCAGATTCATCCCTCTCTCAAATTGACTGATGAATGTCAGCTTACTGCATTTATTTATGATGACGGTGAGATGATTGCATCAAAGTCAATCAATGTTTCTCCAAGCGGTATTGATAAAATTCAGTTTGATTCATTAGAGGTTAAGGAATGGTCTGCTGAATGTCCGTATCTTTATGATTTGATAATAACGCTTTCAAAAGGGGAAGAGATTATTGAAGTTATAAGGAAATTTATCGGATTTAAGCATATTGAGATTAAAGGCAATGTTTTTTATTTCAATAATCAGCCGATTAAACTTTTGGGCGTTAATCACCATGATACAAATCCAAAAACAGGTTATGCCCTTACGATGGAGGATATGGAACAGGATATAAGGCTTGTCAAAGAATATAACGGCAACTGTATCAGAACATCCCATTATCCTCCGGATCCGTCGTTCCTCGATTTGTGTGATGAATACGGTATTTATATTGTTGATGAGGCAGATATTGAAACGCACGGATGTGAAGTTGAACTTCACAGACGCGGCGCATGCTCACATAATCCTGCATGGAAAGAGCATTATTGGGACAGAGTTTACCGTATGTTTTCACGTGATAAGAATCATCCTTGCATTACAATGTGGTCACTTGGCAACGAAGCACACGGATATTCCAATCAGGATTATTGTTACGATGAACTCAAAAAAATCACTTCCATCCCTATTCATTATGAGGCTGTGTGCCGCACAAGAAGATGGGCATATGATGTTCTTTCTCAAATGTATACTGCACCCGGCACTTGTGAAAAAATAGCTAAAGGAAAAGGTTTGCCGAATAAGTATTATACAAAACCGTTTTATCTTTGTGAATATGCGCATGCAATGGGCGTTGGTGCAGGTGAACTTGAAAGATATGTTCAGTGTTTTTACAGTGCACAGAATATGTTGGGCGGCTGTATCTGGGAATTTGTTGACCATGCTATTTATCATGAAGACGGTCAGTATCAATATACTTATGGCGGTGACCATGGTGAATGGAAGCATGACAGCAATTTCTGTGTTGATGGACTTTTCTTCCCTGACCGTACTCCGCATTCGGGTGCAAAGCAGATGAAGAATTGTTACCGCCCTGTCCGTGCTGAAAAAATTAATAACACAACCTATACTTTCTTTAATCACAGATATTTTGAAAAGGCAGAAATGTCAGTCAGGTATACTGTTTTGTCTGACGGAGAAGTTTTGACAACAGGTGTGTTTGATATTAACATTAATCCGCAGGCATTAACAAAGATTGAACTTGATAATTTTGAAATTGATAAGTCTGCCAATACGGTTATTCAGTTTGAATATCTTAATAAAGATTCTGAAGATGAAATTGTAATTGCATATGAAGAATTTGAACTTCGTTTTGGTTCAATTGTTTTTGATAAACCAAATACAAAAGCACCGACAGTTCAGGAAAGCGAAAAGAGACTCTTCATTTATTTTGATAACGGAAGTATGATATTTGACAGAGAGTCCGGATTTATTGATTCATACATGTTCAATGGTAAAGAGATGATTAATCAGCTCCCTGACAGTGATTTCAAAGGCATTGGAATGCAGTTTTATCGTGCTCCGCTTGATAATGATATGTATTTTAACAAGGCGTGGAAAAAGTACAGACTTGACAGTCAGTCAACATTTTTCAGCAAATGCCAATATTCTGTTGAAGAGGATTGTGTTGTTATAACCGGTAATATTAAGGTTAAAACGCCTGTTAAATCAAAACTTGCAAAACTTCGTGCTTCACTTCGTATTTACGGTGACGGTACAATTAAGGCAGATTATGATTGTATCAGTGCAGGCTTTGCTACGATGATACCTCGCTTCGGTATTCAGCTTGAAATGCCGCGGGAATTTGAAAACATAACATATTTTGGTCTGGGTCCTGAGGTTAATCTTCCTGATTACAAAGAACATGCAATGATGGGTATTTACAATGCAACTGTTTATGATATGTATGAGGATTATATAAAGCCGCAGGATAGCGCAACGAGGTGCAATACCCGTTTTGCTGAGGTTACGGATTCAGAAGGTACAGGTCTGAGATTTGAAGCAGCCGATAAAGCATTTGTTTTTTCTGCTGCGCCATTTACTCCTGTTCAGTGTTCAAAAGCAGGTCACAGAGAAAACTTAACTAAAAATACAGTTTGTATTAATATTGATTCCGAAATTATGGGTGCCGGTTCAAATGCCTGTGGCCCCCGTCCGGCAAAGGAATATTGCTTAGGCAATTTGAAGGGTAAAAAACTTTCTCTGGTAATTAAACCGATATGCGATTAGTTGAATGAAAGGCTACGTAGATTGATATGAGGATTTTGACAGCGAGTCAGATAAGACAGGTTGAAAAAAATGCATTCAAAGGCAATTGTACTGAAGAAGGATTGATGAAACTTGCCGGGACAGCTTGTTTTCATAAAATACTGAAGTATTATGGTGATGGTATTGAAAACAAAACTGTCGCAATCGTCTGCGGTAATGGTAAAAATGCAGGCGATGGGTTTGTTATTGCTGATTTGCTGTCGCAAAAAGGAGTCCGTACAGATATTGTGCTTGCTGATAAAGAACCCGATTCTCCGATTACAGAGCCTTATTTTCAAGCGGCACTTGCAAGCGGTGCAAGTGTATCGCATTTTGAGGAATATGATTTTTCTGAAGCAGATATAATTATTGATTCCATTTTTGGTATTGGATTTCATGGTGAACCGAGACCTCCTTTCCATGCTGTTTTTGACGCTGTTAATTCTGCAGATGCAATTGTTATCAGTATTGATACGCCGAGCGGAACAGATGCCACTACCGGTGCTGTTGTTCATGCTGTAAAGGCTGATATGACAATCGCAATTTCAACACTGAAATTTGCTCATGTTCTTCCGCCTGCTAATGATTATTGCGGAAAAGTGGTAACAGTCAATATCGGTATTCCTGAAACGTGTTACGAAGGACCTTATGTTCATACCATTACAAAATCGGATGTGACAAAGAATTTTGTTGCCAGAAATAAAAATGCACATAAGGGCTCATGTGGACATCAACTGAATATCTGCGGTTCCTATTTAATGCCCGGAGCAGCTGTTATCTGTGCCAATTCGTCACTCAGAACCGGCATAGGTCTTCTAAAATGTGCTTTCCCAAAGTCTATTTATTCTGTTATGACAACAAATTTAACGCAGCCGATTTTCAAACCTCTTTGTGAGAATGAAAATAAAACAATTTCAATCGGTGCGGTCAATGATATTTTTGATGATCTCAAATGGGCAGACAGTGTGGCAATCGGATGCGGACTCGGTAATAATGATGATACACAGGTTATCGTCGGTCAGGTGATAAAAAACAGTGAAGTTCCTGTTGTTTTGGATGCTGACGGAATAAATGCAATAGTACCTTTCATAGATATTATAAAGGATAAAAAAGCACCGCTCGTTATCACACCTCATCCTGCCGAAATGGCACGGCTGATTGGAGAGGATACCTGTTATGTGCAGTCAAACCGAATAGATGTGGCAAAGGCTTTTGCAACAGAGAATGATGTTATCGTTGTTCTTAAAGGAGCAAATACGATTGTTACTGACGGTCAGGATGTTTTTGTCAACACAACAGGCAATTCCGGTATGGCGATGGCAGGCAGCGGTGATATGCTGACAGGTATGATTGCCTCGTTTATTGCACAGGGGATTAATCCGTTTGATGCGGCAAAATCCGCGGTGTATATTCATGGTCAATGCGGAGATATTACTGCTGCGGAACTTTCGCAGCGTGGTATGACTGTCAATGATATGATTTCTCTTTTAGGTGCTTTGATGTCTGATTATGAATAAGGACTGATTGTGCTTGAAAAAGGTGTTTGCTGTTTATTTATTAATCGTATTATTCGTTTTATCAGGATGTAAAATAAAAGAATATACCCCCGTTATACCAATATCATTTACAAATGATGTTGAGGTATATACGGGGGATTTCTCTTTTTCCTGCGAAATTTGTAAAACAGAACAGTCTGTCACAGCACTTGTTACAAATACAAATGCCAAAGGTATGTCAATGACTTATGATGGGGCAAATCTTTCTTTTACTTACAATGATTTTTCCTATGATCTTGACGGCAGTAAGTTTGAGAAGAATAATATAGCCATCGTTATTTTTGAAGTGTTTGATTATATAAATAAAACAGAAGATTTGAATGCGAAAAAACTTGATGAAGGGTATCGGTATGACGGTAAAATATCAATAGGCAATTTTACTTTAATTCAAAATGACGATAATTCTTTCCGGTCAATTGAAATTAAAGAATGCGATTATAAAATTATTTTTGCATAATTATATTATGCTTATTACATCCTTCAAACTTTTGCATTTTGCATAAAGAAATTTGTCTGTTTCTTCTTCACCCTGCCAGAGGTCAGGAACCATAATAACCTTGCAGCCTGCTCTGTGTGCAGAAATCAGACCGTTTTTAGAATCTTCTATTGCAAAACAATTTTCAGGTTTTTCATTCAATTTTTTGCAGGCTGTCAGATATATGTCAGGTTCGGGTTTCGATTTTTCAATCATATCACCGCATATTACGGCATCAAAATATTTTTCTATATCTTTTTCTTTCAGATGGTGATGGACACTGTCACTGCTTGTTGATGATGCAACTGCAAGTTTGCAGCCTTTGTTTTTCAGGTAATCGAGTATTTCGTACAGACCTTCTTTTTCAGGTACACCGTGCTTTTCAAAATAGTCGTAAGAAAACTCTTTGCCAATCTGTTTGAATTTTACTGCATCAAAATGATTGCCAAATTCATTTTTGATGATTTCAATTGCTTTTTTTGCAGTCATCCCAAGTGTTTTCATCACCATATATCCCGCTTTGCCTACACCCATCTGTTCTCCTGCCCAATCCCAGGCAAGCATACATATTTTTTCAGTGTCAAACATAACACCATCCATATCAAAAATTACTGCGTTCATATTCTAACTCCAATAAAATAATTATAATGATAAAGGCAGTGCGAATTCACACTGCCTTGTTTGGTTTTATCCATTAAGAATTGCAAAGTTTTCTTTGTTGCATTTGTAAAGGTTTTTGAATACTTTGAAATTCTTATCATAAATTTCTTTTGTTTCGGGATTTGGTTTATATGTAGTCATAATCGGAATGAGTTTCTTAACATCTTTCATTGTAGGGATAATTCCCATACCAACTGCAATACATGCAGCTGCACCGACAGCACCGATATTCTGCGGTGATTCAACAACGATTATATCACGCTGAAGAATATCAGCAAGAATTTTGCAGGTTGTTGTTCCGAGTGCACCGCCGCCGCAGAAACGAATTGACTCTGATGTTTTAACTTTCTTTTCCTGTCTTTCAAGCATCCATCTCATATGGAAACCAATGCCTTCGACAACTGAACGGATAAGTTCTGTTTTTCCTGTTTCAAGTCGGATGTTGAAGAACATACCGGCAGCATTCGGATCCTCAAACGGGCATCTGTTGCCGTGCAGCCATGGAGTGAAGATAACTCCGTTTGAACCTGCAGGAATGGTATCAATTACATCTTCAAGATAATCATACATATTGAACTGAATTTGTTCCAGCGAGTCTCCTGCGTGTCCGTATTTTTTCAGATATATACCGATTTCATCAAGGGCCAGATGGTCTTTAACCCAGCCGACACATTTGTTGGATGTTTCAAGTTCACCGAAATAGTTATAAGATGTAGGGTCTGCTCCGACGATTGCTGCCATCATCGCACCGGCATCAACAGTTTGCTTTTCACATACGGTTCCTACCCAGCCTGATGTACCTGAATAAATATGTGTATCACCGTTTTCAACAGCACCTGCACCAACACCGATAAGTGATGCATCACCGCCGCCGCCATATACTGCTGTACCCGGTGCAAGACCAAGTTCAGCTGCAGCCTTTTCTGTGATTTCTCCGACTTTTTCCGTACATTCTTTGATTTGAGGGAGATGTTCAATGTTAACACCGACCATATTGCATATCGGTTTGCACCATCCCTCGTGACCTTTTCTTGTATCATACAAAAGCGTTGCAAAGGCAGAATCTCTTGTCATAACAAATTCACCGCTTGCACGGCAAATTAAATATTCTTTTATATCAAGCCATTTGTATATTTTTTTGAAGTTTTCAGGCTCATGTGCCTCTACCCATTTATATTTCCAAATAGGATCTTTGACAGATGATGATACAGCACCTGTATAATTGAGATATTTAAGAAGTTTTGTAACCTCAGCACCTGCAATCTGAACACCGTGTGCAATACCCTTTTTTAATTCCTCTATTGCTCTTTGATCCATGTAAGTCATAGGACGGCGGATACAATTGCCCTCACGGTCAACCAGTACAAGTCCTTGCATTGCAGAACAGAAACTGATACCCTCGATTTGCTCTTTTTTAACATTAGGTACTTTTTCAAATACTGTCTTTGTGGTTGTGCACATTGCCTCCCACCATTCGTCAGCATCCTGCTCAGCACCGCCTTTTACTCCGGTCTCTTCATTGACATAAAGACCATATCCGGCAGTTGTTGAACCGAGAATCTGCATTGTTTTGTCAATCTCGATTAAGCAGGTTTTGATACCTGTTGTACCAATGTCATAGGTGATTACATACTTACTCATAAACTTCTCCCGTAAATTATTTATTTTCCAAATGAAAATGCCGATTCAATGAACTTTAACAATTCTGTAATTATCTGTTCATCGTCACATTCATTAACATCTATACCTGTGTAAATCCTGAACTTCTCTTTATAATAATCGCATGTATATGCAAATTGCAGAGATGTCATAAGATTATCAAGGAAAAAGGCAAAGAATTTTGCATCCATATCAGAGCGGACATCACCCCTTGTGAGGGCTTCTTCAATAGATGTGATGTAAATAGAGCTTCTTTTGCTTTCAATTTCCTCCGCTATGGCTCTTACCCGTTCAGCAGAATTTTTGATATTATTAATTTCATTATACATTTTAATGTATTTTGTATGCTTTCTTGAGTGCATACAGATGGTTCTTATTAATTTTTCTGCCTTAATCAGCAATTTATCCTCACTGACCATAATGTCATACAGTGCTTTAACCAGAATATCCATTCCGTATTTTAAACAGGTAATGAACAGGTCTTCTTTTGTAGAAAAATATTTGTACATAAGACCGATGGATATTCCTGCTTTTTTAGCAATGATATTTATGTTTGCACCATCGTAACCTTTTGATGCAAATTCCTCCGTGCCGACTTCAAGAATTTGATTTTTTCTTTCATCATCAATTCTGTCAAAGGCTTCTTTATGATATTTTTTTTCAATCATTTTTTTGAATTTTGTATTGTTGCACAAAAAAGATAATTTGATTTTGTGCAAGGCTGACAAATCTCCTGTGAAAATTTGCTTTTAGTACTGTTATACTAACATTATTTTAATACTTTTGCAACAAATATGAACAAATTTTAATTGTTTTGCATTTGACAAATTATGAAAAAGTGATATACTTATAACTGTAAATTCAGTGAGCAATTACTCACGCTCAAATGGTGAGCGGTCGCTCACAGTTAATATAAGGGGGATTATATAATGGATACAAGATATGCAATTACAGAGTATCCTGATGCAGCGCTTCTTACCGCACAACTTGATGCGCTCATCAAAAAGCCAATTTATTCAATCAGCCGTGACGCGCTTCAGAAATATGAAGATGAATATTTCGCAAAGAAGTGTGCAAAGTCTAAGGAAATGATTACTGAAGCAAAGCAGGTTATTCCTGGCGGCGTTCAGCATAACCTTGCATTCAACTATCCTTTCCCAATCGTTATGACAAAGGCAAAGGGTAACAAACTCTATGATATTGATGGTAACGAATATTTCGATTTCCTTCAGGCAGGCGGTCCTACAATCATCGGTTCAAATGATGATGTTGTTAAGGAAAAGGTAAAAGAACTTCTTGATGACTGCGGTCCTTCAACAGGTCTTTTCCATCCTTATGAATACAAACTTGCAAAGAAGATTTCCGAATGTGTTCCTTCAGTAGAAATGTTCCGTATGCTCGGTTCAGGTACTGAGGCTTGTATGTGTGCAGTTCGTGTTGCTCGTCTTGCTACAGGTCACAAGAACATAATCAAAATGGGCGGTGCTTACCACGGTTGGTCAGATCAGCTTGCTTGGGGTATGCGTGTTCCGGGTACTCTTAACCTTCAGTCACACGGTGTTCCTATGTTCGTATTCAAGCATACACAGGAATTCTTCCCGAATGACCTCAAGAGCCTTGAAAAGAAACTTATTCTCAACAAATTCCGCGGCGGTACTGCTGCTGTATTCATTGAACCAATCGGTCCTGAATCAGCAACTCGCCCTGTAGATAAAGACTTCCCTAAGGGAGTACAGGCACTTTGCCGTAAGTATGGTGCACTTCTTGTTTGTGACGAAGTTGTATCAGGTTTCCGTATCGGTCTTTCAGGTGCTCAGGGTTATTATGGTATTGATCCTGATATTACAATCTTCGGTAAGATTATTGCCGGCGGTTATCCCGGTGCAGGCGGAATCGGCGGTCACAGAGAAGTTATGAAGTATCTTGGTGCCGGTCTTGATAAGGCTGAAGGCAAGAAGATTCATAAGGCTATGTGCGGCGGTACAATGGCTGCTACTCCGATTTCTTGTTGTGCAGGTTACACCGTAATTTGTGAGATTGAAAAGAGAAATGCATGTCAGGTTGCAGGACAGATGGCTGACAGACTTGTTAAGGGTCTTAACGAATCAATCAAGAAATATGATCTTCCGTTCGTTTGCTACAACATCGGTTCTGTATGTCATCTCCATACAGTTGCTACAATGCACTTCAAAGTTGATTGGAAGAAGCCTTGGACAATTCCTAATACACTCAAGCAGACAGGCATCCGTCAGACAGAAATGCAGTATATGGGTGCTGCATATATGGCAGAAGGTCTTGTTACACTTGCAGGTTCTCGTCTTTACACCTCAAGTGCTTATACTGAAGAGGATATTGATGAATGTATCCGTCGTTTTGACAAAGTACTTTCACAGTGCGAAAAGATTGATTATTAATTAATTCTTTTGGGGAGCGAGGATTCTCGCTCCCTTTGTATCATTTATTATAAAGGATATTTTTAAGGAGAAAATTTATGGCCTACGAAATTGAAGAAGCAAAAAGATTAGTTGTTGAAGCTGGTAAAAAGTTGGTTGAAACCGGTCTTATTGCCCGTACTTGGGGTAATGTTTCTGCAAGAATCAGCGACACTCAGTTTGTTATCACCCCTTCAGGACGTGCATATGAAACTTTGACACCTGAGGAAGTTGTTGTGGTTAATATTGAAGACTGTTCACATGAGGGTGACATCAAGCCGTCTTCTGAAAAAGGTATTCATGCTGATTCATACAAACATCATCCGGATGTTGATTTTGTTATTCATACCCATCAGAAGGCTGCAACCATCGTCAGCATTACCGGTATGGAAATCAGAAATGTATATGATGAATTCAAGAGTGTTCTTGGTGACAAAGTTCCTGTTGCTGAATATGCAATGTCAACAACAAATCCGCTTCGTAAGAAAGTTGAAAAATGTATGCTTCAGAATCCGGAATGCCGTGCATTTATGCTTATGCATCACGGTACCCTCTGCCTTGGAGCTACTTATGAAAAAGCATTTGAAGTTGCAGAAACACTCGAAAAATGCTGTGAAAAAGTAATCAAAGACAACTATCTGCGTCATTCTTGGGATAAGGATTATTCAGATGATAACAAGAGAAACTATTTTCTCAATAAAAATGATGCCGGTTCAATGCCTGAATCAATTTGTGATCTCGGTTCTTCTATCAGAACCGGAAGTGTATTCACTCTTACTTATGATAATGGTAAGAAAGTTGATGTTGATATGACAACAGGTCTCGGTATCAACGGCATTGCACCTAAGTGTGCAAAAATTCACAGAGAAATTTATCTCAACGAAGATTTCACTATGATTGATCATGTTAAGGATGCCGATACGGTTGCTGTTTCATGCCTTGATGAAACAATGTATCCTATGATTGATGACTTTGCTCAGATTGTCGGTCTTGATGTTAAGACTGCTGTATGGGTTGACGGCGAAACAGACGATTGTGCAAAAGAAATTGCAAAAGCAATCGACGGAAGAAATGCTGTTCTTATTCAGGGCAACGGTGCTCTTGTTGCAGGTAACAGCGAGGGTGATATGCAGGCTCTTGATATTATTATGAACAAGGGATGTCAGGCTGTTATTGATTGTGATATTTTCAATCGTCCTCATTATGTACCTAAAGCAGAATGCTTCCTTATGAGAACGGTATATCTGGCAAAGTATTCAAAGCAAATCAGCAAATAATTCATTCGATTTTGGTCGGCGGGCATATGCCTGCCGATTTTTCTTTACATCATTTATTGCCTTTGATATAATTGTTATATAAATATTTTCGGAGTTTTTATGGTTAAGAAAAGAAGAAATGCTGTTGATAAATTAAAAACTTTGTTGTTTGGCAAAGATCTGCGTGTAACGGAAGGCGATATTTATTCTCAGGTAAGAGAATATGATTTTTCTTCCTATTATCCTGAAGAAAAATATATAACTGATCAGCAATTGCCGAAGGGTAAAATTTTTGATGTTCGTGATTTCGGTGCGGATGTTCATAAAAATAATAACGCGGATGCAATTAACTGTGCTGTTGATGAAGCAAGCAAAGTCGGCGGAATCGTTCTTGTATCCGGCGGAGATTATATTTCTGCTACTATTGTGCTTAAATCCAATGTTACTTTATTTATTGAAAAAGGCTGTGCAATTTGTGTGAATTCTGCAGGGGAAGGATATGATAAATATTCTGCATTGATTTATGCCGAAAATGCAGAGAATATCATCTTTACCGGCGGAGGAAAAATAAAGGGAAGCGGGAACTTTTTCGGCAGAAAGCCTGTGGCATTGCAAAATAATACAACACCTCCTGCATATATTGATGTCATTGAAATGCGTAAAGATTACAGAGCACAACTGCGTTTTGCTCATCCGAATAAATTCGGCGGCCCGATTGTTTTAAAAAACTGTAAAAATATTATGGTTGATAATTTTATTGTTGAAAACAGTGCATATTGGACCTTTAAACTTGTTAATTGTGATACGGTAAATATAAAAAATTTTATCATTAATAATAACAGGAATGTTGCCAATGCGGACGGAATTGATATTGCAGGTTCAAGCAACATTCATATCTGCCATTCTTTTATCTCAACTGCCGATGATGGAATTGTGTTAAAGAACGCTCTCTGGCTTGGTAATACAGGTGCAATGCATAATGTAGAAATTACGGATTGTGAAATAATCAGCAGAACGAATGCAATAAAAATTGGTACGGAAACAACTTATGACATCTCCGACATTTCAATACAGGATTGCAGACTGTTTATGACCGATTTGTATCCCGGCAGTGTTTCGGGCATATCCATTGAATCGTGTGACGGCAGTGTATTGTCTGATGTTATAATCAAAAATATTTCTATGGACCGATGTACCTGCCCGATTTTCATCCGTCTCGGGAACAGAAATCGTGCCAGTCTTGTAAATGCGCAGAGCGCAAACGCAGTTGAATTTGGTAAAAGTCCGAAAGACGGCGGCTCAGCAGCAAAAAATGTGTTTGATTTTAAAGGTGCCATAAAAGATATTGTGATTGAAAATGTTACTGCCACAGGGGTTGAAATTCCGATTATTGTTGCAGGTTACAGGCAAAATGGCAGAACCAAATATGTTGAAAATATCGCCTTAAAAAATATTGATTTAACATATGCCGATATGCCGGAAACCATAGACAGACGTATTTTTATACCTGAATATGCAAAAGAATATCCCGAATGCTGGCGGTTCAGAAATCTCCCTGCATATGCACTGTGGAGCAGACATACAAAGAATATGACGATAGAAAATTTTACCTGCCGTCATCCGCAAAGAACGTGGAAAAAGGAGAATGTGATTATTGATGCCAAATAATACTGTAATTGATAGATTCCATTGTGATAATATGGTAATCAGAGATGAATTGGGCAGGCAAAGGCTGTTCAGAGGAATTAATGTCTGTGTAAAAAATGATAAATTCAAAACCAAAAAAGCATTGTCTAAAATTTTAGAAGACAAGTATTTTGATGTGCTTGCAAATAATGGTGTAAATATCATTCGCCTTGGTCTGACCTGGGAATTGATTGAACCAAAAGAAAATCAGTTCAGCAGTGAGATCATTGATGTTTATAAGCAGTTTGTCCGCAAATGCCGTGACCATGGTATTTATGTATTCCTTGATATGCATCAGGATTTATTTTCTGTTTATTGCTGTAAACCTCAAGGAGACGGCGCACCCAAATGGGCTTTGCCGGATGATATTAAGTCCAAGCGTCCGTTTGCTATATGGGCAGAAGGTTACTTTTATATGGATAGTGTTCAAAAATCTTTTCATTATTTTTGGAACAATAAAAATAATATTCAGGAAAAATATGTTCAGGCGTGGCAGCATTTTGCCAAAGAATTTGAACCGTTTGACAATGTAATCGGTTATGATTATTTGAATGAACCGTTTGTTGATAAAAACGGAAGAAAAATATTCTTGAATCTTGTTGAGAATGTTTTAAAAATTTCTCTCGGTAAAGATTTGAACCTTGAAAATAATTTTAAAAATTGTTCTGATAAAACAGGATTTTTAAAATCCGTTTTTCAAATTGTATCGACTGTCGGGAATTTCAAAAATCTGAAAACCGTAAAAGAAGTTATGGACAGTAAAGAGAATTTTGCAAAAGCGGTTCGGAATTTTGAAAAATACACAAGCGATTTTAACGCAAAATATTACAAACCATTCTTTGACAAAATGAGCAATCATGTCAATACATACGGCAAGTTCAACTTTTTTGAGCATAACTATTATTCAAATTTAGGCATACCCTTTGATATTGAATGTAATGAAAAAAGTATTTATTCACCGCATGCTTATGATATTTTCGTAGATTCACCTTTATATAACCGATATTCCAGCAATGCCAGAGTAGAGCATATTATAGATATAATCAGAACGAATCAATTGAAAATGAATGTCCCTGTAATTTTTGGAGAATGGGGCGGCGGTGCGTTCGGAACAGAATGGGTAAAACATATTGATTTTATTATGAACCGATTTGAAAAATATCAGTGGAGCAATATCTATTGGGGATTTAATGAAAAGAAAAAAGAATTTTTAATTTGATTTGGCAGCAGGATAATTTGGATTCCAAAACGCTTGTCTACATCCCTGATAAAGGTGTTGTCGAATATAATGGCACAATCGGAGAGAATAATATAAAAATTCATTATTAATAAAAAAGACCCGTCGGCTTTTTCCGACGGGTCAATTTTGTTGTTTTAACTTATTTTGTTAGTTTTTTTATTGCTTCAAAACTCTCTGTACTGATTACATGTTCAATTCTGCACGCATCTTCAACAGCAATCTTTTCATCAACACCAAGGCTGATTAACCAGTTTGACAATGTTGTGTGGCGTTCATACATACGATCTGCAATTTCTTTTCCGCTTTCAAGCAGTGTGATATAACCATTCTGGTCAACTTCGATAAATCCGTTTTCTCTCAGATTTTTCATTGCTACACTGACGCTTGGTTTTGAAAATTCAAGTTCATTTGCTATGTCAATAGAGCGTACAGATCCTTTTTTGTTTTTTATCATAAGTATTGTTTCAAGGTAATTTTCGGCAGATTCGTGGATTTTCATATTTACACCCCTTTAATGTTTTTTTATTATAGCATAAGGGAATGTTATTTTCAAGATTTTGGCAGCATATAGATTTTTTGTAAATATTTTTTATTTTGGTCTTGACAAACAAGTTAGTCGGTGCTAACATATATCTGGTTAGAAAATGCTAACTTATTCCGATACAGGAGGAGATACTTATGATGCCGTTGAAGTTTGCTGATTTGAATAAATCTTTTATTATGAAAAAAATCGGCGGAAATCAGGAAGTTAAAAATCATCTTGCCGACCTTGGATTTGTTGTCGGCGGGGAAGTTACGGTTGTATCTTCGCTTGCAGGGAATTTGATTGTTAATGTTAAGGGAGCAAGAGTTGCAATCGGCGAATCTATGGCGATGAAAATTTTTGTTCAGTAATGTTGTTTTTAAAGGAGAATATTCAATGACTCTTAAAGAAGTAAAAGTCGGTCATTCCTGCAAAGTCAGACGAGTTAACGGAGAAGGTGCTTTAAGGCGAAGAATTATGGATATGGGTATAACAAAAGGTGTTGATATTTATGTCCGCAAGGTTGCTCCTCTTGGTGACCCTATTGAAATTACTGTAAGAAATTATGAGTTATCACTTCGTAAGGCAGATGCAGAACTTATTGAAGTTGAATAATTTTAAGGGATTATCCCTTAATTTTTTAGCGCTGGGTTAGTTGTCGCTAATCAGCACTGATTTTAAAGATGGAAAGGAATACATATAATGGGAATTAAAATTGCTCTTGCCGGCAATCCGAACTGCGGTAAAACAACTTTGTTCAATGCCCTGACAGGTTCTAACCAGTATGTCGGCAACTGGCCGGGTGTAACGGTAGAAAAAAAGGAAGGCAAAATTAAACAGTACAGTGATGTTATTATCACGGATTTGCCGGGTATTTATTCATTATCTCCGTATACCATTGAAGAAATTGTTGCCAGAGATTATCTTATCGACGAAAAACCTGATGCGATTCTTAATATCGTGGATGGTACAAATTTGGAGAGAAATCTTTATTTAACCACACAGCTTGTTGAACTGGGCATCCCTGTTGTCATTGCAATCAATATGATGGATGTTGTCAAAAAAAGCGGCGATAAAATCCGCATTGATGAACTTTCACGTCAGCTTGGATGCAAGGTTGTTGAAATTTCCGCTCTTAAAGGAACAGGCATTGCTGATGCGGCAAATGCGGCTATTGATGCTGCAAATGGCAAGGCAACCGTACCGCATCATAGTTTTTCGGGCGTAGTTGAGCATGCACTGGCACATATTGAAGAGGCTGCGGTTCATGATATGCCGATTGAACAGCAAAGATGGTATGCAATCAAAATCTTTGAGGGTGATGAAAAAGTAATTGAAAAAATTAATCTTGATAATACAGTACTTGAACATATTAGGGGTGATATAAAATCGGCTGAAGAGGAACTTGATGATGATGCCGAAAGTATTATTATCAATGAGCGATATGTGTATATCGCATCTGTTATCAAAACAGCATATGAAAAAGCAGGTAAAGGCAAACTTTCAACTTCGGATAAGATCGATAAAATTGTTACAAATAGGATTTTAGGTTTGCCAATTTTTGCATTAATTATGTTTGCTGTATACTACATATCCATGTCTACTGTAGGCGGCTGGGCAAGTGATTGGGTGAACGATGTATTGTTCGGTGAATGGGTTCCCGGCTTGATTGAAACATTGCTTGAAGGTCGTATTGCTGACTGGGCTTATGGTCTGTTACAGGATGGAATTATTTCGGGCGTTGGTGCGGTACTTGGATTTGTTCCTCAGATGTTTGTGCTTTTCATCTTCCTTGCTTTCCTTGAAGGATGCGGTTATATGAGTCGTGTTGCATTTGTTATGGACAGAATTTTTCGCAATTTCGGTCTTTCCGGTAAATCCTTTATACCTATGCTCATCGGTACAGGCTGCGGTGTTCCCGGCATTATGGCTTCCAGAACAATTGAAAATGAGCGTGACCGCCGTATGACTGTTATGACAACCACGTTTATTCCATGCAGCGCTAAAATGCCTATTATAGGTCTTATTGCAGGTGCATGCTTCGGTGAATCCGGATTGGTTGCAACTTCAGCATATTTTATTGGTGTTGCAGCGATTGTAGTTTCAGGTATTATCTTAAAAAAGACAAAAATATTTTCCGGTGATGTTTCTCCGTTTGTTATGGAACTTCCTGCATATCATCTCCCAACCTTTGATACAGTTTTTCACTCAACATGGGAACGCGGCTGGTCGTTTATAAAAAAAGCAGGTACAGTCATCACACTCTCAACTATTGTTATCTGGTTTCTTCAGAGTTTCACTTTTGTCGATGGACTTCATATGACAGATGATATGGATATATCCATCCTTGCTTATATCGGCAAAGCATTTGCTTGGCTTTTTGTTCCTCTTGGCTGGGGAGGATGGAAAACGGCTGTCTCTACTTTAACGGGACTTATCGCTAAGGAAAATGTTGTCAGTACCTTTGGTGTCCTTTATCATTTTGCCGGCGGAGAACTTTCTGAAAACAGTAACGAAATATGGACAGCATTTGCACAGAATATGTCTGAACTCAGTGGCGGTCATCCGGCTCTTGCCTCCTATTCATTCCTGATTTTCAATCTCCTCTGTGCACCGTGTATGGCTGCAATCAGTGCAATCAAAAAAGAAATGAACAGTGCAAAATGGACTTGGCTGGCAATCGGTTATCAGTGCGGATTTGCTTATCTTATCTCACTCATCGTATTCCAGCTTGGCTGCCTGTTTGCAGGTGATGCAAATATCATTGGTGTTATTGCAGCAGTTGTTGCTCTTGCCTTCCTTGTTTATATGTTAGTAAGAAAAAATAAGTATGATGAAAACAAATTGACTGTAAAAACAAGGGATACAGTAAAAAAATAAAGAAGGTTCAATATGTTAAGTTTTTTAAAAGCCAATATTCTTACAATTATTGTCGTTGTTATATTGATTGTGATTGTAGGTCTTATTATAAGAACTTTGGTGAAAGATAAAAAATCAGGTAAAGGATTATGCGGCGGCGACTGCAGTAACTGCCACGGATGTCCTCACGGTCAATAAAGCATAATAAATATAGTAAAATCCATCTGTGTCTGTTATAATGACATGGATGGATTTTTTATTTGGAGAAGGATTATGATAAAGAATATATTATTTGACCTCGATGATACGATTCTTGATTTTAAAAAAGCAGAACGTGTGGCTCTTACCAAAACATTAAAAACGATGGGGATTCCTGTTAATGAAAATATTTTGACTCGTTACAGCGAAATTAATATATCTCAATGGAAACGTCTTGAACTTGGTGAAATCAGCAGGGGAGAAGTTAAGGTTAATCGTTACAGACTTTTGTTTGAAGAATTCGGAATCAATGCGTCACCGCACAAAGCAACTGAGATTTATGAAGATAATTTGTGCTTCGGGCATTTCTTTATTGACTATGCTGAAGAACTGCTTGATAAGTTGTATGGAAAATATAATCTTTATCTTGTTTCAAACGGTGCAAAACGTGTTCAGGACGGCAGATTAAAGAGTGCAGGAATCTCTCATTATTTTGAAAATATATTTATATCCGAAGTCGTGGGAACAGAAAAACCGAATAAAGCGTTTTTTGATTTTTGTTTTTCAAAGATAAAAGATTTTAATCCGTCTGAAACCATTATTGTCGGTGACAGTTTATCAAGTGATATAAAAGGCGGTGCTCAATCGGGGATAAAAACAGTGTGGTTTAATCCGCATAACCAGGAAAATGCAACAGATATTGTTCCTGATTATGAAATTAAAAAACTTGAACAAGTATTCGGCGTTTTAACTAAATTGTAAAGTTATATCTGTTGATAAAGTTATATATATGTGCTATAATGATACTAAATTTATTATATTATATAAGGAGAAGATTATGGTTAAAGAAGCAAAAGCAATGGCGTATGTTAATATGTACGGCGTGCTTGCAACCCTTGAAAATCTTTGTGAAATTGATGAACAGGCTAAATCTGTTTGTGCGTCACTGAAGAAACCTGTTTCTTTATGTTTTGATGTAACCGGCGGTCCTTGCTGTACTTTCCATTTTACCAAAGACGGTTGCAAAATGAGTGAAGGCAGTTATGGCTGCACCTGTAAGATGAATTTTTCTTCACCTGAAAAATTCAATGCTCTTATTGATAACAGCAAACCGGGTATGCCTGTAAAGAATGCACCGCAGGTGCTTGCATTTTTACTCGGTCCGTTTACAAAGCTGACAAACAGACTTACACAACTTTTAATGCCAAATGAGGAAGATTTGAAGAACAGGGCATTTTTTGAAGAGTCAACAATATTAACCTTCTACACAATTTCAGGGGCTTTGTCTGCTCTTGCCAATTCTGACTCGATTTCAAAGCAATCTGCTCTTTATACTGTTGACGGTGATGTTCAGATGGGTATCACAGATGTTTGTTATGCAACACTTCGAATCCGTGACCATCATTTTGAAACGATTAAGGAAAAACCGGACACACCAAGAGCAATTATGGAATTTAAAACCATAGACCTTGCCTATGGACTGTTCACAGGTACTGCATCCACTATGGCAGAACTTTGTGCAGGCAATATTTATATGGCAGGTATGATTTCTATGGTTGATAATATTAACAGAATTCTTGACAGAGTTGCTGTGTATTTAGGTTAACGGAGGTATAACAACATGAGTAAATTTCCTGAATATAAACATGAAAAATCACAGGAGTGGTTTTCAAGAGCTTTAAATGCAATTCCGTCAGGTGTTTACGGACATCTCGGTCCGTCAGAAGGTCTGTTCCTTCCTATCACAAAATGGCCTCTTATGTCTCAGAAAGCCAAGGGTACATATTTTTGGGATGTAGATGGAAATAAATACCTTGATCTTATGTGTGCTTACGGTCCGAATGTTCTCGGTTATTGTGACGATGATGTTGATGCTGCTGCAATGGAGCAGTTGAAAACAGGGAATTGTACAACTTCGCCTTCATACAAAATGGTTGAATGTGCAGAACTTCTTAAAGATACTGTTGCAAGTGCCGACTGGGCCTTTTTTATGAAGAATGGTTCAGACGCAACCACTTTCAGCGTAATGTGTGCACGTGCACATACAGGCAAAAAGAAAATGATGTTCTTTAAGGGATATTATCACGGCGATTTCCAGTGGGCACAAAAGATTGACTATCCGGGAATCCTTCCTGAAGAAGTTGAAAACAACATTGTTGTTCCATGGTTTGACATTGATGCTATGCAGGCTGCTTATGATGCTTGCGGCGGAGATGTTGCAGGTTTGATTGCTCAGCCTTATGACCACGGCAACTTCAAGGATAATGAATGTGCTACCAAAGAGCAGTGGGCAAAGGTACGTAAGTTCTGTGATGACCACGGAATGGTTCTTATTATTGATGATGTTCGTACCGGATTCAGACTTGATATTCAGGGTTCGGACCATTATTACGGCTTTAAGGCAGACCTCATCTGTTTCTGCAAAGCTCTTGCAAATGGCTATAATATGTCTGCAGTATGCGGTCAGGAACATATGAAGAATACTGCTTCTTCCGTAGTTTATACAGGTTCTTATTGGATGAGTGCCGAACCGTTTGCTGCTTGCCTTGCATGTATTCCTAAAATGAAGAAATTGGATATACCGACTATGTTTAGAAAAATCGGTACAGAAATAACCGACGGCTTCAAAGCAGCAGCAAAGGAACATGGTTTTAACCTTGTTGTTTCGGGTGAGCCTGCATTGTTCTATCTCAGAATAGCAAATGATGACAGCCTTATGCTTCATCAGGAATGGATTGCAGAATGTGTATCAAGGGGCTTGTTCCTTGCTTCTCATCACAATCACTTTATCAATGCTGCAATTACGGATGAAGATGTTAAACTCGCTATTGATATTGCAGAGGATGCTTTTGGTGTTGTTGCCAAAAATCATCCTGAATTAAATTTAAAATAATATTTAAGGGGGAAAATTTATGCCTGCTAATTACAAGCCATTTGATAAATCAGAATGGCTCCGTCTCGAGAAAAAGGCGGACGAAATGAGAAGAATGGCTATCCAAACAGCAATTTGGGGCGGTTCAGGTCACATTGGAGGTTCACTCAGTGCAATGGATGCAATGGTCACATTGTACTATCGTTTTTTGAAGATTGATCCATCTAATCCGGATATGGAAGACAGAGACAGATTTATTCTGTCTAAAGGGCACTGTGCAGTAGGTTATGCACCTATTCTTTGTGATCTTGGTTATTTCCCGGTTGATGAGTTAAAGATATTCAATCTTACCGGAGCAAAAGTTGGTATGCATCTTGACTGCAATAAGGTTAAAGGTGCTGACTGCTCAACAGGTTCATTGGGTCATGGTCTTTCATTGGCTGTAGGTTTTGCCCTTGCCGGAAAAGTGAAAGGCATTGATTATATGAATTTTGTTTTGACCGGTGACGGTGAACTGAATGAAGGTTCAAATTGGGAGGCAGCAATGAGTGCTGCACAGTTCAAACTTTCCAATGTTGTGGTTCTTGCGGACATCAACAAATGTATGATTGACGGAAGAGTTGACGATGAAATGAAGGTTGAACCTGTCGATAAAAAGTTTGAAGCATTCGGCTTTAATGTGATTCGCGTAGACGGTCATAATATCAAAGAACTCAACGATGCTATCGAGGCTTCCATCAAAAATCATCAGGACGGCGGAGATAAGCCGACTGCAATTGTTATGGATACATTCAAGGGTGAAGGTGTTGACTTTATGAAAGACAATTACCTCTGGCATTACGGCTCACTTGATGATGCAATGGAAAAACAGGCTGCTGAAAGCCTTGATAAATATTATAAAGAACGCTGTGAGCGTGCAGAAAAGGAGGCGTAAGCAATGGGCGGTATGACATATACAATGACTGATACCACAAAACTTTCAACTGCTGAATGTTACGGTATTGCTCTGTGTGAACTTGGTGAAGAACATAAGGATGTTGTTGCCCTTACTGCAGACCTTGCCAAGTCAACCAAAATCGGTATGTTCGGTGAACATTTCCCTGACAGATTTTTCAATGTAGGTATTGCTGAACAGAACTTGTTTGGTGTTGCAGCAGGTATGGCGAAAAACGGCTTGATTCCATTTGCTTCTACTTTTGCAATTTTTACAGCAGCACGTTCTCTTGACCAGATTCATACTGATATTTGTTATCAGAATGTTCCGGTAAAAATTATTGCTACTCACGCAGGTACTTCTTTTGGTCAGGCAGGTTCAACACACCATTCTCTTATAGATATGGCTTGTATGAGATCTCTTCCTAATATGACTGTTATCTGTCCTTGTGACGGTTCAGAAACGTATCATGCAGTTAAGGCTGCTTATGATATTCCGGGTCCTGTTTATATCAGAATTAACCGTGGATTTGATCAGGTTATTTATAAAAATATTGATGACTGTAAGTTTGATTATAAAAAGGCTTCTCTTATGAATGACGGTACGGATATTACTGTTATTGCCTGTGGTTCGTGTGTATTTGAGGCAATGCAGGCTGCCCGTATGGCTGAGGCTGATGCAGGGCTCAAAGTCCGTGTCCTCAATATGCATACAATTAAACCGATTGATGAAGAGGCAGTACTTTCAGCAGTAATGGATACACGCCGTATTATCACTGTTGAAGACCATGAAGTTATGGGCGGTCTCGGTTCAGCAGTTGCAGAAGTTGTTGCAAAATCAGGAAAGGCTTGTGCGTTCAAAATGCTCGGCCATCAAGATGCTTTTTCAACAATCGGATTGCAGGAAGATTTGCTTGCAATTGCTAAGATTGATGCGAATGGTATTAACGAAGCAATTTCAGAAATGATGCACGCAGATTTTGAAGCAGATGATGCTTGGGATGATGAATTCTAAAAATCCAATCAACATCATCAAGAAAGGAGTGTATTATTTATGGCAAGCGATATGACTCGTTATACGAATAAAGTCTTTATGGCAGCGGCATTGCCGTTGCTCAAGACGATTGCTACGGATGTTCCTGAACTTAAAAAGAAGTTCGAAGGCGTCAATGCAATATATCAGGTATCTGCCAAGAAAAACGCTGAGGAAAAGGAGGCCACTCATTTTATTGTTGAAAACGGTGAGTGGAGTGTTAAACTCGGTGAATATCTGGGACAGGAAAAAATTGATGCAGAACTTGAATTTTCTTCTCTTGAAAAGATGAACGAATTTTTCAAAGGAAAAATGACTTCGCTTCCAAAAATGAAAATCAAGTCATTCGGTAAATTTATTAAGTTTATGATGGTATTGCTTAAAATGTCCTCTCTTTTGGGTATTGCAGAACCACCTGAGGATGATGAAGAACTTTCTCTTCTTCTGTGTAAACTGTATTTTTATCTGCTTTCATCAGGTATTTCACAACTTAACAAAATGGGGCATCCTGCTGTTCATGATTGGGCAGTAAAAAGCCCGGACCGTTGTTATCAGTGGGCTGTTGAGGGCCATCCTGAGTGTACCGCATATATGCGTGTTAAGGCAGGGAAATCAAGAGCAGGACGAGGTGAATACAAAAGAGCAAAACCGTTCTTTTGTATGAAATTTGATTGCGCAACATCTGCACTTAAAATCCTCTTGGGTACAGGTGATATGTTCCAGATGACTGCAAATCAGCAGTTGATTATGGAAGGTGCACCTGAGTTTGGTGTACAGATTGGTGACTTCATGATGCTCGTCGGCGATTTGGCAAAATAAAATATTAAACAAAAACCATAGGCAGTTTTAATTATCTGCCTATGGTTTTTGTTATCAGTCGTATTTAAAATTCAGTGTCCATTTGCCGCAATGACCGCAAGACCAGCATTCATAACCACCGGGGCAGTTTTTAATATATTCGTCCCATGTTATCTCGCCGGTTTCTTTTTTGTGGTTCCATTTGGCGCTGACTTCGTGCACATATGTTTCAGCGTCATATTTGTTGTTAAACCACTTATGCGAATTTCCGCAAGGCACATAGTGGTCATTTGATGTCGTCCATTTACCGCTGGAATTTACGTAATATTCATCAATCCAGCAGTTGCTTTTCATTACACCTGAATCGTCAAAGTAATAATATGCTCCGCCGATTTTCTGCCAACCGGTTTTCATTGCACCGTTTGATGCAAGATAATACCATCTGCTTCCAATCTTCAGCCAGCCTGTCTGCATCCATCCTTTATTGTCAAAGTGATACCATCCGTTGATATATTCCCAGTTGTTTTTTGTGTATGAACCGTCTGCATGTCTGAACCACCAGCGGTTTCCTGTTTTAATCCATGATGGTTCATATTTGATTTTGTCCACTCTTTTGCCGTTGCCGTCAACGTAGTAATTTCCGATTTTTCTGTTGCGGCTCATTGCTCCTGAACTCTCAAAGAAATACCAGATGCCGTTGATTTCCTGCCAGCCTGTAACCATTGCTCCGCTTGATGATAAGTAATAGCGTTTGTTATCAATATTTTGCCAACCTGTCAGCATCCAGCCACTGTTATCAAAATAATACCATTTACCATTGATTTTTGCCCAGTCATTTTTAGTATACAAACCGTCTTTATATCTGTACCACCAACGACTGCCTGACTTTATCCACATTGCTTCGTAGTAGAAATCACTTGTGCATTTGCCACAGTAGTGACAGCCGACTGCAGAGTAACCGGTAGGGCATTTTTGTTTGTATTCATTTTCGGAAATTTCGCCTTTTTCATATTTGTCTTTCCAACTCTTTTGTACAGAAATGCAATACGCCTCTGCCTCGTCAAAGTCTTTGAACCATTTTCCCGTATTGCCGCAGCGTACAGCATGATTGTTGTTATTTGTACAATGTGTTGCCGCTAAAGTTGAAATCGGGAATGCGGTAATGAATATTAAAGTCGCCAGAACGATTGATAATATTTTCTTTGTCATTTCCATTATACCTCAACTTTTTAATATAAATTTTATTTCCAAAGTGATTTATAAATCTTTATAATATCCTCTTTGGATATTTCTTTTATTGTGTTTGCAGGAGAACCTGATGCAATTGCATCATCTGCCATTTTATCCATAGCAGCAAAGAATTCTTCTTTGTCAATGCCATATTCAGCCAGTGTAGGTATTTCACAAATTCTGCAAATCTCTCTGCATGCCTTGATGAATTTTTCTGCTGCAATTTTATCATTATCTTCAAATGATGCTTTGCCTATCGCTCTTGCCATGTTTGCAAAACGGTCATATGCACCGTTATATATATATTCAAAACATTTTTCCATCAGCATTGCATTGCTGATACCATGCGGAACGTGGAAAAGGGCACCTATGGGTCTGCTCATTCCATGGATGATTGTTACGGACGCGTTATTGAATGCTACACCTGCCTGAAATGCTGCAATTGACATTTGCTCTCTTGCATATGTATTCTTTCCTTCGTTATAACAAAGCGGAAGGTTGTCGAATATCTTTTTGATTGCAGAGAGTGCAAATTCGTCTGTAAGCGGTTGTGCTTTACGTGATGTGTACGCCTCAGCAGCATGGCAAAGTGCATCCAGTCCTGTTGCAGCAGTAACACTTTTTGGTGCTGTCATTGTGAATGCAGGATCATCAATTGCAATGTCCGGCATAAGTACTGCACCCTTAAGCAGCATTTTTATATCCCTTTCCGTATTGGTAATGATAGTGAACTGTGTTGCTTCGGAACCTGTTCCGCTAGTGGTTGGAATTGCAACCATCGGCGGAGTCGGTATTGTGATTATTTTGCCGAGATAATCGTCAATTGAGCCTCCGTTCGTTATAATGGCACCGATTGCTTTCATGGAATCTATCGGTGAACCGCCTCCCACGGCTATAAGAAAGTCGCATTTTTCTGTACGGTATATTTTTACACCGCTTTCAATCATTTTATCAGTAGGCTCGCCTGTGATTTGGTCATATATTGAATATTCAATTTTATTTTTATCAAGAATATCGGTAACAAGTTTTGTGTTGCCGAGTTTTACCATCATCGGATCTGTGACTATAAGTGCTTTTTTACCGAGAGCAGAAAATGATTCAGATGCATTTTGCAGTGCATTCTCTCCGTAAAAAACTTGTTTTGGCATAATAAATTGATTTCCCATATATCTTCCTCTTTGATAAAAATTTAACAGCTATATTTTAGTACAATCTGTACAAAAGTCAATGGTATTTTTGTACAAATCAGACTAAAATTTATTTAATATTTTATGCAAAAAAATGCCGTAATGATTTTTCATTACGGCATTGAGTATGTTTAAATATTTGTATTGATTATCTTTTAAAGCAAGCCATCCCAGGTGTCAACTTCTTTTGCTTTCTTTTCTTCTTCATCAAACCAATGCTGGGTAACGGATTTGCTTTCTGTAAAGAAACGGTAAGCATCCTTGCCAAGGCAGTGGAGATCGCCGAAGAAACTTTGCTTGTGACCGCTGAAAGGAATGAATCCGACCGGAACAGGAATTCCTACATTGATGCCTACCTGTCCGCCGTCTGTATATCTTGCAAACTGGCGGGCATAATATCCGCTTTGTGTATAGATAACAGAGCCGTTTGCATAAGGATTTGCGTTCATAATTGCAAGTCCTTCATCAAAGTCTTTGCATCTCTTAACACAAAGAACAGGACCGAATACTTCGTCACTTCCGATTGTCATATCTACTGTAACATTGTCAAAAATTGTCGGACCTACAAAGTATCCGTTTTCATATCCTTCAGGTACTTTCGGATTTCTTCCGTCAAGCACAAGTGTTGCCCCTTCATCAATACCCTTCTGAATATCTGCAAGCACTTCTTTATAATGCTTTTCATAAGTAATCGGACCAAGACGCGTTGCCTTATCCCAAGCAGGACCGCAATTGATGTTCTGTGCCTGTGCTTTCAGTTCAGCAACAAATTTGTCTGCAATGGATTCCTGTACAACAACACATGAAAGTGCCATACATCTTTGACCTGCACATCCGTAAGCAGAGTTGATTACACCTGCAACTGTTCTTTCAAGTGCACAGTCTTCAAGGATAAGTGCATGGTTTTTAGCCTGACAAAGAGCCTGACATCTTTTTCCGTTAGCAGCAGCTTTTTCATAAATCTTAAGACCGACCGGTGTTGAACCGACAAATGTGATTCCTTTAACATCAGGGTGTTCAAGGATTGTGTTAATCTCGTTTCTTGAGCAGGTAACAATATTGATTACACCGTCAGGTATACCTGCCTCTTTATAAAGCTCACCGATTCTCATAGCCGTTCTCGGTGTAAGCGATGCTGCTTTGAGTACCATAGTATTACCGCAGGCAAGGCATACAGGTGCCATCCAGCCAAATGGTATCATAGCGGGGAAGTTGACAGGAACAATTCCTGCAAAAACGCCCATCGGTTCACGGTATTTAACTGTGTCAAATCCTGTTGAAGCGTCCATAAGACTTTCACCCATCATAAGTGACGGTGCCTGAATTGCAAGTTCTGTGCCTTCCTGTGCTTTGCCGACGTCGCCTTCAGCTTCACCCCATGTTTTGCCGTTTTCTTCACAAACAAGCATAGTGAGTTCGTCCATATGCTTGAGCAAGAGTTCTCTTACTTTATAAAGAATCTGCGTTCTTTTTCTTGCCGGAGTTGCTCTCCATGCAGGATAAGCAGCATTAGCAGCTTCAATGGCTTCAAGTACTTCATTATTTGTACAGCATGGTGCCTGACCTGTAATTTCACCTGTTGACGGATTGTGCAGGTCATACCATACATCTGTTTTTGAATCCTTGAATTCACCATTAACAAAATACTTAAGTTTTTCCATAAAATTTACCCCTTATTTATATGGTTTTTCTCTTATATTTTATCATTATATTCATATAAATTCAACATATAATTTTTAATCTGTATGTGTCTATAATCACCTTTTGTATTGCTCATCATAGAATGTGATTGATGGGGTGATGATATGACTCTTTCACAGATGAAAGAAAATCAGGCAGGCAAAATTACACATATTCAAAATGATACTGTATTGTTAAGAAGACTTTTTGATATGGGATTTGTTGAAGGTCAGGATATCACCTGTATGAATGTGGGAATGTTTGGTACTCCCATTGCTTTTAATGTTCGTGGAACAAAAGTCGCACTGCGTAAAAAAGATGCAGATCTGATAGGAGTGATATTGTGAAAAAAAAGAAAAAGGTGCTTTTAATGGGCAATCCCAATGTCGGTAAAAGCACTGTGTTTAATGAGATAACAGGCTCACATCAGCATACAGGGAATTGGACAGGAAAAACCGTAGATATTGCAAAGGGCGAGTATTATTACAAGTTCAATGATTATGAACTTGTTGACTTGCCCGGTACATACAGCCTTCTTTCATCAAGTGAGGAAGAACGCCTTGCAAGAGATTATATATGTTTTGAGGATTATGATTGTGTGGTATGCGTGGTTGATGCAACAGGATTAATCCGCAATCTCAATTTAGTCCTTCAGGTGTTAGAGGTTACAGAGAAAATCGTTCTGCTCCTCAATCTGGCTGATGAGGCGAAAAAAAAGAATATTACGATTGATATTCATGAACTGAGTTCCATGCTTGGTGTTCCTGTTGTTCAGGCAACTGCACGCAGCGGTAAAGGAATAAACGAACTGCTTGAACAGGTTCATTTGATTTGTAACGGTACTGTTGAGAATACTGTTGTCCAAACAAAATATTCAGGTGCAATCGAACTTGCAGCAAGTCATGTTGAGGCAGGGCTTAAACATTCTATTGAGACAGATAAAAACAGCAGATTTTTTGCTCTTCGTATACTTGAAAATAATGATAGTTTCAACCAATCTTTCCAATCACAGTTCGGTGAAAATATTTTTGAAGAATGTCCGCTTTGCTGTAAACTTGATAATGGCAAGAGAGTTTTGGAACAGTTTGAAATTTCATCTGATATATATACCAAGAAGGTTACAAAGGCTCTTCTTGACAGAGCAAGCGAAATTAATAATAAAGCAGTGAATTCCCTTCCGTCAAAAAAAGAAAAACGTGAACGGTTGCTTGATAAAATTCTGCTTGGTAAATATACATCAATTCCGGTTATGCTCTTGCTATTTAGTGTTGTTTTATGGATAACAATTGCAGGTTCAAATTATCCATCTGATTTACTGCGTACTGCTTTTGACAGCTTTGAAGTTTGGCTTGCCGAGGCAATGATTGGTATAGGTATTTCAAAAACAATTGTCAGTATTTTGGTTAATGGAATTCTGCGGGTGCTTTTATGGGTAGTGGCAGTCATGCTGCCGCCGATGGCAATATTCTTTCCTCTATTTGCACTGCTCGAGGACTTCGGAATTCTGCCTCGTATTGCATTCAATCTTGACGGTGCATTTGAACGCTGCGGGGCATGCGGTAAACAGGCACTCACAACCTGTATGGGCTTTGGATGCAATGCTGTTGGTGTGACAGGATGCCGTATTATTGATTCTCCGCGTGAACGGCTTGTTGCCATTATTACGAATTCGCTTACTCCATGCAACGGACGATTTCCGCTTTTGATTGCGATAATATCCATGTTCTTCTGCTCCAACAGTTTTGTCTCTGCACTTATCTTATTAGCGCTTATTGCGTGTTCAATGATGATGACTTTTGCTTCATCAAAAGTTCTGACATCAACTGTGCTCAAAGGTGTTAACAGTTCATTTGTTCTTGAACTTCCTCCGTACAGAAAACCTAAGATATTAAAACTTCTTGGTGATACAATACGTGAAAAGGTCGTATTTGTTCTTTTTCGTGCTGTTATAGTTGCTGCACCTGCGGGATTGATTATATGGATTCTTGCCAATATATCTGTTGGTGATACAAGTTTGCTTTGTTATATTGCTCAGTTGCTTGATCCGATAGGGCATTTTGTCGGTCTTGACGGTGTAATGCTTCTTGCGTTTATTCTTGGATTCCCTGCGAATGAAATCGTTATCCCAATTGCATTAATGGCATATTTATCAACAGGGGAGATGGGTGATTATTCATCGCTTGATAGTCTTAAGACCATTCTTGTCGATAATGGATGGACTTGGGTAACGGCGCTTTGTACCTGCATTTTCTCCATGTTCCACTTCCCATGCTCAACAACACTGCTGACAATATGGAAAGAGACAAAGAGTATTAAATGGACGCTTATGTCAGTGTTGACACCTCTTTCTGTCGGTGTGATAATCTGTGCTTTGATTCATTTGGTTTTTTGATGCAATAATAGACCCCATTCTCTCTATTGAGGGAATGGGGTCATTTTGATACTTTATTTTATTTTTTGAACTACAAAAACCAGCCAGCCTTTTTCTTCAAATCTTTCTTTTACTTCAAAACCATTTTGAGCAAAAGAGAATAGGACTTCATCTTCTCTGTTCTCTATAATTCCGCCTGTAATGTATACACCGTCATCATCCAGAAAATCAGCAACCTCTTTGTTGAATTCCATAATGATGTCTGCAACGATATTTGCAACTACAACGCTGTATTTCCCGTTTACTTTATCGCTCAGATTTCCCTGAACGGCAGTGAAACGGCTTTCATCCAAATCATTTTCTTTTGCATTTGCGATTGCAGTTTTTACGGCGAGTGAATCAATATCAACACCAAATGCTGTTTTTGCACCAAGCAACAGAGATGCGATTGACAGTATACCGCTGCCGCATCCAATGTCAAGAACTGTCGAGTTTTCATCAATGTATTTTTCAAGTGTTTCAAGACATAATTTAGTGGTAGGATGACTGCCGGTGCCAAAAGCAAGTCCCGGTTCAATATGCAACACTTTTCTGCCGGCAGAATCATATTCATCTTCCCAGGTGGGCCGTATAAGCAGTTTTTCACCAATAGGCATTGGATGGAAATATTGTTTCCAGTTGTTTACCCAATCTTCTGTTGCACAATCTGCGATTGTTATAGTATGTTCTATATTTAGATTTTCAAGTCTTTCTTTGATGAATGATACTGCTTCAAGCGGATTTTCATGCGGATTGACATAAACATGTATTATACCTTTTGTGCGGTCTGCTTTCAGTAATTCTTCTTCAATAAGATCAATATGTGCAATTTCCATTACCTCGCCTTCAAGGTCGGAGTAATCTTCGATATATATTCCGTAAGGAACAACCATATTGGCAATATTGCCGGCACTTTCAATATCTTTTGTTTTAACTGTTATTTTTATTTCAGTCCAGTTTTCATTTACTAAGTTTTCCATTTAATCCCCCAAATTAACTATATGTTCATTTGTTGAAAGTCCATGATTGTATAACTTTCTGTTATCAAGTGCCCACTGCCTTTCAGTGAAAGTACCTGCCTCCACCTTATGTGTAGCATTATTGATTTCAAATATCGTAGCATCGAGTGAGTCGAGTGCAGATAAAACTTCTGCTTCAACAAACATAGGTCTGACCGGTGAGCCGTATTCAGGTACACCATGATGAGACAGAACCATATGTTCAAGCAATGTTACTTTTTCGTTGCTTATGCCAAGTTCTTTGGCTGTTTCTTCAATATACATTGCACCTTTCACAAGATGACCAATCAGTTCACCGCCAACTGTGTATCCGCTGCAAAGTCCTGTCTTGCTTGTTTGCATTTCAAATGTTTTTGCAACATCGTGCAGTATTGCACCTGACAGCAAAAGTTCCCTGTTGATATTAGGATAGATTGAGCAGATTTTTTCAGCCATTTCCACAATGGATGCAGTATGCAGCATCAGTCCGCCGACAATTGCATGGTGCAGACGATAAGCAGCGGGGAAAACCTCAATTTTATCTCGGTATTTCAGCATAATTGCGGATACAATTGTTTTTAAATCATTATCATTGAAATCATTTACTTTATTCAGCAGCATTGAAAACACAGCCTTGCCGTCATGGTCAGATGCCGGAACAAATTCCTTAATCATCTCATCAGGTCCTTGTTTGATGCCGGTTATTGTTAACTGTGTTTTGCCTTTATAATTATCAACGGTATATTCAATTTCAACTACCTGTCCGGTTTCAAATTGACCGTTATTTTCAAATCTCCATACTTTTGCAGGATATTCTTTTTTATCACTGCCGATAACCGTCAAATCAAGAAAACCGTTTCCGTTTTTATCTTTTTTCTCTGCCAATTCTTTAATAAATGCAAATGAAGCCATAATATCTATAGTACCTTTCTGTTTGTTATTCATTATTATACAATATTTATTTTCTATATTCAATGACTTCTTGACAAAGAGGTGCCGGATTGGTATTATTATTTTATATATAATATATGGAGTGATAGTGTGAACGATATAGATAATCTTTGTATGAACTGCTTTGAAGAACTGACAGAAGGCAGTGTGTGTACAAATTGTGATTATGATAATGATACACAAGTTGATATGATGTATCTTCAACCTAAAACTGTTCTTAATGACAGATATGTTATCGGTGCCGTTGTGTGCCATGACAGTGATGCTGTTGTATATATGGCATATGATATGCAGTTGGAATCAAAAATTACTGTAAGAGAATTCCTGCCGAAAGGTATTGCCAACAGACTTGAGGGTAACCGAGAGGTTCATATCAGAGAAAGATATAAGAATAATTATGAGAAGTATAAGGCTTCTTTTATTAATTTGTGGACAACTATAATAAAAATGCGTAACCTTTCTGCCGTTATTCCGACCTATGATGTGTTTGAACTTAACGGTACTGCTTATGCAGTCAGTGAGTATATGGAATCCATTCCGCTTCGCGAATTTCTGTTAAGGAATCCTGATGGAAATATCCTTTGGGATCAGGCAAGATTAATGTTTATGCCTGTTCTTACAACGCTTGAGTCGCTTCATTCCAACGGAATCATTCATGGTGGTATTTGCCCTGAAAATTTGGTGCTCTGCCGTGACGGAAAGATGAGACTGAAAGGGTTCTGTATTTCGGAATCAAACATTTTCTCATCTGATTTGGAATTTAATGCAAATGAGGGATATACTGCACTTGAGCAGTATGATAATAATCATAAAATGTGTTCTGCAACCGATATTTATGCTTTTTCTGCATGTATTTTCCGTGCATTGGTAGGGCAGAATCCCCCTGACGCGAAGTCAAGGGAGACAAATGACAAACTCATGATTCCTAATATTATTGCAGAAAAAATTCCTACTCATGTAATCAAAGCATTGGGCGGCGGACTTCAGGTTTATCCTGAGAAAAGAACACAGTCTGTTGAATCATTCCGTGAGCAGCTGAATGTGGCACCTTCTGTTGTTGCTGCAGCAGCTCAGCCAAATCCGATAATAAAAAAAGAGCCTGAAATTACCCCTGTTGAACAGGAGGAGCATTACAGAGGGTATCCTGAATACCCTGAAGACAAGAAGGCAAAAAAGGGTACAAAAGCGGTAATTGCAATTCTTGTTGTTCTGATTATTGCTGCTGTTGCAGTGGGTGTGTATGTTATGAAAACAGGCGGTTTCAGTTTTGGAAAAGAAGAAGATACGACTGCCCCTGTTACAACTCTGGCAACTTATGCTGTACCTGATTTTGTATCACCTGGTTATACGCAAAGTGATATTGAAAATAACGGTGTATGGAATGAGCAGTTCACGATTACTTTCACTGCTGATTATTCAGATGAAGCAGCAGAAGGTGTGATTTTCAAGCAAAGTGTTGCAAAAGACGAAGAGGTTGACGAGAAAACAGAAATTGTTCTTACTGTCAGCAAAGGTGTTAAGACTGAAGTTATACCTGATGTCGGCGGACTTACTCTTGAAGAAGCAACAAAGAAACTTGAAGATTTAGGTTTCAAAGTTTCTACTGTTGAGATATATAATGATGGCGGTCATGCAAAAAATACAGTCAAATCAAGTTACGGAACAGCTCCTGCTTTGGGAGAAACCGTTGCCGTTGGTGAAGAAGTTATTCTTCAGGTTTACGGTGAAGTTGTAACAACTACGCAGCCTGAAACCACGGATGCACAATAAATGTTATTAAAGTTATAACAGGTTCTGCATAGGTGCGTTTTACTTGTTCTGAATATGATTTTAGGGTGGAGTAAACTCCACCCTATGTTATTTGTGTATTATTTAATAATTGATAGTTCTGAACATCTTTGTGATATTCTCACAAAGATGTTTATTTTTATCAGCATCAAGATTATTGTCTTCGGCAAGAATCTCTTTTGCACAGTTCTGTGCCATATGAAGAATATCAATGTCTTCCAGCATGTCAGCAATTTTAAGATTTGGAAGACCGTGCTGCCGTTCACCAAAAAAGTCACCGGGCCCTCGGTTCTTTAAATCTTCATCTGCAATTTTAAATCCATCGCTGTATTTTTTCATAGTCATCAGTCGGTTCCTTGCATTCTCACTCTTACTGTCAGATACAAGTACACAATAACTTTTTTTGCTTCCTCTTCCGATTCTTCCGCGCAACTGGTGCAGTTGTGAAAGTCCGAATCTTTCGGCATTTTCAATCACCATAATTGTTGCATTGGGCACATCAACCCCAACTTCAACAACAGTGGTGGATACGAGAATCTGCACGTCTCCGTCTGCAAATGCTTTCATCACAGCATCCTTTTCTTTTGCTTTCATTTTTCCGTGCAGCAGTCCCAGATTGTATCCGCGGAAAGCGGTTTGTGATAATTCTTCTGCAAATTGTTCAGCGGATTTTAAATTTACCGATTCCTCAGTTTCTTCAACCATCGGGCAGATTATATAGCATTGTTCACCTCTGTTAACTGCATCTTTTATGAATTTGTATAGTCGGTTGTTATATCTTGAATCAACAACATCTGTTCGTATTTCCTGTCTGTTGGGAGGAAGTTCGTCAAGTATACTGATGTCAAGGTCTCCGTATATTATCAATCCAAGGGTACGCGGTATTGGTGTTGCACTCATAACAAGTGTGTGTATATCTTCTCCCTTATCTGCAAGAGCTGCTCTTTGCTTCACACCGAATCTGTGCTGCTCGTCAGTAATCATCAATCCTGCGTTTTTGAATGCAACATCATTTTGGATGATTGCGTGTGTACCGATTAATAAATCAATTGTACCTTCCATTAATTGTGATTTTATTTCTCGTTTTTCCGCAGCTTTTGTTGCACCTGTCAGCAATCTGATTTTGATGTTTGTGTTTCTGAATGTTTTGCTTATACTCTCAAAGTGTTGCTGAGCGAGTATTTCAGTAGGTGCCATTAAGGCGCATTGGTATCCGTTTTTTACTGCAGTATAGATTATTCCCGATGCAACTGCGGTTTTACCGGACCCGACATCACCCTGCAGCAGTCGGTTCATAGGATAAACTCCCTGCATATCGGTTATACATTCGCTAATTGCCCTTTGCTGAGCATTGGTCAGTGCGTATGGGAGAAGCGGCAAAAATTCATCTGTATAGTCTTTTGTTATGTGTATGGATGTTTTGCTTTTTTTATTCGACTTTAGTTTTAATAATCCAAGTTGCAGCGTGAGCAGTTCTTCAAAAATCAGTCGTTTTCGTGCTTCATATATTTCGCTTTCATTTTCAGGGGAATGTATGCTTCTGACAGCCTTATCAAGAGAGATTAAATTGTATTTTTTCCGTATGCCAATGTCAAGGGTCTCAGGAATTGTATCAAGATTATCAAGTGCGGTTTTGATTACTTTGGCAATCATATTGGATGTCAGTTTGCCGCTTGCCGGATAAATGGGGTGTACCCGTATTCCTGTATCTATCTTTTCTATTTTAGGTGATGACATTGCTGCTGTGGTTAAATTCTTTTCAATTTTACCAAATAATATATAATCTTCATAAATTCGGAGTGACTGTGCCAGATATGTGTTGTTGAAAATAGTGACATTAATGATATTATCACCATCACTGAATCTGCATTTATAAAGCGTCATTCCTCGTCTTATCATATGCTCTTTAACCGGTGTAATCATAGTGGCTTTTATTGAAATGTTATCACCGTTATTGACTTCGCTTACTGTTTTGGTCTGCGTCCAGTCCTCATATTTTCTGGGATAAAAATGAATAAGGGCATCAACGCAAAAAATGCCGAGTTTATAAAATAACTCAGCTCTTTTTGCACCAACGCCTTTAATGAATTTAATATCACTTTCTAAGTTAAGCATACTTATGCTCCGATATAAATGTTATCATTTCCGTTTATTCTACTGATATTATAAAATAATATACAGGCTGACCGCCGTTTACAACACTGATTTCAACATCATTTCCGTATTTGTTCTGCAGTTTTTGTGTCACGGCATCAGCGTCTTCCTCGGTAACCCCTTCACCATATATAATTGTGATGAGGGAATGCTCATTTTTTCTGAACAATTTGTCAGTTGTTTTGAAAGCTATATCGGTTATCTCTTTGCCGATATATTTTATTTTGCCGTTGCATAGTCCCATAATTTCGCCTTCGTGAACCTGTTGTCCATCAACCTCACTGTCACGAGCGGCAAAAGTAACCTGTGCGGTTTCAACTGCCTGTGCTGCCGCCATCATATTCATCTGGTTTTCATCAGCATCACAAGTGTCATCAAAACACAGCAGAGCAGAAATTCCCTGCGGAATTGTTTTTGTTTGCAGTACTCTCACTTCTCTGTCATTGGCGAGCGGTATTGCTTGTTCTGCCGCCATTATAATATTTTTGTTGTTTGGCAGAACAAAGACTGTCTTTGCCGGTGTACTCATTACTGCGTTTAAAATATCATCCGTTGAAGGGTTCATTGTTTGTCCGCCGCTGACTACGACATCGGCACCAATGTCAGAAAACAGTTCTTCAAGTCCCTGACCTGCACATACTGCTACAAATCCGTAATCATTTTTAGGTTCGGCTGCAATCGGTTCAATGATTTTATCACCGTCTTTTACACCAACCTCGGCATTTGCATGCTGGTATCTCATATTATCAATTTTAATATTAATCAACTGACCGTATTTAAGTGCGGATTGTATAACATTGCCCGGTTCATTTGAATGTACATGTACTTTGATTATATCATTGTCATCAACAACAACCACACAGTCACCGATTGATTCAAGATATGCTCTGAGTCTGAGCGGATCTTTTTCTTTTGCATTGTTGCTTTTTTCAATCAGGAATTCGGAACAGTATCCGAATTCTATATCATCTGATGCATTGGCAACAGTTGACTTTGACGGAACGGAAACAGGGGTTACGCCTGATCCGTCAAGAGATTGTATGATCACACCATTGTGCCATACGCTCTCCATACCTTCAAATACAAGAATAAGACCCTGTCCGCCTGCATCAACTACGCCTGCTTTTTTCAAAACAGGGAGGAGGTCAGGTGTTTTAGCCAATGCCTCTTTTCCTGCCTGAAGTGCTGCAAAAGCAACTTCAAGCGGGTCATCCTGAATTTCTGCCATTTCAACAGCGGCATCTTTTGCTTCTCTGATTACAGTCAGAATTGTTCCTTCGGTTGGCTTCATTACTGCTTTGTATGCGGCATCTACGCCTTCTTTAAAAGCGTTTGCAATATCTTTGCTCCCTGCCTCTTTAAGTCCTTTGAATCCTTTTGAAAATCCTCGGAAAATAAGAGAAAGAATAACACCTGAATTACCTCTTGCACCTCTTAACAGGGCAGAAGCACAGTGTGCAGATGCCTCTTCAATTGTGCAGTTGTCAGGCAGTGTTGCCATTTCTTTTGCAGCAGCACCGATTGTCATACTCATATTTGTACCTGTATCACCGTCAGGAACAGGGAATATATTCAGTGCATCAACAGCCTGTCTGCTGTTTGCAATATTATTTGCAGCAGATATTATTGAGTCACGAAACATTAAACCAGTTATCATAAATTATCTCCAATCAGTTAAGAGCATCAATGTAAACATTTACTTTTGATACTTTTAAGTCAGTTGCTTCCTCAACAGTGTAGCGGACTTTGTTGACAATACTTTCAACAATTGCGCTTATATTTACACCGTATGAAACAGAAATATGCAAATCAATAATTAGGTTGCCGTTAACACTCTTAACAATAACACCTTGGTCGGAATTGTCACCTGACACCTTGCTTTTGATTGCACTTTTCAGTGACCTGTATGGATTTGAGTTTACCATACCTGTTACACCAAAACAGCTTTGTGCTGCTCTGCCTACCAGATTTGCAAAATAATTATTTGTAATTTCAATATATCCATTAGGGTTTTCCAATTTAATCATTTGAACACCTCCAATATTCTATATACTAATTATATGTCCTGTTATTACTTAAATCAAGAATTAAAATTCCAACTGTCAATATTTGAGAAGAAATTGTTATAATATCCCTGCATATCTCCGTTCATTGCTTTGGAATAACATATCATTCCTTTTTTGTAAAGCAGTGGAATATAAGGCATTTCGTTATAAAATGACAAAATGAATTTTTCAAGTTCAACAGAGCCGTTAAGGTATCTTATATACAGATTATCACAATTCAATTTTTTGTGATCAATTCCATAACTTACTCCGCCTTTTGAATCAAGAAACGGATACAGACACATATCACTTGCAAGTTTAACTTCACCGATATATAGATCAAATTCTGCTTTTCCGATACGTCTTGCATACTCTTTGTAATTAACGCTTTCAACCTTAACACTGAACCCTACACTCTCAAGCTGCGTTTTAATCAGGTTGGCAGCGGCATTCTTGTTTTCATTTTTGTCAACCAGGATAGAAAGTGTCAGTTTATCACTTTCATATCCGCTTTGATTTATTGCCTGTCTTGCGGCGGATAAATCTTCATTTTCAGAAAAGATGGATATGTTTTCTGTCATTTTGAAATTTGGATTGAATACGGACAGTGCCGGTTGTGCGTATCCTGAATATGCACTTTCAACCAAAGTGTTTCTGTTTACTGCCAAGGATATTGCCTGTCTTATCTGATTGTTCGATGTTATACCGTATTTTGAATTAACACCGATATAAACAAGATTGTTCATATCAACAGCCTTTTTTGAGCAGGACATTCGTTTTGATGCGTCAATACTCATATCTCTGAACGCATATGAAATGTTGCCGATATTCACTGCATTGTCAATTGAATCGGATGACGCAATGTTGACAAGTGTTATTGTGTTGATATAAGGATCAAAGTCCTCACCGTTAACTACTAAAGTGATTTTTCCGTTATTGTTCTGATATTTGTATCTTCCGTTGCCGACAGGAAATCCGTCTTCATTATCTTTTATTGATGTGATGGGGAAGGTGAGCAGGTTTACTGCATTTGGATTAGCATAGTTCAGTTTTATAATCACAGAATTTCCGTCTGCTTCCACATTGCCGATAGAGTCAAGTGAACTGCCGTATGCTGCTGATTTTTTTGCTGCATTGATTGAAAATATAACATCTTCAAGATCCAGCTCACTTCCGTCTGAAAATCGGATTTGCTGATTTATATCCACTTTTAATGTTTTTGAATCAATAAATGCATATCCTGTGGCGATATTGGCTATCGGCTCATAATTCTCATCAAGGTCAAAAAGTGATTCAAATACAAGTGATGCAAGTACCTGATTGTTCTGTGTGGTTGCTTTGAACGGGTCAAGACTGTCAGCCTGTGTGAAACTCAGTTTAAAAGATGAGTTGTCTTTTTCTTTTGCAGTAGTTGTTTGTGTAGTAACCACTGTATCATCATTGTTGTTTGCACACCCCGTAAAACAGGAAATGAGCATTATGATTGCCAATATCAAAGCAAAATATTTTTTTTGCATTGTTATCTCCTAATTAATTGGGTATTGATTGTTTTGCCTGTACTGTTGTCAATTTCAAACAAGCATCCCTCAAGTACACATGGTCCGTCATCAACTGTGAATCTGACAGGCATATTCGTTCTGAATTTATGAATTACGCACTCAGGATTAACTCCGAGTACACCGTAATAAGGTCCTGTCATGCCAAGATCAGTGATATAACCTGTCCCATTAGGCAAAATTTGATTGTCACTGGTTTGCACATGTGTATGTGTACCGAAAACAGCAGATACTTGTCCGTCAAGGAAAAATCCCATTGCCCTTTTTTCAGATGTAGTTTCTGCATGGTAATCAATAAGGATATTATGGATACCTTGCTTTTTTATTGTATCAATAATGTTATTTATAATTACAAAAGGATTTTCTATATTATCCATAAACATAGTACCCTGCAGATTGATTACTGCAACCTGGCAGTAGCCTTTATCTATTATCATATATCCTCTTCCGGGTGCACTGCTATGATAATTTGCAGGGCGGATAATCGGATTATCATCATCAAGATAATTATATATTTCTTTTCTTTTCAAACTATGATTACCAAGAGTGATAACATCCACTCCGCTGTCTAATATATGATTTGCACTTTGCGGTAAAACGCCGTTGCCGACGGCAGAATTTTCTCCGTTAGCAATAACAATATCAATACCGAGTTCTTTTTTTAGTTTTGGTAATTCTTTTCTTAAATAATCACAGCCTTGCTGAGATACAACGTCACCGATTGCTAAAATTTTCAATATTGCACCAGTTTCTATAATAAATTTAAAATATTATACTATAAATGTTTAATAAAAACAATTGAATTGACACAAAATTAACACTGTGTTAAAATTATTTTGAATTTGGCATATATTATTAATATAAATATTAAAGGAGGACAGTAATGAATATTTGTGTATTCGGTGCTGCCAGTAATGAAATAGATTGCAGTTATATAAAAACGGTTGAGGATATGGGAACACTTCTTGCAAAAAATCATCATAATCTTGTTTTTGGTGCAGGGGCAATGGGCTTAATGGGTGCAGCAGCACGTGGATTTAAGCAAGGCGGCGCTAAAATTACAGGTGTTATTCCTACATTCTTTCAGGAGGCGGACGTTGAAGCAATTTATGAAGATTGTGACGAACTTGTTTTTACTGAGACTATGCGTGAACGCAAAGCAGAGATGGAAAACAGAGCAGATGCGTTTATTATAGTGCCGGGAGGTATCGGTACTTTTGAAGAATTGTTTGAGATTTTAACATTAAAGCAACTCGGCAGACATAACAAACCGATTATTATTTATAATATAAATGGTTATTATTCTTCTATGGAATCTATGATTGACCGTGCGATTGAACAGCACTTTATGAATGATAACTTTAAATTGCTCTATCATTATTGTTCATCATATGATGATATAATAGATTGCCTCAGCAATGACACAAATCTGAATCTTTCTGTTAAAGATGTCAAAAACGGATGATGAAATTTTTATAAACTTTAATTATCTTTTGTAATATGTACTCAAAAGTCGTATTATTTTATTGTGGTTGAAATCACAATAAAGTGAAAGGGGCAGAAGATGTTTGAGTTAAAATCAACAAAAGATTTATTTGAAGACAAAGATATTATATTAGTTGAAACAATATTTGAGTCAGAAAATGGTATGATAATTCATAAAGATGCTCATATCAAAGATAAGAATGACGAAGTTGTAGATATTATTACTCTTTTCGGTTAAATCAATTTTCAAAGAACAGTCACAGGCAATTTCTGCGGCTGTTTTTACTATATAGCAAAAGTGAAAATATATTAATTTGAATTTATTAAAATATATTCTTGACATTTGAATTTTTTTGTGATAAAATTATCCAGCAATAGCGATACAGAGGTATAGTGTAACGGTAACACTCCGGACTCTGACTCCGTCATTTAAGGTTCGAATCCTTATACCTCTGCCACAGGCTTGGAATTTGGATGTTCTAAGCCTTTTTTCTTTGCAAAATTGCCGTAAATAGTCCAAAATCGCCCTCAATCTGCTACTGATTAAGGGCGATTTCTTTTTTGTTTTTTCTGTTGAGATTTTCTGCGAGACTTTCAGAGACCTAAAAATCTTTCATATCCAAAACCGAACGAGAGCGATTGGGAGCGTTTAGGTGAGAGACTTTTGAGAGATAACGGCAAGGATTTTTTCCTTGCCGTTACCAATGTTGTCTCTTCAGCAAAGAATAAACCCCCGGTTCAACCGGGGGAAATAAAAAGCTTTAGTAAAAATAAAATCGCCGAGCTTAATGCAAGGCAAGAGTGTTGGCGAAAAAATAACCTC
>JAETRQ010000006.1 GCA_021770095.1 Eubacteriaceae bacterium | reverse complement strand
AAACCGTTTCTATTATACTGCGAGGTTATTTTTTCGCCAATACTCTCGCCTTGCATTAAGCTCGGCGAGTTTATTTTTACTAAAGCTTTTTATTTCCCCCGGTTGAACCGGGGGTTTATTCTTTGCTGAAGAGACAACAAAAATAATAAGCGGTTAAAATAACCGCTTAATTCATTTTAATATGAATTTAATATATCATTAGCCTTTGTTTTAATCATTTCAATAAGTTCAGGAGGATCGAGAACTTTTATATCACTGCCATACTGCATAATCCATGATACAAGGCCGTCACTGATTGCAGCATTCACTGTTGTGTCAAAATGTGATGAATCCGCAGCGGTCAATGGTATTGACTTACCGAATCTATCCAGCATTTCTTCCTGCAACTTTAAGGAACACCGCAATGTAATTTTTGCATCTTCACCTGAAAACATATTAAACATCTTGGAAGAATAATCTGCAATATCGAATTCATCTTTATAGGAACTCACTTCACTTATGGGACGTGCGTCTGCAGATACGATTGAGATTTTCTTAATTCTGTCAACCCTTAAATTCATAAGGTTGTCATACTTCTGATTGTTGCATGCAAGATAGTAGTGGTCATTTTTCCATAAAAGTGCATAAGGCGATACAAAAAAGGATTTGTCTGTATTCCTCTTTTTATTCTTAACATCAATAGAACGACGCCTATAAATAAACTTGACTTTTTTCTTCTTCATAATTGCTTCATGGAGCTGATTGATAACAATATATATTTCTTCATTATCACATTTTGAAGCATTTGTATCAACGTAAACCTGACTGATCATCGACTTTGCCTGTTCATCTGAAACTAGGGTTTTCAGTTTTTCAACAAGTATCTGTGTTTTTTTTGGAGTTATAAATCCTGCACTCGTTACCGCATCGATAAGAAGCATAACCTCAGGGAGTTCAAATTTACGATTAGCCATAAAATAACCGCGCTTGGGTGTCATAGCGGTCATTATATCAAAACCAAGCGAGTTTAAAGTTTTAATATCAGAATAAATTGATTTGCGTTCACTTTTAATTCCTCTTTGGGCGAGCATATCAATCAAATCCGTTGTTGACAGCGGATGCTCATCATCGCTGAAATTATCGAGTATCTGATATATCATCAATGTTTTAATTTTACTTGGCTGCATATAATCACCTCATGGTAATTATACTACATTTTGTCAATTTTTTCAACAATTGAGCGAAAAACAGGACAACAATCCCCTGCTCCGCTTGTACCGTTTTCACGCATAACAACAATTGAATATTTAGGAGAATTATATGGATAAAATCCTGCAAACCAAGTATTGAGTATTTCAGTTTGATTATTATAAATGCCGCTCTGTGCCGTTGCTGTCTTCCCTGCTGTTTTATTATGATAATCTGCAGTTGAACCTGTGCCGTTGGTAACAACATAGTGCATATATTCTTTTATTTTTTCAGTAGTATTTTCTGAAATGACCTGATTTTTATCTTTTTCTTTATCCTCATCTTTAATCAATGTACTCAAAATATCCAATGTCGGACTGTTGTAAGAACCTCCATTTGCTATGCAGGAAATGACAGAAGCAAAATGAAGCGGAGAATCCGTCAGTTTTCCCTGCCCGAAGCCTATCAAAGCAAGCTGTCCGCGGGAGGATAAAGTATTTTCATCCGGGAATGTCCCTGAATTTACATTCCAATTTCTATAAATATTAAACGAAGAACCAAATCCCAATTTCTTTGCAGTTTCATTAATTTTATCAGAACCCAATTTCAATGCAAGATTAACAAAATAACAATTACAGGAATTAGCCAGAGCCGTTTTTATTGTTTGCATAGAATGTCTTTTGTTTTTCTGGCAATGAACCGTCATATCTGCGACTTTTATTTTACTGGTGCAAGTGTATAAAGGGTCAATATTATTCTCCAAAGCACATACTGCCACAACCAGTTTAAAAACGGAGCCGATTGCATAAGGCGATAATGCGCGATTAACATAATCGTCACCTTTGCTCACACAGGCAAGAATCTCAGATGTTTGTGTATCAAGTATAACGACAGCACCTTTTGGGATAGACTTTGCAGCATCCTCGGCAATGGACTGAAGTTTACTGTCAATTGAAAGCACAATTCCGTCATTACTGTCATAATTATCATTTACAACCGTGCCTTCATCACCGCTTAGAAGTCTGCCTAATGCATCGACTGAAAAATTCACTGATAAAGAACCAATTTCTTCCGAAGCATAATTTTCGATTCCACCGCATGATTTATCAAGAAGATGTCGGCAGGCAGAAACGGAATTATCATAACATTTAAACAGTTTAATATATTTTGTATCAGCAAATTTTTCAATATATTTTACTATTGGATAACCGTCAGACAACTCCTCGGTTATTTCTTTAATTTCATCCGCAGTAAAAAGTTTATCAAGTTCAGACAAACATTTTTCATTGGGCCTGATTACGGCAGCATAATATGTTTTATTGTTATTAAGTTTAATACCTGTTCTATCATAAAAATTAGTATAAAGCGTACCAATCTTCAATGTATAACTGTTATAAGTATCTGCTACCTGATAAGTATTACTAAGAGCAATATAAGCACATCTGCCTGCTAATGAGGTGAAAATAAAAATAAAAACAGATAATAAGGAAATAAATCTTTTTGGCATAAAAATACCCCTTGTTTAGTTTGGACAAGGGGTTTCGTAATTATTCAGTTCTTTGGCGACGGAATATTGCATCGGATGAAACAGAAACATCACATTTGAACGAATATGTATTCGTTGCTTTATTAGCAACATCAGACTTTACATCCTCTGTAATGTTATACAAATCTTCTACAATAATCCTGTATGGTTTCTTATTCGGCTCAACAACCTCAAGCGCATCACCTTCATAAAAGCGATTACGCTGGTCAACAATAAGTCTGCCGTCTTTACAATCACGATACAACGCGCAGACATCCCAATTACGTATATATCCGCCTGTGTCAAGCACCTGACCGTTTTTCATAGGACCGAAATTAAATCCTGTTGTATATTCGCGATGGCTCATTTTCTCCATCTCATCAAGTATCCATTCAGGCACTTTAAAATCAGGAGATGGATTTTTTAAATACGCATCAATCGCATTGCGGTAAGCATAAGTAACAATTGCAGTATAATACTCACTCTTGGCTCTGCCTTCAAGCTTAAAGGAATCAATACCGGCATCAACAAGTTCCGGAATATGTTCAATCATACACAAATCCCGTGAATTAAAAATATAAGTTCCGGTATCATCCTGATTAATAGGAAAATACTGATTCGGTCTGGTTTCTTCAACAAGATGATATTTCCATCTGCATGGCTGGGCACAATCACCGCGGTTTGCATCTCTGCCAACCATGTAATCTGACAAAATGCATCTGCCCGAAAAGCTCATACACATAGCACCATGAATAAAAGTTTCAATCTGTAAATCAGGCGGGGTTTTATCTCTGATTGTTTTAATATCATCAAGAGACAATTCACGAGCAGTAACAATACGCTTTGCACCCATTTCATAAAGTGCATTTGCAGTCTGATAATTCACAATTCCAACTTGAGTTGACATATGAATTTCCATATCCGGAGCATATTTTTTTGCCAGTGACAGCACACCCAAATCAGCAATAATAAAAGCATCAATTCCGATTGAGTCAGCGTATTTAAGATACTCAGGCAAGTATTCAATTTCATTATTACGCGGCAAGGTATTACAAGTAAGATAAATCTTTTTGCCAAGTGAATGTGCAAGATTTACTGCATCTTTCAATTCATCATAATTGAAATTTGACGGATTGGTACGCATACCAAACTGTTCTCCGCCGAGATAAACGGCATCAGCACCGAATTTTAAAGCAAGTTTTAATCTTTCATAATCACCTGCCGGTGACAGTAATTCTATATTTCTCATAATTATAAAAGGTAAGGGGCGTAGGTTTTTACTTTCTCGTTAAATTCTGTATTGTTTCTTGCGGTGTACATATTTCCTTTTGTATCATGGAAGAAGAAATATGCATCACTGTCAGCAGGATAAAGTGCTGCGTCAATTGCCGCAATACCGGGATTACAAATCGGACCGGCAGGCAATCCAGAAACGGTTGATGAATTTGACGTATTATAATATTTCAAATAATAATCAGAAGTATGAGCAGACGTTGATGAAAGCGAAGGTGCAACTTTATTCTTGATATAATCAGATGTTGAATCACAGCCGAGCTGAGGGAAATTGGTCTTGTCCTTTAAACGGTTATGAATAATAGCAGATATTTCTTTCATTTGATCTTCATTACCTGCCTCGGCCTGAATGATAGAGGCAATAATCATAATATCATGCATTGAATAACCGAGTTCCTCTGCTCTTTCTCTGTATTTTTCAGTGACTTTTGCATCACCATTCGAAAGAAACTTTTTAACGACGGAGGTGGCACTTTCACCTACAAAGAAATCGTATCTGTCAGGGAACAGATAACCTTCAAGTCTATAAGGCACGGTTTCATCGGCTTCAAGATCAGAGACAAGTGAATATGAAAACTGAACAGATTCAATAACCGACAGAAGTGATGCTTTATCACACACATCATTCTCGACCAGCTTGTCCACCATTTCAGGGACAGTAAGTCCCTCAGGGAAAATAATATTTACCGTCTCTGCAGTTTGTGAATTACCTTTAAGAGTAATCAACATTCCCTCAAGACCCATTTTTCCGTTAAGATAATACGAACCCGGCTCATATGGAGCACCGACATGGTATTCTCTGTACTTTGCAAAAATTTTACAGAAATTCTTACATTTAATAAGACCGTTATCTGCAAGAAGGTCAACAGCCTGATCGGTATCATCAATCGTCTCAGTAATATTAATCGTAACTGTTGAACTTGTTTTTGTTATAGCAAGAACATCATTAAGACAGAGAACAGCATAAATGGAAATCAGCATTGATAATACAATTACAACAATGAAAAAAACATAAGTTGAAGCAACGCCTTGCGACTTCTTTCTTTTCGGTGTAACTTTTTTCACTGCGGTCACAGAGGCTGTCTGGTCGACTTCTTTCTTTGTTTCAACATTTGAAAAATAAACATCCTGTTTGCTGTTGGCAGTATCAACAGGATTAATTCCGCTGTTTTCAAATTTGAATTCATTATTATCTTTATCCATAATATCCTCCTTACATTAGAATAATACCATTTTGTGTAATGATACTATTAACAGGCAAATCAAATTCATCTGCCGGAAGTTTATCAACAAGCAATTCATTATAACATAAACCAATAGAAAGTGAAATATAATTACTCAAAAATCTGTCATAATATCCTTTGCCGTAACCAAGACGAAAACCACTGACGTCATAAGCAATGGCAGGAACAATACAGATTGAGTTGGTAAAATCATTTACTTTAATTGATTCTGTTGCATCAGGCTCTCTGACGGAAAAGGATGCAATCTTTATATCTTCAAGTGAATTTATGTAATAAAATTCCATATGACCCATATCATCAATACATACAGGCAAAGCAACTTTTTTGTGGTCACTGAGTGCCTGCGTAATAACACGGTCCATATTAATTTCATCATCAAGTGCAGCATAACATAAAACCGTATCTGCCTTTTTGTACCACTCCGAATGAAGCAGTCTGTTGCAGATTGTGTCATCTTTGTATGTTTTATCAGTAATGCTATGCCGCTTGATTTTTAACGATTTACGAAGTTCGCTTTTTACTGACATTGGATCGTATCCTTAATGGAATCAGCAGTTTCTTCACCGGCAAGCGCTTTAACAATTTCAAGTCCGAATTCGACTGAAACACCTGCACCTCTTGCAGTAATGAACTTACCGTCAGTAACAACAAATTTGTCTGACAAAACTGCACCGTCAAGATATTTTATAAATGAAGGAAAGGCTGTTGATTCCACATTTTTCAAAAGACCTTTATTACCAAGTATAGAAGGAGCAGCACATATTGCACATACATAAATATCATCGTCAATCGCTTTGTCAATGATTGACTGAATTCTGTGATCCTTTTCAAGATTAATTACACCATCCCCACCACCGGGAAGTATGATACATTCAGCACAAGACATATCAACATCATCGACCGATATATCTGATTTAATTTCAACTCCGCAGGAAGAAACAACTGTATCACCGGTTACTCCGACTGTTTTAATTTCTATTCCTGCACGTCTTATCATATCAACAGGAGCCAGTGCTTCTATAATTTCAAATCCGTTTGCCAAAAATAAATAAACCATTTAATCACCTATATAGCACATTGCAAAAGGAGTATCAAGTTCGCACCCCTCAAGCAAATATTCCTTAATTTCGTCAATTTCATTAAAAAAAACAGCATCAACAGCAATATTCTTCTTAAACCCTCTGTCCTCATAATATTTAACCAGAGAATAATCAGCCGGTATAAGCACAATTCGTTTTGAAAGTTTTTTTGTATATTCCAGCAGTTCACTCATAAATCCATGAGAACGGTACTTACTTTTAGTACAGGCAGCATAAATATATTTATATTCTTCGTTCAAAACTGTACAATCAACAAAAAAGAGCATTGAAACAAGTTCATCATCAATATAATATCCTATAATAGATTTATGCCTGCAATTGTGTATAAAGTACTCAATATCCTCTCTGCTGTCACCAAAAGCTTCTTGCCAAAGCGATATAACCTGCTCATTATTGGAAGAAAACATTATAATATTATCCGACATAAACAGCAACACACTTTTCTAAGAAAATTTCAGGATTATATGACTGTTTTGCTTTCCTCAAGCCTTCCAGACCCAAATCCTCTTCCCTATTGACAAACTCAAAATCCATAAGGCAGTTCTTCGTGAATTCCTGGTTAATAATTGTATATGCACCTTGAACATCAGCAGGAGCTTTTTCAAAATGCGTGACAAATAACTCATCACTATGACGTTCACCGAAGGTAAAAGCAATAACCTCACCCTGAACACGAATCAATCCGCCTGTAAAGCCGAGTTTATCATAATGTTCAAAAGCAGTAAGCACTGCTTCAAATTCAAAAGAATAATCCTCATCATCCGCATGATTGTTTATCCATTTCGTATGAAGGTCAATACATTCCGGAATATTATTTTCATTCAATATCTCAAATGTCCAGTCAGGATTATTTTTTTTGAAGTTGGTTATATGATTCCTCTTGGAATGATACTTTTTACCGCTGAGATTTGCCATTTTCTCAGTAGAATATATATAATCATTATAACCTTCATCAAATTTATAATTAAATTTACCGTCAAAATGTTCATCAAGGAGTTTTTTATAATTTGAAGTAACACCATAAATCACCGGTGTTACTCCGTTGCTCTCAGCGTCAAGAATAATCTGATTGACAGCATCCTTAAAATCGCCTTTTCCGATAGGAAGTGAATACATAAATTCACTATCCTTGCCCCATCTGCACATCAAAAAATCTTTATAGCGGCAAATTTTTGTGCGGTACGCAGTACTCCAGACAAAAATATTACCGAATGTATATTCGCAATTAAAACTGTTTACATACTTTAAACATTCATCAACCCACTGTTTATCATCAACAACAGGTTTTCTAAAATCAAGCATTTTTACAATTCCTCTTCAACAATATCTACAATATTTTTATGTATCTGTTCAACAGACAATGGACTAACGCCATCAGAACATGGTACTACTCTCCAGCCTTGTTTTTGTGCTGTATACAAAGCAGCGACTCTGCATTGATTTAAAAATTGAATATTGGATTCGTGAACATCCTTTTTATCTTCATCACCATTGTAACGGGCGGTCATCAGGCGTTGAGAAATTTCAATAGGCATATCAAGAAAAATAACCAAGTCAGGTTTGGGAATACCTATCTTGTTATACTCAAAATCCTCTGACCAATCAAGATATTCATCCCACTTGGATTTGTCAATTTTTTCCATCTGATAAATAGAATTTGATGTAGCATATCGGTCAGCAAGTATAAGTGTACCGTTCTCATAGTCTCTGCCCCAATTCAGTTTATAGGAAGCAAATCTGTCTACGGCATAAAAAGCACCTGCCGCATATGCATTAACATCATCCGCACTGTTTCCGAATTCACCGCCGAGATACATTTTCACAAGGGTGCTTGATGGATTACCGTAATCAGGCAGTTTTATTGTTTTAAAATCAATTCCTTTATTTGAAAAATACTTTTCAAGCAAGGCAACCTGAGTTGATTTTCCGCATCCGTCAAGACCTTCAATAATAATTAATTTTGACATTATTTCTTTTTCTCTACTTTTCTCTTATTCCCTTTTTCATCAACAATATAAGTATTTTCAAGTTGACTTACAAGGCTTGCTTTAAAAGAATCTATATATTCTCTTCTGAGTATTGCCTGCTCACTCTTTTCTTCTTCTGTTAAACCTACAGTCTTTGATTTGTGAGCAAGTTCATTAATTCTGTTAATTTTTTCTTTTGTCATTAGTCTAAGAAATCCCTTAATTTTTTACTTCTGCTTGGATGACGAAGTTTTCTGAGCGCCTTCGCCTCAATCTGACGTATACGTTCACGTGTTACATTGAATTCTTTACCGACTTCTTCGAGTGTTTTCGGATTACCATCCTGAAGACCGAAACGCAGAGAAAGAACTTTTTCTTCTCTGGGGGTCAAAGTTTTCAAGACATCTGAAAGCTGCTCTTTGAGCAAACTCATTGACGCAGCATCTGCAGGTGCAAGTGCATCGTCATCCGGAATAAAATCACCGAGATGGGAATCTTCTTCTTCACCGATAGGTGTTTCAAGCGATACGGGCTCCTGTGCAACCCTGAGTATTTCTCTTACCTTTTCCACAGGCATCTCAAGATATTCTGCAATTTCATCAGGAGTTGGCTCTCTTCCGTTTGTATGGAGCAGCTGGCTGTTTGCCTTTTTTACTTTATTAATCGTTTCAACCATATGAACAGGAATTCTTATTGTTCTTGCCTGATCGGCAATAGCACGTGTAATTGCCTGTCTTATCCACCATGTAGCATACGTTGAAAATTTGAATCCTTTGGTATAATCAAACTTATCAACCGCTTTAATCAGACCAAGATTACCTTCCTGAATCAAATCAAGAAACTGCATTCCCCTGCCAACATATCTCTTTGCAATACTTACAACGAGACGCAAATTCGCTTCAGCAAGTCGTTTTTTAGCTTCTTCGTCATCATCGGCAATTCTTATGGCATATTCAATTTCCTCTTCAGGTGTAAGAAGAGGCACTCTGCCTATTTCCTTAAGATAAACCTTTACAGGATCATCCATTGCCGCATTGTCATTAACGGCAACCGTATCGGCAGCATCCGTTTCTTTCGGCAAATCAACCTCAAGATTAATACTGTCAAAAGACTCTGCTGAAAAATCATCAATAATGTTGATATTTGAAGCATCTATTTGTTCATTCAGTTTTTCAAGTTCATCAACATCAAGATCAAGTTCAACAATCAAGGTATCAATTTCCTGTGTTGTGAGATGACCTGTCTGCTTACCGCGTTCAATAAGTTTTTTGAATGCATTCTGCTTTTTTTCTTCGCTTACAGGTTGGTTTGGTGTAAGATTAATTTCTTTCATAAAAATCTCCTCTATATGTATTAATCTTTATTAAACAATTTTCTGAATTCATCATCTGACATATTGTTTGGTGAGTTTAAATTATTTTTATCATACTCTTCTTCAACAATTTTCAAACAGTCTGTGAATTCTTTACAGGCATTTTTGCTTTCCTGTGTACGGGCAATAATTCCTGATAATCTGCCGATTTCATCATTGGTAAGAACACTGCTGAAATCAGATAGTTTGATGTCTATATTGTTTTCAAGCATTGAAATAATCTGAGCATAAATTTTGCGAACATAATCCGAAGAAAATTTATTTACATCAAAATCAGATGCTAAATTAAGACATTCCGGATAACGCAGAAGCAAGCCTAAAATTCTTTCTTCGGCCTTATATTGACGAATTGCAATATTATTTTCAAAACTTATTTTTTGATTATCTCTAACACTATTTTCAACAATCGTGCGATAATTATTTCTAATTTGTCGCTTTTTATTTCTTTTAGTATAATCTTCAAGTTGCGTTTTTATACTTGACTTGTCCACATTCAGTTCATCGGAAAGTCTTGTTAAATACAAATCCTGTTCAATCGGACTTACATTTGCCAGTACTTTGAGAACTGCATTAAGAAAATCAATTTTGCCTTGTGTTGTATTAAGATTATTCTTCTGCCGCAATTCAAGAATAGCAAACTCAATTTCGTTTGATGCACCTTCAAGCATACCTTTAAACTTGTCCCGCCCGAACTTTTTAATGATTTCATCAGGATCTTTTCCGCCGCTCAAAGCAGGAATCTTGACTTTAACATCCGTTTGTTTGAAAAGACCGATTGCTTTATTAACAGCCTTTTGTCCCGCCTCATCAGCATCATAGGCAAGAATTACTTCATTGGTATATCTGCTTATAAGTCTTACCTGCTCACCTGTAAGGGCAGTTCCGCAGCCGGCAACAGCATTTGTAAAGCCTGCCTGATGCATTGCTATAACATCCATATAACCTTCACAAAGAATCATTGTATCACTGCAATTATCCTTTGCAAGATTAAGTGCAAAAAGTTCATTTGTTTTTTTATAAACAAGCGTATCCGAAGTATTAATATATTTCGGCTTACTGTCATCAAGAACACGACCGCCAAACGCGATTACATTACCTCTGACATCAATAATCGGTGTCATAACACGATTTCTGAAATTGTCATAATAATTATTATTTTTGCCGACTTTGACTACACCTGCATCCGCCATATCACTCAGTCTGAAACCTTTTTGCTTCAAATGCTTTATAAGTGCGTCCCACTCGTTTGGTGCAAAGCCGAGTCCAAAACGTTTGATTGTGTTCATCGACAATCCGCGGTTCAAAAAATAATCAAAACCTTCTTTGCCTTTCGGACTTATTAAGCAGGAATGATAAAATTTTGCTGTTTCGCGATTGATTTCAAGTATCTTTCTTCTTTTTTTTGATAAACTATCATCAAAACCGTCCTGCGGCATCTGCATACCTGCACGCTGTGCAAGCAATTTGACTGCATCAATATAATCAAGATTTTCAATTTTTTTGATAAAAGTTACTGCATCACCGCCGGCACCGCAGCCGAAGCAATAAAATGACTGTGTGTCATTATATACAGTGAATGACGGTGTTTTTTCATTATGAAACGGACATAAGCCAAGTGAAGTTGAACCGCGTCTTTTTAATGAAACATAGCTTGAAATAACATCTTCAATATCAATTTTATATTTAAGTTCCTGTAAGAATGTTTCATTAAGTTTCACGTCATCTTCACTTCCTTTCACATGAATCTGCTTTAGTCATACCAGAACATCGGTACGAATAATTGGTTAAATATCTTAAGAGCGTAAGTATCACTCATACCTGCGATGTAATCACATACGGCTCTTTCATCACCGTCGGTCTGAGCGATATTAATATATTCACCCGGCATTTTTTCAATATGCTTTATGTAATAATAATATATTTTTTCAAGCATATCAACAGCCTTGCTCTCTTCACCCTTACAAACAGGATTCGTATAAACAGCAGAAAACATAAAATCATGCAAATCAATGAATCCTGTATAAAAATCATCACTCATTCTGATGAAATCATTTGTTCGGCTTGTTTTTATAACATCAAGAACCATATTATTTATACGCTCTGATTTGGTCATACCCAGCTGCAAACGAAGACTGAGCGGTATATCCTCCTCAGCCATCACTTCTGCACGGATAGCATCATCAATATCGTGATTAATATAAGCAATTTTATCGGCAATGCGGATAATCTGACCTTCAAGAGTATACGCTTCCTGACCCTTTGTGTGACACAAAATACCGTTTCTTACCTCATCCGTAAGGTTGAGACCTTTGCCGTTTTTCTCAAGTTTTTCAACCACACGTACACTTTGCTCATAATGCTTAAAACCTGTTGATGTTAATTTATCAAGAGCTCTCTCACCCGCATGACCAAATGGTGTATGACCTAAATCATGACCGAGAGCAATTGCTTCGGTCAAATCCTCATTCAGTTCAAGGGCGCGGGCGATTGTTCTTGCTATCTGTGATACTTCAAGTGTATGCGTAAGTCTTGTGCGGTAATGGTCGCCGCTTGGTGCAAGAAACACTTGTGTTTTATGCTTAAGACGTCTGAATGACTGGCTGTGAATAATTCTGTCTCTGTCACGCTGAAAACAAGTACGGATAACACATTCTTCTTCATCGTTAACTCTGCCTTTGGAATTGCAGGCAAGACATGCTCTGTCTGACAAAATTTTCTTTTCGTTATTTTCTGCCAAAAGTCGAATAGAATTATCCAAAGTCTTCACCCTTTCTTATATATCTATACTCAATAATAACATATTACCCTTTTTATTTCAAAAATTTTTTTAAATATTGACTAAATAAAATATAAATTATATTATATTGTCAGGTGATGTAAAATGAATTTCCTTACAGTCGGTATAATTTGTTTGGTTCTGATTTTATTATTTATATTCTGCTATTATCAAAATAATAAAATTGACAAAACTTTTTATCAGATAAAAAATAATGATGCAGAAAAATCATTCAGGATCGTACATCTGTCTGACTTTCATTCAAAACCGTTTGAAAAAGTACTGAAAGAAACAAAATTGCTCAGACCTGATATAATATGCATTACAGGTGATTATATCAACGACCATTGCAAAAGTAAAGATAAAATGCTGGAATTCGGTAAAAAACTGGTGAAAATTGCACCTGTTTATTACATTACGGGCAATCACGAAAGACGACTTGATAACTTTGATGCATTAATGAATGAGTTAGAGCAGATAGGATTCAATGTTCTTTTGGACCGAGTGACGGAAACACCATACTGTGCAATTCTCGGACTTGATGAAAATCAAGCGGATTTTAAAGATTACAAAGCAAGAAAAAAAGGTACATTTAAATATCGCAATATGGGCAAATATTTTCAGCAACTTTCTGAAAAAAACAAATTCAAGTTAGTATTAAGCCACTTTCCGGAAAATTTTGAAGGTATTAAAGAACTGAATTACAGTCAATATAATTTTGATTTACAGTTATCCGGTCATGCACACGGGGGTCAATGGATAATATTCAAACCGCTTTTTTCCCCCGGTCAGGGTGTTTTTCCAAAGTATGCAAGAGGAACTTTCGGTGAACGTCCTAAACTTATTATCAGCCGCGGTCTTGGCAACAGTGAATTCCCGCTGCGTTTATTCAACCATCCTGAAATCGTAATTATTGATGTAAAACCAGAATAGTAAACATAAATTAAACCACAAACAGCTGTTTGTGGTTTTTATAATATTATTCATTTTTCAAAATCTTTTCATATTCCTTATAATCAGGAATATACTTACGGATTAATTCATAAAACTCGGCACTGTGATTATGATGTTTTATATGAGCAAGTTCATGCACAACAACATAGTCAATAACTTTGTCGGGATACTTCATTAAAAAACAGGAAAAACACAGGGAATTTTTACCATTGCAGGAACCAAAACGCTTTTTGGCTTTTGTTATCTTAACACCAGTTGGATATAAATCCATCAGATTAGAAAAATATTTAACTTTATCCGGAATAATTCTCTTTGCTTCTGATATAAGTTCTGACATCTCATCATCTGATATATTCACTCTTTGCAGATACTTTTTCTTTTTCTCAACAGCGTTGACAATCCATTTTTGATTCTCTTCAACAAAGTTATATATTACATTGTCCGATAGAAAATATGGTGCTTTGATAACAGGTATCAACTCATCATTAATGGAAAGTGAGAGCGTTTTTCTGTTAGATTTTATAACTTGATATTCCACTTACTTTTTCGGTTCCTTCATCGTGAGACTGATACGTTTTTTATCAACATCAACCGCAAGCACCCAAACTGTTACAATGTCTCCCACTTTCAGTACATCGCTCGGATGTTTAATATATCTGTCCGTAATCTGAGAGATATGAACAAGTCCGTCCTGATGAACACCGACATCAACAAATGCGCCAAAGTCAATAACATTTCTTACTGTGCCTTTGAGTTCCATACCTGCTTTCAAATCTTCCATTCCCATCACATCAGTCCTGAGCATAGGAGCAGGTAGTTCATCCCTCGGATCACGGCCCGGTTTTGCAATTTCTTTTGAAATATCAATCAGTGTAGGCTCACCGATACCAAGCTGCTGTGCAACGGCTGCGGTACCTTCGGTTTCTATATACGATTGAACCTGTGCAACATTTCCGCTTCTTACATCGTCCTCAGTAACGCCGCATAATTTGAGCAATTGAGTTGCCGCTGCATAACTTTCAGGATGAACAGCAGTATTATCAAGAACATTTTTGCTTTCACTTACTCTTAAAAATCCGGCACATTGTTCAAATGCTTTCGGTCCGAGTTTTGAAACCTGTTTAATTTCTTCTCTTGAAGAAAAAGCACCGTTATCCTGACGGTATTTAACAATATTCTCTGCAACTGCAGAAGATATACCTGCAACTCTGTTAAGTAATTGTGAAGATGCTGTGTTCAAATCAACGCCAACGGAATTTACACAATCCTCCACCACATCATCAAGAGCAGACGAGAGCCTGTTCTGCGGCATATCATGCTGATACTGACCGACGCCGATTGCCTTTGGATCAATTTTAACTAGTTCTGCAAGAGGGTCCTGAAGCCGTCTTGCTATTGACACGGCACTTCTGAGTGAAACATCATATTCCGGAAACTCCTGAGCAGCGAGTTTTGATGCAGAATAAACGGACGCACCTGCCTCGCTCACAACCATATATGTGATTGAGCAGTTCAATTCTTTAATGACTTCCGCTGCAAATACTTCTGTCTCATGTGAAGCAGTACCATTACCGATAGCAAACATATTGACATTATGTTTTTTGACCAAATCTTTAATAATTCTTTTTGCCTCTTCAACTTTATTATGCGGCGGCACTGCATAAATCACACTTGTATCAAGCACTTTACCGGTCTCATCCACTACTGCAACTTTACAGCCAGTTCTGTAACCGGGATCAAGTCCCAAAGTAATTTTGTTTTTTACAGGCGGCTGCATAAGAAGTTGTCTTGTATTTTCTGCAAAGACTTTAATAGCACTTTCATTTGCAGTATCTGTAAGTGTATTTCTCAATTCACGTTCAATAGACGGGAATATTAATCTTGAATATGCATCGTCAATTGCTTCAATAACTGCATCTGTTGTCGGAGAATTATTCTTTATATGAAGATTGTTTAAAATTGTAAGACCGACTATCTTATCGTAATCCAAAGATACTTTAAGATAATCTTCTTTTTCACCTCTGTTTATCGCAAGAATTCTGTGAGACGGAATTGACTTGATAGGCTCTGAATATTCAGCATACATCTCATATACGCCTAAATCTTCTTTTGCTCCTGTTACAACGATATTACCATTATTTTTTATGGAATATCTAAGCATCTTTCTGCCTGCCGGATCATCGGAAACAAATTCAGCAATAATATCCTTAGCGCCGTTAACGGCTTCTTCAGCAGTCGGCACTTCATCATTAAGATAATCAGCAGCAAGTTCCAAAGGAGTTTTACTTCCCTTTTCCTGTGCATATATTAAATCTGCAAGTCCCTGAAGTCCTTTTGCCTTAGCAACAGAGGCTCTTGTTTTTCTTTTCGGTCTGAATGGTCTGTATATATCTTCAAGTTCAGTCAAAGTAGACGCATTTTCGATAGATTGCAGAATCTCTTCTGTCATTAGTTCCTGAGACTCAATAGAAGCAATTATTTTCTCTTTCTGTTCTTCCATATTTCTGAGATACGTTAATCTGTCAAAAAGAGAACGGAGAAGCTGGTCATCTAGAGAACCGGTAGCCTCTTTTCTGTATCTAGCAATAAACGGAATCGTATTTCCGTCATCAATTAGTTTAATTACATTTTCAACCTGCCATGGCTTTAATGAAAATTCCTGAGTTAGTTTTAAATTTATATCCATAAAAAAATCCTTTCAAACTGATATTGACATTTTAACAGATTTGGAAATAAAAATAAAGCAAATGTTGTATTTTAATTTCTTTTTTGATATTATATAATAAATTTTAATGAATAAGTTATCAGGTGATAAGTATGAACTTCAGTGAATTGGCAAAGAAGAGATTTTCCTGCAGAAAATTCAAGGATATAAAGGTTGAGCAGGAAAAAATTGACAGTATACTCAACTCTGCACTTGTTGCACCGACCGCAGTTAACAAACAACCGCAAAAAATTCTTGTGTTAACAGATAAGGATAAACTGTTAAAATTAAAAGAATGCACCAAATATGACTTTGATGCACCGTTATGTTTTATCATTTGTACGGATAAAGAAAAATCATACGTGCGCGGATACGATGGCAAGAACTCTGCTGAAATTGATGCTGCCATTGTAACCACACATATGATGCTGCAGGCACAGGATATAGGTCTCGGAACAACATGGGTTATGGCATTTAATCCGCAAAAAGTACGTGAAAATTTCTGTATACCTGAAAACTTGGATATAATTGCTTTGCTGCCGACAGGATACCCTGATGACAACGCAATTGTTAATCCATTGCACAATAAATTTATTGAACTCGATGAAATGGTAAGTTACAATCAAATATAAAAAATAAGCGCTCCTGCCTTGGGGAAACAGAAGCGCTGTTGTGGATGGAGTATTTTTAAAAACAGACAGAGAAATGAAAAAAGTATTTTATGAATTGAATGAGGAGAAACTCTGACTCCGAAAACTGTTTTCCACAAAAGAGTAAAAAAGAAGAAAAAAACGAAAACTTATTTGTTTGACTTAATCATACACAGCAAAGATTTCAAAATTATGAAACGAAAATGAATTTTATTTATTTTATTTATTGACAATTTGTTAATAGGAGAATGATTATGGGAAATATAACACAATACATTGATGAATACGGCGATTATTCTTTTGAAGAAAAGGCGTTCAATGATATTGATGCACTTATATTTTCTCAATTGAGTTATATTGATTACTCAGCCATTGCCGGAAAATTTGACAGCGAGATAACCATATCTCTGAAAGAGGCAAGCACAGAGTACTTCAATCTTTATGAGCCGGAGGAATTAAAAAAAAGAATTTCAATCGTTGTTAAAGCCGGTAAACTGCTGGCACAATGTGCAGAGAAAAAAAGATATGGCGATATTCAATTATTAAAGTATGCAAATAATATAAATGATAAAATTGACAAACAATTTTCAGCAATCAATTTTTATCTCAATGACAGTCTTGCTGTTATTGCTTACCGCGGAACGGACACAAGTATTACAGGAATTAAAGAATCAGCAATGCTAAGTTACATGTTCCCTGTTCCTGCTCAGATTGAAGCGTTATATTATCTTCAGGAATGCGGACTTATTGCAAAAAGAGATATAATTGTCTGCGGTCATTCCAAGGGTGGTAATCTTGCAACATTTGCAGGGGTTAACTGCTCAAACTCATTGAAAAAACGAATACTTAAAATCTATGAATTTGATGCACCCGGATTTCCGAAACAGATGATAGAGAGTTATAATTACAATGAAATGGAAGATAAGATTTTTTCATTCATACCGCAGACCTCGATAATCGGTTGTATGCTGTATCATGATTCTGCCAGAAAAATAGTTGAAAGCAGCAATGAAAACTTAAAACAGCATCAAGTAGATTCATGGCAAATAAACGGAGATAAATTTGTATATAATGATGAAACAGACGATATGAGCAAATTTATTGACAAATATCTTAAACTCCTTCTTGATGTTGTAGGAGAAGAAAATACTGAAGATGTTTTTGAAATCATATTTGATTTTATTGAAGATACAGGAATTACAAAATATGAAGACATCAAAACATTTGACATTTCAAGATTAATAAAAGCAATTGTATCGTTAAAAGAATTTGATGACGAAAAAAAGGACCTGATTGAAAATACAATCAGGCAGGCAATAAAGGAATTTTCACATTTAATTTATAAAGAAAAATTCACGAATTTAGCAAAACATTATCCTTTATTTGATAATAAATAGAAGTGTATAGGAAAGGAGATAATAAATATGATGAATGATACAAAAAAATATTTCATTAATATACTGTCATCATTCCTGAACAATACATCTCCTGCCACTCCCGATAATATTGATTGGGAAGAATTGTATAAAATTGCAAACATACACAGTCTTACAGCAATTGCGGCGAATCAGATTATGCTTTTGCCTGCTGAAAAACAGCCGCCAAAAAATATACTGACCAAGTTTAAACAGCAGCTTGGTTATACTCTGATAAGTTATAATAATAAGGATAAAATTGTCAGCCGAATCTCAAGCACATTTGAGAACAACAAAATACCGTTTATTTTTGTTAAAGGGACTTGCTTGAGGGAGCTTTATCCGATAAAAGAACTGCGTACAAGCGGTGACATTGATATATATGTCAAGGATAAGGATTTTGCTGTCGGCAGACAACTGCTGATTGAGCTTGGATATAATCTTATTATTGATAACACCAATATCTGCGAATATGAAATTGGCAAAGAGTTGATTGAACTGCACAGTGAGTCGGATTATGACAACATATACTTCAGCAACATATTTGAACATGCCGACAAAATCACACCATATGAATACCGTCTCAATTTGGAAGAACATTTATTATTTGTTCTTATGCATATTGCAAAACATATGGGCAGTTACGGTGCAGGCGTGAGAATGTTTATGGATATTGATGTTATCATACGGAAGATTGACAACTTCAATTATGATAAATTCATCAAAAAGTGTGAAGAAAATAATATTTCCGTTCTTGCAAAAACTGCATTTTCATTATGCAATTTGTGGTTCAATACCCCTGTCAAAAGTGAGCATAACTTTTATACCGACAGTAACTTTAACACAAGTTTTATATCCACTGTTATTGACGGCGGTAGTTTTGGCTATCAGACAAGAAATACAGGTGATTATTATATAAGCAATAATATTTCATCAAACGGAGAAATTAATTTTACTACCAAAGTAAAAGCAATATTACAAATGTTTTTCCCTAAAAAAGAATTATTGCAAAATCAATTCAAATACTGCAAAAAGTATCCTGTTTTATTACCGATTGCTTGGATTCACAAAATAATAAACGGAATTTTCAAAAATTCCAAACACTCTTGGTCAACAATAAACAGAATTGCGAAAGCGGATTCCTCAGCAGCAGATTATGCCGAACTCATTAAAGAACTTGAATTATAGGTGATGAAATGAATACAATAGCAGATAAAATTAAATATGCTTTATTCATTATTGTATTCACAGTATCCGGTTTTACAATGTCAAAAGAACGGCTCGGCGGTTATTTTTATTATAACAGTCTTAATTTTCAGATGTTCAAAATGGCTTTGGTTTTCTTTGCAGTATGGCTTGTAACATTTATAAACAGAGATAATTATAAAAAAATCAGTACATTTGAATCCATTTGTATTAACATTATAATTGCGATATATACTTTTGATTATTTCGTGACCGGATTTGGCGGAAATCTTCCGTTCTACAAATGGTGGTGGCTTGCCACAATTTTTGTTTTATGCTTTGCATATTTCATTGGCTCTCATTTTTATGAAACACAAAATCGCGGCCTGTATTTCAGAAAATTCTGGATTTCCTTTTTACCGACATATCTGGTTTCATTTTTTATTGTTTTTATCCGAACTCCCGCTGATCATCTCACCACAAACTTCAAAATAGGAAAAGGAATGTTACAATTTATCCCTTATATTATAAAACATGCCGATGACTCTGAAGTTTTATTTAATGTAATCGGGAATATTTTATTTTTTGTACCGGTAGCATTTATAACAAAAGCAATAGCCCCGAAGATAAAAACACACCAAATTATGTTTATCGGCGTATTGATTCCCTTTTTTGTAGAGGGGTATCAATATATATTCAAATGCGGCGATGTTGATGTCGACGACATTATTGTGAATATATCCGGTTTTATCCTGGGACTGTTACTTATGAAAATTGATTATTTAATTTTAGATAAAGTTAACCATCATCCGTCAAACTCTTCCAATAACTTATTACGGAATTCAGGCTGATTTTTCCTTACAATTGATGCCGGAATAAAGCAGAACATCATAACAATTGCAGCACCGAGGAAAAGTTCCATAGGATAAACGATTTCACTTGCTGCAACACCTTTGTTCGCTGAATTGATTATTGCACCTGCAATTACAGGTCCGATAATCATTGGTATCAGAACATACATAACCATACGGCAGCCCTGGAATAAGCCTTCTTTCCCTTTTGGAATATAATCTCTGTATGACGCTGTAAATAACCCCGCCATAATAAGACTGACACCTATCAGAAGAATTCCGCCTACAATCAGAACCACAATCAAAACAGTTTCGTTCTTGCCAATCAAAAACTTAGATGCCCATATAATCAGGCAGCCTAATATGCCTGCAATGATTGTTGGATAATAAAAATGTTTTTTGCCGTATTTATCCATAAGCGTTGATACAATAACAGATATAACAGCAGATACAACCATAATAATTCCGATAGGAATAATATAATTGGTAATCTTCATGGTACCTTCAACAATATTGAAAAGGTAATTAACATAAATCTGGTATGCTATGGAAGAAACCATATTCCCCGCAAGACAAACATAAAGCATTTTGTTTGTCTTAATAACTTTAGGCTGAAGTGAATATGTGAAATCAGACCAGAAGGAGTTTTCCCTGTTAGGGAGAATTCCTTTTTTATCTTTCATCAAGAACAGCCCTACCAAACCAGCAACACTGGGAATAATGCCTAATATGACAAAAAACTTTTTCCAGTCATCCGTTGTTGCAGATGCATTTGTCAAACTGTCAAAGCCTGCAAAAACCACAGCAAGTGCTAGAAGCGGCATAATAGCAAGAACTGTATCTACTCTTGCTCTGTTGCTGGTATCCGATATATCCGTTATCCAGGTATTGAATGCCGCATCATTGCAAACGGAACCAATAAGCGACATTACGCAGTCCATTACAACAACAAGGATAACCATCTTTAAAATTTTATCATCTGATGGCTGCATTGGTATGAGTGCAAACATCATAATAGTAAAACCCCAGATGACATAACCCCAACAAATAAAGATTTTTCTTTTTCCCGTACGGTCACAGATTGCACCGCCGATAAGTGTTGAAAGCGTTGCAACAATTGCCGAAAAAGCAACCATTAAAGTTGTGGCATAAGGTTCTCTTGTGATTTCATTCTGCATAAATCGAGAGAAATACATATTCTCAATAATCCATGCAATTTGACCTATTAAACCAAACAAAATAACTGATACCCATGTTTTGAAACCAAGCGTGCCGGACTTTTTGCCAGACATAAAAAATCCCCCTTATAATGTTATAACTCTATCATAACATTATAAAGGGTAAAAAGAAAGCATTTTTTAGACATTAATTGATTATCATCAAAATTATCTTCCTTTTGCAAAGGAACGCACTCTGAAAGTCGCACCTGTTGATTCACAAACTTCGCGTGCCTGTTCAATTTCTTCAACAGAAATTACATCAACAACGGTTAAATAGACCTTTTTGCAATATTTTACACATTCTTTTGTAAATTTAAGCAAAGCATCAAAAGCCTTGCCTTTATAGATATTTCTTGTAATCTTATCATATTTCTCTGAAGTCGGTTCATTAAGAGAGATGGAAATGGAATCAAAAAGTGATGATAATTCTTTTGCAGTATCCTTTTCATTAATTAAATCCGAAAGTCCGTTCGTATTAAGTCTGAGTTTAATATTAGGATTGACAGATCGGATATATTTAACAGCTTCAAGAAGATTATCATAAGCATTGGTGGGTTCACCGTAACCGCAAAATACAGCACTGTCAACCTTCGTAAAATCAAAATCATCAATTGCTTTTTTTATTTCATCAATGGTCGGTTCAGTATCAAACCATAATTTTTCAGCATCACCGACTGCATCCCCTTTTGAACGGATACAAAAAGCACAGTTGCAAGGACATTTATTTGTAATATTGAGGTAAACACCGCCCTCAAGTGTATAAACTATATCTGCCATATTTTTATTCTCCGCCTTTATTTATATAATTTATTATATGTTTTCTTCAGTTTCATTGTATCAAAAGCTGCAGCAAGTATCACAAAGACAATGGCACTTCCGACCGCCTGAATAACATTTCCGGGGATATTAACTACTGCATATGCCTTATCAATTATATTATCTGCAATATAATATCCGATTACGGTAACAGCCCCTGCAGGTATTGTAACCAAAGCACTGACAGGTGTCAATATTTTTTCACTCTTTTTAGAAATAAAAACAAACGGTACAACGATAAGCAATTTAACAATCAGAGTTGCAGGAGCATATGAAATCCAGCCGGATGCTATATCCGCAAGAGACTCTCCTACTGCAGCAGCAAAGAACGCCCATGGGCCGCCCATCACAGAAGAAACAATATAAACAAGTGAATCACCGAGATGAACATAACCGGTTGCAACAGGAATTTGAATAAATCTTGTAAACAAAAAAATCAGTGCCGTAAAAAGAGCAGTATAAATCATTTTTAACAACTTCGTATTTTTCATATAAGGTCACCTAAAAACTTTTCAAAATCAATTCCGTCATTAGCATCTTTAACCTGCGTATTTTCAATAACCTTACTGATAAAATCAGTAGCAAGTCTGACCGAATCAATTAAAGTCATTCCTTTCAGGATTCCCCCGGTAATTACAGAATCAAGTATGTCACCCGTTCCGCTGAAATATCCGCCTGTTAATTTTGCACTTGCTTTGTAAAAATCATTGCGATCATATACTAAGTTAGAAATTGTACTTTCCTCTTTGTATCCTGTAACAACAATTTTTCGCATACCGCAATTCTGCAATTTTTTCACGTACATATTTATGTCTTCCATATTTTCGCTGTACTTTTCTTCTGCAATAAAAGCAAGTTCAGCAATATTGGGCGTAATAATATCTGCTCTGAAACAAAGTTTTCTTATCTCATTGCACATATCTTCCGTATAACCGTCATAAAGTTTGCCGTTATCTGCCATAACAGGATCAACAATAACAATCGTATTTGGATTTTTAAATTTGTCAATAAAAGAATCAATGATACGAATTTGATTTGTATCTGTTACAAAACCTGTCAGAATTGCATCAAAATCAGCATTTAATTTTCCCCACTCATTTATAAAATCAGGCATATATTCAGTTAAAGAAAGAGATTTAAAACTATCATATCCGGTCTGATTTGAGAGTATTGCAGTGGCAAGCGGATGAACCTCAGTGCCCATAACAGAAATTATTGGGATGGATGCAGTAAGTGAACACTTTCCAAATCCAGACAAATCATTGATGACTGCACACTTTTTAATAACAACACTCCCCTTGCTTTTTATTTTATTTCATTATATAATAATTCTGATATTTGATAAATAGACAGACTTTATAAATTTTTAGGGTACAGTTATGAAAAAATACACAATAATTTATAATGATATAAAAAGAAAAATTATTTCAGGAGAAATGCAGAGCGGTGAAAAAGTACTTTCCATACGAAAAGCCGCAATGCTATACAATGTATCCATTACAACCGTACAAAACGCATATTTTGACCTTTGCGCTGACGGATATATTATTGCACATGAAAAGAGCGGATACTATGTTTCTGATATTGGAAGCAAGCCAATAAATATAGTCAGAGATATTGAAAAAAGCCGTGTAAAATATGACTTAACCGGTGGAATTGCAGATAAAGATTGCTTTGATTTTGCACTATGGCAAAGATATATAAAAAGTGCATTAAGACAAAAAGAGCGGCTTTTATCATATGGCGAGCCGCAAGGTGAATATGATTTGAGATGTGCAATAGCACAATATATTAAAGAAAAAAGAAATGTTATCACCTCACCTGACAGAATTATCATCGGTGCGGGTGTATCGCCGTTGCTGAATATTCTATGCTCACTGATAGGCGGTAGGAAAAGTGTATCCTTTCCGGATAAAAGTTTTGAGCAAGGTATGGGGATTTTTAACGACTTCGGCTATGATGTTCACACAAGATACAAAGATGCAGATATTATTTATGTTTCACCCTCGCATATGACCCGTTGGGGAGATGTTATGCCCATCAAGCGTCGGCTTGAACTGGTGTCATATTCGCATCGCAACAACTCATTGGTCATAGAAGATGATTATGAAAATGAATTTTTATATAACGTCAAACCGACACCATCACTCTATGCACTTGGCAAAGGCAACATAGTATATATCGGTTCATTTTCTGCAATGCTGTTGCCTGGTATAAGAATAAGTTTTATGGTTCTGACCGATAAGTTAAAAGAAGAATTTGATAAAAACGCTGCAAGATATGCACAAACAGCAAGTAAAACAGAGCAGATTGCATTATGCAATTATATACGTGACGGACATATTAAATCACAAACCAGAAAAATAAGCCGTGTATATACAGCAAAAACAAAAAAGTTTGCCCAACTGTTAAAGGCAAATTTAAATAATGCAGAAATTGAAATCGGTGAAAATACGTTGCAAATCATACTGACTGCAAAGTTCACCAACGATATTGATTCATTTGAAAAGAATGGACTAAAAGTTTTTGTAGAAAAATATGAAGATAATGAAATCAAACTTGTTATCTCCCCTTCCGGCATACCATATGATAAATTTGATGATGTTATAGCCAGATTATTGTCAAGCATAAAATAATTTTTTCGCTTCACAGTCCATTTTTTTGGACTATGGCGGTTTAGGATATTGAATTAAAATTCTCTTTTGATAAAATGAAATTGTAACAAAAACAAAGGAGAATTCACTATGAAAAATTCAACAAAAAAACTTATTCAGTCAATCCTTATTTTTATCGTAACTGTAATTATCGGATTCAGTATCACCTTGATTTCTTTCAATCTTTTTGATACATTAACTGCAAATCAAATGAGAATATTGTTTGCCGCAGATGTAATTATTCTTTTGTTTATCGGAACAATAGCATGGTTTATGTACGAATCCACAAAAAGTGCAGGAAGAAAAAACTGCAAAAGCAAAGAAAAAATAAATAACAAAACAAATAAAACAAACAATTCTTTTGACTTTTCAAACTTTGCAGCATAGCTTAAAGACAAAAACGAAAAAGTCAACAATAATCATTTATAAGTCGGAGAATCATATGGACAGCAATATTTTTTCAAAACATTTAAATATGGAGAATGTAAAAATTAACGACAGTTTTTGGAATGAGATTACGGAAACAGTCAGAAAAAAGGTTATTCCCTATCAATATCTTGCTTTGCAGGATAAAATAGATAATGCAGAAAAAAGTTACTGTATTCAAAATTTCATCAAGGCGGGAAAAATCTGCAAAGATATTAAAAGCGGAAAAAATACTAAAACATACCCTGTTGATAAATGGCAATATAATGAAAATAATTCAGATAAAGATTCATTTCAGGGCTGGGTATTTCAGGACTCAGATGTTTATAAATGGATTGAAGCGGTTGGATATTCTCTGCAGAACCACTATGACGAAGATTTGAAAAGGAAAGCAGAAGAATATATTGATATAATCTGCAATGCACAGTTAGATAACGGGTATCTTGATACACTCTATATAATCAATGACAGGAGCAAAATATTTTCCAATCTTAAAGACCATCATGAACTATATTGTTTTGGGCATCTAACTGAAGGGGCTATCAGTTATTACAAAGCAACAGGTAACAGAAAATTATTGGATGCTGCCTGTAAGTTTGCGGATTTGATTTGTGATACTTTTGGTGAAGATAGAATCAAAGGTTATCCGGGCCATGAAACAGCCGAAATGGCTCTTGTTAAATTATATAGCGAAACAGGTAAAGAAAAATACCTCAACACTGCAAAATTTTTTATTAATGAACGCGGAAAGAAACCTTACTATTTTGACACTGAACAAAACAAAGAAAGTGTTGGTGAAAATTATCACTATAATCAGGCACATATACAGCCGAAATATCAATCAGAAGCTGTTGGTCATGCAGTAAGAGGTGTTTATCTTTATTCAGCAATGACAGATATTGCAAAAAATTGTAATGATGACGAATTGTTTTCTGCATGCAAAAAAATATGGGATAATATCAGTAATAAAAAAATGTACATTACGGGCGGTATCGGTGCAACAGTTGATGGTGAGGCATTCTCTTTTGATTATGATTTACCTAATGACTTGGCATATGCTGAAACCTGTGCTTCAATCGGACTGATTTTTTTTGCAAGACGTATGAGCGAATGTGAAATTAACGCACATTATGCCGATGTTATTGAGAGAGTACTTTACAACACCGTCCTTTCAGGAATGGCAGAAGATGGAAAATCATTTTTTTATGTTAATCCACTTGAAGTGCTGCCTATTGCCTCAAAAATGGATTCACGAAAGAAGCATATCAAACCGGTAAGACAAAAATGGTTTTCCTGTGCATGCTGTCCGCCAAATCTTGCAAGACTTATTTCTTCAATCAATGAATATATTTGCACAGATAATAACAATACTATATTTATCAATCAATATATCGGTTGTAAAATTAACAGCAATAATGCAAATATAATCATTCATTCAAGTTATGTTAAAAACGGACAAATATCGTTTGATGTTAAAGCGAAGAAACCATTTAAACTCGCACTGCGTATTCCCTATTGGTGTGACGAATATCATATCTCCAAAAAATACAAATTGGAAAACGGATATGCATTTATTGAATTAAATGGAAACTGTACAGTTAATGCCGAATTTATTACGAAAATAAAAATGATAAAATGCTCAAATAAAGTAAGAGCAAATGTCGGTAAAGTTGCAATAACAAGAGGACCTTTTGTTTATTGCTATGAGGAAACTGATAATGGGAAAAATCTTCACTTGCTTAAACTGTCCGAAAATCCTAATTTTGTTTATAAAGACGGTCAAATATTTGCTGACGGATTAAGAGAAAAAGAAGATAACCAACTTTATTCAGAATATAATAGACCTGAATTTGAAGAATGTACTCTAAAATTCATTCCTTATTATCATTGGGGAAACCGCGGGGAAAATGAAATGGCTGTTTACATAAGAATATAAGGAAAAGTAAAATGCAAAAATATAAAGACAAATATGACAGAATGTCAAACGAACCGGTTAAAAAGTTAATATCCTCACTTGCTGTGCCGACCATAATTACAATGCTTGTTTCAGCAGTCTATAATATGGCTGACAGTTTTTTTGTAGGAAAAATTGATACAACAGCAGTCGCTTCAATCGGAATTGTATTTTCGGTAATGACGCTTTTGCAGGCAATCGGTTTCTTTCTTGGTAACGGAAGCGGAATTTCTATCAGCACACTCCTCGGTGAAAAAAATAAAGAAGCAGCATCAATATATGCAAATGTATCCTTTTATACTGCCTTTTTTGCAGGGATAATTTTGGCTGTAATTGGTTTGTTCTTTTCAGAAAATATGGCTTATCTCCTCGGTGCAACAAACTCAACTGTAAATAACGCAACAGGATATTTGAAATATATTCTTCTCGGCTCTCCTTTCATTCTGTCGTCTTTTGTTCTTAATAATCAGCTTAGATACCAAGGCAGTGCCATATACTCAATGATTGGTATAATAAGCGGAAGTATATTGAACATTATTGTTGACCCGCTATTCATTTTTACTTTCAATCTCGGGGTTAAAGGAGCAGCAATTGCAACGGTTGTAAGCCAGTTTATAGGATTTATAATTCTGCTTATCGGAACCAAAAAAGGTGAAAATATAAGAATATCTCTTAAGAAATTTAAACCGACATTAGAAATTTATAAAAACATTTCAAAAAATGGGCTGCCGTCTCTTGCACGACAAGGGATACAAACTGTCTCAACAATATGCCTCAACTATGCCTGTGCCCTATTTGGCGATGCCATTGTTGCCGGAATGAGCGTTTTCAACAGAGTTACTTTTTTAGGTTTTGCAGTTGTAATTGGATTTGGGCAAGGGTATCAACCTGTATGCAGTTTTAATAATGGAGCAAAAAATTACAAGCGTGTTTATGACGGTTATAAGTTCACAATCATTATAACAACAATCATTATTACTGTTTTCAGTATAATAACATTTATATTTGCACCGCAAATGATAAGCATTTTCCGAGATGATGCTGAGGTCATTCATATCGGAACACAGGCATTGAGATACCAATGCTTTGCTATGATATTTTTAGGATACTGCACAGCATCCAATATGCTGATGCAATCATTAAAAATCTCAGGTAAAGCAACAATTCTTGCATTACTCAGACAAGGAATATTCTATGTTCCTTTAATGTTGATATTGCCGCATTTCTTTGGCAGTACAGGTGTAACTGTTGTACAGCCTGTTGCTGATGCATTATCATTTATATTGACAATCTTTTTAGTTACACCTACCGCGAAAAAACTCAAGCAAAAATCATTGGCTAATAATAAATAAACAAAAAACTGCACCTCATACGAAGTGCAGTTTTATTTGTAATATGAATTATGTAATTGAATTATTCACCCTTCATTTCAAGAAGCTTAACTGTGCCGTTATATGCAGCTTCTGAAACTTTGATTGAATCAGTGATTGCAGCAGCAATATCATCTTCTTCAACACCGAGTTCTTTTGTATAGCAATTGTTGATGAAGAGATCAATATCCATAATATCAGGAAGATTGAATGGATCCATGCCTGAATCAATACCGCGCTTTTTGTAATCCTTAGCGACTTTAATCATACCCATCTTCATCATCATTGGTGAAACGCCGACAATCTTTCTGTTATACATACCGCGGGCATTATAAACAATATCAAGGAATTTATCCCACTTCATATTGTACATAGAGATAGGAATTGCTTCAAATCCTGACTTTTCTCTGAGTGCAGCACCTGCAATTGCCTGACCAACCTGACGGCAGGTAAGCATTGCAGTACCGCCTGTTGGGTACATTGTGAACGGCCATTTATCCATAAAGCCGATCTGCTCAAGGAGAATAGTCCAAACCGGTTTTCTGCCCGGCTGTGTTCCGAAAATGTAAGGAAGTTCCAGAACTGCACAGCTGAAGTTATCATCACATGCAGCTTCACAAACTTCTTCCTGCATAATTCTTGATTTGAAATATGGATTTCTCTCAGTAAGGCGCATATCAGGTCTTGCCTTTGAAAGATAAGCAAAATAAGAACCAAGAACAACTGCTCTCTTAACACCGACTTTTTTACAAATCGGGAAAATTCTCTTGAGCGGTGCAATATTGAATTTGTAATAATAATCCATTACAGGAGCCGGAAATTCAACTCTTTCGTCAACACCGGCAGCAAAGATAAATACATCATTGCCCTTGAGCATATTCTCAAGTTCTTCATCAGATTTTTTGTTAATGTCACCAAAAATAATTTCCATTTCTTCCGGAATTGGTGCACCTTCCGGCAATGGCGGCAATGCAACAGATGTTACCTTGTGGCCCTGCTTGATAAGTGTGGTTGCTGCTTCGCAGCCAAGCAAGCCTGTTCCGCCAATCATAAAGATATTCATAATCTTTCCTCCGTATTCCCATAAATTTTTAACTGAGTTACGTGTCAAATAATGACATTGTTATTATTATAAAATATTAAATTTGAAAAGTCAACAAATATAAACAAAGTATAAATTAATTGACATTTAAACGGTAATTCATCCATTATTTTACACAAAATAATGAAAAAATTTAAGTATTTCCTTGAATTACAGCATTTCACATGATATAATTATCAAAACTGCCACCGGGTAGAAAATGCAAAATGCATTCGTTGCACATCATTAGGTCTTTGAAGATGTGTTTACGGATGCTTATTTTTTTGTTAAAGGAGGAAAATCTATGATAAAAAAGATAAACCACTATTTTACAAAAAGCGAAATTATTTTATGGAGTGCATCAGTAATCCTAATTTTATTATCATTTATATTTTTTGACAGAGGAAATTATATGACACTTGCCGCTTCACTCATAGGAGTAACTTCATTAATATTTAATGCAAAAGGCAATCCGTTCGGTCAGTTCCTGATAATTATATTCAGTATACTGTACGGCATTATTTCTTACTCTTTTTCATACTACGGCGAAATGATAACTTATCTTGGTATGACAATGCCAATGGCGGTATTATCCCTAATTTCATGGTTAAAAAATCCTTATCACGGCAACAAATCAACAGTCAAAATCAATAAAATAAAAGTTAGAGAAATTATTTTTATGTTTGTTCTTGCTGCATTTGTTACTCTTGCGTTTTATTACATATTAAAAGCATTTCATACAAATAATCTTTTCTTCAGCACTCTATCCATAACAACAAGTTTTATTGCAGCATATCTGACATTCAGGCGCAGTTCCTATTTTGCAATAGCATATGCACTGAATGACATAGTGCTTATCATTCTTTGGAGCCTTGCCGCAATCAGTGACATCACTTATATATCCGTAACTATATGCTTTGTCATCTTTTTGATAAATGATATTTATGGATTTGTTAATTGGATAAGAATGGAAAAGGCGCAAAAAGCCAAATAAAAAAAGAAGCAAGTATCAAAGTCATCCTGATACTTGCTTTTTTACAGATATTTAATTCTTTTTTATCTCAGAATATGATTTGGAAATTTCATAAATTTTCTGCTTGATTTCCTGCATATCCATCAGCATTTCATTTTTTCCGCTTTCTGTAAGCCATTTTGCAGTACGTCCCCAAATATTTGTTCTTGACATAGTATAAAATTCATAGTCATTTTCCTGCGAGCCTTTTATTGAAGAAAACAGTTTTTCAATCTCTGATGAAATTTCAGGTGAACGTTCACGCATCATATATAATTTATTCACATCACGCACACCGTCATCAAGTTTTGCAAGACGCAGAGAAAATTTAGTTTCGGGATTCTTTTCATCTTTAAATGATGGATAAACAAGGAAACAATCCCCTGCCGGAAAAGACCAGTGTGTTGATTCATCCAACGGATTTTCAACCCAAGCATCATATGCCCAGCGTAAAAATCCTGTCGCATTCAGTGAGCCTGCAAACATAATGGACCAATAACCTTCAACAGGAAATGATTTGGTAAAACTGTTCGGAACGTGCTCTGTTGCAGTATACATAGTGGTTTCCTGATTTTTCTCTCTCCTCAGCTGAACCTGAGTCTTAAAGTCATTCAAATTATCTCTGATTTGCTCAAGTCCCACAGAGGCATAATCAAGCCTGTTGAAAACAGAAGCATTGTGTTTGAAATCATTAAAAGAGGCAGATATTTTTAGTGACTTCCCATCTTTATTCTTTGTAGCAGAAATCAAATCAAGTGCTGTTTCCATATTGCGGCGTTCATCAAAACCGATATATGTAGAGTCAAACCATCCCATGTCATCAATGTGATGAATAAATGATTCAAGAAAAGGGACCCAAACCTTGTTATACTTCTCTTTGTTAGCCGGATTAACTCTGATTTTCATTTCTTTTTTCTTTGATTCGTCATAATATCTTACAACATTTTTCCATGGCATCATACTGTAACATATAATTTTATCTGCAATACCTATGCTTTTGTTCAATTGTACCCATTTGTCAAAATGCGTATAGTCAAAATCCCATTCACCATTTGCAGTTTTTACCCATTTGATCATTGAAGGATAGTGAACATCTCTGTTGAATCCGTATGTCTGCCCTCCCCAAGCCTCTTCAACAATGCTTGCGGTAATTGCATGACCACCCAAATTTTTATAAACAGTCATATGCTGTTTTAAGATTTTTAAATGTGCATCTGAAAAAGGTTCAACACCATAATAATAAGCCACATTATACGGATGGCTCCAATATTCCACGTCAAATAAATAATCCTCAGGATCGGGCATTGTAATATCCAGAACATCTAGGGTATAATCAAGATTGACTGTTTTATCGGTATTTTCAGCAGAAATCGTAATCGTTCCTTTATAAATCCCTGCCAGAACATCTTTAGGTATACATATCTCTGCCCATACCAACCGGAATTTATCTTTATCTACAGATACAGGCTCGTCAGAATAAATCACTTCAGGAAAGTATTCTCTTTCCCCTCTCGGCATTATATTACCTGGATTATTTGCATACCATCCTGCATGAGCGGTGTATGCTCTGACTTCCTTTATAAATGAAAGTTTAACAAGAGAGGATGGAAGAGTACCTGAATCGCCGGTTAAATCCGATGCTGCTACAGATACAGCATTAAGCCCTTTATCACCACAAAAGATAGCAAATTCAGCCACTGCCTTATCATTTTTCCATGCCCATAAGTTTATACTTTTTTGCTTCTCAGCATTTAATATTCTTTCATAATCTTTTTGCTGATATTGGTCTGAACTATTAACGTATACAGCATCAAAATCCTCAAAATTGTAACTTCTCTTCAAAGGAACAGTCACATACTTATCTATTTTAATATTATTAAATAATTTATGTTTCATTTATCTGCCTGCCTTATTTTTATTTTATCAATAATGATAAATCATACAAAACAATATCTTAATTATCATTGTAACATAATTGAAAGCAATTAATCAATTCAAATTAACATAAAATTTTAAACGAGTACTCTATCAAGAGTACTCGTTTCATATTGAATAATATTGGTTTCAACTGCATAGACGTATATTCAAATCAAATGTTTATTACACTTGCTCTCTATTCACAATGTTTACCTGATTTGAATATGCAGTTTTCAGATTACCTTCAGCATCATAATATGTTACAAAGCCTCGTACTGCCCAATTATATGTTGAGGTGAATTTATTCATATTAACGATATAAATATCTTCTAACTCATCTGTATTAAATCTGCCGACAAGCATTTTATTATTATTCAGCAATTCAAACTTTGTCGGATCAAATTCATTTGCTTTTTTGTAATAGAATGCAATTCCAACAGATTCAATTCTGCAATCATCGGGTATTCCTGCAGCCATTACAAATGAACCTACATTCGTATCGGCATTAAGTTTATAATACAAATCAAGTGCGGGTACTCCGTCAACAGGTTCTCTTGGTGTTGGCACTGATGTATCATCTTCATCATATTCAGGAATCAAAAATACACTTTCACCGGCTCTTAATTTTGCAAGTACTTCATCATTATCATATACCCATCTGCCGTTGCTGTAACCATATTTATAAGGAACTTCAGGCAACAAATCATCAATACTTGATATGCCATTCCATTCGTCAATTGTCTTTGTAACCGTTGACTGCACCCAATTGCTATAGGTAGTAAATGTCAATGTTGCAGACTGTATTTTAGCAAAAACGGCTTTCAAATTTGTATTTGAAGTAATCTTGAATGTATATGTACTCTCTTTGCTGAAATACAAATTATTCGTTACATCATACCAACCAATAAATTCATAACCTTCATTTGCTGTTGCAGACAATGTAATTTCTGTACCGAACAGTAAGGAATACTTATTATCATTTGATGTACTTTCATCATAAGTTACTTCATAACTGCCGTTTTCTGATGAAATGGTAAAGTTAAAATATGGCTCTAAATCATAAATTGCTTCAAGAATTTCCGTTACTGCTCTGTCAACATCTTCCTGAGATAGGGCTGTGTCTAACAAACTCTTATGATTATCAACAACATTGTTGAGATTATTGTATGACGTTTCTGAATAATCTGCCGAATTGAATTCGCTGGATTTTTCTATAACCGCCTTCAATGCAGCATAATCTATATCCGTCTCTTTCTGAATAAGAACTTTATATCCGGGACTAACATAGCTTTCGGCACCGGCGCTGTTAACAGCCTTAAACTTATATTCAGCAGAACAATTTTCCGAAACAATCAGTGTATCACCGTCCAAAGGTATCCATTCCTCACCGATTGAATAATAATATTTAACACCTGAAAGGACATTTGGCGTACTGAGTGTAAACACTACGTCCTTATTTGTAACATGACCGATTGTGCCGTCCACTACAATTTGAAGAATCGGAGCTGGTTCGAAATTTGTTATTTCTAATGTTTTTGTTGTAATCTTTCCGTTATTACCAACGACAGTGAAAACATATGTACCGTTTTTAGAAACCTCAAATTCCGATTCATTTGTTATGTCAATGCCATTAACAAAAACAGATTTAAGACCTGCTTCACCTGCAGTAGTCTGTATCTCTATATTATAGGGTTTTGCTGTTGATGTTGTCACTGCCGGATGCAGAGTGATTGTTGGTTCTTCTGCGTCAATCATAACAATATAACTATCAGACGGATAACTTTCAGTGCCTGCATTATTAACTGCTTTAAAGCGGAATGTTGCATTTACACTGTAATCAATTTCAATTTCCTCGCCTGTTGCTATTTTGACCCAATCATTACCGTTATTATAATAGTATGATACGCCTGAAAGTGATTCTTCTTCGGTAGACAATTTGAACTTAACGCCGTCACCCGACCATCTGCCGAATGTACCTTCAAAGTTAACTCGTATAACAGGAGTCTGACGGTCAATTCTTATATCCATTTCCGATACAGCACTTTCAAGATTTGAATAGCTTATTGCCTTGAATTCATATTTATGTATTCCATCCTGCGTGGCTGTAAAAGTATCTGAGTCAAGCGAAATCCATTCGCCGCCGTCCACACGATAACAATATTCATAAATATCCGAAAAAGCTGTTGATGATAATTGAACATTAACATCCCCTGCAACCCATGTTGCCGGAGTATAAGATTCTCCATTATATGTTGCGTTCATTATAACATCAGTCGGATTGTCTCTATCAATTACATAACCGTCTGAACGCAAAATATCCGATTCGTTTGTTGCCTTATCAATTGCACGGGCTTCAACAAATCCTTTAAATTCAGAATCCTGAGTCGGCTTATCTGATTCGTTATATGTTTTCCAATTTTCATCAATGGGATTACCTTTTTCATCAAGGAAACGATATTCAATTCTGTCAATTCCCGATACGCCTTTATCTGAAGCATCAATCGTTATTTCTACCTTTTCGTTGAAAAAGCTTTTAAAGGTTAATTTATTCAGGAATCTTGCAAAGCCGCCATTTTCCTTATGGACAATAGATATACTGTTGACTGTCGGAGCTTCTTTATCAATATTTTCAACAGTAATTGACTGTGTTGAAGAATGACCGTTATTTGCGGTTATTACAACATCGTATGTACCGTTTTCACTTACTGTAAACTGCGTTGCTGTATCTGTTATATCAGAACCGTTCAAGGTAACCGATTGAATACCGGATGCACCGATTGTCACATCACTGATTAAAATAGCATAGTCTTTATTCGTAACATCTTTAACAGTTTGCTCTAATTTAAATGACGGAGTTATATCATCACGCTTAACTTCAAATCCTTGTGTAAACGCACTTTCAATATTGCTGCTGTTTATCGCTTTAAAATAATAAACATCACTTGTATTTGAATTGACGGTTAAGGTATTGCCCTCTATCTCAACAAGCTGTGCATCTGAATCTGTTTTATAATAATATTTAACCCCGTCAAGCTGGTGTGTTGACGAAAGTGTAAAGGTTATATCTTGGTCAGTCCAGCCGCCGTTATATGAACCTGAATCAACCGACACAACAGGAATACCGTAAATAATTACGGGGAAAGAGGCCGAAGCGCTCCTGCGTGCGTGAGTATATGTAACAGTAATGTTTTGCTCTTCATCAAAAAGTTCAGGATTGAATTCGGATTCATTAACAACATAATCCGTTACATATTCTGATTCGGCATTATTATAATTTGCCTTAACACGAAGGTCTGAAAGATTAAGATTGGTTACACCTTCAAGATATTCATACTGCGGATTTTCAAGTTCAATACTTGTTAATTCTTTTGAATGTATTGTTATTGGAAAAACAGTTTTAAAACTTTTTCCTGCTCGGGTAACGGAAACAAGAACATACTGCTCCACATCCAGAGCATTTTCATTTACTTCTCCGACTGTATAATCTGTTACAGGAACTGTAAGCTGTTCATCAGTAAGGTTATTTGCAAATTCTTCACCATAATATTCAGCAATATCATCCCTGCTATAAGTAAGTTCAATAACCATACCTGTTAAATCTAAGTCAACACTGCCCTCAACATAATCCGTTTTTTGAGGAGGAGTGATTTTTATTGATTTTGGCTCAATCTCAACAACCGTAATTTCTTTTTGCAGGTCAATATAAGTTGTTAAGAGATTTGCAATATAAGTATGGATAGTGGTTGTTCCGGCTTGCAGTCCAATGATTTTACCTGTTTCAGCGTTGTTTCCATCCGTAGGAGCCTCAACCTTAACAACAGAATTTTCCATATTACCTTTAAAGTTGGTTATACCCATATTGCTGCTTGCATTCCATGGAGCTGAGCCATCGTCGGTAACTACGCCCCAAAATTGTCTGCTTACATTAACTCTTGCAGGAGAATGCACAGCGGAATATTTCATTGGAAAATCTTTAATTACATAATCCGAACCGACAATCTGACCACCAGTATATTTATCAAGTCCGAATTTATTTTTAACTGTAACGGTCACGGTTCTTGAGATACCACCGACAGAAACAGTAATATCTACTGTTTTCTTGCTTGTAGCTATTCCTCCTCCGCAATCTAAGCCTTTAACAAGACCATCCTGCGTAACAGATGCAACCTTCGGGTCAGCAACAGACCAAACGGCAGTAGCTAAAATTTCCGGATCGTAATCCGCAGGTAAAATGTTGGAAATCGATAGCTGTAATTCATCTCCTTCAGAAACACTTAATTTACCTGATATATCTTTTTTACCGGTTACATCAAAACTTTCAATTGCTTTACCAACTGTTACATCTTTTTGAGTTTCCACAGTCTGATTATTGAGTGTTGCTTTAGCAACAAGAGTAACCTGACCGCTGGCAAGAGCAGTTACATTACCATTTGAATCAATAGAAATAAAATTGTCTGTAGCAGGATTTTCGGCAGTTGCCCAAAGCGTCTCTCCTGTTAAGTGGTTAATCAATCCCCATTCACGATTAAGAGATTTGTTTTCATTCAGTCTTGCAGGGGTAACATTTGATTTATATTCCGTTACACTTCCAATCGGAATTGCATCCGGACCTGCTATTTCAACAGCAGAAAGATTACCCGTTACACCGACTCGAGTAACTTTCAAATCAACAGTCTTCGTTACTCCGCCTGCAACAGCAGTAATCTGAGTTGTTTTTGAATATTCAACATATCCATCGCCTCCATCAAGACCGGTTACATTACCGTTTTGGTCAATGACAGCAACAGTCGGATCTGCAACAGACCAAACAAGGTCGCCTGTATATGCTCCCGCAGGAACAACATTTGCAATAGCAAGCTGAGTTGTTTCGCCTTCCTTTACACTTGTATTGCCAACAATATCAAATGATTCAACTGGCAAATCAGCCGGATCATAAACATGAAATGTAATATAACTTGAAAACGCAAGATTACTTGCATCCTGAACTAATATGGATGCAGTACCCGGAGAAGTAAATGTTACAAGACCGTCTGCAGTAACTTCTGCATGCTTTTTTGATTCAAGGTCAAATGAATTTTTACCAACAGACCATTTTACATTATGATGAAGTCTGACAGGCGTAACAGCCGCAAATAACTGCACTGTTTTTCCCACTGCAACATCAAGAGGAACAACATTTTTATTTGTAATATGAACACCTGTCGGAATAACACTTGCAACAAGATTTTTTTCTACAACAAATTCAACGGTATCTGATGAAATTTCATTACCGTCAACATCGGTGAGTGTTGCCGTGATTTTTACATTCATATTGTTTAAAACAGTTTCCAGACTATTTGCAAGTGAATCCCCAGCAACGCCCCTGACGATTGCAACAATAAGTTCATTGTTCATATCATCAAGATCAACACCTGTATTTGCTAAAGATTGCAAAATTTGATCTGCCATTGCATCTCCGACAAGCGGAAGAACACGGATATTTTCATCAAGCCAGAGATTGATAACGGCAGATTTTGAATAGTCGTAGCCTTTAACAACACCATTTTCGTCAATACCTGCAAGAAGGGGCAGATTACTTGACCATACAACATACGCACCATCCGGCATAGTCTCTGAGGTAGTATATTTCAGCTGAACCGTATCATATTCTTTAATAGTTTGGCGTTCTGTAATCTCTACTCCGTTTTCGTCAGTTATGTTAATAGAATTTACTGCACCATAACTAACCATAAAAGCAGGTGTTATCATTGAAATGATAATTAAAAATGCCAGATAAAGACTTAATACTTTTTTTCCTGTTTTCCCCATATATATCTACCCTCTTTGTTCCGAATTGATAAAATATTAACAATAATTATATAAATTTTATCATAAATAATCTAATCTTTCAATATAAAAACAATATAAAAACGGAAATTTATGAACATTTCACATTCTTATAAAAAAATAATAAAATAACCCGGCAGGTTGGTAATTTGCCGGATTGTTCATTTATATTAGATTATACTATATCCTCTGACGATAACACATGTAACGCTTTTTCAAAATTTTCTTCTTTTACGAGAATATAATCGGTATTAAAAGTCGATACAACAAATATACCGATTTTATTATCTGAAAGAACAGTTGATATTTTTGACAAAATACCAATTATTGAAAAATCCAAAACGCCTTGTATTCTGAGACATATCCAACCGTCTTCACGCTGAATAGTATTATCAGGAGTATCAGCAGTGATGCACACCAAAGAGTATTCTTCATCCGTTTTTCCAATAAAATAAAAGTTGCTGGTTAAATCAATATCTGATTCAGACTTAACTTTACACACAGTCAAATCATAATCTAATTTCTTAAGTTCCATAATAATCTCCAAAAATATTTCATTTTATCAATTAATAAAAAACAGACAGAAAAACTGTCTGTTTTTTGTTGGTGCGGGGGATGGGACTTGAACCCACATGAACTTGCATTCACTAGAACCTGAATCTAGCGCGTCTGCCAATTCCGCCACCTCCGCGTATTTAATTTTGGTGCTTAGAAACATTTAGCATATGAATAATAGCACAACTTACTTGAATTGTCAATTAATTATGCTATAATTTAATTGGTGAAAATATGAAAAAGATTATATCAATAATAAGTTGCCTGATTTCAGCAGTATATTCAATATGTTATGCAGGACTTGGCGGATTTGCAGGCAATAAGGGAGCATTGTCAAAAATCGGGCTTGATCACCCCGTTCTGTTTGCTATATGGGGAATACTTACTATAATTGCAATTGACAGCAATATTCTTATCGGTTTCAAAAAAATGAAATATAAATTCCAATATATATTGCTCGGTATTGCTGCAATCGGAATGATAATGACTCTTTGCTTTGATTTTGATTACAACAAATACAATGAATACATACTGCACTGTATTGGTTCAATGACCTTTTCAATCATAACAGGAATATCTGTTTTTCTTCTGTTTTTACTCAGCAAGAATTATTTATTTACAATACTGAGCGGAGGAATATTGATAATTGACTTGATATTGCTGATTATATTCAAAGAAACCGCAATCATTGAACTTATGCCTATATTTGCCGGCTATATAATGCTGACAATACATAATAACAAGGAGAAAGAATTCATTGAAGTTAAGTAATGAACTGAAAAGAATAAATAAATACCCTTTTCATATGCCCGGACATAAAAGAAATAAAGATTTTGAAATAATAGGTTCAGATATTGATATAACAGAAATTGACGGATTTGATGATTTGCATAATCCTACAGGTATTATCAAAGAACTTCAGGATGATATATCCAAACTTTTTGGCAGCAAAAAAAGTATTATATCCGTCAATGGGTCAACATGTGCAATATTATCTGCTGTCAGTGCAGTATGCAATAAAGGTGATGAAATCATTATTGCAAGAAACTGCCACAAATCTGTATACAACGCGTGCTTCATAAATGAATTGGATGTACATTATATTGAACCTGATTTTGACAACGAATTTGGTGTATATACAAAAATATCACAAGAAAGCATTGACGAATTAACAAAAAAATATCCCAATGCAAAAGCAGTTGTGATTACCTCACCGACCTATGAAGGAATTGTCAGTGAAATAGTCTCCCCTATCCCGCTGATTATTGATGCAGCACACGGTGCTCATTTTGGATTTGCGGATTATCTTCCGAAAAGAGCGAATGGCGATATTGTTATTCAATCATTGCACAAAACACTCCCCAGTCTTACACAAACAGCTGTAATACACATTAATAATTCAAAATATGAATTTGCAGTTCAAAAATACATGAATATTTTTGAAAGCAGTTCACCAAGTTACATACTTTTAAATTCAATAGACAAATGCATTGAATTTTTAAAAAAACCTGAAAATAAATTTTATGAGTACAAGAATATACTTAACAGATTTTATAACCAAGTAAAACAACTTGATAATATTTCTGTTCTGAAAAATGACGATATTACCAGAATCGTATTGTCCGCAAAAGGATACAGCGGAACTGAACTCGCAGAATTTTTAAGAAACCATCAAATTGAAGCTGAAGGTGCAACACTGAATTATGTTATTCTTATTTCTACCGTATGTGATACTGCAGAGGGATTTGAGAAACTGATAAAAGCACTTCAGCATCTTGAAACAGAACGTGATGAAAAAAAGAAATTTATAAATAAAGTTTCTCTGCCTGCAAAATTCTGCAAATCAAGTGATGTCAAAATAAGCACACCCACTCCCCTGTCTGAATGTGAAAACAAAGTGTCAGCCGGTGAAGTTTTTGCTTATCCGCCGGGAATACCTATTATCGCAGCAGGAGAAATAATAAATAAAGAAATACTTGAATATATCGACTTATGTATATCCAGCGGTGTGAATATTATTTCATCAGATCATTTACTGCCCGATAGTCTATTGACAAAGGCACAACAATAATGTAAAATATAACTGAAAATTTTACAAGAGAGGTATTCTTCATGAAGAGAATTAATACTTTAAGTTCACGCAACCTTTGTGAATCAGCAAAAAAAGGCGGCTGCGGTGAATGTCAGACTTCTTGCCAGTCAGCAAGTAAAACTTCTTGTTCCGTTGCAAATCAGAAATGTGAGCAAATCAAGAAGTAAATTAAATTTATATTAAGATTTAGGTGGGGTTTACCCACCTTTTTCTTTGGAGAAAGATATGATACATGCATACAAAATGAACGGATATAATATCATATTGGATCAAAACAGCGGATGTGTTCATTCTGTTGATGAAGTGGCATATGATATTATCAATATGTTTGAAGAAAAAAGCAAAGATGAAATAAAGAAACTTATTCTCAATAAATACAGTGACCGTGAAGACGTAACAAGTGAGGATATAGATATTTGTTTTGACGATATTGAATCCCTTATCAAAGACGGAAGACTTTTTGCTGAAGATACTTTTGAAAACACCGCAAAAGAATTCAAAAAGCGACAGGGTGTTGTAAAGGCAATCTGCCTTCATGTTGCACACGACTGCAATCTTGCATGCAAATACTGTTTTGCCGGAAAGGGTGAATATGATGGTCCTAAAGGTCTTATGCGTTTTGAAACAGGAAAAAGAGCCCTTGACTTTTTGATTGAGCAAAGCGGTACAAGAAAAAATCTTGAAGTAGACTTTTTCGGCGGAGAGCCATTGCTCAACTGGGATGTGTGCAAAAAACTTGTTGAATACGGCAGAGAGCAAGAAAAGAAATATAATAAAAATTTCCGCTTTACATTGACTACCAACGGTCTGCTGATAAATGATGATGTCATAGACTTTTGTAATAAAGAAATGGGTAATGTTGTTCTTTCACTTGACGGAAGGAAAGTCACGAATGATGCTATGAGAGTATCTCGAAACGGAACAGGCTCTTATGACCTGATTGTCGATAAATTCAAAAAGTTTGCAGAGTCAAGAAATCAGGCAGATTATTATATGAGAGGTACATATACACATAACAATCTTGATTTTGCAAAAGATATTATTCATATGGCTGATATGGGATTCAAAGAACTTTCAATTGAACCGGTGGTAAGTGACCCGAAAGAGCCGTATGCACTGAAAGAAAGTGACTTGCCGATACTGAAAGAGCAATATCAGATACTTGCAAATGAAATGCTCAAAAGATACAGAAAAGGTAATGGATTTACTTTTTATCATTATATGATTGACCTGGATGCCGGTCCATGCATTGTAAAAAGAGTGTCAGGATGCGGTGTTGGTACAGAATATCTTGCCGTAACACCGACAGGAGAATTATATCCCTGCCATCAATTTGTTGGTGAAGAAGAATTTTTACTTGGTAATATATGGGACGGAATCCAAAACAAAAAAGTTCTTGAACAATTTGAGACCTGTAATGTTTATTCACACAAAGAATGCAAAGATTGTTTTGCAAAACTATACTGTTCAGGCGGATGTGCAGCAAATGCTTATCACACAACAGGCAGCGTTAACGGAGTTTACGAATTTGGCTGTGAACTGCACAGAAAAAGAATTGAATGTGCAATTATGCTGAAAGTTGCTGAAGCAGAAGAAAACCTAAAAGTTGAATATTAAGCAAAACAGCAGATAGTAAAACTATCTGCTGTTTTTATTTATTTATCAGAATCATCGTTATTATTATATTTCTGTTTTTTTGTATCCAAATAGGACACATTGACATAATCAGGCAGTCCGTCTCTGTATGGTATCTGTGGAACACCCTTAACAAGCGGGCGAAGATACTCTACCATATCCTGCGTAACATCATTACCTGACTCTGTTATCCATTCAAGCGGAACTGTTTTTTCTGCATTCGCAGCGACAGAGACATTCTCAGTATAATATTCAATACTGTAAGGCTTATTTGATGTTCTTCTGAGAGTTGAAAAGACACCGCTCTCCCCTTCTATCGCCGCCTTAACAGCAACCATACCGAGGTTTTGTGCCTCAGTAATATCCGTCAGAGATGCTGTATGACCTGCACTTCGCTGCAATACACTTGGCTCCAAAGCTCTGACTTTACAGCCTATTTTCTCTTCAATAACTTCTTTGAGATAAGTACCGGTACCGCTGAGCATAACATGTCCGAATTTATCAATCTTATCACCACGGGCAGAAATATAGTTGCCTTTATCATCCCGGATGCCTTCACTGACAACAACAATGACGGAATTATAATCTTCTAATTTGTCTCTGACATCACTGATAAATTTGTCAACAGAAAAAGGAACTTCAGGTAAATATATAAGATGAGGTGCAACATTTTTACTGTCCCTTGCAAGAACGGAAGATGCGGCAAGCCAACCTGCATCCCTTCCCATTGCCTCAATAATATGAACACTTTTAACACTGTAAATTGCTGTGTCATATGTAACATTTCTTACTGCAAGAGCAATATATTTAGCAGCACTTGCAAATCCGGGTGAATGGTCAATACCCATCAAATCATTATCAATCGTCTTTGGGATACCCACGACTTTAATATCAATTTTATTTTCAGCAACATATTTTGATATTTTATCAACAGTATCCATTGAATCATTACCGCCGATATAAAAGAAATAGCCGATATTATACTTTTCTAAAGCAGCAATTATCTTTTCAAACTCTTCATCAGAATTTGAAAGTTTATATCTGCAGGAACCAAGGAACATTGCAGGAGTCATTCTGAGTCTATTGAGTCTTGACGGTCTGTTTTCAAAATGCTCACTCAAATCCTTAACATTATCTTCAAGCAGTCCCTGAATTCCGTGAACCATACCGTAGACTTTTCCAATTTTTTCAGAGCCGAAAGCATATTCAATAGCACCGGCAAGGCTTGCATTGATTACTGCGGTTGGTCCTCCGGACTGACCGATAATCATATTTTTACTCATTCATTTTCTCCGATTTCATTATCAAAAATTTCTATATTTTCATGCACATTATCAACAGGTTTAATCATACAAAGCGGCTCAAGGACAACCGGATTCTTTTGTGAAAATTTATTATTATAAATTTTCAAATCTTTGCACGGTCCTGACTCATACCAATCTCTGCAATCGCAGGAAATATATATATCCGGCATTTTCAGGCTGATAAATTCATTGTTGAAAATAGATGATGGTTTATCCGTTGTACAGAGAATACCACGGGTGGGAATAGCTCTGAAAACACAATCAGAAATTGTTACTTCAGGGTTATAAGTCACATTTTCACAAACAACCATTTTGTCTTTCATCTGAGGTAATTCTTCTTCAAACTTAACGGTAACCAGTTTATTATCAATATCATCAACAGATGATTGAACGGTGTATAAACCGTCCAATTCCGATAAATCGGTGCGTTTGTAAAACTTTATCTTATCACCTGCAAAAAAGGCTTTATAACCACCTTGCTGTTTATGAATAAATTTAAAAACAGCAGTATGCGAATCGACAGCTTTTTCAAATCTCAAGAATGCTCCGTGAATATTTATTCCATCATCATGAGGATGCGTAAAAAAGCAATTACTGATTCTCGCATATCCTTTACAGCCGCATATATGAATACAGTCCGCAAAAGATGATACCTGATAGCCGTCAGCAGGTTTAAAAGAAATATTGTTGAAAGTCATATTTTCACACATTTGTGAAAGCCATCCAAATCCATGCATATAATTTACAACAATGTTTTCACTTGTAATATTTCCGGATTCCCAAAAGAAGAGTCCACATCCGGACCTATTCCAGTTTTCAGACATTGCAACAGTATCGCCGACTTTAAATTTCGGAGGAAAGATATAAGTACATTCAACTTGATGTTCTGCGATTTCTTTAATCTTTATTGCACCTTTTAACGGGGATAACTGTGTGCGGTAAACATTATCACCGTTATGAATAACATTGCAATAACATTTTTTATTATTTTTTACCAAATAATAATTTTCCTTAGTGAAAGGACTCTGTTCAAAAAAATATATACTGTTATTTTTAACCTTATAACTTGTGTTTTCAGGAATTGTATATCTAATTTTGCAACCTTGTTTCTCCACGCAGGTCATTTCAAAATTTGTAGGTGAATTATAACGGATAGTAAAATTGCGTAGCGTTATATTCTTGCATCTTACCAAAGATAAAGCACACATATCACCATGAATTACAAATTCCGAACCATTACCGTCGATAGTAATTCCTTCCTTATCTTCAAGCAGAATCGCAAAATACTTTTCAGGATTCGCAAATGAATCCGTATTGGTCATATGATATTTTCTGTGCGGACTGTAATCTTTATAAAAATGATAAATTCCCTTATCAAAAGAAATTGTATCACCGTCAGCCGCATTCTTTATTGCCTCAATAGTACCGACAGAAGCATTCTTTTCTGTACAATACTCATGCATATTTATAATCATTTCATCACCTCAATTAGACATTATACTATTAATTTGAATTCTATGCAATACTTATTGACAATTTGACCGTCTTTAAGTTATTATACAGTATGGGTAAAAATTGTTCATTAGAATACAATTCGGGGTGAAAATTATGGATTGGAAAGAAATATACAAAAGTAAATTAGTTACCGCCGAAGAGGCAATAAAATCTATCAAAGATGGTGATAAAGTTGTAACCGGTATGGGCTGCGGTGAACCGTTCGGAATTGAAAAAGCACTTGTAGAACATTATAAAGAATTCAACAATATTGAGATTATAAGTATGCTTACACTTGGTGATTCACCTTGGTGCCAGCCCGAAATGAAAGGTCATTTTACGCTCAATTCCCTTTTTGCTTCAACCAGCAACAGAAAAGCCATTTCAACCGGAATAAGTGAATTTACAACATCTCATTTTTATGAAATACCTGACATAATTGAAAATTATATTTGCCCGAGGGTAACCATTGTTATGGTATCACCACCGGATGAACACGGATACGTATCATTCGGTACTACTGTTGATTACACAAAGGGTACTACTGATTACTGTGAAGTCGTTATCGCTCAGGTAAATAAATATATGCCGAGAACATTCGGTAACAATAAGCATATTAGAGATTTTACTTATTTTGTGGAAATAGATGAGCCATTGCCTGAAGTAAAAAGTGTTGAAATCAGTGAAGTCGAAATGAAAATCGGCAAAAACTGTGCTTCCCTAATCAAAGACGGCGATTGTTTACAGTTAGGTATCGGTGGGATTCCGAACGCTGTATGTGCGCAGTTAAAAGATAAAAAAGACCTCGGACTGCATAGTGAACTTGTTGGTGACGGTGTTGTTGATTTGCTTGAATCCGGTGTTATCAATAATAAGAAAAAGCAAACGAACAAAGGCAGAACCATATTGGGGGCTGCTTTTGGATCTCAAAAACTTAATAATTACATAAATAATAATCCCTCTGTTGAAATACATCCAATTGACTATGTTAATAATCCTATCGAGATTGCAAAGAATGATAATATGGTGTCGGTCAATTCCTGTCTTCAGGTTGACCTGCTCGGTCAGGTCGTTTCAGACACGGTTGGACTTAATCAGTTCTCAGCAGTCGGAGGTCAGGTTGACTTCGTGCGCGGTGCAACAATGAGCCATGGAGGAAGGTCAATCATCGCAATGCCTTCAACCGCAAAAAAAGGCATGATTTCGAGAATTGTTCCTCTCATTACTGAAGGAAGTGCGGTTACAACACCGAGAAATGATGTTAACTACGTAGTAACAGAATATGGTATTGCTCAGCTCAAGGGTAAAACACTCAAGGAAAGAGCAAAAGCATTAATCAAAATATCACATCCGCGTTTCAGACCGCATCTGATTATTGAATTCAAAAAAAGATTTAATGAAGACCCCTTCACTCGAGAAGAAATCAAAGAAGTTATTGAGGATGTAAAAGAACAGATTGTTGATGATATAAAGAACAAACTCAATATCGGCAGTTAAAACTGCAATATAAATTTTATCATTAATGTCAAACACTTGTTAAATTATTGACAAGTGTTTGTTAATTTATTGACAGATAATAGAGCGTATGATATAATAATGTCTATCAAGATATATAATAATTTAACATATTAAAGGAGTAAAATTTTGGCACTGGTTAAAGAAGAACATTTTGGAATTGCAAGAAAAATTGTTTCAAACATGACATCTGAAAGTTGGGAGACTATTCCCCACGCAACTGTTACATACGAACCGGATGTAACAGAACTTTTCAAAGTCTGCAAAAAACTCAATGAAGGATGCACAGATAAATCAAAGAAAATTACAATCAATACTGTAATGCTTAAAATCATATGTGAAGGGCTGAAAGCAGCACCTAAAATGAATACACATCTTGTATTCAACAGAAAACTCGTAAGAGGATGCCTTAAATATTTTGACAACATTGACATTTCAATGCCTATGGTTTTGCCGAGCGGAGAAATGATGACAATCAATATGCACGATATGGGTACCAAAACACTGTCACAGATGACAGATGCTATCAATGACAGTATCAGACGTGCAAAAAATTCCGATATGAATGAAGTTATGTTTGAAGTCTCAATGGACAACACACTTCAGGGACTCAAACAAGGCAAAATTCTGCAGGCAATCAGACGACTTTATGGTTCAAAAACAGGTAAGCATAAAGTAAAAACTTTAAGCGGACAGGCAAAAAAAGAGTATTATTCAATACCAACTACCGAACGTCTTACAAAACATGATATTGAGCAAGGTACAACAACGATTTCTAACCTTGGTTCAATTTACAGAGAACACAAAGGACTTTGTGCATTATTGGAAATTATTCCTCCTCAGACAACGGCATTTGCTGTTAATGCAGCACAGAAAAGACCTATAGTCGTTACAGATGAAAACGGCAATGATACAGTTGAATCAAGACTCATTATGCCGATTACAATTGCAATTGACCACAGAGCACTTGATTATGGTGATATTGTTCCGTTTATGAGAAGACTGGATGAAATTTTTGCAAATCCGGAAATAATACTTTCTTGGAAGTAAATGATTAAATAACAAAAGAGCATCACACGATGCTCTTTTTATTTTTCTTTTAAATAAAAACGACAGTGAAATCATAATAAAACAGAGGAAGCATTAACAGCATCCTCTGTCATTGGTGCGGGTAACAGGACTTGCCATATGCTGCGGCATTGCCTTGCATATTTCTCGCTCGTCGACCGTTGCAAAGCAACAGTACCCTCCTCACGCTCTTCGCTAAAAACAGTCCACCGGACTGTTTTATACACGCTCAGACCTTCACAGGTTCAAGTCCGTTACAAAATAAAACAGAGGAAGCATTAACAGCATCCTCTGTCATTGGTGCGGGTAACAGGACTTGAACCTGCACGGTCTCCCACAAGATCCTAAATCTTGCGTGTCTGCCAATTCCACCATACCCGCATTTATCAATTACGGAATCAGTAACTTGTGTATAATAACATTTAACGGAAAAAATTTCAATAGTTTTATTTATTTTTTGATTTTTTATCTCTGTTCGTAATGGCAAAGGTAAGTGCATAAACAGCCTTGGAATCATAAATCTTAAGCATTTTTGCACACTCATTCAATGTTGCACCTGTTGTTTTAACATCATCAACAAGCAGAACAGTTTTATCTGCAAGTTGGGATTTATATTTATCATTAATATCAATTGTTGCAAAAACATCTGCTTTTCTTTCTTTGGCAGTTTTATGATGCTGTGTTCCTGAATAGGAAATTTTCTTCAAAACATCTTTAACAGGAATATTAAGAAGCAAAGACAATTCATTGGCAAGGAGTTCTGACTGATTAAAACCTCTTACTCTTTTCTTGAATGTTCTTGCAGGTACAAAAGTAATAAAATCAAATTTTATGTCTGAATAATATTGATTAAAACAATCTGCCATATCGTGTGCATATTCTTTAGCCAGAAACGGCATATCATTTTCTTTAAAATTATGAATACCTTTAACAATTGAATCTTTATAATAATAAGGAGCAATAATCTGCTTATATTCATTCTTGCTTTTTTTACAAGAGCAGTCATCGACATTAGCACCGCAGGATTCACATACCGGTGATAAAATGGATGGAAGATTATGACAATCGTTACAAAGATTTGTATCAAGCTCAACAACAGTACCGCAGATTCTGCACCTGTCAGGAATAAAGGCTTTAAGCAATTTGGAAAATGAAGAGACCAGTATATTCATACGCATAAGTAAGGAGAAATTTTATCAAAGACCTTATCCCCTATTCCCTTAATATTTTTAATTTCCTCAACTGAAGTATAGCCGCCGATAACATCCCTATATTCAACTATTGCACTTGCTTTCTTTTCTCCGATTCCGTTAATCGTCACCAAATCATCAACTGTGCAGGTATTGATATTTATGGGATAATCTATACTGCTTTCACTGTTGCCGTTTTTATTGCTAATCTTCTGACCGGTACTATGTGTTTCAGAAATTGTTACGGTCTTATTCAATACAGTTTCATCATTGACTTTAGGAATGGAAAAAGCGAAATACAATATTATGCCTGCAAGGATTATCAGTCCGAAACCGATAACGATTAAACTCTGACGTTTACTGTTACTCATCTTTTTTTACGCTTACCTTTTTGATACTTTGAACTTTGATTTAAAGAACGTTTATTATTCACACTTCTGTTATGAAGCGGAGCAATAAGACATTTACTGCCATAACCTATCAAATCAAAACGCTTTGCTTTTTTGAGTGCTTTTTCAACCAAATGATGATTTTTGGGATTAAAATACTGAAGCAACGCCCTCTGCATTTTTTTATCCTCTTCACTTTTGGCAACATACACTTCCTGCATTGTGTATGGATCAAGACCTGTATAAAACATACAAGTTGATATTGTGCCCGGAGTCGGATAAAAATCCTGTACCTGCTCAGGTCTGATATGATTCTTTTTAAGGAACAAAGCCAATTCAACTGCGTCATCAAGAGTAGAACCGGGATGAGAAGACATAAGATAAGGAACAAGATATTGTTCTTTATGAACATCGCCTGTATATTTAAAATATCGGCGTGAAAAATCTATATAAGTCTCGATATGAGGTTTACCCATTTTATCAAGCACAGCAGCAGAACAATGTTCCGGTGCTACTTTGAGCTGACCTGAAACGTGGTTTTCAACCAGTTCTCTGAAAAAAGTATCATCTTTATCCTGCAAAAGATAGTCATATCGGATACCGCTGCGGATAAAAACTTTTTTTACCCCTTTAATATTTCGTACACTTCTTAAAATATCAAGATATTCACTATGGTCAACATTCAGGTTAGGACATGGCTGCGGAGCAAGACATTTTTTACCTTTACATAAGCCGTGATTTTCCTGAAAATCGCATGATGGTTTTCTGAAATTAGCAGTTGGTCCGCCTATATCATGAATATACCCTTTAAAATTAGGCATATTCGTTAGTTTCTCGGCCTCGACCATAATACTTTTCTTGGAACGGGTAGTGACATATCTGCCCTGATGAAAAGCAATCGAACAGAAATTGCATGCACCAAAACAACCCCGATTATGCGTAATTGAGAACTCAACCTCCCTTATACCGGGCACACCGCCCACATCTTCATAAGATGGATGATACGCTCTCATATATGGAAGTGAATACACCCAGTCGAGTTCTTTTTGAGTCAAAGGCGGCATTGGCGGATTTTGCACAATCATTATCTTGCCGTGTTTTTGCTTTATTAATTTACCTCTGATATGATCCTGTTCATCCTGCTGAATTCGGCAGGATTTTGCATATTCTTTTTTACTTGCCGTCACATTTTCATATGACGGACATTCAACACCTGTATAAGGGGTTTGTGTTGTAGGGCAAGCATAGCAGGTTCCCAAAATATCATGGATTGTGGCAATATCCTCTCCACTATCAAGTCTTTGTGCAATCTCAATCGTCTGCTTTTCGCCCATACCGAAACTAAGCAAATCAGCCTTTGAATCTATCAGAATACTCGGTCTGATTTTATCATCCCAATAATCATAATGAGCAAAGCGCCTGAGTGAAGCTTCAAGTCCACCGATTATGACAGGACTGTCAGGATATAAAGTTTTGATTATATTTGAATATACAATAACTGCTCTGTCCGGTCTTTTGCCTGCAACTCCGCCCGCTGTGTAGGCATCATCACGGCGAATACGCTTTGCAGCAGTATAATGTGCAACCATAGAATCTATATTTCCGCTGGTAACAAAAAAACCAAGACGCGGCTTTCCGAACTCAGTGAAAGATAGCGTATTCTTCCAGTCAGGCTGACTGAGTACTGCGACTTTAAATCCCTTATTTTCAAGTACTCTTGTTATAATTGCTGCACCAAAGGAAGGATGATCAACATAACTGTCACCAGTTACATAAACAAAATCAACACTGTCCCACCCTCTTGCGAGCATTTCTTTTTTATTAATTGGGAGAAATCCGTTCATATTTTACTTTATTCCTCAACAAAATTTTCTTCATCAAAAGAAAAATCAGAATCATTTGCAATAGTCTGTGACTCTTCAAACGACATCTGCTCAGTATTTTCAGCAGTGAATTCACCGCTTGATGAATAAGCCTGCATTTCAAGCCATTGCTGTCGATTAATAAGTATCTCTCTCGGCTTTGAGCCATTTGCAGGACCTATTATGCCTTTATCCTGTAACTGGTCAATTATCTTTGCACCACGTGCATATCCTACAGAAAGTTTTCTTTGCAGGAATGAAGTTGAGGCAGTACCTGTTTCAAGTACAATGTCAACTGCTTTTTCGAACAAAGCATCCAATTGCTCACTGTCGCCGTCATCTTCAAACGGAGATGATTTTTTATCCTGAACTGCTTTTGCCTCAATTTCCTTGGCAATATTCTCGTCGTACTGGCTCTCGCCCTGATTTTTAACAAAATTACAAAGTTCTTCTACTTCATCATCTGAAATAAAGCAACCCTGAACACGCACCGGTTTTGTTGCACCAATCGGTGAATAGAGCATATCACCGTGACCAAGAAGTTTTTCAGCACCGGAAGCATCTAAAATCGTTCTTGAGTCAATTTGAGATGAAACAGTGAGTGCAATACGGGATGAAATATTCGCTTTTATAAGACCGGTTATTACATCAACAGAAGGACGCTGCGTTGCAATTACAAGGTGCATACCAACAGCACGGGCCATCTGTGCAAGACGGCATACGGAATCTTCAACTTCTTTTGGAGCTGCCATCATCAAATCTGCAAATTCGTCAATAAAGATGACTATTTTAGGCATAAAGTCCATATCTTCATGCTTGCTGACATATTTATTATAACCTTCAATATCTCGCACACCAACCTGTGAAAGACGCTGATACCTTTGAAGCATTTCCGAAACAGCCCATCCAAGAGCACCTGCCGCCTTCCTTGGGTCTGTTACAACAGGAACAAGAAGGTGCGGAATACCTGCATATTTAGAAAATTCAACCTGTTTCGGGTCAATCATAAGGAACTTGACTTCATCAGGCTTAGCACGATACAGAATAGAAGTGATGATTGAATTCATACATACAGATTTACCAGAACCTGTTGTACCTGCAACAAGCAGATGCGGCATTTTCGATACATCACAATAAACACATTTACCTGCAATATCTTTTCCCAAACCAGCTGAAAGAAGCGAACTTTGCTGGCTGAATTCAGGCGTATCGATTAATTCACGCATGGAGACTGAGTTTTTAATCGTATTCGGTACTTCTATACCAACCGCTGCTTTCCCAGGAATCGGTGCTTCAATACGGACATGAGTGGCAGCAAGATTAAGTGCAATATCGTCTGCCAGATTTGTAATTTTCGAGATTCTGATACCAGCAGCAGGTTTAAGTTCGTATCTTGTAACAGTAGGACCGCGTGAAATATCGGTTATTGTTGCGTCAACATTAAAAGAATGCAGCGTATCAATCAGCATTTGTGCATTTTCTTTCAATTCACCGCTGATGTCTTTTGTTGATTTTTTAACTGACTTTTTAAGCAGATTTGGTGAAGGCAATTTGTAATCATTAACCTTAGCCTCCATTGATTCTTTGGAGACAGTAAAGTTTTCTGCCGGCTTTTCCTGCTCTTCTTTTGAAGCATCCTCAACAATTTCATCAATGGTTTTTGTCTTTTTAGGGTCAGTATTTTTTTCACGCTCTTTTTTATTTCTCGCAGTTGTTGCATTGATTTCATCAATTATATCTTTTGGAACTGATGATTCTTCTTCAGGGTCAAAGACTTCTTTTTTAGCCCTTCTTTTCTTTGGCTTAACATCAGCATCATCCTCATCAGGAGGAGCAACATCAAGCGGAACATCAATATTTTCTTTACTCATTCTTCTGCGTTCTTTACGCTCATTAATTACAGGAACTACCTTTTCATATGTAACCTTTGCCGGTTTTGCTGCACCGGAAAAGAACTGCGCAACAGTAATACCTGTAAGCAGCATGAAATCCACAAGAAACAATACAATTGAAAGAATAATTGCCGGTGCTTTGCCTAATGAAAGCAGAAGCCATCCGAAAACTGCACCGATAAATCCGCCGTTGAATGAAACCGGAGCATTATTATAACTTTCTAAAATAACATCTTTGAATTCCCCGCCAGTTGCGTGTGACACAACGTGAACAAATGTTGAAATAATCAAAACCATAATGATAGTTTCAATACTCTTAGCAATTAATTTTGAAGTCTGTGCATTATTGAAACTGTAAAAAAGCATAACCACTATTGAGACAAGCGGAAAGACGCAAGATGCAAACACACCGAAAATTCCAACATAGATATTATGTAAAACAGTCCAAACACCTGCACCGGTAATGATTGCAAGGCAGAAGAAAATCACTGACAAAGCAAATATCGCAATGCCTGCAACTCTGATTCTTTCTTCCTGTTTTTGATTGACCTGTACCTTTGCAGGGGTTTTCTTGGAAGATTTATTTTGTTTTCCTTTATTTGTTTTCTTTTTATTAGCCATTATGTATCTCCGTTATTTTAACACAATTTCAAATATACCGACTATGAAACATATACCGCCGAGAACAATATCATACCATGCAAAGTATTTAAGATAATTTTTCTTTATAAAGAAAATTAAAAGTTTCACCGTGAAGAATGAGAACAGAATTGAAACAACAAGAGCAAGAATCACAGCCACTGCCTTAACATCTGTCACACCGATACAAATCTCAACAATTCCCATTACGATAAGAACCATAACAGACATTACCATTGAATATCTGAGTGCAATCTTATCACTCATTCCAAGAAGCATGCCGATAAAAAGTATCCCTGCAACAAGTGAAGTTCCTGAAACCGGAACTGTAAGGAAGGCAATAACGCCGATAATGAGAGCCTGAAGAAAAGGCGGAATTTTAATGGAAGACTTCTTATCTTTCATGCCGATTGCAGTGATAATAAGCACACCTGTAAGTGCAATACAAATGCCCTCGCCCAAAAGATTCCCATTATATGAAACTCTGTGAAACAGTTGATAAACATTGCCATACTTTCCTGCCGGAATGACATAAAAAATCATTGGTACAAAAGAAAGAATTGTCATATACATAAATCTTCTTTGCGCAGAAGGATTTTTTACGTCAAGTCTTTTATGGAACAAATCATTCCATCCGCCGAAAAAGTTTTTGAGCAATGTTAAAAACAGTTTATAAAAAGCAATGATAATTCCGATTGCAATACCGATATGTATGACGCCTGTTAACTTTGAACAGGCATCTGTAAATCTGCTTGAAAAATCATGAAAAACAGCACTGTGACCGCTTTCAGATATTGGTAAAATCCAAGTTAGTGCTTGTCCGATAGCTTGGAATATCGCTGTTAAAATCCACATAATTTTTACCCCCAAAAAGTGATGCGTTATCAATACAATAACCGCACCTTATATAATCATAAGGATTACTTGACCGCAAACTATTATTCGCCGCAGCAGGAGTAAAAAAAATATCATTTTCACTAATAATAGAAAAAATCAAATTTCATTCTCCTCAATCGTTTTATTCAAAAAATCAAGAGCATCACAAAGACCGCCCATTTCATCAATAAGTCCTGACTGAACAGCACCTTCGCCGTCAAGAACAGTTCCCACATCCATAACAAGTTCCCCTGTTTTGAGCATTAACTTACGGAAATCCTCATCACTGATTTTAGAATTATTTGAAACAAAATTGACAATTCTGTCCTGCATTTTTTCAAAATAAGACAATGTCTGCGGAACACCAAGAACAAGACCATTCATTCTGACAGGATGGACTGTCATGGTAGCAGACGGAACAATAAAACTCTTTTTGCAGCTGACCGCAAGCGGAACACCTATGGAATGCCCCCCGCCGAGAACAAGAGATGCAGTCGGTGTCTTCATAGTAGAAAGAAGTTCGGCGATTGCCAATCCTGCCTCAACATCACCGCCGACTGTATTAAGAATAATCAGCAAACCTTCAATTTCTTTACTTTCTTCAATAGCAACAAGCTGAGGAATCACATGTTCATATTTCGTGGTTTTATTCTGACTCGGCAGGATATAATGACCTTCAATCTGCCCGATTATTGTCAAACAGTGAATAAAATGACCGTCTTTTGAAACAGTGATTGAGCCTGTTTCAAATGCAGAGGCAGTATTCACTTCCTGTTCTTGCGTATTATTGGAATTATCTTCCTGTTCATTGTCATTACTTTGTTTTAAGTTTTCATTATTTGATTTAAGCATAAAAACACCTCATAGTTATTTATACCCAAATCAAGGCGACATAATATTATTATTTTAGCATAAGTATGATGTTATTTCAATATATAGATTAAATTAAGTAATTTTAAATTATATTACATTTCTGTAATATTGGTTGACAGCAAAATGCTTTTGTAATAAAATATTCTTTGTTAAAATTATAAACAATTAGGAGGATTTTTTATCAATGGGACTTACTTTAGCACAAAAACTTATTAAATCCCACCTTGTTGAAGGAGAAATGGTCGTAGGTACCGAAATCGGACTTAAAATTGACCAGACACTTACGCAGGATGCAACAGGAACAATGGCTTATCTTGAATTTGAAGCAATGGGTGTTGATCGGGTTAAAACTGAAAAATCAGTTGCTTATATTGACCATAACACGCTTCAGACAGGTTTTGAAAATGCGGATGACCACCGTTATATCCAAAGTGTAACAAAGAAGCACGGCATTTATTTCAGCCGACCGGGTAACGGCATCTGCCATCAGGTACACCTTGAAAGATTTGGTATCCCCGGAAAAACCTTAATCGGTTCAGACAGCCACACACCGACAGGCGGCGGTATCTGTATGCTCGCAATGGGTTCAGGCGGACTTGACGTTGCAGTTGCAATGGGCGGCGGTACATATTATATTCCAATGCCGAAAATGACAAGAATTAATCTTACAGGATATTTAAAACCCTGGGTATCAGCCAAAGATGTTATCCTTGAAGTACTCAGAATTATGAGTGTAAAGGGCGGCGTAGGCAAAATCATTGAATACGGCGGAGAAGGCGTAAAAACACTTTCTGTTCCCGAAAGAGCAACCATTACAAATATGGGTGCAGAACTCGGCGCAACAACCTCTATCTTCCCGTCAGATGAAATTACACTTGCATTTCTTAAAGCACAGGGACGTGAAAATGACTGGACAGAAATTCTTCCTGACGCTGATGCTGTTTATGACGAAGTAATTGATATTGACCTTTGCTCACTTACACCTATGGCTGCATGTCCTCATATGCCTGACAGAGTTAAAACTACTGAAGAAATCGGCAAAATCAAAGTTGATCAGGTTGCAATCGGTTCTTGCACAAACTCTTCATTTGTTGATATGATGAAAGTTGCTGCTATCCTTAAAGGCAAGACAATTGACCCGTCTGTTTCACTTTGTATTGCTCCGGGTTCAAAGCAGGTTCTCAATATGCTTGCTCTTAACGGTGCATTGTCAGATATGATCAGTGCAGGTGCAAGAATTCTCGAATCAGCATGCGGTCCTTGTATTGGTATGGGACAATCTCCGAATTCAGCAGGTGTTTCGCTGAGAACATTCAACAGAAACTTTGAAGGACGTTCAGGCACAAAAGATGCAGGCATTTATCTTGTTTCGCCCGAAGTTGCAGCTGCATCTGCTCTTACAGGTTATCTTACAGACCCAAGAGAACTTGGCGAAGCACCGGTTGTTGAAATGCCTGAAAAATTCATCGTCAACGACAATATGATTGAGCCTCCTGCTTCTCCTGAAGAGGCAAAAGATGTTGAAGTACTCCGCGGACCAAACATCAAACCTTTCCCGGAAACCGCACCGCTGCCGGAAGAAATTACTGCAAAAGCAATTTTGAAAGTCGGTGATAATATTACAACTGACCATATTATGCCGGCAGGTGCTAAAATCTTACCTCTCAGATCTAATATTCCGAAAATTTCTGAGCATTGCTTCACAGTCTGTGATGAAACATTCCCTGAAAGAATTAAGGCTGAAGGTAAAGGTATCATTATCGGCGGTTCAAACTACGGACAGGGTTCTTCAAGAGAACATGCTGCACTTGCTCCGCTTTATCTCGGCGTTAAGGCAGTTATCACAAAGAGTTTTGCACGTATCCATATTGCTAACCTTGTTAATGCAGGTATTCTTCCATTCACTTTCAAAAACGAAGAAGATTATGACAAGATTGACCAGATGGATGAACTTGCATTGCCTAACATTAAAAATGCTATTGAAAATAAAGAATCCGTTGTACTCAAGAACATCACTAAGGGAGAAGAATATGAACTTGATTCATCTCACCTTTCAGACAGACAGAGAGCAATGCTCATCTGCGGCGGATTGCTGGACTATACAAGAGAAATGAATAAATAAACAAAGGAGAGATATTATGGCTGACGAAAAACAAATTCTTGACGAAGCAGTTGAAAAATTCCGTTCACTTATGGAATCACAGCTTGCCCGTGCAAAGAAAATTAAAGAAGACAAAGACTTTACGGATTATGAGGCACTTGATACAATCGTTATCGGTATCTGCGGCGGTGACGGAATCGGTCCTGTTATTACAAAAGAAAGTGAACGCGTACTTGCATTTTTGCTTAAAGATGAAGTTGCAAAGGGAAAAGTAACTTTCAAAGAAATTGACGGACTTACTATTGAAAATCGTGCAGCTTGCAACAAAGCAATTCCTGATGATGTACTTGAAGAACTCAAGGCTTGCCACGTTATCCTCAAAGGTCCTACAACTACACCGAGAGCAGGAGACCCATGGCCAAATGTAGAATCAGCAAATGTTGCAATGAGAAAAGAACTTGACCTTTTTGCTAACATGAGACCGGTAAAAGTTCCTGAAGAAGGCATTGACTGGACATTCTTCAGAGAAAATACCGAAGGCGGATATGCAGTTGGCTCACACGGTGTTAACATCACGGATGATCTTGCTGTTGACTTCACAGTAGCCACACAGGAAGGCTGTGAAAGGATTGCTCGCCTTGCTTATGAATATGCAAAGAAGAACAATAAAGGCAAAGTTTCAATCATAACAAAGGCTAATATTATCAAAACAACTGACGGCAAATTCCTTAAAACAGCACAAAAAATCGGTGCTGAATACCCTGATATTGTTACAGATGACTGGTATGTTGATATTACAACAGCAAAACTGATTGACCCAATGAGAAGAAGAGACTTCAAAGTATTTGTACTTCCTAATCTTTATGGTGACATCATTACGGATGAGGCTGCAGAATTCCAAGGCGGTGTCGGCACTGCCGGTTCAGCAAATATCGGTAAAAAATATGCAATGTTTGAGGCAATTCACGGCTCTGCACCAAGAATGATTAAAGAAGGCAGAGGTCAGTATGCTGACCCATGCTCAATGCTCAGAGCATCTGTAATGCTCCTTTCACATATTGGTTATCAGGACGAGGCAAATGCACTCGAAGCAGCACTGGATAAATGTATGTTTGAAGAGAAGAAACTTACAATTACAGGCAGAAGTGATGGATGTACCTGCAGTGAGTTTGGTGATTATGTAATGGATACAATCACCCAAATGACAAAATAGGGAGAGATTATTGTGGCTAAGGATGATATTTCAATATCTGTTATAAAAAGATTACCACGCTATTATCGTTTTCTGCAATCACTCAAGGAAAACGGAATTGTGAGAATAAGTTCAAAAGAACTTGCTGCACGAATGGGCTTGACCGCTTCACAAATCAGGCATGATTTTAACTGTTTCGGCGGTTTCGGTCAACAGGGATATGGTTATAATGTACCCGAACTTCACAGCAAAATCGGTGAAATTCTCTGTGTGAATAAAGAGATAAAAACCATACTCATCGGTGCAGGTAATCTTGGCAAAGCAGTTACCAATAAGATTTTTTCAAAAAACAGCGGATTTAAACTCATAGGCATTTTTGATAAAAATGAAGCACTTTGCGGCAATATGATAAAAGGTATTCCAATCAGAAATATTAATTATCTTGAAAATTTCTGCATTGACAACGAACCGACTTGTGCAGTAACTTGTATTCCATCAACAGATATGAGAGAAATTACCGACCTGCTTGTAAAAGTGGGAATAAAAAGTTTTTGGAATTTTTCAAACTTTGATATAGCGATGGCTCATCCTGAAGTACTTGTTGAGAATGTGCATTTGACAGACAGCCTTTTGACTCTTGGTTATCTGACAAATACATTATCTGACAAGGAGGTATAAATGCGTGCAGTTAATCACAAATAAAGATATTGTTGATGTTGTAAAATACAGTGACACTTCTGCAATTATTGTTGAGAAGATACCACTTGCCAATCCGACGCAATACAAGGTACAGTACTCTGTTGTTGACTTTGTGAACAAGAGCATTGATTTGTCGACAAAAAGTGCTTATTTATTGAGAAAATTCGGAGGCAATTTCAAAAGAATCAGCGAGATAATACCTAACTTTGTGCAGTGTGAAGCATCCGTATTATATGACAGAAGAGTGCTTGCAATATATCCTAACGGTGAAGCCGGAATATTTGACAGAGACGGTGAAATCAGTTGGAGCGGTACATTTGATTATCACGAAAAACCAATCAGTTGTATGGCACTTGAAGGAAAATACTTCTGGAGTATATGCAGCGGAGAAAATTGTGTAATCAGATATTCCTGCCAGAATATGAAAGTTGATTTAAGGATTGGCGGAATTGACGCAAATACTTTTATAAACCCTACCCATATTTGTTATGATGACAATGATATTTATGTCTGCTGTGATAATAACAAAGTGAGAAAAATCAATGGTAAGAATTACACTGTAAGCGATTATCTCAACTTTACCAATACAATTAAAAAGTACTATAAATACGGCAAATATGCTATTGCCGTTATGTCTGACGGTACATATGTAATGGAAAACAATGAATAAGCAAAATTAATAAAAATCAACAAAAAAGAGATTGGAACTAATCAATTCCAATCTCTTTTTTCATATCATGAATTATTTTGCAGGAATGTTTGAATTTCTTTTTTTCGCTTTCATTCAGCTGCATCTGATAAACTTCACGAACACCGTTTCTGTTAACAACTGACGGGACACCGACAAATATGCCTTTTTCACCATATTCACCTTTTAGATACGTTGATACAGTGAAAATAGAATTTTCATCAAACAAAATTGCACGAGTTAATCTTGCCAGTACCATACCGATACCATAATAAGTTGCACCCTTTGACTTGATAATATCATATGCTGACTGACGCACATCAACCGCAATTCTGTTCATATCGTGCATTAAATCCGGATATTTATTCTCCAGTTCAGATAAAGGATTGACAGAAATTGCAGCATTGCTCCAAGCCACAAATTCACTGTCGCCATGCTCACCGATAACATAGGCATGAACATTTCTTGGATTAATTCTGAAGTAATCACTAATCATATGTCTTAACCTTGCTGAGTCCAAAGTAGTCCCTGAACCCAATACTCTGCCTGACGGAAATCCTGAAAGCGTATATACGATATGTGTCATAATGTCAACAGGATTAGATGCAACCAGAAAAACACCGTTAAATCCGCTTGAAACAATAGGCTGGACAATGGTCCGAAAAACTTTATAATTTTTTTCAAGCAAATCACGTCGGCTTTCACCTTCTGCCTGTGCTGCTCCTGCCGCAATCACAACAACATCTGCATCGGAGCAGTCTGAATAATCACCTGCTTTTATTTTCATAGAACTCGGTGCAAACGGCAGACCGTGACACAAATCCATAGCCTCTCCTCTTGCTCTGTGGACATCAATATCAACAAGTACCAATTCATCACAAATATTCTGATTAAGTAAAGCATAGGCATAACTCATGCCAACCATACCTACACCGACAATAACTACTTTCTTATTATCATTCAGCAAAAAAATCACCCAAAAGTATTATTTGCAACTTTTGGGTAAAAATTCATTTTTAATAATTTATAATTAAGTTTTTATTTGAAGAAGAGCGGCAGTTTCTCCAAAAATACAATATCCTCTCTCTCTGCAGCATCACCTTCGGCAAGAGGCGCACATGAGGCAACAATTTCACCGCCGAATGCTTCAACAAGACCGATAACAGCCTTTAAGCTCTCCCCTGTTGAAATTACATCATCAAGGATAAGCACTTTTTTATCTTTCAACAAATCACCATCTTCATGACCGAGATAAAGCGTCTGTTCCTTCTGAGTAGTTATACTTCTTACGGTATATTCAACAGGATTATCCATATAAACCTTTACGCCCTTGCGTGCAACAATATACTTTTTGCCTGAAATTTTACTCATCTCATAAGCCAGCGGAATGGATTTTGCTTCAGGTGTGACTATGTAATCAAATTCAGGTACTTTATCAAGCAATGCTTTTGCACATGCTTCAGTAAGTTCAACATCACCAAAAAGAATAAAAGCCGCAATATCAAGACTGTCTGAAACGGCAAATTTTTTTAACTGACGTTCAACACCCGCAATTTTTAAAGTATAAAATTCCTCACTCATAATATTTTTTCTCCCATTTCAAGACCGCCGATTATATGAAAATGAAGATGTTTCACTGTCTGTCCTGCATCATCACCACAGTTGTTAATAATTCTGTATGAATCAATCCCCTGTGATTTGGCAATCTCAGGGATTTTTTCAAATATAGCAGAAATAACATCACTGTTTTGACTGTTGACATCATTTGCCGACTCAATGTGCACTTTAGGCACAACAATAATATGAACAGGTGCAACAGGATTAATATCTTTAAAAGCCAGAATTTTATCATCTTCATACACTTTTGTTGAAGGAATATTACCGGCAATTATCTCGCAAAAAATACACATATGTTTTAACCTCGCTTTATTATTTCAGCATAGACTTAACTGTCTCTTCAACAGCAGCAAGAGCACTGTCAACTTTAGTCAAATCTTTGGCTCCTGCCATAGCACTGTCAGGACGTCCGCCGCCGCCGCCACCGGCAAGTTTTGCAATTTCACGGACAAGGTCTCCTGCCTTCACACCGCTTGCAATTGCATCTTTACCGCATACAGCAACAAAATTCGCTTTGTCAGCATTCGTTCCTGCAATTACAGCAATAACATTATCACCTTTTGCCTTAATATCATCACCCATTGAGCGAAGGGCATCAGGTGTTGCGTTATCTACTTTGGCAACATACAGTTCAAGAGAGCCGACTGCTATTGGCTTTGCAAACATATCTGCACTCTTGAGCTTGGTAAGTTCAGCATTAAGACGCTGAATTTCCTTATCCTTTTCTTTATTATCGGTTATAAGAGCAGATATTTTACCTTCAATATCATTATCACCCGATTTAAGAATAGATGCCGCACACTTAACAAGTGCCTCATTTGTATTCAGATAATTCATAAGACCTAAACCGGTTACTGCAGTGATTCTGCGAACACCGGCAGCCACAGAGGACTCACTGATAATTTTGAACAAACCGAGTTTTCCGCTGTTATCAACATGGGTACCGCCGCAGAATTCTGTTGAAAAATCTCCTGCTTTAACAACTCTTACAATATCACCGTATTTTTCACCGAAGAGCATCATTGCACCCATTTTCTTTGCTTCTTCAATCGGCATTTCCTGCATAATAACATCTTGAGCTTTCATAATAAAATCATTAACAAGAAGTTCTGTTTTAACAATCTCATCAGCAGTCATAGGATTGAAGTGTGTAAAGTCAAAACGTACCTCATACTCATTAACAAGTTGTCCTGCCTGTTCAACATGTGTTCCTAAAACTTCTCTGAGAGCCGCCTGAAGAAGATGCGCTGCAGTATGATTGCGCATAATTGATTTACGTCTGTTGGCATTAATGCTTGCATTTACAGTATCACCAACACTGATAATTCCTTTTGATACATTTCCGCTATGGAGATAAATGCTATCTGCATTTTTTGATGTATCTGCAACAAGGAATACATTATCAGTGCCATTTTCAATTACACCACTGTCTCCGACCTGACCGCCTGACAAAGCATAGAACGGCGTCTTATCAAGGACAATCGTTCCCTGTTCATCTGCTCCGAGCATATCAACAAGTTCACCATCAGAATTAATGATAGCAAGTACGGTTGCATCACAATCAAAATCTGTATACCCTACAAACTCAGTCTTGTCCGCATTGATTTTAACACTTTCACCCTTCCAAGCATCAGCACCTGCATCCTTACGTGCTGCACGGGCAGTTGCTTTCTGATTCGCAAGAAGTGCATTGAACTTATCTTCATCAACAGTAATACCTTTTTCCTCAAGAATATCTTTTGTCAAATCGAGAGGGAAACCGTACGTATCATTCAGTTTGAATGCATCTTCACCAGAAAAAATTTTACCCTCCATATTTGAAATATATTCATCAAGGAGTGCAAGACCTGCATCAATTGTTTTACCGAAAGATTCTTCTTCGGCAAGAACAACCTTTTTAATCAATTCAGCCTTATCCTTCAGCTCTGGATAAGCAGTTTCATTCTCTTTGATTACTGTATCACATACTTTGTAAAGAAAAGGTTCATTAACGCCCAAAAGTCTGCCATGACGACAAGCACGGCGGATAAGGCGGCGAAGAACATATCCTCTGCCGTTATTTGATGGTATTACACCGTCACCAATCATAAACGTTGATGAACGGATATGGTCTGTGATTACACGCAATGAAATATCTTTTTTATCGTCCTCATGATATTTCACACCGGCAATCTCAGAGATTTTACGCATAATATTCTGAACTGTATCCACTTCAAAAATATTGTCAACATCCTGCATGATACATGCAAGTCTTTCAAGACCCATTCCTGTATCAATATTTGGATGTTCGAGCGGAGTATAATTATTATTCCCGTCATTATCAAACTGGGTGAACACATTGTTCCAAAATTCTACATATCTGTCGCATTCGCATCCCGGTCCGCAGTCGGGTTTGCCGCAGCCGTATTTCTCACCGCGGTCAAAATGAATTTCAGAACATGGTCCGCAAGGTCCTGAACCATGCTCCCAGAAATTATCTTCTTTTCCAAGTCTTACAATATGGTCAGGTGCAACACCGTTTTGTTTCGTCCATATTTCAAATGCTTCGTCATCATCTTCATAAATTGTGATATAGAGTTTATCCACCGGCATTTTAAGTACTTCGGTACAAAATTCCCAAGCCCATGCCGTTGCTTCTTTTTTGAAATAATCACCGAAAGAGAAATTGCCCAGCATCTCAAAAAAAGTGCCGTGACGTGCAGTTTTACCGACATTCTCAATATCCGGTGTACGGATACACTTCTGACAGGTTGTAACACGATTCCTTGGCGGTGTAACCTCACCTGTAAAATATTTTTTCATAGGTGCCATACCTGAATTTATTAAAAGAAGACTCTTGTCTCCGTTCGGCACAAGAGAAAAACTTGAGAGTCTGAGATGTCCTTTACTTTCAAAAAAAGAAAGATATTTTTCTCTCAAATCATTTAAAGATGTCCATTCCATAACTTATACCTCAAATTTCACTTTCCAAGTAAAATATAATTATTTAATGATTGGGCAAACAAAACAGATTTATTTGCACAATAACAAAAGTTCAAGGGCAACAGAAATGTTGCCCTCAAATTCCGCTTGTTCAGAGTTTCTCAACAAGTTTTGTAAGTTCTTTGACTTCTTCAACAGTGAAAGTAAGACCCTTGCTCATCTTTGAGTGATCAGGTGACCAGTCACGAACATCAATCTTTGGTTCACGGCCGTTCCAAGAAATCATATTGACTTCTCTTGTCCAACCTCTTGCAGTTTCAGAGATAACTCCTACATGCTCTGTGATTTCATACTTGATTTCCGGCATTTTGCACTCCTCCTTTACACTTAATCTATCTTATAAGTTTGAAACAATTTCAGCAGTATCACGTGCAATAGTCAATTCTTCATCTGTGGCAAGAATAAATACACGAACACTGTCAGTCGGGTCTGTAAGTTCTGCTTCAGCACCCTTTTGTGTTTTTTGGTTAAGTGCCTCATTGATATGTACACCCATATAGCCGAGATATGAACAAATCTTTGCACGAAGCCAAACACCGTTTTCACCAATTCCGCCTGTGAATACAATAGCATCAACACCGTTCATTGCTGCAATGTATGAACCGATATATTTTGCAATCTCATATGCCTGCATTTCATGAGCAAGAATCGCTCTTTCATTACCTTCAGCCTGTGCTGCACAAATATCACGGTCGTCTGAAGACACACCGGAAATCGCATTAACACCTGATTCTTTATTCAAAATCTTATCCATTTCATCAGGAGTTAAACCAAGTTTCTTCATAATGAATGTTACAACTGATGGATCAACACCGCCTGAACGTGTACCCATCATAAAACCATCAAGAGGAGTGAATCCCATTGAAGTATCAACAACTCTGCCGTGCTTAACAGCAGCGATTGATGAACCGTTGCCGAGATGACAAGTAATGATTTTTAAATCTTTTATGTTTTTGCCCATTTTGTCTGCAACTCTGTGAGAAACAAATTTGTGGGATGTACCGTGGAAGCCATAACGGCGAACACCATATTTTTCATAATACTCATACGGAACAGCATACATATAAGCCTTTGCCGGCATAGTGCTGTGGAAAGCAGTGTCAAATACTGCAACCTGAGGAACATCAGGACCTACTACTTCCAAACAAGCCTTGTAACCCTGAAGGTTTGCAGGATTGTGAAGAGGCGCAAGCGGTGATAATTCCTCAACTGTTTTAACAACATCCTCATCAATAAGAACACTCTTTGTATATTTGTCACCGCCCTGTACAACACGATGACCGATTGCATCAATCTCATTGAAAGATGAAATCACTTTGTGTTCACCTTCTGAAAGGATATACTTAACTTCACTGAACGCTGCTGTATGGTTCGGAAGTTCTTTATCATATGTATACTTGTTGTCACCGATTTTAACAATGACGTTTTCCTCTCCGCCTTTAATCTCCATACCGATACGCTCGATAGCACCTTTGCAGAGTACGGATTCATCAGACATATCCATCAATTGATACTTAAGAGATGAACTGCCGCAGTTAATAACTAAGATTTTCAAAATATTTCCTCCACCTATTGAAATTATTATATAAATTTAGTATTATTATTTTAATAATATGATAATATAAATTATATATTAATGTCAAGGATTTTTAGGTAACATTTTTATGACAACAGGAATTATTTGCGAATTCAACCCATTTCACAGCGGTCATAAGTATTTGATGGATACTGTCAGAGCAGAATCTGACGGTATAGTCTGCGTTATGAGCGGCAATATCGTCCAGCGCGGAGAGTTTGCAGTTTATGATAAATTCAAAAGAACAAAGGATGCACTGCAAGGCGGTGCGGATTTGGTAATCGAATTACCATGTGCTTATTCAGCAATGTCAGCAGGTGGATTTGCAAAATATGCTGTCGAGATTTTGGAAAAAAGCGGTGTTATCGATCAAATTGCATTTGGTGCTGAGTGTGATGATAAGCGAAAATTAAAAGAAGTTGCGGATAAAATCAAAAATAACGAAAAAGAAATTGCCGAAGAAATGAAAAACGGCTTGTCATACCCCGCAGCAAGAAAAAAGATAATTGATGATGAAGTATTGGATTATCCAAACAATATACTGGCAATTGAATATATCAACTGCACAAACCTGCCTTTTACTGCTGTAAAAAGAATCGGCAAAGGGCATGACAGTGATGATGAAAAATACAGTGCATCGGCAATAAGGCAGAATCTTGACAGAAACAAAATCTGCTCAATATACAACTGTGAAACTGCAATACTGAGTAAACTGAGAACCATGGATGCAAATGATTTTCTCAAGATTGAAGATGTAAATGAAGGACTTGAAAACAGAATAATAAGTGCAGTGCGAACATCATCAAGTCTTTATGAAATCTACAGTAAAATAAAAACAAAACGATACACACATTCAAGAATAAGACGCATCATTTTAAAATCATATTTAGGAATAACAAAAGAATATACATTTAATGTCCCTTATATAAGAATTTTGGGCTTTAATCATAAAGGCAAAGAAATTTTATCCGAAATGAAGAAAAAGGCAAAATTACCCATCATAAGCCGTTACAGTGATATTAACAGTCTTAACGATAATGCAAAAAAACTATTTGCACTTGAATGCAGATGTACGGACCTTTACAATCTCGGCTACAAAATTCCCCTGCCCTGCGGCACGGAACAGCGTGGAAAAGTAGTTATAATGGATAATGAATAACATAATTCATCAAGAATTTACAAAACTATTGAATAATTTTAAAACAATTGATATAATATTATCTCAAAATAAATTATGGAGAAAAGGGGTTACGGTTACAATGAAAATATTTGAAGCAATTGCGGCATTGGTTCAATATGCTGAAAACGAACACCTGATTGAAAAAGAAGATAAAGTATATACTATTAATAAGTTGCTTGAAATCTTGCAACTTGATACTTTTGAAGAATCAGTTATAGACGGCTCACCCGAACTGGAAGAAATCCTGAAAACAATACTTGATTATGCCTGTGAGAATGGTTTGTGCGAAAACTCTGTTGTATACAGAGATTTGTTTGATACAAAAATCATGGGAGCAATTATACCCAGACCGTCACAGGTTATTAAAGAATTCAAGGAAAAATATGAGCAAAGTCCTCAGGCAGCAACAGACTTCTATTATAACCTTAGCAAAAAAAGTGATTACATAAGAGATTACAGAATTAAAAATGACATTAAATGGATTACCGAAACAGAATACGGTGACATTGATATAACCATCAATCTTTCAAAGCCCGAAAAAGATCCAAAGGCAATTGCTGCTGCACTGACAATGAAGCAGAGTTCCTATCCAAAATGCCAGTTATGCAAAGAAAATGAAGGCTATGCAGGAAGAATCAATCATCCTGCAAGACAAAACCATCGTATCATTCCGATTACAATCAATCATTCCGACTGGTTTATGCAGTATTCTCCATATGTTTATTATAACGAACACTGCATAGTTTTTAATGCAAATCATTCACCGATGAAAATAGACGGAGAAGTTTTTGAAAAACTGTTTGATTTTGTAAAACTCTTCCCACATTATTTTGTTGGTTCAAATGCAGATTTACCAATCGTAGGCGGTTCAATTCTGACACATGAACATTTTCAGGGCGGAAATTACACTTTCGCAATGGCGAAAGCACCGATTGAAACAAAATACAACTTTGCAGGTTTCGATGATATTGAATGCGGTATTGTTAAGTGGCCTATGTCCGTTATCCGATTGAGAGGCATTGACACAGCAAAAATCAGCGCACTTGCTGATAAGATTCTGAAAGCATGGCGCGGTTATACGGATGAGGACGCATTTATCTTTGCCGAAACCGACGGCACTCCGCATAATACAATTACACCTATTGCCCGATATAATGACGGAGCATATGAACTGGATTTGGTACTCAGAAACAATATTACTACGGATGAATGTCCGGACGGATATTATCACCCACACAAGGAATATCATCATATAAAAAAAGAAAATATCGGCCTGATTGAAGTAATGGGTCTTGCCGTTTTACCGTCCAGATTAAGAACTGAAATGGAAATATTAAAATCGGCGCTCATCAATCATGAGGATATTTCTGCTGACGAACGAATTGCAAAACACAGTGAATGGGCAGAGATGATTAAAAACAAATATGAAATAACAGAAAACAACTGTATAGATATACTTCAGAAAGAAATCGGAATTGTTTTCACGGCAATTCTGGAACAATGCGGTGTCTTTGAACGAACAGAAAAAGGCAAAGAACAATTTATTAAATTTATGAATTCCGTTGAATAAACAAAACAGCACTTCTTTATCGAAGTGCTGTTTTTTCATCAATATGTAATTTGAATTCGGGTGTTTTTATATGTTTTTATTTATTATTTAAATCGTGTGCAAGGGAGATAAACTCTTCTTTGGTCATTGAAGAATTTATATAGGACAGCAAAGAATTGGTTGAAAGGAATTCAGGAAGGTCAAGTGATTTGAGCAATCTTTTTTTGTTATCCTTAGCATGAGCAGTGCCTGAAAATCCGTATTCAAACAAATCATAATTTGTAACCGGCTCACCCTTTGAAACCTGAGCAGCAGAAACATTATGCTTTCTGAACAATCCTTCAAGCAAATCCTCACTCATCCCTTCAACACCGAGTTTCCCCTCCTTTGAAGGTTTATCTTTACGCTTTTCTTTACCATAAATATCGGGAATATAAATATGTTTAACACAATTCTTCGGTATTCCGGATGAGATAAAATTCCTTATCTGAAAACCGCTGTGGTCTGAATCCGTCAAAACAATTATTCCGCGTTCGAGTGCAAGTTTTTTTATAAACTTCAATTTTTCTTTGTTTTTATAAATGCCAAATCCGTTCGTCTCAATAATCAGAGTATCAAGAAAATTTGCCAGTTTGAGTTTATCATATCTGCCTTCAACAATAACTGCCTCTTTAATTTTAAGCATATTCAACTCCCCTTGCAATCAAAATCAATTTTGCAATCAGTTCTTCCAGCAGGAGTTGTTTGTCAATTACAGTGCTCTTCAACTTAATATCAGTATCCATGATTGTGTCGAGTGATTTTCTGAGTTGGACTTCAGTGAGTTTGGCACAGTCCCTTGATGCATTACGAAGAGCAAATTCCCTGCCCTTGTAATTATAATGATGTGATACATCATCATAAGAAAAGCCTGCTGTTTTCGCACATTTAACACGATACATATCGACATATACACCACCGATAACCGCAAGAATCAGTATTGGGTCCTCTTTCATACCGAAAAGTGTATTAACAACTTCATAAGCATTATCCGCATTACCGGCAACAACTGCTTTTGACAAGTCATAAACCCTGGCCTGCAGGCATTTAACAGCCATATTGTCAATAATATCTTTTGTAATTTCACTACCCTTTGCAAAGTATGAAAGTTTGTCCAGTTCATTCAAAAGCACTTTCATATCATTTCCGGAAACAGAAATAAGATATTTGGCATTATTTATATCAAGAGATGAGCCTCTCTTTTTTGCACCTGAAACAAGAAGTTTGGCAACATCACTCTCACTTCTTTTTTCCAAATTCACAACAGTACCTGCTTTATCAAACGCTGTCAAAATCTTCTTAAAAGCAGAGGATTTTACATCCGGCTCAACGGCATCATAAAGAAAGACAATTATTGTGCTCTCAGGCAAATCGGAAAGAAAATCAAAAAGAAGTTTTTGATCTGACTTTGATTTTTCAATCTGATAATCGCGTACAAGCACAAAGTTATATTCACTCATCATCGGGAGCATTTGTGCATCTTTCAATATATCATCAAGAGAAGTATCTTTCCCCTCAAACTTATGAAAATTAAACGACTCAAAAACAGGGTCCAGAATATTTTTTTTCATCAAAGAGATATAATGGTTTTTAAGATAACTTTCTTCACCATAAATAAGATATGCATTTGCATAATTGCCTGATTTTATTTGCTCTTTAAATTCTTTTTCACCAAATTTTGACACACTATACCTCCTGGGCAAATCTTATAACTGTATCCGTATCAATGGAATATTTGCCATATAAATCACGCACATATATATTATTGTTTATTGTAACATAATCTTCATCAATTTCAAATATATTATCACAAATCGTTAAAATCAAAATCCCGTTAACACGATTGACAGAAATATTTTCACATAAATCTCCAAACGCATCATTACTTTCAAGATAATCACAATCAATTAAATCAATATAATCAAAATTTTTGTTTTCAACAAGAGAATCATAGGCATATTTATCATTTTTATCATCAACATCAATGGCAACAAAAACGTCCTTACTATAGGCAAAGACGGCACCGCTGCTGCTGATATACAGATAAGTACTGTATTCTCTTTCGTATCCGGCAAAAAGGGATGATATAACCAACACAATTGCAATAAATGGTGCAGTTATCTTTAGGTTAATATCTTTACCGACAAATATTGAAACCGCAATCAAAAGCAGCACACCTGCTGCAGCAACCCCAAAAACAGAGGAACTTATATCAAAAACGAATAATGAAAATGTATCCGCACAAAAATCCGATATAACAATAATCAAATTCAATGTAAAATAGCTAACTGCTTTCGGAATAAAAGCAAGGAATGGTATTTTAAAGAAAAGGCAAAGGAAAACGATACTGATTAATGCCGCCTGAAGAAGCGGAATTATAATTATATTGAGGAAAACACCGACTATGCTTACACTGCCGAAGTAGAGCCACATAACAGGAAAAGTTGTAAGCAGAACAGAGAAACTTATGGACATTACATCATATATGTATCTAATCACATTATTTTCAGGTGAAAAATGTTTGTCTATTTCTTTCTTTACTACAACAATTCCGATTACTGCTGTTACTGTTAACAAAGCACTTATATCGGTTACTGCATAAGGATTGAAACATATAATAAAAACGGACAAACCTAATGAATTGAGCGTATCCGACTTTTTATCAATAAGTTTTGCCAACAGTAAAACAGTTATCATTATGCCAGCACGCAGAACGGATTTGGAATAATCAGCAATACCGGAATAAACAAACAGGACAATCAGTGTAATAAAAGTATTCTTAAATTTAGAAACACCAAACAATTTAAGCAAAGAATAAACAGACATACAGATTATTGAAATGTGCAGACCGGAGACTGCAATAATATGTGATATTCCGCAAATTTTGAAATCGGAAATAATATCACTGTCAAGATAACTTTTATCCCCAGTCATAACCGAAACAGCAAGCGGATAAACACCTGACGGCAAATTATCTTTTAATATGTCAATAATTGTTTTTCTTATCTCTAAAATATGATAACCGATATTTTGCCTGACAATCGGCGTTACCTCATAAGAATATAAAGCAGCACTAAGATAAATACCGTCACCAAAATAGCCGAAAGAATCAAAACCGTTATCCGCAATCTGTTTAAAATACACATTAGCATGAACCGTCTGATACGCATCTGCTTTTAATGGAAAATTCGTATTCAGTTTCATTTTAAAAGTCTGCGGTGACGACGGAATATCAACAGACTTCACCTTTACTGTATATGAATATCCGCCGTCTGTTTTCTTGGTAGGTAAGTCTATAATTTCAAATGATATATCTGCTTTTTCTCCGTCTAAATTCACCACGGGATTATAAGATGAAATATAATGAACGCTAAAAACCGAACAAGCAAAAATTACACTCACCAAAACTACAGGAATAACTTTTTCTTTCCTTAAAGACTTAACAAGCAGTGACACAATAAAAAGTGCCACTGCCGCAATCGTAATATATTTAACAAATGAAAAAGGAATAATATTAAGTACAATAAGAGTAATTGCAACCGTAAACCCTATAAATGCAAATACTCTTTTCATACACTATCTTACAGGCTCAATAACAAATGAATATGCCTGCTTAACTCCTTTTTTCATAATATAAGGTTCACGCACAAAAGCCTGACCCGGTAAATCACCGCCGACACCGCAAAGCATATGGTCAATATTTAGAGTTGTCAAATCTGCATATGGAATATTATGAATATGCGTTGCATTTTCAAGTCCGTCAGTGGTGTAATGATAAGCAGAGAAATTGAAAGACGTATCAAAATAGGATGTTACTTTGAGCCCTTTGCCCTTTTTATCTGTAATTGTGAAATAGCGAACATCTGCTCTGTTTGAAGATTCCTGCGGACGCATATAGCGATATTCAAGATCAGTTACGGTTGAGGAATACTTATCAATCTTTGCGCCTGTCTTTCTGTCACAATATGTCGGCACAGGTCCCCTGCCGTACCATTCAACATATTCCATATCCTTGCTCAAAGTCATCTGATAGCCGAATTTGAGCATATTTGCAGTCGGAACAGCAGAATGATAAATATAAATTCGTCCGTCCGGATAAATTTTATAAGTGGCAACAGAGTTTTTCAGTCCTGCTGTGCTGAATGCAATATGAACTTCAACACAGTTGTCAGCACCTGCTTTGACTTCTGTCTTAATAGCATTTGTGTGCTTTGTGGCTCTCTGCCACTTATAGAACGGATGGAATTTTGTAAACTGAGGTGTAAAGTTCAAAAAGTCAATATCATTATCAGTAAGTGCTCTGAAATAGTTAGGCATAATAGGGGCAAGCAGCATTTCATTGCCGTCAATAACATAACTTGTTATTTTGCCGTTATCCACAACCACTTTGAGATTATTATTTTCAATATCAACTCTCTTACCTTTAACATTAAAGGTCAAATCACCTTTACTTGCAGGTTCAACCGGCTGCTGCATTTCATTGATAATAAACTGATCCCATGCAATTTCAAAATTGGATTTAAGACCCGGTGTTTTCTTTTTGGTAAAGAAAGAAACTGTCAGTACAACTTCCTTATCTTTTGGAATACTGTCATATGAATAAGGAATGGTAATGAATGTTTCTGAAAGAGGGTCACATTCAAATTTATCAAGTTCACCGGAATCTATCATTTCACCTTCTGCTTTCAATTGCCATTTGCACTTATACGCAGAAATATCTGTGAACAGGAATTTATTTTTAACTCTGAACTTGCCGATTTTAATATCAAATGCCTCTGTCTTGATTTCCTGATACCCTTTTTTAACCTGAGTAATCTGAGGATGAGGCTGGCGGTCGGCACCAATAATTCCGTTTGCACACAAAGCTCTGTTTGAGCCTGTCATTGCAACAGTATTCGGAATATCAATCAACGGCTTTGGCTCATCACCTTCAAAGTCAATACCGTAAAGATATTTTTCAACACCATCTTCTTCAACTCTGAGTGCCTGATCAACAAAATCCCAAATAAAGCCGCCGCACATATTGTCATACTTTTCAAAATCATCAATATATTCCTGAAAATTTCCGAGTGAATTCTCAAGTGAATGTGCATATTCACAAAGCAAAATCGGCTTTCCTTCATACATTTCTGCCTTAATCGGTTTGCTGTCAGCAGCAAGTTGGTTAGCAACATTATCATAAAGAGAAATTGTAATAGGCTGCTTATTGCCGAGTTTTTCCATTACATCGGCAGTTGGATACATACGGGAGATAACATCACTTTTGGTTAAGTCGAAATCGCCTTCATAATGGAACTGTCTTGAGTCATCAAGTTCAAGTGCAGCCTCTTTCATTTTCATAAAGTTACTGCCGTCACCTGCTTCATTACCCAAGGACCACATAAAAATACAAGGATTATTTCTGTCACGCAGAACCATACGCTGCATTCTGTCAACTACCGCTTCAGTCCACATTGGATTTGACCCGGGTACACCTTTGCGGCGCACACCGTGTGACTCAACCTCACATTCATCCATAACATAAAATCCATATTTGTTGCACATATCATAAAAATACGGATCATTCGGATAATGAGACGTACGAATGGAATTGATATTATTCTGTTTCATAATATCAAGGTCCTGTGTATATCTTTCTCTCGGAACTGCCCATGCTTTGTCGCAGTCAAAATCATGGCGGTTTACACCTCTTAACATAAGCGGCATACCGTTGAAATAAATTTTTTCTCCTTTTATCTCAACCTTCTTAAAACCGACTTGATAGGTTTTGACTGCTGTAACTTCTCCGTCAACCGAGAGTGTCATTACAAGAGTATAAAGATTTGGCTTTTCTGCGGACCATTTCTTCGGTGCTTTCACTTTAGAATCAAAAGAAAATTTTTCTTTTATCCCTGCAAGCTTTCTTTCTTCCTCACCCAAAAGAATTTGTTTACCGGTATCCGAAATCAGTTTTGCTGAAACCTTAGCATTCGACTCAACTTTGTCATAATTTTCAAGATAAATGTCAAGACTTACATCAGAGTCTTTGAAATCAACATCAAAATCTGTTTTGAAATAAAAATCGCGCAGACATACTTTACTTTCAGCAAACAGATAAACCTCACGGTAAATACCGCAAAGCCACCACATATCCTGATCTTCAAGATAAGTACCGTCACAATAGCGATACACTTTTGCACAAATCAGATTTTCACCTTTCTGAAGATGTTTGGTAACATTGAATTCATGCGGAGTCATTGAGCCTTGAGAATAACCGACAAAGGTACCGTTAACATACACTTCAAGTGCGGCTTTGGCTGCACCGAAATGAAGAAAAATTTCTTTGCCCTCAAGTGCTTCATCAAGCACAAAAGATTTCCTGTAAAATCCTATCTCCTGCATTTTATGATTAATGGAAGGTATTTTGCTTTTACTTCTGCTGATAGCCTTAGGAAATGTACTTGCATAATAATAAGGAACGGAATATCCCTCAGTCTGCCATACAGACGGAACATTTATCTCATCCCATGATGATGCATCAAATGACAGGGATTCAAAGTCATCAGGCTGATTCTGAAGACCTCTCTGCCAATGGAACTGCCACAGACCATTAAGCGATTGTTTATATTTGCTTTCTTCCCCGGAAAGTGCGGACTCTTCGTCATCATACATAAACATAATGGCATGTCCGTCTTCTTTATTCACCTTAATTACAGACGGATCTTCCCATCTAAAATTCGACATAATAATACCCCTTAAATAAAATTATATATTGATACAATTGATACAATATGATTTAATATTAACCTAAATAATGGTAAAAGTCAATATAGACAAGTGTTGCTGAATTTGGTATAATACTATACTGTAATAAATCTAGGCAATTTTAACCACGGTTTGGGTTACAGCACATTGCCTACCTAATGAAATGGAGTCACAAGATGATAGTCAGAGTTAATAAAGACAATATTGATGAATATGAAAATTTCATAAAAAATCATCCGAAAGGACTGTTTCAGCATTCTTCAAAATGGGCAAAAGTTAAAGATGCATGGAAATTTGAAGCAGTTATGCTTAAAGACAATGACGGAAATATCAAAGGTTCTGCAGCCGTTTTAATCAGGTCCATTCCGATAATCAAAAATTCACTTATGTACTGCTGCCGCGGATTTGTTTGTGATGAAAATGATTTTGATACATTTGACAAGTTATTTGATGCCCTGCTTGAAATCGGCAAAGAATATAAAGCATACTGTTTTAAAATCGACCCTGAAATTGTTATTGAAAACAGCGCGTTCAAAAATCATCTTATACAAAAAGGATTCATAGAACTCAACCCGGGCTGCATGGATTTTGAAAATGTACAGCCAAGATTTGTATACTGTTTTGATTATAACAATATGAGTGAAGACGAACTTATGCTCACATTCAAATCTGATTACAGAAACAGAATCAGAAAAGCACCTAAAAAAGGTGTTGAAGTCAAAATCTGCGGCAAAGAGGCACTTGATGACTTTGTTGCGATTATGAGCGAAACCGGTGAAAGAGATGGATTTTTGGTAAGACCGAAAGTTTATTTTGAAAAAATACTGGATTGTATGACAGATGATGCAAGACTTTATATGGCATATTATAACGGACAGGCTATTGCCGGAACCATTGCGATTAAATGGGGACAGAATGTTATGAAATATCAGTATGGTGCATCATCAAATGCACACAGGAATGTATATCCGAACTATGCACTGCAATGGGCAATGATGCAGTGGGGTATGGAATGCGGATGCAAAGTATATGATTTCGGCGGAATATCAGGTGACTGCCAGAATCCTGACAATCCACACTATGGTTTGTGGAGATTCAAACACGGTTTCGGCGGATATATGAAAGAGTTTGTAGGCGAATTTGATTATGTTATCAACAAGCCGATATATCAACTTTATAACATAGCAACAAAATTATTGAACAGGTAAAATTATGAGCAGATATGTTATCAACAAAAAAGCACTTGAAGAAAACATTGATATTATCAAGAAAAAAGCAGGTGTACCATTAATCGGCGTTGTAAAAGGCAACGGGTACGGGTTCGGAATCAAAGAATTATCGAGAATTTTGCTTGATAATTCAATTGAAACATTTGCAGTTACAGAAACAGATGACCTTGACGAATTGAGAACGGTAGTGAATAACAGAGATATACTTGTTATGCGTTCCACCTGCATTGAAAGTGAAGCCAAAAAGATTGCCGAGTTGCATGCAATCGCAACAATCGGTTCGCTGAAAAGTGCTGAAGTGATGGACAAGGTATCAAAAGAACTCGGAGTCACAACAAGATGCAATCTAAAGATTGACACAGGTATGGGCAGATACGGATTCATGCCGAGTGAGATTGAAGATGCAATCAAATGTTATGACTTTGAAAATCTTGAATTCATCGGTGCATACACACACTTTTCTTCTGCATTCACAAATACCGAACTTACTAAAGTTCAGTTGCAGTTATTCAAAGATGCAATGGAACAGATAAAAAAAGCAGGTAAAGAAACAGGTACTCTGCACTGTGCCAACTCCCCTGCACTGCTTAATGTTGAAGATGTGTGCCTTGACAGTGTCAGAATCGGATCTGCTTTCACCGGAAGAGTCATCACAAAAAATAAAACCGAACTCAACAGGATTGGCTCACTTGAAGCAGATGTTATTGAAATTAAAACTGTACCATCAGGATATTCAATCGGTTATAACGGTGAATACACTACCAAAAGAGAGACTAAAATAGCAATTATCCCAATCGGTCATTATGACGGATTTGGTCTGACCAAGGAGAAGGAAAATGCTGATTTCCGCTCAGTATTATCACAACTGAAAAAATATCTGAAAAAGCAGCACTTACAGGTTAAAATCAATGACAAAATGTATGATGTATTAGGTGAAATAGGACTGAGCCATACTGCGGTTGATATAACAGGAAGCGATGTTAATATCGGTGACACCGCAAGTGTTGACATTTCACCGCTTATGGTTAACCCGAGAATACCGAGAATATATAAATATTAAGTGCATAATAGAATAAGTTATCAATTCTTCCACCGTAGAATATAAATTTACAGCCCACTATGATGCTTTCACACTGAAAGTATCATAGCGGGCTTGTTTTTATATTATAAATAATAATTTTCTTTTTGTATTAATAAGTACTGAGAATAGAGTCAATGATGTCATTATTGCTGCTGTTATTGTATCTTTGCAATTCTTTTATGGTTTCTTTATCCGCATTAACTATGCTTGCATCAAAAATCTCTAAGAAATCTGCAATTTTTGAATAATCATTCCCAAAATCCACCTCATCTGCCACAAACTGTTTTGTATCTGTATTGAGAATAACAATGAATTGATATTCACCGGAAACATGAGAATGCAGTGTGTGAACACCACTATGGTATTCACCTCGTATTTCTACTGATGTTACATCATCATAGTTTATATATTCTTGGCTGTTTTGGAATAAACTGTATGAAATAATGCCAGTATCATCAGCAACGTATTTTGATTGACCACCCAAGTAAAAAAACAATACACAAAGTAAAATAACAACTACCGATTGGATAACAACCCTTTTAACTTGCTTTTTTGCTTTGATGTTTTTCAGAGAAAAATAGTCTTTGAATTTTAATTCTAATTTTTTTGCACTGTCAATAAACACACCGTCAACAATCATTAAAACAAATAGCAACACAAAAAACATAATCAAAAAAAATGATATTTTGGGTTGATATAAAAAATAATTCTCTTTTGAAAATGTCTTTGCACAGATATAACAAACTTTCTCAAAATTCATATATATCAATAAAATCAGTGCATATGGAACTATAATTAAAGAATGAAATTTTCTATGTTCATATTTTGGAATTTTATCCTTTTGCGGTTTCTTATTTTTCTTTTGCTTTGCCATTTACTCACACCAAAATGTATTATATCTATTTAAATGATGCAGCACAAAATCATACACTTGATTAAGAACAGTCATTTTCAAAACAACCTTTTTTTCAACTCATTTACGCTGAGGCAATCTGCCTGTTTAAGGAATTTTTTATATCTGTCCATATTGTATTGGGAATGTTCTGTTTCTTTACTCCAGAGGTGAATGGTCCAGCTGTCCTCACCAAAATATGTAACAATCAGAACCCCGATTACAGCCATTTTTATTTTTGACAACACATCATAATCAAAAACAGCAGTCAAAAAATATCTGAAAATAAAATATGACGCTATATTTTCGTTGAATACGGCATCAGATACCGGCTTTTCTTTTGCTAGGTTAACTTTTTCCGTCCATTCAGGATTGATAAGCTCAGGATTACGGAAAATATCGAAAAAAGCAATATCGTCCCCGCCGTCAGTATATTCTTCCAAATCAGACTGCAGTTCAACACCATAGTCAAGCAAATTTAACAATCTTTGAGAAACAGATATTGTTCTGTCATGAAGGATTGAAAAAGCCTTTTCCCTTGCTTTTACAAGGAAAAAATATGTCTGAGCATCAATTTCATTCATCTGCGGTGGAAGATCATTCAGTTCGCTGGTAAAAGACATTGGCTCAGTGAGGTTAAACATTATATCAGCAGCAACCGGACAGGAGAAAGAAATACCCATTTCTCTCGTACCGCCGAAATCATTGATAAATCTTGGAAACATACGGCAGGTATATGGTGTATGCTCTCCGCCGATTGCGATATGCATATCACATAGATTTTCATGATTCAGAAAAGGGCAGCGTTTTTTATCTGCCAATTTGAAAATCGTGTTGCCAAACTCATCTTTATCAAGAACGGAGTCAATTCTGTTTCTTATATCACCTGTCAAAGTTGCATAATATTTTAATGAATCCTCGTCGGCATCCACTTCCCAGCCCTGACAGCAGGAGTCAGGGCATTCCCCTGCAATACATTTAAAATCTTTATAAAAAGAAGGAACTTTTAAAATCATAGCGTTACCTTAATCATTATCAAAAAGCGGTGTTGAAAAATAGCGTTCAGCAGTATCAGGAAGAACAGTAACAACCGTCTTACCCTTACCGAGTTTTTTGGCAAGTTTCTTCGCTGCGGCAACATTCGTTCCGCTGCTTATACCGCACATAAGTCCCTCAAGACGCGCCAAATCTTTAGATGTCTGAATCGCTTCCTCATCGGTTATGATACAAATATCTGAATAAATATTCTGATTTAATATTTCAGGAATAACACCGTCACCAATACCCATTTGATTATGTGTACCGACTGTACCTCCGGCAAGGATTGCAGCATTTTCAGGCTCAACTGCCCATATTGTTATATCAGGATTCTGTGCCTTAAGAACTTCTCCGATTCCTGTTATCGTTCCGCCTGTTCCGATACCGGAACAAAAACCATCAATAGGACCTGCAACCTGTTCAAGAATTTCAAGTCCTGTATGATGACGGTGCACCATAGGATTTGCAGGATTAGTAAACTGCTGAGGAATATAAACATTCGGGTCTTCCTCTTTCATCCTCAAAGCAGTATTAAGACATTCTTCAATACAGTCACCGATATTCCCTGCATCGTGAATCAGTATAACTTTCGCACCGTAATGCTCGACGAGTTTGCGCCTTTCAAGGCTGACTGAATCAGGCATAATAATAATCGTTTTATAACCCTTAACTGCACCGACAAGTGCAAGACCTATACCCTGATTGCCGCTTGTAGGCTCAACAATGATTGTATCTTCATGAATCAGTCCTTTTGCCTCTGCATCCATAATCATATTATAAGCAGTTCTTGTTTTGATTGAGCCGCCGACATTGAGTCCCTCAAATTTGACAAAAATATCTGCACTGTCATCATCGACAAGTTTATTCAGTTTAATCATAGGTGAATGACCTATTGCTTCTAATACATTATTATAAACCATAATCTATTCCCCTTTATATGTATCTTATTTATTTTACACATTATATGAGCAAAAGGCAACAAAAAATTAACGATTTGCATAAATTTATCTCATATGATAATATAAGTTCAGGTGATTGAAATGATAAAAAAATACAGACCAAACATAATTTTCTTTTTCGGTGTCGTAATCGTTGCCATGATTATGGCTGCATTCTATGATTTGCAGATTGACAAGGCACTGAATAACCCTGAAAATATTTTTGCAATATGGTTCAGAAACACCGGCGAAATGCCCGGCAGGCTGATTTGTCCGCTTGCAGGCACTGTACTGTTTTATACATATAAAAATAAGTTGCAGCAAATTGCAGGATTGATAATAGCAATGGGCGGTTCGGCTTATTTCGGCTACTATTTCAGCAAATACTTCTTTGTTGAGCATGAAATGATATTCGGGCTTGTATTCGGTATTGGGTTCGGTCTGGTCTGCCTCACAGTCGGCAAATACATCCATATCCCTGATGACAAAAAAGATACACTCAGACAGATTGCAATTATCGGTGTTATTGTTATGTTTGTTCAGATTACGGCTATTGAAGGAATGAAATATCTTTGGGGCAGAGTCAGATTCAGAGATTTGATTGCGGCTGACAGTTTTGATGAATTCACACCATGGTATATCATTAACGGAATTAACGGCAATAAGTCGTTCCCGAGCGGTCACACGGCAGGGGCTGCAATGAGTTACCTGATGATGTTTATGCCGTATCTTTCAGATAAATGGAAAAAGAACAGTCAACTCTGCTTCTGGATACCGTGCATATACACTTCAATCGTTGCTTACACAAGGCTTGTTATGGGTGCACATTATATGAGTGATGTAACCATCGGCGGAACAGTAAGTTTTATAATCGTATTACTTGCAATAAAAATATATGACAAAAGGCTCAGTAAAAACTGAGCCTTAAATTTATGATGAATATATGATTAAATAAAAAAACAGCTCAACTCCAAATAGAATTAAGCTACTTTTGGTGCGAAGACGGGACTTTCGTCAAATCAAATTCCGTGTTCAAACAAACTGGAAATTTATAACGAACACTTCATTTGCTTTTCCTCTCCCCAAAAAGCCTAACGCTTTTTGGGGACCCCGATATAGAGAGAGTAAAGCCAGCCTGTTTATCACATAAAAATAAGCGAATACCCAAATGGGTATTCGCTTATTCTGGTGCGAGAGACGGGACTTGAACCCGTACGAGTCGCCCCACACGCCCCTCAAACGTGCGCGTCTGCCGATTCCGCCACTCTCGCGTCAACGATATGAATTATAGCAGAGCAAAACGCATTTGTCAACACTTTTTTTAAAAAAGTTTTGCTATATATTTCGGATGGTCGATGATTACGGATGGAGACGCTGCAAACAGACATTCAAAACTGCGAAATCCCCATGAGCAGCCCACAGCCTCCACTCCTGCATTTTTTGCAGTAAGCACATCAACATCACTGTCGCCGAAGAAAATTGCTTCATTCGGCTTCATATTCAATTTTTCGAGTGCAAAATTTGTTGTGAACGGATCAGGCTTTTTAGCCACATCCTCTCTTGCACCGACAATAACATCAAAAAAATCTTTACCGAACAGGGTTTCAACCATTTTAACAGCACACTCGTGCGGTTTATTTGTCACAACGGCAAGTTTGATTCCCTGTTTTTTCAAGAAATCAAGAGACGGTTTAATCCCTTCATAAATTACGGCATTATCAAGAAGAATTTGATTATATTTTAATTTAAACACATCAAGTGCTTTATTCAGTTGAGCATCATCAAGCGTATGCTCGAATGCTCTGTCAATTAATTTTTTCGCACCGTTGCCGACAAAAGAAAGATAATCTTTATCGGTCCACTTTGCTGGTCTGCCATAAGTTTCCAGCACATATGCAGTTGCTCTGCCAAGGTCGATTGAAGTATCGACCAAAGTTCCGTCCAAATCAAAAAGAGCACACTTAATCATATAAATCACTCAAATCCTGTTCTTTCTTTTTTCTTGCGATTGAAATTATTTTGAACATAATAACTATCAATGCGGCACCGCCCAAGACAGCACATTCAATATAAATTTTTTTATCCTGTGATGCATTGTCAACAGAAAGTTTTCCGCTTTTTACCTGTGTCCACAAATTACTTTCAAGTTCAATAATATTCTGAGGTAAATTTTTAAAAAACTGCGATTTCAATTCCGATGAAGGATAAATGACTTCACTTTGATACAGAGAACTCTCTTCATTTTCCTCAACAGTCACATTTGGAGAACGATAAAAGATAAATTCACTGTTTTCATAAGCAACCTGCGGCTCATGCATAAAATTGATAAATGCCTCTGCACCTGCTTTATTTTTAGAACAAGACGGGACACAAAAAGCATCATAAAAATAATTGATTCCTTCTTTTGGAAAACAATAACCCAAATCCTCATTGTTGTCAACCATCAGGAGATAATCACCTGCATAATATGTTGCAAAGGCATATTCACCGCTTTCCATCAGGTTGAACACTTCATCCATAACATAAACCGGATTCGTCTTATCCTTTTGTTCAGCAAGCAACTGGGCACAATCAACCCAATCCTGTTCAACAGTTGAATTGTAATCCTTATCCAGCATGGACTGTGCAATGGCAAACGCATCACGGGAATTGTTAAACATTAACACTTTATCTTTATACTGCTCATCCCAAAGGACAGACCAACTGTCAGGTTCTTCCTCCACAAGTGTTTTGTTATAAATCAAAACAGTTGTACCGATATTGAAACAGACAGTATAACGCTGTTCAGGGTCATAAAACAAATTTTGGAATTCATCCTTAATATATTTCATATTAGGAATATTATCATAATTGAGTTCAAGCAGCATATCTTCATCAATCAGACGCTCAATCATATAGTCACTGGGTGCAATAACATCATATGATACACCGCCGCCTGAAAGTTTTGAATACATATTTTCATTAGACTCATAGTTGGTATAATTAACAGTTGCACCGGTCAGTCGTTCAAATTCGCTGACAACATCCATTGAACCTTCACTGCCGTCAGAAATATATTCACCCCAATTATAAACATTAACCACTGTCCCCTGCAGACCGAGATTTTTGTAATAATCAATCTGTTCCTGTGTGAAAGGCTCATTATCAGCAAAAGCAGTAACAGGCAAGCAGGAAATCAGCAAAAGAGCAGTGAGAAAGGATAGTATTATTTTTTTCATTTCACATCACTCTTACCCTTTTTTTCAACCCTGTTCTGAGCAACATTCATAAGTATCAGAAGTACAAGAATGACGACAAACATAAGTGTAGACAGAGCATACATATCAGGTTTTACACGCTTTTTCGTCATAGAAAAAATATAGATCGGAAGCGTCTGAAAACTTGGGCCGTTTGTAAAATAACTGATAATAAAGTCATCAAGTGAGAGCGTGAAACTCATCACACATCCGGTTATGATACCTGACAAAATCTCAGGCATAACGACTTTGAAAAAAGCTTTGACAGGTTTGCAACCAAGGTCGACTGCAGCCTCATAAACATGCATATCAAACTGTTTGAGTTTGGGCAGAACATTCAAAATCACATAAGGAAGTGCAAATGTAATGTGTGCAACAAGAAGTGTCCAAAATCCGAGAACATCACTTTTTCTGACCAATGTACCTGCAAAAACAAATAAAAGCATCATTGCAATACCGGTAACAATTTCAGGATTCATCATCGGGATATTCGTTACTGTCATCATTGATTTTTTATATAATTTATTGCGCGAATTAAAAAGACCGACGGCAGCCAGAATACCAAGAATGGTTGAACAAACAGCAGTACAGACAGCAAGGACTATTGTGTTCCTGAGTGACTGCATTGCAGCAGCATCAGAAAACATTTCTTTATACCAATCCAAAGAAAGACCGCTGAAAATATAAGTGCTGGCAGTTGAATTGAACGAAAACAGCATCATAACAGCAATCGGTGCATAAAGAAAAATAAAAACCAATGCCATATAAAACTTTGATAACAAGGAAGATTTTTTTGTCATATTACAACACCTCCGTCATTATCATTATCTGCACCGAAATAATTCATAACACCGAGACAAACGAGTATCAAAATCATAAGTACAAATGAAAGTGCAGCACCTAGATTATAGTTATTGGCGCTCTGGAACTGTGTTTCAATAACATCGCCTATCAAGACAATTTGTCCGCCGCCGAGTTTTTGAGTAATATAAAATGTGGATACACAAGGAACAAAAACCATTGTAATTCCGCTCAGAACACCGCCCAGTGAAAGCGGAAAAACAACCTTGCTCATCACCTGGAATTTATTGGAACCCAAATCCTGTGCAGCTTCAACAAGAGAGTTATCCATTTTGGACAAAACAGAATATATAGGCAAAATCATATATGGCAAAAAGTTATAAACCATACCCAAAATAACGGCTCCGCTTGTATTAATCATTTTTACAGGGTCAAGTCCTATCGCTGACAGGATGGTATTTATAACACCCGAATCACCGAGAATTGTCATCCAGCTATATGTTCTGATAAGAAAATTCATCCACATGGGCAGCATAACAAGCAAAACCATCATCTGCTGCCTTCTGACAGAAAATTTAGAAAAAATATAAGCAAACGGATAACCGATAACAAGACAAATCACCGTTGCAGCCAGTCCATAAAGAACTGACAGCAATATAGTCGGTAAATAAGACAATATTTGAGATATACTGTCAAGAGAGAATGCACCGCTCCTATCTGTAAAAGCATAGTAAGCAACCATAATAAGAGGAGCAATGATAAATAATACTGACCAGACAAGATAAGGCTTATCCAGAAGTTTCCTGCTCCTAATTTTCATTATCTTCCTCCCAATTGTAAGACGCATCAGAAATGTGGTCCATTTCATCAGAGAAATATGAATAATCACCGAATTCACCGCTGTACTCACTGCGGTTCATAATATGAATCGCATCAGGCTCAATATACATACCTATACGCTCGCCTTCTTTGTGATGTTCAGTAGTCTGAATCATCCATATAAAACCGCCTACATCAACAAGAATTTCAAAATGAACACCCTTGAAAGTAACGCTTGTAATATCACCGGTCAATGAAGACTTTGCACCGGGTTCAACAATTTTAATATCCTCAGGGCGCACAACTGCCTCAACAAATGCATTTTCTCCAAATCCATGGTCAAGGCAATCGAATGTTACACCGCCAAAAGAAACAAGATAATCTTTGAGCATAATTGCATCCACAATATTTGACTCACCTATAAAATCGGCAACAAAGGCATTAACAGGCTCATTATAAATATCTTCAGGTGTACCGATTTGCTGAATTTTACCCTTGTCCATAACCACAACGGTATCTGACATGGAGAGTGCCTCTTCCTGATCATGCGTAACATAAACAAATGTTATACCAAGACGCTTTTGTATTGCTTTAAGTTCGGTCTGCATATCTTTTCTCAGTTTTAAATCAAGAGCACCGAGCGGTTCATCAAGAAGCAGAACTTTTGGATTATTCGCCAATGCTCTTGCAATAGCAACACGCTGCTGCTGACCGCCCGAAAGTGAGTCTATACTGCGTTTTTCAAATCCTTTAAGATTAACTAATTCCAGCATATGCGCAACAGTTGACCTGATTTCATCTTTTGATTTCTTTTGAATTCTGAGACCGAATGCTATATTTTCATATACATTTAAATGAGAAAAAAGAGCATAACGCTGAAAAATGGTGTTCACCTGTCTTTTGTGCGGAGGAACATCATTTATTTTTTTGCCGTCAAAAATAATTTCGCCGCTGTCCGGTTCAATAAAACCGGCAATACAACGAAGAGTGGTAGTCTTACCACAGCCTGACGGACCGAGAAACGTTATAAACTCTTTTTCATTAATATACAAATTCAATTTATCAAGAACGACATTATCACCATATTTAACAGTGATGTCCTTCAAATCTATTATCTTTCCCAATTTCCACATCCTCGATTACCAACACGATTTGAAAGCAAGATAGACTTCCATAAATTTAAATATATATAATTATAAGTAAAAAGTCAATATATTTTTTTCATAATTTCCTGACCGTTTTTTGCACTTTCAATTGTACTGATAACCTGGTTAAAATCACATACCATTGATTTTGGTTTCATCATGAAATTATCCATACCATACGGGACAAAATAATAGTGCTTATAATTAAGTAATGCTCCGATATTTTTTGCAGCAGCACCAAGTGCATCATTTGTTGAAATACCAACTACAACCGGTCTGTTGTTCCTCAAATGACTTTTCGCTGCCATTGTAACGGATGTATCGGTTACTCCGTTGGCAAGTTTTGCAAGGGTATTGCCTGTGCAGGGAACAATTGCAAGAACATCAAACATTTTTTTCGGACCTATTGGTTCAGCCTGTTCTATCGTATGGATTATACTGTTGCCTGTTATTTGAATAATTTTATTTTGAATATCAACTGCCTTGCCGAATCTGGTATCAATGGAATATGCATTTTCACTCATTATCGGAGTAACATTATTACCTGCTGCAACCAAATTTTCAAGTACATCTATTGATTTTGAAAAAGTACAGAATGAGCCTGTAAAGCAATATCCTATGTTCAAGACAATTCCTCCTTTATAATTTGGTGTACGGTTTTGCCAATCAAATGACCTGCTGTTATCTGAGAATATCTGGAAGGTAATTTTCTGCCGTCAATCAAATTAATATTTTTTGATTTAGCATAAAGCGTATCAACACCACCGGGAAAAGATGCAAGGTCAATAAGAATGACATTTTCCGACAGAGAGTCAATTTCTGATTTTGTAAATATTAAATGCGGTACTGTATTAAAAACAACATCGAAATCATTATCCTTCTGAAGTTCATCAAAAGTAATATGTTTTAATCCAGCAAATTTAACCTGTGCCTTGCTCTCTTCACTGCGCGAGCAGACAGTAACGTCAGCACCCATTGCGGTAAGTATTTTCTGCAATGCCTGTGCAATTCTGCCGTATCCGGTAATAAGTATTTTTGAACCGTATATAGAATGGTCACTTGTTTCTTTCAAAAGAGCAACTGCACCTTCAGCGGTAAGATAAGCATTTTCAAGCAGGAAAAAATTCACTTTATTATAGTCAAAACCTTTAAAATCACCTGCACCGTAAAAAACATATTTATTATTGATGTTATCAAACATATATTTTTTGGCAGGTACAGGCAAAACTGCAAAATCTGCATCATCGCAGTTCTCAAGATAGATATATCCCAAGTTCTGTAAATATTCTTTTGTATATTTTAATCTTTCATCCGTCAAATAAGGAATAGAAAACGTTTTTAATTTCATATAAACACCTCAGCCTTTACATACTATGAATGAAAAAAATATTAGTTAATACAAACATAAGTATTTATTTTTCAATTTGAAAGTAGTATAATATATGAGATTGTTTTAATATGGTTACGGGGGAATTTTAATGAATATAGATGAACTTTTAAAAAAAATAAAGAGAGTACATTTCATCGGTATAGGCGGTGCCGGAATGTGCCCTCTTGCAGAAATACTTATATCACTCGGTTACAATGTTTCAGGCTCGGATAATAATGATACAGAAACATTCAGAAGAATTGAAAAAGAAGGCGCCAAAGTTTATCTTGGACAAAAAAAAGAAAATCTTACAGATGACATTGAACTTGTAATTTACACCAATGCAATTCTCAAAGGCAATGAAGAACTCGAGTATGCAAAAGAGAATTTTGAATGTTATGAAAGAGCAGACCTCCTCGGTGCAATGAGCAGAATTTTCAGCAATTGCATCGGCGTATGCGGCACACACGGAAAAACAACAACCTCTTCAATGCTGACACAAATTCTGCTTGAAGCAGGTTTGGATCCAAGTGCTGTTATCGGTGGTAAACTGCCTGTTATTGATGCATACGGAAGATATGGAAGAAGCGAAAATTTTGTTTGTGAAAGTTGTGAATTCAACAACACATTTTTAAAAATGAATCCGGATATTGCTGTGATACTCAATATTGACGAAGATCATCTTGATTTCTTCGGTAATCTTGAAAATATCAAAAAGTCATTCCGCCAATTTGCTGAAATGACAACAAAAACCATTATATATAATGGTGATGACAAAAATACTGTTGATACTTTAAAAGGTATTACAGGCAAAAAACTGATTTCAATAGGCAGAAATAAAAATAATGAATGGGTTGCTGAAAACATTGATATTCCCGGCGGATTCCATTCTTCTTATGACATCTATCATAACGGTGAATTCATTGCCAAAGCAGAACTGTCCGTACCGGGTGAACATAATATACTCAATTCTCTGTGTGCTTTTGTTGCTGCATATGAAAGCGGTGCTGATGTTGAGAGTATCTGCAGAGGACTCAAAGCATTCGGCGGTGCAGGAAGAAGATTTGAACTGCTGGGTAAATACAACGGAATTACATTTGCAGACGATTATGCACACCATCCTGCTGAGATTAAAGTTACACTTGAAGCAGCAAAGAAGATGGGATACAAAAATGTCTGGGCAGTACACCAGCCATTCACATTTACAAGAACATCCATACTGCTTGACGACTTTGCCGAAGTTTTAAAAATTGCGGACAGATGTGTTATATCTGCAATTATGGGCAGCCGTGAAGTCAATACAATTGGTATTAAAGCAAAAGACTTGGCGGATAAAGTACCTAACTCCATTCAGCTTGATACGTTTGAAGAAATCTGCGATTATGTACTTAACAATGCGCAAGACGGTGACTTGGTAATAACACTTGGCTGCGGCGATGTTTATAAAGTTGCAAGAATGATGGTAAATAAATTGAAGAATAAATAAATAATGCCCGTTACTTTTGATTTAGTAACGGGTCATTTTTATTTAAAAAACTTTTTTATTCTTTTTTCAAGTTTAAGTTGATAGAGCAGAGAAACCTTATCAATCAATTTATCATAAATAACAAACATAATATTCATTAAAACAACAAACAATAAAATGAAAGCTTTGCCTTCGCCCTCATCAAGAAAAGGAATTCCGAAAACATAAACAAGAATAAGCTGAACAATCAAAACCATGATGTTAAAAACAATAAATTTAAATATCCAAGCAAAGAACTTTGATTTAATCTTGTTTATTTCAGACCGGATAATCGGATAGAAGCCAAAAAATAAAACATACATCAGCATACATTCTTTATCTGCTACCAAAATAAAAGACAGAATTGAAACTGCAGTGTAAGTTATCCATGCCGAAGATGTACCAAAAGTACGCCTGAGCATTATCATAAAGAGGCCGACAATCATTGGCATAATATATGCAAGAACAAATGTTATTCCGCCAAGAAAAAGCAAAACTACCGACAATGCCGACACGATTGAACAAACTGCAAGACGTGTTGCACTTTTCATAAAACCACCTATTTTTAATACTTAATGGTTTATATAAAATAACATATATTGAAAAATATGTAAATACTGTGAACAATGAGTTAATTATTTGTTCATTTTTAATAATTTCTCTTTACATTTTGACAAATTCTTTTTATAATTAGTTATAGTTCGAACGAAAGAAGGTTTTCTGCTTGAAAAAAGTTTTTATTTTGCTTTTAGCAGTTATTGTGGTTTTATCCGGAATTTTTGTTTCATGTTCTAAAAACAGTGATTCATCGGAAGATGTATCCGTATCCGACTTGGAGAATAACGATATTGAATTCGGTGTTGAAGTTGATGAAGACGGCAACGAAGTTGATGTAGTCTATGAATACGAAGACGGAAAAAAAGTTGCATACGAAGTTGACAAGGACGGTAACAAAACCGGAAGAAAAATTAAAATATCAAGCAATAACAGCAATGATGATAAAAAGAATAACAAAGTTAATGGTGCTGCTGACGATGAAGAAGAACTCAATACAAATCCAAGCAGAGAACATAATCCGCCAAAAGTTGATGATAAAGTTCCTGCAACATCCGATGCAAATACAACAAAATTTGACGGCAAAGACGTTGTACCAAAAACAACAGACAGCGGTAAAGAAGTTAAGTTTTCAGACGAAGACTATGCAATCATTGAGAATATGCTTGAGGTTCCATATCTATACACAGCAAACTATGAAAATTCAGAAGGTGTTCCGCTCAGCATAGCAACACATACTGCGGTATGGATGGCAGAACACGAAGGAAGTACACGAAAAACTTATCCGTCAAGCCCTGTAGTTCTTAACCTGTTCAGATATTACGGACAAACAGTTGTTAATTTCAAAACACAATGCAATGATTTTGCAAAAGATGCAAAAGCTCCAATCACATACAACTCTAAAGATGATACTTTTACCATTACAGAATTCACGAAAAGGAAGCAGACTGTAAATATTACAAAAGTTGAAGATCTTGGCAACAACAACTATTATAAAGTAACAGGTAAAGTTTCAGGATGCAACAAAAAGACCGTTGTTGCAATTGTTCAGAAAAACAGACTTGATATAACACTTGGATTTTCAATCAAAGCACTTAAGTGGTCATAAACAAATATAGATATAAAAACAAGCGGAGATTAAATCTCCGCTTTCATTATGTAAAAATTAATTAATAAAGCTTTTCACCTTTTTCAATTGCCATAATCTGCTCAACTCTGTTTGCATGCCTTCCGCCTTCAAATTCGGTGTTAAGGAACACATCAACAAGTTCACATGCCAGACCGGCACCAATTACTCTGTCACCCATACACAGCACATTTGCATCATTATGAGCCCTTGTATATTTTGCACTGAAATAATCGGAACAACAGCAAGCACGGATACCTTTTACTTTATTTGCGGCCATGGAAATTCCTACACCGGTGCCGCAGCACAAAACAGCTTTGTCACATTCACCGGCAACAACTTTGTCACATGCCTTTTGTGCCGAGATTGCATAATCAAACCGTTCAGGTGAATAACATCCGACATCAATGTAATCAATTTTCTTTTCATCCAAAAACTTTTTGATTTCTTCCTTGAGCGGAAATCCTGCGTGGTCACTTCCGATAGCAATCATATTTCATCCTCTTTTCAATTTTAATTCTCTTTCTGCCTGACTCTGCCTCAGATATACAGGCATTAACGAAGCGGCGGAAATTCTTTTTTTATTTTTCGCTGCTTTTGAAACAGCAACTGCATTCTGATAAATTCTTTCATCATCAGCAAGTTTTATATTATCAAGTGACAGATTATCAAAACAAAGTTTTGCTCCGTCCCCTGCAATGATAACTTCATCAAACACAGACAATTGCACGGACAAATCTTCAAGAGATATTGCACGGTCATCACACAGGCGTTTTACTGTCCCGTCTTTAATCTCAAACAAAGCGTTATAGAACTGCATTCGTCTTGCATCCATTACAGCACACACAATTGTATTTTTATCCGTAAAATTATAAGCAATTGCCTCAAGTGTTGAAACACTTATACAATCAATATCATTATCAAAAGCAAGCCCTTTTGCAGTGGCAACGCCAATTCTGACACCCGTAAATGAACCGGGACCGGCAGTAATGGCAATAGCCTCCAAATCTTTGAAACTGTAACCGTTCATAACGGACTTAATCATAGGCAGTAATGTCTCACTATGTGTCAGACCCGCATTGATAAATGCACTATTAATAATTTTATCTCCATCAGTCAATGCAGCCGAAGCAGTAACTGCTGATGAATCAAATGACAAAATCATTACTCAATCTCCAATTTATTATAAAATTTGAACTTTCTTATATTATCATCAATCTTTTCAATCTCAATAATAACTGCATCATCAGGCAGGGCGGAAAAAATATTTTCGCTCCACTCAACTGCAATATAATCATCCGTATCAAGATAATCATAAAAGCCTGTTGAATACAAATCGTCCCAGCCGTCCACTCTGTACATATCAAAATGATGAAGTGTATTAACATCACCGATATAGGTATTACAAATTGCAAATGTGGGTGAAGACACGTCAGAATCAATTCCAAGCCCTTTTACCAATCCGGCAGTAAAAGCAGTCTTCCCCATTCCCAATCCGCCGATATAGGCAATCACAGAGCCTTTGGGTAAAGTTTTTGCAAAATCCGAGGCGAGATTGATTGTTTCTTCATAACTGTTTGTTAAATATTCTTTCATTAAAAAAGTCCTACTGTATTACCATTTTCATCAATATCAATGTTATATGCTGCAGGAGATTTAGATAAACCCGGCATGGTCATAATTGAACCTGTCTGGCATACAAGGAATCCTGCCCCATTTGAGAGATTGGCTGATGAAACTGTAATTCTAAAATTCTCAGGCTTGCCAAGTGCTGATGGATTATCAGAAAGGCTGTACTGCGTTTTTGCCATACAAACAGGCATTTTATCAGCACCAAGAGAGATAAATTCATCAATACTCTTCTTAGCTTCTTTCGTATAGTCAACACCATCTGCACCGTAAATTTCTTTTGCAATCGTTTCAATTTTCTCATAGACAGGCATATCTGTATCATAAAGGAATCTGAAGTTGTTCTCTTCTTCACAGGCGGACACAACCTTTTGTGCAAGATCTGTTGACCCTTCACCGCCCTGTGCAAAACATTTTGTTACGGAGAACTGAGCACCTTTGCTCTCACAGAAATTTTTGACAAATTCTATTTCATTATCTGTATCAGCATAAAAATGATTGATTGCAACAACAACAGGTACACCGAATTTTTTTAAGTTATCAATATGTGCGCCAAGGTTTACACTGCCTTTTTCAAGAGCGGACATATTCTCTTTGGTAAGTTCGCTTTTATCAACACCGCCATTATATTTCATTGATCTGACCGTTGATACAAGAACAATACAAGACGGCTTAATTCCTGCAAATCTGCATTTGATGTCCAGGAATTTTTCTGCACCTAAGTCAGAACCGAAACCTGCTTCAGTAATACAATAATCTCCGAGTTTAAGTGCTGTTTTGGTTGCACGGATTGAATTACATCCGTGTGCAATATTGGCAAAAGGACCGCCGTGCATAATAACCGGAGTATTTTCCAGCGTCTGAACAAGATTCGGCTTAATTGCATCTTTGAGCAATACTGTCATTGCACCGTCAGCCTTAATATCTCTGCAATATACAGGTGCACCGTCATAAGTGTATGCAACAAGAATATTGCCGAGCCTTTTCTTCAAATCAAATACATCTGCACTGAGACAGAGAATTGCCATAACTTCTGATGCAACTGTGATAATGAAATGATCTTCTCTTGGTATACCATTGAGTTTGCCGCCAAGTGAACACACAATATTACGCAATGCTCTGTCATTCATATCAAGACAGCGTTTAACAAGAACTCTTCTTTGGTCAATGCCGAGTTCATTGCCCTGCTGGATATGGTTATCAAGAATCGCACACATAAGGTTATTCGCACTGGTAATTGCATGCATATCACCTGTGAAATGAAGATTTATATCTTCCATAGGAACAACCTGTGAATATCCGCCTCCTGCGGCCCCTCCCTTAATTCCGAACACAGGACCGAGAGAAGGCTCTCTGAGTGCGATTACGGCATTCTTACCGATTTTTGCCATACCCTGACCAAGACCGATGGAAACTGTTGTTTTACCCTCACCTGCCGGTGTTGGATTAACCGCAGTAACAAGAACAAGTTTACCGTCCGGCTTATCTTTAAGACGATCAAGCACGGAATCGGAAATTTTTGCTTTATAATGACCATACGGCTCAATCTCTTCAGACGAAATACCGACTGAAGCAGCAATTTCGGTAATTGGTTTCATCTTTGCATTCTGCGCAATTTCAATATCTGATAACATAGAAAAGTCTCCTTAATATTTGATAGGATAACACATTGTATTATATCATAACTAAAATAATAAGCCAATAGTAATTTTAACATAATATACATAATTTTATTCTTGACTTGAAAAGAGTAATATATTTTAATATAATATATAAGTAATTTATAAAGGGGGTTGCACTGAACTGAATACAAATCAAAACAGAATAGGTTTTTGGCGTGGTATTGATTATGTAACACTGTTTGCTGCACTGATTGGTTCTGCATACGGGCTTGCACTTGTATACAGTGCAACTTACTCAAAACTCGGAGACGGCAGAATCATAACCAGTGATGTCAGAAGTATGATGATTTCCATACTCGGCGGTATCATAATGGTATTGATTGTCAGCAATATTGACTATGCAATTATATCGAAGCTATGGCCGATTATTGCAGGTGGATGTATACTGCTGATGATTGTTACACTGCTTTTTGGTAAAGCCGTAAATCCGGACAGACCTGATGCACGTTCTTGGCTTGATCTTGGTGTATTCACATTCCAAACTTCTGAACTGCTGAAGATTGGTTTTATCATTTCTTTTTCATATCACCTTGATATGGTTAAAGATAAAATCAACAGGATTAAGACCATTATTCCGCTTGTTATTCACGGTATGATTCCGATTGCACTTGTTGTGGCAACCGGTGACGCCGGTTCGGCTCTTGTATTTTTGGTAATGTTCATCGGAATGCTGTTTTTTGCCAAAGTCAATATCGGTTATTTCGTTGCAGGTATTTGTGCAATCATTGTTGCATTTATGCTTGGATGGAAACTGAACATTATTGACGGTGTACAAAGGCAAAGAATTGCCGCTTTGTTTTATCCGGAACAATACGAGGATTTGCTTTATCAACAGACAAATGCAAAAATCGCTATGGGCAGCGGCGGATGGACTGGACAAGGCTATCTCAACGGAAGTATGACACAGAACGGCGATGTCCCTGTAAACGAAAGTGATATGATACTGTCCGTTGCAGGTGAAGAGTTCGGATACATAGGTACGCTTGCAGTAATTGTAATATTGCTTGTACTGATACTCAGAATGCTGTCAGTCGGACTTAAAGCAAGAGACAATGTTGGTTATCTTATGTGCAGCGGTATATCGGTTATGCTGTTCACACAGGTTGTTATCAATGTCGGAATGGAACTCTCGCTCCTGCCATGCATTGGTATTACAATTCCGCTTTTTTCTGCAGGTGGTTCATCATCATTATGTACATACCTTGCGCTCGGAATAGCAATGAGCGTTTACAGATACTCAAAATCACAAAGCAAAGCACTATTTTATACAACATAAAAAAGATGGGTAAGTTTAAACTTACCCATCTTTTTTATGCTTTTGTAAGATTAATAACTGCCTGATACGTGCCGTAAATCCAACAGGTATCTGAATTTTCAAGAGCAGTTGTTACAGTCACGGTTGCTGTGCCTGCGTTGAGGTCTTCTTCCTTAAGCGTAGACAAATCAACAGCAAGATTAATATTTGATTTTGTAATACCCGAAAGATTGGATTCTGTACCAATAACGGTTACCTTTGAAAAATCAATGCTCGACACAGATGCATTATAACCTTGCGGTATATTAATCAGTTTGACATCACCTGATGAAACATCCAGTTCATTACTTGTATAGGATGAAGGAACGGTTACTGTTACATCAATTGTTTCGATATTATCAAGAATTACAATTCCATCAAGTGAATTGACATTAAACGAAAATTTATTTGTACCAATATTAAGTTTTGAAAATTCGATACTGCCGATATTTGCCTCTTTAATATCTGCACCTTCAAGGACACCTGCATTCACTTTGTTTAAGCTATATACCACGCTGAAGTCATCCATATTAACTTTACTCGGACGTCCGAGAAATGATGACGTAACATCAAGATTCATCTCTTTTAAAACCGGAAGCGTAATCGTCAAACTCTCGCCCTCCGTATTAAATGAAATAAAATTAACCTTTGAACCATAACTGTCAATAGCAGACAGTGTGAGATCCATAGAAGTTGTTTCTTTAAGTTTGCCGTCAATATCAACTTGGGTGACTACTTTGTCAACCTGTGAGACATAGGTGCGAGGACCTTTTATTGTGACAGTTGATTCACTCAGAAGAGGTTCACCCATCATATAACCGTCTTCAATAAAGTTTTCTTTATTATATTTGACTTCAATATCCATTGCTTTTTCTGCTTCAACATCAAAATAAGCACGATAAACTGTTGGATAATAACTGACTATACTGAAATTACTGTTACCGCCGACGGGGTCTACCTGAATCGGTACATCTGAATATCCGCTTGTGGTGACGGCATTTGTTTGAAGTTTGACAGAAAGGTTATCCGCCGTAATATCTTTTGCAAGATATTTTTTACATGAAATCGTTACATCAACATTAACGGTCTCATCACCAAAACATTTCAATCCTAACTGTTCTGCGGCAGTATCACTGAAATCTACTGTCACAGGAACTGAAATGGTTTTTGAAGTTTCCGGTGACAAATTCATTGAAGTCGCAATCCAAATTGCAACAGCAAGAAGAATGGAAATAATTATAAGATACTTGTCGTTATAAATCAATTTTCTGATTGAAAACTTTGATTTTTTCTTTTTATCTTCAGCCATTATTTTTTCATCCTCCTTACAAGTTTTGAAATAATCTTGTCATCGGAAGATGAACCTGTCGGAACAAATTCTGTTGTTAAAATATCTCTCAAATCACCGTCTGAAATATCACGCTGCAAAACACCGTTCTGAACAACGGAAATTGCACCTGTTTCCTCACTGACAACAACAACAATGGCATCACTCTGTTCAGTAAGACCAATGCCGGCTCTGTGTCGTGTACCAAGAGAGGAAGAAACCGTTTTCTTTGTAAGCGGAAGAATACATCCAGCCGCATAAATTTTAGCGTCACGGATAATCATTGCACCGTCATGAAGCGGTGATTTGGGATAAAAAATATTCTCAACCAATTCTTTTGAAACTTTTGCATCAATCATAGTTCCTGTTGCGATTACATCACCAAGGATTGTATTATTTTCAAAACAAATCAATGCACCGACCTTTTGGTCACTCAAATCGGAACAGGCTTTGCATACAGCCTCAATGGCATCGGAGGTTTCTGCAATTTCAACAGCAACACCGGGATGGATAATAGTTCTAAAACTTTTCGATGCGGTACCGTGACCGACTTGTTCAAGAATATTTCTTATTTCAGGACCGAAAAGAACAACGACAATGATAAGAATATTTGAGAATATGGATTTGAAAATAAAACTTGATGCCTCCATATTCAAAAGATTAACAACTGCATAAATCAAGGCAAGATAAATGAGACCCTTTGTCAGTTGGATTGCACGCGATTCTCTGATAATTCTTATACAGATATAAATAATAGCGGCAACAACAACAATATCCAAAAAGTCTGTGATAGAAAAAGTGGAAAAAACACTTAATATTCTGTTGATTGTATCTTGTATTTGATTAAGCATAAAAACTTCCCTTTAATTCCTGATAGTAATATTTTAACACATAATAAATAAGAAATAAAGGGAATATCAAAGTTTTTTCAAAGTATTCAAAAAAATTTCACATTCTTTATCTGTTGTAAAAACAGACGGGCTTATGCGCACTGTTCCGCGCTCATCAGTCCCATAATATTTATGTGCAAGCGGTGCACAATGCAAACCCGCACGAAGAGCGATTCCCTTTTCGGCAAGAAGATTTGCTGTCTTTTCAGATGGATAGTCTTTATAATTAAAAGACAAAATAGGAACAAATATATTTTTCTCCGGATAAGGGGTATAAAGTACGACATTATCATCATTTTTAAGTTCATTATATAAATGCTGAATATGAGTAAGTTCCTTATGATAAATATTCTTTATTCCCTTTTTCATAACAAAATCTATTCCCGCACCAAGACCTATTATACCGCTGTTATTGAGCGTTCCAGACTCAAATCTGTCGGGAAGGAAATCGGGCTGATTCAGATTAAGTGAAGACGAACCTGTACCGCCTTCAATAATTGTCTCAATTGCAATATTCTCACCAACTGCCATAAAGCCTGTACCCATAGGACCATACAGTCCTTTATGACCCGCAGAACAAAGAATATCTGCATTCGTGCCTGAAACATCAAGCATTCCAACTGTCTGTGCACCGTCAACAATAAGCCTGATACCATTATTTTTGCACAAATTTGCTATTTTATCAACAGGAATAATTCCGCCAAAAACATTTGAGGCATTTGTACAAACAATCAATCTTGTGTTATTTTTTATAAGTTTTCTAAAGCTGTTTACTGTAACATCAGGATCATAACTGATTGGAGCAACATCGTAAGTTATTATCCCCTTCTTACGCAAAGCTTCAACAGGACGTGAAACAGCGTTGTGCTCAACGCTCGAAATTATAATATGGTCCCCTCTCTTCACACTGCCTTTGATTGCCATATTAAGAGCCATTGTGCAATTTAAAGTAAAAGCAATATTTTCAGGTGCATATGACGTTAAAGAGGATAGCTTTTCTCTGACAGAAAAGATTTTTTGTGAGGTCAGCACAGACTGATTATATCCGCCTCTGCCACTGTTAAAACTATAATTCTTCATTCCTGTATTTGCTGCATATACAACAGACATAGGCTTGGGATTGGTGGTGGCACTGTTATCAAAATAAATCATTGCCACTCTGCTCCCCTGACTTTTATTTTATTTTTCTCCAATATTTCAACCGGCGTTTTATCATCAGCAGACACTTCAAGAGCATATCCGCAACCATCGGTTTTATCAGGATTTTCTATCCTTTTGATTTTAGACTTAAATCCGTTTGAATTCAACACTTTTTGTCCGCGCTGTGCATTAGTTATTGAGCCTACCTTTATATATAAAATCATAGCAAAACCTCGTTTCATTTGTATCATATACTTCATAATATGCAACAATTGCAAGTTGAGTTATAACAATCAAAATATTTCACTTGCTATCATTAAAAGCTTTATTTTCTCACTAAAAACAAAAAAAAGACTGTATCATCAAGCAAAACCTGATGATACAGTCTTTATTAATGCTATTATTATTTATTTTTCTTAGCCTTCTTTTCAGCCTTACGTCTTTCGAGCTCTGCTTTTTCTTCAGCAATTCTCTTAGCGGCTTCTTCTTCTCTGATTCTGTCCTCTTCATCGGCCTTTTCTTTAGCCTCATCATAGAGAGCGGCAATTTCATCAAAGTGGCTGTAATTTTCCTGCTGGAGAAGAAGTTTCTTTGCATCATTAAACGGCTTTGCAGCACGGTTAAACTTAGCAAATTCATCCATGAGAACTTTAGTCTGTTTCTGAACTTCCTTCTTTTCAGCAGTAAGATTTTTAATCTGAATTTTAAAATCTGCTGCCTTGTCTTTGTCATCCTCTTTTTTGGCAAGAGTCATTTCTTCTGTCAAATCAAAGATTTTAACATCAAGTTCATCCTCTTTATCAAAGAGAGCAGTAAGTGCAGCCATATCAGGTTCTGCAAACTCATTCATTGAACCATAATATTTGTCATACGCTTTTCTTGCAGAAATCTTATTTTTAGCAATTTCGATTTCAAATGAGCGGAAATCTTTTTCTTCCTGTGTTGTCTTAGGAAGTGCTTTTGCCTTTGCAAGTTCTTTGCGTACTGTATCAATATCAATATTCTTGATTGAGTCAAGGCCCTGTAAATAAATTTCATTATAAACAGCGACCTTATGTTTGAACAAATCAGAATTGAACTTATCAAGTTCAGCACAAACAAACTTTGAAATTTCGATTTCTTCGTTAAATTCAAGTGCTTCCTTATAAGCCTTTTTGGCAAGTTTGCGCTCTGCTTTATCAGAAATACCTTTATAAGAATTCTTTGAAACTTCTTTAGGTGACTGAGCTGCCATCTCTTTTGCATTATTAACAAGGTCAATTGCTTCAACAATCTGACGGTTGCCGAGTGCTTTGTTGCCATAGTCCTCAAATAATGAGCGAACTTGAAGTACACGGACAACGCTCTTCTGCTTCTTTTCAGTAAAATCGTAGAAGAAATAAGGTACCATATTAAGGAATGCACCAAACGCAGCCATTATGATAAGTGCTGACATCATCTTGTATAACAATCCCGGTTCACCGGTATTGATGTCAAGAATATCATATGCTTTTTCGTATCCATTGCCTTCAAATACACCATAGTATTTTTGAACAGCAGGAAGAATAGCAGATGTTGCAAGTGTAACAACTTCACCGATTGTCTTTACTGCTGAAAATGCACCGTCAATACGTTCGCCGGTCTTATACTGTTGATAATCACGAATATCTGCCTGAATAGCAGGAGTAGTAATCTGTTCAAAAGCACCGACAAGCCAGTTAAGATAAACGCATATAAACAGCCACCAAATACTGTACATATTAACACGCATGGCAAGAATGAATATAATATTCAGAGTGTTAACTGCAAGAAGAACTTTTTTCTTACCAAACCTTTTAATACAGAACGGAGCCAGAATCATACCCCATAAAGCCGCATTACCGGTTAAAGTCTGGATAAGTGCGAAAGTAGCACCGTTTGTTGTGTGTCCGTAATTATAAGACCAAGTAAGGATATTACCATATGCACCTTCAAGGAAGCCCAGCCATCCGGCAAGTGAAATAATCCAGAAATATTTATTCTTGGCAACTTCCTTTAAAGCGTCTTTAAAACTAATCTGAATGGTATGTGTTTTTGCCTGAACAATTTTTTCCTCAGTATTTGCATAAACAACGATAGTAAGAAGCATACCGATTATTGCAAATACAGGATAAGAAATTCTGTAAACCTTAATATCGTAAAGATTATTGTCAGCAGCAAACTGAGCAACAATCGGAAGAACAATATTTACAATTGAGGGAGCAAGAGAATATACTACTGATTTGATAGCGAGTACATCCGTACGTTCCTGCGTGTTCGGTGACAGAACATGGATAAGGTTTGTATAAGCATCATAAAAGAAATTGTAGAAGAACTGCAATAACAAATTGAATATCAATACAGCAGTACAGGTAATTACATATGAAATGCTTTTACCAAATATCATACCCGAACCGAATATTAATCCCAGTTTGTCATACGGGAACCATACATAAGCCAATGCAATAAGGGCAGTCGGGAGACCCATTGACAAAAGATAAGGTCTGTATTTACCGCCTTTACCACGTGTATTATCAATCATATTGGCTCTTATCGCTGTCAAAGGGATATTTGCCAATGTTGCTATAATATAAAGTATGTACATATCAGTCGGTGCAACACCAATAGCACCGCCGACAATCATATTTGTTGTGTTAACAAGAAGTTGTGTACCCAGTGTGATTATGAAATACGCACCGATACCGCCAAATGAATAAGCAGCAACTTCTTTAAAAGTCATATATCTGCCTTTTGGTGGCTCCTTCCAGTTGTATCTGACACTGTCAATAAGACCTGTCACTTTTTGTTTTATGCCTTCATTAGAAGCCATGCACATCTCTCCTTTTCTTTAAGCAAGTAAGAGTGTCCAAACCAGGCAGAAATAGAATACGTATTTCAAACAACAGGGCTGAACTTTTCTCGCTAATATAGTTACTTCATTTATTCTAACATATTGAGCATACAAATACAACAAAAATTATTTAAAAAAATCATTTTTTTAGTTCAAATTAAATACAAACTCACTCTCATCCGAGCACTGTACAGTAACAGTTGACTTTTTAACAGTATAGGATTCTGATAAAGCAAGTTTTGAAAAAGAATCATCTTCAATTTTTTCAACATCCGTATTATCTGTATAAAGGAATATACCGGCTGCTCTTGAAGTATCCATAGCAAAATAAACAAGAGCAGTTCCTGAATTAATCTCAATCTCTTTGGCAGGATCAAAAAAGTATGACTTGCCGGCAAAGTTCACCATTGACATAATATTAGAACCTGTTGAAGAAATGATATGTGATGCTTTTCCCCCGCCGCGAAGCACAAGATATTCAAACAGAGAATTTATGGATGCATTGTAGCCTTTGCCTTCAACTACAGTATCAAAAGTAGTGAAAATACTGCTGTCAATTTTAAAATTTGAAGTAATATAAACATATACATTAAATATATATTCATCTGTACTTACTTTAGAATATCTGCATTCCTTCATGATATCCGAAATTTTGTCATTGAACTGAGAAACAAGTTCTGTATGCTTATCCATATCATTCTTATATTTGATACCGACACCTGTATTATTCTCAAGAATATCAATACTTTCAACAAGCGGATAAAGCGGGAAACAAGTATAAAAAAGTTGGTTAATCTCATCCATATGAGCAGTATTGAATCTGACTTCCTCCTCACCGTTAATAACAGCATTACAGAGTTTTTCATATGAGCGAACTGCCGTATCGTTAACATAATCATAATGGGAGTCCATCGTAATAACATATTCACTATCGGAACCGGATTTTGTACAACCTGCGAAAACAGTTAAACAAACAATAATTGACAACAGGAGAGAAATATATTTTTTCATAATATCACACTTACTGCCTTTTCATTAATTTTATTTTATCTTCACTGACAGAGAAGAATTTTTTATAAGCGTCACAATAATCTTTATCCTGTCTGTTTCTCTTACAGCCACCTGCACGGCAGATATAAAAAAATTGACAATTCTTACATTCATCAGGAAGAATAAATGACTCTTTCATAAAATCGACTGCCTTTTGGCTGTGATAGAGTTCATCAAAAGAATGATTATTTATATTACCGAGACACCAATCATCCGTACAATAAAAATCACAGGGATACACACTGCCGTCACCCTCAACAACAAATTGAGTTGAGCAGCAGCCGTTCATACCGCACTGTTCTGCATGATTTCCGGATGCCAAAGATATGTAATTATCAAAAGAGCGGACAGAGACATATTCACCGCGCATATAATCGTTAAAATAGATTTTAAATCCGCGAATCAAAAATTCAGAATAATCATCATTGTCCATATAAAGGCTTTCATCAAATTGACCGTCCATCGGACGCAGACATGGAATGAACTGAAGATAGCGGAGATTATTTTCTTTAAAAAATCTGTATGCTTTTCTGAAATGGATTGCAGTATTCTTTGTCAAAACCGATATTACATTGAATGCAACACCATATTCTTTTAACAAATCGATACCTTTCATTATATCGGAAAATGAATTTGAACCATCCGGATATACACGATAAGAATTCATATCTTCATTCCCATCAAGAGATACACCAATCAAAAAATTATTTTTTTTGAAAAACTGTGCAAATTCGCGAGTAATCAAAGTTGCGTTTGTCTGCAAACAGAAATGAATACGGGAATTATGCGTATTCTGTTTAACAGTATAATCTACAAACGCATAATAAAAATCAATATCGCACAAGAGCGGTTCGCCGCCCTGAAACGTAAAATACACATCTGTACCTGCTGCAAAATCAAGAGCACTGTCAATTACTTTTTTTGCTGTATCAATACACATCATACCCTTTGAAAAATCTTTGCGCTGAGCTGATAAAGAATGATAAAAGCAATATTCACATTTAAGATTACAATTACTTGATGCAGGTTTGAGCATTACTGAGATAGCCATAACATCACCAACGATAAGTATATAATATTTTTAATTGTTATACAAGTGGATAACACTCAAAAATAACGGATACAAACAGCAGATTGCCGCTTGCATCCGTTAAAATTTATGCAATTTTTTTCTTTTTCGGATTCGCAATCATTGACCACAAAGGATTAACCAGTTTATCAAACACATAAGCAAGAATTACAGTTACGATAAGACAAACCACGAAATAAAGATAAATATTATATTCTCCGAGTCCTAATTTTTGGAACACAATCATCGGTATACGCTGGAGCATATATACACTGAAAAGATGTTCACCGAACCAGTTAAGAACTTTATTATTAAGAGAAATATGCATTGTAAACAATACAACTGCAAGTGTAAATGAGAACATACTGATTTCATAAACAGCAAATCTTGCCTTCGTTGAATAGGTTACCTGCGTAATTATTATACTTGCAAAAAGTGTGACTGCCCAAAGTGTGTTATTCCCGCCGAACAATTTGTCAAATTTTTCTTTAAACAATGAGAAAAAGACACCGATTGCATAGCAAAGCACTGTATTATAATACCTTGTTGCCTGTAATTCTTTGATATGGAATACGGCAACATAAACAGAAAGCAAAACAAGAAGGCACACTGCTCCGGGAATAAACTTACCCTTATCTCTGAAAATTGCAAATGAAATAAATGTGAGTACATAACAAACAAGAATTGCAAAGATATACCAGTTGGAATTACCTATTGCTCCCCATGAAGTGAATGCAAGAAGGATGCGCTTTTTTGACAAATCCGTACCTAAAATCAAATGCATAATCAGGAACAAAAGCACTGCAACGTCATATCTGAAAAAAGTTGCCAAAATACGGTTAACAGGCATTTTGCGGACATATGCCATTTTCTTTTTCTTAATAGCTTCCATGACTCCATAGCCGGAATAGAACATAAACAGAGTAACCATTCTCTGCCCTATCATTTTATAATGCTCAAGATATGCAATATCACCTGCTGAAGTGAAATCAACATACGTATTAAAATGAGAAAAGAAAACGATAAGGATAAAAATACCTTTTATCGCAGTTGTTTTTTCAATTGACATATAGTCGGTTATATAATTTGAATTGTCTGCCGGTCTGAGTTGGATTTTCCAAAGACATACAACAGCAAAAATAATTAACAATACGGTCATTTTTATTCTCCTTGTTAACCTGATACTATTATTTTACCACAAAAACAAAAATTAGTAAATGTGGAAACAAAAGAAATTTGTATCGTAATAAAAACAACTGAACAATCCGCCAGCCGATACAATCAAAAGATTGCAATAAAAAAAGCCAATATGCAGTTTTACCTACGCTACACATTGGCTTAATTTAGCGATATTTAGTTTAATATTTTACATATGCCTCTACAAAAGGATAAATATCAATAATTTCCTCCAAAGGATATGCTATCTGTTCTAATTTAGATTCATCAAAATCATCTAAGAAAGATTTCATATCATCCTCATTCATTTCTGTAAAGATTGATATTAATATTTCTTGGATTTCTAAACATTTAGGATTTTCGCCTTTTATTCTTGGGTCAGAGAAAGCATTCCAATATTGATCAAGTTCGTTAATATAATCATTTAATTGTTTAGCCATTCTATTTCAACCCCATTAATAAATCTGATTTGGTTATGCGCCGCGGACTTCAGCACAACGGTCAAGAAGTTCATACCAACGGCGGTCAACTTCTTTCTGGAATGCTTCAATCATCCATTCATTTTCAGGTTTGAACATATGCTTGAATCTGCCTTGTTTTACAAGCCATTCCTCGATAGGAACATAATTTCTCGGCTCATAGTTCAAAATCCACTTACCGTCAACAACTTCAAAAAGAGGCCAATAACGGGTTTCAACCGCAAGTTTGCAAATTTCCATAATATCCGGTGTATTATATCTCCAGCCTCTCGGGCAAGGTGCCATGATATTCAGAAATGCAGGACCTTTGGTATAAATTGCTTTTTCTGACTTTCTGTACAAATCGCGGAAATTCTGAACAAAAGTAGTTTGTGCAACATAAGGAACCTGATGTTCTGCGATAATTGCCGCAAGGTCTTTTCTGTACTGCGGTTTACCTGTCGATTGTCTGCCGACAGGGGTTGTTGTTGTGTCAGCAAACATAGGTGTTGCTGAAGAACGCTGAATACCTGTGTTCATATATGCACCATTATCGTAACAAACATATACCATATCGTGACCGCGTTCCATTGCACCGCTCAGTGACTGAAAACCGATGTCATATGTACCGCCATCACCACCGAAAGTAATGAATTTATATGTTTCATCAAGTTTGCCCTTTCTTTTCAAGGCATTATATGCACCTTCCACACCGGACATAGTTGCACCTGCATTTTCAAATGCATTGTGGATATAACTGTCTTTATATGCCGTATACGGATACATAAAAGTTGAAACTTCAAGACAGCCTGTTGCGTTACCGATTACTGCCTTATCACCGGGTTTGATTGCTTTCAATACATTTCTTACGGCGATTGTACCGCCGCATCCTGCACACATTCTGTGACCGCCTGAAAGACGCTCTTCTCTTGAAACAAATTCTTTAAAATTATACATATCTGCGTCCTCCTTATCCTCTTACTCCCATATAGCGATAAGGATTTTCAACCTTACCTTCTTTTGCAATTTTTTCAAGTTCATTATAAACATGAATCATATCGGATACTTTTACATCTCGTCCGCCGAGACCGTAAACATAATTGACTGTGAGTGTATCCGATTTTGCTCTGTAAAGAGCAGTTGTGACTTCACTTCCGATTGGTCCGCAGTTATCATTGTAAGATTCTGTTCTGTCCATAAGGGCAACTGCTTTGACACCTTCAAGTGATTTGGCAATTTCTTCTGCAGGGAAAGGACGGAAAAGTCTGATTTTTATCAAACCTGCTTTAATTCCCTGCTCTCTTAACCGGTCAACAGCGTCTTTTGCTGTACCTGCTGCCGAACCAATGATAACAACAGCATATTCAGCGTCGTCCATTTTATATTCTTCAAAGAGTCCGTACTCTCTGCCTGAAATTTTTGCATACTCTTTTGCAACATCCAGTGTAACCTGCTTGGCATTTTTGAGAGCCTCAGCCTGTGCTCTTTTGGCTTCAAAATAATAATTCGTTACACTGTAAGGACCGACTGCCATAGGACATTGAGGATTGAGAAGTGAATGTTCAGGATTATATTCACCCACAAAGTTCTTAACATCTTCGTCTTCATTAAGCACAATATTTTCAACGGCATGAGATGTAATAAATCCATCCTGACAAATCATAACAGGAAGCATAACATCCTTATGCTCTGCAATACGATAAGCCATACAGAGATTATCATAAACCTCCTGATTGTTCTCTGCATAAATCTGAATCCATCCAGAATCTCTTGCACCCATTGAGTCACTGTGGTCACAATTGATATTGATAGGTCCTGATAAAGCACGGTTAACAAGTGTAAGCACACACGGAAGCCTGTTTGATGCAGCAAGATAAAGTTCTTCCCACATTAATGCCATGCCTGCTGATGATGTTGCAGTAACACTTCTTGCACCCGCAGACTGTGAACCGATTACGGCTGACATAGCCGAATGCTCTGATTCGACAGGAATAAATTCACTGTCCACCTGTCCGTTTGCAACTAATTTTGAAAAATACTGAGGAATCTCAGTTGAAGGAGTTATAGGGAAAGCCGCCATAACATCCGGATTAATCTGACGCAGAGCCTCTGCCACTGCCTCATTACCGCTGAGTCTGTCTTTTCTTGCCATATCACTTTACTCCTTCCATCTTTATTGCATCAACATGACACGCTTTAACACAAATGCCGCAGCCTTTACAGTGGTCATAATCAAATTCTCCGCGCATTCCGTCAACAACAGGTATACAACTGTCAGGACAAACAGGAACACACATAAGACAATGGATACATTTTGACATATCAAGTTCAGGTTTAACGGAAGTCCATTCACCTGTATTGAATTCAAGTGCAGTTGTTTCACCGTAAATCTGCATACCTTCGGTTAAATCCTGCCAGTTGCAGTCAAGGTGAAGTTTATTCAAATCTGATTTCATATCACTTTACCTCCTCAAATGCCATTTTAAGTGCATTCATATTGCCTTCAATAACTTCAGGCTTTGATGCAAACTTGTGATTGAATGAATTCAGCATTTCTGCAAAGAAAGTATCTTTTGCCATAACACCTGATACCTTAACAATTGCAGCAAGCATCGGTGTATTCGGGAAATATCTGCCCAGGCATGCAACAGATACTTTGCGTGCATCAATTGTATAAACCTTACCATTATATCCTGCGAGTTTTGATTTTATCTCATCAGGTGTTTTTGAAGAATTCACAACAATACCGCCTGTCTCTTTAAGTCCTTCCGTAACATTGACAACATCAAGAAGTCCTTCATCAACAACAACGACGAAATCCGGCTCATAAATATTTGAGTGTACTCTGATTTCCTTATTGCTGATACGGTTATATGCGGTGATAGGAGCACCCATACGCTCAGGACCGTATTCCGGAAATCCCTGAACATAACTGCCTGTTTTGAATGCAACATCTGCAAGAAGAAGTGCTGCCGTTTTAGCACCCTGTCCGCCGCGTCCGTGCCAACGGATTTCAACTAAATCTGCCATAATCAATCCTCATTTCTATAAAAATAAAAACGTCCCTTTGCCAAAAGGCAAAGAGACGATAAAATACCGTGGTACCACTCTTTTTCGCTGCATAAGCAACGCACTTTATGTACTAATATACACTATCCCGTTAACGGAGGCAACCGTCTGCACCTACTGAATTCAGCACAGCCGCTCAGAGATGATATTCAAACTGAACGTTGTATTGCCTTTCACCAAACGGCAACTCTCTGAAACAACAAAACAGAAAGACTTGTTCTCTTCAACGCGTTATAAATATTAATCACATAATAATACGATAAAATTAATTTGTCAAGACTTTTTTGAATTTGTCAAAATTTATATAATTTTACAATGATTATTTCATCAATTTTGAAAACAAGCCTTTTTTCTTATAAGGCTCTGAAGAAATGGAGATAAGCTCATAGCCTGTATCAGCAACAACTTTTTTTAATTTCTCTTCATCAAGTTCCTGTGCAATAATGACACATTCCTTTTTTGAATGAGATGAAGTAACTTTTTCAACAGAAAAATGATTTCTTATTGCATCATTCATATGTGCCTCACAATGGCCGCACATCATACCTTCAATTTTCAATATATATTTATTCATAACATAATCCTTTCAGTTAGTATTTGCTAACTATTTTAACATCAAGCAAAATGATTGTCAAGATTATCGCAGAATTTGCTGGAGTTCTTCAATCTTATCCTGTTCACCGGACAATTGATAAACATCAATCATTCTGTTGATAATATCGTTATCATACAAATGTTTTTCAATCGCATGTCTGCCCCAATGGAGAGCTTTATAATGCTGATTGATATTAGTATAATAATCCATAAGAATTTTATACACATTTATATCAGACGAACCCATATTCATACCTGTTTCAAACAAAGAAACAGCTTTTTCCGTATCACCGCTGTTCAGTGCATTGTAACCCTCAGTGATATAAGAATTACCGTTGTCGCCGCCTGTTGATTTTATCGCTTTTGCCCTGTCAATCTTTTCTTTCACTTTCGGAACAATGATTTTAAATATTGCAATAATAATCGCAATAACAAGCAGTACGATTTTGGACAATTGCCGTGAATTTAAACTGTCAAAAAACTCATTCATAGAATTTTTTCCTCCTTGCTTTCAGATTTACCAATGCGGTCATACAAATAACAAAAGCAAAAATCATCGCCGCCATCAGGTACAAATTCGGTAATATTATTGCCACTACAAACAAAATCAGACTGACAAATACAAAATACGTGCAGAGTTTAATTTTCATCTCAAGTCTGTTTGAGGCTTCTGCCTTTGCCTGAATGACAAGGTTATAAATTTCTTCGAGTTGACCTTTATCTTTATAACTGACAATATCACCCAAATGGAAAACCTTAAACAGTGCGTTTGCCATATTTTCATTCACTTTATGTGCTCTTAAAAAAGAGCAAAGTTCACTCAGGAAAATCGGTTCATTTATGATGGAATCAACAAAATCGTTATTGAACACATCAAGCCACTGCATTTCCGTATCAAACACTTTTGAATGATAAAGTTTATCCGCATTACGGATAACGGTTTCCGTCATTTCCATAATCTGATTATTACGCTTAATCTCGCTCTGATAAATTGCTTTATCAAAATCAAAATTCACATTCTCCTGTTCTTCTTCATCAGTCTGTTTATCAGATTGTTGAATGGATGAAAAATCAAAGTCATCCGTTTTATCACTGTCGACTTCATTTGCTTTTTCAATCTGAGAATGATAATCAGTATGTTTGAAATCAAATTGACTTTCAGAAAAAGTTCTTTGTTCTTCATCCTGTACATTTTCAACAGAAACATTTTGCTGCACTTGATTTTTATTAGCCTTTGCATACATCAAGGCAGATTCATACGCCTCATGCAGTTGTCTGAATTCTTCAGGATGTTCTTCAGGATGAACAAGTTTTGATTTTGCTGCATAAGCTTTTTTGATTTGCCTTATATCATTCGTTCGGGCAATACCAAGTTCGTCCCAAATACTCATTCTTCATCCTCCCAGTCTTCATCATCATAGTATTCATCGTTAAAAGCATTGAACGGATTAACTGCATTATTTTCAATTGCAGTAAGAAAAGCATCAAACGAACGGCGAGCCTGTCTGATTCGTCGGTTATTACGCGAATTTATACCCAAATCAAAAGCATGCAGTCTTTCTCTTATTATATCCCTGATAGGACCTGCATTTTCTTCAAACAGACTTTCTGCTCTGGCAACAAGGAGCTTGTTTTCCTCCATATCTCTGGGCTGAATTTTGATTTTTTCAAGCTCCGCAATTTTGGAAGCAAGTTGTTCTTCGGTCAGGCGTGTGTTTTTATTCAGAATTAATTTACTCTTTTTCTCGCCTGTTGAAGGAACAAAAACATCAACCTGCAAAATTCCGTTAATATCATAAGTAAATCTGAGGTTGGCACTCTGCTCTCCTTCTGCGGCGGGAGGAACAGAAACTTCAATCTCACCAAGATAGAGATTTTGGTCAAAATACAATTTCTCACCTTGTGCAATTCGGAAGCACAAAGATGTCTGATTGTCCGCAATGGTATAAAATGTTGACTCATAACTTGCCGGAAGGGTTGTGTTGCGATCAATCATCGGTTTGAATATCGGTCGGTTAGGATCATCAGAATTAAACACATTTGTACCGAGTGTAAAAGGACAAATATCGGTCAATATCATATCCTTGACATCTTCTTTTCGTTCTTTAATTCCTGCAGCAATGCCGACACCGATTGCAACAGCAGTATCAGGTGAAATGGAAATGCGGATACTGCGCCTGAAAAGATTTTCAAGAAACTTCTTCACAAGCAGCATATGGGATGAACCGCCTACCAGTATGACTTCCGAAATGTCATCGGGCATTACCTGTGCACTGCGCATTGCTTTGATTATGGGTTTTTCCAGTCTTTCAAACAGAGGTGCAGTAATTTGAAGAAGTTTTTGATTATCCAGCACAAGGGAATAAGATTCATCATTGAAATTGATAATCATACCCGCACTTTCCTGTGTTGAAAGTGCGATTTTGCACTGCTCTGCCTGCTTAATGATAATTGCTTTGACTTCAAGAGGAAGTTCATTAAAATCAAGATAATTTTCAACACAAAAATGTTTTGCAATCGCAAGATTAAAATCATCACCGCCAAGATGGTTGTCACCCGCTACTGCTATGATTTCAATAATCGAATCAAAAATATCAACAACGGAAATATCAAGCGTACCGCCGCCGAAGTCGAAAACAAGATACGTATCTTCATTATCGGTATCAACCTTATAAGCAAGAGCAGCAGCACTTGGCTCATTAATGATACGCTCAACTTTGAGACCTGCAAGTTCCCCTGCAAGTTTGGTGGCATTCCTTCCGTTGTCATCAAAATAAGCAGGAACACTGATAACGGCTTCCTCGACCTTTTCGCCAAGGAAAATTTCTGCATCCTCTTTGAGTTTACGCAGAACAAAGGATGAAACCTCTGAAGGAGTATATGAATCTTCACCAAGGTCAATCATCATATCTGTACCCATAAAACACTTGAATGAAGATATAGTGACATCAGGATGAGAAATAAGTCTCTCTTTTGCAATTCTGCCGATAATAAGAGAACCGTCATCATCAAGACCGACAACAGACGGTGTTAAATATTCTCCGAAAGAATTCGGAACAAGAATACTTTTTCCGTCTTTCCATACTGAAACAAGGCTGTTGGTTGTGCCTAAATCTATACCGATAATTGCCATAGTATGCTCCTTAAAATTAATAATTATATTATACAGACAAGCACAATAAATTTCAATACCTAAACGAAATCATAACCACCAGTTGAACTGGTGGTTTGCACAGGCCCTAAAAGGGCCGCCTACTGGCTCGCCGACTAAAAGTCGGCACTGAAGTTTGGCATCGCATTACTATTTCAAGCAGCCCCTCTCGTGGGGCTGTTTCTCTTTTGCTTACTTATTCTTGTTACCCGTGAACGGGTCTACATACTCTTTGAGTGATATCTGGTCATTTGCAAAATCTTCCTCAAGCTGATTTTGTATGTACTTTTCTATCACTTTCTTATTTCGACCGACTGTATCGACATAGTATCCTCTCGCCCAGAAATGCCGACTGCCATACTTATATTTCAAGTTTGCGTGTCGGTCGAAAATCATCAATGTACTTTTTCCCTTGAGATATCCCATAAATTGTGCTACACTTAGATACGGCGGTATTGACACCAAAAGGTGTATATGGTCTTTGCACGCTTCTGCCTCTATGATTTCTACACCTTTTTGTTCGCACAATTTACGGATTATTTCTCCGATATCTTTCTTTATCTTTCCGTATATCTCTTTTCTGCGATACTTTGGTGCGAACACTATGTGGTACTGACACCTGTATGTTGAGTGCGACAATGTTTTTATTTCGTTGTTTCCATTCTTTTTTATCATGTTTTTAACCTCCTGTATTTTAGTAACGCGGCTGCCAAACCGTTTCTATTATACTTGGAGGTTATTTTTTCGCCAATACCCTCGCCTTGCATAAAGCTCGCCGTTTTTATTTTTACTGAAGCTTTCTATTCCCCCCGGTAGAACCGGGGGTTATCAACCATTGCTAAACAAACAGAAAAGCACCTGTCCTCAAAGAGAACAGGTGCAAAACTTAATATTATAATTATATTAATACATTCCGCCGCCCTGTGCCGCTGCAAGTGCTGCTGCCTGTGCTGCATCAGCCTGCGGATCTTTAATATCTGTTACAAGTGACTCGGTTGTAAGAACCATTGATGCAACAGATGCCGCATTTTGGATTGCTGAACGTGTAACTTTTGCAGGGTCAACAATACCCTCTTCCATCATATCGCAGTATTCATCAGTTGCAAAATTGTAACCGTAACCGAGTTTGTTTGAACTCTTGATTTTATCAATAATTACAGAACCTTCCTGACCTGCGTTAACAGCAATCTGGCGTACAGGTTCTTCAAGTGCTTTAAGTACAATTGAAACGCCTGTTTTAAAGTCTGCATTATCTGTTTCAAGAAGTTTTTCAACTGCAGGAATTGCATTGATCAGTGCAACACCGCCGCCTGCAACGATACCTTCTTCAACAGCAGCCTTTGTTGATGCAAGAGCATCTTCAATACGCAGTTTCTTTTCTTTCATTTCTGTTTCGGTAGCTGCACCAACCTTGATAACTGCAACACCGCCTGCCATTTTTGCAAGACGTTCCTGAAGTTTTTCACGGTCAAAATCAGATGTGCTGTTTTCAATCGCAGTTTTAATCTGACCTACTCTGCTCTTAATCTCAGCAGCATCACCGGCACCGTCAACAATAATTGTATTTTCTTTAGTAACCTTAACCTGACGAGCCTTACCGAGCATAGCCATTGTTGCATCCTTAAGTTCAAGACCGATGTCAGATGTAATTACCTGACCGCCTGTAAGAACAGCAATATCCTGAAGCATATCTTTTCTTCTGTCACCAAAGCCGGGAGCTTTAACACATACACAAGTGAATGTACCGCGCAGTTTGTTGAGAAGAATTGTCTGAAGAGCCTCACCTTCAACATCTTCGGCAACAATAACAAGTTTCTGACCTGACTTGAGAACAGATTCAAGAAGAGGAAGAATATCCTGTACAGATGAAATTTTCTTATCGGTGATAAGAAGCATTGCATCGTCAATTACTGCCTCCATCTTATCGGTATCTGTTACCATATATGGTGAAATATATCCACGGTCAAACTGCATACCCTCAACAACTTCACATACTGTTTCGGCTGTTTTTGATTCTTCAATTGTGATTACGCCATCGGCAGAAACTTTATCCATAGCATCTGCAATGAGTTCACCAACATATTTATCTGCTGCAGAAACGGTTGCAACTCGTGCAATGTCAGCATTGCCTTTAACCTGCTGTGAATTTGATTTAACGCTTTCAACAGCAGCATCAACAGCGGCTTTGATACCGTTCTTAACTTCCATAGGGTTTGCACCGGCAGCAACATTCTTCATACCTTCTCTGACAAGAGCCTGTGCAAGAAGTGTGGCTGTTGTTGTACCGTCACCTGCATCATCATTTGTTTTTGAAGAAACTTCTTTAACAAGCTGAGCGCCCATGTTCTCAAAAGAATCATCAAGTTCAATTTCCTTAGCGATGGTTACGCCGTCATTTGTAATAAGCGGTGCACCGTACTTTTTATCAAGCACTACATTTCTGCCCTTTGGACCGAGTGTAATTTTTACTGTGTTTGCAAGTTTATCAATACCTGCCTGAAGAGCCTTACGGGCATCTTCTCCATAAATAATATCTTTTGCCATTGATTCGTTCCTCCTTACTCTACTACTGCAAGAATGTCTTTTACTGATGTAATTGTGTATTCAACGCCATCAAGTTTAACTTCTGTTCCTGAATATTTGCTGATAATTACCTTATCACCGGCTTTAACAGTCATTGGGTTTTCATCTGTACCCGGGCCTACTGCCACTACTTCGCTCATCTCAGGTTTTTCCTGTGCTGATGAAGCAAGGATAAGACCGCTCTTTGTTGTTTCTTCTGCTTCAACAGATTTAAGTAATACTCTGTCAGCAAGTGGTTTGATTGTCATAATAGTCACCTCTATAAAAAATAATAATTAACTTTGAGCAATTAGCACTCTTGCTTGTCGAGTGCTAACAAATACTATTTTATCAATATTTTTCCATTTGTCAAGAGTATTAACAAAATATTTAAAAAATATAGCCTGTTAATACTAATATATAGTAAAAACAGGCTATGATATGATTATTTGTTTTTCTCAACAAGACAAACAGCGTGAGCTGCAATACCCTTTTTTTCACCGGTAAAACCAAGACCTTCTTCAGTCGTTGCTTTTACGGATACAAAGTCAAAATCTATTTTGCAGGCAGCGGCAATATTCCGTCTCATATCTGCAATAAACGGTGCCATTTTAGGAGTCTGAGCAAGTATTGTGGAATCAATATTAATAATCTCATAACCCTTCGCATTCACCTGTCTTACCACTTCTTCAAGGAGTTTGAGACTGTCTGCACCTTTCCACTTTTCATCTGTATCAGGAAATAAGTGGCCTATATCCCCCATTGCACAGGCACCGAGAATTGCATCGCTGATTGCATGAAGAAGAACATCGGCATCGCTGTGACCAAGCAGCCCGAGTTGGCTTGGTATATCCACACCGCCTATAATGCACTTTCTGCCCTCAACAAGTTTGTGAACATCATAACCGTGACCTATTCTCATAAGGCTTCACCTCGTGATTTAATAATATTTTCAGCAACCGCAATATCTTCGGGAGTTGTAATTTTAATGTTGCCGTAATCACCGACAACAACAAAAACATCCTTGCCGCAGTTTTCAATCAATTTGCAATCATCGGTAAAATCATTACCCTGACTTTGTGCAAGTTTTGCACATTCACAATACAAATCAAAATCAAAAATCTGTGGTGTACGTATCGAAATTAGCTTTGACCTGTCAGGCGTATCCACAATCTTTAAATCTTTATCCACTACTTTGATTGTATCCTTAACAGGCACACCTACCGCAGCAGCGCCCTTTTCTTTTGCTGCAGCAATTGCAGAATGAATTTCCGATTTTGTAACAAGCGGTCTTGCTCCGTCATGAATGAGCAGCAAATCACAATCATCGATTGTTGCAAGTGCATTCATAACACTCCCCTGTCTGGTTGCACCGCCAAAACAATATGAAACATCGTAAGCAGAAAGAACCGATTGAAAATCTTTATAATCACTTTCTCTGCAAACAATAATTATTTTGTTGACTTCATCAATATCGGAAAAAGTTTCAACCGTTCTTTCAACAACAGTCTTGCCGCAAATTTCAAGAAGAAGTTTGCTTTTGTCAGACTTCATACGAGTACCATTGCCGGCACACAAAATAATTGCAATATTATTCATATTTCAATGTCTCCACTTCGTCAAAAGTAGGCGTTGCAAATTCTGTTTTGTAAGTATCGTAAACAACAAATCCAAATTTTGCTCCGTTAGGTTTTTTTATATTTTTTACAAGTGTATAATCGACAGCAACATTGGATGACTCACGGGCTTTGCTGTAATATGCGGCAATCACTGCACAATCATGAATGGCATCATCCGTAATTTCTTTACCCGAAGTCTCACAGATAACATGACTTCCTGCACTATCCTGCACATGGAACCAAGTATCATAATTTTTTGCGGTTTTCAAAGTAAGTTTATCATTCATAATATTATTTCTGCCGACATATACATCAAATCCGTCACGTGTTTTAAAATGCAATGGTTTTAATACTTTTGCATTTTTCTTTTTATTATCATTTTGTTTTTTGATGTATCCTGCCTGTGAAAGTTCATTTTTTATTTCAGTGATTTCACTGTCCGTCTCTGCTCTTGAAAGAGCATCAATAACAGATTCAAAATACTGTGCCTCTGCCTTTGCTTCATCAATAAAATCAATCAGTTTTGACTGAGCAATCTGCTTTTTTCGGTATTCTTTATAATACTTTTGTGCATTCTGAGCAGGGGTCAATGTGACATCCGCAGGAATTCTGATTATATTATTATTGTCATAATAATTCTCTAAGTCATAGAACGGAGAACCTTTAGCCAGTCTGTATTGATTGGAGTTAATAAGATCTCCAAACAATTTATACGTCTCTTTATCTTTACATTCATCCAGTTCACGCGTTCGGTTGGCAATTTTTCTCACTGCTCTTTCCTGCAAAGTATTAACCACTTTAAACAAATCGGCACTTCGCGCCTTAATGCGCATATAACGTACCCGTTCATAAAAGAAATAATCAAGCAAGGAAGAAAAAGAGTCATACTTTTTTATCGTTGCAAGAGAACCATATTGTTTTATATCCATAAAAGAAAAGTCTTTAGGTACATCCGTTATCACGACAGTCGGTGTGGGATTATTGGCAAAATGCCTGAAATCATCAAGTGAAAGACCATTTTCAATCTCTCTGCATACAATCGGTGAAACCCCTTTAACCGTATCCATTACAGCCTTATAAAGTCCTTTTTTGCTTTTTGCAATCTGATTTTTTACAGTATCAAAATCATCAGTAAAAATATTCAGTTTATCCTGACTTGGCGGTGATACATACGGCATACCCGGAAGTATTTCACGAACCTGAGATTTATTTTCATCAATTCTTTTTACGGAATCAATTATTTTATTATTTTCATCCGTAAAGATGATATTTGAGTATTTGCCCATTATCTCTACGATAAGAGAATATTTGGTTTTATCACCAAGTTCATCTGTTCCGCTGAAATTTATTTTAAGTATACGTTCAAGATTATCCTGTTCAATAGAAGTAACCCATGCTCCTGTCAATCGTCTTCGCAGCAGTAAACAGAACATAGGCGGTTTGGGCGGATTTTCAGGCGGATAGTCCGTGAAGTGAATTCTGGCACTGTCAGCATTGCAGGAAATCAAAAGACGCTTGCTGCCCCGTCTTGAACGAAGATTGATAACAATTTCATCTCTTGACGGCTGATGAATTTTGTCCACACGGCTGTCAACAGCGAAATCCGATATTTCATTTTTCAGATGATATAAAAATATTCCGTCAAGCGCCATAACTAAATTTCCAATACAGGATTTTTAACAGGTGAAATAAAAAACTCCACATCTGTAAAAATCTTTTCAAGTCTTTCTTTTATCATTAAAAAAGGTATATTCTCTGTTTCAAAATGCCCTGCTGACACGACCGCAAACCCATCCTGCTGAGCATCAAGCATTTCGTGATATTTTAAATCCCCTGTAACAAAACAATCGGAACATTCCATTGCGTCAGCAATAAATTCCGCACAGGCACCGCCGCCGACACATACAGTTGATATGGTTTTATCACAATCGGTATATCTCAGTCCGTGGCTGTCAAGCGTTTGTGCAACAAATAAAGCAAAATCATCAATGCTCATACTGTCTTTCAGCTCTCCAAAAACAAGATAACCGTTGTCATGTCTGCGGATATTTTGCAGACCGAGAATCTGTGCCAGATTATCATTAATTCCGCCGTCAGCCTTATCATAAGGAGTATGAGATGAGATAAGTGCAATATCATTATGAATCAATTCGTAAAGCGAAGAACCTTTAAAAACATTTTTTGCGCCCTTAAAAATCAACGGATGATGAGAGATAATTAAATCTGCACCCACACTTTTTGCATACGCAACCGTTTCTTTCGTTGCATCAAGTGACACAACTGCCTTTTTAACTTCTTTTCTGTACTCACCGACAAGGAAACCGGAATTATCCCACTCTTCCTGCGTATTGAACGGAGCAATTGTATTTATGTAATCATAAATGTTTTTTACGGTAGTCATATTTTCTCCTTAACTGCAGTTATAACATCACTCAAATCTTCACCTGATTTCGATTTATTATTAAGATAATTCAACAGGTGAATAAAATATTCTTTATTTGTAAAATCAGTAATATTACCCAAATAATAATCAATTCTTGATTTTTTTGTCACTTTGCCTGTAAATTCAGCATCAAAAATAGAATAACAATGCTTTGACTCCTTAACAATAAGGTCATTCGCAATCTCAAATCCATTATTATATAAAAATTCCCGCACAAGTTCGGGATGCGTCATTGGGTTAACAATTATATGTTTTTCGTTAATATATGTACATTTTGACAATATGTCCGTAATCAATTCACCGCCCATACCTGCAATGATGATTGTGTCAAAATCATTCGGTGACAGATTTTCCAATCCATCGCTCTGACAGACTTTGATAACATCACAAAGCATCTCCTGTGAAACAAGACGTTCACAGGAGCGAAGCGGACCGATATGAATATCACTTGCCACAGCACTTTTTATCACAGCATTCTGATACAGAAAAACAGGTATATAACCATGGTCGGTTCCGACATCGGCAACACGTGAATTATCCTTGACAAGCGAACATACTGCCATAAGCCGTGGTGATAATTTAACCATTACTTTGACGCAATAAAGTCATTCAGTTTCTGCACGAGTTCATCCGGATCTGTTCCGTGAACCATACAAGCCTGTTCAATATTCTCACCACGTGATGACGGACATCCGAGGCAATGCATACCGATTTCAAGAAAAAGCGGTGCTGCATCCGGACAAATATCAAGAATATCACCGATAATCGTTTCTTTAGTAATTTCTGTCATTTTAAAAATCTCCTTTAAATTATTTCATCAATATTATTTATATCACAAATAATATTTGATTGCAAGATTGTGAAAGATATGTTATACTTTTTATAAATTTTATACGAGGTTTGATAATTAATGGAAAAAGAATTTAACCCTTCCCTGCAATTCGATGCATTCACCGCAGGGATTGAAGAAGGCGGACTGCGCTCAAGTTCATCAATAACAATAATCGTCTGTTATATTCTTGCCAATTGCAAAGAAAAAATTACAGAAAGAAATATTATTGATGCACTGGTTGACGGCAAAATTGCCAATTACTTTGAAATATCAAGTGCAATCGGAAAACTTGTAAAAAAAGGATATATAACTCAATCAGATGAAGGTTATTTAAAAATAAATGCGGATTGTAAATTTCTGGTTGAAATTGTTGAAAATGATTTACCGCTGACAATAAGAGAAAAAAGTATTGAACTTGTAAGCAAATTTGCTGCAATGGATATTAATAAAAAAGAAAATAAAGTTACGATAGAGAAAGATGAAAACGGATACAAAATCACATTGCATGTAAGTGATATTGACAGTGACTTCATGGTACTGACGCTCAATGTCAAAACAGAAACACAAGCACAGGTTATCAAAGAAAAGTTCCAACAAAATCCTGCAGGTGTTTATGAAAATCTTATGAATTCAATTTTTGAATAACAGGCATAACAATACACAAAAGCACGCTGCTAAGCGTGCTTTTGTGTATTGCGATAAAATCCATTATGAATTAAGAATTTCTAATAATTCTTTAAATTCATTACTACTTTTGAAACTTTCAGATAAAGGATACTTTTCGCTCATAAGATCTTTCATCCTTGAAGTTGCCATATAAGTACTGCCCAACTTATGTTTGTCAAATTTTCTTCCTTCAAACAATTGTGAATGCATAATGGTTATTCTCTCCAAAGTATCATATTCTTTTGCAAGAGCAACACTTGTTTTTAAATTCTCCAAGGCTTTTTCGGTGCTCCCTTTTTGAAAATACAAGTAACCCAAATGACCGTAACTATAAATAACAGATTGCCATTGTTCACCATAATTACCATCATCATAAATCATGTGTTTGATTTTCAAAGTTCTTTCAAGTATGTTAATTTTGTATTCAATTGAAAAATTTTCATCATACAAATAATAGTGACTAACACTTGTATCTAACAAACATATACTTTCTTCTATTGCTTCCTGTATATTTTGATAATAACTCGGATGGTCGCGCGGATAAAGATATGATGCAATGAATTCTTGTCCATCTCTCATACAAGGCATATTTCGAAGTAAATCTTCAACATCAGAAAATGAAATCGTACTATCATTGGTCTTTGCCAAATCTGCATAATAATATATCATGTGCCTGGTTGCGCTGATACGAATTCTGTCATTATTACAGTTATTCTGAATATTATCATAAAGTGTATGAATTCTTTTTGCACTAATTTTATTGTCACAAAAATGAATCAAGTAACTTAATTCTCTCAAAAGAATTCTGAAATCGTTTGGTGCAATTTGTAGAAGTTCATCCAATAACGTCTTTCGCATATCAACATCGCAGAGATTATCATATTTTTCAAGCATTGAAACAAGTTTAACTTCTGTTTCTGCACGGTTAACTCCAAACAATTCATCAAGTGTTACACCAAAGAAGGTTGAAATCACAGGCAATGTTGTTATATCAGGATAACCCTCACCACGTTCCCATTTACTGACAGTCTGAAACGAAACATCCAAATATTCTGCCAGTGCTTCTTGGGTCAGTTTACGCTCTTTACGAAACTTTTTTATATTTTCACCAAAATAAATATTCATAAAACGCTCCTCAAAAAAAAGAATCAATAGCTATTGTACTTATATAATAGAGCAATAATTCCGATATAACAATAACCTATGTGTTGAAGAAAACTCAACAATTCGTTGAGTTTTCAACAATTGATAAAAGCAAGTCAGGAAATCGTAAGATGTTTACAAAAAAATGCACCGAATAATCGGTGCATTTTTAATTCATTATTCTTCTGTTTCGTCTGAATCAGAAAGGATTTCAATAGTCTGTTCCGGCTTTTCAATAAGTTCTTTCATTGAAAGTGAAACTCTCTTCTTATCAAAGTCAATGTCGATAATTCTTACATCAACTTCGTCGCCTACATTAAGTACATCTGCAGGAGTCTTGATTCGATCCCATGAAATCTGACTGATATGAATAAGGCCATCAATACCCGGAATAACATTTGCAAATGCACCGAAAGATGCAATTGAAACGATCTTAGCCTTGCAATCTGTTCCTACTGGATAATCTCTCTTAAGGATTTCCCATGGATTGTCCTCAATCTTCTTGAAACCGAGAGAAATCTTCTTATTCTCTGCATCAAGAGCCTTGATAGTTACTTCAACAACATCGCCGACATTAACAACTTCTGACGGATGTTTGATTCTGTTCCATGAAAGTTCACTGATGTGAATCATGCCATCCATACCGCCGATGTCAACAAAAGCACCGTAACTTGTCAATGACTTAACTGTACCTGTGATTTTCTGGCCTTCTTCAAGAGTTGCCCAGAGTGCTTCCTGCTGAGCCTTTCTCTCTTCAATTGCAACAACCTTTATTGAACCGACTGCACGGCGGCGAGCCGGATTAATATCAATGATTCTAAAGCGAACTGTTGCACCTTTAAGAACATCTAATTCCTGATTACGTGGAACCCCTGTAAGAGATGCAGGAACGAATACACGACTGCCTTTTGTTACAACAATTACGCCGCCTTTAACAACTGAAATGACTGTTCCTTCAAGAACTTCGTCTGACTCTTTGGCTGCAACAATATCTTCCCAGCCTTTGAATGCGTCAACAAGTTTCTTTGAAAGTTTAAGTACACCTTCACTGTCATCAGTTTTCATAATAACAAGGTCAAGAACATCGCCGATGCTTACTGCATCTTCCGGCTTAGTGATAGGTTCGGAAGAAAGGTCGTCAAATGCGATAACGCCTGTCTGCTTTCTGCCTTCAACATCAACAAATACTTCTGTAGGAGTGATGTTTACAACTGTTCCCTTAACTACCTTGCTGTTTTCGTCTTCTCTGAATGATTCTTCAAGCATTTCTTCGAAGGATGCCTCACCATCAGCAGATGCTTTGACAGCAGCCATATTGGCTTTATCAGCGGTTTCTGCTGTCTCCACAACTTCTTCAGTTTTGGCTGAAGTTGTTTCAACTTCCTTTTCAATAATTTCTTCGGACATGGATTTTAGTACCTCCTTGATAATAACCGCGGGTGTCGAAGCCCCCGCTGTGACACCAATTACTTTGTATTTACTCAAATCAATTGTTTTGAGTTCTGCTGAGGTTTCAATAAGAAATGTATCAGCATTCACTTTGCACACATCTCTGAGTTTACAAGTATTTGATGAATGTCTGCCACCGATGACAATAACTGCATCTGCATCTTTGGACAATGCTGCTGCTTCTTCCTGTCGATCTGCGGTAGCATTACATATTGTACTATAAATTCTGCAATTTGTATATAGTTTTTTTAGAATTTTCTCGCATTTTTTCCATTCTTTTAATGAAAAAGTAGTCTGAGATACACAAATCAGTGACTTTTTTTCACCAAGATTGTGATTTTTTAAAATATCTTCAAGTTCTTCCTGATTTTTAAAGACATAACTTTCGCCTTTACAATAAGAACGGATACCCTTAACTTCAGGATGATTTTCATCACCTGCAATAAGAGTAACACAATCATCGGGCTGTTCTGTAACTATTCTGTGAATTTTTGAAACAAACGGGCAAGTTGCATCAACATAATTGATATTGCTGCATTTAGCCTCATCAATAATGCTTTTTTCAACACCATGTGTTCTGATAACAATCGTATATCCGTCAGGGCAATCCGATACCTTATCAATGATTTTTACACCCTTTGATTCCAAATCTGCCACAAGTTGACTGTTGTGGATAATGGGACCCAAGGTACAGACCTTTTCACCTTTTTCAACAAGTTCATAAACCAAATTGACAGCACGGTCAACACCAAAACAAAATCCTGCTGTTTTTGCTAAATTAATCAATATTCTTTTCTGCCTCCCAAAGAGATGTAATTCTGTCCATAACCATATTGGCAGCATTTTTTATTGCACGCATACCGACATCGTCACCTTCAAGACCGAGTTCGCTGTTTTTAATCATCTTACCATATGAAACAACCACTTTTTTGCCTGCTTTTATTTTGCCGTTACAACAGATTGCAACAGGTAAAATATCCGCACCGGTCGCTTTTGCAATTACGGCAACACCTGCTTTCGCCTTTTGAGGAACGCCGTCTTTGTCTTTTATACGTTTACCTTCAGGACAAATCGCCATAACATGCCCTTCATTAATAATCTTTTCACCGTATTCAATTGCGGAAGTATCCCCTTTTCCGCGTCTTACAGGAAATCCATACATATGCGTAATAAACCATGCTGCAAACGGATTTTTGAAAAGTTCAGCCTTTGCCATAAAATGGAGCGGAGGAACATCCTTCGGACAAGCAACAAATATAGGATCAAGTGCACAAGTATGGTTAATGGCTACTATGTAATTATTTTGATCTTTGGGAATATTTTCAAGCCCTTTAAACTTAATTTTATAAACAATCTTAACAAGCGGTCTGAATATAGTCTTTATAAAATTATACATTTTATAATGCTTTACCTGAGAATAATCAAATTCTTTCACTGTACATTCTCCTTAATAATATCGATAATAAAGTTAATGGATTCTTCAAGCGTTAACTTAGAAGTATCGGCAAGTATGGAATCCTCTGTTGGTTTGAGCGGTGCAATCTCACGATGTGAATCCTGATAATCTCTTTGATTCACATCTGCAAGAACTTCTTCGTAAGTTACATATTCGCCTTTTTCTATAAGTTCTTTATATCTTCTCTCAGCCCTGCATTCAGGAGATGCGAAAAGAAAAATTTTAGGATTTGCATTTGGGAGTATAACGGATGCAATATCCCTTCCGTCCATAATCACATTATTATTTTTTGCAATATCACGCTGGAGTGAAAGCAGAAATTCACGTACCTGAGGAATTGCAGAAACTTTTGATGCACCCATAGAAATTTCAGGCGTACGGATAAGTGATGATACATCCTCATCATTCAGGAAAACGCATTGTGTCCCGTCTTCTGCAAAACCAAGTTTTACATCAGTACTCTCAAGCAGCGCAATTATCTTTTCATTATCATCAAGCGCATGATTCCTGATAGAATTAAGGGCAATCGTTCTGTACAAAGCACCCGTATCCACATAAATAAAACCAAGCTCTTTTGCCGCTGCCTTGGCAATAGTTGATTTGCCTGCACCTGCTGGTCCGTCAATCGCAACATTAATCATATTTCTTCTCCTTATCACATATTCTCACCGCAGAGAACTGCAGTGGAAAAAGCAATCTGCAAATTAAATCCACCTGTATAAGCATCAACGTCAATTACTTCACCGGCGAAATAAAGATTGTCAACAATCTTTGATTTCATCGTTTTGGGTTCAATTTCTTTTACATTTACACCGCCTGAAGTAATGATTGCTTCTTCGACAGGTCTGAATTCAGAAATATTAACCTTAAAATTCTTTATTAATCTGACAAGTTTTTGCCTTTGTTCCTTTGTAATCTGATTCACTTTACAGGACGGCTCAATACCGCTAAGTAAAACTATAACAGGAATTAATTTTTTAGGCAATAATTTGTTGAGCGAATTTATAAAATCTTTATTTGACAATTCAGAAAAATCTCTTTGAATACGCTTATCAAGTGCCGGTTCATCAAGTGCCGGTTTCAGGTCAATTGAAATATAATAATCTTTGCTGCCCATATTTCTGATATGACTTGATGCTGATAAAATTACAGGACCGGATACTCCGTAGTGCGTAAACAGCATTTCACCAAAATCGGTAAATATTTCTTTATCATTCTCAAACAAGTGTATTTCTATATTTTTTAATGAAAGGCCCTGAAGTTTGGGAATAAAATGATTTGAGCAGACAAGGGCAACCAGACTTGGCTTGATTGGAGTGACAGTATGCCCTACCGACCTTGCAAGAATATACCCGTCGCCTGTTGAACCTGTGGCGGGATAACTTTTACCACCGGTACAAACAGCAACTTTATCACAAGATATTTTTGAATTATCATCCAGAATAACCGCCGTAATTACACCGTTATGCATTTCAAATGCTTTTGCAGCAGCATGCACAATTTTTGCACCGCTGTCCTTACAATAACGGACAAGGGCATCAACAACGTCTACTGCCTTATCGCTTTGAGGAAAAACACGGTTGCCTCTTTCAACTTTGAGCGGCACACCGAGTCCCTCAAACAATGCCATTGTATCATATGGCATAAAAGATGAAAAAGCAGAATACAGAAATCTGGGATTGGTAGGAACATTTGCAATCAAATCATCAATATCATAAACAGCATTTGTCAGATTACATCTGCCTTTGCCTGTTATCATCAGTTTTCTTGCAGGACGGGGCATTTTTTCCAGAACTGTAACATGATTACCATTCTGTGACGATTTTGCTGCACACATCAATCCTGCAGCACCGCCGCCGATAACAACTATATCCGCCATATTAACCCCCTGAGTATCTATGTATTATTCTTGTTTGGCTAGGCAATGAGTAGTAATCCGAACCGTGGTTTTGGATTAAAGATGAATTTTGATTTTTGAGATGGAAGCCTTGCTGACGCAAGGCAACATAGAAAACTTCACAAATTCGCTTTAATACGGTGCTTTGGGCAAGTTCGGATTTCTATTCATTGCCTAAATCATCAAGTGCAGATGATGTATCTTCCCACTGCTGATAAAGCGCATCGCGTTTTTGCGTAAGTTCATCAAGTATAGATGTTAACTTGATCAGTTCCTCATACTGCACAGATGACAGTTTTTCTTCAAGCAAGGAAATTTCCTCTTCTGTTTCTTCAATCTCTTTTTCAATTTTTGACTGAAGTGTTGTAAGTTTTCTTAAATTACTCTGTCTTTCTTTTTTGAGTTTATAATCATTTACTTTAGGTTTTGACTTTTCTTCCTTCTTTGTTTCGGCAATAAATCTGTGTTCTGAATAATCATTATAATTGCCAAGGAAATTGTTGCAGCCTTCGGGTGTGAGTTCAACAATTCTGGTTGCAAGTTTATTGATAAAATATCTGTCATGTGAAACGATAAGCATTGTCCCTTGATAATTGAGAAGTGTATTTTCAAGTTCTTCTCTTGAAAAAGCATCAAGATGATTTGTAGGTTCATCAAGAAGAAGAAAATTAAAACCGCCGAGCATAAGTTTAAGCAATGCCACCCTTGCACGTTCGCCGCCGGAGCAGACATCAAGTTTTCTGTACACCTCATCACCTTTGAACAAAAAGGATGCAAGTGCATTTCTCACACGTGTCTCAGTCATATAAGGGAAGTTTGTCCACACTTCATCAATAACAGTCTTACTCAAATCCAGTTTTGCCTGAACCTGATCAAAATACCCTGTCAACAAAGACGAACCAAACCTGAATGTTCCGTCATCACGGGACAAATCACCCATAAGAATTTTTAACAAAGTGGTTTTGCCGCAACCGTTATCTCCAAGCAGAAAAACTCTTTCACCGCGTTTGACATTAAAAGAAATGTTTCTGAAAATTTCATGATCACCGAAACTCTTCTTCAAATCCACAACATCAAGAACATCTTCACCCGAAACACATTTGGGAGTAAAATCAAATCTTATTTTAGCAACCTTGCTGTCAGGAACAACGAGTTGTGCTTTAATACGTTCAACAACTTTTTCTTTGCTCTCTGCGGTTTTGATATTCTTTTCTCTGTTCCATTGACGCTGTTGAGCAATAATCCCTTCAAGACGTTCAATCTCTTTCATATCATTTTCATATTTATCGGCAATTGCTTTTTGCTCTGCTTCTTTTTTCACAAGGAATTCAGAATAATTGCCTTTATAGGAACGAATCTTCTGATTCTCAAGTTCAATGGTTTTGTCCGTAATTTTATCAAGAAAATATCGGTCATGACTGATAATCAGACAAGCGCCGTTAAAATTTTTCAAAAATTCTTCAAGCCATTGGATTGCACTGATGTCAAGGTGGTTGGTCGGTTCATCAAGCAAAAGAAAATCCGCGTTGGACAAAAGCAGTTTTGCAAGAATTAATTTTGACTTTTGTCCGCCGGAAAGTGTTGAAGTGGGTTTATCAAATTCACTTTCGGAAAATCCAAGACCAATCAGTGCCGAACGAGTCATTGACTTATAAGTCAAACCTCCGTTATCCTGAAATTTACGGGTAAGGAAATCCTGTTTTTCAATCAAATCATCCGTTGGATTTGAATGAAGCAAATCCGCAATATTTTCAAGTTCTGACTCCATATCAATCAAATCAGTATAGACTGAGATAAGTTCCTGCCAGATTGTGCGGTTATTGGAACAGGTATGCTGCTCCATATAACCGAGTTTTGCATTTTTGGAAATAAAACAGTTACCTGAATCAGGAATATATTCACCTGTAATAATCTTGAACAAAGAAGTTTTACCGGCACCGTTAACGCCGACAAAGCCGACCTTTTCTTTTTCCTTAATATCAAATGATATATCTGAAAAAAGAGTATTGTCAGCAAAAGATAATGTTAAATTTTGTACATCAAGCACATTCATAACAAAAATTCTCCCGATTTGATGAATATATTTTACACTATTTCAGATTGAAAGTATAGTAAAATTTTGATATAATTTTTATATATTATAATAAAATAAAAATCAAGGAACAATAAATATGGAAATTTTAAAATTAAAACCCGTACTGAAAGATTATCTCTGGGGCGGACAAAAACTGAAAAAAGACTTCGGATTTGAAAGCGAACTTGAAAAAGTTGCCGAAGGTTGGATGCTTTCATGCCACAAAGACGGTATGAATCTTATTGAAAACGGAGAATACGCAGGAAGAACACTTGAAAGTGTTATTGAGCAAGAGGGCAAAGAAACCATTGTCGGTACAAGAAGTCTTGACTTTCCTTACTTCCCCGTTTTAATAAAATTAATTGATGCAAAAGATAATCTGTCTATTCAGGTGCATCCTGATAATGAATATGCACAGAGAGTTGAAAATGAATTCGGCAAAACAGAGATATGGTATGTACTTGACGCAGATGAGGACGCAAAATTAATCTACGGTTTTAAAGAAAAAATAACATCCGACGAATTCAAAAAAGCAATTGAAGAAAATACACTTTTGGATGTACTCAATGTAGTAAATGTCAAAAAAGGTGATTTGTTCTTTATTGAAGCGGGAACTGTACATGCAATCGGCAAAGGCACACTGATTGCAGAAATACAGCAGAATTCCAATTCAACATACAGAGTTTATGATTATGGCAGAGTCGGAGCAGATGGGAAGCCGAGAGATTTGCACATAAAAAAAGCAGTGGATGTCAGCATAACTGAACCTGCAAAACACAAAACCAATCCAATGGGAGAAGCAATAGATTGTAAAGACTATGTTTCCACCCTGCTGACCGAATGTGATTTGTTCACCGTTCATCATTATGATGTCAGAAAAAAAATTGAATTGGAAACAAACGAAAAAACTTTCCATCACATCTTGGTCGTAAATGGAAACGGAAAGATTAATGAGATACCGTTTAAAAAAGGCGATAGCTTTTTTGTTCCTGCAAATTTTGGTAAATATACAATATGCGGCGAAGCTGAAATCATTATCACAAACTTATAAAAAGTAATAAAAGTATATATGAATAAAAAGTCACAGAAAGTATAATACTATCTGTGACTTTATTTTATTGAGGTGATAAAAATGAAGATTGTCAATAACATAGCGTTGATACTTTCAATCATCGGCGGTATCAACTGGGGTCTTATCGGACTTTTCAAGTTTGATTTGGTTGCATGGATATGCGGCGGTCAGGATGCTGTATTTGCAAGAATTATTTACAGCCTTGTCGGTCTTGCAGCAATTTGGTGCATCAGCCTTTTATTCTCCGGCAAAACCATTGAAGAATAAACGGCAGTGCCGTACATATCTCAATATCCGTATTCATCTATATCACTTGTTTAATCATTTCATTTTTAATCTTATCAAGTATTCTTTTTTCGAGTCTGCTGATGTATGACTGAGAAATACCGAGGGAATCTGCAAGCTGCTTCTGCGTATGACTTTCACCGCCGTTAAGACCGAATCGCATTATCATCAGATTCCTTTCTTTTTGCGGTAAAGAATTGACTATATCCATCAGCAGTCTTTTTTCATCGCTGTATTCTATAGGTTCAAAAACGTCATCAGGATCTGTACCGAGAACATCGCGCAGTGTTAATTCATTGCCGTCCCAATCAATTGACAATGGTTCATCAAATGACATTTCGCTTTTCATATTATTCACTTTTCTGAGATGCATTAAAATTTCATTTTCAATACATCTTGAAGCGTATGTTGCAAGTTTGATATTTTTATCAGGATTAAATGTTTTTACCGCTTTCATAAGACCGATTGTTCCGATTGAAACAAGATCTTCAGTTGAAGTGGTTTTACTTTCAAATTTTTTGGCAATATAAACTACGAGACGAAGATTATGTGTAATGAGCAAATGACGTTCACTGTCATCCCCATTTCTTAGTTTTTCCATAATTTCCTGTTCTTTTTCCAATGAGAGCGGAGACGGCAGGGTTTCAGGTCCGTTTATGTAATAACACTTTTGTTTTTTAAACAGTCTTAAAAATAATTTTTTAATTTTTAATAACATATTGCACCTCATAACTTTAATATTTCAGGATTTATAATTGCAGAAAAATCTTTTGAATCAACTGTTGACAAAGCGATATATACCTTATCTGTTTCTATTCTGTTATTGCCGAATGAGATAATAATCTTATCAGGCCGAAACGCATTTAATATTCCACCACCCCCTACTGTATTAAAAGGAATCACTCTGTCTGTATCTGCAGATAATTTATCTTTATCCACAATGATTACCGGATAATCGGAAAAAGGTTCTTTCAATTTATTACCACTGTCAAGAAACGCAAACATATGCCACTCTTGTGCATCCTTAAAAATTGTTATGGAATATATTTCATTTTTACTGACGGTACGGTTATATATTTTTACAATTGCGACAGAAATCACATATGCAAAAAAGGCACTGATCAAAAGCACTTTCGCTGATATATCAAAATAAACAGAATCATTGTGAACAACGATTCCGTCAGGTCTGAAAATAAGCCAAACTGCCAAAATAACACCGAGAAAAATCATATTGGTGAAATAAAAGATAAGAAGATTTTTAAAATATAAAGACGCACGCCCAAAACCGAAAGCTATAAAAACAATCAAGGCGGAAACAGCAATCTTCCCCAATGCTGTGACAAGAAAATGCAGTTTATCTGCAAATATGACCAGTGAATACAAACCTCCGATAAATGCAGCCAGCAGCAAACGATATGTTTTTGCATCTTTTCTGTTAAGAACTTTTGTAAAAAGCAAAATCAAATATGTAATAAAGAAATTGACAACAAACAGCACATCAACATAAACAGTCAAAAAAAATCCCCCAACACTGATTATACTCAGTGCCGGGGGTTTAATTTGTCGCAATTAATCCTCTATTTCAATTGTTTCAATCACTACATCATATACAGGCTTGTCTGCCATTCCTGTTTTTGTAGAAGCAATATCTTCAAGTACATCCGTACCATCTGTAATCATACCGAATACCGTATGATGGAAATCAAGCCAAGGTGTTCCGCCGACTTTTTTATACTTATCAATTACATCCTGCGGATAGCCGTTATCTTTTAAGCCCTCCATCTGAGATAAAAGTGAATCAGGAACACTCTTTGCCTGAACAATAAAGAACTGAGAGCCATTTGTATTAGGACCGCTGTTTGCCATTGAAAGAGCACCGTAGTAATTGCGTGCCTGAAGGTCAAACTCATCTTCAAAAGCCTTGCCCCAGATGGATTCACCGCCACAGCCTGTACCTGTCGGGTCACCGCCCTGAATCATAAAATCCTTAATGACTCTGTGGAAGATAAGTCCGTCATAATACCCGTTTTTTGCATGAGCAGTGAAGTTTTCAACTGCCTTTGGGGCAAATTGAGGATAAAGTTCAAATTTCATATCACCTTTATTTGTTTTAATTGTTGCTTTCATAAATATATCCTTTCATAATTAAATTTTTTCAGACAAATAGGTTATTCCTAAAAGTCCTGTAGTTCGCTTGAAATCAATTATATTTGAACCGTCTTCATATGTTTCAAAAGAAATTTTCAAATCTCTTTTTTTACCGTCAACATATGCAACAGCATAATAGCTTTCTCTGCTTTTTGAATAAACAGGATATTTGTCAATTATATTATACCTGACATCCTGCTCCGCAATAGGAACCGTATCATTCAATCCCATTACCAACTCACAACTTGAAAATACAATTACAAAGATAATCAGAATGATTCTTGTTATTGTTTGAGACTTGCTTTCTTTTTTATTAATATGGAACTTTTTAAAATAAAAAAATCCATACACAACTGACAATATTGCAGACAAAACAGCAAACCAGCCAAAATTAATTATGGTTTGTCCATGAGTAGCAATAAGAATGGATAAGAGCAAAATCAGATATGCAAAAGACAAATCCTTTCTGCTGTCATAACTTTTTTCAATAAAGCCGATACAATATACATCCGATTTGACAAACGGTAAAATGAGCAATGTAATCATAATCAGAATACATACAACCATACTTGCTGCAGACAGCCATGGAATAATATTATCTGTTCTATTGCTTATAATCACATATGGGAAAAAAACACAAATCAACAAACACAGGAGATTATATTTATAAGTAATTCTGTCATTTTCTTCTTTCTCTGATAAAACTGCATTTAAAGACTTACTGTTTTTCACAATACAAACATCGGCAAAAAAATCTTTCATATCAGAAAAATCCAAAGCCTGCAGCAAGCCGATAAAAGAAAAATATTTCTTGTTGGCAGAGATTCTTATAACAGGCAGATAAAAATTCGGCTTGGAATAACTGAAGGTAACTGACTTTATCGAATCATAATAAATCACCGTATCGGATTTCATTTTTTATATTCAGCAGAAAAATCAGTAATAAGATTTGTCAGAGTTTTATCTTTTATATTACAGCGGTGAACAACAAGTCTGTCACTCATTTTGATAATCTGATATGCCTCTCGTGTATTCTGTTTGTATGCAACAAAATACTTTTTTCCGTAATTATCATCGTTTCTTAAAACATCAGCATTATGGATAACTTTATCATAATCCACAAACTTTCTGTTCTTAGCGGACGGTTTGGCGAACTTACCTCTGGCAAGAGCAATCAAACCATTATTAAACCTATAAAACAGAAAAAAGCAGATAAGCAAAGAAATCGGATAACAAAATTCAAATATTGCAATATCTTTATATAGGAATGATATTAAAAGTGAAGATAAAAAAGTCACTGCAATACTTATAAGGAAAAAGCCATTGTTCAACTTATAACAATTGATTTTCATTATAATTTTACTCTTTCATTGATCTTTTTAAGTTCATTCATATCAATCTTTGTTATTTCACGGTCATAGGTTAAAAGTCCGTTGAGTTCATCTTCAACATCGGTAACTTGGGTATAGACAGTTGCTGACAAACCGTCTTTAATCTGCGGAATAATTACATTGTTGAATAATTTTTTATATGCAGCGGTCAAAGACTGTGTTGACTTATATATTTTATAACCGAACATCTTATTATTAAAAGTATGACCGAGAAGTTTAAGCCCGAGTCCGCCGAACTCTGAAAGGACATATGGTTTATTGCTCTGCTTAACTTTGATAGGCGTGAAATAAATATGCTTTGAAATCACATCACTCACACCCATATCGTGCCAGCCTGATGTTGTATCAACCACTCTTGTTGAATCAAGCATTTTAATTTTTTCATATGCCTTGGCGCTGTCAAACTGACCCCATCCCTCGTTGAAAGGAACCCACATTGCAATACAGGGGCAGTTATAAAGAGAATCGATCGTCTCTTCAAGTTCCTGATAATACAAATCTCTGCCTTCTTTATCGGTCCTGTGGAAGAACTTATAATTTGTATCATCCAGAGTAATACCGACGAATGGAAGAACCGATACTTCCAGCCCATACTCACCGCCGCCGTTAACCATATCCTGCCAAACAAGAATTCCGTTAACATCGCAGTAATGATACCACAAAAGCGGTTCAATTTTGATATGCTTTCTCAACATATTGAAACCTGCATTTTTTGCAAAAAGAACATCATACTCCATTGCCTGATTTGAAGGAGGAGTAAGAAATCCGTCAGGATAATAACCTTGATCGAGCAATCCATTATGAAAATACGGTTTGTTGTTAAGGAATAACCTCGGTATCCCGTTATCGTCAGTACCTACTGAAAATTTACGCATACCGAAATAGGATTTGATACTTTCTCCGTTTGATTTGAAAACAACATTATATAAGAACGGAGATTCGGGACTCCATGATTTGAAATCAGGAATTTTAACAACTTTGTCAGTTGTATCGGCAATCAATTGATTACCGTCATAAACAAGTACTTCAACATCATCTGTACCGAAATACTCAAATTCAACCTGTTCTTTATCATAATTGGGCGTGATTTTAACTTTCTCGAGAAATTGTTTTGGTGTGGATTCAAGCCATACTGTCTGCCAAATTCCACTCTGGGCAGAATACCAGATACCACCACGCTTGGATTTTTGCTTGCCGCGTGAATAGGACTTTGTGTCAGAAAAATCCTGAACCTTGACAATCAACCTGTTTTCACTGTCAGGAAAAATAAAATCAGTCAGTTCAAAGGTAAATGGTGTATATCCGCCTTTGTGTGTGCCTACCAAATTTCCGTTAAGATAAACATGAGCAATCTGGTCAACAGCACCAAAATGGATGAACACTCTGTCTTTTAAAAATCCATTAGGAAGCATAAATTTCTTTTCATAAAAAAGATAATCACCCGGCTTCAGAAATCTGCCAACACCTGAAAGTTCTGTTTCAGGTGAAAAAGGAACAATAATCTGAGAAGTAAAAACATCTGGAATATAATCAATATTCCTTATATCATAATTCCACACACCGTTCAGATTTAAATAACTGTCTCTGACAAACTGCGGTCTTGGATACTCCTGCAAAATATTGTCTTTGTCTAAATTTTTACCCCATTTTGTTAATAACATTTTTATCCCTCAACAATCTTTCCGTCAATAATTTCGATATGACGGTTACAAATTTCAAGTGCGGCTTTTTTATGTGAGACAATAATGCAGGTAACATTATTGAGTTCTCTGAGATTGGTTAAGAATTCTTTTTCGGTATCTTCATCCAGTGCGGAGGTTGCCTCGTCAAGAAGAAGAACAGGTGAATTTGAAAGCAAACTTCTTGCAATTGCAAGACGCTGCACCTGGCCTTCGGAAAGACCCAGTCCCTTTTCACCTATTACAGTATCAATCCCCATAGGAAGTTCATCAATAAAATGCTTGGCACAACTGATACGGATAACATTTTCAATCTCTTCATCCGTTGCATTGTCATTGATAAAGGTCAGATTATCCTTAATTGTTCCTGAGATAATCATATTTCCCTGAGGGACGTAGGTAAATAATCTTCTTGTATTTTTATCGACAGAAATTTTTTCGTTTTCGGTGTTAATCAAGATTTCACCGTTTTGGACTTTAAATACACCCAGAAGCAATTTTAAAAGAGTACTCTTCCCTATTCCCGAGATACCCATAATTGCAACGAAATCGCCTTTGTTAATTGAAAATGAAGTGTTCTCAAGAATCTTGTCACGGTCATATCTGAAAGATATATTATTGAAGTCAATGGATTTCAGATGATTATAAACGTCAAGTGTATCAATTTGATTTTTATTGAGGAGTACTTCATCCTCAATCTCATCAAGTTCCATCAACCTTTCCGCAGATGCAAGCATTGAAAAATATTGCGGCATTATGCCTGACAGTGATGCAAACGGAGACTGAACCTGATTAACTAACTGAAGCATAGCCGTAACAGTACCGTAGGTCATAAGACCGTTAAGAAGCCGCCATGCACCAAATGCAACAGCAAACACGGTGCCTATGTTAAATACGGCACCAAGACCTGTATTTGCAAGGATAGAAAAATTCCTGCGTCTAATTTTTGCCTTATAATTTTCTTCCTGCAGTTCATCCGTGCTTTCATTAATTTTTTCTTCAACGGAAAAAGCCTTTACCACAAGCAGATTGGCAACTATTTCCTGAATAAAGGAACGTGTTTTGCCTTCCGTTTCCTGAACTTTTTTGTGCAGATTTTTAAGTGTTTTTCTGAATGTCTGCGTAACAATAAAAACCATGCATCCGCCGACAAGGAACACAACAGCAAATAACTTATCCAAAATAATCAGATAAAGCAGGGAACTTGCAAGTTTGACAATAAAGAATACAGTATTGGGAATGATTGTTGTAAAGCCGTCAGTAACAACAGTAACATCATTGAAAAGCCGATTCTGCAGTTCACCCGTGTGATAAGAAGTGACTTTTGAATAATCCTTTTTCATAATATTATTAAGAATATGGCGTTTCAGTATGATTTCAAGTCTGCCTTTGCAGCGATCGGTTGTACCGTTTCTGATGATAGTCAATGTCATTTGCAGCAAAACCACACCAAGCAAAGCCAGTGCAAATTTTATGATATAAGACATATCGTTATAAACAGTAGCACCATCAATAACTTTTTTTGAAAAATTCGCAAAAAATACGGATGTCACTGCATGAACCATACTGATTATAATCAGAAATGTAATTGTCGGTATCTGCTGTTTGCATATTACCGAAAGCCATTTTATAATGACTTTATCCGGTTGGGTATTTGTTTTTTTTACTTTATCCAATTTTATACTCCTATATGAAAAATATGGCGGCCAATCCACCTGAATCCTCTTTTAAAAAACAGAATAATCGGTCTTATCGGTAAAAGAGCCACCCATATTTTTGAATACAACTTATAAGAACGCGAATTCTTACAATCCACATATTTTTTGCCGTTTTTATAAAATCCTACAAGCACACCGCAAATCATATCATCCGTGACATACTCTTTGGTCAGCATATTGTCGCCCACAATAACATAATGGTCATCACAGACTTTGACGATACGATGCATAATATACTTACCGCTTGGAGTAACATACACGGGAACATCATATTTATTGAGACGTCCCTCATTCTTCACAACAATAATATTATCCTTTTTGTGATGAATTAACGGCTCCATCGAGCAGCCGGAAGTTAATCCGGTGTATTTGCCTGTTTTGTCAAGTATTTCTTTTATAGATGTAAATTCATTCATAATGATACTCCATATTATAATCAAATTTAATTATAACAGATTAGCACAGCATTAGCAAGGATTTGACAAAAGTAAAAATACATGTTAGAATTATATGCAATAGATAGCAAAAATCATTGCCGGACTGTTGCAGGTCCGGCTGTTTTTATTTGTCTGTTGAAAAAATATACGAGGTGTAAATGGAATGGATTACGATTTGATAATTGTGGGTTCAGGACCCGCAGGTATATTCACCGCACTTGAACTCATCAGAAATAAAACAGACAAAAAGATTTTGTTAATCGAAAAAGGCAAACCGGTTGAAAAGCGACATTGCCCGAAATCAGAAACAGGATACTGTGTCAACTGTAAACCAACTTGTGCAATAACAACAGGATTTTCAGGTGCAGGTGCATTCTCTGACGGAAAACTCAGCCTGAGTTATGAAGTCGGCGGCGACTTGCCTGACCTCATCGGTATTGACTTTGCACAGGAATTGATTGATTATACGGATAAAATCTATCTGGAGTTCGGTGCAGATACAAAAGTGGAAGGAATATACACCGGTGACGCAATCAAAGAAATAAGAAAAAATGCAATTAAGGCCGGACTAAAACTTGTTGACTGCCCTATCCGCCATTTGGGAACCGAAAAAGCACAGGAACTGTATTACAAAATACAAACTTATCTTGCAGACAATGGTGTTGAAATGATGTTTTCAACAATCTGCAAAAATATTATTATTGAAGACAGCACGTGCAAGGGCGTTATCATTGATAACAACGGCGCTGATCAAATATACACTGCAAATGAAGTTGTAATTGCAACAGGCAGAAGAGGTGCAGACTGGCTTGAAAAACTCTGTGCTGAACACAATATTGCACATAAGCCCGGCACTGTTGATATTGGTGTGCGTGTTGAATGCAGGAATGAAGTTATGGAAAAGGTTAACGAAACACTCTATGAATCGAAACTCATAGGTTATCCGAAACCATGGAAAAACAAAGTGCGTACATTCTGTCAAAATCCAGGCGGATTTGTAGCACAGGAAAACTACGACAATGACCTTGCAGTAGTGAACGGACATAGTTATAAAAACAAAAAGAGTGAAAACACCAACCTTGCAATACTTGTTTCTCACAATTTTACCGAACCGTTCAATCAGCCGATTGAATATGCACAAAAGGTCGGCGAACTGACAAATATGCTTGGTGCAGGACATATTCTTGTTCAGCGTTTTGGTGATATTCTTGACGGAAAAAGAACATGGCCGCATGAATTGTCAAAAAGCAATCTCAAACCTACACTGAAAGATGCAGTTGCAGGAGATATAACCGCAGCAATGCCGTACAGAGCAATGACAAACATAATTGAATTTATAAAAATGCTTGATATTGTTGTACCCGGTTTTGCTTCAACAGAAACACTGTTGTATGGTCCTGAACTGAAATTCTACAGCAACAAAGTTAAAATGGATAAAAATCTCGATACAAATATCAAAGGACTTCATTGTCTGGGCGACAGTTCAGGTTGGACAAGAGGACTTATGATGGCAAGTGTTATGGGTGTCCTTATGGGAAGAAAACTCAGTGAACAGAATTAAACGAACTGCAATAGTATAAAATTTAATGCATAATAAAATCCACGGAAAATCAAATTCCGTGGATTTTATTTATTACTTATTTATAATATCTTATCACTTCATTGATTGCAGAATAAGTCTGGCTATGGCTGACAGAACTCGGTGATTTATATTCAACCAAAACGGACGGACAGTCATATGTTTTATACACATAACCATAGAGGTATCCGCTGCCTGTTGCGTAGTTACCCGCTTTCTTGTAAGAAAGACCTAAATTATTGTTGAATATATTGCAAAGTGAGCCTGTTCCGAGTGTTTCATTGAGCCAGCCGTGGAAATCCGTGAACACGTCAGGATTGTATTTTCTTAAAAGATTTCTCATTGCAATGGATTCCTGAGCATTGAAAGCACCGAAATCCCTGTTCATATCCACATGATTTGCAGTACATCTGCCAAATGCAGTTGAGCATGCACGCTGATTATTCGTACCTGAAATCGTTCCGTCAGGATTCAGACACGGAACAATAATCAGTCTGAAATTACCAAGCTTATCAGGGTTCTTTGCATAGTATTCAACAAGTTTGTTTGCCTCGGCAGTAAGAACTTTGCCATCATGTGCATAAGAATCTTCAAAGCCATGAATTGCAAAAGTCATAACATAGGTTTTTGTAAACTTGCCGTTAGCAGGGGTAATAATATATGATTCAAGATTTCTTCCCTGAACAGATTTACCGAAAATATATCGGCATGCGTTTGAATACTCATAACAAATCTGTGTTGCATCACGGTTGAGATAAAGCGTATTATTTTCATCAACAACCCTGATTTTCATCGTCTTGGAAACACCGTTGTAACATTTTATTGTAATGTTACAAGTACCGCACTTCACGCCTGTAACCACACCGCCGTTTGTAACCTTTGCAATGCTTGGATCAGAGGAAGTAACCGTTGTTTTATAAGATGCTGAACCTGAAGAAAGATTCCACTTGATAACATATTTTGAAGAACCGTACTGCACTTTAACATTTTCATTCGTAACATTGATTGCAGTAGGTGCTTCCTTGACAGTAATCCTGCATACTGCTTTTTTACCATTATATGTTGAACAGGTTATGTTGGCAGTACCAACGCCCACCCCTGTAACAACACCGCTTGAATTAACGGTAGCGACATTTGTATTTGAAGAAGTAAAATGTCTTGTTCTTGAATATCCGCCTACAGAAGTACAGTCTATGTCAACACTTTTTTCACCAATACCGATTGTCGCACTGGTGTAATTAATGCTGATACCGGTAGGCGCTTTTTCAACTGTAACGGTACAGACAGCCTGTTTGCCGTTAGAAGTTCTTGCAGTAATTGTTGCAGAGCCTATCTTTTTACCTGTAATGGTGCCATCATTGGAAACTGCAACAATATTCTTGTTGCTCGAAGTAAACGTAAGTCCGTCATAAACCCTTTTGCCATTCTGATTATTCACATAAATATATGAAGTTTCATTAAGCCCGATCGGAGTATTTTTTGACGGAAAAGAGATGGAAGTAATGGACTGTGCTACACCGCTTGTTCCTACTCCGCCGTAGCCGAAATACATCTGGTCACGGTAATTTCTGTAACCGATAATCTCATATTTATATTCTTTATTTTTCTCAAGTCCTGTATCGGTGAAAGTTGTTGTACCTGATGGTACTGTTGTGTAGTAAGTGAAAGAGTTGGAATTTTCGTTATACTTATAAATTCTGTACCCTGTAACTCTTGCCTCTGCGTTCCATGATAATGTAATGGAACTATCGGTTGTATCTGTCACCCTGAAATTGCCGATTTTATTTGCTCTTGTTACCTGATATACCTCATTGGAATAGTCGCTTAACACAGTTTGTCCGTTAGAAGTATGATACGCCTGAATCCTGAAGAGATAGGCACCGCAGGTGATAAGACCTTTTACAGTGATAGTGGTTGATTTTGTATCAGCATATTCTGTCCATCCGCCGCTTCTGAAGACATGGACTTTATATCCGCTTGCACCTGTTACGGAATTCCATTTGAGTGATACAGCAGTGTTGGAATAACCGGTAATACTGAGAGCAGGCACGCTTAAATCAACAGTTTCGGCAGTAAGACCTACTCCGCCGTATCCGAAATACATTTGGTCACGGTAATTTCTGTAACCGATAATCTCATATTTATATTCTTTATTTTTCTCAAGTCCTGTATCGGTAAAAGTTGTTGTGCCTGACGGTACTGTTGTATAGTAATTGAACGACTTGGAAGTTTCATTATACTTATAAATTCTGTATCCTGTAACTCTAGCCTCTGCATTCCATGATAATGTAATGGAACTATCAGTTGTATCCGTCACTCTGAAATTGGCAATTTTATTTGCTCTTGTTACCTGATATACTTCGTTTGAATAATCGCTGAGCATCGTTTTACCATTAACCGTTTTATATGCCTGAATCCTGAAGAGATAGGCACCGCAGGTGATAAGTCCTTTCACAGTAATACCGGTTGATTTTGTATCAGCATATTCTGTCCATCCGCCGCTTCTGAAGACATGGACTTTATATCCGCTTGCACCTGTTACCGCATTCCATTTGAGTGATACGGCAGTATTACTGTAACCTGATATTGCAACAGTCGGAGCCGGTACACCCGTTGTTGCAGCAGTGAGTCCTACTCCGCCGTAGCCGAAATACATCTGGTCACGATAATTTCTGTAACCGATAATCTCATATTTATATTCTTTACTTTTTTCAAGTCCTGTATCAGTAAAAGTTGTTGTACCTGACGGAACTGTTGCGTAATAAGTAAAAGAATTGGAATTTTCGTTATACTTATAAATTCTGTATCCTGTAACTCTTGCCTCTGCGTTCCAAGTCATTGTTATGGAAGATGCAGTTGCGTTCGATGCCTTAAAGCCGCTGATTTTATTTGCTCTTGTTACCTGATACACTTCATTGGAATAATCACTGAGTGTTGTTTGACCATTAACCGTTTTATATGCCTGAATCCTGAAGAGATAGGCTCCGCAGGTGATAAGACCTTTTACAGTGATACTTGTTGATTTTGTATCAGCATATTCTGTCCATCCGCCGCTTCTGAAGACATGGACTTTATATCCGCTTGCGCCTGTTACAGAATTCCATTTGAGTGATACAGCAGTATTGGAATAACCTGTTATTTCAAGAACAGGAGCAGATATTTCATTTTTGACTGCAACATTATCGGCAGCGTCCTTTATTTCCTGTTCGATAGTATTATAATATTCATCCGTTTCATTTTCAGTTATGTACTGCGTTGTATCCGGCTGCACATTTTCATTGGCTGCCGCAGTAAAAGGAACTGCAGTTATAACGCAAATTGCTGATAAAGTAACTGATAATAATTTTTTCAATTTATTCAAAATACACATCCCCTTTTCCGTTGTCTGTTATACAGAATCAATTACCTTTCTAATAACTAAGTATAACAAAATCACAAAAGTGTTACAATAAAAATATCGAAAAAGTAAAAAATTTCTAAAAAGAAAAACACGGCAGGGATTCCTGCCGTGTTACTGGTGACCCATCGGGGAGTCGAACCCCGGACACCTTGATTAAAAGTCAAGTGCTCTGCCATCTGAGCTAATGGATCGTATCGCTCCGTAGCAATACGGAGTGTTGGCTGGGGAGGCGGGATTCGAACCCACGCATGACGGAGTCAAAGTCCGTTGCCTTACCGCTTGGCTACACCCCAATATTGTTGGGATAATGATTATTAAATTAAGTGGGGTGGGATATCGGATTCGAACCGATGACCTCCAGTGCCACAAACTGGCGCTCTAACCAACTGAACTAATCCCACCATATATGTAAAAGCACCGAAGTGCTGTTACCACAAACAGTTGAATGGCGCGCTGAGAGGGACTCGAACCCCCGACCTACTGCTTAGAAGGCAGTTGCTCTATCCAGCTGAGCTATCAGCGCATTGGAGCGGGTGATGGGAATCGAACCCACACAACCAGCTTGGAAGGCTGGGATTCTACCATTGAACTACACCCGCACATCATAAATTGCTATAAGCAACTTATTGCAGTACGTCTCATTCGCGACGCACATTATTATAACCAATGTGCGCCGCAGTGTCAAGAGTTTTTTAAAAAAAATTAGTTTATTTTTACATTTATTTTTTCATCAGCAAACAAATGGAAACTTTTTATAACTTCATTTTCATTAAAAACAATTGCATTAGCAAGTTTTTCTTCAACCTGACGTCTGACTGCGTCACGAAGTCCCCTTGCATTTTTCTTTGAACCATATGCTTCTTTTGCAAGAAATACAGGAACGGAATCATCATAGGTCAAATCAATGGCCTTGTCTTTAAGACTTTCAACAAGTTCGTCAATCATGAGCCTTGCAATTTTTTCAAAATTATCGTGTGTAAGTTCATTGAAGATTACAATCTCATCTACCCTGCCCAAAAATTCAGGACGTAGGAATCTTTCAAGTGCTTTCATCGTTACTTCGGCATTAATATCACTTGAAGACTTATTGAAACCGAGAGACGCTGAATCCGTAGAACCGGCATTTGAAGTCATAATGATGACTGTATTTTCAAAATTAACATTTCTGCCCTGTGCATCTGTAATTCTGCCTTCATCAAGAATCTGAAGAAGGATATTGAGTACATCTTTATGTGCCTTTTCAATCTCATCAAACAGAATGACGCTGTAAGGCTTTCTTCTTACTTTTTCAGTCAACTGACCGGCATCATCATAACCGACATAACCCGGAGGAGAACCGATAATTCTTGAAACACTGAATTTTTCCATAAACTCAGACATATCAAGTCTTATAAGATTATCAGGACTATCGAACAAAGAATCTGCAAGACGTTTGACGAGTTCTGTTTTGCCGACACCTGTCGGACCTACAAAAATGAATGACTGGGGTCTCTTCTTTGGACTAATCTGAACTCTGCCTCTGCGGACAGCATTGGCAACCTTTTCGATTGCATTGTCCTGACCGATAATATGTGCCTTGAGTTCGTCTTCAAGAGAAGCAAGTTTTTTAATATCATTCTGCTCAATTTTGGTAGCAGGAATACCCGTCCAGAGAGAGATAACTTTAGCAAGGTCTTCTTCAAGCACCTGATTATCTTTTGCCTTTTCTTCAAGTTCTGCAAGTGAAGTATCAAGCTGAAGAATCTCACTTTTCAGTTTGGTTATCAATTCATAGTCAATCGTATCATTTTCTGCAGGTGAAGAGTATTTTTCAATATTCTCCTCGAGCATTTTTTTCCTGTCAAGAGCCATCTGATACCGGCTGATAGCAGGATTACGCAGATTTGCACAGGTACAGCTTTCATCAAGCAGGTCAATAGCCTTGTCAGGCAGATAACGATCAGTTACAAACCGCTCAGACATTGTGACAGCACGGTACACAAGTGAATCCGAAATCTGAACTTTATGATAATCCTCATAATAATTCTTGATACCGAGGAGCATTTTATAGGCATCGTCGATTGAAGGTTCTTCAATCTTAATCGGTTGGAATCTTCTCTCCAGTGCTGCGTCCTTTTCAATATACTTTCGGTATTCATTGAATGTTGTTGCGCCAATCACTTGAATTTCGCCGCGTGAGAGTGCAGGTTTAAGAATATTGGCAGCATTCATTGTACCTTCAGAATCACCTGTACCCACTAAATTATGCACTTCATCGATAAAAAGAATAATATTGCCCTCATGTTTAACTTCATCAACAAGACCTTTTATTCTGCCCTCAAACTGACCTCTGAACTGCGTACCTGCTACAAGAGCAGTTAAATCGAGCAAATATATTTCTTTATCAGCGAGACGGGCAGGAACCTGACCTTTTGCAATACGGATTGCAAGACCTTCTGCAATTGCAGTTTTACCAACACCGGGTTCACCGATAAGACATGGATTGTTTTTCGTTCTTCTGCACAAAATCTGTATCGCACGCGCTATTTCACTGTCTCTGCCGATAATATTATCAATCTTACCCTGCTTTGCTCTGTCGGTCAGATTATTGCAATAGGTATTCAGGAATTTTCTTGCATCGTCCTGAGATTTTTTCTTACCGCGACGTGAATTTCTCTTTTTTCCATTTGAATTTGACGGGTCGGGTTCTGCGATTTCATCATCCTGCTCAGCAAGAGGACCGCCGAATAAATTTGCAAAAGGCATTGTCTGCGCACCATCCATATTATCAGGATTGAACATATCTCCGAGTGAACCAAAATCAAAATCGCCCATATTTTCCATAAAGGATGACATCTGTTCGCTTGCCATCTCCAGTTCTTCATCGGATATACCCATCTTGTCAATCATTTGATTAATTGAACCGATATTGAGTTCCCTTGCACATTTGATACAAAGTCCCTCAGGAGTAACCTGATCATTCTCCATTTTTTGAATAAATACGACCGCCGGGCGTTCGCCGCAGCGAGAACACATTTGTTGTTTCATATGTCACCTCTGATGTGAATTATTGTTTGTAATAAAAGATAAATAATTATATATTATAACATTTTATTTTTCTGATTTATTCTCTTTTAACTGACGGATAAAGCCCGGAGCATAACCCAACAGTGAAATGAGCGTGCATATTGCGGAAACAGCAACAAGTACCCAAGTTGCTGCATCAGGCAGTGTAAATCCTGTTAGATCACACAATGCTCCGCTGTGACCGAAAGCTAAAATGAATATCATACAAATATAAAATACGGTTGTTGCAACCTTACCCCAAATTTCCGCTGCAGTCGGACGCATTCCGAGAGAAAGCAACACAGCACCGCCAACTATCATAATAACTTCTTTAACGATAAAAAACATAAACAAATACTTGATTGCATTGTCCCAATAAGCAACAATCAATACTACAACGATTGCCATCTGTGAAAGTTTATCAGCAATCGGATCAAGAATTTTGCCGAGATTGGAGACCTGATTGTATTTTCTTGCAATTTTACCGTCAAATAAATCTGTAAGAGCAGCACAAATCATAATGATTACTGCAGCAAGAACATAGCCTTTTAAAAACAAAACCGCAAAAACAGGGATAAGTGCAATTCTGATAAAGGACAGCCAATTCGGGATTGTGTTCCAGCCTGTAAATAAATCTTTAAGATTCTTTTTTAATTCATCCATAATAATTCTCCTTTTTCTAACATCGGTGTGAATATATCATTCATAAATCTGACAGTATAACTGCCGTCTATTATTGAATAAAACGCATTATCGTCGGGTATAAACGCCTTGACATTTATAAAAATCACTGATAAAACGCAAATAACAATCGCCGATTTAAGCAGACCAAATACTGCACCAAGGAAAGCATTTGTATGTTTAAGAGGCATATGCTCTTTGTGCTGCAGTTTTTTCAGCAAGCCAATGACAATTCCTATAACGATATTAAGCAGAATATAACATATTATAAATGAAATAATTTGCAAAAACAAATCGGGAACAGATTCTGCAATAATACGTCTGAGTGGTATACTGATATATGTACTTGCAAAATAAGAAACAGGTATTACCAACAGTACTCTTGCCGTACTGATAAGTGAAACAAGAAAACCGTTGACTGCACCGGCAAACATGATTATCAATGTGAATGCGATAAAAGCAATATCAATATAATTCAATTATTCCACAGCCTCAATTCTGTCAACTATTGACTGCTTATGTACAAAGATTTCAGCACCCATACGGCATACGGATTTTGCCGAATCATCAATAGTTAACCTTTCTTTTTCTTCCCCTTTTGAGAGGTTAAAACTTATAATCTCATTATTTGTTAAAACAGTGACCAGACTGGATGATGCTGTTACGGACTTAACATTACCTGTCACTTTTGCCTCTGATTTTATTGTGCCGTTCTTTTTGATATAAACAACTGCATTATCAGTAGAATTGCTGTAACTGTTATAGGCAAGAACCACATCACCGGACGGTGTATATGTTATCGCCTGTGTACTGATTGAATCCGGTTCAAATATATCACTGTACTCATCTTTCTTTATACATCCGGCATAGGAATCACCGATTACAATAATGTTGCTGCCCGCAAATCTCATATCAAGCAGTGTACCCTGCGGTAAGACAACACTATTCTGCACTTGGGCAGTTTTAACATCATAAACAGAAACGGTAATCTTAAGATTTGCATTTTCGCCTGTAAGGGTTGCAACAGCAAGTTTTTTCCCGTTATCCGTCAACGAAAGAGCAATAACATATCCATCAGACGTACTTATCCTGAATTCTTCTTTAAGTTCCTTTGACACAATAATAATATCACACAATTTCTCCTTTGAAGTTGTTGCATAAGCAACATTTCCGTTTTTCGCAACACAAGCACAAAGGAGTGAATTATCAGTCTCTTTTTCATAAACAAGATTACTTGTTGTATCCAGCCTGTAACTTTTTGCACCCTGATCATACACAAGAGAATAATATCCTGCTGTATCGAGTATCGGGTTAGAATATCCGTGTTCAAAAACATATTGCGTATCTGCAGTTTTGTTATTAAGAACGGTAAAACTGCTTGGCGTCATTATGCCGAGTTTATTATTTATATTAACAATACGGACATTTTTTGATGCATCAATACTATAAGGATAATTATCCTCGGTTACACCTTGTGTGAATGTAAAATCGCCGTTCTCATCAGTAAAATGATTTTTTACCGAATTAATATTAATCTCAAAAATCTTCATAACAGCAAGCACAACAACTATAACTGCAATAATAATCCATATGATTTTTTTGTTCCTATTATCCTTTTTCGCACGTTTTTCACGGCGCTCCATCTCACGTTGATTGTCAGCCATAAAGCCACCCGTCAATAATTTATTTTGTTAAGATAAAGTCCCTGTGCAGGTGCTGTTCTGCCTGCTTTGGTCCTATCTTTTGATTTTATAATATCGGCAAGTTGTCCTGATTTTATTTTTCCCTGAGCAATAAACAGAAGTGTTCCTGCCATAATTCTAACCATATTATATAAAAATCCGTCTGCCTCAACTTTAAAGTACACCATATCCCCTTCACGCCATACTTCAAAATTTTTAACCGTTCGCACAGTATCCTCAACATCGGAACCTGATGAGCAAAACCCTGAATAATCAAAAGTCCCGATAAAAGCTTTGCATTCCTTATTCAGATAATCTGCATCAATCGTATAGCGATAGTGAAGAGCATATTTTGAACAGAACGGATTTCTTATTTTTCCGTTATAGATTTTATAAATATATTCCTTCGATTTGCAGGAATATCTCGGATGGAAAGCGGGGTCAACCTCTCTGCATCCAATCACGGCAATATCATCAGGCAAATGCGAATTAAGAGCCAGAATTACACCGGAATCGGAAATATCCATATCCGTTTTTAAGCTGACACAATACATATTTGCATGAACGCCTGAATCGGTCCTACTGCAGCCGATAACATCCAATCTTGACAAAAAGACTTTTTCAACAGCATTCTGAAATACTTCCTGCACGGTAAGTGCATTTTTCTGTACCTGCCATCCGTGATAATTACTGCCGTCATATACTAATGTTAACAATAAATTTTTCATATAATATTCTTCAATAATATATTAAGTACAACAATTAATGCAATAAATAAGATTACAATTGCAAGCGCAATGAAATCCCTTGCAGCTAACTTCATTACTTTCATTTTTGTTCTTCCGTCACCACCGCGGTAGCATCTGCATTCCATAGCATAAGCAAGTTCGTTTGCACGCCTGAAAGAGGAAACAAACAATGGAATAAGAACAGGAATCAGTGCCTTTGCTCTGTGGATAAGTCCGCCTGATTCCATATCTGCACCACGGGACTTTTGAGCTGACATAATTTTCTGAATTTCTTCAACCAGTGTGGGTATAAAACGTAATGCAATTGTCATTGTCATTGCAATCGAATGGACATCAATTTTAAATACTTTCAGCGGTTTGAGCAATCTTTCAAGAGCATCAGTCAATTCTGTTGGTGAAGTCGTATAAGTAAGAAGTGAACTGATAACCACCAGAGTGATAATCCTGATTGCCATAAAAACTGCTGTTTCAATTCCTGCCTGTGTAATTTTGAGTTTACCTAACTGAACAAGCGGTTCTCCGCTGCCGTAAAACAAATTGAGAACAGAGGTCAGTATAATTATTATTGTCAAAGGTTTTATACTTTTAAGCACGGTTTTCATAGGTATTTTCGACACAAGAACAAGTGCGAATGAAACAATAATGACAAGAAGAAGTGATACAATATTTTTGCACAAAAAGATTGAAACAATAAGACCGAAGGTAAGAATAATTTTCATTCTCGCATCCATCTTATGTACTACTGAATTACTGGGGAAATACTGACCAATCGTTATATCAGCAATCATTGACATGTTCCCCCTTCAAAATTTTTTCCAATTCAGCTGCACCCTGCTCAACGGTATAAATATTCGTACGGCAGTTAATACCGCTTGCTTTTAACTTAAGAAATATATCAGTAATTTCAGGAACATTCAGTCCCATAGACTTGAGTTCTGCTGAATGTGAATACACTTCATCAACAGTGCCGTACATCGCAAGTTTGCCTTTGTTCATAACAAGAACTTTGCGGCATATCTTGGCAACATCCTCCATTGAATGCGAAACAAGAATTACAGTGTTGCCTTTTCTGTTCTGATAATCTTTAATGAGGCTGAGTATCCTGTCTCTGCCTTTAGGATCGAGACCGGCACACGGTTCGTCAAGAATAAGTACTTTTGGATTCATAGCAATAATGGATGCAATTGCAACTCTGCGCTTTTGACCGCCCGATAAATCAAACGGGGACTTATTTTCAATATCTTTTGAAATACCGACAAAATCCATGCTTTCATAAACACGATTCTTTATTTCTTCATCATCAAGCCCCATTTGTTTAGGACCAAATGCAATTTCTTTAAAAACAGTTTCCTCAAAAATCTGATATTCAGGATACTGAAAACAAAGACCGACAGCAAATCTTATCTGTCTGATATTTTTCCTATTATTCTTTTCCCATATATCTTTGCCGTCAACAATTACTTTACCGCTGTGAGGTTCAAGCAGACCGTTAAGATGCTGAATCAAAGTTGACTTACCTGAACCGGTGTGACCAATAACACCAATTAAATCACCCTGCTCTACGTCAAAACTGACATCGTCAACAGCAGCAGTTTCAAAAGGCGTACCGATACTGTAAAGATATTTTAAATTTTCACAGATAAGAAACGCCATTTACTTTACTCCCAACTTATTTTTAATGAATTCAACACAATCATCTGCATTAAGAACTGTATCATCACTGTCAAGCCCTAAACGATAAACGAGTTCTGTTGACTGCGGAACATCAAGACCGAGTGATTTTATTTCTTCAATATTCTTAAATACATTCTGCGGAGTGGAATCCATTTTGATTTTACCGTCATCAATAACAACAACTCTGTCAGCCTGTACAGCCTCATCCATATAATGCGTAATAAGAACAATAGTGATTCCATCTTCCTTATTAAGTTTTTTTACCGTTTCAATAACTTCTTTTCTGCCGCTTGGATCAAGCATTGCAGTCGGTTCATCAAGAACAATGCACTGCGGTTTCATTGCAATAATACCTGCAACGGCAACACGCTGTTTTTGACCGCCTGAGAGTTTGCTTGGTGACTTTTCTCTGTATTCATACATACCGACTGTCCTGAGTGCATCATCAACACGCTTACGGCATTCATCTGACGGTATGCCCAGATTTTCAACACCAAAGGCAACATCCTCTTCAACAATTGATGAAACAATCTGATTATCAGGATTCTGAAAAACCATACCTACTTTTCTTCTTATATCAAAAATAGTATCATCATCGACAACCTGTTGCCCGTCAACAAAAATCTGCCCTTTATCTGCAAACAGTATTCCGTTTGTAAGTTTTGCTATGGTTGATTTACCCGAACCGTTATGACCGAGTATTGCAACAAATGAACCCTTTTCGATAGCAAAATTCAGATTTTCTAAAACATTTATTTTATTTTCGCTGTTTGATGAAGAATTTTCATCATCTTCATCAATTGAGTATGAAAAATCAACATCTTTAAATTCAATTATATCCATTATCAATCTTTAGTCCAAATAGCCGATGAACCGCAAGGAAGAACCTGTCCGTTATTTGTAACAGGAAGTCCGATTTCATCCGCCTCAACTTTGCCGCCTTTTTCATTTGTAATAACATCATCAAGAATATATTTCATAACAGATGCAGAAAGACCGGTTGTATAAGAATTAAGCAAAACCATAATCGGATTATCACTCAGTACTTTTACAACCAATTTTACAAAATCGTAAATACTGTCTTCAAGGTGCCATATTTCCCCTTTCGGTCCTCTGCCATAACTTGGTGGGTCAAGAATAATAATATCGTACTTATTCCCTCTCCTGATTTCACGCTGAACAAATTTCATACAGTCATCAACTATCCAGCGGACCTTTTCTTCTTCCACTCCGGAAAGTTTGGCATTTTCTTTTGCCCATGAAACCATACCCTTTGATGCATCAACATGAACGACTTGCGCACCTTCTTTAAGACAAGCAACGGTTGCACCGCCTGTATAAGCAAAAAGATTTAGTACTTTGACATCATCTCTGCCTGAATCTTTAATAAGTTTTCTTGTATAATCCCAATTCACAGCCTGTTCAGGAAAAAGCCCGGTGTGCTTGAATCCCATTGTTTTGATATTGAATGTAAGGTCTTTGTACCTTACCTGCCAGGAATCAGGCATACGCTTGAAAACACTCCACTTGCCTCCGCCGCTGCGTGAACGATTATACTTGGCACTCGGCTGAAACCAAAGTCTGTGTTCCTTTTCACTTTTCCATATAACCTGCGGGTCAGGACGAATGAGTATTTCTCTTGTCCAACGCTCCAATTTTTCACCGCAGGTACAGTCGATTAATTCGTAATCTTCCCAATCTGTTGTATATCTCATGCATTCATAATCCTTATGATAATCTCTCTCTGACAACATCAGCAATTGCGTTGCCGAGTCTTGTAATCTGGTCAATGTCAGCACCTTCAAGCATAACACGGACAAGCGGCTCTGTTCCGCTTACACGAACAAGCACACGTCCTTCGCCTGAAAGTTCCATTTCTGCTTCCTGTACAGCAGAAATAATATATTCGTCGTTATTATATTTTTGCTTTCCTTTTTCCGTTACTTTAACATTGATTAAAACCTGTGGATACACACGCATAATGCTTGCGAGTTCTGAAAGTTTTTTGCCGGATTTAACCACTGTTTCAATCAACTGAACACCTGACAGTTCGCCGTCACCTGTTGTGGCATAATCCAAGAAAATAACATGACCGCTCTGTTCACCGCCGATATTATAACCTTCTTTAAGCATACGTTCAAGCACATATCTGTCACCGACAGCAGTCTTTGCACAATCAATATCATTATCTTTACAGAATTTAAAAAATCCCATATTACTCATTACAGTAACCACAGCTGTATTTTTGTTCAGTCTGCCTTCATCTTTCATGCGTTTTGAACAGATGGCAATAACCTTATCGCCGTCAACAAGTTCACCGTTTTCATCAACTGCAAGCATTCTGTCAGCATCACCATCAAATGCAAGACCAAGATCAAGTCCTGCATCTTTAACCAATTTCATCAATTCTTCAGGATGAGTAGAACCGCATTTATCATTGATATTCGTTCCGTCAGGCGTATCTGAAAGCATAAGGCACTTTGCTCCGAGACCTGTGAAAATATCTTTAGCACAAACAGAAGCACTGCCGTTCGCACAATCGAGTGCAATGGAAAGCCCGTCAAATCTGACCGCCGCAGTTGAAACAACATGGTCAACATAATCACTTACCGCGGTTTTGCAATAAATTCTGTTGCCCACTTCTCCGCCGAGCATAACAGGAACTTCCTGTGAACGGTCAAGAATGATTGACTCAATTTCTTCTTCAATTGCGTCATCCAATTTATATCCTGTTTTCTGAAAAATTTTGATACCGTTATACTCACATGGATTGTGAGAAGCAGAAATCATAACACCTGCTTCACATTCATATTTACAAACAAGATAAGCAACTGCCGGAGTAGGAACAACGCCCACTGAAAGAACATTGCATCCAACAGAAGTAAAACCTGCTGTCAATGCTGCTTCCAGCATGTCACCCGATGCTCTTGTATCTTTACCGATAAGAATTGTCGGCTTTGTTGACTTGCTGTTTTTAATTAATACCATAGCAGCTGCTCTGCCTATCTGAAGTGCAAGTTCAGGTGTTAACGACTCATTTGCAACTCCTCTTACACCGTCTGTTCCGAATAATCTACCCATAAATCATATCCCTTTCAAAAAATTATTATACCAAGGTCTGCTGACCTTCCTGTTCAAATCCAAGATGCTTATATGCAAGTGCAGTTACACAGCGTCCGCGCGGTGTTCTTGACAAAAAGCCTATCTGCATAAGAAACGGCTCATAAACATCCTCAATCGTAACTGCCTCTTCACCGATGGATGCGGCAATCGTTTCAAGTCCTACCGGTCCGCCGTTATAACTTCTTATCATTGTTGTGAGCAATATACGGTCAATATTATCAAGACCGAGTTCATCAATCTCCATCTTACCAAGAGCATCAACCGCAGCCTCCCGACTGATTACGCCATCATATTTTACCTGAGCAAAATCACGGCTGCGTTTAAGAAGTCTGTTGGCAATACGAGGAGTTCCTCTTGAACGTGATGCAATCTGAACTGCACCGTCATCGTCAATCGAAATTTGAAGGATGCCTGCACTTCGCTTAACAATAGTAGCAAGTTGTTCTGTTGAATACATTTCAAGCCTGAAGATGACACCGAATCTGTCACGCAATGGGGCAGACAACTGACCCGACCTTGTTGTTGCACCAATCAAAGTAAAGTGCGGAAGATCAAGGCGAATGGATCTTGCTGACGGTCCCTTGCCTATAATAATATCAAGAGCACCATCCTCCATCGCAGGATAAAGTACTTCTTCAACCTGTCTGTTTAGGCGATGAATTTCATCAATAAAAAGCACATCACCCTCCTGCAGATTGGTAAGCAATGCTGCAAGGTCACCTTGTTTTTCAATAGCAGGTCCGCTGGTTACTCTGATATTAACACCCATTTCATTGGCAATAATGCAAGCGAGTGTTGTTTTACCAAGACCGGGAGGACCGTAGAGAAGAACATGATCAAGTGCTTCTCCTCTGCCTTTGGCAGCTTCTATATATATTTTCAGATTCTCTTTCACCTTTTCCTGTCCGATATAATCGTCAAGCGTTTTCGGTCTCAGAGAATTTTCAATATCATTATCTTCGGGAGTAAAATCAGAAGTAATGATTCTGTTTTCAAAATCCATTTCTGTTTCCTGCATAATTTAACTTTAACTCCTATAAATTTCTTGCGAGTTGTTTAAGCCCCTGTCTTATCATCTCGTCAACTGAAAGTGATTTGTCCATTTTGCCGATAGCAATTGCTGCATCAGACTGTGAATAGCCGAGTGCAACAAGAGCCTCAACCGCTTCGGCTGACTGTGAACTTTCATTGATGGACTGCACACCGCTGACCGCCTGAGCAATATTTGTGTCAACAGCAATACTGCCCATTTTGTCTTTCAGTTCAAGCACAACTCTTTCAGCAGTTTTCTTACCGACACCCTGTGCTCTGGTTATTGCTTTAGCATCACCTGAGGCGATACAGATTGCGAGTTTATCCGGTGTAAATTCAGAAAGAATGGAAACTGCCGCCTTTGGTCCGATTCCTGAAACAGTGATAAGCAGTTTGAACGCATCAAGTTCTGCAAGAGTTGAAAAGCCGTAAAGGTCCATTGCATCTTCCTTAACGGAAAGATAAGTATACACATTGACCTGTTTGCCTGTTTCACCTATATTCTTAACAGTATTCAGTGTTGTAAAACATTTGAAACCAACTCCGCCTGATTCAATCACAATAAAATTGACATCACTGACCGTGAGCGTTCCGCGTATATTATAAAGCATAATTTTACCTCAATCCTTTAATCAGGGAGCCTGAACAATGTCCATGGCAAATTGCCATTGCAAGTGCATCAGCCGTATCATCAGGCTTCGGAATTTTTGCAAGACCGAGCATAACACGCGTCATTTCCTGCACCTGCTTTTTTTCAGCCCTGCCGTAACCGACAACCGACTGCTTAACCTGAAGCGGTGTATATTCAAAAATGTCAACACCGTAATTCTGTGCGGCAAGCGTGATTACGCCTCTTGCCTGTGCAACATCAATAACCGTTTTGGCATTGTTGTTATAAAAAAGTTTTTCCATACTCATTACTTCAGGCTTGTACTTTTCAAACAGATAGCACATATCATTATAGATTGTCTGGAGACGGAGCGGAAAAGGTGTTTTTGCCTCAGTGGTGATTGCGCCGTAACCGAGTACACGAAATTTATTTGCCTTATACTCCAAAATCCCCCAGCCTACAATCGCATAACCGGGATCAATACCAAGAATAATCATACATACTTCTCCATTTTATAATCAGTTCATTATACCATAACAAGTATTAATAAGCAATATATAATATATAAATTATATTTTAACAAATCATAAAGCAGCAGATAAAAAATCAAGGACGGATAAATCCGCCCTCGAAAATTAAATATTAAATTTGAATTAACTCCCCCACGGAATATCATTATCAGCAGGGTCTCTGTCGTCAACATCACTGTCATCAATATAATCATTCAGACCGTCCAGTTTTAAAAATTTTGAATAATCCTTTGCATTGATTACCTTATCATTGGTAAAGTCAAACACAAACATATACGGTGCGTCGCGTGTTGTTTTATTAACCAAATCTGTATCCCAGAAATCCGCAATATAAGAAAGCGGTATTTCAAGTTTGGTATCTCCGTTTGCATAAATCAATACATTCTGTGCATTAATACCTTTAAAATCAACTGTATCGGAATCAATATAGGTCATAGGATCTTCATCGGAATAAGGCCACTGACTCCAAGCAGCAGAATCCTTTGGTGCAATTATGGTAGGATAAACATTGTCCTGATAACTTTTGTCACATGGTGATATTTTAATCTTTTCAGCCTTATCAGACAAAACAAATATTGTATCATAGCCGTGAAGAGACATACAGGTTGTCATATTCGGTGCAAAAACAAGTTTGGTTGTTTCAGGAATATCAAGAGCAGAATAATCCCATTCTGCCTGTGGAATCCATATTATCTCTGTCGGTCCAAGCACTGCCAGCTGTTCCATTTTATTTACTGCTGTTCTGTAATAAGTTTGAACTTTTGGCAGATATACAACTTTTAATGCAGGAAGATTTGAAAGTGTGTTTTTATACATAGTTTCAAGATTTTCAAGATAAACTTCTTCTACGTACATTGAACAAAGAAGTCTGTTTGCATCGGTAAGTGCAGGCAAATCAACAACTCGTATAAAAGAATTAAAAGCAATTCCCTGTACTATAGATGATGTTCCGGTTAATAGTTTATTAAGCTTAGGTGCATAAAGCGTGTCAATATAACAATATGAAAAAGTGTTATAGCATACTTTTTCAATATTTGATAAATCAAGTTCTGTCAGAAAAGTACATTCCCTGATTGCAAACTGACCGAGTTTAACAGCATCGGGAATATTTAGTTTCTGCAAAAAACGGCAGTCTGCAAAATATTCATCACCAAATACATTAACACCTGTAATACTGCAGTTAATAAGCGGGCAACCCTCAAAAACGCCCATATACCCATTTTGATTTTTAACTTCAAGATCAGATAAATGTATTGATAATAAACCGGAATTCCTAAAAGCATAACTGATATGAGATTTAAGAGAATCTTCAAAATTGATTTCATGCATCATTGAACAGTTTTCAAATGCGCTTTGCTTTATACTTCTTACATTTGGAGCATCAAAATATTTCAAACTATAACAATTTTTAAAAGATGTTGCCGTTGATGTTACTCCGTGTGCAGTAACATATTTAAGTTCCTCGCTATTTGAAAAAGTATAACTAACAAAATCAGTTATGGATTCAGGTAATATTACGCTTGTCATATTCCCATTTTCAAAAGTACCTTTTAATTGCGTAGGCACAATTCCTTTAATTGTTACCGGGACAATAATATTATTTTTATTGCCGTTATATGCAGTGATTATACCATCTTCAGTAATTTCAAAATCGTTTTCATCGGCAACATACTGAACTGTGTAATACTGTGATGAAACATTGCCTGCATATTTATCGTTTTTAATTAATGCATAATTTAACTGCATTTCATTGTCAATTGTAATCGGATTTGTGTAAACAGTTCCATTTGTATTGCTCGGTATTGACTTATCAAGTGTATATACAAGCTGAACATCAGCAGGGATATTTTCAAAGGTTACTGTTTGAGTATCCGTAAAAAATCCGCCCTTAATATTTGGCTCAGGAGTTATATATTCCTTAGCATCTAAAAGATTGGGAAAATTCAGCATACCGAAGCCGTAATACTCTCTTTCATCTTCACCCATATCTACTGCAGAAGCTTTGATTTGGTTTTGTACCTCATCGGGAGATAACTTTGGATTCTGCATAAGTATGTATGCACAGGCAGCACTTGCTATAGGGCAGGCAAAGGATGTACCTGTGTAATCAGCATAGTAATCTCCCGACCATAAATCAATTGAATATACATTGTAACCCGGTGCGGCAACATCCACTTCTTCACCGTAATTTGAGAAAGAGCAGATATGATTTGTGTAATCATATGCACCGACTGTTATTGCACTTTCGCAATCTGCAGGTGTGCAATACTGAACAGGAAGATTGTCATTGCCCGATGCAACACATACTGTTACGCCCTTATCAACTAATCTTGATACAAGCTCGGTTTCAAGTGACATATTTTCTTCAAACAGATAACCGCCCAAACTGATATTCATAATATCGGGCAAATCTTTGCTTGCAAGTATAGCTTCCATTGCTGCAGTAAATTCTGATAAGGACACATAACCTTCTTCATCAATAATTTTATATGGTTTGATTTTAACATTATCAGGGGTTGCCTGTGCAATGATACCTGCAACAGCTGTGCCGTGACCGTTGTCATCCATACAGTCATCTTCTTCACCGGATGCACTCATATTAAATGAGGTATCTTCAATTCGCCCACTGAACAGCTCGTGATTATAATCAACACCCGAATCAAGCACGCCGACAATTATTTCGTTATTATATGCTGTTGATTTTTCAATTTCAGCCTTTGCATAATCAGACATAACGGATTCATATGACCATCTGTCGGATGTTTCTTCCGTATTTCCTGAGTATCCGTCAGCCATAGTTCTTAAATTCTTTATGGTATTGTCTTTGATGCTTAATATTCTGTCCTTTTCTACGGTATATCCCTTATCACGCAGTTCATCATATGCCTTCTCCATAGCCTGTTTATCTTCATACTGCAGCAACGTATATTCAAGACCTGAAATACTCTCCAATGCAGTATCATCGGAAATTTTATCTTTCGTTTTGACAATTAATCTGTCCTCAACTGCATTGGGGTTGTTCTTATTCGCTTCTGCTTCAAATGTGCCGGATTCCAAAGCGTATTTCTCATTCATATCACTGATAAGAGAACAAAAACGGTCCACACTTTTTCTTTCAACAGCAGATGATATTAAACTATAACATGGCACAAACACGGATAATGCCAATAATAAAGATAAAAACACTGATAAAAACCGTTTCATAAAATGTCCTCCCCATCAAAATTAATACTACGCTTGTCTATAATTCAACAATAGCACATTGTTAAAATTTCGTCAATCCATATAGACTACCGTTTGAGTTGGTGAACGAATTTTTCAAGTTCAACAAGATTAAAGGTATATGCACCGGAATCTGTATCAGGAATATAATACCTTGCACAGACATCTCCGTTCAAAACAGTAAATGCCTGTTTGAGCGTAGCATTCATATAATCAGCACACTGCCTTGCGTTAGAACCGCTGACTATAACCACACCGACTTTCCTGTGCTTTTCAATCGGCGGATTTGCTCCGCGTTTGAACCTTGCACTGTAATACCTTTGAAAACGGTCTATTATCGCCTTTAGCGGAGCAGGAAAGAAATTATTATAAATCGGGCTGAAAAAAAGGATATAATCAGCCTGTTCAAAATCATAAAAAAAGAAATCCAAATCTTTATTGGAACAGCCGTTATGATACTCACAATAGCGGCAGTCCGTACAAGGAGCGGGTGCCATTTTGTAAGTATCATACTGTTTTATTTCACAATCAATAAAATATTTTTTTACCTGATTAATCAGTTCAGCCGACACACCGTTATCTCTCGGCGAACCGTTAATAATAAGCATTTTCTCCATCTAATCACCCAAAAATAATTATAACACAGTATTCACTTGTTTTAAAGCAAAAAATATGATATACCATAGGTAATGATTTAAAAAAGTGCAGGTGCTGTTTATGACAAGATTATTCATCAAATTATCAAATAAAAAAGGCAGAAACCAACGTGAGTTTCTGAGTAATTGCAGCGGAATTACAGGTGTGATATTCAACATCCTGCTGTGTATACTGAAATTTGCCGTAGGTACTGTAACAAACTCTGTATCCATAACAGCAGATGCAGTCAACAACCTTTCAGATGCGGGGTCAAATATCGTTACAATAGTCGGGACGAAAATATCCAACAAACCTGTTGATGAAGAACACCCGTTCGGTCATGGCAGAGTTGAATATATATCCGCACTGATAGTGTCCTTTTTTATATTCATTATGTCTTTTGAACTCGGCAAAAGTTCAGTGGAAAAAATAATAAATCCGCCCGAAGTAAAATTCAGCATATGGTCATTAATCCTGCTCATCTGTGCAATTTTAGTCAAGTTTTATATGGCATATATAAACAGCAGATTTTACAGCATCACTGATAATATCAATCTTAAAGCAGTGAAACAAGATAGTCTCAACGACTGTATTGCAACAACTGCCGCAATCATTGCACTTCTTATTTCCTCATTCACTTCATTCAAAATTGCCGACGGAATAATCGGTCTCGGGGTAGCGATATTCATCTTTATATCAGGCATCAAACTTGTAAAAGATATTACAAGCAAAATACTCGGCGAAGCACCGAGCAAAGAACTTGTGAAAGATATTGAAAAAATTATCAGTGAAGAAAAAGAAATACTCGGCATACACGATTTAATTATACATGATTACGGCACTGACAGGCGTATTGCATCTGTCCATGCAGAAGTATCGGCTAACAGAGATATTATGGAAATTCACGACATAATAGACAAAATCGAGAAAAAAATATCAAAAGAATTAAAAATTGTTATGTGCATCCATATGGATCCTGTTATAACCGATAATGCAGAAATCAATCACTACAAAGAATTAACCGAAAAAGTAATAAAAGAATACAATGAAAACTTCACTTTCCACGAATTCAGTATGGTAAAAAAGAATGACAGAATCAATATTATGTTTGAACTTGTAGTTCCATATTTGCAAAAAGAAACAAGCGCAGACATAATTATAGGTTTAAATAAATTATATAAAGAATATGACAGCAGGGTGAATTTAATTATTACCGTTGAACACTCGTATGTATAGACAATGAATAGAACAAAAGGTATACAGTTTTGATGAACTGTATACCTTTTTTAACATTTACAATCAAGATATTCAAGCCGGCATCCGCCATTACACAAGTTAAAGTAATTACAATCATCGCACTTTGATGAAAACTTATGTTTTCTGAAGTCAGCCAATTTTTCATTATTCAGCCAATTATCAAAATTCAGAAACTCAGCATCTCCGAATGTTTCATTCCAAAAAGAGCATGGTTTATAATTACCATTCACATCTATTGCAATATACATATTACCGCCATAACAGCCATTGGCATCAACTTTACGCAATAATTTTGATGATGAAAGTTTTGAATATGCAAGTTCCTGCATAGAAGAACAATCAAATAAAAACATTAACCTGCTCTTTTTTGACAATACTTTGAGTTTTTCAAAAACTTCAGGCATTTTATTATCCATAGGCAAATCATTCACTTGCGTATTTTTTGAAGTTCTCTTATATCGTAAAAATAAAATTTTACTAAATGCAGAATGATTTGCTTTGTTTACAATATCCTCAAGCAACGGATAGGTTTCAGTCGTAATCAAAAGATTAAGACCTGCTTTTTTACCTGTATATTTTTTATATATCCGCGCTGCATTAAAAGCAATTTCAATATCAGACGGCTTATGAATACTGAAATGCACATTGCCGAAAATACGGCATTTCTTTGCAAATTCGGGAGTCATTGTCAACCCATTCGTCGTCATATTCGGCAGAATGTTTTTGGAATATGTATATTCCGCAAGTTCTATAATTTGAGGATATAATGTCGGCTCACCACCGCCGAAAGAGACAGATAAGACCGACAAATCCGACAAATTGTCGATAATACGCTTTGCTTTATCAAGACAAATATCAACACAGCCGTCGCTCCGGACTGTATTATAACAGCCTTTGCAATACATATTACATCTTGTTGTAACAGCAAAATGGGCATCAAGCGGAGCAGAAAAAACATCATCCCTGTACTGCACGTTATTATTCTTTTTTATACGCAAAGCATCCGCCATTGCATGATTGACATAACCGACAAATCCCGGTTTTTCAAAATAGATAATACCGCCGAAAGATTCCCGTCTTGTTTTAATAATCATAATTCAGTAACTCCGCATTATCCATATTGCTTTTGATAAGCAATATCACTTAGAATCCCATCCATAGTAATGGAAGCAGCAAATACAATAGCGAACAAAACAAGCGTAGCAATTATTGAAAAAATTATTTCTATAATAATATACTTAGTATCTACGCCTTCATCCGAATTTGCTTTATTAACAAGTATTGAATGAAAAAATCTGAGTATAAAAAACAAGCTTATTCCTGGAACAAGTGCAATAAAAAGAACCTCAATCCAATATTCGGCAAAAGTTCCGTAATTGCAAACAAATGCCATAACAGTACCAAGAATAATGATTGCAGTACAAATCGGAATAGATACGGCATAATATCTTTTTTCTGCTCTTTTTATATCAATAACATTACTTTCCTTATCTTTTGGAAGTTTGACCAACGACGCAATCCAAATGATTGCAATTGCAGGCAAAACTGCAAAGAATTGATATATCAGCGAAAAGACAAGATACCCCGAACCGCCTGAAAAATTCGCCATATTAAACGGTCTGACTTTGAGTATTTTACGATGCTCTTTATGATTTTTCATAAAAACACCCCTTCCAATTTGATAGTACACAAAACATACTAAACTTTCAATATAATCAGCATTTAGTTAATAAAATGTTTAGAAACAAACAGCCCAAAGAACACTGCTATGTCCTTCGGGCTGGAAATTTTATTCTTCAATTTTGTAATCAATGCTGTTTTCTTCACACCAATTGACTGCTTTGCTGAGAATATATTTTTCTTCAAAAGCATCAAGTCCGGATGAAATATCGGGATATGCATTAAAATATTTCCAGAATGTTTCAACAAAATCAGATGACTCAAGTTTATCAAAAACAGAATTAATTTTTTTATTATCCAAAAATTTAACATATGCTCTGATAACTTCTTCATTACTGATTGTTAAAAATGGGATAAATCCATTTTCAATCACCTGAGTTTCATCATCAAATGAAAGTTCATCCGATGTATGTATTGTATAATCCAAACGTGAAAACCAATATTGAGCAGTATCACCCCATACACATCGGAGTGTATCTTTGCTAAGAACGAATTTCATTGCCATACCTTCACTATTTAATAGAATTCATCAAACCGCCGTTTTTAATAATATTTTGGATGAACGGCGGAAAGGGTTGTGCCTGATAAGTTTTATTTGTTGTGCAGTTTGTAATAACGCCGCTGTCAAAATCCACTTCAACTTCATCCCCTGCTTTAATATCATTGGCAGCCTCATCGCATTCAAGGATAGCCAAACCGATATTAATAGCGTTGCGATAAAAAATACGGGCAAATGTTGATGCAATTACGCAGGAAATACCGGAAGCTTTTATGGCAATCGGCGCATGCTCACGTGAAGAACCGCAGCCAAAGTTTGCCTGTGCAACCATAATATCACCTGATTTAACATTATTAACAAAATCAGGGTCAATATCTTCCATACAATGAGATGCAAGCCAAGCATCGTCGCTCTTATTCAGATAACGTGCAGGTATAATAACATCTGTATCAACATTATCACCAAATTTATGTACAAATCCTTTTGCTTTCATATTCCCGACCTCCTTAAATATTTCTCGGGTCAGCAATATAACCCTTAATCGCAGAAGCAGCCGCAACTGCAGGAGAAGCAAGATAAATTTCACTCTTGGTATGACCCATTCTGCCTACAAAATTTCTGTTAGAAGTTGAAACTGCTTTTTCTCCGCTTGCAAGGATGCCCATATGTCCGCCAAGACAAGGTCCGCAAGTCGGTGTCGAAACAATGGCACCTGCCTCAACAAAAATTTCTGCAATACCTTCTTTTATACACTGGAGATAAACAGCCTGTGTTGCAGGGATAACAATACATCTTACACCCTTTGCAACCTTATTGCCTTTCAGAATTTCTGCTGCTGCACGCATATCTTCCATTCTGCCGTTTGTACAGGAACCGATAACGACCTGATCAATCTCAATCTTATCCAACTCATCAACAGTCTTCGTATTTTCAGGAAGATGAGGACACGCAACAGTCGGTTTGAGCGTGCTTAAATCAATCTCAACCACACTGTCATATTCAGCATCTTCATCCGCAGTATAGACTTTATATTCCCTGAGCGTTCTGCCCTTAACATAATCGAGAGTCACATCATCAACAGGAAAAATTCCGTTCTTTGCACCACACTCAATAGCCATATTGGAAATACAGAGTCTGTCGTCCATTGTGAGTTCTTTGATGCCGTCACCTGTGAATTCAAGTGATTTGTATAACGCACCGTCAACACCAATCATACCGATAAGATGAAGAACCACATCCTTGCCTGAAATACACTGTGCTTTTTTTCCTGTGATAACAACTTTGATTGCAGAAGGGACTTTGAACCATGCCTTGCCTGTTACCATACCTGCTGCCATATCTGTTGAGCCAACACCGGTTGAGAATGCACCGAGTGCACCGTATGTACAAGTATGAGAATCTGCACCAATAATGCAATCGCCGCAGGTAACAATACCTTTTTCAGGTAAAAGTGCATGTTCAATACCCATATTACCTACATCATAATAATGTAAAATATCATTACTTTTGGCAAATTCTCTTACCTGCTTACAGTTTTCAGCAGACTGAATATCTTTGTTAGGCGTAAAATGATCCATAACAAGAGAGATTCTTGTTTTGTCAAAAACAGAAGTTCTGCCGAATTTATTCATTTCATTAATAGCAACAGGAGATGTTACATCGTTGCCGAGTACCATATCCAAATTTGCTTCAATCAACTGACCTGCAACAACACTGTCAAGTCCTGCATGGTCAGCCAATATTTTTTGAGTCATTGTCATACCCATAATATTTCACCTGATTTCGTTGTATTGTAATTAAATATCGTCGGTAAATGAGCCTTCACCGCGTTCAAGAGAAGTCACGCCTGTACGTGCAAGTTCAACTATACCGAAGTCCTTTTCAAGTTCATTAATGAACAAATCAATGGTTGCACCTGCACCTGTAAATTCAAGAGTAACAGTTGTCATGGAAACATCACGGACACGTGAACCGTAACGGGCATTCAATGCAAGGAGTCTGTTCTTTGTCTCAATACCTGCTGCCTTTACTTTAACCAGCAAGAGTTCGCTCGAAACTGAGTTTTCATCCGTAAGTTCAGAAACTTTTTTTACAATCTCAAGTTTAAGGAGCTGCGCCTTAATTTGTCTGAAATTTTCAGGCTCGGTATATGTTTCAATCGTCATTCTTGAAAAAGCAATATCCTCTGTTTCACTAACTGTAAGTGAACTGATGTTATATCCTCTTCTTGAGAAAAGACTTGCAACACGCTGAAGCACACCATACACATTATCAACAAGAACTGATAAAACAAGTTTTTCTTCTGCCATAATCACATTTCCTCCTTGATATCTGCTACAGAACCACCGGGCGGAATCATCGGAAGTACATTTGAATCCGGAGAAATTCTGCATTCAACCACTACCGGTCCGTTCACCTTGAATGCTTCGTTAATAACAGATTCAATTTCATCATTTGTATTGATACGCATTCCCTTAACGCCAAATGCCTCTGCAACTTTTACAAAATCAGTTGCACGGTGAGGATCGGTATCAGAAAAACGATTGCCGTAAAAAATCTTCTGCCACTGGCGAACCATACCAAGCACTGTATTATTCATAATGAACATAACAACAGGAATATTGTATGATGCCATTGTTGCAAGTTCTGTTAAATTCATATGGAAACCGCCGTCACCCGCAAACATAACAACACGTTTGCCCGGGCAACCGACAGCAGCACCCATTGCAGCACCCATCGAATAACCCATTGTGCCAAGACCGCCTGAACTCAGAAGAGTACGCGGCATAGTATATTTATAAAACTGTGCAGCCCATAACTGGTGCTGACCGACATCCGTAACAACAATCGTATCATCAGGAGTTGCTTTGTCAACGGCTTCAATCAAAGTCTGCGGATTGACATAATCGCCAATCTGAAGCTGATTGAAAGGACGTTTGAACGAATTGATTTCTTCTTTCCAGTCGCTGTGATCAAGTTGTTCAACTGCATCAGTAAGCATAGGAATAACTTCTGCAAGATCAGCTCTGAGATGATAATTTGAAACAATATTTTTATCCATCTCAGCAGAATCAATATCAATATGTAAAATTTCAGCATTCGGAGCAAACTTTGCTCTGTTACCTGCAACACGGTCTGAGAAACGGGCACCTGCAACGATTAACACATCACAGTCATGTGCTGCTTTATTACATTCAAAATGACCATGCATACCGATAAGACCGAGATGAAGCGGATGACCGTTCGGAAATGCACCCAAACCCATAAGTGATGATACAACAGGTGCGTCAATCTTTTCTGCAAAAGTGACGAGGTCCTTGCCGACATCAGCAAGTATTGCACCGCCGCCTACATAAATAATCGGCTTTTTGGCATTTTTAATAAGATTTACTGCCCTGTCAAAACATTTCTGTTTCGGATGTTTGAACGGTTCAGGCTCAACCTTTGGCTGAGGAACATATTCACATACATCTGCTGTAATATCCTTTGGAATATCAACGAGAACAGGTCCTTTACGTCCGCTTTGTGCAATTTCAAAAGCACGGCGGATGGTAGGTGCAAGTTCCTCAATATTCTTAACCATAAAATTATGCTTTGTAATCGGCATGGTTATACCGGTAATATCCACTTCCTGAAAAGAATCACGGCCGAGACCTGATGTGGCATAGTTACAAGTAATGGCAACGACCGGTATTGAATCCATATGAGCAGTTGCAATACCGGTTACCAGATTTGTTGCACCGGGACCTGATGTTGCAAAACAAACACCGACTTTGCCGGTTGCTCTGCTGTAACCGTCAGCAGCGTGGGAAGCACCCTGCTCATGAGCGGTAAGGATATGTTTAAAAGTGTCGCCATATTTGTACAATTCGTCAAATATGTTTAAGATTGTTCCTCCGGGATAACCAAAGATTGTGTCAACACCCTGTTCTTTAAGTACTTCAAGAACAATCTGTGATCCATTGAGTTTCATACTGACATCCCCTTTTCACAACTCATTGAAAAATGTTAAGAAATATAATATATTATTTACAGAATAAAGTCAAGAGTATTATTGATTAAAATAATACTTGTAAAAGAAGAATTTTTGTTATATAATATCAATTCAGATTAAGCGATACAAGGAGAAATATGGATGAAACTCGGTATGGTTGGTTTGCCGAATGTAGGCAAAAGCACATTATTCAATGCTATTACGAACGCAGGTGCCCAAAGTGCGAATTATCCGTTTTGTACAATTGAACCAAATGTCGGAATGGTAAGCGTGCCTGATGAAAGACTGGATAAACTCGCAGAGATGTATGAACCGGATAAATTCACACCTGCAACAATTGAATTTGTAGATATTGCAGGACTGGTTAAAGGCGCTTCACAAGGCGAAGGACTCGGCAACAAATTCCTTTCACATATAAGAGAAGTGGATGCAGTAATTCACGTTGTCAGATGTTTTGAAAATGATGACATCACACATGTTGACGGCAGCATTGATCCGGCAAGAGATATTGAAACAATAAATCTTGAACTCATACTTTCTGACCTAGACATCCTTTCAAGACGAATTGATTCACGCAAAAAAGCAATGAAGGGTGACAAAACACTGGCAGGCGAGGTTGCCTTCCTTGAACGTCTGCAAAGTGAAATGGAAGAAGGAAAAACAGCCAGAAGTGTTGAAATCAGCGAAGATGAAAAAGAATATCTCAAGGAAATATCACTTTTGACAATAAAGCCTGTAATCTACGCCTGCAATATGGGTGAAAATGATTTTACAAACGGAATTGAGAACAATAAATATTTCAAAACAGTTGAAGAAATTGCTGATGCAGAAGGTGCTGAAACACTCCCTATCTGTGCTGAAATGGAAGCTGAAATTGCTCAGCTTGATGATGAAGAAAAAGAAATGTTCCTTGCAGATATGGGATTGGAAAAAAGCGGTCTTGACAGACTGATCAAAAAGAGTTATGCACTGCTTGGTCTTATTTCATACTTAACCGCAGGAAAACCCGAAGTAAGAGCATGGACAATCAAAAAAGGCACAAAAGCACCACAAGCCGCAGGAAAAATTCACACAGATTTTGAACGCGGATTTATCCGAGCAGAAGTTGTGTCATTCGACGATTTAATGGCTTGCGGAAACATGAATACTGCAAAAGAAAAAGGACTGGTTCGCTCTGAAGGCAAAGAATATGTTATGAAAGACGGCGATATTGTCCTGTTCAGATTTAATGTTTAATAACAATCCGGCTTAGCATTAAGTCGGATTTTGTAATTATTTGTAATTTTTAGTCGATATGCTCAAAAGTTTTTAAGAATCCGCAATAATATTCGTTGACTATCAAGTAATAATTTGATATTATATACATAAGGTGGGAGAGAATTATGTCAGAGTTTGATAAAAAAAATGTTGACGAAATTCTTTCAAGTGCGCAATCCGGTGATGATTTTCACCTTGAAATTGCCATCAGGAAATTCAGGCAATATGTTGAGGTAATTGCATCAAAGTATAATGAGTCACCTATGGAGAGAGAAGATATTATACAAGAAGGAATGATTGGTCTTTTCTCTGCAATCAAGACTTATGACAATACCAAAGGTGCAAGTTTCAAAACATATGCCAACACCTGTATTGACAATTCAATACAATCAGCATTGAGAAAATACTATCGCCTTAAGGACATCCCTGTTCAGCAAGTCATTGAATTTGCGGAAGAGGAAATACCTTTAAGCAATGGTTTTGACAGCGCTGAAGATATTTTCATCGCTCAAGAAAGCGTTTCACTGTTGACTAAAGTTCTTCAAGAAAATCTCTCAGATTTTGAAAACGAAGTTTTAGGACTGCACATTGTCGGTTGCAGTTACAATGAAATTGCAAAAAGATTATGCAAAACACCTAAAGCAATTGATAATGCTTTACAAAGGGTTCGCAGGAAATTGGCAGAAATTTCTTTGTGACTAGGCAAATCCGATAGAAATCCGACACTAATCTAATATGAGAGGTATGCAAAAATGTTTGAAGACAAAACTTTAACTTGTAAAGACTGCGGAAACGAATTTGTATTCACTGCAGGCGAGCAGGAATTCTATGCTGAAAAAGGTTTCGTTAATGAACCGCAGAGATGCAAAGAATGCCGCGACAAGAGGAAGGCAGCAGCGAGAGCACCAAGAGAATTACACGATGCAGTTTGTGCAACATGCGGTGCTGAATGCAAAGTTCCGTTCATTCCAAACGGTGATCGTCCTGTATATTGCAGCGAATGCTTTGCAAAGATGAAAGAAGAAGGCTGATTACAGTTTTCAAAGGCTCTTGAAAAAGAGCCTTTCTTTTTTTAAAATTTTTCTTGACAACGAAATATATGTGTGGTAATATTATTGAGCAATGAAACGCAGAGGTATCGAAGAGGTCATAACGAGGCGGTCTTGAAAACCGTTTGTCCGAAAGGGCGCGTGGGTTCGAATCCCACCCTCTGCGCCAAAAAAACATCCACACATGATTGTGGATGTTTTTTCTTTATTATAAATTTGTATTATTCAGGCAGACACATTTTTATTAATCTAACCATTCTTTATAAATGAGGATAAATATGGAAAGTTATCAGTTCAAAATGCAAAAGATGCTGAAAAAATATCCTGACATTTCAAAATCATTTGACAATGTTATTGATAGTTTCAGCGGCAATAATTTTGAATACAGAGCAAATTCTATGTATGAATGTCTTGAAAGTATTGTTGATTACATATACTCAAATTGCAATGCAGACAAATGTGATTTGCTTTTTGATAAAATTGAAATACTTTACAAATCAAAAGTTATTACGGAAACAAGTTACGAAAACTATCTTTCTATAATAGATTACAAGTACAAATACAATTATGCTGCACGCACAGAGGAAGATAGAGTATTAAGATTATTGATTGGTGAACTGTCAGAATTTTTGACAAGCTATTCCGTAAAAGTTAATAAAGATATATCATTAGGTAAACAAAAAATACATGACTTTTTCTTTTACAGACTCGCCGGATTAATGTCCTTGATTATAGGCATATATGGAATATACAATGAAATAAAATCAAGTTTTATGACCTATGGTATTATCATTTTTTCTATATTGGCATTGATTGGATTGCTGCTTTTGATAGGCGGAAAGAAAATAGCCAAATTATGGCTGAAAATCCGTTTTGGCTCAGATAATTAAAAGGAATTAAAAATGGGAAACAAGTTATGGAATCCTTGGTATGGGTGCCGCAAATGCTCACCGGGATGTAAAAACTGCTATGTGTTTTATCTGGATAAAATGCATAACAAAGACAGCAATATTATCACAAAATCAAAAACCAATTTCAATCTCCCTTTAAAGAAAAACAGAGAGGGAAAATATAAAATCCCATCAGGTTCAGAGGTTGCCACCTGCTTTACATCAGACTTTTTTATTGAAGAGGCAGACGAATGGAGAGACGAAGTATGGGATATTATCAGACAAAGAAAAGATGTTGATTTTTTAATCTGTACAAAACGTATTGAAAGATTTGAAAACTGCATACCTGATGATTGGAATAACGGATATGACAATGTTATTATTGCCGTTACATGTGAAAATCAAGAAAAAGCAGATGAAAGATTACCGATTTTAATCAGCATAAAAGCAAAAAGAAAATATATTTTTGCCTCCCCTATTCTTGAAAATATTGATTTCAGCAAATATCTTAAAAGCGGAAAAATTGATTTGGTTTCCGTTGGCGGTGAATCATATGAAAATGCACGGGAATGTAATTTTGATTGGGTAGAACATATATATAATGATTGCAGAAAATATAATGTATGTTTTGATTTTCATCAAACCGGATCAAATTTTGTTATGAACGGAAAAAAATACAAAATCAAGCACCATGATGAATATCAGCAAGCAAAAAAAGGAACAAAATATCTAAATCATAACCACCCGTGAAACGGGTGGTTTGCACAAGGGCTAAAAGCCACTGATACTAACCCGCGTCTCAAGGCGCGGGCTTTCTCTTTGTTCAAGCCTTATTGTATTTGCCACTT
>JAETRQ010000015.1 GCA_021770095.1 Eubacteriaceae bacterium | reverse complement strand
TTTGTATGCGATAAACTATTATATTGATTTGCCATAAAATCTCCTCTCGTCTTTTAGTAGGCTTGAACATCTACTATTGTACTCGTTTGGAGATTTTTTTGTATAACCTTCAACGCTCACCCGCTTAGCAGGTGGTTCTTTGTTTCGTGCCTTCGGCTCTCAACTGTCTAAAGACATTAATAGAAAAAGCAGCCGAAGTTCGGCTGCTTTTTTATCTAATATTGTTTTTAGCATTTTATGAGCAGATTATAGTTTCACTCGTTCATATGATACACTGCCCAAATCATCAGCACTGATGACTAACTTATTTTCGATAATTTCATAATGCACGGCAACAATATTTGAACCATCCATTGTAAACTCCAAAATACCGTTATCTGTTTTATACTCACACAAGTCCAAAAACGAATCCTTTGTCAATAAAACTCCGTCATCGCAAAAAACAAAAATTTTCGGAAAATCCCTGTCATTCTCATTCATATTTCGCCAATAGCCAACAATATCCGATGTGGTATTTGCACTATTGCTATTTAACGCTGCATAATCAACTGATGATTCCGTGTACTCGTATTCAGCCGTGCCTGTTTCAGAGGAAGAAATGGTCAATCTGTTTTTATCAATCTTATATTCCACTGCAGCCGATTCACCATCATATGTCAAACCTATTGTGCTTTCATTGAGCTGATACGATTCAGGATAATTCATTTGTTCACACAGCCATAATCCATTGGCAAAAAAGACAAGTTGCTGTGGATTCACCGAATCTTCTTTGTTCATATTTTCCCAAATGCCAACTATCACATTCTGTGGCTCAACAGAATCCTTCTGTTTGGTATCGCCATCGTCTGCGGCATTTGCTTTTTCCTCATTATATGTTGCGTAAAGACGGTTCTTTTCTTCCGCTAAATTTTTACGAAAATATATTCCATCGGCAACAACTATGGAAGACAAAATTACAACAAGCACAAATAATACCGGTATGATTACCGCTTTAATCTTCTGGTTCATAGAATTCAATATTCTCCCTTTTGTTAACACATACATTGCAGGCTTTCAAAAATTCAGGACAATTCTTCAAACCCTTTATAAAACAGTATAACATCAACAAACATACAATTCAAGCACTTTGGTTTTCAATAACTTCTGCAAAAATCGCGGTCATTTTTCAAAAATTTAACGCAAACAGAAAGAATAAGATACAGATATAAATTGACATTTTTAGAATTTATGATAACATTAATTTGGAAATATTGAAATAGATAAAGAAAAACAAATGTCAAAAAAATTATACTTGGATTTTATTGCGATGTTCAAACAAAGCAGGAATAACAAATATGAGAGAAAAGAACAGAACTACACTGAGAAAAATTGAATATCATAAAAAAGAAAGTTTTTATCTGATTGTGCGCGGACTGGAAGTCGGAATTGTTGCAGGGCTTATATCCGTACTGTATAGATTTCTGCTCTCATCAGCAGAAAATAAACTGATGAAAATTCTTGACTTTGTCAAAGGCAATCCATTGAGAATATCCATATGGTTTATTTTTTTGTTGATAATCGGCTACTTTGTCTCAATCATAAACAAATGGGAACCAATGGCGGCAGGATCAGGAATACCGCAGATAAACGGTGAAATCAAAGGTCATTTCAGTGCAAACTGGTGGAAAGTCATAATCAGCAAGCTGATTGCAGGCACTGCATCTGTATTCTGCGGTCTGTCACTTGGCAGAGAAGGTCCCAGCGTTCAACTGGGAGGTATGGCAGGCAAAGGTGTGGCAACGCTGACCAAAGCAGACAAAACAACCCAACTGCGTATGATTAGCTGCGGTGCAGGTGCGGGTATGGCAGCAGCCTTTAACGCTCCGCTTGCAGGCATTATGTTTGTACTTGAAGAAATCCACCATTCATTTGACAAAAATATATTATGCATGGGTATAGTTGCTACCATAACTGCTGACTACACCTCAAAACTCTTTTTCGGTCAAAGTACTACATTTAATTATGACACAGTCAATTTCCCGCTGCGTCAATACTGGATTCTGGTTTTAATCGGTATCATTCTTGGTGTGAGCGGTATCCTTTATAATTTAATAATGGTTAAGGCACAGGATGTTTTCAAACGAATTAAAAAAATCCCTAATTCTGTTAAACTGCCAATCGTCTTTTTGATAAGCGGAATTGTCGGTCTTGTTATGCCTGAAATTCTGTGCGGCGGCCATAATATGGAAACATTGCTGATGGACAACAGGCCGTCACTATCCATCCTGCTGACACTTGTTACCGCTAAATTTTTATTTGGTGCAATCTGTTTTGCATCCGGTGCTCCGGGCGGAACACTGTATCCGCTATGTATTCTTGGTGCTTATCTTGGTGGTATCTGCGGAACAATATCCATAAATACTTTTGACCTTGCGCCGCAGTTGTGGGAGGAATTTGTAGTTATCGGCATGGCCGGATTCTTTTCTTCCATAGTAAGAGCACCGATTACAAGTATTGTTTTAATCTTTGAACTCACCGGTAATATGAATAATTTGCTCCCTGTTGCCACTGTCAGCCTTATTAGTTATGCAACGGCAAATCTGATTGGTGTTAATCCATTGTATGAAATGCTTCTTGAAAGAATCATAAATACGGAACATGAAAAGCCGAAATTCCATAGCACGGATGAAAAAATACTTAAAACATATATCGTCCCGGTCGGCAGTAAAATCAGCAAAAAAACAATCAGCAATATTGACTGGGGCAAACACTGCCTTGTGGTGAGTATTGAGCGCAACGGCGTATCCATCACACCAAAAGGCGATACTGTGATAAAAGACGGTGATGAATTGGTTATACTCATCAGCCAGCGCCGTTTTGAAAAAGACAGTGCAAAACTCGAAATTTTAATCAGCGAATAGCCAAACAAGAGTTGAACCCAATAGCCTAAAATAATCAGTTTTTTATACATAGCGACATCTCTTTGTCACAGGTATACTATTGTATATATAGACAAAAAAGGCGGTAGGAGCAGGAAATTGATTATTTTAGGTGCACGGCAGTTTAAATCACTCAAATTTTTGGTGAGACAAGGCATAATTTTTATCGCATACTTGCGTATTCGATAAAAATTTAACGACGTATAAGCGAAAATTTGTTGATTTAAACCTTATTTTGTTCAACTCTTATTTGGCTAAATATAAAGGGGTAAAATTATGGCAAGGAAATGGTACAAAGGTGACAATCACCTGCACACAAGCAATAGTTTTGACGGATTCTTAACAAAAGGACAATTGGTTGACGAATGCAAAAAAGCAGGACTCGACTTTATGATTATCACTGACCACAATGTTAATTCCGTCAATCAAAGCTACTTTGACGGCGATATGCTCGTTATACAGGGTCAGGAACTTACCGACGAACTTGGGCACGTAAATGTCTGGGGCAAAAAAGTTCCGTTTGAACCACCATATGCGCTGAATTGTGCAGAAGATTATGACAAGATTATCTCTGCCTGCAAAAAAGACGGCGCAATTATCAGTCTTAATCATCCATTTTGCTCAAACTGCGGTTTCAAACTTGATATGGAGACATATCCGTTTGACTGTGTTGAAGTCTGGAACACCATCCAGCACAGCGATAATATGAAAAATCGTGACTGGTGGGTATCTCAGTTGCTGAAAGGCAACAAAATCGGTGCTGTCGGCGGTTCTGATTTCCATAGGAATCAGTTCGGTATACCCCTTCTTGCGATGCCAACCACAATCGTCCATGCAGAAAGTAAAAGTGAAAAAGATATTCTTGATGCTATGGTACAAGGCAGAAGCGTAATCACCAACTCTCCCAAATCATCCATGATTTATATGACATACGGCGATGCCAATGTTGGTGACACCGCCAAATTGAATCCTGACAAAAAGCTTCAAATTAAAATTACAAACATGAAAAAAGGACACACGCTCAAAGTCTTCAATAACGACAAACTGATTTATGAAAACAAAGCAAGCAAAAAATCAGTTTTATTTATGGCAGAGGTTGATGTAAAAGAAACAGGATTTGTCAGAGCAGAAATTACATACAGATTTAATCCCATAATAGAAAAAATATATGCTTTTGCTGAAAATACATTTTTAAGCAAACAGGGTGTAAAAGATACAGCATCTTATACGCTTCCTGATTTCTTATGGGCATTTACAAACCCGATATGGCTGGAATAATAAAAATATCCGAGAGAAATAAATCTCTCGGATATTTTTATTTACTCGCATAACTATAACGAATTATTTATTGTTTATGACAACAATAATACAGCATCAAAACAAATTTGATATATCACTTACCTTAAATTTAGCGGCAAGATTTCTGATGCCCATTTCAACTTCATCTCTGCTGAAATGATTCTGCTGTAAAAACTCGTCATCTTTATTATTTAGATATGAATAAAACAGTATTCCGACCTTCAGGTCAAGCATATTGTTATCGGAAATTGTACGGTACAATTCATTTTCCGCCATATTTATATTACCCGCGTCAATCATATCTGTAAGTGTTATCAGTTGATTTTTGGCATTATCGTCCTGAATCAACTCAGCTGAAGGTGTATCCGAATCAATATCAAACAGCAGTTTAAGCAATGCACGTATCATTTCCTTTATCATACGCATAACATAATCCTGTTCAAACATAAAAATCCCTCTGAAATGTATCAGGAGGCTGCTGCACTCAAGTACTTGAGTGTATAATACAACCTCCTGTTTCGTTTATTGCATCAAATCCGCAATGGTATCGGAAAATTCTGTCGGATTGTCAATATCAAGACCTGCAATAAGGCGTGCTGATGTATAAAGAAGTTTTGTGTACTTTTCAACAGTCTCATCATCAGCATCTGCCAGCTTCTGCGCAACAGGATGATTGGAATTAATTTCGAGTACCAACTGTGCCTTTACGCCCTGATTAGCACCGGGCATTGAACTGAGAACCTTTTCCATTTCAAGAGAAACATATCCCTCAGCAGTAAGACTTACAGGATGTGAGCCGAGTTTGTTTGAGAACTTGACTGATGTTACCTGTCCGACAAGAACATCCTTCATCTTATCAAGCAAATCCTTGGATTCTTCATTCTTTTTGTTGATTGCCTCTTTTTCTGTATCGGTACTCAAATCAAGATCATTCTTGCAGATATTTGCAAATTTTTTGCCATCATATTCCATAAGCATCTGAATTGCAAATTCATCCACTTCATCCGTGAAGTAAAGAACTTCAAATCCCTTTTCTTTAACGGCATCAAGTTGAGGAAGAAGTGCAATTTTCTGTGCATTTTCACCGCAGGCATAATAGATTGTATCCTGTGATTCGGGCATTCTGCCAACATATTCTTTAAGCGTAGTATAGGTATCAGCAACCGAAGATTCAAAAATCAGCAAATCTTTCAATCCGTCTTTTTCCATACCATAATTTGCATACACGCCATATTTCAGCTGCAGACCAAATACTTTGAAGAATTTTTCGTATTTTTCTCTGTCATTCTTCAGCATCTTTGCAAGTTCATTTTTAATCTTTTTATCAATTGCCTTTGCAATTATCTTTAACTGATGGTCATGCTGGAGCATTTCACGACTGATATTCAGGCTTAAATCCGCACTGTCCACAAGGCCTTTGACAAAGCTGAAATAATCCGGCAGCAAATCAGGACATTTGTCCATAATCAAAACACCGTTTGAATATAACTGAAGTCCTTTTTCATATTCCTTTGAATAAAAGTCATACGGCGGATTTTCAGGAATATACATCAAAGCGTCAAATGTTGCCTGTCCTTCCGTCTTTGAATGAATAACAGCAAGCGGGTCACTGTAATCCATAAATTTGTTTTTGTAAAATTCATTATAATCTTCAGGCTTGATTTCACTCTTTGATTTTCTCCAGATCGGAGTCATTGAGTTGAGAACTTCAGTTGAAATTTCCGTAATATACTCGCCCTCTTTTTCAGGATCAGGGACTTGGTGTGACATTTCCATCTCAATCGGATAGCGGATATAATCACTGTATTTCTTAACGAGTTCTTCAATTTTATACTGCTCAAGATATTGGGAGTAATCTTCATTCTCCGTATCTTCTTTAATATACAAAGTAATTACTGTGCCGTCATCATTCTTTTCACATTCTTCAATGGTATAACCATCTGCACCTGATGACACCCACTTGTGGGCAACGGATTCGCCAAATGCTTTTGACACAACTTCAACCTTGTCAGATACCATAAATGAAGAATAAAAGCCTACACCGAACTGACCGATGACAGAAATATCTTCTGCATTTTTATCGTCAGCATTTTCTTCTTTAAAATTAAGCGAACCGCTTTTTGCAATTGTGCCGAGATTTTTTTCAAGTTCCTCTTCTGTCATGCCGATACCGTTATCAGTAAGCGTAATGGTTCTTGCCTCTTTATCAACATCAATACGAATTTTAAAATCGCCTCTTGCAAGTTTGACAGAATCATCCGTCAATGATTTGAAATATAACTTATCAATCGCATCGCTTGCATTGGAAATAAGTTCTCTTAAAAATATTTCTTTGTGTGTATAAATTGAATTAATCATCATATCAAGGAGTTTTTTAGACTCTGCCTTGAACTGTTTTTTTCTCATTATGATCACCTTTATTTTTCAAAATTAGCACTCTCGTGTTTCGAGTGCTAATATAATTATATCCCAATAAATGGAATTGTCAAGAGACAATTTGAAAAATCAAAAATAAATTGACTTTCAGACACGTATCCATTACTATTAAATTAAGGAGTGAAATTTTATGAAAACAAAAGAAAAAACAAAAAAGAAAAACGGCATAAAAATATTTGCCATTGTCTTTAGCGTTATTGTGATTTTGGTTATCCTGCTGAACGTTCTTGGTTCATACAAATCAAATCCCAAGAATATAAAAGAGTATGAAACCAAAAATCCTTATATCACAACACAGACTGAAATATCCGGTCACAGGAGCGGCGGCGGAATAGCACCTGAAGAGACACTTATGGCATTCAAAAACTGTGCTGAAAATCCTGAATTCACCATTGATGTATTCGAATTTGACCTGCATATCACCAAAGACAATGTTCTCGTATTGCTGCACGACGACACGCTTGACAGAACATCAGATTGTGAAAAAGTTTTTGGCGAAAAAGACGTCCGTCCGGAAACAAAAACATATGATGAACTGCGTACACTCAATATGGGTGCAAAATTTGAAAATACCGACGGCGAAACTCCGTATGCCGATATTACAGATGTTCCTGATGAGCTGAAGATATTACGTCTCGAGGATGTTCTCGACTACCTCGGTTCAGTCGGCAAATACCAATACATAATTGAAATAAAAAATGATGGCGACCTCGGAAGAAAAGGCGTTGACATTCTGCATCAGATTCTGACCGAAAGAGAATTGCTCAACAGAGTAATTTTCGGAACTTTTCATGCTGAAATCAGCCAGTATGTGGATGAAAACTATCCCGACATGACCAGAAGCACTGGCATCAAAGAGGTTCTCGAATTCTGGTGGGCTGCAGTCACAGACAGCAAAACATATGAACCTCCTTGTTCTGTGTTGCAACTGCCATACTGTGCACCATTCAATAGTTTCGGCATAAATACCGCAACAGCAAAAGTAATCAATTATGCCCACGAACGGGATATGGCAGTTCAGTACTGGACCATTAACGACGAAAAGGATATGGAATATCTAATCAGTGTTGGTGCAGACTGCATTATGACGGATTATCCCGATGTATTATACAATATAAAAAACCGATAAAAAGGAGTTTCAATGGAGATAAAAGGTAGTGCAACGTTCAATAAAAAAACCTGCAAAGAAATCGTGCATGCTGTCTATCCAAACAGAACACCTGCTGTAATACTTTCATCAATTATATTCATCCTTCTTTTCATTTTGGGAATCATTATATTTTTTAAAATTGACAGAGCTCTCTCTTATATGATTTTAATGTTTTCTGTCATATCAGGTGTAATTGCATATATGTTCATTAAATTGCCTTCCATTCAATATGCATCCATGGGCAGTTCAAAAGACGCTGTCTGCAATTACATTTTCTACGATGACGAATTGCACACGCAAATGACTTATGTCGACGGCAGAATCATAAGCACCTCAGCCGTGAAATATGATATTATATTCAAAGTTATTGAAAACAGCGAATATATATTTATATTTCAAAACAAAAGGTCATTATATATTATTGAGAAAAGCACTGTTAATCCTGATGAACTTGATGAATTGATTGCATTTCTCAAAAAACAATGCCCTATGAAATATAAGAAATCCAAAAAATAGAACCACCCGAATCAGACGGTACAGATTAACTGTACCGTCTTTTTTATTTGCCAAAACATTATGGAATATAACCAATTATGTCTTATTTTTTGACATTTTTTGTATTTTGATTGACAAAAATCTACAAAGAATGTTATACAAAAATTACGGAATTCAAAAACAAACATATATACGCAATAAGATAAATAAACTAATGAAAAGCAACAACATTCATTCAAAAAGAATATGGCACTCTGACTATCTGGCAGTTCAGGAAATATTGGACGGCAATATGCAGACTTGGGATAGACTTTACCGCAATACTTATCCGATTGTTTATAACTATGTAAAAAGAATTCATGCCGGTTGGCATATATCATACAACCAGATAAACGATGTAACAAACGAAGCATTCAAGCGTTGTTTTATCAATCTTGATACTTTTCTCGGCAACAGTAAATTCTCGACATGGGTATGCGGTTTCTGCCGCTATATCCTGCTTAATTATTACCATAAATTCAGAATACAAGACAAATATGCGTATGATATATACAACAAATCCCAAACTTACCACGAGAGTAAAAATCCTGAAATATATGTCATCCAAAAAGAGCGCAATCAGTGTTTATGGTCCGCTTTCAACTCTCTGTCTCCCCTGCATCAATTATTGCTGCGAACTTATATTCTTAATGAAACAAAGCCGAGCCAATTAAATAAAATTATTAAATTGCTACCGTCAGAAAGGACCGAAGAACTCGATATTGCAATTCAAACTTTACGCAACCGTTTTTTGGCGTTATATGAGAACAAACCATATACAATCATATCAGCAAAAGAAACATAAAATAATAAAGGAGGAAAATATGAATTTCATCAAAGAAAACCGGTTAAATCTTATAACAGTCTGATTGTTTATGAAATTGATAAAAAGAATATATCTAATATCCAAACAAGAATATATTCAGACATTTAATTAAAAATCAGATGAGCAAGATAAACTTTAACCATTTACGAAACTCCTTAGTTTTCTCGCCTCTAAACCAGATAACAATTTTCATTTTCCACAAATAACCAACAAAGAAATGGTATATGTAGTATTAAAATGTACAAAATATTACAGATAAATTTACATTATTTTAGGAGTGGGAAATATGAAAGCAACAGGAATTGTCAGGAGAATTGATGATCTTGGCAGAATTGTTATACCGAAAGAAATACGCAGATCATTCAGAATAAAAGAAGGGGATCCGCTCGAGATATTCACCGATGCCGAAGGTGAAGTAATCTTCAAAAAATACTCACCTATCGGTGAACTTTCAAACTTTGCAAATCAATATGCGGAAGTACTTCATAAAAACGGCGGACTGCCAATTGCTATTATGGATAATGACCACGTTATCGCAGCATCAGGCATCAGCAAGAGAGAGATACTTGAACGCCGTGTCACTAAAAGTCTGGAAGAACTGATGGAAAACCGAGCAATCCACATTGCAACCGATACAGTGCCAAGTATGAACGCCATTGAAGGATTCAACAGAAAAGCAAATGTTGTCTACCCTATCATATACGGAGGAGACGTAAGCGGAGCAGTGGCTCTCATTGAAAATGAAGAGAGCACCCTTCCGTCAGAAACCGATGTCAAGTTAATTCAGGTTGCAGCCGCTTTCCTTGGAAAGCAAATGGAGTGATATTTTGTATAATATATATAAAAAAATTACAATTTATTCTTTTAAAGTGTTATAAAAGTAGAAAGTTGCACAAAAAACTTGATTTTTTCAAACACAAGCATATAATATAGACAAAGAGAGAAATGAAAAAGTTGGAAACAGCCAACAAGGTTGTTGATAAATTCTTGTCACAACCTTTTTATATATACCAATTACGTTTTCACATAAATTTTTACCCCTTAGAAAAAGGCACTCTATATTCAAGAGTGCCTTTTTCGTTTTTATTTATGATATTTAGAATTATTAGATATTGCAAATGCCCTGTATATCTGCTCCATAAGAATCAGCCTTGCCAGTTGATGCGGAAGTGTCATCTTGCCGAACGATAATTTTGTTCTTCCTGCAGACTTCACTTCATCACTCAATCCAAACGATCCCCCTATAACAAAACAGATATGAGATGTATTCTGTGCAGTCTTATCAATCCATGCAGCAAATTCGGGACTTGCGTATTCCTTACCCTCGATACAAAGCGGAACAACAACTGCACCTTTCGGTATTTTTGCCATGATTCTTTGTCCCTCTTTATTTATAACATGTTCAATATCCGCCTGTGACGGGTTATCTCCTATCCGTTCTTCATTCACTTCAACAATATTCGTCTTAGCAAAAGCACCGAGGCGCTTAATATATTCATTGCACCCATCACGCAGATAAGACTCTTTCAGTTTCCCCACAGCAATTACGGTAATATTCATCATAACGCAATTCCTCCGCCATTATTCTCAGGTGACGATACATACAAACGATAATCAGATTCTTCTTTCAGCCCGATTTCGGCTAATGACGCAACAGCACTCTGCCTTGCAATGTGAGGCATATTATTTTCTCTGCTCAGATGAGAAAGCACAAATCGAGTAGTGCCGTCTTTCGCCAACGACTTCATATATTCACCGCAGGCAAAATTTGAAAGATGACCGAACTCACCAAGAATTCTTTTTTTGAGAGAATAAGGGTATGGTCCTGTTTCAACCATAGAAACTTCATGATTCGATTCGATAAAAATCAAATCCGAACCGGGCAAAACCTCTTTTGCATTATCTGTTATGTACCCTGTATCCGTACAGACAGATACACTCCTGCCACCGTGAAGATTGAATCGATACCCCACACAATCGCAGCTGTCATGACTTTGTTTGAATGCAAGTGTTTCAATCCCGCAAAGTTCCATATGATGATTGATACGTTCAAAATGCACTTTATCACTAAGCAAACCCGATTCAAGCATGCTGTCTATACACCTTTCAGGCAAAAAAACAGGAACTTTATACCTGCTTGCAAAAACACGAACGCCTTTGCTGTGGTCTATATGTTCATGCGTTACAAAAATTGCACTTATACTCGCAGGATCTACACCTATATCCATCAGTGCTTTTTCACATTTTTTGGCCGATACACCTATATCCACTAAAAAATGATGGCCTTTTGATGAAATTAATATTGAATTCCCGCTGCTTCCTGAAAACAGCTGACAAACTTTTGACATATATATTCTCCACTAAAAAAGCGTATCTCTGCACAACCGCCATAAGATACGCTTTCATTTTATTTAACCTGCATCGACTACTGTATTTTCAGTATCATTTATCACAACACGTTTTATATCCGCACCAAGCAAACCGAATTTTTCAATCACATCTTCATATCCGCGGTCAATATACTGAATATCCTCAACAGTTGTTTCACCTTCAGCAATAAGTCCGGCAATAATCATTGCTGCGCCTGCACGAAGGTCGGTAGCCTTAACGTTTACACCTGTAAGTTTTTCAACGCCTTCAATTACAGCAATCTTTCCGTCAACCTGAATGTCCGCACCCATTCGCAGCAGTTGACCAACATACTGGAAACGGTTGTCCCAAACACTTTCAGATAAAATACTTGTACCCTTTGCAAGAGAAAGCAGAACAGCCATCTGCGGCTGCATATCAGTCGGGAAGCCCGGATGAGGCATAGTCTTAACATTGCATTTGGTCAGATTTTTAAATCTGGTAACGCGCACTGCATCATCATATTCAATAATTTCCGCACCCGCTTCTTCAAGCTTTGCACTGATGGACTCAAGATGCTTCGGAATAACATTCTTAATAAGAACATCACCGCCGCAGGTTGCAGCAGCAACCATATAAGTTCCGGCTTCAATCTGGTCAGGTATAATCGAATATGTGCAGCCGTGAAGTTTTTCGACACCACGGATTTTAATCACGTCGGTACCTGCACCACGGACATCTGCACCCATTGAGTTCAGGAAATTGGCAAGGTCAACAATATGCGGCTCTTTAGCAGCATTTTCAATAACAGTAAGTCCCCTTGAAAGCACTGCAGCCAGCATAACATTCATTGTTGCACCAACAGAAACAACGTCCATATAAATGGATGCACCGACCAGTTTATCTGCCTTGGCACAAACCATTCCGTTTACGGTTTCAACTTTTGCGCCGAGCATTTCAAAGCCTTTGATATGCTGGTCAATAGGGCGTACACCAAAATCACATCCGCCGGGCATCGCTACTTCTGCATTTTTAAACCTGCCGAGCATAACGCCAATCAGATAATAACTGGCTCTGAAATGGGATGCAAGTTCATAAGGAACCGCCTGACATTGTACTGAACGGGAATCGATTTCTATCGTGTTTTTATTTATCATTTTAATTCCTGCACCCATACGGTCAAGAATCTGTATAATCAATCTTACATCGCTGATATTAGGAATATTTTCAATACGGACTACATCATCAGCCAAGAGAGCCGCAGGAATAATTGCGACAGCCGCATTTTTTGCCCCGCTGATTGAAACTTCACCAAAAAGTTCACGTCCGCCTTTGATAACAAAATTCTCCAAGTACATATCACCTCACTTATAATGGGTATATATATTAATGTTTGTAGTAATCGAAAAATTATGTATCACATAAGTACAGATATTATATCAAATAATACTATTGAAATAAATCAAACACTGAACATTTTATCCAAAATGTAACTTTTTAAAATTGTGGTCGATATTTGTCAAATCAACAGATTTGATACAATATATTGTATTTACTGAAAAATCAGTCGAAAAGCAACAAAATATTGTGCCTTTAAATGGTAACAAAAGGGTAACACAATATTGAGCGATTGTCAATAGCTATATTCATATTTTGCACAAAGCATCTTATTTTATTTGTTCAATTTTATCCCCTGTAACAAAAAATACATGGTCCACAATATCCATCATTGCTTTATCATTCATTGAATCCGTATAAAAATTATCAATATGAGCATCAGGATAAAGCGCATTGAAAATCTTTACTTTATTTTCCAAAAAACAAAGACGTTTGAATTTTCCTGTTTTTTTATCTATTGAAGAGCCGACATAATTTTTAATGCCCATCCTTCTCATAATCTCATCCAGGATAAAATCCGTTGTACCTGAAACAATTATGTCATCGTCTCTGCGTACTTTATCGTACCACGGCTTTATCTTATGCTCATTTTTATCCCAGAATTTTTTAACATCTTCTTCCACTGTATCGATTTTAACATAATACCCTTCAAGAAAACCCGCATATGCCCTTATAGCCTCTTCAACAGTAAAAAGATGTAATGTATCTTTAAAATAAATATAAAGCAGTTTCGGCACATATTTCCATATCCTCGGGTCTGTCTTTATGTAATAAACAATAAAATCGACTAAAGTTTCACCGTCATATATTGTGTTATCAAAATCAAAAACATTCATAAATCTACCAACTCATAATATAATAATTTAATTTTAACACAATATATATTCTTTATCAATCTTGACAATATGACAAAAAAATTATATATTAGAATAAGTATAACTAAAATTAACCTTGGGAAAGTTATTATAATTATGGAAATAAAAGATTTTATTAAAACGGATGTTGTTATAGTCGGCAGCGGCGTTGCCGGATTGTTTACTGCACTGTGTCTTCCAAAAGATATGGACGTGCTTGTAATAACAAAAGAAGATTTAAAGGAATGTGATTCTTATCTTGCACAGGGCGGAGTATGTGTACTTAAGGACATAAATGATTTTAACTGCTATTTTGAAGATACAATGAAAGCAGGACATTATGAAAATAATCCTGAATCAGTCAGGGTTATGATTGAGTCATCAACAGATGTTATCAGCACACTGGTTGAACTCGGTGTAAAATTTGATACGGATGAAGACGGTGACTTTGATTATACAAGAGAAGGTGCACACAGGCGCAACCGCATCCTGCACCACAAAGATGAAACAGGAAAAGAAATTACAGCAACGCTGCTCAGAATTGCAAAGAAGAGAGCGAATATAACTTTCGTCACACAAACAACAATGATTGATTTTATCGAAAAAGATAATATCTGTCAGGGTATTGTTTGTGAAGATGAATATGGGGAAATGGGAGCAATAATAGCCAAAAATATTGTGCTCGCAACCGGCGGAATCGGCGGACTTTTCCTTAACTCAACAAATTATCCGCATATTACCGGTGACTCTTTCGCTCTGTCTATCAAACACAATGTTGAACTGCAGGATATGAACTATATTCAAATTCATCCAACCACTCTTTACAGCAAGCAAAAAGGAAGAAGATTTTTAATCAGTGAAAGTGTGCGCGGAGAAGGTGCAATACTCCTTAATGAAAACGGAGAAAGATTTACAGATGAACTTCAACCGAGGGATGTTGTAACAAACGCAATTGTTGAAGAAATGGCTAAATTCAAAACAGATTATGTTTACATAACCCTGCCGACAATGAGCAGCGAAGAAGCGAAGAAGAGATTTCCAAACATATTTGACGCTTGTATGGAAGAAGGATATGACATCACAAAAGACAAAGTCCCTGTAACACCTGCTCAGCATTATATGATGGGCGGTGTAAAAACAGATATAAACGGACAGACATCAATGAAATATCTTTACGCTGTCGGAGAAACAGCCTGCAACGGTGTCCATGGCAAAAACAGACTCGCATCAAACTCACTTCTCGAAAGTCTTGTTTTTGCTAAAAGAGCGGCATTAATGATTGCGGATGATAAAGCAGAAAAAGACATTAAATTACCTGATATTGATTTGAAATCTTATCCTGCCAAACCGGAGCGTGAAAAAGAATTCAGAAAGTTAATTATGGATGAAATCAAAGGAAAGGACAGAGAATTCTATGATAAATGGTGTAACAATGAAAATTAATGTTGATGATTATATACTCAACACATTAAAGGAAGATATAACCTCAGAAGACGTATCAACAAATGCTGTTATGCCTGAGGATAAACAAGGCAGAGCCGAACTTATCTGCAAACAGGACGGTGTAATCTGCGGTCTTGATATATTCAGAAGAACATTCGAACTTCTTGACAGTACAAGCCGATTTGAAGCAAATTTCAAAGACGGTGATGACGTAAAAAAAGGTGATTTGCTTGGTGTTATATACGGTGACATCAAGGCTATACTCAGCGGTGAAAGAACCGCACTCAATTATCTTCAGCGAATGAGCGGAATTGCCACAATCACAAAAGAATATATGAATGAACTTGAAGGATATTCAACAACCCTGCTTGATACAAGAAAGACAACACCAAATATGCGTCCGTTTGAAAAATATGCGGTAACAGTCGGTGGAGCTACCAATCACAGATATAATCTGAGTGACGGCGTGCTTTTAAAAGATAATCACATCGGTGCTGCAGGCTCAATAACAAAAGCAATTCAGATGGCAAAGGCATATGCCCCTTTTGTCAGAAAAATCGAAGTTGAGACAGAAACTCTGGAGCAGGTAAAAGAGGCTGTTGATGCAGGTGCAGACATCATTATGCTTGACAATATGGATGACGAAACTATGATGAAAGCACTTGAAATCATTGACAAAAAAGCACAGACTGAATGTTCAGGCAATGTAACCAAAGAAAGATTAAAAGAAATTGCAGAAATAGGTGTTGATTTTGTATCCTGCGGTGCATTAACGCATTCTGCACCTATTATGGATGTCAGTTTAAAGAACCTCAGACCAATTGAATAAACAGCAAATAACATAACAACCCCACGAACAGGCTCCTGTCCGTGGGGTTTATTTTTGTTTTAATAATTTTCTGCTTTGATTTTGAAATATGCTTTCGGATGCTTACAGACAGGACAAACATTAGGGACTTCTTTTCCTATAACAATATTGCCGCAGTTTGAACAAATCCAGATTTTTTCTTCATCACGGCTGAAAACCAATCCGTTTTCAACATTATGAAGCAGTTTCCTGAATCGCTGTTCATGTTCTTTTTCTATCTTTGCAACAGAATCAAACAGAAAGGCAATGTGGTCAAACCCTTCCTCTCTCGCCTCTTCGGCAAAAGTTGCGTACATATTTGTCCACTCATAATTCTCGCCGTTTGCTGCGTCCTCAAGATTTGATGCTGTATCCTTAAACTCACCGCCATTTAAAATCTTAAACCAGATTTCAGCATGTTCTCTTTCATTCTCAGCAGTTTCCCTGAAAATTTCTGCAATCTGTACAAATCCGTCTTTTTCAGCCTTGTTGGCATAGTAGGTATATTTGTTACGTGCCTGACTTTCACCTGCAAATGCCGCCATCAAATTTGCTTTGGTTTTTGTTGAATTCAAATCTTTCAAAAGACTCACTCCTAATTATAATCCAAGTCTTTTTAGTTTTGACAATAATTCAACAAATATACACCATAATGATTGAAAAACAATAACACTAATTGCATTCAGTTCACTCATACCGCCTGTAAATCCAAGCAGGGTTACTACTCCGAATCCGATTGCACATCCAAAAGAAATCATAACGCTGAGAATTTTTCTTGTTTCCTCCAGATTTTCTGCACCGCACATTGCTGATACAAAACCGAGTGCTGTTCCATCATGCACAACATATGCGGGTGATTTTTCCACACACATATTTGAATATTTTTCAAACGCTCTTCCGTTTGAAGAAGTCATTACACGGACAAATCCATCCGGCAAAGAAAACAATTCAGCGATACTTTCATCATTTATAAAAGGGTCAGAACTTTTTACCAGCACTGTCATTCCGCTTTTTTCAAGTTTTCTGAGTGCTTTTTTTAATTTAGGATCAGCATTATACGATACAACAAACATTGCCATAACCTTGCCTGTAACAGCAAGATACAGAATTTTCCGTCCCTTACGGGTATATTTGGCTTCAAATTCTTCTTTCGGAACACGGATACCGTGATGTATTAAAAGCTCCCTTGTACCGACAAGTACTTTCTTTTTATAAATCCATGCAGATGTTCCAAGCCTGTCTTCATAAATCACACTTTCAACTTCAGGCAAAATGGTTTGCTTTCCGATAACAACATCATCAAACACATAGGAGAGCGGGCTCTTGGTTTTCATAATAACAGCTGCTGTTTTGAGAATTACATCATCTGCTTTTGCTCCATTGAACATTTTTATCCCATGGATTTCACAACTCTTGGGACCGAACAAATCCTGTGCCTCAAGAACAATTGCATTTGCGTTATCAACAACTTTTGAGCCTTCAAATCCATTAATCATTGAACCATTCTTTTCAAGTGATTTCGAAACGCCCAACAGTGCTGTATTTGTCTCAAGCAGAGCCATACACGGCAGTGAAACACAAAGGCCGCACATAGCTATATTAAAACCCACATGCCAATTCTTTGTCATAACTGCAAACACAGCAAACAGCACTGCATTCAGTCCAATCATAATAAATCCGGTTGTTTTTGCAATTGCATCAGCAGGTTCATCACTGCTGGCAATATCAAGAAAATTAGTCGGGAAATCCGTTTTTATACTGGTTTTAAGATTTGCCTCACCGCTAAGAACACCGCGGCTTATAATCGTTGCATCCACCGCATTGATGATATTTTCAACAGTATGTTTTTCTTCCTGCGATATAAGGAATTCAAAATTGCCGATAATTCTGGTCAGCATTGCACGTTTGCCGATGCCGCTGAAAAGCAGCGCGAATGCACCCGCAAGAGCATAAACATTGCCGTCATCAATAAATAAATCACTGTCAAACATCATTACGCCTGTATGGACAAGTACAATCAGACATACAAGAGATACAGGAAAATCACTGTTGACACCGTTTTTGAAATTAAATCCATGAATAATCGTTTTTCCGTTAATCACTATCGTAATAAGATATAATGCGAAAACGGCAATAAAATAGGCCGTATAATCAAGTAAAAAAGACGGCATATACGCACTGTCCTTAAAAACAGTCAGCAAACCGATTAAAATGGAAATTACAAGCGTCATTGTTACAGACAATGTTATGGATGATTTTGATGCAAAAAGTTTTTCTAAAAAAGCCGTTTTCTCATCATCATTGTTGTAATCATTTTCAATAACTGTTCTTGCATTTTTATCAGCTGCAATATCTTCAGAACCAAACAGTCTGAATTTATTAACCTTTTCTTTTCTGCGCTCACGCAATTGTTTTTCTGCAACATTTTCATCAATCGTTGAAATTTGCTCGTCCAAATCTTTAAAACCGTCAAGGACAATCTGTTCGCCTTCATCATAATCCGTATTATCCTGAACGGTTCTGAATCCATACCTTGCAGTAGAAATACGGGTATGTTCCAACTCATCAACCGCAACGATAGTCGGTATTTCTTCAAGATCAGACGTTTTATCAAATTTTGATTTACTCCTGATTGTTGCAGGACGTTCAATAATCTCAGGCGGTGCTTTGGAATACAGCGGTTCATCTGCCTGATTATTAAAAAAGCTCTTTTTCTGTGATGCGATATTTTTTATATCCTTTACCACACCTGTTTTATCATCCAGTTTTACTGCCTTTGTTTTTTGGTCAATAATCTTTGTTTTTTCATTATGAACTGCCGCAACCGATTTAACCTCTTGTGTATCAACAACAGCAGTTTTGTCAAAATCATCATTGCTCACTCTTGGTACTTCAATCGTTTTATCAGATGTCTCATTTGCGTAATTATCCACCTCTTCAAGTGCAGATTGCGCTTTTTTGACAGTTCTTTTTCTTATTTCTTCTGCTTGCCTGAGGATTTCTTCAATTGACAAATTCTCACTCATTTTTCTCACTCACAGTCCAAGTCGTTGTTTGGTGACTTCATACATAATAATACCTGCTGCTACAGACGCATTCAGAGAATTCACTTCTCCGCACATTGGAAGGCTTACGGTTATATCACATTTTTCCTTAATCAGTCTTCCGACACCTTTGCCTTCATTTCCGATAACCAATGCACAACCACCTGAAAAATCTGTTTTACACCATGGCTGTCCGTCCATATCAGCACAATAAACCCAAATATTCTTTTTTTTCAAATCATCAATCGTACGTGCAAGGTTGCTGACTCTTGCAACACGCATATATTCAAGTGCACCGCAGGATGTTTTTGCAACAATAAAATTCAGACCGACATTTCTTCTTTTCGGAATAATAATTCCGTGTGCACCGCACGCCTCTGCACTTCTGATAATAGCGCCCAGATTGTGACTGTCCTCAATCTCGTCACAAATAATTAAAAACGGCGGCTCATTTTTGCTTTCTGCATACGCAATAATCTCATCAACAGTTGAATATTTATGTACGGGAACATTTGCTGCAACACCCTGATGATTTGCATTGCCGCACATAAAATCGAGTTTTTTCCTGTCAACTGTTTTTACCACAATCCCCTGTTCTTTACACATTGAAAGAATACGGATAACTGAACCCTCTCTGTCCCCTTTGGCGACAAGTACGTTTTCAATCTCTCTGCCGGATTTCAGTAATTCCATAACAGCATTTCTGCCGATAATTAAATTATCATTGGTCATTTCTTCTCTTGGCATATTTTGTATCCTCATATATTATTTATAATAATTATAACATCATATGGTATACAATTCAACAGTTAGAAAAATTTTCCTGTATAGTATTAGACAAAACAAAAGCGGTATTGAAAATCAATTCAATACCGCTCAATGCTCTTAAATTTATTAATCGTTTGGTATAAATGCTTTATGAACTGCACTTACTGCTCTGTCTGCATCTTCTGCATCAATAATAACAGAGATTTTAATTTCAGATGTTGAAATCATCTGGATATTAATGTTTGATTCATAAAGTGCTTCAAACATTTTTGACGCTGTTCCCGGATGTGATTCCATACCGGCACCAACGATTGACACTTTTGCCACCTCAGTATTGCAGACAATTTTGCAATTATCAAGCATATCTTCAAGCAGTTCAACAGCAAGCGGACCATTATCCTTGCTTACTGTGAAAACAATATCCTTTGTGCCGTCTCTGCCAAATGACTGAAGGATAATGTCAACATTAATATTCTTTGCTGAAAGTTTTGAGAAGATTTTGAATGCGATACCCGGAGTATCCTGTAAATTTAAAATTGAAACAAGTGCAACATCCTTATCTTTTGTTACACCGCGAATTAACATTTTTTCCATCTTTGCTGTCTCCTTAACAATAGTACCCGGAATTGGGTTTAATGATGAGAGAACCTCAAGTTCTACTCCGTATTTTTTGGCCATTTCAACTGAACGGTTATTAAGAACCTGTGCACCGAGTGTTGCGAGTTCAAGCATCTCGTCATAGGTAATATCCTTTAACTTTTTAGCGTTTTCCACTTTTCTCGGATCGGCTGTATAAACACCTTCAACATCTGTAAAAATCTGACATTTATCTGCCTTAAGTGCTGCCGCAATTGCAACTGCAGACGTATCCGAACCACCTCTGCCGAGAGTTGTTAAATCATCATATCTGTTAATTCCCTGGAAACCTGCAACCACAACAATATTGTGCTTTGCAATTTCAGCCTGAAGTCTGTTAGGCTTTATATTTTTTATTCTTGCGGAAGTATGGATTGAATTCGTATTAAATCCTGCCTGCCAGCCCAAAAGACTGATTACAGGACAACCGATTTTTTCAATCGCCATTGCAAGAAGTGAAATTGAAATCTGTTCGCCTGCTGTAAGAAGTTGGTCCATCTCTCTCTTATGTGCATTAGGATTGATTTCATTTGCCTTTTCAATCAAATCATCTGTTGTGTCGCCCTGTGCAGATACAACAACCACAACATCATTGCCTTGCTTGTAAGTATCCGTTACAATCTTGGCAACATTCATTACTCGTTCGGCATTCGCCACGGACGAACCGCCAAACTTCTGAACAATAAGTCCCATCGTTAAGTCCTCCTCATAATATTAATAGTTTGTAACCTTGATGATATTGATAACATCAATATCTTTCAATTTTTCTTTCAGTTCAACCTCAGTCATATCATCTGTGATAAATGCCACCTCATCAGACGGCTGTCCCTGTCTTGAAAGGAATTTTATCTCACCGAAAACATTGCCGATTTTGGAACAATCTGCTTTTGCTCTGACATAAAACGGCATTTTAATTTTGCTCTTATAATCAACAACATAATCTTCGTCACCTGCACCCCAACCGAAAATCTTCTTTCTGTCGGTATGCTTTGCACAGTCAATAATATCAGCAACAACTGCTGAAGCTGTCGGCAATTTACCGGCACCGGGGCCATAAAAACATACATCGCCGACGGAATCACCGCGTACAAGAACTGCATTGAAAACATCTTTGACTGAAGCAAGCTGGGAGCCGTTATACACAACTGCCGGGCTTACAAACGCAGCAATTTCATCCTCGCTGATATACTTTATCTGGCCAAGAAGTTTGATAACGCCGTTAACAGAATTGATATAGGAAACATCCTCAAGTGTGATATTTGTTATACCCTCTGTCTCAACTTGTGACGGATAAACATGTTTTCCGAACGCAAGCGATGCGAGGATACAAACTTTTCTGCAGGCATCGTGACCTTCAACGTCTGCTGTCGGATCCTTTTCGGCATATCCTTTTTCCTGTGCAATTTTGAGAGCATCTTCAAAAGACATATCCTGTTCAATCATCATTGTTAAAATGAAGTTTGTAGTACCGTTAAGAATACCGGCAATGCCCTCAATATTGTTTGCTGCAAGACACTGTGTAAGCGGACGGATAATTGGAATACCTCCGCCTACAGATGCTTCAAACAAATAGTTAACACCATTTTCTTCTGCAGCCTGCAAAAGTTCGAGTCCTTTCTGTGCAACAAGTTCTTTGTTTGAAGTAACGACACTCTTTCCTGCCTTTAAAAGTTTCATTGTAAAATCAAACGCAGGATTAACCCCACCCATTGTTTCTGCAACAATTTTTACATCCGGGTCATTTAAAATATCGTTAAAATCTTTTGTAAAAGCATCTTTATGCGGGTCATCGGGAAAATCACGTAAATCCAATATATGTGATACTTCCAATGACTCACCGCCTGTTTTTTTAGGAATTGTATTTTTATGGCTTTCAATTACTTCAACCACACCGGAACCAACTGTTCCGTATCCCATGACTGCAACTTTCATTGCTTAACCTCCTATACTAACGGCATTTACACCGGCTATTAATTTAATATTCTCAATAAGTTTTTCAATTGAAACAGACATTTCAGTAACTCTGACAGTAACAGAAATGTCAGCAACACTGTTAACAGGAACGCTCTGGCTGACAGATAATACATTCGCACCTGCCTTGTACAACTCACTCATAAGAGCAGACAAAACACCTGCATTGTCTTTTAATTTTGCATTAATTGTTTCTGTCTCATCATTATTATCACCGTTATATTCAAAAACTGCATCCTTGTATTTATAGTATGCACTTCTTGAAATTCCTGCCATTTTCACCGCCTGTGCAGTTGAAACAGCCTCACCGGACGCAAGATAATTCTTGGCTTCAATCACTTTTGAATAAACCGGCGGTAAAATATTTGAATTAACAAGATAGTAATTTATATTTCCCATTTCCTGTACTCCACTCAAGGACAGTTGTTTCGCTGTGAAAAACACTTAATTATATTAACAAAAAAGCAGCAAAGTATCAAGTATTATTTAAAAAAAATGTAAAAAAATTGTATTTGCTATTGATTAATTAGTATTATTACAATAAAATAATTATATTATATACAATAAAAAACAAAAGGGATGTATAAAATGACAGAAAAAATAAAGAAAAGAAGAGATTCCATTATCAATGTCGCATTCATTGCTATGGTTCTCGGGCTGGTGTTCTTATTCTTCAAATACTGTTTTGGCGTTGCTGCCCCGTTTCTTGTTTCTTTTTTCTTCGCAGTCATTCTGCAAAGGCCGCTGAGGTGGCTTGACAAAAAAACGAAAAATAAATGCCACGCCTTTTGGTCTATTCTTATTGTACTGTTTACACTTGTCCTGATTTTAGGGCCTGTTATTACAATACTCTCTCTAATCGGAAAAGAAATTGCAGAATTTGTATCTTTCCTGACTGCTCAGCTGAATGATATACCAAATCTTCTTGCAACACTTGAAAACGAACTTTTGTCATTATTAAAATTCCTGCCTGATAATATTTACACACCTGCTGCTGATTCCATAACACAGGTATTCGGTAAGATGATTAATAATTTTGATTTAAGTGCTTTAGGTATAGATATAAAAGCTGTTGCCTCAGGACTCACTACAGGAATCACCGGAGTTTACAGTGTAGTAAAAAACATTCCGTCGGCACTGCTCGGTATTGTTATCGGAATTGTTGCATGGATATTCTTTACAAAAGATTATAACAGAATTGTCGGCTTTATCAAGCTTCAGCTCCCTGAGAACAAAAAGAACTTCCTCAGTGAAATAAAGCAGGTTTTTTCAAAAACCGTACTCAAAATGCTCAGAGCATACGGTTTTATTATGCTCATCACTTTCTGCGAACTGTTCATCGGTCTTACAATCCTTAATGTTATCGGTGTGTCAGACAACGGATATACAGCTATTATTGCCATTCTGATTGCCATATTTGATATTCTTCCCGTTGCAGGCTCAGGCGGAATTTTGATTCCGTGGGCAGTTATAAGCCTTATTCTCGGTATGACCGGTCAGGCAGTCGGACTTATTGTTATTTATATCGTAATCACAATTATCCGCCAGTATATCGAGCCTAAAATCGTCGGTGATTCTCTTGGTGTTCACCCTATCGTAACACTTGCAGGACTTTATTTTGGTTTAAAATTATTCGGCTTCCTCGGTATGTTCATTGTACCTATCTCAATTATGACAATCAAAGCCTTCAACGATACCGGCAGAATCCATCTTTACAACTCTCCTGACAGAAATTGATTTTTTCATATTTAATATTAAAAAACCACCGCAGATACAATCTGTGGTGGTTCTGTTTTTTATTTCAGTTAAAGTCCTGTATTCTCAGCAATATATTTGCGGGCTTTAACTGCGTATTCAAATGGGTTCGCCTTTGCAGGATCCTGCTCTGCTTCAACCACTACCCAGCCTTCATAATCATTCTCAGCAAGAATATCAAAAATCGGCTTGAAGTCAACATTTCCGTCACCGGGTACAGTGAATACACCGGCTCTTACTGCATCAAGAAAAGACATATGCTCAGGCACAACCTGATTGTTATAAACATCAAGACGCACATCTTTAAGATGGACATGCTTAACTCTGTTAATATATTTTTTAAGTACAGGTACAGGGTCAATTCCTGCAAAAGTAAGATGACCTGAGTCAAAAAGAAGATAAACAAGATCAGGATCTGTCAGTTCCATCAACTTATCAATTTCTTCAACAGTCTGGACACCTGTTCCCATATGATGGTGAACAGTGAAGTACATACCCTTTGACTTTGCATATGCACCCATCTCATTAAATCCTTTTGCTACAACTGCCCACTCTTCATCTGTATAATAAGGCTTTTCATCAAGAATGGATTTGTCAAGGCAGCCCTGAATGGAATTACCTTGTTCAGATGCGCCAATTACTTTTGCACCCAATTTATGCAGTTTATCACAATGAGCCTTAAAGGCTTCAATTGTTTCTTCATATGGCTTTGAAGTGAGGAATGAAGAAAACCATGCATTACAAATTTGGAGTCCTCTGATGTCAAGATATGGTTTTAAAACATCAGGGTCCTGCGGATATTTATTACCGATTTCTGAACCTTTAAAACCGGCAAGTGCCATTTCACTGATACACTGCTCAAATGTATTCTCTGCACCAAGATCAGGCATATCGTCATTTGTCCAGCCTATCGGGGCAATAGCAAGTTTAACTTTATTTGAATCAAGCATTTTAACTACCTTCCGTTATCTTAAATTTATATACAGGCAAAATGTTAAATTCTACCTGTATGGATATAATAATTAATAATCAAATGTTTCTTTAATATGATTCTGCATATCCTCGTATGCTGCTGCTACTGTTTCACTTTCTGAAACTTCTGCAACACCAACTCTCCACCAAGATTCAAATCCCGGTGTCATGGTTTTTGGGAGTACTTTAATATCAAATAAACATGATACAGTCTGATTTTTAGCATCTTTGAGTGCTGCGCGCAATTCTTCGGAAGTACGGCAGGTATATGCTTTGCATCCGTATCCTTCTGCTATTTTTGCAAAATCAGGGTCAATCTCTGCACCGTCAAGCATACCTGTCACAGGATTTCTTGCACGGAAAACAGTACCGAAAGTATCTGTACCCTGATTATTCTGCAAATTCTCAATACAGCCCCAACCCATATTGTCAAACAAACAAACATTGATTTTAAGACCTTCCTGAAGTGCGGTATAAAGTTCACTGTGACCCATAAGGAATGAACCGTCACCGCAGAAAGTATACACTTCTGACTCAGGTTTAGCCATCTTTGCACCCAATGCACCGTTAACTTCATATCCCATATTGGAATATCCGTATTCCATATGGTAAGTTCCCCTGTCCTTAGGTCTGAATAATCTTTGCATATCTCCGGGGAGTGAACCTGCAGAGCCGAGTGCAATTGCATCGTCATCCATAAATTCATTTATAATACCGAGAGCAAGGGTCTGATTGAGTCCGCCTTCAAGTTCGGTTGAATAGAATTCGTCGACAATAGCATCCCATTCTTTTTTTGCATTTGCAATTTCATCTGTATATGCACTTTTATATCCGCTGCAAGCGTCAATAAGTGCTGTCAAAGTTTCTTTAGCATCGGCAATAATCGCCTCCGCATCCATCTTGAATGCATCAAACGGGCAAATATTAATGCCAAGAACTTTTCTGTTTTCATTAAAGAGCCATTTTGATGATGTTGTGAAATCTGAAAAACGTGTTCCCACACCGATAACAAGGTCAGCATCTTTTGCAATAACATTTGCAGCCTTACCGCCGGTTACGCCGATACCACCAAGATTAAGCGGATTTTTCCAATCAATAATACCCTTACCTGCCTGTGTTTCACTGATAGGGATATTATATTCAGTTGCGAATTCAAGAAGTTCTTTTTCTGCTCCTGAATATCGTACACCGCCGCCGCAAACAATAATCGGCTTTTTAGAGTTTTTAATCATATTCACTGCTCTGTCGAGCTGAGAAGCAGAAACAGGACGTCTGTCCATATGCCATACTCTTTTTGCAAGGAAATGTTGCGGATAATCATAAGCCTCACCCTCAACATCCTGCGGCATTGCAAGGCATACTGCACCTGTATCGGCAGGATCGGTAAGCACACGCATTGCATTGATGCAAGCAGTCATCAACTGTTCCGGTCTGCTAATCCTGTCAAAATAATGGCAAACACCTTTAAAAGCGTCAGTAACTGTTCTGCCGTAATTATCAAAAAATTCTGCCTGCTGCAAAACAGGATCAGGCTGACGGCAAGCAAAAGTATCACCCGGAAGAACAAGAAGAGGAATTCGGTTGGCAGTTGCACAACCACATGCGGTTACCATATTGGTAGCACCCGGTCCTATGGAAGAAACGCATGGAATAATTGCTTTTCTGTCCATTTGCTTTGCATAAGCAATCGCAGCAAGTGCCATATTCTGCTCATTCTTGCCCTGATAAAATTTCAAATTATGTCCGCCTTGTTCAAGAGCCTGACCGACACCGACAACACATCCGTGACCAAAGATACCAAAAATGCCGTTAACAAATTTAGTCTCTACTCCGTCACATTCTATGTATTGATTGTCGAGGAATTTAACAAGTGCCTGTGACATAGTAAGTCTTATACGATTCATAAATTAAGCCTCGATTTCTGAAAGTTTAACCGGTCTGTGTTCTTTTACCGAAAGTTTTGCTGCAAGACCGAGACGAAGAGCCTCAAGTCCATCATAAGCAGTAGTTTTTGTCTCTTTATCGTTAATAACACAATCAATGAATTCAGTCATTTCATCTGTGAAAGACTGCATATATCTCTCAAGGAAGAAATAAAGCGGCTTGTCTGTTGTTGCACCGTTTTCATCCATAAATTCAACATGAGTCGGTGTGTCATTTGCCGCACTTGCCTGACCTTTTTTGCCGAAAACTTCAAGTCTTTGGTCATAACCGTAAGCAGCCTTACGGCAGTTATCAATTACACCGATTGCTCCACTCTTGAACTTAAGTGCAACAAGTGCAGTGTCAACATCTCCTGCCTCACCGATTGCAGGGTCAACAGTAACAGCAGCATTTGCATAAACTTCTTCAACTTCACCACCGATAAAACGAGCCATATCAAAATCATGAACTGTCATATCAAGGAAAATACCGCCTGATACTTTAACATATGAAACAGGAGGCGGCTCAGGGTCACGTGAAGTGATTTTTATAGTCTGAAGTTCACCGATTTTTCCTTTATTTGCCAGATCTTTGATATATGCAAAGTTATGGTCATAACGGCGGTTAAATCCAATCTGGAGTTTAACACCTGCTTCATCAACGGCTTTGATTACAGCCTTAATTTTTTCAATAGTCAAATCAACAGGTTTTTCACAGAAAATGTGTTTGCCTGCTTTTGCTGCCTCAATTGCAATATCTGCATGCGTATCTGTTGATGAACAGATAAGAACAGCAGTGATTTCAGGATTATTCAAAATCTCATGATAATCTTCATAACAGTTTGCAATTCCAAGCTCCTCAGCAACTTTTTTTGCACCTTCAAAATAAATATCTGAAATTGCAACAATCTCTGCCTGCGGGATATGATATGTAATAGATTTGGCGTGCACCTGACCGATTCTGCCTGCACCGATAATGCCAACTTTAAGTTTTTCCATACGCTTTACCTCTCAAAAATATTGTATAAAACGGGGATACCCCCCTAACGGTTTTTATGATAACACATCATAATTCATAATTCAATATCAGAATTTATAAATATAAATAAATTTAAACTGAGTTGTAAATATTTTAACTATTTATTGCACTATATAAAAAATATATGTATAATATATGTATATTATCTATACAATAAGGAGATTCATTATGGTTTATACTTATAATCCTGTCGGTGTATGCTCTCAGCAAATCACGATTGATATTAATGACGATGAAACAATTAACGATATTCAATTTCTTGGCGGATGCAACGGCAACCTAAAGGGAATTGCGGCTCTTGCAAAAGGCAAAACGCTTGATGAAATTATCAATGCACTCAAAGGAATCAGATGCGGAATGAAAGGAACATCCTGTCCTGACCAACTTGCAAAAGCCCTTGAACAGATAAAAGACGAAATCTGAAAAGATTGATTTTTGTTTACTGCCCGTATGCCCACATACAAGCAGTATTTATGATTTTACTTTTGTGGGCAGAAAGGCCAAATATTATGTTCAGACTTGAAAGCAAAATCCTGCAAAGGGAATTTAAAGTATTTGAAGATAATTTATATGCTTCACAAATCAGGAACACATTATCAAAAATGGACCTTATTCCTGACGGTAACAGCGTAGAATTCCTTTTTCGTTTTACAGACGGCAGTGAATTCACATCCAAAGGACTTAAAGTCACAAACAGTATTGAGGAAAAAGGAAAACTCTCTTTCACATTCGAAGAATGTATGGGCATTACTGTAACCCTGTCTTTTTGGGCAGGCCATGACGGCAATACCTTAAAAAAGCAAATATCATTCATTCAATCGGATGAAAGAATAATTGACTGCATTTACCTTGAGCATATCGGAATTGTAAATTCAAAAACACATTTTTCTGTTCCGACAGACATTAACGGTCCTGAACTGAGTGAATATCATTCTGCACTCGGTCAGCCATTTTATATTGACAGCCTGTTCTTCGGCTGTGAATTACCTGCAACAATGAATACAATTGAATTCGGTATCGGTCAGGTAAAATATTATCTCGGTAAAAACATTAACGGTCCGTTTGACTGTCCTGTAACAATTGTCGGCGGTGCCAAAAGCAATACAATGCTTGATGTACAAAATGCATTTTTCGATTATATTGACTCAATTGCTGTATCATGTAAATTCAGAATGCAATATAACAGCTGGTACGACCATATGCTCAACATTGATGCAGATAACATTGAAAAATCTTTTTTTGAAGTTGAAAAACAATTGTCATTAAACGGTGTACGTCCGCTTGATGCATATGTTATTGATGACGGCTGGAATGATTACAAAGCACCATTTTGGTCCTTTAACAAAAAATTCCCTAACCAGCTTTATGATTCAACAGATATGGTTAAGAAAATCGGCTCAACCTTTGGTCTGTGGTTAGGACCGCGAGGCGGTTATAATTACCAAACAAGATTTGCAAAAAAAATGGAGAAAAAAGGTCTTGGTGCCTATAACTCACAGTCATATGACATCTGTGTTGCCGACAAAACGTACCAAAATAATGTAAAAGATTTTATATTAAAAACCACAAAGGACTTTGATATAAATTATTGGAAATTTGACGGCTTTTGCCTTAAGCCATGCACAAATGCTAAGCATAATCACGTTGTCGGCGGAGAGAACAATATGTATTATTTCACCGAGATGTGGGAAGGCTGGATAGAAATTTTCAAAAGTGTGCGTGAACTCAGGCGCAAACAAAGCAAAGACATCTGGATTAATATGACCTGTTATATTAACCCGTCTCCATGGTGGCTGCAGTATGTAAACTCAATGTGGCTTCAAAACAGCAATGACATCGGATTTGCAAAAAATGTTGAAGAACAATCACAACTTGACCAAGAGTTAACATACCGTGATGCAAGATATTTTAACTCCCTTTGTACAAGAGCATGGCAGGTTCCAAACAAATATTGGTATAACCACGAACCTATTTACGGCACCTGTGCAAAAGTAGATTACACAGATGAAGAATTTGAAAAATATCTTTACTTCAATGCATGCCGCGGTCAGGCATTCAATGAACTCCATCTCAGTTATTCAATGATGAATAAATCGAAATGGAGAACACTGGCAAATGTCCTCAAATGGCAGGAAAGTAATTTTGATATTCTTCAAAAGGTTGCTTTCTTCGGCGGAAATCCTGAAGAAAATAATGTGTACGGTTACTTCGGCTGGACAAATGAAGGTGACGGAATTATTGCACTCAGAAATCCATCTGACGAAAAAGCACCGTTAACCCTAACGCTCAACAAACTTATGGGATGTCCTGAGGACATGAAGGACATTAAGAGATATAATATATATAATGAAGCCGCAACCGAGAATTTTGACACCTATGCATATGGTGACAAAATTGATATGGTATTAAAACCGTTTGAGGTTAAAATATTCCAATTCGGCAAAAGAGACAGAAGATATGATTATCTCGAAGATGTAAATGATTTTACAATCTCATTCTTATACCGCGGTGATGAAAATATCAATATTGCAGAAAATGATGATATTAAAATCTCTGTTGATAAAGGTTTTATAAATGTAAAATGCGATAAATGTGAGATTCATTCCGAAAGTATTATAAGCGGTAACAACCACAAAATCACCATTGTAAGAGAAAAGAATAAGTTAATTAAACTCTATATTGACAAACATCTTGATTCATCAGGATACCATGCAGATTCCAAAGCAAAAATATCCACACAGCTGCACAGCAGCGCTGCAGAATTTACAGTGAAGGATAAAGCAACACCATATGATGAAATCATAACACTCAAGAGTATTCTTGCTTCTATGGGTAAAAAGAGAAGAAAAAAATAAATACATCACTCTGTGAATGAAAGGCTATGAAATCAATGAGATGTACAAAATGCAATAATGAAAATTTAATCAAAGACGGTGATTCCTATAGATGTGAAGACTGCGGAGAAATTATACCTATACAAAACGAAAACAATGAAAATGATTCAAAACCTAAAAGCAAACTCAGGGAATTAATAGAATTCTTTATTCCTATTGTTCTTGCGGTTGTGATTGCAATCGTTCTCAAAACATTTGTATTTGCAAACGCAGTTGTTCCGACAGGTTCAATGCTCAACACAATTCAGGAGGGTGACAGAATCATTGCAAGCAGACTTGCATATATCAACAACGACCCTGAACGATATGACATAATCATATTCAGAAATCCTGATAATGAAGAGGAATGTTTTGTAAAAAGAGTTATCGGACTCCCGGGAGAAACCGTTCAGATTGTTAACGGCATTGTTTATGTAACACAGACCAACGGTGAAACAATCCAACTGGACGACAGTTTCGTAACAAACTGTAAACCATACGGAGATTTTGGTCCGTTCGAAGTACCTGAAGACTCCTACTTTATGATGGGTGACAACAGAAACACTAGTTGGGATTCCCGTTTCTGGGACAACAAATATGTTCACAAAGACAAAATACTTGGCAAAGTCAAGTTTAAGTATTATCCGGGCATCAGCATAATTGAATAAACTCAAATAAATTTGGGGGAATTTTATGGAAAACGTTAAGCATGTACCTAAAAAAGAATGGATGGCATATTGTATCGGTGCTTTAGGACAGGGTATGATATATGCCATCATGAGTTCCTACATATCTGATTTTTATCTCAATGTACTCAAAGTAACGCCTTTATTTGTACTTTTGCTAATGCTCATAGCACGAATATGGGATGCAATCAACGATCCAATTATGGGTTTCATCGTTGACAGGGTAAATCCTAAAAAAGGAAAAATGAAACCCTATCTGCTTTACACACCGATACCTGTGGCAATATTGACGCTTATGCTGTTCTACGCACCAAATATAAGCGACACAGGCAAAATGGTATATGCCGGAATAACATATGTTGCATGGGGTATGATTTATACCGCATCGGATGTTCCGTTCTGGGGACTTCCGAATATTATGACGCCGAATGCAAGCGAACGCGGTTCAATCATTTCAAAAGCAAGAACATCAAACGGAGTCGGCTCCGCTATACCAATGGCAATATTCATGATTTTAGGCTTTATTCTGCCTAAAATGAATTTGGCAGGTACTGAACTTGAACAGACAAAATACACCATTATGGCACTGATAAGTTCTATAATCGGAAATATTTTATTCATTCGTGTATATTTCAAAACAAAAGAACGTGTTATTATTCCTGATCCGCCTAAAAAGGATAAAAAGCAGGAATCAGCACTCAAACTTATCCTTACGTGCAAACCATTAATGCTGACTGCCCTTATGGGAATTTTATCAGCAGCAAGATATATGTATCAGGCAGGTGCCGTTCACGTTGCAAGATATTCGTTTTATATCGGCAAAGATTTGAACGGACTTTCACCTGCAGAGATTGAAAGTGCATTGCAGTCAAACATATCAACTGTATCAACCGTATTTTCAGTCTGCTCAGCGGTCGGTATGATGGGCGCAATGCTTGCGGTAACACCGCTTATCAAAAAATTCAGTTACAAGCAGATTATTATTGTTACATCGCTTATCGGCTCAGTTGCAAGTCTTGCAATGTGGTTTATTGGATATGATAATTTCTGGGGATGTGTACCATGCTTGATTTTGTCCACCATACCTTGCGGTGCAATCAACGTCTGCGCTTTTGCAATGATTGGCGACTGCCTTGATTATATGGAATGGAAAACAGGCAGAAGACTCACGGGAATGGGTTCTGCAATTCAGAGTTTTGTTACCAAGTTCGGCAATGCGCTCAGCACATCTTTCATCATTCTTATGTATATCATTGTTGACCTTGACGTATCCTCATTCAGTGCAAAAGTAACTGCAAATCCGCTTGAAATGAGCAATACTGTCAGAACAGGCATGTTCAGTGTAGTTTCAATCATTCCTGCAATTTCACTCTTAGTTTGTATCATTCCGATGTTGTTCTACAACCTGACAGGCGAATATAAGGAAAGAATGGAAAGAGAACTTGCCGAGCAGAGAAAAGCAAAAGGAATATCCGTAGAATAAAAAGAAAGGCGGCTGTATTATGCCCTTTATTGAAGTAAAAACAAATCAGAAAATAAATGACAAAACACTTTTAAAACAAGAACTCGGTCAGGCTATCACTGCTATCCCCGGCAAAAGTGAGAATTGGCTGATGATTGAGATGGAAGATAACAAGGATATGTATTTTAAAGGCAGCGATGAACCTTGTGCCATGTTTGAGATTGCCATTTTCGGCAATGCAAGTGATGATGCATATGAGGACTTAACACAGCGTATTTGCACAATCAGTGAAAACCTGCTTGCTGTCTCTCCTGACAGAACCTATGTCAAATACACAGAAATCGACCATTGGGGATATAACAATTTTAATTTTTAAAATAATGGACGGACAATTATAACATCAAAAACCACCTAAAGTTTTTTGAACCTTAGGTGGTTTAATTTTACCTTGTTTTTATCCATTTTCCGCTTGCGTCAACATAATAATTGCCAACCCATTGGCTGCTGTACATTGCACCCGAACTGTTGAAACAGTACCATGCTCCGCCTATCTTCTGCCATCCTGTGAGCATTGCACCACTGCTGTTGAGATAGTACCACTTGTTGCTGACTTTCTTCCAGCCTGTTGCCATATCTCCGTTTGCATTGAGGTAATACCACTTTCCTCTCACTTTAAGCCAGCCTGTCTGCATCCAGCCTGCACTGTCAAAATGATACCATTTGCCGTTTATCTTTTCCCAGTTATTCTTTGTATAACTTCCGTCTGCGTGCCTGTACCACCAGCGATTGCCGCTCTTTACCCATTTGTTTACAGGTTTTTCTATTATTTTGAATGTAAAGGTCTTGGTTCCGCTGTAATTCCCTTTGAATGTTACTTTGATGGAATATGTACCGATTTCAACCCTTCCGCTGTCAT
>JAETRQ010000005.1 GCA_021770095.1 Eubacteriaceae bacterium | reverse complement strand
TTTTTCGCCAACACTCTTGCCTTGCATTAAGCTCGGCGATTTTATTTTTACTAAAGCTTTTTATTTCCCCCGGTTGAACCGGGGGTTTATTCTTTGCTGAAGAGACAATTAAAAAAAGAGCAGATGAATACATCATCTGCTCTTATATTATCGAATAAACTTAAATTATTTAAGTTCGATTTTAGCGCCTGCTTCTTCAAGCTTAGCCTTGAGAGCTTCAGCGTCTGCTGTAGGAACTGCTTCTTTAACAGTCTTAGGAGCACCGTCAACGATTTCCTTAGCTTCTTTAAGACCAAGACCTGTTGCTTCACGAACAGCCTTGATAACCTGAATTTTGTTAGCGCCTACTTCTGCAAGAACTACGTCAAATTCTGTCTTTTCGTCAGCTGCTGCTGCGCCGCCGTCTGCAGGTGCTGCTACTGCTACTGCTGCTGCAGCGCTTACACCGAATTCTTCTTCTACTGCTGATACGAGTTCTGAAAGTTCAAGAACTGTGAGAGTTTTAAGTTCTTCAACAATTGCTGTAACTTTTTCTGATGCCATTTTATTTTCCTCCAATAAAATTTATTTTTAAAAGTTGATTTCGTTTAATTATTCTGCTGTTTCTTCAGCTGGTGCTTCTGCAGGAGTTTCCTCTGCCGGAGCCTCTGTTGCTTCTTCAACCGGTGCTTCTGCAGCATCTTCAGTTGCAGGAGCTTCTTCTGTCTCGCATGCTTCAACGCCGCCCTTATCAACGATAGCCTGAACTGCACGGGCAAACGCAGCGATAGGTGCATTGAACACGCTGCAAACTGTTGCAAGGAGAACTTCTCTTGAAGGAAGTTTAGCGAGAGCCATTAACTTTTCAAGTGAGATAACTTCTCCATCAAGATAACCACTCTTAAGTGAGAAGTTATCGTGTTTATCAGCATAATTCTGAAGAATTCTTGCTGATGCAACATAATCATCATTTGATGTAGCGATTGCTGTTGTACCTTCAAGGACAGAATCAATACCTTCAAGACCTGCGTCCTGAGCTGCTCTGCCGAGAATTGAGTTTTTAACAACTGTGTATTCTACGCCTGCTTCACGAAGTTCTCTACGAAGTTTTGTATCATCTTCAACGTTGATACCCTTGTAGTCAACAACAACGCCTGCGCAAGAATTCTTAATTCTCTCTGAAAGGTCAGCAACCATTTGCTTTTTCTTTTCAAGAACTGCTGTACTTGGCATATATTTTACCTCCATAAATATTTGCCACATATGTGGACTTTATGGCTGTTTAGCAAAAAAGTGCATCCCGAAAAAGAACGGAATGCACATAACAAACAAAATAACATATAGTCACTTGTATGTTCATTCCTCGGTAGGCGATAAACTTACGCAAAAATGCACCTACTGTCTTTGGCTGAACAGCGATTGTATTTTACCACAGGGAGTAGCCCCTGTCAATACCTAAATTATTCAGCAGTTGCTGATACTGTACCAACTTTGTTTGGGTTGATTTTGATACCAGGGCCCATTGTTGATGCAACTGCAACTGATTTGATGTACTGACCCTTTGCTGCTGCCGGCTTAGCCTTGATGATAGCATCGAGCAGAGCATTGAAGTTTTCAAGAAGTTTGTCAGCACCAAATGAAGCCTTACCGATTGGGCAGTGAATGATGTTTGTCTTATCAAGACGATATTCAATCTTACCAGCCTTTGCTTCCTGTACAGCCTTAGCAACATCCATTGTTACTGTGCCTGCTTTTGGTGATGGCATAAGACCACGAGGGCCAAGTACTTTACCAAGACGACCAACGAAGCCCATCATATCAGGTGATGCGATAGCAACGTCGAAATCCATCCAGCCACCCTGAATTTTCTGTACAAGGTCTGCATCGCCGACAACATCTGCACCTGCTTCTTCAGCAGCTTTTGCAAGATCACCTTTTGCGAATACAGCAACTCTTACATCTTTACCGGTACCGTTTGGAAGAACTACTGCACCACGAACCTGCTGGTCAGCGTGACGAGAGTCAACACCGAGGCGGATATGTGCTTCAATAGTTTCATCAAACTTTGCTGTTGCGGTCTTGATAGAAAGTTCAAGAGCCTCATTTGAGTCATATAAATTTGAACGGTCAATAAGTTTTGCACCGTCTGTATATTTCTTTCCGTGTTTCATAATAAATTACCTCCAGTGGTTAATCGGATACTTCCTCCCACAAGGGAATTAGTCTTCTACTACTATACCCATGCTGCGTGCTGTACCAGCGATCATTGACATTGCTGCTTCAAGTGATGCTGCGTTAAGGTCAGGCATTTTTGTTTCAGCGATTTTCTGAACATCAGCTTTTGAGATTGTTGCAACCTTGTTCTTGTTAGGAACACCTGATGCCTTGTCAATACCGCAAGCCTTCTTGATAAGAACTGCTGCAGGTGGTGTTTTTGTTACGAATGTGAATGAACGGTCTTCATATACTGTGATTACAACAGGGATAATAAGACCTGCGTCATTCTTTGTTCTTTCATTGAACTCTTTTGTGAATGACATAATATTTACACCGTGCTGACCAAGAGCAGGACCAACAGGTGGTGCCGGAGTTGCTTTACCGGCAGGAATTTGAAGTTTAATTAAACCTACTACCTTCTGTGCCATAATTATTTCCTCCTAATATTGTGGTAAATGGCGAGACTTAAATCTCTCCCACCATTGAAACTCAACGGCAATTGAGCATCAATGATAATAAGCAGATATACTGCGAATTACTGAATTAATCTTCTTTGACCTTTTCTAACTGGTCAAGTTCAAATTCAACTGTATTTTCTCTGCCGAACATAGATACAGTAACCTGAACACTGTTGTTGTCAACATCAATTTCATCGACAGTACCTGAAAATCCTTCAAGAGGACCGTCAATAACATTAACCAGATCACCGACTTCATAGGATACTTCAATGCTGATTTTTTCAACACCGAGTTTCTTTACTTCTTCATCTGTTAATGGTTCCGGTTTGCTTTCAGGACCAACAAATCCTGTACAGCCGCGGGTGTTGCGGACAACATACCAACTGTCATCTGTCATAATCATTTTTACAAAAACATAACCCGGCATCAATTTTCTCTGATACTCTTTTTTGGTACCGTCATCTTTTACTTCGACAACTGTTTCAGTCGGGATTGCAACTTCATAGATAAGGTCATGAAGATTGCGGTTTTCAACAACAGTCTGAATATTGCTTGCAACTTTATTTTCATAGCCTGAAAATGTGTGAGCAACATACCATTTTGCTTCTTCCATACTTAGCCCTCCGAATTAGTGATTATTAAACAAGTCCGTCAATAATAATTATTCGGCTGCCTGCGTTGTATCTTCTGCAGCTGTGGTCTCTGCAGTTGTCTCTTCGCCGGTATCGGCAGATGTTGATTCTTCAACCTGCTGAGAAACACTTGTGGTTGTGTTTGCAAGGTTTTTAAGTCCTTTCATACCGAGAGAAAGAACGGTATCAACACCATAGATACAAAGACCTACGATTGTTACAACAACTAAGACAATAATTGTATTTCTAAGAACATCCTTGCCCTTTGCCCATACAACTTTTTTGCCTTCTGATTTTACACTTTTGAAGAATGACGCAATGGATTTAAAAGGATTTTTCTTTGACTTCTTTTTTGCCTTGGACTTTTCTGTTTTTTCAGCTTTTTTTGAAGTCTTCTTTTCTTCAGCCATTTTCGTCCTCCTATTACTTTGTCTCTCTGTGAAGAGTATGTTTTTTACAGAAGCGGCAATACTTGTTCATTTCAAGTCTGTCCGGTGAATTCTTCTTGTTTTTCATTGTGTTGTAATTGCGCTGTTTGCATTCAGTGCAAGCTAAGGTAATCTTAACTCTCATAAATAGCACCTCCGTTATAATTTCGATAAATAATCTCCCTCGTTGCCACGCAAAGCAAAGCAGACAAAAAAATAAGGCCTGTCGGCTTTTATTAATCAATCTACTACGAGGTATGACTACTATATCACAGTGTCAACGGTTCGTCAAGGTTTTATTGAAAAAAATTTGCATTTACGGACAAATTATACTATTATATATTGGCAATAACTATCTATGGTATGGGAGTACTGTTATGACCACTATTATAATCGGGGCAGGTGCCGCCGGACTTGCCTGTGCAATCAGATTAAAACAAAATAATCCCGAATATAAAGTAACAATTATGGAGCGTCTTCCTCAGGCAGGAAAAAAAATACTCGCAACCGGCAACGGCAGATGCAATCTGTCAAATGTAAATGCAACAGGCAGTAATGAAGTAATTGCATTTTTCAATTCAATCGGATTAATTACCAAAACCGACGAAGAAGGCAGAATTTATCCATACTCCAATCAGGCGAACACCGTTGTTGATTTATTGCAAAGCGAATGTACAAAACGCGGTGTTGAAATCATAACGCAATGCAAAGTCATCGATATAGACAAAAATCTTTGTGTCAGTACAGATAAAGGAAAATTTAATGCAGACAATATCGTGATTGCCTGCGGCGGTATGGCACAGGAAAAACTCGGTTCTGACGGCAGCGGTTACAAATTGCTGAAAAAGCTTGGACACAGTATAACTCCCCTCTACCCTGCTTTGGTTCAGTTAACATCCTCAAGCAAATATCCGAGGATACTGAAAGGCAAACGGGCAAAGTGCAATATGAAGATATTGCTTGACAATAAGCCGGTAAAAGAAGAATTCGGCGAAGTTCTGTTTACGGACTACGGACTGTCAGGAATTGTAACAATGAATTTGTCTGAAGTTGTCAGCCAAAACTTCAACGAACAGTATCCAAAAAAATGCCATGCTGTGCTTGACCTGATACCTGAAATGACTGTCAGTGAAATTACAGACTATTTACGTAAATTTAAAAATCTCAACGGTATTCTCGGCAGTTCACTGGCAGATATAATAGAAAAACAATCCGACGGTGATATAGAAAAATCAGCACTTTTCGCTAAGAATTGGAAACTGATTATAACAGGTACAAAAGGATACGACTTTGCTCAAATCACGGGCGGAGGAGCAGACACGCAGGAATTTGACGGATATGAATCCAAAATGATTAATGGATTATACGCCTGCGGTGAAATCTTAAACAAACAATTTGAATGCGGCGGATATAATCTTAACCACGCATGGTACAGTGCAATCCAAACCGCTGATGCAATATACAATAAGGTAAAATAATTATGATTAGAATTAACGAAATAAAACTTGCTCTTGATGAAGAAGAAAGCAGTCTGAAAGCAAAGTCTGCAAAAATATTAAAAATCAACAGCAAATATATTGAAAACTACACTATATACAAAAAAAGCATTGATGCAAGAAAAAAGGACAATATCCACTTTACCTACTCTGTTGATGTTACAATCACGCTGGACGAAGAACAGATTGTATCCAAATGCAAATCAAATAAAGTACAGATTGTAAAACCATATATTTACACTCTGCCTGAAAACAAAAGAATCAGCAAATTCAGACCTATAGTTGTCGGATTCGGTCCTGCAGGGATGTTTGCAGGACTTATACTTGCTCAGGCCGGATTAAAGCCGATTATCCTTGAACGAGGAAAAGATGTTGACTCGAGAACAGAGGATGTCAATAAATTCTGGAAAACAAAAGAACTCAACGAAGAATCAAATGTACAGTTCGGTGAGGGTGGTGCAGGTACATTCTCTGACGGCAAACTCACCACAGGCATCAAAAGTCCTTTTATCAGAAAAATTCTTGAAGAACTTTATAAAGCGGGAGCACCTGAGGAGATTTTGTATTCCTCAAAACCGCATATTGGTACAGACCGCCTTGCAGTCGTTGTTAAAAATATAAGAAAAGAAATTGAAAAACTCGGCGGTGAAGTGAAACTCGAGTGCAAATTGGAGAAATTGATTTGTGCAAATGGATTTGTGCATGGTATCACCTACTCACACGGCGGCAAATGGATTGATATTGAAACGGACAGTGTCATTATGGCAATCGGTCACAGTGCAAGAGATACGGTTGAGATGATGTATAATATGGGTGTTGAAATCATACAAAAACCATTCTCTGTCGGTGCAAGAATTGAACATCCGCAAAGCCTTATCAATAAAGCACAATATGGTAAATTTGCAGGACATAAAAAACTCGGTGCAGCCGATTACAAACTCGCCTGTCACGGGCTCCACGAACGGGGAGCGTATACATTCTGTATGTGTCCGGGCGGAACTGTGGTTGCCGCTGCAAGTGAAAAAGAAGGCGTTATCGTCAACGGTATGAGCAGCCTTGCCCGTGACGGAGAAAATGCAAACTCTGCTCTGCTCGTGGGAATTGAGCCAAAAGATTTCCCAAGTGAGCATGCTTTGGCAGGTATTTATTATCAGCGTGAGATTGAACATACCGCATACAAAATTGCAGGCAGCAACTATAATGCACCTGCACAACTTGTGGGTGATTTCCTTAAAGGGATTGAAAGCAAACAACTTGGTAATGTGCAGCCAACCTGTCCAACCGGTGTCACACTGACAAATCTCGATTATTGCCTGCCGGCAAAAGTTTCTGCAACAATGAAATCCGCAATCGTTGAAATGGACAAAAAACTCAATGGTTTTAATCTCTATGATGCGGTGCTGACTGCACCTGAAACAAGGTCATCCAGTTCTGTAAGAATTCTGCGTGATGAATTTTTACAGTGCAATATCAGAGGCGTATATCCATGCGGTGAAGGAGCAGGATATGCCGGCGGAATCATATCTGCCGCAGTTGACGGCGTAAAATGCGCACATGCCGTACTGGATGATGAACATTAATATACAATAAATGGTGAAAAATATGAGAATGAAAAGAAAAAAGAATCTGGATGAAAGAATTGAAAAAGCATCACAGGATTATCTTATTATAATGAAAAATGAATCCCTCAACTACAAGGATGCAGTGAACGAAGAACATTTCCTCAACTTTGCAGAACTATTCGGCAACAGTAATCCTGTCTACCTTGAAGTCGGATGCGGTAAAGGTCAGTTCGGCTGCACTTTTGCGAAACAGAATCCCGATAAAAATATCCTTTGTGTTGAAAGGAACAGGAATGTACTTATCCTCGCAATTGATTCTGCGAGAGAAATGGGACTGACAAATATAAAATTCATCTGCGGAATGGCAGAATACCTGCCGTCTTATCTTGAGCCGAATTCGGTTGAAGAAATATATCTAAATTTCTCCTGCCCATTCCCGAAGAACAAACATACTGCCCATCGACTGACCAATCCGCGGTTCCTTGAAATATTCAAAACCGTAATGAAAACCGATGGCGTCATCTGTCAGAAAACAGACAATATGCACTTCTTTGAATATTCAATTGAACAGTTCAGCAGCTGCGGATTCAAACTCAGCAATATTTCACTCGATTTGCACAACAGTGACTTTGAGGGAAATATTGTTACTGAATACGAAAACAAATTCGCCTCCCAAGGCTTCCCCATCTACCGCCTTGAGGCAAGGTTATAAAAACGAAAGATAAATATAACGAGTTTTTAAGAATAGCAAAGCACTTTCAAAATCATGGAATTAAATTGTTGCTTTTCGGCTCGCTTGGATTGTCACAGAGATTAAATGCTCAATATGATATTGATGACATAGATATTCTGATACCTGAAATATATATTAATGAAAACTGGCAAATCACCAAGCAGCTTACAGAAGAATTAGGATACAAACTTGAAGATTTGCACGAACATCAATTCAGATATAATCATTACAAAACTGCATTTGCGGCGATTGAAAGTCTGAAACCGTTTGCTGATATAAACATTCATGACATTGAAACGATTGAAGATAATGGTGTTTCATATTTCCTTTTAAACCTTCAGCAATACTTAAAAGTCTACACAGCATCATCAAAAGACAGTTACAGACGGAATAAAAATAACGCAAAAGATTTGGAGAAAATCGAATTAATAAAAAGACAGTCCCGAACTATGGCACATGCATAATTCAGGACTGTTATTTTTATGATTAATTATTTAATTAATGACTCGCCTGTCATTTCTTCAGGCTGAGGAAGACCGAGCATCTTCAGCATTGTCGGAGCAATGTCACAGAGTCTGCCGCCTTCACGCAGTTCAACGCCGTCTCCGCAGTTAGCAGCAACGAACGGAACAGGGTTTGTTGTGTGTGCAGTGAATGGTGAACCGTCCGGCTCTTTCATCATATCTGCATTACCATGGTCAGCAGTGATGAACAGACAGCCATTCATTTTTTTAACAGCATCATAAAGTGAGCCGACGCACTTATCTACTGCCTCAACAGCACTTACAGCCGCATCAAATATACCTGTATGGCCAACCATATCGCAGTTCGCGAAGTTAACGATTACTACATCATATTTGCCTGAAAGAACTGCTTCATCCAGTTTTTCAGAAACTTCATAAGCACTCATCTCAGGTTTAAGGTCATAGGTTGCAACTTTTGGTGAAGGGATAAGAATTCTGTCCTCACCGTCATTAACAGCCTCAACACCGCCGTTGAAGAAGAAAGTTACGTGCGCATATTTTTCTGTTTCAGCAATTCTCAGCTGGGTCATATTATTCTTTGCAAGATATTCACCGAGTGTATTTTCAAGACTCTGTGGTTTGAACGCAACAAGTACATTCGGCATTGTTGCATCATACTGCGTCATACAAACATATGTGAGCGGGAATCTTTCTCTGTCAAAACCTTTGAATGCATCATCAACAAAAGTTCTTGTGATTTCTCTCGCTCTGTCAGGACGGAAGTTAAAGAATACTACACTGTCATTTGCACCGATTCTGCCTTCATTATCAAGACATACAGTCGGTTCAATGAATTCGTCTGTTACATTCTTACCGTCAGCATCTACTTTTTCATAAGATTCTTCAATAGCCTGAACAGGATTATCTGTTTTGATACCTTTACCGAACACAAGTGCATCATACGCCTTCTGAACTCTGTCCCAGTTATTATCTCTGTCCATAGCATAATATCTGCCGACTACTGTTGCAACTTTACCAACACCGATTTCATCAAGTTTTGCAATTGCATCTTTCACAAAATCCTTACCGCTGGTTGGCGGAACATCACGGCCATCCATAATACAGTGAAGATAAACTCTGTCAAGTCCCATTTTCTTGGCAAGTTTAACAATTGCCCAGATGTGTGAATTATGAGAATGAACACCACCGTCACTCATAAGGCCCATAAGATGAAGAGAAGTTCCGTTATCAATCGCATTCTGCACGGCAGCAATCATTGCTTCATTTTCATAAAAATCGCCGTCTTCAATTGACTTTGTGATTCTTGTGAGTTCCTGATAAACAATTCTGCCTGCACCGATATTGGTGTGACCGACTTCTGAGTTACCCATCTGTCCGTCAGGAAGTCCAACATCCAGTCCTGATGCACCGATATAAGTATATGGGTTTTCAGCCATAATTTTATCGAGATTCACTTTATTCGCAGCAGCAATTGCATTGCCGTATTCACTGTTGTTTTTACCAAAACCGTCCATAATACAGAGTACTACAGGTTTTTTCATAATTATATATCCTCCGTTGCTGTAATTTAATGAATGAGAAATGGGCGGAACGCAGGCATAACAGCCCTTAATCCACCCACTTATCTGATATTTAATTATTTGCTTGCAGCCTTAACAATAACTGAAAAATCTTCAGCTTTAAGTGAAGCGCCGCCGATAAGTCCGCCGTCAACATTCACCTTAGCAACAAGTTCGTCAGCATTCTTAGCATTCATTGAGCCGCCGTACTGAATGGTTACTTTTTCAGCCATATCAGCACCATAAGCCTCTGCAATAGCAGCACGTACAAATCCGTTGCCTTCATCAGCCTGATCGGCAGTAGCAGTAACACCTGTGCCGATAGCCCAAACCGGCTCATATGCAATGATTACATTTTCAAGCTGCTGAGCAGTAACATTGGTAAGTGCCATTTTTGTCTGATATTTAAGAAGTGTTTCTGTGTATCCAAGTTCTCTCTGCTCAAGTGTTTCACCAACGCAAACAATAGGCTTGAGACCTTTTTCAAGCGCCTTGAGTGTACGGAGATTTACAGTCTGATCTGTTTCAGCAAAATACTGTCTTCTTTCACTGTGACCGATAACTACATATTCAACACCAAGTTCAAGGAGCATATCAGCAGAAACTTCGCCTGTATAAGCACCGCTGTCTTTAAAATGAACATTCTCTGCACCGATTTTGATGTTTGAACCTTTTGCAGCTTCAACTGCTGCAGGAACATCAACAAAAGGCACACAAAGAACTACATCACAATCTGCATCTGCAACAAGCGGTTTCATTTCATTAATAAGTGCAGTAGTCTGTGCAGGTGTATTATTCATTTTCCAGTTACCAGCGATAACTGCTTTTCTTAAATCTTTATTCATTTCTTTATACCTCTTATTATCAATATTTATATTGATTAACTAATTTTGTTCTTAGGCAAGACTTTGTTAAAATTTCACTGAAGGGAACATACTTTGTATATGTGACCGAATGAAATTTTAACAATAACGAAACATAAGGACAAAAGGAGCAATCAAAAATTAATCTTTGTCAGCAAGTGCGCAAATACCCGGAAGATCTTTACCCTCAAGGAATTCGAGCGAAGCACCGCCGCCGGTTGAAATGTGGCTCATTTTATCAGCAAAACCGAGTTTTGTAACAGCAGCAACTGAATCACCGCCGCCGATAACTGAAATTGCGCCTGATTCTGCAACAGCCTTTGCAACACAAATTGTACCTGCTGCAAAGTTATCCCATTCAGATACACCCATAGGTCCGTTCCAGATTACAGTACCTGCACCTTTGATAGCATCAGCAAACATTGTCTGTGTCTTTGGTCCGATATCAAGGCCCATCCAGCCATCAGGAATTTCATCACTGTTAACAATCTGAGATTCTGTATTCTCGTCGTATTCCTTACCAACCTTGTTATCAACAGGAATAAGGAACTTAACACCTTTTTCTTCAGCAGACTTCATCATCTCACCGGCTTTTTCAACCCAGTCAGCCTCAAGAAGAGAATCACCGATATTATGACCAAGATACTTCATAAATGTATAAGCCATACCACCGCCGATAATGATTGTGTCACATTTTTCAATAAGGTTTGAAATTACGCCAATCTTATCTGATACCTTAGCACCACCGAGGATTGCAACAAGCGGTCTTTTAGGGTCAGCAAGTGCGCCGCCCATAAACTTAATTTCTTTCTGGATAAGATAACCGCATACTGCAGGAAGATAAGATGCAACACCTGTTGTTGAACAGTGCGCTCTGTGCGCTGTACCGAATGCATCGTTAACGAAAATTTCTGCAAGTGAGGCAAGTTCTTTTGAGAAATTCTCCTCATTCTTTGTTTCTTCTTTTCTGTATCTTACATTTTCAAGGAGCATAACCTCGCCATCTTTGAGGTCAGCGGCCATAGCCTTTGCGTTTTCGCCTACTACTTCAGGATCTTCAGCGAGTTTAACCTCAACACCAAGATATTCTGAAAGTTTTGCTGCAACAGGAGCAAGACTGAATTCAGGCTTGTATTCTCCCTTAGGTCTGCCGAGATGTGAACAAAGAATAACCTTTGCACCGTTTTCCATAAGATACTTAATTGTAGGAAGGGCAGCAACGATTCTTTTGTCGTTTGTGATTTCACCGTCTTTAAGCGGAACATTAAAATCACAGCGAGCAAGAACTTTTTTGCCCTTAACATCAATGTCTTCAATCGTTTTTTTGTTTAAAGCGTCCATTGTTATTACCTCTCTTGTATTTATTAAGTTAAATTTTTAACAACATATTTTTTGCCTATATAATTATATATTATTTTCCCCCATATTGCAAGAAATAATTACTTATATTGTTATTTTTTGGACAATGCAGAAAAAATTATGATTAAACATCATACGCATACGGCATAAAAGCACAATCAGAAAAACCGATTGTGCCTTAAATAAATGTATTCTATTTAGGTTTTAAAGTTCGATGTCCGGTAACTCGATAGGACCATCCCCACCATCGCTACTGCTGGTTGTAATAACATCAGTCATGGCAAATGTCTTAATATCTGTCTCGGGTTTTAAATACTTCTCTTTCATCCTATATTCCTTTCCAACCTATGCATAATTCGCTGCCGATATACCATATCTCATCATTGCATCGGTTAATTTTCTTAAACTTGAATTCGGCATTGAATCCTGTATCTGTTTTGCATAGGACTCAATGCTATATCTCATTGTGTTGCTTACAGCCGTATCGCTGGTCATGGCAGTAATATAAATATCCTTCTGCATTTTATCAGCATTCAAATCATTGAATACAAAGGTATATGTTCCGTCACCGTTGTCAACAAAACTTTCCGCACCATATATCCACTCACGCTTACCGCAAGTTATTTTGAGTTGGACATTCTCTACATTATCTGCCGCAAATTTATATCGAACAGCAACTGAATTATTGAGTTGTAATCCAACCGATTTCCATTCAACAGCAGGGTTATCAACAACATCACAAGCCTTATCCGTTACATTGGTTAAATTCAATTCCTGAGAGGATGCCCAACTTTTTTGCTCATCTGTCAAATTTGCATTTACCAATTCATCCGTCTTATAATTCTGATAAACCTGTGCCGCCGCACCGTAATTGAGCAAATCAACCAACAACGTCCGCAATCTTGCATATTGATTGCTGCTGCTTTTTTCAAGCATTGCATAAGCATAAGCCGAGACACTGTAATCAACAGGGTCGCTGTTATAAACCACATCATTATGTGTTGCATAAAGTACAGCCTGAACATTATCTTTCATAGCTTGCGGAGCGATATCTCTATATGAAAATACATAGTAATCGCCCTGTTCAGTGTAGTCAGTAACAGTTGTAATCTTCCCATTTCGTGTAAATTTAATATATGGATTTTCGAAATCGGAAATAGCTGTTTTTAATACCTTGTAATTCATCGTTATACTGCTTTCAAGGGATAGAGATACTGTTTTGATTTTAAAATTTTCCAGATCAACTGACGGCTCTTCCGGTGGAATTTCAGTAGATACACTCTGACGATTGCCCCTTAACTGCGGATACGGATAATCCGAATCAGGATCAATAATCCAAACATTTTCAAAATCTAAACCGGGATACATTTGTTGTATTGTTGCCTGCGTCTCGTTAAGGGTAATTATGTTCGAGCCTGTTTCCTTACAAACGCCCTCTAAACAATACAGATAATTCCCACTATACATTGGGTATTCAACATCACCTATATTATAGCAACAATCAACATAACCATCACTTATGCCGTAACCATATTTACCATCTTTTCCATCATTAATAGTTCCACAGTTATAACAGTTATTTATTGAACCATTAATATTTTCTGATGTAATTCCCCCGCAAGTTTCATATGAATTCTTATATTTTGATTTTATTGCACCTGTGTTAAAACAATTAGTAATTCTTCCATTCCAGTTAATTCCGGCAATACCACCACAATGAGAATAGACAGGTGTATTTATCGTTCCACTAAAGGAGCAATTAGAAATATCGCCGGAATTTCTTCCTACCAAACCACCTAAACATACTCGATAAGTTAAATTAGTATATTGAGTTACACTTGAATTATTATTTGCATCAACTATATGTAAATCTTTTATTATTCCACTATTAAAAGCAAATAATCCAATATATATATCTTTATTAGAGGTACCACCTTGACAGTTAATATTAATTCCTATTATCGAATGGCCATCACCATCAAATTCACCTGTAAATTCCATATAATTTTTCATTATATTGTCATAGCCAATAGGTTTCCATCCCCAGCCATTGTTATTGTAAGCACCATCCTTAGCAGTATCAATTGTCATATCAATGTCTGCCATAAGTTTGTACTTTTTATCCATAGCCAAATTAATATTATCCAAATCCTCAATATTCCAAATTTCGATATAATCATCTGCATATGCAGAAAAATCAATACCTGCTGCGATACTAAGAAGCATTATTACAGATAAAAACAAACTAACAACTTTTTTCATAATCCATATTTCTCCTCCTAAAACTTATTTAATCCACTAAAACACTTTTGACAAGGTGTAACGTCTTTACAAGATTTCAATGCTTCATCAATAGTGTGAAAACCTTTCCATTTGGTTTCTTCAAAATTCTCTGTAAATCTACAATCTTTTTTATGTAGTTTTCTGGAATTAATATTTAACAAATATTCTTTCATATTTCCTCCTTGTGCCACAATATTTATACACTAATCTGCATTATAGAACAAATTGTTCTAAATGTCAATAGAACGATTTGTTCTATAATATAATTTTTTTGGTGATTAAATTGATTTATAAAAACATTCGTGATTTGCGAGAGGATAATGACTTGACACAAAACAGCATTGCCGATAAACTCGGAATTTCACAACGTGCATATTCTTATTATGAGAACGGACAAAGAACATTAACACCTGAAATATTGATAGGTTTATCAAAAATTTACAATGTAAGTGTTGATTATCTTTTGGGTCTGACAGATAATCCTAAAAGATTTTGAAAATCAGTTATATATAATAACATAAAATCCCTGCAAGTCGCTGACTTGCAGGGATTCTTTAATTATATTCCAAACGAGGAATCAATTAATTATTTATCAAGACCATTGGCCTTAGCAGCGGCAGCCTGAAGTTTTGCTTCAACTTCTGCTTCCTTCTTAGCTCTGAATGCTTTAATCTTATCTTCATATTCAGCTTCGTTAAACTTATATTTAAGCATTGGGAAAATCTGAAGAATAAGACCGATAGAACCAAGTACTGTAAGCATAAAGAAGATTGCATTAAGTACAGGCATATGGTTGGCAAGCATTACTTCTCTTGTCAATTGACCTGCATCCTTGAGTGCTGTAAGTTCTGTTGACATGGTTGAATAACCGAATGCATTAACAATAGCCATTACAATAAGGTTGAACAATGCAATACCAATCTTATTGATAAGGCTCTTGAATGAGAATACGGCACCTTCAAGTCTTTCACCGGTTTCCATTTCAATAACATCAACTGCGTCAGAGAAAATAGCCTGAAGAAGAACGAGACCCATACCAACCGGGAAGTTAGTGAAGAAACGGCATACACAGTAAACAACAAATCCGATTCTTGCCTGTGTAAGGTTTTCACTTGTATAAGGAACAACGTATTGGCAAACAATGTAAACTAAAACATTTGCAACTGCACAAATCCATGACATATGTATGAAGAGTGTTTTCTTATCCATTTTCTTGAGCAATGCAGGAACAATAGCCATTGAAAGCATATAGGAAATACCACTGCTGATGCTGAGGATTGGGAAGAGCAAACCTTCTTCTGTAAGGTTTGGATTAAATCCGACATGGGTTTCTACCCAGGTATTGAGTGCAGGGAAATCGAAAATACCGTAACAGTTCCATTTTGCAAAGAACATAAGGAACATCGCACCAAGGTTAACAATTGCATAGAAGAAAGCTGCACCGAGGAGAGCTCTCATATTTTTGTTGCCGAATACAATTTTGAGAGCCTTTTTGTATTTGATTGGCTCTTCTTCGATATAAACTTTTTCTTTAATTCCGAAGAAAGAAATCGCAATCGGAATACCTGACAATACAGCAAATACGATTGATGCAACGAAGAAGCCCATTCTTGCATCTTCAAATGCATATACAATCGGGAAGAATACGATTGACGGAAGAATGGTTCCGATTGAACCAAAAATATTACTGATTGAAATCGCATTGATTCTTTTCTTATTTTCAGGGAAAACAAGAGGAGTAAGACCCTGATAAGGAATATCAATAGCAGTATAGAAAGTGTAGAAAATAAGATATGCTGCAACTGCATACCAGAAGTTACCTGTATTAACAGCTTCGTTTGATCTGATAATATGGAAACCGTCGCCGATTGTTGCAATTGTTGAAGCAATATCAATCTGAGAAATTGCAAATGAACTTGAATTAACAAAATCAACAGGAGCAAACAATAATACCAAACCGACCATCATCGGAATAACCATCCATAAAAGATAAGGACGGCATTTGCCCCATTTGGTTCTTGTCTTGTCAACAATCATACCCATCATCGGGTCATTGACAGCATCCCAGACTTTTGTGATAGTAAGTACCAGACCGGCACCTACCATACCTAATCCGAGGTTATCTGCCAAATAAACATTAAGTGCATTACTGATAACATTAAGTGCAGTAAGCAAACCGAACGGCAGTAAAGAAAAGGCAAGGATTTCCTTTACACTTGCGTCCTTCAAATTAATCATTTTTCTTTTCGCCAAAACATCCACCTCTTAATTAAAAAATACGTACGAAAGCACACCGTACGCTCATGCAATTTTGTATTATAACATACAAAACCACAATTTGACATCACAACTTGGGCAATAAAATAAATTTATCTGTTTTGCACAAATCAGACATTTCTTTTTTGTGCAATATAAACATAACGAAATGAACAATATAAATAATGTATTTATTATATTGTTATTTAAGCAAGGGGATTATTTTTTCTGCAACAACTTTAAAACCAAAAACAGTCGGATGAAGTCCATCATAAGTAAATGCATCCTTCAGCTGACCGCTATTATCTGATAAAGATTCGGTCAAATCAATATAAGTAACATTGTATTGCTCTGCAAGATTCTTGAGCCTTCTGTTAAGCTGAGAAATCGCTTTGTTCGTCCTTCTGCCTTGCTTACTTATTTTTTCATTAATAGGATAAACTGCCTGCAAAATAACATTGGTATCCCTGCATTTCTCAAAAATAAGTTCAAGTATCGCAGTAATGTTATGAACGGTATCATCCATTGTCAGTCCATATGCAAAATCATTTGTACCAATCAGCAACACAATATTTGACGGATGGATATTAAGCACATTACAATCAAATCTTTCGAGGAGTTTGTCGCTTGTATCCCCGCTTATTCCTCTGTTATAGACTGCCTTGCCATTTTTGGATATATAATCTGCATACAATTCAGTATGATTGAATATCTCGGTTATTGAGTCCCCTGCAAGAACTGTTTGTCCGTCTTTGCAGTAATGCTTGTTAAGATACTCATAATTCATCATCTTATTTCGTTTTTCAGCATTATAATCTGTTTTTTTCTTTATCTTAAATATATTCATACCAAACCCTCTCTGCATACAAATTCTGTTTATTTGAGTTTAAAACAAACGGAACAAACTGTCAAGAAAAAAGCACGGACATAAAAGTCCGTGCTTATACTTACATTATATTACTGTTCTACCGGATAAACAGAAACTTTCTTTCTGTCCTTACCCATTTTTTCAAACTTAACAGTACCGTCAATAAGAGCAAAGAGAGTGTCATCTTTACCGATACCTACGTTATTGCCCGGATGAATGTGTGTTCCTCTCTGGCGATAAAGAATATTGCCTGCGAGTACGAACTGACCGTCTGCTCTTTTAGCACCAAGGCGCTTTGATTCAGAATCACGACCGTTCTTAGTAGAACCCATACCTTTCTTATGAGCGAAAAGTTGTAAATCTAACTTAAGCATTGTTACACCTCCGATAAATCACTTTTATGTTTTCAGGATAATCTTTTTCAAGCTCGGTCAAATGAAGTTTAAGACCATTCAGAATATCCTGTGCTGATGATGCATTTTCTAAAATCATAAGTTTAAGATATCCATCATCACTTTGAGAATCAGCATCAAGACCTATTATTTCAGTCACGGTATTTGCTGCCATAAGGCATGCACTGGAGACAAAAGCACAAATAACATCTTCGCCGTATTCGTCACCCATTGCGTGACCGCTTGCTTCAAATCCGCAAAGACCGTTGACGCCTGAGTAAAATTCTATTTTAATCATTATGCTTCAATCTTGGTAATCTCAACCTTTGTATATGGCTGACGATGACCCTTCTTGCGCTTTTCGTCCTTCTTTGGCTTGTAAGTAAATACAGTGATTTTCTTACCCTTGCCATTCTTAAGAACTTTAGCAGAAACAGTTGATTTTGCACAATCCTTGCCAACTTTGATACCATCATCAGTACCTACTGCAAGAACATTGTCGAAAGTGATTGCTTCATCAGCTTCAACAGCGAGCTTTTCAATGTAAAGAACATCGCCTTCTGCAACTTTGTACTGTTTTCCGCCTGTTACGATAACAGCATACATAGTAATAATCTCCTTATCCAAGTCTCGCTACGATAGGTGTATATACCAAATGTATATAACTTATAACCCATAATATGCGGCGTAATGATTATACCACAAAATTATATATTGTCAATAGGTAAAAATATTTTGTATACATTATTATTGTATAACATCCCTGCCCTGAAACAATCATTTGTTAACATCCGGATTATTTGTCCTGCCCAAAATATAATCAATCGATACAGTGAAACTGTCAGCAGCAAAACCAGTGCTAAGAGAAATGGTTGTCTTTGGAAACTGGGACGCAGTCTGTTAATTATTTGTACTTGCGGTTTATGGCTTCTTGTGGGAAAACATAAAGGTACAGGAAAAACAAAGGTAAAATCACAAACATTCGGTATATGTCAGGATTGCGGACATAAATTTAAGGTGTAATTTGTAATATTATTCTAGATTACGGATATATATTTTAAGTACTATTTTAATTTGCCTCTTTACAAATAAAATATAGTATGCTATAATCTCAGTTGCTGAATACGGACTACTCGGTTACGGGTGCAAACCATATTGGTGTTCACCTATCCCGATACTGAGTTTCCCGATAATCTGCAAATAATAATAAATGAGGTGAAATTATGACACAGGCTGAAAAACAAGCAATCATCGCTGAATATGCAACACACGAAGGTGATACAGGTTCACCTGAAGTACAGATTGCTGTTCTTACAACAAGAATCAACGAACTTACAGAGCATCTTAAGGTGCATAAGAAAGACCACCACTCACGTCGCGGTCTTCTTAAGATGGTAGGTCACAGAAGAAATCTTCTTGTATATCTTTACAACAAAGATATTGAAAGATACCGTTCTCTTATTAAGAAACTCGGTATCCGTGATACTCTTGACAGATAATATGTCATCAGGCAAGTGCTGATTATACAGCACTTGCCTTGTTTACTTTTTTGTAATCAAAAGGAGAAGCAGACAATAGTAGTAAATTGAGCATATAACACATAAAAGAATATATGTTGAATTTATTACTATTGCCTCTCCTTTTATTAATAAAATAAATTACTATTGTAGAAATGAGGTAAAAAAATGTTTTTCAAAAACTTTAAAGTATGGGAAACAGAACTTGCCGGCAGAAAACTTACACTTGAAACCGGCAAAATGGCAGGACTTGCTAATGCGTCAATCCTTGCACGCTATGGCGAAACAGAAGTTCTTTGTAACGTAACTGCATCAGCAAAGCCGAGAGAAGGCGTTGACTTTTTCCCTCTCTCCGTTGATTTTGAAGAAAAAATGTATTCGGTAGGTAAAATCCCCGGTTCATTCCTCAGAAGAGAAGGCAGAGCAAGTGAAAAGGCAATACTCACATCACGCTGTATTGACCGTCCGATCAGACCGCTCTTCCCTAAAGATTTAAGAAACGACTGTTCTGTTGTTGCAACCGTTATGTCGGTTGACCCTGACTGTTCACCTGAAATCACTGCGGCAATCGGTGTATCTGCTGCTATTGCAATCTCAGACATCCCATGGGATGGTCCTATCTCATCTGTAAATGTTGGTCTTGTTGACGGTGAAATCGTTATCAACCCAACACTTGAGCAGAGAGAAAAAACAGACCTTACTCTTACCGTTGCATCCACTGCTGACCTTGTTGCAATGATTGAAGCAGGCGGTAACGAAATTGACGACGACACAATGTTCAATGCTATTATGGCAGGTCATGAAGAAAACAAAAAGATTGTTAAGTTCATTCAGGGCATTGTTGATGAAATCGGCAAACCAAAGTTTGCTTATGAATCAAGTGATCCTGACCCTGCAATTATGGCAGAGATTGAAGATTTCTGTATTGAAGATGTTAAAAAAGCACTTGATACAGATGATAAACTTGTACGTGATGAAGCACTTCTTCCGATCTACGCTGCTGTTCATGAGAAATTTGATGAACGCTTTGAAGGCAATGAAGGCAAACTTGACGAGATTATGTATCTTGTTCAAAAACACGTTGTTCGTTCATGGCTCAAAGATGAACACAAGAGAGTTGACGGCAGAGGCATTGATGAAATCCGTCCGCTTAATGCAGAGGTAGACCTTCTTGCAAGAGTTCACGGTTCAGGTCTTTTCACAAGAGGACAGACTCAGGTACTCTCAATAACAACTCTCGGTCCTATGAGTGATGCACAGCTCCTTGACGGACTTGATGAACAAACTGAAAAGAGATATATCCACCACTACAACTTCCCGTCATATTCTGTCGGAGAAACAAAACCATCACGCGGACCGGGAAGAAGAGAAATCGGTCACGGTGCACTTGCTGAAAAAGCACTTGTTCCTGTTCTTCCTTCTGTGGACGAATTCCCATATGCAATCCGTGTTGTATCAGAAGTTCTTTCTTCAAACGGTTCAACATCACAGGGTTCAATCTGTGGTTCAACCCTCTCACTTATGGCTGCTGGTGTTCCGATTAAAGCACCTGTTGCAGGTATCAGCTGCGGTCTTATCACAGGTGATGACGGTGTATACGGCGACTTTATGACAATGGTTGACATTCAGGGACTTGAAGACTTCTACGGTGATATGGACTTCAAAGTTGCAGGTACTAAGAAAGGTATTACTGCAATTCAGATGGACCTTAAAGTTCATGGTCTTACTCCTGAAATCATTAAGGAAGCATTTGCCAAAACACACAAAGCAAGAGAATATATCCTTGATGAAATCATGCTCCCTGTTATCAGTGAACCAAGAAAAGAACTTTCAAAATATGCTCCTAAGATGTATACACTCACCATCAATCCGGAAAAAATCGGCGATGTTATCGGCAAGGGCGGAAAAGTTATTCAGGAAATTCAGGCTGACTATGATGTTAAGATTAATATCGAGGAAGACGGCAGAGTATTCATCAGCGGTGTTGACGCAGAAAAATGCGAAGGTGCATTGAATATTGTTAAACTCATTGCAACCGATCCTGAAGTGAATGCTTTCTACAACGGTATCGTAACAAGAATTATGAACTTTGGCGCATTTGTTGAAATCGCTCCGGGTAAAGAAGGACTTGTTCACATCTCAAGACTTGATGTTAAGAGAACAGAAAAAGTTGAGGATGTTGTCAATGTCGGCGATTCAATCATCGTAAAATGCATCGAAATTGATGATCAGGGCAGAATTAACCTTTCAAGAAGAGATGCACTTATCGAACTTGAAGGCATGACTCCTGAAAACGAAATTGATGATACACCAAGAAAGCCGAGAAGAGATAACCGCAATAAAAGATAATAATCTTTGAATGAAAAGCAGAGACGTTCCCGTCTCTGCTTTTTTACTGCAAATGAATTTAATGTGATGAAAGAAATATTGCAAATCCCTCCAAGATGATATATGATGAATACAAGAATAGCAATCAATTCTTATAAGATATAAATAGAAAGTATAATATTATGGAAGATAAAGATTATAATTTTAAAGAATATGAATTTGATTTTGGCAATCCGTTTAAAAAATTCTTATCCTACGCATTATGCTGTTTTTTTTATTTAAGTATAATCTTTTATTTGTTTTTTGGAATTTTTGCCTTATTGGCATATATCGATGATAGTGTTCGAAATTCACTTTTTGTAAAAGTATTATTTTATGTTCTTATTGCAATGATTACTGCATTTGCAATATTTTTAACTGTACTGAATTTTCGACCTAAAAAAGTTGTATTAACCAATTATGCAATTGACATTCAGCGTAATTCTTTACCGTCACTTTACCATATCAATCGAGGATTTAATGATTACATCATGTACTCCGATATTGAATATTACGACTTTGATGAACAGGCTCCTTCTTATAGATTTTATCACCTTATGGATTTGCCATTTATTTATTATAATTATTATAGTGTTGTTAAAATTAAAGATAAAAAAGGCAGACTGTATCATATCCCTGTGAAAAATGTAGTAGATTTCATCTGTGATTTGGATGAAAAAACGGAACAATTTGAAGCAAGCAAAACTTCAAAAAATAATTGTTAAAATTTTTCAATTGTAAAATCGAATACTCTTCACAAACTATACTTGCAAGAGCAAAATTCAGTTATCATTGATAATTAAATTTTGTTTTTGCAATAAAATAGCAAAAGAGGTGTATTCAAATGTCAAGCAACAAGAATGTAGTTCCAGAAGCTAAAGAAGCTCTTAACAGATTCAAGATGGAAGCAGCTGCTGAAGTTGGTGTTAACCTTAAGAATGGTTACAATGGTGACCTCACTTCAAAGCAGGCAGGCTCAGTAGGCGGCCAGATGGTTAAGAAAATGATCAAGGCTTATGAAGAAAGCATGAAATAAGTAATCTTATTTCCATCGTGTATTTGACGATAAAAAGTCACTCCTTTTCGGGAGTGACTTTTAACTTTATTTATATTTAAATGCTTCAATATGACCGTTGTAATCAATAGCATAGATATTATCACCTATAAAAGTGGTACGGCAATCGGAAGCAGATGTGTCTTTCATTTCAAACTGATTTGTTACGCTGATTTTACCGCCACGTATTGAAAAAGTAATTGCACCTGCTTTTTCTTTTTGATTATTAAAAGAATAACTACCATAATCAATCAGATAATAACCTTTTGCTTTATTTATCATGAAGGCTTTATGATTTTCCTGTGCATTAGAGTGAACGTCTTTAAATACTTTTGTATCCATAACTTTTGGCTCTGCTTTATTTGAAATATCAAACAGAACAAGTTTCATTCCATCTGTAATATCACTGCCATACTCCATATGTGTTTCATATCCGATGCCGAGAATTGTATTTTCGTCAATAGGATAAAGCATACTTGAAAAACCTGTGATTTTTAACTCTCCCATTATTTTAGGATTTGTCGGAGAAGACAAATCAATTGTAAATAACGGATCAGTCTGTTCATAAGTGATTACATAAGCAGTATCCTGCATAAACCTAACGGACTGAATTGTCTCTCCTTCAGCAAAACCTGTTACTTCACCAACTTTATTAAGTTCACTGTCAAAAATATACAAATTATTTGATATAGTTCTCACACCGGCGATACTCGTTGTAGCAATTCTGAAATAGCCATTATATTCGTCCATAGAGAACTGATTGCGGCAATACCCATTAACCATACAGGTTGAAATCTTCATATCATCTGTTAATGATACTCTGAACACCTGAATCATTGCATTTTCCGAATCATCATTTGTGCTGATTGGAATATACAAATTATTTTTATTACAGTAAAGATCTGTACCTGCACCGAATACTGCTTTGGTATTGTTCATCCTTTTGCCTGTATTTACATCCAGCGCACTTATAACCATATTTGAGGCATTATTTGGATTTTCAGCATAACAAATACACTTTACACTCAGGGTCGCGCGTTTGTCATTATCGCTGATAACAGGAGCATAATCCTCTTCTGTTTTACAGGTACTGCTGCTAAGGGATTGCATTGTAACAAGATAAAGAACACTGTCTATCATACGGGTTGAAAGGAATCGGCCGGATTGATAAAAAGTATCTTTCAACACAGGCTCATTTATATTTGATATGTCATAAATCTCGGTATATCCATAATCGAGAATACTGTAATCAAATTCCTCTGATTCTTCTGATTTCTCTTGTTTATCATAATTTATAATCAGTTTATCATCGTAAATATACATATCATTGATATAATTGCCATATGATCTGTCTGATTGAATCGAGATTGTGGAAATTACATCAGTTCCCTCATATATTTTCACTTCACAGTCTTCAGAAGAATAACTATTATCAGCAAAGAATATATATTTGCCGTTATTCAGAATAACATCACCTTCTGCGACTCCGTCAACCTGCATATTGGTCTGTGCATAATCATTCTCTGCTTCGGAAGCAATATTGAATACGCCTTCTGCTGAATCCGTACCTTTTTCAATGCCCCCTATGACTCCGCCAAACATACTGCCATTCGCCTTATACTCATATCTTTCTTTTTCTATTTTTTTTACTTCATTTTCTATTTGATGATATGAAGAAAAAGTTGAAATTTCATTTGAACCTTCTGATAAAATACGGTTTTTATCGAGCGGTTTGGCAACAGAAATTGCAGTAATAACAACAGCAAAACACGCAACAAGGCTGACAATTGTTTTGAATGATTTTCTTTTGTAAATTTTTAATTTTACCTGCTCTTTATCTGAAATCATCTCACTTATTTTTTCTTTATCAAGGCAATCGGGAGCAGTAATATTATCATTATCAAATTTATTTTTAATAAATTCAAAATCATTATTTTTCATACTTCATCACTCCAAAATATTTCTCATTTTAGCTAAACTTCTTGATAATTTTGACCTGACACTGCCCGGTGTAATATCCATAACTTTTGATATTTCTTTACTTGTGAAACCTGCAACAATGCTGAGCAGGATGATATCCTGTTCATCCTGATTAAGCTGTTCAAGAACAGATAAAAGTTCATGGCTTTCCTGATTAAAGTTAAAAATTAAATTGGTTGATTCCAGACTTTTATTCTCTCTTTGCTTAATCTGCAATTTCACATATTTTGTGCATGTTGCATGAAGAATTGAAAAAATCCATGAAGGAAATGCGGAGGCATTTCGTATATTTTTCATCTGCACATATGCTGAAACAATACAATCCTGCACAGCATCCTGAGCATCTTCTGCATTTCCTAACTTATAATAAGCATAGCGGTATAATCTATCTTTATATAGGGCATAAAGGTCACAGAACGCATCTTTGTCCCCTGCTTTTGCAGATTTAACCAAACTTTTTTCATCCATGCACATCATCTCCTCTGACGACCGTCATATATTAAGTATAAAATAAACCGCAAAATGTTGCAACAAAATAAAAAATAATAAAACCGATATTCATTCAAACAGAATATCGGTCCTAATTACTTTTTATTTCTTAAATTTTTAAAAAAAGTTTTTAACATAGATGAACATTCCTGTTCCATAATCCCTGCAAAAACTTCAGGTTTATGATTATACGGAATTTGATTAAAATCAACTACCGAACCAAAAGAACCAGCTTTAGTATCATATGCGCCAAAGTATAATCTTTTTATTCTTGAATTAATAATTGCACCCGCACACATTGGGCAGGGCTCAAGCGTAACATAAAGATCACATTGCCACAGCCGCCATCCGCCGAGTTTTTTGCAGGCATTATCAATCGCCTCTATCTCTGCATGATAAAGAGCATTTTTGCCAAATTCACGTCTGTTTCTGCCCTCGCCTACAATTTCGTTATCCTTAACAACAACTGCACCGACAGGAACTTCACCTTCAAGTGCTGCCATCTGAGCAAGTTCAATTGCCCTTTTCATAAAAACATTATCCATAATTATGCCTTAATTGTAAAATTGATAGCAGTTATCACAATTAATTCAACAAAAGGCACAATCATCCATGGGAACAAAAATGCTGAGAATTTTTGACCTGTGGTCAGAACACTGTTTGATTTTTCCTTTGTTTTTACAAATTCTTTCTTCAGTAACAAATATAAACCTGAAAGAACACCGGCTGCAATCCAAAAAACATATACAATAACGGATACAACATTGGCTGCATTCTCACCGGCAAAATAAGTTACCGCAGACTGCACCGCCGACATACCGTTATTGAATGCATGTATGAATATTGCAGGGGCAATGTTATTTGTTTTTACAGTTACAAATCCAAGAATAACACCGACCAAAAAAGCAAAAATAAATTGAACAATATTACCGTGCAGAAGGCCGAAAACAAGACTGACAGCAAATACGCCGAAGCCTTTTCCATACTTTGCTAAAAGTTGCAGTGAGAATGCACGCATTGCAAGTTCCTCACATATTGCAGGAATGATTGCAATCCCCACAAATTCCAATGCAATTGCAAAAATGGAATCAGGTTTTATGTCCAATCCTGAATACAAATCATGACCGACAATCTGCTGAATAATGGCAACAATATAACTTACAACTACATTTGCAAGAACACAGCCTGCCATGCCGAAACATACCCAGCAAAAGCCTTTGGCAAATCCAACCTTTTCTGATGGTACTATTGAGCGTTCATAACGCTTTTTATTAACAATTGCTACTATTCCGAACGGCACCAAAACAGATAAAAATGACACAAAAAGAATATTGAATGCATACTGGAAAGTGGTACTCTGGGAATAAAAATCGTTCCAGCCCAACATATTTAAAAACTGTACTGCAATCGTCTGTATTATCAAATATGCAACGATTGCACAACCCATTGAAAAACTGATAACTCTTATCTCATGCTTTTCTTTTTTAGCCTGCTGCTGACGTAAAAAGTTCATCTGCATAGCGTTATTATTCATATCGCTGCCTGAACCGAATGGATTATAATAGTATTGAGACATTATATCAATCCTTTGCTTCTTCCTGAATAAATAAATCTGAAAAATACGGCAATCCTTTTATCCAATCACAGTATGTATGCCATTCTTCAAGTTTATGATTACGTCTTGCATAATATATGTTGCAAAGATTTTCATAACTCAAAGTACATGTCCGCATTTGATTATATGAACTTGGAAGAAGTTGAATAATTGTATACCAAAGGTTTTTATCTTTTGTTTCAATATATCGGAGTCTCAGGTCCTCAAGTGTTTCAATAAGACTTTCCATAGCCTTAATACCTTCGTCATTCATATGGTCAACTGAAAAATCACTGAGCTCAAATGGTTTTGAAGTGATTTTATGCATAGTTGAAGTTGAATTGGCAACAGTACTGATTTTATATGTATCATATTCTTTCCACCAATACAATGGTGCTGTTATATCCACACTTACAAATATCATTCTGACAAATTTTCTGTGGTCTGTACCTGCAGAGCAAAGACGCTTTGCAAGGCTCAAATCATTTTCTCCAAAAATGAAATCACCATTCTCATCAAAATAAGAATCATATCTCGCCCATGAATTAAGCGGATTTCTTGCACCGCGCATTGCATTATCAAAATTCATAACACTTGTACGTTCAATTTTAATCATAATTATTATAAATCCTTTACAATCTTCTTTAAGTAATCTTTTAATTTATCTTTCGTTTCGGGGTGCTGAAGTCCGACTTCAATATTCGCCTGAAGAATACCGAACTTATTCCCCATATCAAAACGATTTCCCTCATAATCGACAGCGATAACACCCTGCGTTTGTGCAAGCGTTTTCATTGCATCCGTAAGCTGAAGTTCATTACATGCACCAAGCGGAGTTTCTTCAAGAATATCAAAAATCTCAGGCGGCATAACAACTCTTCCGAGTATTGAAAAGTTCGACATAATTTCTTCAAGCGATGGCTTTTCAATCATATCGGTACAGTTATAACAATTACCCTCGATTTTATCTACTGCAAGTGAGCAATATTTGGTAACCGCTTCCTTCTCAACTTCTTTTACGCCGACAGTACCTTTTCCGTATTTTTCATAAGCATCGCAAAGTTGTTTGGTAACAGGCGTCTGTGAAATAATAACATCATCACCGTAAAGAACTGCAAATGGCTCATTACCAACAAAATTCTTTGCACACAGCACAGCATGACCAAGGCCTTTAGTCTCTTTCTGGCGAATAAAATATATATTGCCCATCTGCGAGCATTTCATCACATCATCATAAATATCCTTTTTACCGTCGTCACCGGCAAGTTTTGACTCAAGTTCAACAGAGTGGTCAAAATGGTCCTCAATAACACCTTTTCCTCTGTTTGTAATAATCAGAACATCTTCAATTCCGGACGCAAAAGCCTCTTCAACAATATATTGAATTGCAGGCTTGTCAACTATATTCAGCATTTCCTTCGGTACTGCTTTTGAAACAGGCAGTACTCTGGTCCCCAATCCTGCTGCCGGAATTATCGCCTTTTTTACTTTCACAACTTAACCCCCTCATTACTCATTATAAGCGTAAAAAAATCATCAAGACAGCAATCATCATTGGAAGGAATAAACTTACTCCGCCCATTCTGGACAAATAAAGTTTTCGTAAATCCTGCTGTGATAATTTTTCCTCTTCCATCATCGGCATAATCGTAACCGATAACGAAGAATCATTGTTGAGATTACTGTTCACTTTATCAATAACTGACAAAACTTTGTTCCTGTAAAATTTATCTGCAAAAAGAGAAATCACAACATTAATCACAATAATTGATAAATAAGAAATAATGATTACAGGCATAATTCCCTGATAAACCTCCAGCATCTGTGCATAAAGTTCGCCATCAGGATTTGCCACAATATCATTAATAACGTTCATAAGTTCATTATACTTCTGTCCTTGTGCAATACTGTTGACAAATGACATAAAGGCCTTTATTTTATCATAAAACACAGCCTGGGATAACAGCGGAATTGCAAACTCCAAAGCAAGGAATATAAAACCTTTTGAATACATCTTTCTGAAAAACAGATAAAGCGGACCAAAGAAAAATGCTCCCCAATTCCACGAAACCGTCTTATTCTCTTTAAATTTTTTGATAAAGCGATCGGAATTTGAAACAACAACACATGCAATATCTGCCACACTTTTGCCGTCAATCGTATCATTTGAAGATTCATAAACGCTGTTTTGTGATGCAAAGCCAAAGTTCTGTGCAGGATTAAATTCACTATACTGTGCATTCGTCTGTTTTGCACCGCAATGATTGCAAAACGGAACATCATTATTGATTTGAGCACCGCATTGACTGCAAACCGTCTTTTTGCTTTCGTTATTACTTTCTGCGGATTTGGGATTATAGTATAAATGATTTGAATTCGGAATAAGACTGTCTGAATCAGCAGAGCAATCAGACTTATATTCAAAATCCGTGTTATGCTTGTCTTTATTTACACAATGTCCTAAAGAATTATAACATTCTCTGTGGTGCGGTGTACCACAATGCGGACAAATTACTATATCATCATCTTCTGTGAATAATTTGTCACAAACAGGACATTTCTCATTTTCGTGTAAAATCATTAAATTATCCTTTCATAATTTGTTTATTTTATTATTATACATTATAATAACGTCATAAATCAATCTTTTCATTAAAATAATGTTAACTATTTTTTAAACTTGAAATATAGTATAGACTTGTATATAATAATATAAATATACTAGAGTAAATATATATCTTGGAGAAATACTATGATTGAATATGAAGAACTTCGATTCAGACTTCTTGAATCAGAAGACACAGTTAAAAATTTAAAAGAAGCATTGGCAATTGATATGCTGAAAAAAGAAATTGCCGAACTTGAAGAACGCAGCAGTGCCGCCGATTTTTGGGACGATATGGAAAACAGCCAGAAAACCATGCAGAGAATCGGCTCATTAAAAGCAAAAGTTGCTTCATATGAAAATGTAAAAAACGATTTTGATGATGCCCTCGTTATGATCGAACTTGCTGATGAAGAAGGTGACATAGAACTTCTTGAAGACTGCACGGCATCAGTTGAAAACATTGAAAAAAGGCTCGAAAGTCTCACCTTATCAACACTTCTGAGCGGTGAGTTTGACAATAACAATGCTCTGCTCACTTTCCACGCAGGTGCAGGCGGTACAGAGGCACAAGACTGGGCAGAAATGCTGTTCAGAATGTATAACCGTTGGGGCGAAAGACATGGTTATAAAGTGTCTACACTCGATTATCTTGACGGTGATGTTGCAGGAATTAAAAGTGCTACTATACTCATCGAAGGTGAAAATGCATACGGATATTTAAAAGGAGAAATGGGCATCCACCGACTTGTTCGTGTATCTCCGTTTGACTCATCAGGAAGACGGCACACATCATTTGCATCACTTGAAGTTATGCCTGAAATCGATGATGATGTTGAAGTTGAAATAAGAGAAGAAGATATAAAAATGGATGTCTACAGAGCATCAGGTGCAGGAGGACAGAAAGTTAACAAAACATCTTCTGCTGTCAGACTTACTCATATTCCGACAGGCATTGTTGTATCATGTCAGATTGAAAGAAGCCAGCATCAAAACAGAGAAGTCGCAATGAGAATGCTCAAATCAAAACTTGTTGAAATAAAAGAGAGAGAAAATCTCGAACGAATTGAGGATATTAAAGGTGATCAAAAAGAAATTGCATGGGGCAGCCAGATACGTTCCTATGTTTTCATGCCGTACACAATGGTAAAAGACCACAGAACATCGTTCGAAATGGGCAATATCACTGCTGTTATGGACGGAGAGATTGACGGATTTATCAATGCTTATTTAAAACAAAAATCAGTTGAGGGAGCTGAAAATCAATAATGGCAGAAATACTTGATATTACGACTATCCTTGGTTTTTCATTAAGACTTTTAATCGCTATTGTTCTCGGCTTTATTGTCGGTCTTGAAAGGCAGTGGACCAAACATCAGGCAGGAATACTCACCAATGTAATTGTCTGTGTTGGTGCATATTCTTATTCAGCCTTTTCATATATAGCAAATCAAGACAATGTTGATGTCACCCGTATTGCGGCACAAATCGTATGCGGAATCGGTTTCCTTGGTGCGGGTTTGATTTTGCGTGACGGAACAAACATTAAAGGATTATCAACAGCCGCTACTATTTGGGCAACTGCGGCTATCGGTATATTATGCACATTACCGAATATCATATACTCCATTATTGTTGCAGTGGCAATCGTTTTTCTGCATCTTATTCTTCATCCTCTTTCTGCATTTATTAACAGTAAAACCCAATATGATAAAGAAAAAGAAAGAAAAGTAGAATGTCTGTATAAAATTTCCATAAAATGCACTGAAGAATCAGAAAGTGACGTGCGTTCCTGTTTAGTCAAAATTATCAGGAACAAAAACGGTGTACTGCTCCATAATCTTGAGAGCAACGATTCCGATGACGGAAATGTAAAAATAAGGGCGTACATAACAACAGTCAAAAAAAATGACGATATTGTTGAAAGTATTATTGCTCATATAGGAAAAGAAGAAGGCATAATTTCTGCCGGATGGAAAATAGACAATTAATTACCACAAATAAAAGAATCCCCTTTGATAAAACTAAGTCAAGGGGGATTTTATTATGAAAAAAATTATCTTAGCAGTTTTATGTGTTGCACTTCTTGCAGGCTGCAGTGCAAATAAAACACAAGAAAACGCAACAACAAACCCAAATACGCAAAGCACAAGCGAAAGTGCAAGCGAAAACACAAGTAAAAACACCAATGTTGCCCAGACCACTTTGGCTATTACAGGTGTAAACCTCAGTAATTACAGCAATGAAAAAATCGTTTGGGGACCCGGCAGAGCAGAAAATCATCAACGGCCGACAGAGCCGCTTGAACTCCAAAAAAAGTATGGAGATATGAACGCTCAGTTCCTTATGAATGACGAAAAATATATTTGCCTGACATTTGACGAGGGATATGAAAACGGCTATACTCCTGCAATTTTAGACACATTGAAGGAAAAGAGTGTTAAAGCAATTTTCTTTGTCACCTATGATTTTGTAAAAGACAATCCGGAGTTGATTGAGCGTATGATTGACGAAGGACACACAATCGGAAATCACACCTATCGTCACTATACACTGGACGAAGTCAGTACAGAAGACGCAACTGAAGAAATCGTATTCCTTGATAACTATATGAAAGAAAATTTCAAATACAGAATGAAATTATTCAGATTCCCAAAAGGTGAATTCAGCGAAAAAACTCTGGCACTTGCCAATGAGCTGGGATACAAAAGCATTTTCTGGTCATTTGCATATGCCGACTGGGATACACAAAATCCGGGCAGCCCTGACGAAGCATTCAAAACAATAACAGAAAACACTCATAATGGTGAAATCATGCTGCTCCACGCTGTAAGCCAAACGAATGCAGAAATACTTGCAGATGTGATTGATGAAGTAAGAAATCAAGGTTATGAATTCACAGACCAAATATAGAGAATAAAAGATGTCTTTCACTGAATCAGGTGCAAGGCATCTTTTTACTTAACTTCCAAAAAATTAAATTTAATATTTTATTAATTTTAAATTTAACACTTGTTATAATTCACACTGTATTATATAATATAATAAATTAAAATGGAGATATGTTTAGATTTATAAAAGTCATTCTTTGAAAGTGAGAGATATATATGTTATTTTCAAGAGATATAGGTATTGATCTTGGTACATCAAATACAATAATTTGTGATAAAAAAGGACGGGTTATCATCCGCGAGCCAAGTGTTGTTGCAGTTGATGTCAAAACAAAAAGAGTTCTGGCAACAGGTGACGAAGCAAAAGCGATGATTGGCAGAACTCCGGGCTCTATTGTGGCAGTTAAGCCGCTTCAATCCGGTGTAATTGCCGACTTTGATATGACAGCAGATATGCTCAGGAGTTTCATTTACCGTTCAAGCAAACGAAGTCTTTTCACAAGAACCAGAGTAGTTATCAGTATTCCGAGTGATGTCACCGAAGTTGAAAGAAGAGCAGTAGAAGATGCTGTCCGCTCAGCAGGTGCACAGGATGTTGAATTGATTGCAGAACCAATGGCTGCCGCACTTGGTGTGGGACTCCCTGTTTTTGATGCAACAGGTTCTATGGTAGTTGATATTGGCGGAGGCACTTGTGACATTGCTGTTACCAGCCTTGGCGGTATTGCCGCATGCAAAAGCATTAAAATCGGCGGAGATGCTCTCGACGAAGCAATCATAAATTATATGAAAAAAGAGCATGACCTTCTTATCGGTACAAACACAGCAGAAGAAATAAAACTCAAAATCGGTTCTGCAAGCAGTTATGACGGCGAAGGTGCAATGGAAGTGAGAGGAAGGAACTTGTCAAACGGACTTCCGAAGAGCATTGAAATCACATCACAGGAAGTACGCGAAATTCTTTCTCAGCCGGTTAATGAAATTATATCCGCAATATGCGAAGTACTTGAAATTACGCTTCCTGAACTTTCAGCCGATATTATTGACAAGGGAATTTATTTAACAGGCGGAACAAGCCAACTCCGCGGACTTGCAGAACTGATTTCATCAAAAACGAAAATTGCTGTACATATCCCTGAAAATCCGCTGGATTGTGTAGCAATAGGAACATCAATCAAACTCAGAAGGGCAAGGTAATATGAAAGACCTTTTTAAAAGCAGCCATTTCAAATTAATTGTTGTTATAATTGCAATGTTGCTTGTCGGTATGTTTTTATGTGCCGCAAACGGACACGGAGAAACAGCCCAGTCGACAGTTATCGGAACCATATTCACACCTGCTCACTGGGTGGCAGGGAAAGTGTCAGACGGAATTGATAAAATAACCGATAGTGCAAAAGGCAATGCGGAGTATGAAAAACGAATTGAAGAACTTGAAGGTCAGGTAGGTGAACTTCAGGACCAACTTGCAGATTATAACAATTTGAAAACGCAGAATGAATTATACAAAGAAGCATTGGAACTGGAAAATGATAATCCTGATTTCACGTATATTCAATCTTCTGTTATCGGCAGAGACAGTGCTTATCCTTACTGTTCATTCTCTATCAGCAAGGGAACATCAAACGGAATTAAAGACGGAGACCCTGTACTTTACGGCAAATATCTTGTTGGAGTAATCAAAAAAGCATACCCGACTTACAGTATTGTAAGTTCAATTATCGATCCTGATTTCAGTGTGTCTGCATATGACATAAACACAAGAGAACTCAGTTATGTCACAGGAGATTCAGAAATCGCAAAAGAAAAAATGTGCAAATTTGAAAATCTTGACTCTGCAACAAAAATTACATACGGTTCAATCATTGCAACTGCCGGAATCAGTTCAACCATGCCAAAGGGAATCATCATCGGGACTGTTAAAGACATCAGCAATGAAGAGACAAATATTTCGACCTATGCACTTATTCAACCGGGTGTAGAAATCGACAAACTGGATTATTGTCTTGTCCTCACAGGATACAACACAGGAAGCGAAGAATAAAATGGAACTGACAAAAAAACAAAGGACAATTAAATACATCTGCTGTTTTGCGATTATTTTACTGGCTGATTTGTTTCAAAACGTGTCAGGTCTTTTACCTGAAATCGGCGGAGCAAGATGTTTTATCCTTTTGCCTATTGCTATCATTTTTGCAATGGGAGAAAATATTTTGTCAGCATCTTTAATCGGGCTTTTTGCAGGACTGCTGTGGGATTTGAGCGGTGCTGTCCATCTTGGTTTCAACTGTATATTCATAACCGTATTCTGCCTTTGTGCATCCATTCTGACCACTTATATAGCACGTGATACATTCATCACAAATATGGTTATGACCGTATTTACGATAATACTTTACTGCATAATATATTGGCTGTGCTTTATCGTTATAAGAGGAACAGGAGACAGCAAAACAATATTCACATTTTATCTTCCATGTGCAATATATACAGCACTTATATCACCCATACTGTGGCTGATACTTGATAAATTGAAAAAGAAACTTAACCATACACCAAAACTTGATTTTTAAACCAACAAAGCAAAGGAGTGATACTGTGAAAAGCAGATATAAAAGCAGCAGAAGTATAATTGCATTGATTCTTGTACTCGCAGTAACATTCGGTTTTGCTGCAGAGTTGTTCAAAATTCAGATAAGAGATAAAGAAATTTATGCTGCGCAGAATAACACGGACAAAACATATATTGTTCCGATTGAGGCAGCACGCGGTGAAATTGTTGACAGAAACGGAAATTCACTTGTTACCAACCGACACGGCAACTCCATTGTTTTGAATGCCGTATACTTCCCTTCTGCAGAAAATAACGAAGAGAGAAACAAAATCATTTATAATCTCATAAATTTATTTGAAGAAAACGGCGAAGAATTCGTGAGCAATCTTCCTTTAAAATTCAACAGCACAGGAAATATATATTTTGACGGCGAGGAACAGGATATTGCCACAATGAAAAGCGCAGATATGCTGAATCTTCAGCCATATGCTACCGCACAAAACTGCTATGATGCAGTAATTGAAAAATACGGCATTGAGGGATATGACAGAGAAATGTCCCTGAAAATAGCAAACATAAGATACGAACTGACCAAACTGCTGTTTTCTTACGAAAACCCTGTAACCATTGCAGATGACGTAAGTGATGAGACAGTGGCAAAAATTAAAGAAGATAAAAACACATATCTCGGTGCTGATGTAAAAGTTGTTGCATATCGTGAATATGTTGACTCAACTGTTGCTCCGCACATCCTTGGCACTGTCAGAAAAATCAACGCAGAAGAATATAAAGAAAAAAAGGATGACGGCTACAATATAACTGACCAAATAGGTGAATCGGGTATTGAACAGGCAATGGAGAGCGAACTCAAAGGAGTACCCGGTGAACTCACCATCACAATTGACAAAGACGGTAATGTGAGTGAAGAAGTTACAAAAAAACCACTGCAAGGGAATACAATTGTTCTTACGATTGACCGAGACTTGCAAATCCTTGCACAAAATCAACTAAAAAAAGTTTGTGATTCTGTCAATGCATATTCATCGGCAGGTGCAGTTGTGGTTGAAGATTGCAATAACGGTGAAGTTTTAGCCGCTGCATCCTATCCTACTTACGATTTAAATGATTATTATGAAAAATATGATGAATTGTCAAAAAACCCAAGAAATCCTCTTTGGAGCAGGTTTGCACTTGGTACATATGCACCGGGTTCTACATTTAAACCTGTAACCGCATGTGCAACACTTGAGGCAGGTGTTATCAACCCTGACACATTATATAAATGTGAGGGTACAAAAGAATTTTTCGGACAACCTTTCAAATGTCTGGACGGAAATGTGCACGGACGGGAAAATGTAAGAACAGCTCTGCGGGATTCATGCAACATGTTCTTTTATAACTGTGCACTTGACGTAGGTATAAATAAAATTGACGAATATGCAGAGGCTTTCGGCTTAGGGTCCAAAACCGGAGTTGAGATTGCAGAGGCGTCAGGTAATCTTTCATCACCTGATAACAGAGAAAAAGCAGGCGGCGTGTGGCGAATCGGTGACACAATGACTACCGCTATCGGTATGAGTGATAACTTATTCACTCCCCTTCAGCTTGCAAATTACTGTTCAACACTTGCCAACGGCGGAACAAGATACCAGATGCATTTTGTAAAAGCAATCATATCAACATCATCAGGTGCTGTTAATGAAAAAGCAAAAGTAGTTGAAGAAACTGTTGAACTTAGCAACACTACGCTTGATAATGTTCACAGCGGTATGAGAATGGTTGCTACTGATGCAGGTCCGAGTGAGATATTCAAAAATCTGAACACACAGGTAGCCTGCAAAACAGGTACATCGGAAGTTATAGTAAACGGTGTAAAAAGAAATAACGGTTTCTTAATCACCTATGCACCTTATTCCAGTCCGGAAATTGCAGTATCATCAGCTGTTGAACTTGCAGGTTCGGGTACATCGACTGCTGAGATTACTTCAGAAATTATAAAATATTGGTATCAGAACAACACCGATGCCAAAACCAACCAAAAGACAGGAACATTATTATAAATAAATATTGAACAGAATATAATTTTATGTTAATATATTGAAAAATACTTTTTAAGGAGGATGGCTTATGAACATTGCGTTAATTGCACATGACGCTAAAAAAGAACTCTTAGTCCAGTTTTGTATAGCATACTGCGGTATAATCAGCCGCCACGATATTTGTGCAACAGGCACAACAGGTAAACTTGTATCAGAAGCAACCGGACTTAATATAAACTGTTTCCTTGCGGGAAGTCAGGGCGGCGGTCAGCAGATTGCCAGCCGAATTGCGTGCAATGAAATTGATTTGTTAATCTTTTTCCGTGATCCTCTTTCACCAAAACCGCACGAACCAAATGATAATGATTTGCTCAGACTCTGTGACGTTCATAACATTCCGTTTGCAACAAACATTGCTACTGCAGAAGCACTTATCAGAGGTGTTGAACGCGGCGATTTTGAATGGAGAGAGATTGTTAACCCAAGATACAATCCGGCATAAGTTATAAAAATAAAAGCGGCGGGATACATATATCCCGCCATACGAATTATATCAGGTATTTATATACAGTTAAGGAGACGATTATGGCACTTGTTACAAAAGCAATTAAAGGTACAAAAGATGTGCTGCCAAAAGATGTACATAAAAACCAATATATTGAAGCAACTGCACTTGACATAGCAGAAAAGTTCGGATACAAAGAACTCAGAACACCGGTATTTGAGCATACTGAACTGTTCCAGCGCGGTGTTGGTGACACCACAGATGTCGTACAAAAAGAAATGTACACATTTGATGATAAAGGCGGACGTTCAATCACACTGCGCCCTGAAGGCACTGCAGGAGCAGTACGTTCTTATCTTGAAAACGGACTTTGCAACGAAACATTACCGCAAAAAATATGCTATATCACTTCGTGTTACAGATATGAAAAACCTCAGGCAGGCAGACTCAGAGAATTCCACCAATTCGGTGTGGAATGTTTTGGTACAAAGTCTCCGCTTGCCGATGCAGAAATTATTGCACTTGCAAAATCATTGTTTGATACACTTGAAATCAAAGATTTGAGTCTTGAAATAAATTCAATCGGCTGCCCTACATGCCGTGCGGAATATCATAAAGCACTCAAAGAATATTTCGAATCCAGAAGAGAGGATCTTTGTCCTACCTGTCAGGAACGTCTTGACAGAAATCCTATGCGTATTCTTGACTGTAAAAGTCCGGTGTGCTCTGAAATTGCTAAAGGAGCACCCGTGGTTATTGACTATCTTTGTGACGAATGTAAAGACCATTTTGACAAAGTTCAAAAATATCTTGATGTTCAGAATATTGAATATACAATCAACCCCAAGATTGTAAGAGGGCTTGACTATTATACAAAAACGGTTTTTGAATTTGTATCAAACTCAATCGGTGCACAAGGAACAGTATGCGGCGGCGGAAGATATGACGGACTTGTAAAAGAACTTGGCGGTCAGGACACACCTTCACTCGGATTCGGAATGGGGCTTGAAAGACTTATGCTGCTTATGGAAGCTCAGAATTGTCCGTTCCCACAGGAAAATGCCCCTGACTTATTTATTGTTGCACTTGGTGACAAAGCAACTCTCAAATCAATTGAAATCTGCAAAGATATGCGAGCAGAAGGTTTTGCCGCTCTTATGGATCTCAACCAGCGTTCGGTAAGGGCTCAGATGAAATATGCAGACAAATTAAATGCAAAATTCAATATGGTCATTGGTGATGACGAAGTTGAAAGCGGAACTGCCAAACTAAAAAATATGACCACAGGTGAAGAAACAGAAATTGCACTTGAAACATTTGTAAGCGGATTTTATAACATTTCCCTTGCTGAACAACTTGCTGATTTGGAAATAAACGGAGAAGAATTTGACTTTGGCTCATTATTCGGAGTAGGAGAATAACAGATATGGAAACAATTAAAGGACTTAAAAGAACACATTACTGTTCTGACTTGCGTATCAGTGATGTCGGTAAAGAGGTAACACTTTTCGGTTGGTGCCAAAGACAGCGTGACCTTGGTAATCTTATATTCATTGATTTAAGAGACCGAACGGGAATCATCCAGCTTTCTTTTAACGATACAACCGACAGAGACGTGTTTGCAAAGGCACAGTCTGTCAGAGCAGAATATGTTGCAGCACTTGTCGGTACGGTATGTGAACGTGAGAGCAAAAATAAAGACCTCCCTACCGGTGATATTGAAATCAGCGTTAAAGAGTTCAGAATTATATCAAAATCACAAACCCCACCGTTTGAAATCGTTAACAGTGAAAAAGTAGGCGATGAAACAACTCTTAAATACCGTTACCTCAACTTAAGAAATCAGAAACTCACACAAAATATCCTGATGCGTCATAAGATTGCAAAAATTGCAAGGGATTATTTTTATGACAATGATTTCATTGAAATTGAAACACCTATGATGATTAAATCCACACCTGAAGGTGCAAGGGATTATGTTGTACCCAGCCGTGTACACAACGGCAAGTTTTATGCTCTTCCGCAATCCCCTCAGATATACAAACAACTTTGTATGGTAGCCGGATTTGACCGATATATTCAGCTTGCGCGCTGTTTCAGAGATGAGGATTTGAGAGCAGACCGTCAGCCTGAATTCACACAGATTGACCTTGAAATGTCATTTGTTGATACGGACGATATTATGGATATGGCTGAAGGTTTTATATCAACACTTATGAAAGAAACTGTCAATGTTGACATTCCTATGCCTTTGCCGAGAATGACTTTTGCACAGGCTATGGAAAAATACGGTTCCGACAAGCCTGATACAAGATTCGATATGCTGATTGAAGACATTACGGATTGGGCAGATAAAACCGATTTTGTTGTATTCAAAAATGCAATTGCAGACGGCGGAAGCGTAAAAGCAATTGTTGCTAAAAATGCCGCACAAACTTATACAAGAAAGAAAATTGACAAGCTCACCGACCATGCCAAGGGTATCGGTGCAAAAGGACTGGCTTATATCCGCTGGGCAGATGAAGAACCAAATTGTTCTTTCAACAAATTCCTTAAGGGTAATGAACTGGCTGACCTTATTGCCCAACTCGGTGCAGAAAAAGGCGACTGCGTATTCATAATCTCTGATAAAACATCATCTGCTCTTTCAATCCTTGGTTCACTCAGACTTATAGTAGCAAAAGAACTTGATATTATCCCTCAGAATAAATGGAACTATCTGTGGATTACGGAAATGCCGTTCTTTGAACAGGATGAAGAAACAGGCGAATGGGTTGCAATGCACCATCCGTTCACTATGCCAATGGAAGAATGTATTGAATATCTTGATACTGACAAAGGCAAAGTAAGAGCAAAAGCATTTGACCTTGTGCTCAACGGCACCGAACTTTCTTCAGGTTCAATGAGAATTACCGACTGCGAACTGCAGAACAAAATGTTTGAACTTCTTGGTATGGAGCAGGATGAAATTGATGCAAAATTCGGTTTCCTTGTTGAAGCATATCATTATGCCTCACCTCCGCACGGTGGTATGGGTATCGGCCTTGACAGACTGGCAATGATTATCTGCGGTGCCGACAGTCTCAGGGATGTTACTGCCTTCCCTAAAGTACAGAATGCAAGTGAATTAATGAGCGGTGCACCAAGCACAATTGATGATATTCAGCTCGACGAACTCGGAATAAATATTGCAAAGGTGGATGCTGATAATGAATAGCAATTTTTTTGCTATGGTTAACCGTATGAAGCTCATTGACAGATGGGCTTTAATGCGCAACACACAAAAAGAAAATATTGCAGAACACAGCCATAACGTTGCAGTTATTGCACATGCGCTGGCACTGATCGGCAATAAGAAATTCGGCAAAAACTATGATGCACAGCGTGCATGCCTGCTTGCTTTATATCATGATACGACGGAAGTTATCACCGGTGATATGCCGACTCCGGTTAAATATTATAATGACAGTATCAAAAATGTATATAAAGATATTGAAGAAACTGCAGGTGACAGACTCCTTGCAATGCTGCCGGAAGAGTTCAGAGATGATTATTATCCTTTATTCCATAAAGATGAAAAAGATGAAGAATTATGGAAACTTGTCAAGGCTGCTGACAAAATCAGTGCATTGATAAAATGCATTGAAGAGGACAGAATGGGGAACAAAGAGTTCTCAAAAGCACTCGAAATGCAGGAAAAACGGATAAATGAAATTGAACTGGATGAAGTAAAATATTTCAAAGAAAATTTCCTTAACGGGTATTACCTCACTCTTGACGAGCATACAAAATAAATATAACAATAAAGCCACGGATTTTATCCGTGGCTTTATTGTTATATATCAAATTATTTTCCTTCTATGCAATGAATAGAAATCCGCATCTTGTATCTATCATGACACATCCTCACAAATTTCAATTATATATTTATCCAAATTATAGCATAAAGCAACCCTAAGAACAATATTGTTCTTAGGGCGCATTAAAACTTACTTATATATAACGGTTACTACACTCATTGACGGGAGTTCAACATTCACATCACCTGCTGTACCGTCTGCGGTCTTTTCCAAGTCATACTTATCACTTGTTGTATAAACTTCATAATCACCTGTTGTGGTAATCCGTGTATTTTTGTCCTCAGGTGTATTGTTGACGTAAACAACAACGGTCTTATTATTTGGATTTACAAACGCACAACTTGACACGCCGTCAACTCCGCTGCTGCCGGCAATCCTTGTTGCCCCCTCATCAATAAAACGTGAGAAGTTACCCAGACACCAGAATCTTTTTGACAACTGTATATCATCGTGATTATCAGGATTGAGATAAATCAAACCGTCAGGATAAACACCATAAGAACATGCAGTCCACCAATCCCATTCTTTTGCATTGAGAATGGTTAAATCATCAACAATAACTTTTGCCATTGCAACACCGTAATCAATAGTCATACCGTTTGTGCCGTCTTTTTCTGCAGAAATAAGGTCAAACACACCGGTATTTTCGTCATTTGTCATCTGACAATATTCTGTTGCGGCAACATCATATGTTGAATATTTTGATGAAAGATACTGAGCAGCCTTTTCTTTATCTTCAGTTGATGACCAATAAGAATGAACACTTACCGAATCAAAATAATCCCTCAGTATTTTATTTCTGAACACATATTTAGGCCCTTTGCCGAGAATACAATCGTAATACGCCGCACAGGAAGAATCCTTGCCTTCGGCAGAACCTGACTCAAACATAGACACCCTACAGCCATTTTTTTCAACATCTGTTTCTGAAAACCTGTTGACCATAACTTTGAGCAAATCTCTTGTCTCGGTCTTGGAATAATGGCAGCCTTCCTGATTAACGGAATACGTTGCGTCGTCATTATACCACGCCGCCCAACTGTACTGAGGCTCATTAACAGGCGAAATATCTGTCACCCTGTAACCCTCGTTTATAAAATGTTCAGTACAGGTATAACAATAATCTGCAAAAGCCTGATAATTTGACGAATCAAGATTTGTTACCCATTCTTCATCTTCTTTAAGCGGAGCACCATATCCTGCACCATTCTTGGTCAAAAATACAGGCGGACTGTTACAGAAAAGTGTTACTCTCAAATCATCACCTGCATGTTTTTTTGCAAGATTAAGACACTCTTTTGCGGAAATATCTGTGCTTTCAAAATCATATGTACCTGAACTGTCTTTCATAAAACATTCGGTTGCCCTGTTTTCAGTCAGTATGTGATTATCACCTTTTGAACCTGCACCGAGATTATAGCGATAAATATTAAGTCCGATACCCTTTTCTTTATCATAAAGGAGCGCCATAATATCGTCACAGTTTTCCCAACTGCCGACATCCTGACTCCACCAGCATGCCGATGCACCAAAACCGTTCATCACCTGATAGGTTGCAGTTTCATCAAGAACCGTTTTACCTGTATTCACATTTTCGTCCACAATTTTACTTTCACTGTATATTCGTTTTTCATCAATGCCGACAACACCGAACCATAAGTATGCACCGACACCTATTAATACCACAATAAGAATAGCAATCACAATCAAAATTGCTTTTTTTAAATTTGACATAATACGCTCCTGTCAAACAAATAACTTTATTAAACTCCGGAATAAGCATTGAAGCCGCCGTCAACAGCGATATTCACACCTGTTATAAAACCTGAATATTCATCATCACAAAGGAAAAGTAAAGTTCCTGCAAGTTCCTCGGGTTCGCCGAATCTGTCCATAGGCGTTGCTGCAAGAATTTTTCCTGTACGTTCAGTAGGAGTGCCGTCTTCATTCCAGAGAAGTGCAGCATTTTGCTTGGTAGAGAAAAATCCCGGAGCAATCGCATTTACTCTTATACCGAGCGGCGCAAAATGAACAGCCATCCACTCCGTAAAGTTCTTAACAGCAGCTTTTGCGGCACTGTAAGCAGGTATACGGGTAAGCGGACGATAAGCGTTCATAGAAGTTACCATAATAATGGTTCCCTTTTCTTTCTCAGCCATATCCTTTGCAAATACCTGCGTAGGAATAAGCGTTCCAAGAAAATTGAGATTGAATACAAAACTGATACCATTTGGATCCAAATCAAAAAATGTTTTAATATTTTCATCTTTTTGAACAAGGTCAACTTTCTCAAGGGTATCTTTGGTCGTAGTACCCTTTGGATTATTACCGCCTGCACCATTGAGGAGAATATCACAGGTTCCGAATTTTTCATTAATCTCTGCTCTCGCCTGTTCCATTGAATCTATTTCAAGAACATTGCAGGCAACAGCAATAGCCTGTCCGCCGTTTGCATTGATTTCATCAGCACATTTTTGTGCTGCTTCTTTATTCAAATCGAGTACTGCAACCTTACAGCCCTGCTGTGCAAGAGTCTTTGCAAAGGACGCACAAAGAACCCCGCCGCCGCCTGTAACAACAGCCACCTTGCCTTTTAAATTTTCATGTTTAAACATTATGCTTTTTTTCCTTTCTGCCTTTCTCAACTGCTTCCCATAGTCCGTTCAGATAACACACACCGAGTGCTCTGTCATAAAGTCCATAACCCGGACGTGCCACTTCACCCCAAATCATTCTGCCATGGTCAGGACGTACATATCCATCAAAACCAACTTCCTGAAGTGCCTTAACAATCTCATACATATCCAGTGAGCCTGCACTGCTTTCGTGTGCAGTTTCGTTGAACCACTGGTTATTGATTGAGACATTGCGAAGATGTGCAAAATATATTCTGTCTTTTGCTGTTTTAATAATATCCACTATGTCATTATCAGGACTTGCACCGAGTGAACCTGTGCAAAGGGTTATACCATTATATTTGCTCGGTACCATATTAAAGAGTTTTTCAATAGCAGCCTTGCCTGTAATAATTCTCGGCAAACCGAATATCGGCCATGGCGGATCATCAGGATGGATTGCCATTTTAACATCACATTCCTCACAAACAGGAATAATTGCCTCAAGAAAATATTTTAAATTTTCCCAAAGGTCATCAGATGTTATATCTTTATATTTTTCAAACAAATCCTTGATTTCACCCATACGCTCACTTTCCCAACCGGGCATAGCGTAGCCGTTTGAATGATCATCAATTTCTTTGAACATATCCTCAGGTGACTTGCCTTCAACTTGTTTGCCGTCATAACAAAGGCATGTTGATCCATCAGGCAGCGGCATATAGAGGTCTGTTCTTGTCCAGTCAAATACCGGCATAAAGTTATAACAAATAACTTTAACACCGACTTTTGCAAGATTTCTTATTGATGTTTTATAATTTTCTATCCATTTATCACGAGACGGAAGACCGAGTTTAATATCCTCATGAACATTCACGCTCTCAATACATTCCATCGTTAAACCTGACGCAGTAATTTCGTCATACATCTTTTGAACATCATCCATTTCCCACGCTTCACCCGCAGGAAGATAATGCAGAGCAGGAACAACGCCGACTACTCCCGGTATCTGTTTGATTTGTTCAAGAGAAATTGTGTCTTTCTGGGCACCAAACCAACGGAAAGTCATTTGCATTATTTACACATCCCCTTTACGTATAATAATATTTATTATTTTATCATAACAGAATATACCTTTCAAGGTGTATTCTCATTTTCTTCTGATAATGTAGGAGGATTTTATAATGCATTTATCGTCGTCAATCTGAACATCTTCCGTTTTATTAATAACTTCAAAACCGTCAAATTCCTGCTGCTCAAGATACGATAATTTTTGCCTTGCAAGCTTTGTTAATTCATCATCATCCAGTGTTCTCGGCACTGATGAATAAAACACTTCATCATAGGTATTGATACCTATTGGCAATTCAGTATCTTTAATTGTTAAAAATTTGCTGCTCTCCTCTGTAATATCCCCCGACTGCCTTTTCAGATAAAGCGGAATGGATATGGAAAAGAATCTGAGAGATTTATAAGTTTTTCGTGTTTTTACCGCCATATCCTTTTGTTCCCGATAAGCCTGTGTTTCAAGTTCTTTTCTGTATATATTGATGCCCTGAAGTTTTTCCTCATCCTTATCAGGTTTAACACTTGTTTCATTGATTTCAATCCTTGCAGTTGTTCCGATTTTGTTGATATGCACCCAAGATATGTCATCAAAATCACTCATCATATCCCACGCGATATTATCCCTGTCAACACTGCTCCACATCACACCCGATTTAAGATTATTATTTTCAAGATAAGACAAAACTGTTGCTGTACTGATTCGATTGTTTCCTGTTACCTCAACATTCCATACAAATGAGCCTAAAAATGACAACAGAAAAACAAACATAACCATACCGACAAAAAAACCTATTCTGTTTTTGAGCGGACCTGTTATGAACGGCAGTCCGTATTTTTTCCTTATTTTCACAACTCCGCCGTGTTTAAAAGCATACTTATGGAGTTTTTTATAGACTTTGATATTGCAATAAGCAGAAAAGCCGTCATCATTAAGTGCAACATCATGAATATCAATACCATCCGAAAAGCAATCGGTCAGAAAGTTCTCATAAAATCCACCGCTGAAAGTGAATTTTACATACCCCAAAATCCATCTGAATAATTTTATCAACTTGAAAACTCCATTGAAATAATATTACCTTCAACCACCGCACCTTCGCGGGTGAAGGAATTAATATGCAAATCATCACCGAAAAAAGTTATGATCTGACTGCCGAGACTGACAATTATTTTTGTATCAGAATACTCAACTATACTCTGCAATCCGTCAACCAGACATTCGCTGCCGCTCATTTCAATCCTTGGTTTGCCGAAAAAATAGTCAAAATCTTTTGGTTTCAATTTTTCTTTCACATTTATTTTTTTCATCATATCACCAATAATATGTATGCACAAAAAAATGATAAAAGAATAATCAGGGCAGAATATTCCGCCCTGATTTTAAATTAAGATTCTTTGTTATTATGTTCTTTTGACTGCTGCATAACTTTTAAAACTTCTCTCAAAGTCTCCAGCGTTGCCTCATCGGGAGAAAGTTTAACAGCAATATACGGCTTTTTACCGGCAGAAAGAGTAACACGCCCTTTCATAAAGGCATTGAGAATGGCAACGGTTCTTACATCAATATCCTGTGCATAAAAGAGAAGTGAACCATTCCTCTGCACAACCTCAGTAACTCCGTTTGACATTGCCATATTCCTTAAAAGTGCAATTTCAACAAGTCCCCAGACTGCCGACGGCGGAGCGCCGAATCTGTCTGTCAATTCATCATAAACATCATTTGCATCGTCATCATTTTTAATATTTGCAATTCGTTTATACATTTCAAGGCGCTGAGAAGTAGAAATAATATATGTCTCCGGAATATGAGCATCAATCGCCACATCAATAAGGCATTCTTTTTCTTCAGGTTCATCTTCATTCAATTCACCTTTTTCAATAGACACGGCTTCTTCAAGCAGTTTGAGGTACATATCATATCCGACTGCTTCCATATGACCATGCTGCCTGTTGCCGAGTATTGAACCTGCGCCTCGGATTTCCAAGTCGCGCAATGCAATTTTAAATCCGGAACCGAATTCGGTATATTCACGTATCGCCTCAAGCCTTCGCTTTGCAATATCTGTCAGTTCTTTACCACGGGTAAAAGTAAAATAAGCATAGGCCCTTCTTGATGACCTGCCGACTCTTCCTCTAATCTGATGCAGTTGGGCAAGTCCCATACGGTCTGCATTTTCAATGATAAGGGTATTGCAGTTCGGAACATCAACACCTGTTTCAATAATCGTGGTGCAGACGAGAATATCAATATCACCGCTCAGCAAATCTTTCCAGACCGACGATAATTTCTCTTCCGTCATTTTTCCGTGAGCAATACCTACCCTTGCCTCAGGCAAAGCCTTTTTTATCTGCATTGCTTTATGTTCAATCGTTTCAACATTATTATGGAGATAGTAACATTGACCGCCTCTGTTAATTTCTCTCTCCATTGCCTCAACAACAATATCATTGTCATATTCAACAACATATGTCTGAACCGGCTGTCGTTCACCGGGTGCCTCTTCCAGAAGGCTCATATCTCTGATACCGCTCATAGCCATATTCAGTGTACGAGGAATCGGAGTAGCAGATAGGGTAAGGACATCAACACGAGGGAATTTTTCTTTGATTTTTTCTTTTTGAGCAACACCAAACCGCTGTTCTTCGTCAACAATCAGCAAACCTAAATCCTTGAACTGAATATTTTTGCCCAGCAATTTATGCGTACCGATAAGAACATCAACATTGCCGTCTGCAAGACGTTTTAATATTTCTTTCTGTTTGGCAGGTGTAACAAAACGGGACACCATTTCAACATGAATCGGATATGTTTCAAATCTTTTGAGTGCTGTACGAAAATGCTGCATTGCAAGGACAGTGGTCGGAACAAGGATTGCACACTGCTTGCCCTCTACAACGCATTTGAATACTGCTCTGAGTGCAACTTCTGTTTTACCGAAACCAACATCTCCGCAAAGCAGTCTATCCATAGGTGCTTTACGCTGCATATCCCTTTTTATCTCTTCAGCACACCTCAGCTGATCGTCTGTTTCTTCATATTCGAATCTGAGTTCAAAGTCGCGCTGAAGGTCAGTATCTTCCATAAAAGCATAACCCGGGGTACTCATTCGTTTTGCATAAAGAGCAATCAGTTCCTTTGCCATATCTTTTACAGAAGAACGCACTTTTGCTTTTGTCTTTTTCCACTCTGTACCGCCGAGCCGATTTATTTTTACTTTTGTATCTTCCTTTGGTCCGATATATTTTGAAACCAAATCAAGCTGCGTTACAGGGACATAGAGTGTATCCCCCTTTGCGTAACTTATTTTAATATAATCTTTTTTTACCTTATTGATTTCAAGTGCATTTATACCTTCAAAAATACCTATACCGTGAATATTGTGGACAATATAATCACCTACACTGAGTTCATCCAGTGAATGGATGGCATTTTTTGATGATACTTTTTTATGCTTTTTCTTTGCCTGAGATGATTTTGAATATGTTATAAGGGCAAATTTTATCTCACTTGAACGAAATCCTGCAAACATTGTTCCCGGAATAACATGAATCCGATTTAACTGAAAAGCATTGGGGATTTTTTCAAAGAATACGGCATCATACCCCATATCGATTATATCATCACAAAGTGCTTTTGCACCACGGGCAGTACCCGCCATTATACACACGGTATATCCGCCTTTGACTAAACCAAAAAGTTCATCCTTAAGTTGCGACAACGTACCGTTCCAAGCATTAAAACTCTGTACAACAAAATTTGCAAGATGATTTACAGGCGTATCAAAACTTCCGCGTGGAAGCGAATCAAGATAAATCGCTTTGTTTTGCTCATACAAACATACAAGTTCGTCAAATGACAGACTGAACTTATCAAGACCTTTACACAATGTTCCGTCTTCAACAAACCATTTTAAATCCTCAAGATTTAACTTTTCATGCTTAATGCAGCGTTCTTTCACCTTTGCACTTTCAAACACAAAAAGATTACCTTCAAAATAATCAAAAATGCCTTTTGAGTCATAACACAGCGGCAGATATTTATCAAGACAATTCAGTGATGTACCTTCACGCAATTTGTCACAATCAGCATAGAGTTTTTCTCTTGCCTTTATTGCTTTGCCTTTTAATGACTTTGCAACAGTCTCAATTTTATCAATCAACTTCTGATTATCATCAAACAGAACTTCACTTGCAGGTGTAATTTCAATACTGTCTAATTTTTTATTTCTACGCTGTGTATAAATGTCGAATAACGATATTGTGTCAACCGTATCGCCCCACAATTCAATTCTCACAGGTTCATCAAGAAACGGAGGGAACAAATCAATAATTCCGCCACGGATTGCAAACTGACTTGTTCCGTCAACCTGGTCATATTTTGTATACCCTGCAAAAACCAACTTTTTGGATAAATCATCAATATGAACAGTATCATCGACTGAAATAGAAAAAGTTTTTGCTCTTAATTCCTGCGGCGGCATTGTATATTGCAGTGCGGCATTTACAGACATAACTACAGCAGAGTAATCCCCATGCAGGATTCTTGACAGAACACCTAATCTGATATGCTCAAACTCATGGCTGACACCCGCAACTTCAACAAAAGTCATCTCTCTTGACGGATAAAGCAAAACCCCATCCTGAAGCGTTGAGAGACTCTCCTGAACCTTAACGGCAGTTGCCTCGTCCGCAGTAATCACAAATGCTTTATTCCCTTTCTCACAGAGAGAATGAATTAAAAAACACTTGCTGACATCTGAGAGACCGATAGCCCCAACCGGAGCACGATGCTTATCAATACTCTGACTGAGGCTTATAAATTCTTTACTCTTATTAAATTCATTTGAAAAACAGGACATCCTATTTCTCCTTTTAAGAATTATATAAATTCATTGCTTTATCAATTTCACCGCTGACAATCAATCGGACTGCCTTTGTGGAATTTTCCAAAGCAGATTTCAAATTTTTTTCTTGTTCTTTCGGAAATTTCCCAAGCACCCATGAAACAAGATCATATTCGGGATTAGGCTTTTTTCCGACACCGACTTTTACTCTTGGGAAATTCTCGCTTGCGAGATGAGATATAATACTCTTTATTCCGTTATGACCGCCTGCAGAACCTTTGCGTCTTATCCTTGTCTGACCGACATCAAGTGAAATATCATCATATACAATAATCACATTTTCAGCAGGCACTTTGAAAAACTTTGCAGCCTCGCCAATTGCTTCGCCGCTGTTATTCATCATTGTCTGCGGTTTCATCACAAGGCATCTTTTGCCGTCAATCACAACATCAGCAACCAGCGAATGAAACTTGAGTTTTTTTATATTGATATTTTCTTCAATCGCCAAAAGGTCCATAGCAAGAAATCCGGCATTATGCCTCGTCATTTCATACTTGGCACCGGGATTTCCCAAACCGGCAATAATAAAATCATATGAACTGTTATTAAATTGTTTCTTCCTGTTCAGAAACATAATTATCTTCCTTAACTGTTATTTTTATTTCTTCTGCCCTTTTACCGTCAACTGTCAGCACAAGCGCAGATAAATTGTCATAATCAAAAGTATCGTCCACCTGCGGAATTTTATCAGTATTTTTCATTATCCAGCCATTGACTGTGGATACTTCTTTTTCTTCTTTATGGATATTAAAGAACTCGTAAAAATCAAAAATGGACATGCTGCCCTGAACGATATATTCATTTTTTCCAATCTCTTCAATATCATTTTGAACTTCATCGTGTTCATCCCAGATTTCACCGACAAGTTCTTCAAGAATGTCTTCAAGTGTAACAATACCCTCTGTTCCGCCGAACTCATCAATCACAACAGCCAGATGTGTTTTATTTTTTTGAAGAATTCTGAGCAGTTTTGAAATTTTAGTATCAGGTGAAACCATAGGAACAGGTTTTAAAATTGTTCTTAAAGATTTCAGATTTCGTTTTCTGGCTGATTCAAAATCACGCTGATGGATAACACCGACGATATTATCTATATCATCAATATACACCGGCAGACGGCTGAAATTTGTTGAATTGAATACACGCTCAATCTCATTTAACGGAGCATACTTATCAACTGCCTCAACATCGACCCTCGGCACAAGAATATCACCAACATCAATATCATCAAACTCAATGGAAGAGCGGATAAGTTCACTCTCGTTTTCATCAATTTCTCCGCCGGTATGCGCCTCATCAACATAAGTTTTCAGTTCTTCTTCTGTAACGGTATCAATACCGCTTGACTTAAAGACTTTATTCATAAGAAATTTCCAGCCGCGGAAGAAAAAGTTCAGCGGTGTGAAAATAACAATAAAAAACTTAACAATAGGTGCAATTGCAATTGCAACACTTTCTGCCCTTTCTTTTGCAAATGTTTTCGGTGTTACTTCACCAAAGATAAGTACAACAATAGTCATAACGATTGTTGATACGGTTGCACCAAGATCACTGTTGTCACCAAGCAAACCTGTAAAGAACAACGTTGCAAGTGAAGTACAGGCAATGTTAACAATATTATTGCCAATCAGTACTGTTGAAAGGACAACATCATAATTTTCGGACAATTCGAGTGCACGCTTAATCTTTTTGTTTGGCTTTCCATCTTTCATTTTTGCCTTAAGTTTCACTTTATTGAGTGAAGAAAATGAAGTCTCAGCACCCGAAAAAAAGCCACTGAAAAGCACCAAAACAATCATTGCACACAGTATGCCTGTATTCATAAAATTATCTCTCCGTTAAATAAAAATAAAAATAAAAATCGCAAAAAGCGTGCAAAGTTATACTCTGCACGCTATTGACTATTGTCATTTTGAATTTACTCTGTTTTTTCAAATTCGCTGAAAAGTCTTTCTTCATCAGGAATTTCAAAGTTATACATATTTTCGTCTTTAATGTGATTTGCAAGGAACTTGTCACGGTCAAACAATTCGTCCGCCTTAACTTTCCACGCCTTTGCAGCAGCAATTGTTTTTTCAAACAATTCATTTGCACTTTCAGGATTTTCCATCTCAGTTGAATAAGCATTTGTTTCTGCTACCATTTTACTGATTGCACCCGGATTGTCAAGAACCGGACACGGACGGAGCATATTGTTATTAAACGGCTGATTTTTCTTGTAAGCCATAAAGAGCGGACTCTTAAGAGCATCAAGAACCGAACATTCTTTAATATTCACATTTGAATAATGCACAAATGCACAAGGTTCACAGTCACCGTTTGCATTGATATGGAAATAATGGCGTCCGCCAGCAATACAGCCCTGAACATATTCACCATCATTCCAGAAGTCCAGTGCAAAAATAGGCTTCGTCTCTCTCCATTCATGCATTTTTTTATACATAGTTGCTCTTTGTTCGGGTGAAACCATAAGTTCTGTAACTGCACCGTTACCTGTTGGCATATATGTAAAGAACCATGCAAATAAAACACCCTGATCAATAAGCCAATCCATATATTCATCAGATGAAAGAACATCTGTGTTTTTGCTGGTATAACAGAGTGAAGCACCAAAAGGAATACCTCTGTCCTTAAGACGTTTCATTGCAGCAGTACACTTTTTGAAAGTTCCGTCACCGCGTCTGAAGTCATTATCTTCTTCATAACCTTCAATTGAAAATGCAGGAATGAAATTGCCGACTTCACCGATTTCATCCGCATAACTGTCATCAATAAGAGTACCGTTCGTGAAACTCATGAAAACACAATCCGGATTTTCACGGCAGATACGCATTAAATCGTTCCTTCTTATTGTCGGCTCACCGCCTGTATAAAGGAACATATATGTACCGAGTTCTTTCGCCTCTCTGATTATTCTTGAAAGTGTTTCATAATCAAGCTGGCTGTTTTTACCGTATTCTGCTGCCCAGCAGCCTTTACATTTGAGATTGCATGCAGCAGTCGGGTCCATAAGTATTGCCCAAGGAACATTACAACCGTGTTCTTCAATCGCTTTCATACGCTTTGAATAACTGTTGATAGCAACATTAAGTGCCGGTGGGACTAATTTTTCAACTACATTTATATTTGTATCACAAATAAGTTTTTTTGCAAAAATCATCCAATTGTTATTCGGATCACCAATAACCTTATGAAGACCGGCATAAGTACTTCTGTTTACCTTTTTAACATCTGCCATCTCAAGAAGGCTTAAAATCTTAGGTGCGTTTTTATTAAAATCTTTTCTTGCATATTTAATGGCTTCTTTAATTGCTACCGCCATTGCTGCCTCTTTAATAGATTTCATTATAATCCTCTCTTATTCCCATCAAATACGATGGCATTCATTTTTGCCAAGATACATTAAAGTTATATTCCTTTTAAGAGAAAAAGTCAAGTTAAATTTTTATAAACTAAAACCTTATCTGGAATTTCAAACGATACAACTTATCCGTTTTATTCTTATAAATATCATTGCAGTGTGCACCCCAACTGTCATAACCGCCGACACCCTGCTGTCTTGCAATAAGACGGACAACCGTTTTGTTATACTCCGGCAAATCTTTTTTATGCCATGCTTCTTCAACCTCTTTAGGCAGATAATGGCAGACATTAAGTTCCATTTGCGGTTGGGCAATCACTGAGAATACCTTTTTCTTTCCGACAATCGTTGCATATCTTACCCCTGTTCTGTTGCCGCATTCCTGAGGTTTGAGATAATCAACCCACATATCATTAACCGTCGTATTATACACACCGATACGTGTGGCGTTGGCACGGTCAATATAGTTTTCTTCAGGGCCTCTGCCGAGATACGTTACATTTTCAAAATCTTTAGGCAGTTCAAATAAAACCGAAACTTCAGGAATTTCAGGAAGCGTATCATCAGGTGAGAATTGAAGATCAATCTCCATCCCCTTTGAAGTTATTGTATAAACAACCTGAGCCTTACATTCAGGCTGCGTACATATTGTTGCACCACAGGTAACAACAACTTTTTTGTCCCCATCCAAAATTTTATAATTCTGAATTGACCATTTGGTATTATTAAAAATTCCGGGTGTATCTCCTGCATCACGCCAACATCCAAGTCTTGAACCTGCACGGCTGCCTCTGTCATTATCCGTAAGCGCTCTCCAGAAATTCAGGCGCATCGGTGCCTGCAAGAGTTCTTCTCCGCCTACCTTGATTGAATAAAGCTGGTTGCGTTCTCTTCTTTCAAATCTGATGTTAATATCGTCACTGATAATTCTGAGTGAGCCATATGTGTCATTCACAATCAGCGGAGCATCTGTTTCAAGTTCATCATATGTGTTTTCAAACTCATTAATTACAAATTGTTCATAAGCAACAACGTGACCCTGCTCACTCCAGCTGTTATTTTCTTTCGTTCTTATCTCCAAATCAAGATAACATTCATTGCGTGTAACTTTGCTGAGTTCAAGGTCAACAACTGACTTTTCACCGGGTGCAATATCCAAATTCAGTATACCGTCACAGAACATACCTTTGTCTGAACTCAATTTCCAATAAAGTTCAAACGCACTAAGATTTGTGAACATAAATTTGTTCTTTATCTCGATAACACCACGCTGTGCATCGATCGCATTAAAATCAACATTCTGATAAAGTTTCTTAATTTCTGCAAGTTTAGGTGTAACAGTCCTGTCACCAAACAACAAACCATTGCCGCAAAAGTGTCCGTCATGCGGATTTTCGCCGAAATCTCCGCCGTAAGCAAGATATTCCGTTCCGTTTTCATCCGTTGTCAAAATACTCTGGTCAACCCAATCCCAGACAAATCCGCCCTGCAGGCAAGCATACTTATCCCACAATCTTGTATATTCATCTGTTGAACCGCAGGAATTACCCATAGCATGAGTATATTCACAAAGGATATACGGTCTGCGGTCACGCATGGTTACAGCATATTCCTCAAGATCAATAGGACGTGCATACATTCTTGAATATACGTCTGAAAGATCACGTTCATTTGTTGCTTTGTAGCATTCATAATGAACAAATCTTGTTTGATCTGTATCTTTAAGGAATTTATACATTTTCTTAGGTATTTCACCGCCGAGCGTTTCATTGCCAAGTGACCAGCTGACAACACAGGACATATTTTTATCACGATGATAGGTTGCCTTGATTCTGTCCATACATGCCTTTTCCCACTCAGGACGGGAACCCGGAATCTGCGGACATCCTATAATCGAAGAATTATTTGTACCGTGAGCTTCCATATTGTTCTCATCAATTACATACAAACCATATTCGTTACAAAGTTCAAGGAATCTTGGGCAATTCGGATAATGAGAGGTACGGACTGCGTTGATATTTGACTTTTTCATAAGTTCAATATCATAACGCATTACCTCTTCTGTAATATATCGGCCTGTTTTACAGTCAAATTCGTGCCTGTTTGTACCTTTAAAAACAACCCGTTCTCCGTTTATACGTATTACTCCGTCCTTGATTTCAACCGTTCTGAAACCGACTTTTTGACTTATATATTCAATCGGCACACCATTATTTTTCAATACAAGAACAACTGTATAAAGATATGGATTTTCCGAAGACCATGTTTTCACATCCGCAACAATCGCTTTTAAACAAGTATTGTGGTCTTCGTCAGCATATTGTGTATCGAGTGCAACCGTCACACCGTCTGCGTCCAGAATACTCATATCAATGCTTAGACTTTCATAAGTTCCGTTTGTCTTTACATCTATTTTTGCATAGCCATCACTGAGTGTAACATCAGGTTCGGCAACAATAGTAAAATCACGGATATATTCTTTTTCGGTTGTATAAATATAAACATCACGGAAAATACCGCCCAATCGCCACATATCCTGACATTCAAGCCAAGAACCTGTACACCAGCGGTATACTTCAACACCTATCGTATTTGAACCTTCGGTAAGATATTTGGTAATATCAAACTCACTGCGGTGGAATGTTGATTCCGAATAACCTACTCTTTCGCCATTTATGTAAAGATAAAAGGCAGATTCCACACCTTCAAAACAAAGCACGACTCTTTTTGACAGCAGAGTCCGGTTAACATTAATTTTTTTAAGATAACAGCCGACAGGGTTGTGCATTGTCGGTGCATTAGGCGGACAAATGTCTTCACTGCCTTCCCAAGGGTATCTGACATTGCAATACTGATTTTGGTCATAACCCTGCATCTGCCATGAACACGGCACAATAACTGTATCCCAGTTATGTGAATCATAATGAGGCTGAGCAAAATCAGTTGGTTTGTATGCATAATTTTTATAGAGTTTAAATTTCCATTTTCCGTTAAGCAGTTTACAGCGTGAAGATGCATAACGGTCGGCATTCTTAGCTTCTTCAAAATTGTCATAAGGCATCATCGTTGCATGATGCGGAATTTTATTTACTCCGACAATCTCAGGATTGGACTGCCATTCTGTATATCCATCAATAAAATTTCTCTCCATAATCCATCTCCAACCAATTCAAAATTATCTTCTGTGTATTGTTCCTTCTCTGAAACCTTCCCGTTTCAAACACACGCCAATACTGCGCATAAGTATGGCAAAATCAAGTTTCAGCGACCAGTTGTCACAATAAATTTTATCATACTTAACTTTTTTCATAATAGAAAGTTCATCTCTGCCGTTAATCTGTGCAAGACCTGTAAGACCGGGTCTGTAACGGTATACCCCATATTCCAGTCTTAATCTGTGCGCTCTCATTTCAGATGAGATAAGAGGTCTGGGTCCCACAAAACTCATATCGCCTTTTAATATATTCCACAACTGCGGCAATTCATCAAGACTTGTTTTTCTTAAAAATCTGCCTACTTTTGTTATATACTGTTCCGGATTTTCCAACTGACCGGTAGCGAGATTCGGTGTTCCGTTTCTCATAGTCTGAAACTTATAAATTTTAAATGGCTTACCGCGTCTTCCCCTGCGTTCGTGAGAGAAAAACACACTTGTATCCGGTGTCAGCAAATTCGCAATACATATTATTAAAAATAAAGGCGATAAAACTATAAGTGCCATAAACGATACAATAATATCAAAAAGCCTTTTAAATTTTATTGCACGAAAATATTTTTTTACAAAGTCCTTCATAACAACTTCCCTGTTGATACCTGTCAAATGATACAAAATATCAATATAATGTGTTTAATCCTGTTGATTATACCACATATAAATACAATATGCAATTTTTTTATAATAATTTTAATTAGTATTGCCAAAAAAGTTTTTATTATATATAATAGAGAACAATGATATAAAAGGAAGGGCTTTTTATGAAAAAAATACTCAGTATCACTATATGTATAATCATGATTGCAATCAGTTTTGCCGGCTGCTCATCACCTAATGCGGAGATGACAGAAGAAAATATCACCAAGACAGTTGAAACTGTTGAAACTGCGCTTAAAGAATTTGATACAGACAAACTCGGTAAATATGTTGATTCACCGACACTTACAACAATCATCACATATTCAAAGGGACACGAGCAATTCACAAAACTCGGTCAGGCAATTTTTGAAAACCTTACAATTGAAATTACAAATATTGATATTGAAAACAGTACTGTAACAATCAGCGTTTCAAACAAAGATTTGTCTTATACTGCAAATAATTTTGCAAAAGAACTCAAAGAACAATTTTCATCATTCCAACTCCTTGCAAATCTGAATAACGACGATTTCCTTGACAGTAAATTACAGTGGCTTTGCAATGAAATTGAAAGAGCAGAAATGCTTCCTAATGCTTATGAAATAACGCTCAGCATTGAGCAAAGAGACAAAAACCTTGTTTTGTCATTTGACGACGGAGCAGAAGATGCTGTATCAGGCGGAGCATTGACAGGAATAAAGAAGATATATAAATAATATATTAAAAAAATTGGTGACAATAACCCGACTTTATGTTAGAATATTAATCGTATAAAATTCAGAGGTGTAAATTTATGGCAAATAAATTAATAACTGCCCTTTTTGGTGATTATTCAAAAAAGGAAGTTAAAAGAGTAAAAAAGAAAGCAGATAAAGTCCTTGCTCTTGAAGAAAAATATGCTGCAATGAGCGATAAAGAACTGACTGCACAAACAGATATTTTAAGAGAACGTCTTGCAAACGGCGAAACACTGGATGACATTTTACCGGATGCATTTGCTGTCTGCCGTGAAGGTGCATGGCGAGTTCTCGGAATGAAACATTTCCCTGTTCAGATTATCGGCGGTATTGTTCTTCATCAGGGCAGAATTGCCGAAATGAAAACCGGTGAAGGTAAAACTCTGGTTGCAACACTCCCTGCTTATCTTAACGCACTTACAGGAGAAGGTGTTCATATCGTTACCGTTAACGATTACCTTGCAAAGCGTGACTCCGAGTGGATGGGAAAACTGTATCGTTTCCTCGGTCTTAAAGTCGGACTTATCATCCATGAAAAAACAAATCTTGAAAGAAAAGAAGCATACAATGCCGACATCACTTATGGTACAAATAACGAAATGGGATTTGACTACCTGCGTGATAATATGGTTCAGTATAAAGAAGAAAAGGTACAGAGAGGTCACAAATTCGCTATCGTGGACGAAGTTGACTCCATCCTTATTGATGAGGCAAGAACGCCGCTTATCATCAGCGGCAAAGGTGAACAATCAACAGACCTTTACCGTCAGGCAAATGCTTTTGCAAAAACACTTAAAATGGTCAAAGTTGCAAAAATGGATGAAAAGCAGGATACCGAATCCACATATGACGGTGACTATGTAGTTGATGAAAAAGCAAAAACTGCTACGCTCACACAAGACGGTGTAAAAAAGGCTGAAGCCTATTTCCATGTTGAAAACCTTATGGAAATGGAAAATTCAACACTTCTCCACCATATCAATCAGGCTATCAAAGCAAACGGTGTTATGCAAAGAGATATTGACTACGTTGTGACTGACGGACAGGTCAAAATTGTTGATGAATTCACCGGTCGTATTATGGAAGGCAGAAGATATAACGAAGGTCTCCATCAAGCTATCGAGGCTAAAGAAGGCGTTAAAGTTGAGCATGAAAGCAAAACTTTGGCAACAATCACCTTCCAGAACTATTTCCGCCTTTACGGCAAACTTTCAGGTATGACAGGTACAGCATCAACAGAGGCACCTGAATTTTCTGAAATCTACAAACTGGATGTTGTTGAAATCCCTACTAACAAACCGCTTGCAAGAATTGACCATCCTGATGTTATATTCCAGACCGAACTCGGTAAATTCAACAATGCAATTGAGCAAATCAAAAGATGCAATGAAAAAGGACAGCCTGTTCTTGTTGGTACAATCAGCATTGAAAAGAGTGAGCTCCTTTCAAAAATGCTGAAAAAAGCAAAAATCAAGCACAATGTACTCAATGCAAAGAATCATGAAAAAGAAGCAGAAATCATTGCACAGGCCGGTAAATTCGGTGCAGTAACCATTGCGACAAACATGGCAGGCCGTGGTACTGATATTATGCTTGGCGGTAATGCAGAATATCTTGCTAAAGCTGAGATGAAGAGAATGCAGTTCACGGATGAACTCATTGCCGAGGCAACAGGCTTTGCCGAAACAGAAGATGAAGAAATCCTGAATGCAAGAAAAACTTTCCAGGAACTTGAAGCAAAATATAAAGAAGAAATTAAAGAGGAAGCAGATAAAGTACGTGAGGCAGGCGGATTGTTCATCCTCGGTACAGAACGCCACGATTCAAGACGTATTGACAACCAGTTACGCGGTCGTTCAGGACGTCAGGGTGACCCGGGTGAAAGCCAGTTTTATCTGTCCTGTGAAGATGATCTTATGCGTCTGTTCGGCGGTGACAGAATGCAGATGATGATGAGCAAACTTGCTGACGATGAAAATATGCCTATTGAATCAAAAATAATTTCAAAGACAGTTGAATCATCACAGAAAAAAGTTGAAGGCAGAAACTTCGGTATAAGAAAGAACACCCTTCAGTATGACGATGTAATGAATAAACAGAGAGAACTTATTTATAATCAGAGAAATCAGGTTCTTGATGGTATTGACCTTACCGATAAAATTGCTGCTATGCTTGACACCAATATTGATGAAAATGTAAGAAACTATTTTGCCGGTGATAATAAGGCTGACTGGAATATAAACGGTCTTAAAGAAAAATACAAAGGCTGGCTCACAAGTGACGAAGACTTTGAAAACATTGACGATATTTCAGTTGATAGTGTTATTGAAACGCTTACAGAAAGAGGACACAAAGTTCTTGCTGATAAACGTGAAATCCTTGGTGATGAAATCTATCAGGACTTTGAAAGAATGGTACTCCTCAGAAATGTTGACACCCTTTGGATGGATCATATTGACGCAATGGACGACTTGAAACGCGGTATAGGACTCAGAGCATACGCACAGCAGGATCCTGTTGTTGCATTCCGTATGGAATCCTATGATATGTTTGATGAAATGACGGCAACAATCCGAGAAAATACAGTTCGTATGATGCTCACAATTATGCCGAGACGCCGTGAAGATGTTGAGCGAAAAGCAGTTGCAAAAGTAACTGCAACATCATCAGGCGGAGATGACACCGTTAAATCAGAACCTGTAAGAAAAGGCAAAAAAATCGGGCCGAATGACCCATGCCCTTGCGGTTCAGGCAAAAAATACAAAAAGTGCTGCGGTGCTCCGGGCAAAGAAAACTAAAAATAAATCAGCAAATCCGCAGCCTGCATCATTCGGCTGCGGATTTATTTTACTTCTAATATAATATTTTTAACAAACAGACACGGGAATTCAGAAGTGTCTGTTTATTTTTTATAAAAAGTTTATAAACAGTTGTCTATTTTTATGGTATAATGCAAATGGTGATGAAAATGAAAAATAACAGCAAAACGCAAGCAACAACCTTCGCCTCAGGACTCTGTTTTGAAAAAGTTGTGTGGATATTCATTATATGCTGCATAACCGGTTTTATTGTTGAAACCATATGGTGTTTTATCCGGCATGGTTATATTGAGTCGCGAAAATCCCTTGTTTACGGACCGCTGTCGGTTGCTTACGGAATGGGCGGTGTTATTCTTACTTTGGTTTTATATAAACTTAAGGATGCTCAAATGTGGAAGATATTTTTAACGGCTTTCATAGTGGGCACAGTAACGGAATACATCTGTTCGCTCGGTCAGGAAATTGTGTTTGGCTCTGTCGCATGGGATTACAGTAATGTGCCGCTCAATATCAACGGAAGAGTATGTCTTCTTTACTCTCTGTTCTGGGGCGTGCTCGGAATCGGATGGATAAAAGTTCTTTATCCTTTTATGTCAACTATCATTGAAAAAATACCGATTCATATCGGCACAATATTAACATGGGCATTTATTGTTTTCTTTGTTTTTGATGCATTCCTTTCTGCCACGGCAGCATTGCGTATGGATGCCCGAACAAAAGAAATTCCGCCAGCAAATCATTATGAAGTATTCCTTGACAATCATTTTGATGATGAAAGAATGCATAAAATATATGCCAATTCAAAAAATGTAAAATCGTAAAATATAATTAGTCATATAATAAAAACCACGAACGTTTAGCTGAGGTTCGTGGTTTTTATTATTTTTCAATATTCAATCTATATATAGTAATTACAATACTCTGAATGTAATTCATCGTTGTGCATAGGGACAACTGGTTAATTTGGAATAAAATGATTTCGGATACTTGCTGTTATCACAAAAGCATAACTTGTTAACTGTTGTTGCAACAGCATAATTACACATTCTGCATTCACATAATAAACACAAACCGGTAATACTCACATCAATAATATTACCACATTCCGGACAAATATTCTCATTTTTTATTTTCCATAAACCACATTCATCGCATCTGTCTGTCATTTTGGTTACTCTTTCTTGCCTTACACTATGCCTGTGTAATATTATCTGTTGTGATGAGTACTACACCTTCAGCAACAAGTTTATCAAGAACATCTGTGGAATCAATTGTCCATGCACCAACTTTAATTCCTTGATTAATACATGCTTGAATCATACCTTTTTCAAAATTAGCTTCTTTATTACCGTTAAAATCGATTCCGCAGTTGTCAAGCGTTTTTGCAAGTTCAATATCCTCATGCTCAATCTCCTGCACAAGATAGAAAAGCGGAACATCAGTTAATTCTCTGAGTTTTTTCAGATTTTCAAACTGGAATGAAATATAAACAGAGCCCACACCATAATCGTTAACCATATCAACGATTTCATTATAATACTCTGTATTATTCTTACCTTTCAGCTCTATAACAGCAGTCATATTATAATCGGAACATATCTGCAAATATTCTTCAAATGAACACATCTTCAAATCAGGATATTGGTCAATATTAACACCATTATCAACATTCATCTGCATCAATTCATCATATGTCAATTTTTCAACAAAAGCAGATTTATCCATCATACGGTATGTATGTGAATCATGTGTAACTACCCATACACCGTCTTTGGTTCTGTAAATATCACATTCTGCACCCCAGAAACCTGCCTTGCCTGCTTCTTCAAAGGATGCTGTTGTGTTTTCAGGAGCAACACCTCGGTAACCTCTGTGTGCAACAAGCGTTACAACCTGTTGGGTTGTAAGAAGTTCATAATCCGCAACTTTACAATACATATTGAGTGCAGTCACACCTGCAATAATCACAACAACAAGCAGTGCTGCAAGTACAGATAAGGATATTACAATCGCTTTTTTCTTTTTTGACCACTTCTTTTTTTCGTTAACATTTTCACTCATTTTTACTGCCTCCTTCATTATTTGCCGGGAATTTGATTACTTTGCTTTGATCTTCAGGAATAAACCTGCCTGTAAAATCCCACGAGCCTTTAACTCCCTTTGCCATTGCACCAATACAAAAATGAAGTTGGGCAATTCCGAATGAAATGCTTTTATCGGAATAAGGTTCATCCACATATGCAGAAATTATACCCTTTTCATATTTAAAATGAACAGGTTTGCTGTTTGTACCTGACGGTGCTTTGCCTACCAATTCCATAGCGTAGGCATAACACGCAGGCAGTTTTTCATCACAAGCCTCAATCATTTTTTGATAAGGAATATGTTTTTTATGCATAATATTATGCATTATTTTTTCTTTGCTGCTCAATTTCTCTTTCACAAATCCGATTACAATCAAGCCATAAAGTCTTGTTTGCTTGGGTAAATTGAGCATAGCGAGAATTTTATTTTCATCATAAGTACCTGTTACCCAACAGGTACCAAGTCCGTGGAATACACATTGAAGCACAATTGATTCGCCGTAATACCCACTTTTAATTCTTGTTTTTTCACTGTCATCGCCGCAAACAGCAACAGCAGAAAATTTGCCTGTAAAAAGCTTAAAAGCAGGGGTTGCATCATCAATAAACTTAAATTCTGTTCCTGCGCTGTCATTCACTGCATCAATCATATTTTTGATAACATCTTTGGTTTCATCATCAAGTGCGTGCGGAGAATATGTCCGCCTTGAACAGCGCATTGAAATAGCCTCAATATATTCTTGGTTAGTCATACATAAACTTCCTATACAATATACAAATTAAACTTATTATAATTCAAGTATAGCATAATCAAAAGTCAAACTCAACATTGTATTTTTTTATCCATATATATAATTGATAAATATATGCAAAAATCTGAGGTACACCCATTAACTGACCATACCACGGCTCTGTCAGGGAATCCGGATTTGAAATTAAATTTTCAATCTCATTCCTGTTAATCATATCATGCAGTACGCAATCTTTGTCATCAAGGGCAAATCTCACCAAATCGCAAACACATTTAAAATAAACCGGATTATGTGTCTTGGGATAAGGACTCTTTTTTCTCCATACAATATCATAGGGAAGTTCGTTTTCAAACGCCTTTCTGAGTATACCTTTCTCTCTGCCGTCAAGTGCTTTAATATCCCACGGCATATTATATGCATATTCCACAAGCCGATAATCACAGAACGGAACTCTGACCTCTAATGAAGATTCCATACTCATAACATCTTTTCTTGCAAGAAGTGTCTGCATAAACCAGTTGAGATTGAGTACAAACATTTCACGCATTCTTTTCTCAAGTTTTGTATCACTGTCAAGATAAGATGTCTGCGCAATCGTATTGTCATATGCACTGCGCATATATTCCTCACCGTCAGGGAGCAGACCGTTATTCAGAATTCTTCGTCTGACATCAGTCGTTCTTGACCACGGGAAACAATCTTCAAATAAAATCTCTTTTCTGTGATACCATGGATAACCGCCGAAAATCTCATCTGCACATTCACCTGAAAGACATACGGTAAAATCCTTTTTCACCTCTTTGCAAAACAGCAGAAGAGAAGAATCAATATCTGCAAATGCATAAGTACCTCTGGCAATTGCAGCATCACCAAGTGCCATAGCAACATCTGTATTATCAAGCACCACATTGTGATGAATGGAATCAATATACTCTGACATCATACCAATATAATCTGAATCTTTATTCGGCTGGAACAAACTCTTTTTAAAATAGAGGTCATTGTCTGTATAATCCACTGAATATGTGTTGAGCTGTTTTCCGTCAGTCTTATAATAATCACTTGCTACCTTTGAAATAATTGAAGAATCAAGCCCGCCGCTGAGGAACGTTGCAAGCGGTACATCAGATACCAATTGTCTTTCAATAGAATCTTTTACAAGAAAATGCGTATGCTCCGCTGCCTGCTGCACAGTTTCGTCATTTTCTTCCGCTTTCAGCTGCCAATAACGGTTTATGATGATATGTCCGTCTTTATATATCAGATAACTTGCAGGCGGAAGTTCTGAAACATCTTTGAAAACACCGCTGCCAATTGTCTTTGCCGGACCAAGCATAAATATTTCATTCAGTCCGTTTTTATCCACTTTTGGTTTGATTTTTTCAATACACAAAAGACTTGCAATTCTGCTGGCAAAGGCAAAAATATCCCCTACCTTTGCATAATAACACGGCTTTACACCTATCCTGTCTCTGGTAAGGAACAGACTTTTTTCCTCTTTATCAAAAACAGCATATGCAAAAATACCATTCAGTTTTTTTACGCTTTCTTCCTTCCACTTCGCAAATGCTTTTAATACGACTTCTGTATCACAATGCGTATCAAATTTGTATCCGTAGCTTTTTAATTCCTCACGAACTTCATGTGCATTATAAATTTCTCCGTTATACACAATAACATATTTACCAAAATGCATTGGCTGAGCACCGTTTTCAGGGTCAATTACGGATAATCTTCGGTGAATCAGTGCTGTATCCGGTGTTACATATTCACCCTTTGCATCAGGTCCGCGCATTTTTAATGTATTGCTGATTTTTTCAATCAATGGTTTTTCTGCTCTTAAATCTATGGATGGAGTTAATATTCCTGCTATTCCACACATATATAAATCACCTCAGGATATTATATGTATTCCGGCGGATTTTGACCTGAAAAATCCAAAATGTTAACTTTGGTTGACGAATTTCAAACATAAATTGCTGGTATGTTAACGGATGATATGCTATATTAGTTATGAGGTGATTAGATGACATTGGGCAACCGATTATATGAAATGAGAAGAGCAAAAAAGATGTCACAAGAGCAAGTTGCAGAGGCACTTGGCGTAACAAGACAGACTGTTTCAAAATGGGAAACAGATCAGACTACTCCTGATTTTGATAAAATAATCCCATTATGTGAACTTTATAATATTACAACAGACGAACTGTTAAAAGGAAAGACAGAAGATAAACAGACAGCCGATAATGAGAATTATAATATGAATAACAACTATTATAATAGTTATGACACTTCAGATACTTTTGACAAAACTGCAACGGAACAAAGCGTTGATACGGATAATGAATTAATGAATAAATACAGAAAAAGATCTGCAATGCTGATTGCTGTTGCTGTTTGTATGTATATATTATCTGTTATACCGTTTTTTCTATTCGACAATTCCAAACTGATGATGAGTATATTCTTTGTTATCATTGCAGTTGCAACCATGCTTATCGTTTTTGGTGCTATGTCAAAGCCCAAAAAAGCAATGCAAACAGAAAAACAAACCAAAGAAACGAAGCTGCTGAAAACAATTGACGGCATACTTTCGGGAATCATACTTGTGATTTATATGCTTGTAAGTTTTACTACCGGCGCATGGCATATTACATGGCTGTTATGGGTAATATACGGAATACTCTGTGAAATCGTAAAACTGATATTCTCTCTTAAGGAGGACAAAACAGATGAAAAATAATAACCGAGGGCTGATAATCACACTGATTATACTTTTGATTATTGTAGTATTACTGCTTACAGGGTTAATGGTATTTGTTATCAGCGGTCAGCCTTATAAAGTAATCGACTTTATATCCGATGATAAAATCGTTTACGATGAAAGTTTTGATAAAAATGAGATTAACGCACTCGTTATCCAGTCAGATGCAGGTGATATAGATATAAAACCAAGTCCGGATAACACAATCCGAATTGTTGCAAAGGGCGGAAAAGCAAATAACTTCTCCGTTAATAATGATAACGGCAATGCAGTTATAAACAATAAATCAACAAGCAGACCCAATATATCTCTCTTCTCACTCAACAGGAATAATATCGTAGCGGATATAGATATATATTTGCCAAATGATTTCAGCAATGTTGACATAACATCGAAATATGGAGATGTAACCATCGACGGCGAGTTCAACGGCGAATTAAAAGTTCAAAACGATTTTGGCGATATTGAGGCTGATGTCCTGTCAGGGCAATTTGAACTCCACACGGACTGCGGCAACATTGAAATAGCCAAAATTGATATTTCATCCGATTCAACAGCAACCACGGATATGGGTGATATTGAAATTGAATATACCAATGACATCCGCATTGATGCTGACACTTCACTTGGTGAAAGAAAGATAAATGAAAAGGATTATAAGTCCGACACACTCCTTACGCTCAAAACAGACATGGGTGATATTGAAGTTAACTAAAAATATACCAAAGCCGAAGATTATATTTAATCTTCGGCTTTGCTTTTATATCACATGAATATTTTTCCTTTTCCTGTTCAAAATAAAAATAACGGAGGTGAAAACAATGACAGAAAAAGAATTACTCTATATCGAGGATGCACTCAGTCATGAACAGTATTTTCAAACCAAATGTAATGAAACAATGAAACAGATTCAGGATCAGGAGCTCAAAAACTCTGTTCAGGAAATGGCACAGAGCCACAACCAGACATTCCAGAGTTTTTACTCACTACTCAATTAATAAGGAGAAAAATATGGACGACAAAAATTTAATGCAGGACATCCTCCTGCTTGAAAAAGGTGTTTGTGACCTGTATATGCATGGTTCAATCGAATCATCAACAGGCAATGTTCACCAGGCATTCAAAACTGCACTCAACAATTCACTCTGTATGCAGGATGCACTTTATGACCAAATGTCAGCAAAAGGCTGGTATACTACACAGCAGGTTGAACAAACAAAGATTGATAATGTAAAACAGAAATTCAATATGCAATAAACCCTGACCACCCCTCCTTGGGGTGGTCATTATTTAATAAATGGAGTTTGTCAGGGCAAATCCTTATTTTATTTTGTGCCTCAAACAAACCGTCCTTTTAATTTTTTAAATCAATCCACAAATAATATAGTCGGATTTGGAATATTTTTCAATATCCGTAATTGAAATATGGCATAATAATGTTGGTGATTATTATGGATTATGCAGATAAATGAACACATTGAAACAGGAGTGATAATATGAAATATGAAAATGCACTGAGAAATATCAGAGAGGACAGGGATTTAAAACAAAAGGATATTGCCAAACATCTTCCATTAAATTCGTATAAATAAAAATGGATTAGGCAACACCTAATCCATTCATTCATTTATACTTTCTTTTTGCCCTTAATATATACTTCAAGGATATGGGGATTCTTTTCTTTCAGAACATTTCTGTCAACCACAATAAAATCTGCACGCTGACCTGCTTCAAGCACACTGCACATAGATTGATTTATATCATAATAAACCATATCATTGCGCATGGGAAGAACATATCCGTCTTTCAAATCAACCACTTTGGCATCATCATAGCAAATTGGTGTATTGTAACCGACATATACAATCTCTTTACCGTTAACAACCATAACGGAATAAATATCCTCGTCTGCATTCAGCGAAATAAAATGAGCATTTGTAAAAACAGTAGTCATAAAATTCATAATTATTTTATCTGCTCTGCAAGATTTTCCAATGCAGCAATATCAGAATCTTTGACAGTAGTTTTGATAGTAACCGTATCACCGACAAATGTGATGTTCTTCATCTGTTCAAATTCGGCTTTCATCGTTCTTGCAGCACTTGGAGCCCATGATGCATTTTCAACAAAGGCAACTTTTCTGTTCTGGAAAGCCTTGCTCTTCAGATGGTGAATGAAATCAGCCATAGGGGCAAATACTCCGCCGTCATAACTTGACGCCATACAAAGGAGTGTGCTGTGTCTGAAAGAATCTTCAACACATTCAGCAATATCATCCCTTGAAAGATCTGCGATTGCAACTCTCGGGCAGCCTTTTGATTCAAGAATTTCTTTCATTTTTTCAGCAGCCTTTGCTGTGTTGCCGTGTATGGATGCATATGCAATAAATACACCTTCGTCCTCAGGCTCATAGGATGACCATGTGTTATATAAATCAAGTACTTGCGGGATTGTATCAGTAAGAACCGGTCCGTGAAGAGGACAGATGGTATCAATCTCAAGTCCTGATGCTTTTTTGAGTAAAGTCTGGACCGGAGCACCGTATTTACCTACAATATTGAAATAATATCTTCTTGCCTCACAAGACCATCCTTCATCAGCATCAATCGCACCGAACTTGCCGAAGGCATCTGCTGAAAAAAGAACTTTTTCACTGCTTTCATATGAAACCATAACTTCAGGCCAGTGAATCATCGGTGCCATAATAAATGACAAAGTATGTGTGCCTAATTCAAGCGTGTCGCCCTCAGCCACAGTCATAACATTATCCATATTAATATCTGCAAACTGCGGCATCATTGCCTTTGCCTTTGCAGAGCAAACAATCTGAATATCAGGATAAAGTTCACACAAAGTCTGAATATTTGCTGAATGGTCAGGTTCAAGATGCTGAACAACAAGATAATCAGGTTCCCTGCTGCCGAGTTCTTCTTTAAGATTAGCAAGCCACTGTTCACTGACAATTGCATCCACTGTATCCATAACAGCAATTTTTTCATCAAGAATTACATATGAATTATAAGCCATTCCGTTCGGAATAATATACTGACTTTCAAAAAGGTCAAGGTCATAAACACTTGCACCGATATATTTGATGTTTTCTGAAATTTCTACCTTCATTTTTACAAGTCCTTTCCTGTTTTTCCATAATTACCAGAAAACATATTATCATAAATTATCAAATTATGCAACAAATTATATTAACCTTTACAACCTATTCGTATTTCGTTCATATTCTTTGACAATCAGAAAGAATAAAACATCGTTTATTTTTATAAAAAAATAAAGGTGCAGTTCATCTGAACCGCACCTTTAGACTTATTAAAATCAGTCAGCAAAATATCTCTTGAGGAGACCTTCAAATGCTTTGCCGTGTCTTGCTTCGTCACGAGCCATTTCATGTACTGTGTCATGGATAGCATCAAGACCTGCCTCTTTAGCCAATTTAGCAAGCTGAGTTTTACCGAGAGTTGCACCGTTTTCAGCAGCTACTCTCATTTCAAGGTTTTTCTTTGTTGAGTCTGTAACAACTTCGCCGAGCATTTCAGCAAACTTAGCAGCATGCTCTGCTTCTTCATAAGCAGCTTTTTCCCAATAAAGACCGATTTCAGGATAGCCTTCTCTGTGGGCAACTCTTGCCATTGCAAGGTACATACCGACTTCACTGCATTCACCGTTGAAATTGTCACGAAGACCCTGAACGATTTCTTCACTTACACCGTCAATAATACCTACCTGATGTTCAGCAGCCCAAGACATTTTATCATCTTCTCTTACCTGCATCTTTGCCTTACAGATTGGGCAAACATCAATTGGTTCATCACTTTCATATCCGCATACCGGACAAAAATACTTTTTAGCCATTTTTAATTACTCCTTTAAAAAATTAATTATTTTTTGTATTACAACAGTCGCATAATCCACTGTAATAAACATCTTTTTGATTTATAACAAAGCCGTCCATACCCTTCGCTTCATAATCAGCACAATAAAAATCAAATATTTTTTTGCATTTCTCACAAATAAAGTGACCGTGAAACGAAGTATCGGCATCATATCTGATTTTATCGTTATCAATCATCACAGGGATTAATAAACCGCTTGCCGATAAATCCTTTAAACAATTATAAACCGTTGTTTTTGAAAAAGAAGGATTGTCTTTAACTACTTGATTATAAACCGTTTCTACATCAGGATGAATTCGATTTTCATTCAGAAATTTGTATACGGCAATTCGCTGCGGTGTGGCCTTAAGACCTTTTTGCCTGAAAAGCATTACAATTTCTCTTGTATTCAAATTCACCACCACCTTGTAATCATTTCTAATTTGTATTGATTACAATTTAATTATATCGAATTTTTAAACTTTGTCAAGACTTTTTACCAGAATTTTTTATTTTTTTCATCATAATCAAATCCTGCTGCTTTTAACTTATCGCACAAATCCGCTTTGTCAAGATTCATATCGGAACACAAGTCATCAAGATTATCATAAAAATCCCTTAATTTAAGATTAATAACACTCATAAGCATAAACGGATCATCAGGCAAATTCATAAAATCACTCCAAAATCTTATTTATTTATAAAATAATTTAACATAATAAAAAAATAAATTCAATATTATTATTGATTAATTACATAATATGTGCAATAATAGACTATAATTTTTAAGCACAGGTGAAAAAGATGAACAAAAAACTAGCTGATTTGCTCTTCCCTAACATTGATAAAACACCTCAATATTATGAGGAATTATATCCGCCGAGAAATTTGAAGGAAGGCGCAAGAGTAACAAGACTTGCACCAAGCCCGACAGGATTTCTCCACTTCGGCAACCTGTTCACAGGAATGGTTGCATACAAAACCGCAAAAGCAACTGACGGAATATTTTATGTCCGTGTTGAAGATACCGACCAGAAACGAAAAATAGACGGTGCTGTTGAAGTTATGCTTGAAGGTCTGTCTGCATACGGAGTTAACGCCGATGAAGGTGTTATGATTGACGGCAGCGAAAAAGGCGAATACGGACCCTATACGCAAAGCAAAAGAAAAGAAATATATCAGACATATGCCAAGTACCTTGTTGAAGAGGGTCTTGCCTACCCTTGTTTCTGTTCTGCCGAGGAATTGGAAGAAATAAGAAATTCACAGGAAGGTGAAGATATAAAGGGTTATTACGGTAAATACGCAAAATGCCGTGACCTGTCATATGAACAAATCAAAGAAAAGATTGATGCCGGTATGACATGGACACTCCGCCTCAAATCTCCCGGTGATATAAACAAAAAATGCTATTTTGACGATATGATTAAAGGCAAGATTGAAATGCCTGAAAATGTCATTGATATTGTTTTACTTAAAACAGACGGAATTCCGACATACCATTTTGCCCACGTGATTGATGATCACCTGATGAGAACGACCCATGTAACCAGAGGTGATGAATGGATTGCTTCTGTTCCATTGCATTTACAACTGTTCAGATGTCTTGGATTTAAGCCTGTTAAATATGCACATGTAGCCCCGATTATGAAAGAAGAAAACGGCAACAAACGCAAACTGTCAAAAAGAAAAGACCCTGAGGCCGCTGTTACATATTACAAAAAAGAAGGATTCCCTGCTGCATCCGTCAATGAATATATGATGACAATCATGAATTCCAATTTTGAAGACTGGAGAAAGATGAATAAAGATGCAGACATTGATTCGTTCCCTTTTAATCTCAAAAAAATGTCTGTATCAGGTGCATTATTTGATATAGCAAAACTGACTGATGTCTCCAAGAATGTTATCAGTATGATGCGTGCCGAAGAAGTTTTTGCACTGTCATATGAATGGGCAAAAGAGTTTAATGAAACACTTGCAGCCCTTTATGCAAAAGATGAATCCTATGCCACTGCAATACTGAACATTGACCGCGGCAATAAAAAGCCGAGAAAAGACATTGCAAAATGGTCTGATATTCAGGATTATATCAGTTATATGTATGATGAAACATTTGAAAAAAATTATGAACTCTGCGGCAATGCAACTCCGCAGCTTGCAGTAGAAGTACTTGAACTTTATAAAGACAGATTTGATACAAATGACGATAAAGACAATTGGTTTGGCAAAATAAAAGATATTTGCGAACCTGTTGGCTGTACACCGAATGTAAAAGAATTCAAGGCTGACCCTGAAAAATTCAAAGGTCATGTCGGTGATGTTTCAACGATTATACGTGTAGCGCTCACAGGACGGACAAACACCCCTGACCTGTTTGTCATTACCGCTCTGCTCGGTAAAGAAAGAGTAAACGAAAGAATTGAATGTGCAATTAAATACTATAAGGAGAAAATAAATGGCTGAAGAAATTAAGAATAAAGAAGAAAGTGAAGTACTGTCCAACTTTATCCATGATTTTATTGACGAAGATTTGGAGGAAGGAAAATACAGCAAAATTCAGACACGTTTCCCTCCTGAGCCTAACGGGTATCTTCACATTGGCCACGCAAAAGCCATATGCATTAATTTTGGTGTAAAAGACAAATATAAAGGCATATGCAACCTCAGACTGGATGATACAAACCCGATTAAGGAAGATACCGAATATGTTGATGCCATAATGGAAGACATCAAATGGCTTGGATTTGAATGGGACAATGTATATTACGCAAGTGATTATTTTGACTTTCTCTATGAATGTGCAATTAAACTTATAAAAAAAGGAAAAGCGTTTGTCTGTGAACTCACACCTGAACAAATGAGAGAATACAGAGGAACGCTCACCCAGCCCGGTAAGAATTCACCATACAGAGACAGAAGTATTGAAGAAAATCTTGATTTGTTTGCAAGAATGACAAATGGTGAATTCCCTGAAGGTAAAATGGTTCTCAGAGCAAAAATTGATATGGCATCACCGAACCTTAATATGCGTGACCCTATCATTTATCGTATTATGTATGCCCATCACCACAGAACAGGTGACAAGTGGTGCGTATACCCTATGTATGACTTTGCACATCCGCTCAGTGATGCGTATGAAAGAGTTACACATTCACTTTGCTCACTTGAATTTGAAAACCACAGACCGCTTTATGACTGGTTCGTCAATGAACTGATTGAATGGGAAAAACCGCGTCAGATTGAATTCGCAAGAATGAATCTGAATTATACACTCACATCAAAGAGAAAGTGCCTCAAACTTGTGCAGGATAATATTGTTGACGGATGGGATGACCCGAGAATGGCAACAATCAGCGGTATGAGAAGAAGAGGTTACCCTGCTGAGGCTATACGCGATTTTTGTGAAAGAATCGGTGTATCAAAAGCATACAGCGTTATTGACTTTGCGCTTCTTGAAGCATGTGTAAGAGATAACCTTGGTGCCAACTCTCCAAGAGCAATGGCTGTTATCGACCCGCTCAAACTGGTTATTGACAATTATCCTGAAGATAAGATGGAGGATATTGAATGTGAATATCATCCTGACCATCCGGAATACGGTTCAAGGACTATGCCGTTTTCAAAAGAACTCTGGATTGAAAAAAATGACTTTATGATTGAGCCTATCAAAAAGTACAGAAGACTTTTTGTCGGCAATGAAGTAAGATTATACAAAGCATATTTTGTAACCTGCACAGGCTATGATCTTGATGAAAACGGAGAAGTGTGCTGTGTACACTGCACATATGACCCTGCAACTCTCGGCGGTGATGCCCCTGACGGAAGAAAGGTGAAAGGCACAATCCACTGGGTATCTGCAAAGGACAATGTTCCGGCTGAAATCAGACTTTATGAAAGACTGTTCAACGTTGAAAACCCAAGTGATGAAGAAGGCGTATCTTCATTTGAAGACAACCTCAATGCGAATTCACTTGTTATATCAAAAGGTTATGTTGAAAAGGCACTCGGTGACTGTGAAGTCGGTGCAAAATTCCAGTTTATGAGAAACGGATATTTCTGCAAAGACAAAACATCAACACAGGACAAACCGGTGTTCAACAGAACAGTTGCCCTGCGTGACGGGTTCAAAATTGCAAAGCAAAACTAAGTAAATCAGGTGATGAATTTTGAGTAAGAGAAATGATATAAAGAATATTGCAATAATCGCACACGTTGACCATGGCAAAACCACATTGGTTGATGAAATGCTGCACCAGAGCGGTATCTTCCGTGAAAATGAGGAAGTTGCCGAAAGGATTATGGACTCCAATGATTTGGAAAAAGAACGCGGAATTACAATTCTTTCAAAAAACACTTCTATCCATTACAAAGACACAAAAATAAATATTGTTGATACACCCGGCCACGCAGACTTCGGCGGAGAGGTTGAACGTATTCTGACAATGGTTGACGGTGTATTGCTTTTGGTAGATGCATTTGAGGGTTGTATGCCGCAGACAAGATTTGTTCTTAAAAAGGCTTTGGGTCTTAAAAAGAAACCTCTTGTTGTTGTAAATAAAGTGGACCGTGAAGGTGCAAGACCTGAAGAGGTTATCGACGAAGTGCTTGATCTTTTCATCGAACTTGGTGCAGATGATGATCAGATTGAATTCCCTGTTGTATTTGCTTCGGCAAGAGAGGGGTATTCAAGTCTTGACCCCAATGTCCGTGAAGGAGATATGCGACCCTTGCTTGATGCAATTCTTGAACATATCCCGTCACCTGAAGGTGATATGGAAGGTCCTGCGCAGATTCTGTTCTCATCACTTGAATATGATGACTATGTAGGCAGAATCGGTGTCGGCAGAGTAGAACGCGGTACAATCAAAGTCAACACACCTTATGTACTCTGCAAACAGGACGGTACACAGGAAAATGTAAGATTTTCAAAAATCTACCAATTTGAAGGACTGAAACGAGTAGACTGCCAGCAGGCAAATTTCGGTGATTTGGTTTGTGTTGCAGGTATTTCCGACCTCAACATCGGTGAAACTGCGTGCGACCCTGAATGTGTTGAGGCATTACCATTCATTAAGATTGATGAGCCTACAATTTCTATGAATTTCATCGTTAATGATTCACCGTTTGCAGGACGTGAAGGCAAATATGTCACATCACGAAATATCCGTGACAGACTGTTCAAAGAAGTGGAAACAAATGTATCCATGCGTGTTGAAGAAACGGATTCAATGGACACCTTCAAAGTATCCGGCAGAGGTGAACTGCACCTCTCCATCCTGATTGAAACAATGAGAAGAGAAAATTATGAATTCCAAGTTTCACGCCCACAGGTTATTATGAAAAAGGATGAGAACGGCAGAACACTTGAGCCCGTTGAACTCGCTATCATTGAAGTACCTGAAGAATACGTCGGTGCTGTTATGGAAAAACTCTGCTCACGCAAAGGTGAGATTGAGAATATGGACACCCGCTCAACAGGTATGACACATCTTGAAATCAAGATCCCTTCAAGAGGTCTTATCGGTTACAGGAGTGAATTCCTTACCGACACAAACGGCAATGGTATTATGAACCAATTGTTTGTCGGATATGAAGAATATAAAGGCGATATTGCCACAAGAAGCCGCGGCTCTATCGTTGTTCACGAAACAGGTACAACATCAGGATACGGACTTTGGAATACACAGGACAGAGGAAAACTCTTTATCGGTCCCGGTGTTGAAGTGTATGAGGGCATGATCGTCGGCGAATGTGCAAAGGATGAAGATATTGTTTGCAACGTCTGCAAAAAGAAGCACGTTACAAACACGCGTGCCAGCGGTTCTGACGAGGCGCTCAAACTCGTGCCGCCAACAACATTATCGCTTGAGCAGAGCATGGAATTCCTTGCTGATGATGAACTGCTTGAAGTTACACCAAAATCAATCAGACTGCGCAAAACCATTCTGGATAAGAGTTTAAGACTCAAGGCAGAAAGCAGAAAAAAATAGAATAAAAAATGCTTTTACATAAAAAAGTCATAAGGCTTGCAGCCTTATGACTTTTTTATTTTCCAAACATTGCTATCCATTTTTGTTCAGTCTCAGGACGCATTTGTTTTTTCATATTTCTTTTGCTCTTTTCCGCTTTTATTTTAGCAAATAAGCCTTTGGATCTGTTTGATTCTTCTTTCGGTATCTCTCCGCCGGCAACACCCATGTTTTTATTCAATATTGATTTCTGCCCGAAATTATGTGCGTTAATAAAAACACGGTATCCTCTGTCTTTGTAAGTATAATTAATAATATAAACAGGGCAAAGAAGTACTTCACACATTTTATTTGTAATAGTATAATCAATACTTTCAACTTGATACGGAGTGGAAGCATATACAGAACGAATATATTCATAAATACAACTGTACATTTTCTCTTTTAAAACATCTTCACAAACCGCTTCTTCAAAACACAAAGCATGTTCATTTAAATAATCAAGCACTTCAATTTCATTTTTGTCAATATCAAACCGAAAGTGATTAATAGCCGTCTTAACATCCGGATAAAAACTATCGTCAATTTCATTCAGCTCTCCTGTTTGCGCAGGGAATAGATGATTAACAAACGCTGTACTGTTTCCCCTGTCAAAATAATCCGAGGTTGTTTGATAAGTATACTCTCTTGTATCCCCGTGATTACCATATGCACCTTGTAGCCAACCTCTTTTGTAGGCGTCAATTTCATTCTGAATATATGTTTCAGAATCTGAACTGTATGCTGATTTTCCCTGAATAGTTGTTGTTTCAGTTATTTTGACAAGCCAACGGAAATCAAAATGCAGTTCGCAAATATAACAAGGTGCATAACAAACGGATACCCCATATAATTCCGATTCACTAAAAATATCATCGGGTGTCTTCCTCTGTGAAAGATAGGTACAAAAACTTCTTATTGCTTCTGCTTTTGTTACACCAATTGCCAATACATGCAGCGGATAATCCATCAAATTTCCCATAATATATTAATGAACTATTCCTTCAACTTCAATAGTGCTTCCGTTTTCGAAAGCATCTATTAATTTATTATGATTTTTCACAAGAATCACAAAGGATAAAATAGGAATGTACATAATCAATGCGTAAACAAGTGCTGATTTTGGTCTTAATGCAACCGAATTTGTTTCTGCAATTGCACAGGCTTTTTTATAATAAATAATCATAAATATAAAACCTGAAACAGAACCGGTAAAAATATCAAGCAAAAGATAAAGAATATAATGAATCGTATGACTTTCCTCACTATTGCTTTCCATTTTATTGACATCTCTGTAAATCGCATACCAATAATAAGTACAGTATACTCCTCCTGTTAACACGGAAAGCAAAAATACTTTCCACCATTCTTGTTTTTTTAACATAAGTTATCTCCTTTTATACATATTAGTCAATTATTAATATACCATAGTATTTTTATATTGTCAATTATTTATTTACAATAGTAAATAACAGGAGATGTAAATATGCTTAATGAACAAATAAAAAAATTAAGAATTGCTAAAGGTTTAAATCAGGTTCAGTTAGCAAATAAATTGGGAATAACAAAACAATGTGTTTCCAACTGGGAAAATAATAATATTCAGCCATCTGTTGATATGTTAATAAAATTATGTTCTTTTTTCAGTGTTTCCTCTGATTTTCTTTTAGGACTCGATAAAGAAAAATATATTAATGTATCGGCATTAAGTGACACACAATTAATGCATATACAAAATATTATAGATGACTTAACACAAAAAAATACAGAAATATAAATGCATTTGACACCATATCGGATTTAATGATATGATAACTGTGGTTCAGCAATTTATATTATTATGAAAGAATTTCAATTAAACTTATGAAAAAAGCAGGACTTTATATTCACATTCCTTTTTGCAGGTCAAAATGTCCTTACTGTGATTTTTACAGTGTTAGATATGATAAGGATTCAGCAACAAAGTATACCGACAGACTTTGTGAAGAAATAAAGAAATATCATGGTAAATTTGACACAATATACTTCGGCGGCGGTACCCCGTCAATTATAGACAGTCATCTGATTGGAAAAATTATTGAAAACTGTTACCATCAATTTGATATTGATAATCATGCAGAAATTACGATAGAATGTAATCCATCAAAAAACCTTGAACAAGATTTCAAGGAATATCACTCTTTCGGCATCAACCGAATCAGCCTTGGCATGCAAAGTGCGAAAGACGAGGAACGCTTTGCACTTGGCAGAAGAGCAGGACAAACAGAAGTGGCGAAAGCGGTATATGATGCCAAAAATGCAGGCATTAACAACATCAGCCTTGATGTTATGCTCGGAACGCCAAAACAGACACTTGAAAGCCTTGACGAAACATTTGCGTTCATTGAAAAAATGGATGTATCACACATCAGTGCATATATGCTCAAAATTGAAGAGAACACAAAGTTTTTTGAAATAAAGAATCGTCTTGCTCTTCCGGACGATGATACTGTGGCACAAATGTATCTGAAAACAATCGACTGTTTAAAGTCAATCGGATTTAACCAATATGAGATAAGCAATTTTTCTAAACCGGGATTTGAAAGCAGACATAATCTGAAATATTGGGAACTTAAAGATTATCTCGGAATCGGTTCATCTGCACATTCCCTATGGAACGGAAAAAGATTTTTCTATGACAAGGATTTTAAAATTCATTACGACGGCGAAGGTAAAACCGAACAGGAAAAAATCATGCTTGGGTTACGGCTGACCAAAGGAATTGATAAATCATGGGTGCATAATGATTATACCCGTTTTATCCGTATGGGATTAATGAATGAAACAGAAAAAAGCATTTCGCTTACACCTCAGGGGATGTTAGTGTCCAATTATATTATCAGCGAATTAATAGATTGATATGAAAATGATTGAAATAAAGAATATTGCCGTTTTTCCCGATTTTCAACGCAGAGACTACAGCAGGCACTGGTCGATATGGTTTATATGAAAAAACAGATTTAATAAAAAACGCCTTTTGAGCAATAATATGCTTGAAAGGAGTTTTTATTATGCCGGATATGTTTAATCTCACACCGCAAATGCAGGATTATTTTAATTCTCTGCCAAAAATGATGCAGGAAACAATCATCCAAAGCGGAGCAAAAATCAATTCGCTTGATGATTTAAAAGCAGTAGTTGAGGGTGTAACCGAAAATGAGCAAGGATAAGCAAACAATAAACAGCCTCAACAATTACAATGTGCCTGTAAGCACTGAAAAAGTAAAAAAGAATTATAAAGAAAAATACAATTTAAAAAAAGATGTAACAAACAGATATTCAAGTTGGATAACCAACCCGACCGTACAGCCTGATGACAAAACACAAATGGGCGTACCAATCCCCGATGAACTAAACACAGAATTCTCAAAAGAATATCAGGAAGAAAACAAATTATAAATTTAATCATAAAATCCGAAATGCAAAGTCTTGTCTTTGTATTTCGGATTTTTATTTTGAGTTAAGAGTTCTATTGCTATATATTGACAAAAGTATTATACTATGATAATCTATGCATAGAGGTTCTATATAAACATTAGAGAAAGGAATGATTTTTATGAAATTCAGTAAAGAACTGCTTAGCGGAAGTACAACAATACTGATATTATCGGTCATTGAAAAAGAGGATATGTACGGTTACAGAATTGCAAAAGAACTTGAAAAAAGAAGTGAAAATGCATTTTGTCTAAAAGAAGGTACTCTATATCCTATTTTACATGCACTTGAAAAAGAAAAGTTAACTGAGTGCTATTGGCAAACAGCGGATGGTAGAAAAAGAAAATATTATCATATAACAAAGAAAGGTCTAAAGCACTTAGCAGCTAAAAAAGAAGAATTTTCAAAATTCACAACTTCTGTACAAAAAGTGCTCAATTTTGCATAATGAAAATTAATGATTATATAAAAAGTGCTGTCTCTAAAATTTTCAACCAAAATGAGAAGCACAAAGTGGAGGCAGAACTGGCCGACCACATGCTTATACAAAAGACTTTCAATGAAGAAATAGGATATGATGAACAAACAGCAGAAGAGATGGCAGTAGAGGTTATGGGAGACAGTTCCGATATAAGCGACCAACTTGCATCACTTCATAACGATTATTACAATCCTACATGGGATATAATTTTAACCGTACTTTGGATTTCCTTGCTTGGGGTAGGATATTTTATATTAAAACAATATATTTTTGATGATATTGGTACAGTATCCATAAATTTAGCAAGCATATTTACAGCAATTTCCATATTTTTCATCAGTTCCTTTGCCGCTATGCAAAAAAGTCGTATTATAAATTGTTTTCTCAATACTGTTGGAGGAATAGGAACAATCCTATTCACATATTTTGTAATAAATAATATTAGCAAAATTGCTGGAAATATCGGCAATTTATTCAGAATAATAACCGGTTCATATACCGCAACAATTAGTGATGCCAAAAGCATTGTCACAATTCCCATTACTTTAATAGTGGCAATAATCGTTTTGTTAACAACAATCATCTCATCATCTTACTGTATAAAAAAGCAAAATCTGAACAACACCCTTTCAGATAATCACTTAAATAATACGGTTTCAAAAATCAATTTAATCATGACAGTAGTTTTTGTAATAATAGCAATACTCTGTTCAACAAGATTTTTTGTTTTTCAAAATAATATAAAAGAAAAGTATTCTGATGACGTTTCATTGGCTTTTGATATTGCAAAAAACTGTGAAACTGTTAATGATATAAACGAATATATAAAAAACAGTTCTGCCGATTTTACTGAAATAAAAAATAAAAACCAAATTATCGGTTATAGTTATAATAGTCAGATTGCTAACATTATAATTAATTTTAATCCGGATGATGATAAAAATAAAAAGGAAACCGCAACTGAACGACTTGCCAAAATATTTGCAAATACAATTCTTAAAAGATATCCTGAAAGTTATGAAAAGCAAAATGATTATTCAATAAATTTGAGTATTTCAAATCTCAGTCAATATAAAAATGGATATGATTCACTATCTTTGTATAAAATAAAAACCACACCCAATCAACTTGATGATATATACAATTTTATCGCCTTAAATAAAGACAACAATACACAGGCAGAATTTTTAAAAGAATATTTACCTGCAAATCTTTATATTATCCCATCCAACAATCAGTATAAACATGATACCCAATTCACTTATACATATACAATAGGATCAGGTGCAAATGCATACAATACAGACTTTATTGTTTATGAATATTCTGAAAAACGAAAGAATATTGAAACTTTAAAAGAAAAAGTAATTAACTATTTGACTGAAAATCCTGATGCTGATAACAATCAAATAGAACAAAATCTTGGATGTACTTTAGATAAAAAGCAAATTGATGATATTGTATCTGCGATTGATATTCTTTTATCCTATGCCGAATATGACATATCAAACGAGATATATGAACAAATACATTCGGATGAACGATATAAACAATTCCGCATATTCAAATTTTCAGATGATTTATTATTTATGTATACAAAGTTAGAGGAAGAAAACATTATACTATTTGATTCATATACAAATATTACATTTTTAGGCATCAGTTCTCCTAACCAAGAGGAAGAAGATGGTTATTATCAATCCTCCGGCAACGGAATGTGGCGAAAAATTGCACATAATCCTTATAAAATACATTACAGTAAAAATGGTATTGCGTATGATGATTATGAAAATATCCCCTATTATACAAAAAATGGTATAAGATTCAGATATGAATTTGATGAAGAGAAAAGTCTGCACTATTTGATAGGACTTAACGGGGAAAAATATGAGGCAAACCACGGATATATTGATAAAGACGGATACCTCTGCTTTTTCACGAATAATGAACTGAAAAAGAACTCTCCAAGTGAATATTATTATCATGATCAAAAAGGCAATATATATACTAAAGCACTTGAAACAAGTTGGGACAAAGACGGTAATATACTTGATTTTGAAGAATATAATAATTATTAATATTGCCACAGCGAAAAATCCCGCAAGGAAATATCCTTGCGGGATTTTATTATATCACTATTTATACTTGTGTAGAATCATCAGTGTTTTCACTTTCCACAGCAGACTTGAAGTCCTCTTGAACAGGTGGCTGATAATACTGATTTTCTTCAGGCTGTGGCTGAGGTTCATAGAAATGATTATTATCAGGTCTCTGCGGCTGTTGCTGCTGGGGTGCATAATAATAACCGTCATTTTTAGGCTCGTTCGGCGTACATGATTCTCTGTTAACAGGATTTGTATTCAAATCAGGTGTATAATAAGCACCGTTAAACTGCTGCTGATATGAATTGTTCATATCAGGAGAATAGTATGTTCCTGTCGGCTGCGTATATGCACCGTTCATACCATCGGAATTCGCACTGTACTTGGCAAATTTCTCTTGTTCTGAGAGGAAGTCATCTTCCGTAATTCTGCCTTCCGCCAATGCTCTGAGGCGGAAATTCTCATAATAAAGTGCATCCGTTGTCATCATATAAGGTGTAACATAAATACTTGCAATACCGAATGTAACCAAAATCAACAACATCCAAGGAATAAAGCTCAAAACGAGTGTGAATAATTCTGTTCTGTTGCCTTTAACCATTTTCTTTGACAGTTTGATTGCCTCGCTCGGTTTGAGATTCGGATAATCAATCATAATCTGATAAGCAAAATAGGAACTGAACATAAAAATAATGCCCGGAACAATAAACAAAATACAAAGTAAACCGACAAGTATATTTCTCAATACAACCAGAACAAGTTTGTTGAGATAAGAATTATCAAATGACTTTTTGAAAATTCCGCCGAGTTCTTTACCGAACTGAAATTCTTCATCCGCTCTTCTTCTGATAAAAGAAACATACATACCTGACAGAGTAACCTGAAGCGGTGCAAATATAAGACTTACAATAAGTGCTATGGAGGCAAAACCAAGTGACATGGTTCGGAGTAATCCACCAATATCTGAATTTACAGGCTTTGCCATATCCTTTACTGCAGGACTGCTCTGAGCAGAATTAAACTGGAAATCCTCAATCGGATTATCCTGCAAAAAATTACCATCATCATAAAAATCATCAAAATCATAATCATCATAATAATCCTGATAATTATCATATGTTGAATGGCTGCCAAAGTTCATATTGCCAACATTAACATATAAAGACGAACCGGTGAGAAAAGCAACTATCATCGAAATAATAAAGAGATAAAAAAACTTTCCTTTTATAAGTTCGCGTGCCTGAGATTTAACAAGTGGTCTGTTAATATTATTCATAATCTCACTCTCTTTCAGATATTAAAAATCTAATTTTTCGTTAATGAAGGACACAAGGCTGTCAATAGGGATTCTTACCTGTTCCATTGTGTCACGGTCACGTACGGTTACACATCCGTCTTCTTCAGATTCAAAATCATAGGTAATGCAGTATGGTGTACCGATTTCATCCTGACGGCGATAACGCTTACCGATTGAACCTGCATCATCAAAATCAACATTGAAGTTCTTAGCAAGAGCGTCAAACACCTCTCCCGCCTTATCACTGAGTTTTTTTGAAAGCGGAAGCACTGCTGCCTTGAATGGTGCAAGAACCGGATGGAAATGCATAACAACTCTTGTATCATTCTTTTCTGCATCTATAACTTCTTCGTCGTATGCTTCTGTAAGCAAAGCAAGGAACAAACGCTCAACACCAAGTGAAGGTTCAATAACATAAGGAATATATCTTTCATTATTAACCTGGTCAACATATTCAAGTTTTTTACCGCTTGTATCACTATGCTGTGTAAGGTCATAGTCTGTTCTGTCAGCAATACCCCAAAGTTCGCCCCAACCGAACGGGAAATTATATTCAAAGTCCGTAGTTGCTTTTGAATAGAAACAAAGTTCTTCAGGGTCATGGTCTCTGAGTCTGAGATTTTCTTCTTTAATACCGAGAGCATATAACCAATCACGGCAAAAACCTCTCCAATAATCAAACCATTCAAGATCTGTTCCGGGTTTACAGAAAAACTCAAGTTCCATTTGCTCAAATTCTCTTACACGGAAGATAAACTTACCCGGAGTGATTTCATTTCTGAAAGACTTACCAATCTGTGCTACGCCGAAAGGAATTTTCTTTCTGGTTGTTCTCTGAACATTGGCAAAATTAACAAAAATACCCTGTGCTGTTTCAGGACGAAGATAAATTTCATCCTTGCTGTCCTCTGTAACACCCTGAAATGTTTTGAACATAAGATTAAACTGACGAATGTCAGTAAAATTCGCTGCACCGCAGTTCGGGCAAGCAATATTATGTTCCTTAATATATTGTGCCATTTCTTCATTGGACCATCCGGCAACATTTGTTCCATCAAAATTTTCAATAAGATCGTCAGCTCTGTGTCTTGTTTTACACTCACAGCAATCCATAAGCGGATCGGAAAAACCGCCGAGATGACCTGATGCTACCCATGTTTGAGGATTCATAAGAATTGCACTGTCAAGACCGACATTATATTTGTTTTCCTGAATGAACTTTTTTCTCCAGGCTTTTTTGATGTTTTCTTTCAGTTCAACGCCAAGCGGACCGTAATCCCATGTATTTGCAAGTCCTCCGTAAATCTCAGAGCCGGGATAAACAAATCCCCTGCCTTTGCTGAGTGCAACAAGTTTTTCAAGTGTTTTATCTGAATTAAGCATATATATCGTCCTCCAATTCAATGCTCTACATACAACATAATGTATACTGCAAATTTAGTATGTATTATGCTATTCATTTTACTATGTTTTATACAATAAGTCAACAAAAAAGCAGTTGACTGTCTGCAATCAACTGCTTAAAATCTATTATTTTACCATCCCAATCGAACAATTTCAATTGTACAGTTTCCTGTTCCGTATTTGTAACATGCAGAATGTCCCTCAGGGGTGAAAATATCAATTCTGCCGACTGTTGAAAGTCCTGACCCGCCACGGTCAACAACTGTGTAATTTGTACCGTCAACACTGATTACACTGCCGAGAGGAAGCCAGTTACATGCAACATAATAAGGATCACTCATACCATTGCTGATACGTTTGCCGCTTGAAGTAATTCCGTTTGAATTACCGTTACAGGTTGCACATGCACAATAATGTGTATATCTGCCTGAAATTTTTTGTCCGACTGTATAGCCGTTCTTTGAAGTCACACCATTTGATACAACAGCAGAAGGTTCAACTTTTTTTGTACCTACTTTAACTACTTTTGTAACAGCGTTTTTAACAGATTTGCGTGCGGTTTCGGTTTTTTCGGTTTCTTTACCGTTAACATACTTCACTTTATATGTTACTTCATCTTCGCCTTTAACACCTTCGGTAACTACTTTTTGTGTTCCTTGGTCCATTGATGAATCATTTTGTGTTGTTGTTTTGAAAGCAACACTTTCTTTTTCGACTACGTCTTTATACGCAACACGGAAAACCTGAACATTCATATTCGCTTTAAGTTGTGTATCCAGTGCCGGTTTTGTGTAGTCATCTTTACCAAGGGTAATCTGCGCAAGAGATAATAAATCCTCTACCGTACCCTGATGGATAGCATATTTTGTTGTTTTGCCGTCTGCTGACAAAGAAACAGATTTTGATGACTGGATGGTGATAACCATACCGTCTCTTATTGAATCTGTAAGAACATAATTGACCTTGTCTTTATCGGTAACATTTATACCGAGAGCAACAAGAGCAGCGCCGACAGTATCTTCATAAACACAATATGTGTTAATCACACCATCGAACTCAATATTGATATTGTTCTCTTTGTCAATTCTGATAGTTCCGCCTTCACCTGCGATGAAAGCACTGATATCAAGTTTGTCACTTTCTGCTAAAGTGATATTTGCTTGTGACAGGATTTCGATTGGTTCCGTTTCATTAGTCGTAATTACAATCGGTTCATTATTATCAATAACTATTTCAACATTGTACTGAGATACAAGGCCTGCAAATGCAGTTGAAGCGAAAATAGTGATTGCAAGAACAAATGCAACTACTGCTGTAAGGACTGCTCGGCTCAAGCCTTTTAGTCCTCCGCTTGCTGATTGGTTAATCATCTTAATCTCCTTATTGAATTCGTAAACATTAGGGGTAATTGATTTAAGTCCCTATGCTGATGGAAATACCATCAAACAGAAGAAAATATTTCTGTCTTACCAATATTATTTACCGAACGCTTTAGCATTATAGTCACAAGTGCATAAGATGTCAATAAATTGAGCAGAGTAATTTTGTTGATATTGCACAAACAGTTACTTACAAATCTGCCACAAAAATGGAAATCGTACAATATATTGTGGTAATACATTTTAGCACTTTAGCGTATGATTAATTATTTTTGTCAAATCATTAGAAAAGTGCAAAATAAATATTTCAATTTGTAACTTTTTATGTAAAAATATTACAAAAACACAATATATTGAAGTATTTTTTGTAATATATCTTTTATACATCTATATATAGAAAAGACTAAATATTTAACTTTTGTATAATATTTTGTATAATTAAAAATAAAAGGACAAGCAAAAACAGGCTTGTCCTTATTATATATTATATATTATTTAAAACTATTTATATTGTGTTTTATTCATTGTCAAAAACAAGTTAACCTCGTTTTTCTTTTTGATCTGATTTAAAACACTTGTATGTTACAAATCCACTTGCCGCAACAATAATCAGACCTATTATTATCATCATCAAAAAGGTGGTACTCATAGCACGTGATGATACAACTGAATAAATTTGCGGAACTATATCCGAATCTCTGCCAATACCAAAAATTAATCCTGCAGCTGAAAAGAAAATTAAATTTAAACCGCATGCAATAAATGCACTGGCGGTATACTTTATCTGTGCTCTTCTCTCACTGAAAACGATGTTTATAAGCACTATTCCGATTGCTAATAAAACCATTCCTGTTGAAGCAAATTTTCCAAAATTCATAACAATTTGATTTATAAATTCAGTTACGCTTTCCGTGTTATTAACACCATAACTGTCAGCATAAGCCAATGCTGCCTCAAGTGCAGTATTATGAATTTGATCAGCATTGTATGAAATATTATTGCCTTCCAGATATTCGGTACACAATTCTTCAAACAAATCAATTTTATCACGGCTGAACATACTTGTATCACCGCCTGTGAAAACCCGCTTCACAACTGATTCACTGTATGACTCGTCCATACTGAAAACAGCCTCAAAAACATGAAACGGAATATCACTCTTGCTCGCAATAACTTCCAGACGTTTTTTGAAATGCTCATCCTGCATCGTTTTTACTGTATCGGAATTAAAGATTTTTTCCATATATTCTTGTGAACCGATAGTACATCTAACTGCTACAGAACCTACTGTCAATAAGCCGCCGATTGCAATAATAACAGTAAATAAAACGCAAAGTATTTTTCTTGAAGATCTTAATGACATAAAATACCCCCTACTGCGTTATCTGCGTGCCATCAGCAAACTGACATACTGCACAAAAATACGCACTGCCGATACCTGCGCCTTGACTTGCATCTGTATAAAGTACAAGTGCTCTGCCGACACCGTCACCAATATGAGATAATGTACTTTTATCCGCTGATGTTGTTTTTATCACTTCATAGACAAAAGAGCCATAATTCGTTTCAATCTCTATTTCATCGCCGATTGCAACAGCCTTTAATGCCTTTGAATCTGATTTGTAACAGGATACATATGCTGTTCCCACATCACCGATAAAAGTATTGCCTGCATCCATATTAAATTTCCCTATAGCATTAACTTCATTTGCATCATATATCAACGGATAATCGGTTTGATTGATACGGATATTACCAAATGTCATATTGCTCTGAAAATCATCAATCTTACTTCTGCTGACAGAATTATTATGGACTTCAATTTCTTCAGCCTCTGAAATATCGGAACTGTCATAGGATGCCAATACCAAACGTTCTTTTACCGAAGGGAAATCGCTTGAATTTGTATAAATCAATACAAAAAACAATGCAGAAACAACAATTGCAACCGCAACAGGTATAACGACTGCATTTTTAATATATCTCTTCTTATATCGTTCCATTAAGAATTACCCTTGATTTCTATTTTGTTCCTGAAGAACACTTGCCATAATATTTTTCTTTTTCTTCGGTTTATATGGAGGCGGATTTTTAAGTTTCTTTGTCAGACTATTGTTCTTTCTTGTAATTTTATTAATCTCATGCACCGGACCCGACATATATTCTGACATATATTTGTCTGCAACCTCCATCATATGGGAGTCATTTTTCATTTCGCCGAGAATGGTAACACCAATAATATCCTGCACTTCGTTTGTACCGTCTTCATAAACTTCATTAAGCATTTTGAAAAGTTTTTTGCAATCGGTTTCAGAACCGTTTGCAATAACATCAAGCACCTTTGCCGTGCCAGTCTCCATAAAAAATGTTTCAGGCAAGAATTCACCATACTTTGCAATATTGGCTTTTATTTCATTCTTAAATTCAGGATAAAGTGTACCGAATCTGTTGGCAAGAGAATCTGTATCATAACTGATAATACCGTTCTTTGCCTTTGTTCTGGATACTGCCTTGGGCATTTTTACTTTGTCAAGGTCAACTTTTTTTCTTGAATTAAACAGAGAATTCAGCTCATCTTTAATTTCGTTTGAAAGTGATTTTGCATCACGTTCATTATATGTTTGTGTATCAAACAAACTGCGCGACAGCGTGTTAAATTCTGCATTATCACTGTTTTCATATGCACATTCAAATGCCATTACTTTTGTTGATTGGTCAAAAACCAATCTGTAAATTCCCTTTTCACCTGAAAAGGCTATACTGTTTTCATTTTCAGCAGTTTTTTTGAAGCCGAGTTCTTCATTCTCTTTTTCAAGATTTTTTTCAACAATTCTGAATACTTCTGCAAGTTCCATATTAAATCACATAACCTTTCTGCCCACAAAATAATATTCATTCACAATATTATTTCATAAGTGGAGTCCATAATAATATTTTAAGTTTGTCATTTTCTGCATTAAAAATCAATTAATCTTCCGTATTATAACATTTTATCGGTATTTTGTCACTAATTTTATAGTAATATTTATTATTATTTATAATTAAGTTATATTGATTATTGAATTTTATTGTGTTACAATATTATGAATAATTTTTGAAAGTAGGGCTTTTAAATGTCAAATAAAAAAACTATCGGAATCATTTTCGGCGGCGTTTCATCAGAACACAACATCAGTTGTATTTCCGCAAAAAATGTAGTTTCAAATATTGACTATGACAAATATAATGTTGTACTTATCGGAATCACAAAAGAAGGCAGATGGTTTATATATAATGACAACATCAATCTTCTGCCTGAAGATAAATGGATATATTCAAACAAACTTGTTCCTGCATTTATTTCACCTGATACAAGCATTCACGGCATTGTATGTTCAACCGGTGAAATAATCAGACTGGATGCAGTTTTCCCTGTTCTGCACGGTAAGAATGGTGAAGACGGAACAATTCAGGGGCTCCTTCAGCTTGCTCAGATACCATACGTCGGCTGTGATGCAACGTCATCAGGTGTTTGTATGGATAAAGCCATTGCAAACGCTGTTGCAGATGCCTGCGGGATTTCACAGGCAAAATGGTGTTCCATTAACTGTTATGATTATAGAAACAATAGTGAGCAGATGCTTGACAATGCTATTGAAAAATTAGGATTGCCGATTTTTGTCAAACCTGCAAACGCAGGTTCTTCTGTCGGTATCTCAAAGGCACATAACAAAGAAGAACTTAAAACTGCAATGGAAATTGCATTTAAAGAAGATAAAAAGGCCGTACTTGAAGAATTCATCATCGGTCATGAAGTTGAGTGTGCAGTTTTGGGTAATAACAATCCAATCACCGGTGAGGTGGGTGAAATTGTTGCTGCGGCTGATTTCTATGATTATGATGCAAAATATAACAATCCGCAGTCACAACTTCATATTCCTGCAAATATAAGCGAGAATAAGCGAGAAGAGGTAAAAGTTCAGGCCCTCAGAGCATATAAGGCACTTGGCTGCGAAGGCATGGCAAGAGTGGACTTTTTTGTTACAACAGATGATGAAAGAGTCCTGCTCAACGAAATTAACACAATACCGGGTCAAACCTCAATCAGTATGTATCAAAAATTGTTTGAGGCAGTTGGCGTTCCTTATAAAGAACTTATTGAACGACTCATCAACCACGCTCTTGAAAGGGGTGGCAAAATCTGATGGATAAAAGACCGATTGGTATTTTTGACTCAGGACTCGGCGGACTGTCAGCGGTAAAAACGGTATTGGCACATTTACCGAATGAAGATGTCATTTATTTTGGTGATTCAGGAAGAGCACCTTACGGAACAAGAAGTGAAAAAACAATTGAACAATATGCAAAAGAGGATATTGAATTTTTAGAAAAATTTGACTGCAAGTTAATCATGGCTGCGTGCGGCACAGTATCCTCAGTTGCAAAAAACGCTATATCTCATGTGAAAGTTCCATTCGTCGAAGTGGTTAAACCTGCATCCGCCGCTGCTGTAAAAGCAACAAAGAACAATAAGATAGGCGTTATGGGCACATCTGCAACGATAAACAGCGGTTCATACATAGAAGAAATTGCAAAGTTCAACAAGGATATTGATGTCTGCGGTGTATCATGCCCGCTGCTTGTGTCTTTGGTTGAAAATAACTGGATTGACAGTGATAATTATATCGCAAAAGAGATTATTAAAAGATACCTTGAACCGCTTATGCAAAAAGGTGTTGATACAATAATACTCGGATGCACACATTTCCCTCACCTTGCACCTATTATTTCACAGGTAATCGGTGAAGAAATCACACTTATTGACACAGGGTATGAAGCAGGTATGAAAGCAAAGGAAATACTGCTCAGTCAAGATATTTCAAACGATGCTGCACACAAGGGTGATGCTGTTTATTATGTATCGGACCGAACACAGAATTTTTCAAACATTGCAAATACTCTTCTTGGAACCGATATTTCAGACAAAGCAAAATTTGTAGATATAAAATAAGGAAAAATAATGGATAAAATATTATTAAAAATAACAGGCTCACAGCGAATTGACAATCAAAAAGACAAACTGGAGTTAACCACAATCGGCTCTTTTGAAGAAAAAAAGGATGCTTACATAATAAATTATAAAGAAGAACAAGAGCCACCCGAACCGCCTGTCAGCGTGAGCGTAAAAATCAGTAAAGATGAAAAATCTGTTGTTATGACACGTTCCGGTGCAAATGATTCTTGTTTAGTAATTGAAAAATCAAGAAGAAACTTATGCAATTACGGCACACAGTTCGGTGATATATTAATGGGAATATCCGGTCATACTGTTGATAGTGAATATGACGGAAACAAAGGCAAGTTCCTGTTCACATATGATATTGACATAAATGGTGCATTGGCCTCAAAAAACGAGGTAATTATGACTTTCAGAAAAAATTAATTGTTCAGGAGTAATAATAAATGTCTAAAATAGTAAAGGAAACTGAAAAAATTTTAAGAAATATAATCACATCGGCAATAGAACAAGCCATAAAAAACGGTGACCTTCCAAATGAAGAAATACCCGATTTCATTGTTGAAATCCCTGCAAATAAAGCAAACGGCGATTATTCATCAAATGTTGCAATGGCAGGTGCGAGAGTGTTCAAAAAAGCACCGCGTCTCATTGCAGAAAGCATTGTGAAAAACATTGATTTGAGCAACACGCTTTTTGACAGAGTTGAGATTGCAGGAGCAGGATTTTTAAATTTCTTTTTATCACAGAAATTTTACAGCGAAATACTCAGAGATGTTTTTGCCTGCGGTGAAGACTATGGCAAATCAGACTATGGCAGCGGTAAAAAAATCCTTGTTGAATTTGTATCAGCCAATCCGACAGGACCAATGCACATCGGTAATGCAAGAGGCGGTGCAATCGGAGACTGTCTTGCATCCGTGCTTGACTGGGCAGGATATGATGTCAGCCGTGAATTCTATGTTAACGACGCCGGTAATCAGATTGAAAAGTTTGCAACATCACTTGAGGTGAGGTATCTTCAGCATTTTAAAGATGATATTGAAATGCCTGAAGATGCATATCAGGGCGCTGATATTACCGAACATGCAGAGAACTTTATCAAAGAATTTGATGATAAATATGTTGATGTTTCATCTGAAGAAAGAAGAAATGCTCTGGTTGCCTACGCACTGCCCAAAAATATTGCAGGACTTGAACACGATTTGGGCCGATACAGAATCACTTATGACAAATGGTTCAGAGAATCAACACTCCATAACGACGGTTCTGTTGACAAAGTTATTGAAACACTTAAAGAAAAAGGCGTAACATACGAAGAAGACGGTGCACTTTGGTTTAAAGCGTCAGAATTTGGTAATGATAAAGACATTGTGCTTATCCGTGCAAATGGATTGCCAACATATATTGTACCTGACATTGCATATCATTATAATAAACTTGTAACCAGAGGATATGACAAAGCCATTGATGTTCTCGGTGCAGATCATCACGGATATGTACCAAGAATGAAAGCAGCCCTTACTGCAATGGGAATTGACGCATCCAGATTAGATGCTGTTATTATGCAGATGGTAAGACTGGTAAGAGGCGGAGAAACAATCAAACTTTCAAAACGCTCAGGCAAAGCAATCACACTCAACACTCTGATTGATGAAATTCCGCTTGATGCAGCAAGATTTTTCTTCAATTTACGTGAACCAAATTCTCACTTTGATTTTGATTTGGAACTTGCAGCAAAACAGTCAAGTGACAATCCTGTATATTATGTCCAGTATGCGCATGCTCGTATCTGCTCAATTTTAAAAAAGGCTGCCGAGCAAGGTGTTGAGATGAGAACTCCGACAGATGAAGAAATTCTTTTGCTCAACAGTCAGGAAGAAAAAGATTTAATCCGTCATTTATCATCCTTAACAGGTGAAATTGTCAACGCAGCAAAATCTTATGACCCTGCAAAAATTACGCATTATGTTATTGAACTGGCGACTTTGTTCCACAAATTTTACAATGCTCAGCGAGTTATGATTGATGATGAAGGACTTATGCAGGCAAGACTTTATCTTTGTACTGCAGTTAAAGATACGATTAAAAATATTTTGACTATGCTTAAAATCACTACTCCGGAAGTAATGTGAGAAAGGGTAAAATATGCAATTAAAAAGCAAAATGCTACACAAAATCGGTGACAGATTGTTCAAATACATTTATAAAGATCCGCAAAAAAATATGCTCAAATTAATAAAATTGGGTAAAACTTTTGCAGGTAAAATGTATCCTGAAAGCACATTTACCAAGCCGATTGAAATCATTTCTGATGAAAGTAATGTATGGAATCAGTTTCTGTTCAGAGGGATTGATGAAGTTGACCACGACTTTTTAAGGAAAGCCGTACTTACATTCGGTATTGACTTAGGTCTTATCGGTACATCCACCATCAGAAAAAGAAGAGAGATTGAGCACTGCAATATCCCTTGGGTTGTTTTGCTCGACCCTACTTCTGCCTGCAATATGAAATGCAAAGGATGTTGGTCTGCCGAGTATGGACACAATTCAAACCTTACTCTTGATGAAATGAGGAGCATTATCAGCCAGAGCAGAGAACTCGGTACACACTTCTTTATGTACACAGGCGGAGAACCGTTGATAAGAAAAAAAGATATTCTCACTATTGCAAAAGAGTTTCCTGACTGCATTTTCCTTGCATACACAAACGGAACTCTTGTTGATGACAAATTCTGTGAAGATATGAAAAACTGCGGCAATCTTGCACTTGCTCTGTCTATTGAAGGCAATGAAGATACAAACGATTCACGCCGCGGCGAAGGTGCATATCAAACAACCTTCAACGCAATGCGGATGCTGAAAAAGCACAAATGTCTTTTTGGCACATCCATCTGTTATACCAGCCAAAACTATGAAGCCGTTACTTCTGATGAATTTTATGATCTGATGATTGAAAACGGCGTAAGATATATGTGGTATTTCCACTATATGCCTGTTGGCAGCGGTGCAGACAAAAGTCTGCTGCTCACTCCGGAACAGAGAGAACATGTTTACCGCGAAATTCGTGCAAAAAGAAATAGTAAAACAGGAAAACCGGTTTTCACTGTTGACTTCCAGAATGATGCAGAATTTGTAGGCGGATGTATTGCCGGCGGAAGAAACTACTTCCACATCAATTCCGAGGGCGATGTTGAACCATGTGTGTTCATCCACTACTCGGATTCCAATATCAGAGAAAAGAGTATACTGGAATGTCTTAAAGCACCTTTGTTCCGCAACTATTATAAAGGACAGCCGTTTAATGACAATATGCTCAGACCTTGCCCGATGTTGGAAAATCCGCAGGCATTGAGAGAGATTGTTAAAAAAACCGGTGCAAAATCCACCAACCTCGCTGCACCCGAATCTGCTGATGAACTCTGTTCAAAATGCGATGAATATGCTCGCTTATGGGCACCGAAAGCAAAAGAAATATGGGAGGAACAGGAACGTTTCCATCCATTCACACAGTATTATCGTGACACAGCAGAAGGTAAGGCAGAATTAAATAAACAATAAACAAAAGAGTACAGAAATACAAAGATTTCTGTACTCTTTATTTCTTATAATATATCCTTTCCCTTAATCAATGCAGTCTGATATGCTGTCAATTGCAGACAAACACCGCTCAAAATCGGATTAAGCAGTGGTATCGACTCAGGATAAACAAATCGATTTTCTCCTACTTCCATAATACTTGCAGGAAGTATAATTGTATCAAAATGAATATTTTTATTCAGCATATTATAAAAATCTTTATTTGATGAAAAGGCAACTGTATATTGATTGGGTTTGATAAAACAATTTTCAAGTTCTCCGGCAGGAATAATCTGAATATGATTATCATTTACACCATTCATAAGATAAGCACCATAAACGGATGAAGCAAAATCAACATTGGCACCGGAAAATAAAATATCCCTGTCAATCATTTCCATTGCTTTCTGTCGGATAAAATATTCGTTTGAGAGAATATTTTTTATCCTTTCATCGAGACTTTGCAGCATTTGAACAGCAATCTGAACATAAAGAGGGGTAATCACTTCATTTTCATTTCCAAAATAAAGAGAAAGCAGGGTCAATGCAACATGGCGAAGCGTGGTACTTGCCGTTAATATATTTGACTTGCTCTCAAAATCAAGACTGATTGTCCAATCATCAGGAGGACAAAAATCAAATATACCAATGACCTTGCATCCGCTGTGTCGGATTCTGTCGAGTGCAATTTTTGTATGCAAATCATTCGGGCTATGACTGATGACAATCACCAGAGTTGATTTGTCAAGTATCGGATTAGAGCAATTGAATTCACTTATCAGTTCTGCATTGCAGGGAACATCAGCCAACACCTCAAAATTATAGGCTCCTGCCAGTGCAACACAATAATCCGCCGCATTTCCTATAATATATGCTCTTTTAATTCTGTCAATCTTTACTTTAATGAAATTAAATCTTATTTTTTGGGCTTTTATATATTTATTCAAAAAATGGTTAATCAAATCTCCTTGAACAAATATCTCCTTACGCATAAAACTGGGGAAATTATCTTTTTCAAAAGGCGGTAAAACGGGTGGTAACTTTTTTTTCTTTTTTATCATAAATTTAGTTCGTGTGCTCAAAAAATCATCCTTTCATAAGTTTTGCCACAATTACAGACATATCATCCCTGTGCCTTTCATCACTGTGCTTCAATGCAAAATCGAGTATATCTTTTGCTCTTTCATTCGGTCCGTCACTGTCATCATTACATATAAATTCATCAAGCAGTTCTTCACCTATATCTGTTATACCATCACTCATCATAATGATTTCATCACCAACATTCAGTACTGTGGTCCGCTTTGCAAATTCAATTTCTCTTAGTATACCGGCCGGCATAGATGATAATTCACATTTAGAAAGAGAATTATTTTTTACAATATAAGACCTTGGTGCACCTGCTTTGTAAAATTCACACTTGCCCGTAAATAAATCCACGCAGGCACAGTCAAGTGTAGCAAGGCTTTCATCACTGCTTTTAACAAGCAAGGCACTGTTAACCACTTTGAGCGATGAATCAAATCCAAATCCTGCTGACAGAAGTTTTGACAAAAGTCCTGCTCCCATCGCACCGTCCAGTGCTGCGCGGCTGCCTTTACCCATACCATCACTGATGATAAAGACCATATGCCCTTTTGAATCATTAATTGTTTTTATTGTATCGCCGCAAAGTGAACCTTCGGCACAATATTGGGCAAAACCGAAACTCATTTTAAAATTCGGCCTTTCAATAATAGTCAGGAGCAAATTTCCGCCTGAATAATTTGTTCGGCTTTTTTCAAAATCTCTTTTGCAAATTTTTGCTATTTCATTTTTTATCCTCGGACTATCCATTCCTTTTGTTTTTGATGATGCTAAAATTTCAACTCTCATCCTGTCAAACTTATCTATAATGACAGAGATGTTTTCGGGATAAATATCATACTCACCAAGCATCCGCCTGATTTTTCCTGCTGATTTAAAATCGAATATCTCAGTATCATTGAATTCAAACGCCAAATCGCTGAGCATATCGGAAATAGAAAAGAACTGATCTGACGCCACCATTCTCAGTTCACTTTCCATCGGTTCAACATCACCGATTTCATTGATTTTTTCTCTGACATCACGCACACTTTCACTCACCTGTGCCAATGCAGAAGATGCAAAACGAAGTCTTACCACAAGACTCTGCCTCAAACTTCCATCGGGAGCAATATCAGCACCGCTTTCAAAAAAATCTGAAATCTTCTCTCTTACAATATTGGGAAACAGAACAAGAATTATACCTGCAATTCCGCTTTCAATTACACTGCATACAGAAAAAGAACCTAAATCTGCTGCAATACTGAAAAATATCATTGACAAAATAAAACTTATGGATACCCCAAAACTTGACATAGAAGTAAAAAGTCCTGCAACCAGTGCAGAAAAAGCATAGGCACCCAAAAGGAACATACTGTTTTCCCCACTGATACCCAATGCAAACCCAAGACAAAGTGAGATTATCAAACTCCATTTGGGTGAACCAAATCTGACTGCGGTAAGAATAATAAGTACTGCAATAATACGAGCAATTGAAACCCCTTTTATCTGAATAAAGGATAAACTCGACATCAGCACCGCCAAGGATACCATCAGGCATGTGGTATCTGTTATCGGCAGTGCCTTGAATTTCAAGCGCTTATAATTGCAATTAACCGCTCTGAAAAAGAAAAATGTTGTGCCCAGAGCCAACACACTTTCACCAAAAACAAGTGCATATGCACCGATAACTGCACCTGTTCGGAAATTTATAACAAATCCTGTGGCAAAAACCGAAAGAAAGGAAACAAGCATAGGAATATATATTTCTTTTTTTGAATTGAAAATATTGACCGCCAAAGTCCCAAGAGCAGAAATAATAACCGCAGTAAAATATCTTATTGCATCATTCCCGTCACAGAAAATCATATAGCCAATCCCTGCACCAACAGCAGAAAATAAAAAATTCTTTTTGTTTGAAACACATATCAGCGAAATTGCAAACGGACAACTGCCACCGACTACAGTTGAAAAACTGAGTATAAATGAAAGTAAAAACCATATCAGTCTTTTTAATGATTCTTTTATGATCGTTTTATGTGTATTTTTTACGCTTAATTTATTCTTAACTTCCATATATTTACACTTCCCTGCTGACATTATAGTTTGTCCGCAATAAAAAAAATGTAAAAAAATAGGACTGTTCTCACAGTCCTAAAAATATATTTTATTTATTCTTTTTTTTACGATTTCTCAAGATAATCATAAATATCATTCCGATGAGTCCGCCCGCGGCATTCATCATCATATCCGTCATAGTATCAACCAAACCGAGATAACCATATTCATTATTATATTTTGACAAATCAAACATTGCAGTTTCTTCCCCTGCTTTTGCAAGCTGAAGATTCGTACCATGGAGTGTGTCCATTAAAAACTCATAAAACTCCCAGCCCACAGCAATGGATAGTGCAAACATAATTGAAAAAATCGCAGCAAGTGTTGCCGCACACTGCCCCTTTTTTCTTTGAATAATACATGCAAAATCATATCCGAACACTGCACATACCAGGCCGGAAAAAATATGCATCATATTATCGAACCAGGAAATTTTATCAAACAGACCGAAATATGAACCAAGAACAATTCCGCAAAAAATGATTGCATTGAGCATTGTTTGGCTCAGAGGAGGAACTTCCTCAATAAAACTGCCGTTGCCGAACACCCGAAACATGTCCCACAAATGGGTAAATATAAAGCAAAATACACTCTCAAACCCCATTACCAAATCACCGTGAACAAACGAATATCCTGCACAAATCAGCATGGATATTCTTACGATTATCCAAAAAACGAACTGTGCTTTCGGAATTTCATGAATAGGGTCTTTTTTTATCTTATATGCCACTTAAACATCCTCCGTATTGAAATACTTTTTTATTCTACCATATATGTAAAAAAAGTCAAATTATTAAATAAAAATAAACTATTTAAAATTATATAGAATTGCAGAAATTTATTTGATATAATCAGTAATTGTAAAATGTACACTTTGGGCAAATCTGTTCAAAAAAGAATTTAGGAGACTTATTATGGCAAACTTCACAAGTATATATGATGTTGAAAAAACAATGTATCAGAAATTTGTTGAATCAGCAGAAAAAAGACAGGATAAACCCTGCTTTTATTATTATAACAATACCATATCCTTTAATCAGGCAAAAGATATGGTAGATCTTTGTGCTGCTGCACTTTTGGCAAACGGAGTAAGAAAAGGTGACCGTGTCATTGTCTGTGCACCGAATATGCCGCAATGTATCACAGCAATCTATGCAATTAATAAAATCGGTGCAATTGCATCCATGCTTCATCCTCTTTCTGTTGCAAGTGAAGCACAGTATGCAAAACAGCTTGTCGGTGCGAAATTTGCATTTTGCTTTGATGTAAGCGAAAAGGCTTTTTCCGGAATGAGTGATCTTACTCTTGTCAAATGTAAAACTGCACAATATTTCCCAAAAACACCATACGGTCTGATTGCAAATATGCTTTATAAGAAAAAAATCAAGGGTAAAACTGCACTTGCAACAGGCGTCAAAAAGTTTTACGAATGGAGCGATTTCCTCAAAACAGGAAAAGAATATTTAAAGAATAATGAAGTAAAAGCAGAAACAGATTGCCATGCAACCGCAGTTACAATGATGACCGGCGGAACAACCGGAAATCCAAAGGCTGTTATGCTTTCAAACTACAACATCAACAATCTCTCTTACGAAGTACAAAATGTTGTAGAAACTGTTATTGAAAAAGAGATTGACCCTGATAAGGATGCTATGCTTACCGCTCTTCCTGTTTTCCATGGTTTTGGTTTTGGTATGTGTATGCACTATTCAATCATTGTGGGTCAGCCACAGGCTCTCTTCCCGCAGTTTGACGCAAAAATGTGCAGTGATGCCATCAAAAAATATAATATCAATTATGTGTTCGGTGTGCCTGATTTCTTTGAAAAAGTATATAAAGCAGGATACCTTAAAGGAATTGATATGTCGAATATGAAACTGATTGGTTCCGGCGGAGATGTGGTTCCGTATTCACTGACGGAAAAAATGGATAGACTGCTTAAAGAAAATGGTTCAGAATTCCATTTTGTAACAGGATACGGATTAACCGAATGTGTAACAGTATGCTCATTTACAGATCCTCGACGTGAGGCACCGCAGGGATGTATCGGTCTGCCGACTTATAACATTGAAGTAATGACAGTTAAACCCGGTACCACCGAAGAAGTTAAAGGCGAGGACGGAGAACTCTGTGTATATGGTCCCACCCTTATGCAGGGATACTGGAATGACCCTGAAGAAACCGCAAAAATGCTTGTGGAACACGAGGACGGCAGAGTGTGGCTGCACACAGGTGATATGTGTTTCATCGAAGAAGGAACCAACGATATTTATTATCGTCAAAGGCTCAAGAGAGTATACAAAATCAGCGGTTATCTTGTTTATCCTTCATTTATTGAAGAGGCATACAGAGCAATGGCAGAAATATATGACTGCTGTGCAATAGGCTCCGGTGAAGAAGGCAATACCAAATTGAAATTATTTGTTGTAAAAAACAAAAAATACGCAAATGATAATGAAGAAGAACTGACAAACAAAATCCTTGAATTCGGAATGCAGAATCTTTCAAAATGGTCTGTACCGAAAGAAGTTGTTTATATCAATGAATTACCGAGAACAAAAATCGGAAAAGTTGATTTCAAAGTCCTCAAATAATTAAATAAAAAACAGAACAGGTAATTAATTTTACCTGTTCTGTTTTTTATTACATGTGTATCTTGATTTTTTATTTGATATAAAGTAAAATGAGATTATGGAAAATTTATTATATTATAAGAAAAAAGCAAAACATTTTGAACAGTCCCTTCCTGTTGGTAACGGACGAATCGGCGGTCTTGTGTTCGGCAATTTAAAAAAGGAGAGAATTGCATTAAATGAAGACAGTCTGTGGTCAGGTTATCCAAAGGATTTGAACAAAAAAGACGCAGCAAAATATCTGGACAGCGCCAGAAAAGCAATATTCAACAAAGATTATCAAACAGCAAAAGATATTATGAACAAAGATATGCACGGTCATTGGTCCGAAGCCTATCTTCCGTTCGGCGATCTTATCATTGAATATCTTGATGCACCGAAAAGCAAATACAAAAGAAGTTTGGATATTTCCAAAGGTGTTGCTGTTGTTGAAGCAAATAACTTTAAAGAAACTGTTTTTGTTTCTCACCCAGCACAATTAATGATTGTAAATATTCATTGTGAACTCGGGGTTAGTTTCAAAGTGAAACTCTGCAGCAAATTAGAACACAAATGTGAAACGATTGAAGACAGTCTGATTATGACAGGTCAGGCACCTGAAGTATGCATGCCGCCGTATTATAATCAAGGAAAAACGATTGTGCAAGGCAATAAAGGAATGAAGTTCTGCGGAGCAGTAAAAGTACTTGGCAATGCAAAATTCGGCAAAGACTTTATTGAAGTTAAAAATGAACAGGATACAACCCTTGTGATTTCACTTGCGACATCATTTATCGACTTCAAATCCATGCCGACCGCTGATGCTCAGGCAAAAGCATTTTCTTATTTTGAAAATATAAAATCATATGAAACAATGCTTAAAGAGCATATCAGCGATTTTTCTGCTTTATTCAATCGAGTTGAATTCAACCTTGAAGGCACAAGAAACAACTTGCCTACTGACAAAAGAATCAAATTGATGAAGAAAAAAGAGGGAGATAACGCTCTTATTGCACTTTTGTTCAATTATGGAAGATATTTGACAATATCAGCATCCAGACCCGGAAGTAATGCAATGACACTTCAGGGAATATGGAACACCCGTGTCAGAGCTCCATGGTCATCAAGTTACACAACAAATATTAACACACAGATGAATTATTGGTGCACAGATATAACCAATCTGTCTGAATGTATGCAGCCATTATTTGAACTTGTCAAAAAGCTTGCATATAATGGCACAACCACTGCAAAAGACTATTATGGCTGTTCCGGTTTCTGCTCACACCATAACAGTGATATTTGGGGAGCAACATATCCTGCCGGTTATCCTGAAGGCAATGGCGATGCATCTCAATATGCACCGTGGAATATGAGTTCTCCATGGTTACTCAATCAGTTATATGAACATTACCTATACACAAACGATGAAGCATTCAAAGCGGAATTAAAAGAATTATTCAAAGGCTGTCTTGATTTTTACAAAGACTATCTTATTGAAAAAGACGGTGAACTGGTTACCTGCCCGTCAATCAGTCCCGAAAACAGTTTCAAAGACCATTCCGTAAAATCATCACTGACATATATGTCATCTATGGACAGAGAATTACTGTTCGACTTTTTTGCAAACTGCAGAGCATTAGGTCTTGACGCCCCTGAAATCAATCAGGTCAAAGTTGCTTCTGACGGCAGAATTCCCGAATGGGCAGAGGAATTTGAAGAGACAGAAATCGCACACAGACATGTCAGCCATTTATACTGCATTTATCCGTCAAGATTCATTCAGAACAACGATTTGCAAAAAGCAGCCGAACAATCACTTAATAAACGTGGATTCGGCGGAACAGGATGGTCACTCGGATGGAAAGTATGTTTATGGGCAAGGCTCAATAATGGTGAGAATGCACTCAGGCTCATCAAACAGCAATTGACATATATCAGTCCTGTAATCAATATTCATAACGGCGGCGGATCATATCCGAATCTGTTTGATGCTCATCCTCCGTTCCAGATTGACGGTAACTTCGGAGTGACTGCCGGAATTGCCGAAATGCTCAAGAATGAGGCTCTGCCAAGTAACTGGACAGGAAGTATAAAAGGTCTGAAAACATATGGCGGAACAGAGATAGAATATTCATTCAAAAACGGAAAAAGAACATAAAACAAAAACTCAGGTCGCTGACCTGAGTTTTATTTTTATTTTATTAAATTATAAATGATAGATAATATCATCACTCTTCCAGTTGAAGAAGATTATGCCGATGATTAATGTTACAACAGAAATTACAAAAGCATACAGCAATAACTCCCAACTCATCATCTGACCATACAAGACACAATGCCTGAAGAGTTCAATCATCGAATAAAGCGGATTAATTTTTATTACAATCTGAATCCACGGTGTCTCAATCGTTTTTAGATGATAGAGAATCGGAACCATATAGAAAAGAAGCTGGGTTACAACATCCCAAATATATTCAACATCTCTGAAATATACGCTGATAACAGAAAGTATCAATCCTACACCTGTGCTGAAAATCAGAAGCAGCAGCATAGGCACCCAGCACAACAAAACATAACCATTAATTTCAAGTTTGGCACCGCCGCTCCATCCTGTAACCCTAAAGAATATCCAGACACATACAAGACACAAGAGAGATATTGCAAAGGTAACAAAATTACTCAAAATAGAAGAAAGCGGATACATATACTTAGGTACATACACCTTTTTTATAATCGCCTGATTTCTTCTGAATGAAGTGAGTGCTTGTTTTGTTGAAGTGGTAAAGAAACTGAAAAGCAACCGCCCTGTAAACAGATAGACAGGATAACATACAATCAAATCACTTTTCTTACCGAATATTCCGCCAAATACAACGGAAAGAACAATCATATTCAATAACGGCTGTAAGAAACTCCAAAAGATACCGAGCCATGAATTGCGGTATTTCAGCTTAACATTCTTCTTTGTAAGTTCCTTGAGCAGATTTTTATATTTACGGAACATCTCAACATCATGAGAAAGCTCTTTATTTTTTATATTAACCATAATACACCTCTTTGTACAATTGCTTGTACATAAATACGGTTTCATTATTCTTGCATTATAGCACAACAAATATATTTTTTCAACCTATAAGATTATCTGAAGATTTCTGCTATATCAAGAGCTGTTTTGCGTGCTGACATATTTCCGTCAATAACATAATCTGCAGCACGGAGGTATTTTGACTTACGTTCATCATAAAGTGCTTTTGCATCATCCCTGTTCTGAAAGAGCGGGCGTGACTTTGAATCTCCGATTCTTTGACAAATAACATCAAAATCCGCATCAAGGAAAACAATTTTGCCTCCCTCTTTCAAGGCCTGTACATTACGCTCGAATGTGAGTGCACCACCGCCGGTTGATACAACACAGTTCTTGAACTTTGATATATTTTTGCAGCACTCCCACTCCAAATCGCGGAAATACTCTTCCCCGTGAACAGTGAATATCGCTTTAATTGCAACACCCTGCTCCTTTTCAATCATATCATCCGTATCAATAAATTTTCTGCCCATAATTTTGGCGAGTTCCAGACCGACAGTTGTTTTTCCGCTGCCCATAAATCCACATAGAATAATATTCATTATTTTGTAAGTTCTCTTTCTGTAATTTTTAAAACATCTTTGACCTGCTCCATAGTAAATGAACAGTCAAACCAAATTTCCTGTGCAACCGCAGCCTGCCAAACAAGCATAGGCAGACCATTTGAATATTTTATCCCCGCCTCTTTGGCATATTTAATAAGCATAGTTTCAAGCGGATTATACACAGCATCAAAAACCGCACCGCACTTCTGCACGATTTCTTTTGGCAAAACACAGGCATCCGTGTTAGGAAACATCCCCACAGGTGTTCCGTTAATCAGAACATCATATCCGGTACATACTTCATCAAGTGTAATCACCTTTACCTGTTTATCCAGTTTTTCAAAAATTTCTTTTTTAATCTGATTTCCCGCTTCAATATCCGCATTGCGTACAGCAATAGTAAGCTCTGCACCGGCAAGCACCGTTTCAAATGCAAACATTCTTGAAACACCGCCGCTTCCGCAAAGAAGTACATCCCCTTTGAGTGCAATATCAGCCATCTCAAGAGCCTTTAAAAAGCCGATACAATCCGTATTGTGACCTGTTAAAACACCGTTTTTATTATCAACAGTATTAACCGCACCGAAAAGCTGTGCTCTTTCAGACAGATTATCAAGAAAAGGAATAACACCTATCTTGTGGGGGATTGTTACATTAAAACCATTATATTGTTTGAAGGAATCAAGCCCCTTTGCCAAATCTTCAGGTGAGACCTGATTGAGTTCATATGTTGCATCAATACCATTCATTTTGAACAATTCTTTATGAATAACCGGGGACATGGAATGACCCAAAGGATAACCTGTAAGACAAAACTTTTTCATATTTTACCTCTTTTATAAAATTATTTATTGACAATTGCATAGGAATTATATAATATGATAATAACATAACAAAACAATATTAACAACTACTTTTTTGAGGTGTGAATTTATTATGGTATTTGAAAAAATCAAGACTATTCTTGCTGAACAATTGGATATTGAGGAAGATTCAATTTCTTCTGACAGTTTAATCGTTGAGGATTTGGGTGCTGACAGTCTGGATGCTATTGACATTGTTATGTCTGTTGAAGATGAATTCGGTATTGAAGTTCCTGATGAAATTGTTGAAAAGATGGAAAGTGTGAATGACATTGTAACTTTTGTTGAGAACAATATATAAAACACTTTGATACAACGCACGATTTTGGATATAAAACCCATGTTCATCATTGACTTTAAATTATAAATAAAGTAAAATAAAAGTAGGCTTTTACTGCCTGCTTTTTATTTTTTTGCGGCATAACTTTATGCCGGTTGAGAGGGGTATTCCATATGTCAGAAAAATATGTTATGGCACTGGACCAAGGCACAACTTCCTCACGTGCTATCATATTTAACAAAAAGGGCGAAATTGTTGCAAAAGCACAAAATGAATTCAACCAATATTATCCTGAAAGTGGATGGGTTGAACATGATCCTATGGAGATTTTGTTTTCTCAAATCAGTGCGGTTCTTGCATGCCTGCGACTTGAAAAAGTCAATCCGAAAGATATTGCAGGAATAGGAATCACAAATCAGAGAGAAACTACAATTGTGTGGGATAAAGAAACAGGAAAACCAATATACAATGCCATCGTGTGGCAATGCAGAAGAACTGCACAAACCTGTGAAGAATTAAAGGCTGAAGGACTCAGCGAATACATTAAGGATACAACAGGTCTTTTGATTGACGCATACTTCAGTGCAACAAAAATCAAATGGATTCTGGATAATGTCGATGGTGCAAGAGAAAAGGCTGAAAACGGCGAACTTCTCTTCGGTACTGTTGACACATGGCTCATTTGGAATTTAACAAACGGAAAAGTACATGTAACCGACTATTCAAACGCCTGCAGAACCATGCTGTTTGATATTGACAAGCTCTGCTGGGATCCGTTTTTATGTGAAAAACTTGATATACCGATGAGCATGCTTCCTGAAGTTAAGCCTTCAAGCTGTATTTACGGAGAAGTTGCTAAAATTACAGGTATAGAAGACATATGCGGTGTTCCGATTGCGGGTGCTATCGGTGACCAGCCCGGTGCACTTTTCGGTCAGGGATGTTTTGAAGTCGGTCAGGCAAAGAACACATATGGTACAGGCTGTTTCCTGTTAATGAATACAGGTGACAAACGTGTGAACTCACGTTCAAACTTACTTTCAGGTATTGCTTGGGGTGTGGGTGATAAAATTACATATTCAATAGAAGGTTCTGCTTTCAATGCAGGTTCTGTAATCAAATGGCTGAGAGATGAACTTGAACTTATTCACTCGGCTCCTGAATGTGATGAACTTGCATCGGAAGTTGAAGACGCAAACGGACTTTATTTTGTCCCTGCTTTCACAGGACTCGGTGCTCCGTATTGGGATATGTATGCAAGAGGAATTATGGTTGGGCTTACACGCGGCGTTAACAGAAAGCATATTTGCCGTGCCGTACTTGAAAGTATTACATATCAGATGACCGATTTGCTTGAAGCTATGATGAGTGATTCCGACATCATACTCAAAGACCTGAGAGTTGACGGCGGTGCATCCGTGTCAGACATTATGATGCAGATTCAGGCTGATATGACCGGTGTTAAAGTTAACCGACCAAAAAATATTGAAACAACTGCTCTTGGTGCTGCATATTGTGCAGGCCTTGCAACAGGGGTTTGGGAGAGTACAGAAGAAATTGAACGCAACCGTCAGGTTGACAAAATATTTGTACCTTCAATGGAAATTACATTAAGAAACAAAAAATATTCTGACTGGAAGCGTGCAGTTGAACGCTCACGCAACTGGGAAAGATAATTATATTAATCCACTGTAAAATATGCGCAAAAGTATATTAAAACAGTTCATTATATCACACCTTGTCCGGACTACAACAGGGAGAACGTGATTTAATATTGTAGTCAGAAAGGCTATGGGAAGAATTATGGGTAAAGTAGTATGTCCTTGGGACTTAATTGAAAGTTTTGTAACCGATGCATTTATCGGTTATGGTATCCCGGCAGAGGACGCAAAAATCTGCACAGAGATTTTGCTTGAATCAGATAAACGCGGTATTGAAAGTCACGGCTGCAACAGATTCAAACCAATCTATCTTGACAGAATTAAGGCAGGCATTCAGCAGCCTGTAACCAATTTTGAAATTATCAAAGAGACTGAAACAACTGCTGTTATTGACGGTCATCACGGTATGGGACAGGTAATCGGATATAAGTCAATGCAAATGGCAATTGATAAGGCTAAGAAATACGGCTTGGGCATGGTTGCAGTCCGTAATTCATGTCATTACGGTATTGCAGGTTACTATGCAACACAGGCAACCAAACAAGGCTGCATCGGTATTACAGGTACCAATGCACGTCCGTCCGTTGCACCGACTTTCGGTGTTGAGGGCATGTTCGGTACAAATCCGCTTACAGTCGGTATTCCTACTGATGAAGATTTTGACTTTGTAATTGACTGCGCAACATCCATCACTCAGAATGGTAAAATTGAGTACTATGAAAGAATCGGCGAGGATGTTCATCCGGGTACAGTTATCGGCAGAGACGGCAATGAGATTGTTGGGGATTCAGGTGTTGCACTCAAAAAAATCCGTCAGGGAGAGGCTGCGCTCACTACTCTCGGTGGTATTGGTGAAGCACTCGGCGGATATAAAGGTTATGGTTATGCAATGGTTATTGAACTCCTTTCTGCAATTCTTCAGGATGGATGGTATGGTAAAGCACTTGACGGTAAAGATGAAAACGGTGAACTCAGACCATATCACCTTGGTCACTTCTTCATTGCTATTGATACAAACCACTTCCTTGGTGAAGAACTTGTAAGACATAAGGCAGGAGAGATTATCCGTTCTGTTCGTAATTCCGAAAAAGCACCGGGATGTGACAGAATTTATTCTGCAGGTGAAAAAGAGTGGGACATCTGGCAGGAAAGAAAAGACAGCGGTGTTCCTATCAATGAATCTGTACAAAAAGAAATTCTTGAAGTACGTGATGAACTCGGTCTTACACAATACAAGTTCCCTTGGGAATAATAATTTAAATTGAGGTATTATTAACTATGGATTATCGTAAGGAATCATTAAAATTACACGGTGAATGGCAGGGCAAACTTGAAGTTACAGCAAGAGCAAAAGTAAATGACAAAGACTCCCTTTCTCTTGCATACACTCCGGGTGTTGCAGAGCCTTGTCTTGCAATTCAGGAAGACTACAAAAAAAGTTGGGAACTCACAAGACGCTGGAATATGGTAGCTGTTATTACAGACGGCACTGCTGTACTCGGACTTGGTGACATTGGACCGGAAGCCGGTATGCCTGTTATGGAAGGTAAATGCGTACTTTTCAAAGAATTTGGTAACGTTGATGCATTCCCTCTTTGTGTACGCACAAAAAATGTTGATGAATTTGTTGAAACAGTTTATAACATAAGCGGTTCATTCGGCGGTATCAATCTTGAAGATATTTCTGCACCAAGATGTTTTGAAATTGAAGAAAAATTAAAAGAAAGATGTGACATTCCAATCTTCCACGATGACCAGCACGGCACTGCCGTTGTTGTTTCAGCGGCACTTATCAATGCAACAAAACTCACAGGCAAAGCACTTTCAGACTGCAAAGCTGTTATCAACGGTTCCGGTGCTGCAGGAATTGCAATTGCAAAACTGCTTATGACACTCGGTCTTCGCGATGTTATTCTTTGTGACCGAACAGGCGCTATATATGAAGGCAGAGAAAATCTCAACGCATCAAAAGAAGCAATTGCAAAAGTTACAAACAGAGAGATGACAAAAGGCTCTCTGGTTGACGCGGTTAAGGGAACAGATATTTTCATCGGTGTTTCTGCTCCGGGTGTACTTACACAGGATATGATTAAAACAATGAACAATGATCCGATTGTTCTTGCAATGGCTAATCCTACACCTGAAATTATGCCTGATGAGGCAAAAGCCGCAGGTGCTAAAATTGTCGGAACAGGTCGTTCAGACTTCCCGAACCAAATCAACAACGTTGTTGCATTCCCCGGTATTTTCCGTGGTGCACTCGATGTAAGAGCAAGTGCAATTACAGAAAATATGAAGATTGCTGCTGCATATGCGATTGCATCACTTGTTGATGAAGACAAACTCACACCAGACTACATTCTTCCATACGCATTTGATGAAAGAATTAAAGACACAGTTGCAAAAGCAGTTGCCGATGCTGCTGTTAAAGACGGTGTTGCAAGAATATAATGTAATTAAATTATATATTATATAATAAGCAGTCCTTGTTAAATTGTTTTAACAAGGACCTTATTGTTTTTGCAAATATTATATGTTATTATGTTTACAAAGATATTTTGAGGTGCAATAATGTCAATTAAACAAGGAGAATATTTAAAGAATTTAAGAAAAGAAAATAAGTTCAGTCAGGAACAGCTCGCTGAAAAGCTCAATATTTCACGTCAGTCAATATCAAAATGGGAGCAAGGTATTTCTACCCCTGATATTGAAAATTTCGCAAAACTGGCTCAATTATATAATGTTTCTGTTGATTCACTGATTAACGGTGAACCTGAAACACAAACCGAACCTGAAGTCCAACTACCTCTATCTTCGGTTACTGTAACAGACGAGGAAAAAAATCCTGAGCCAAAAAAGAAGAAACGCAGCTGGTTTTTTATATCTTATCCAATTATAACGGTCATAATTTATGCAATCATAGGGACAATAGTCGGTAAAATGGGATGGGCTATCGGATGGATCGTATTTTTAACAATACCTTTGTTTTACACAACCATCTTTGCAATTGAGAAAAAGAAGCCGATAATATTCTGTTACCCTGTTCTTGTTACAATCATTTTTCTGCTATGTGGATTATTGCTCAACAAATGGCACCCTATGTGGATTTTATTTTTAACCATACCGATATTTTATATCGCAACAGCAAAAAGAAAACAATAAAAAACAATGCCGATATTCAAAAAAAGAATATCGGCATTGTTTTTATATATAAGTATATTCCTTGCTTCTCTCATAATTTGTGCACAATTACAAATACTGCTAATATAAATCCGTATCAAACCTTTAATAATAGACTCACGTCGTTTATATTGTTACATTTTGTCAAGAGATATTATAAAATTTTGTTAAATAGTAACAATTGTAACAAAAAGGTTACAAAATCCTTGTGTATCATTGCCATAGATTACGAACACCAATATGTGGTAAAATGCCAAAGATGTTAATAAAGGAGTAAAAGGATTATGACAAAGATAATTAAAAACAGTGTTTTAACTGTTTTATTTACACTTATCGTATTAACCGCCTTCCCTACAACAGTCTTTTCGCAAGAATATGTAGCAAGACTAAACGCACCAAACGGCGAGCCTTACTACACAAGTGAACTGAATGCATATTCAAAAACCGGATACGGAATGCCAAACTGTGTTGCATATGCATACGGCAGAATTTATGAACTCAATGGCGAGAAACCATTAATTGACCACGGCAATGCAGGTGAATGGTGGTTTATAAATCAATACAATGACTATTATGACTACGGCAGCGAAGCAAAGTTGGGCGCAATTGCCTGTTGGTCAAACCACGTTGCAATCGTTGAAAATATTGAAGATAACGGGGATATTACCATTTCCGAATCACATTGGGGCGGAAGTTATTTTGACACAAAAACTTACAGTGATATGTCTTCTCACTTTGGTCAGCAGTTTTACGGATACATCTACGCTTATGAAAATACAGAAGAGGAAGAAGAACCTGAGTATGCCTATAAGATGGAAGATGAATATTTTGAACCACAAGAAAAGACATGCTTTACCGCACTGGAATTTACAAACTGCAATAACAAAGTTGCAGACCCGACAACAAATACATTATTAAATGTATGAAAATAACGAACATTATAAACTATGAGTTGAAAATACTCATAGTTTTTTTATTATTTTCTAAAAAAAGTATTGACAAATCCAAAAAATGGTTATACTATTAATACAAGGTTAGCACTCGGTGCACAAGAGTGCTAATTTGACAATAAAATACAAAGGGGTGTGGAATAATGATTAGCGAACGTCGTCTGGCAATACTCAATCTGATAATTGAGCATTATCTCAAAACAGGCGAACCAATGGGTTCAAAAACATTGTGCCAACTGCTCCCCTATTCCGTTTCCAGTGCCACCATCAGAAATGAGATGGCATATCTGTCGGAACTCGGGTATCTTGAACAAAGGCACACCAGTGCAGGAAGAATACCGAGTAAAGCATCATACAGATATTACGTAGATAATCTGATGGACAGAAAGGAACTTTCTGCATACGACAAAAACAGAATTACACAAATACTTTCTGTTAACGCAGGTGATCCCGAAAGACTTTTGAGTGATGCAGCAAAACTCCTTTCACAATACACACATTGCCTTGGATTTTGCTGTGCAATTGAGGATCCGCTCGACTGTATACAAGGTGTTGACCTTATTCCGGCAGGAAAATCGAAAGCAATGCTTGTTATGCTGACTGTAGGCAGCAAAATCAAATCCTCACTCATTAATATTCCATGCCGTATTGATGATGATTTGAGGTATCTGTTTTATGAGATTGTCAAAAGGTTGTTTATCGGAACACCGCTTACAGATGTAAATCTGGCACTTGTTCAGCGTTCGGTATTAATCGCTAAAGACAGAGTGTTTGATATTCTTCCGATTCTGACCTCTCTTTGTTCTCTGTGCGAAGAGGCATCACAAAGCAAATTGAATTTTGAAGGAGAAACCAATCTCCTGTCACACGAAGAATTAGGAACAGACGTTTATCGTCTCCTTTCCTTCCTCGCTGACAAAGAACAAATGATAGGCTTTTCAAAATTTTTTGCAAAAAGCGGAAGAAAAAGTGCAATGTTCATCGGTGATGAAAATCCATTGTTTGAAATGAAAAACACAACAACCATTATATCCACATTCAAATACGGCAATAACCAAACCGCTGCACTTGGAATGATTGGTTCAACAAGAATTAACTATGAACACATTATCCCCTGTGCAGAATATATATTAAATACAGTAGATAACCTACTTTCAAAAGGAGGTACAAAATGAGCAAAAAGAAAACAGAAAAGAACATCAAAGATGAAGAAGTAAAGTCAGAAAATCAAAATACTGAAGAACCAAAAGCAGAAGAAACAAATCCGCTTGAAAAAGAACTTCAGGAAACAAAAGACCAGCTTCTCAGAATCACAGCTGAATATGCAAACTTCCGTAAGCGCTCAGAAAAAGAGAAAAGTGAAAGTTTTTCATTTGCAACTGCAAAGACGGTTGGAGAAATTCTTGCAACAGTTGATAATCTTGAAAGAGCGTTATCAAACGACAATGAGGATTTTGAAGCACTGAAAAAGGGTGTTCAGATGACTTATGACGGACTGATGGCTTCATTTGAAAAACTCGGAGTAACAGCATTTGGCGAAGTCGGAGATACGTTTGACCCGAACTTTCACAATGCATTCAGCCATATTGAAGATGAAAATCTTGGTGAAAATGTTATCGCAACAGTCTATCAAAAAGGCTATAAAATAAATGACAAGGTTGTAAGACCGGCAATGGTCATCACAGCCAACTAATTATAAGGAGGACATAATTATGTCAAAGATTATCGGTATTGATTTAGGTACAACAAACAGTTGTGTCAGCGTTATTGAAGGCGGAGAACCAGTAGTAATTACGAACGCAGAAGGCGCAAGAACAACCCCATCAGTCGTTGCTTTCTCAAAAGACGGAGAAAGAATGGTTGGTAACGTAGCAAAACGTCAGGCTATCACAAATCCTGATAAAACAATAGCTTCCATCAAGAGACATATGGGCTCTGACTACAAAGTAACCATCGACGGCAAAGCATATACGCCACAGGAAATTTCTGCAATCGTACTTCAGAAATTAAAGAGCGACGCTGAAGCATATCTTGGTGAAAGTGTAACAGAAGCTGTTATCACTGTACCTGCATACTTCACAGACGCACAGCGTCAGGCAACAAAAGATGCAGGTAAAATTGCAGGCCTTGAAGTTAAGAGAATCATCAACGAACCAACAGCAGCAGCCCTTGCTTTCGGTATTGACAAAGAAGATGACCAGAAAGTTATGGTATATGACCTTGGCGGCGGTACTTTCGATGTATCCATCATCGAAATGGGTGACGGTGTACAGGAAGTTCTTGCAACTGCAGGTAACAACCGTTTAGGCGGTGACGATTTCGACAAAAAAGTTATGGACTGGATTGTTGCTGAATTCAAAAAAGAAAACGGCATCGACCTTAACAACGATAAAATGGCTATGCAGAGAGTTAAAGAAGCAGCAGAGAAAGCAAAAATCGACCTTTCAGGTATGACAACAGCACAGATTTCTCTTCCGTTCATTACTGCTGATGCTACCGGTCCTAAACACCTTGAACTCACACTCACAAGAGCAAAATTCAATGAAATGACATCAGACCTTGTTGAAGCAACAATGGGCCCTGTTCGTCAGGCTATGAGCGACTCAGGTCTCTCAATGAATGAGATTGACAAGATTCTTCTTGTCGGCGGTTCAACAAGAATTCCTGCTGTTCAGGAAGCAATTCAGAAATTCAGCGGCAAAGAACCATACAAGGGAATCAATCCTGACGAATGTGTTGCTATGGGTGCTGCTCTCCAGGGCGGTGTGCTCGGCGGTGACGTAAAAGGACTTCTTCTTCTCGATGTTACTCCGCTTTCACTTGGTATTGAAACAATGGGCGGTGTAAACACAGTTATCATTGAAAGAAATACAACCATCCCTACCAAGAAAAGTCAGATTTTCTCAACCGCTGCGGACAATCAGACTTCTGTTGAAGTTCATGTTCTTCAGGGTGAAAGAGAATTTGCAAAAGATAATAAAACGCTCGGAATGTTCCATCTCGATGGCATTCTCCCTGCAAGACGCGGTGTGCCTCAGATTGAGGTAACATTTGATATTGATGCAAACGGTATTGTTCACGTATCTGCAAAAGACCTTGGCACAGGTAAAGAACAGCAAATTTCTATCACTGCATCATCAAATATGAGCAAAGAAGATATTGACAAGGCTGTTAAAGAAGCAGAACAGTTTGCAGAAGAAGATAAGAAAAAGAGAGAAGAAATCGACACAAGAAATAATGCAGACCAAATGGTTTATCAGACAGAAAAACTCCTTTCAGAAGAAGGCGACAAATTCTCTGCTGATGACAAATCTGCTCTTCAGACAAAGGTAGATACTCTCAAAGAAGCTCTCAAGTCAGATAATATGGATGCTATCAAAACAGCACAGGAAGACTTGCAGAATAAGTTCTATGAAGTGTCACAGAAACTTTATGAAGCAGCACAGGCTGCAGGTGCAAATCCAAATGCCGCAGGTGCAGGATTTGATCCGAATCAGGCAGCAGGCACAGATGCAGGTTATACAGATGCTGACTATACAGAAGTTGACGATAACTAATAAATAATATATAATCATTGAGGCAGGATTTGTAAACGATATAAATCCTGCCCTACAATGTTTTAGTAAGCGAGAATAAACTATGGCGGAAAACAAACGAGATTATTATGAAGTACTCGGAGTCAGCAAAGGTGCAAGTGACGACGAGATAAAAAAAGCATACAGAAAAACTGCTAAAAAATACCATCCCGACCTTAATCCCGACAACGCAGAAGCCGAAGCAAAATTCAAAGAATGCAATGAAGCATACGAAGTATTATCAGACCAACAAAAAAGAGCAAGATATGACCAATTCGGATTTGCCGGTGTCGACCCTAACTTTGGTGCAGGTCAAGGCGCAGGCGGTGGTTTCGGCGGCGGTTTTGGTTTTGATGGCGATATTGACTTAGGTGATATTTTTTCATCTTTCTTTGGCGGCGGTTTCGGCGGCGGCAGAAATCCGAATGCCCCTCAGCGCGGACGTGACATACAGTCATCTGTTTCCCTTACATTTGAGGAAGCAGCAAAGGGATGCAAAAAAACCATTGAAGTTATGCGTGTAATGGACTGCAGTGAATGCGGCGGTACAGGTGCTGCCAAAGGAACATCACCCACCACCTGTCCGGAGTGTCAGGGCAGAGGTGTAATCAACGTTCAGCAAAGAAGCCCATTCGGTGTTATGACCACACAAAAAACCTGCACACGCTGCGGCGGTACAGGCAAAACAATCAATACACCTTGCTCAAAATGTAACGGCAAAGGCAAAGTCAGAACACGCAAAAAAATCGATATTAATATTCCGGCAGGAATTGACAACAACCAAATAGTAAACGTAAGAGGTTACGGCAATGCAGGCTCAAACGGCGGTCCGGCAGGCGACCTGAAAGTTGTTGTGAACATAAAACGACACCCGCACTTCACCCGTGAAGGATATGACGTTTGGGTTAACAAACACATTTCCATAGTGCAGGCAACATTGGGTGCAGATGTTCAGGTTCCTACTCTTGATGGCGATGTCAGTCTCCATATCCCTGCAGGTACTCAACCGGGTGAAGTATTCACACTCAAGGGTAACAAGGGTATTCAAAGACTGAACAGTATCGGAAAAGGCGAGGAACATGTCAGAATCGTTGTTGACATCCCTAAGTCTGTTACAGAAAGCCAGAAAGAACTCCTCAGACAATTCGACAAAGACTATACCCCACCGAAAAATAAAGAAGGATTCTTTGATAAATTCAAAAAGAAATAAAAAATGAAGCAAACCGCAAACTTAATGTTTGCGGTTTTACACTTTAGCCAATCATTTGATTTTATCAAATTCAAAACAAACAGTTGAATAAAAGAGTTCGTCCTCGTCGTTAAAACTTAATTGGCTATTTTCAATAATGTCTATTACATTATTAGGCACTGTATTATTTGGAAATTTCGACTTTATTCGTTGCAGTTGTTCAACCAGAGCATTCATTTTTTTGGTTTCAGCAATTTTCAGCGTGCGTTCAAAGTATTGACCATTATATGACAAATAGGCATCATATCCACCGGAATGCACCTCTTTCAGCAATAATTCCAAAAGGTCTTCATCTGATAATTCTTTATCATTTGAACATATCGGTGCAGGAATTTCATCCTTTACAAGATGCTTATATTTGTTCCAAGTATCTAACCAACCACGAAATTCAAGTGACTCTTCATAATTATCGGTTGTTTCATTCGCAATTTTTATTAAAAATTTTTTGCCTTTTTCTGTGTCTCCATTTTCTATATAATATTGTGCAAGAATAATATAAACTGTTATATCATCGCTTATGTATTCCAGATACTTAGTTTCATAAATGCCTTTTATAATCATTACGCCTTTTTCGTAATTTGAACCTTTTATTAATTCTTCAGCATAGTTAACTACAGTAATATCAATACATTGCACTTTTCGGTATTTCTTAAAAAAGTTTGACAATTCCTTTTCTGAAGTTATGTTATTTAAATTTCTAATAATATCATTAACATCTACAAATTTCATAATTTGCACCTACAAACTATAATCTAACTAGAAAATTATATCATAAAATAAACCTAAGAACAATATTGTCCTTAGGTTGTTTTGATGCTTTTATCTAATGCTAAAGTACCCTTATTTTTTACAAATCATCCGCATCCTGAACAGGCTGCTCAAGTTCACCGTTGTAATACATATCAGCAGGTATACCGGTATAACTTCCGTCAACATCACAATTAATCATTTCCGGATTGATATAGGATGTCAAATCAATAATTTTCTTTTTCTTTTTATCATTCTTTTTCAAAAAATCACCCCTGCATTATTTTTTGCAGGGGTGTAATTTTTATTATAATTTTTCAACATCAATTGCCGCAATTTTTTCCATAAACTGTTTTGTGTTTATAATCCTGCCGGCATCAACATACTCGTCCATATTGACATTAAAATTGTTCACATAAATCGGAATATCATTATACTCAACATCAATATGCAGGACACCAGCATCAGCTATCACCTGTTTGGAGTCACAGGTATTAACATCATATATTTTTTTCACAACTGTTTCATGATCCCGGACATATTCAAGAGTAACATTCCTGAGCGATTTTGAAATTGAAATATATTTGCTGTCCTCTTTAGACAAAGCCAATGCCATAGGAAGTTGCGCTACAGCCTTACAGGCACCGGAATTAACAAAAAATTCATTGATGAAAATAGATTCCAACTTACTTGTATCATCCGGAACGATAATTGCAAGAATATACTTGGAAAGTTTTTTACCATAAAGTCCTTTCATAAATTCCTTGAAATAATACTGACTTTCAGCAATTTTTTCAGCAAACTGATGGTAAAAAGGAATATTGGCAACAGGATTGATTGACGGCATATTAAAAGTCTTAAACTCATCACTGTCCTTTTCTTTAACAAGAATACTATTATTCGTGATTATCATAGGAACTGTTTTTGCCACCGTATCACCTCCGGATTAATTTACTTTATTATTTTACTACATACAGTATTTTAAATCAATAAAATTTAAAATTTTGAAAAAATATAGTGAAATACAATATATTATATGTTACAATAGTTCAGTGTGAGAGGAGATTGATTATGCCTGAAAATAATGAAATTGACGAAATATTAAAAGAATTAAGACAAAAAGACACAAAACCCAATACAACAGAAAATATAAATTTTTCTTTCAATACACCTGACGACAGCAATGACAATAACAATTATAATAATTTTGATATAATAACAGATTCTTTTCATAATAATAACAACACAATTTACACTGCTTCTGAAGATGACGAAAGACCCAAAAAAAGAAACAAAAGCAGCAAAAGTAAAGATAAAAAATTAAAGCCTGTTATCATAGCTATCATAGCAGTTCTTGTAATGGCTATTGCAGGAACCTGCGCATATTTGGTATGGGCAAAAAACAAAGATACCGAACCTGAAACCAAAACTGAACCGACTACTGTTTCCACTACTGCGGCGGTAAAAATCATCAATCCTCTTACCGGAACAGATAATTATAATAATGCCGCAGTCGGCAAAAGACCTGTTGCATGTGTGGTTGAAAATGCATACGCGGCAAGACCGCAATGGGGTATTGACAGTGAAAAGAACGCACCGGATATAATTATTGAAGGTGAAGTAGAAGGCGGAGAAACGCGTATGCTTTGGATGTACGCAGACTACACTTCCCTTCCTGAACAAATAGGACCAATGAGAAGTGCAAGACCACCGTTTATCAGATTTTCTCAATTATTTGACTCTATCTTCATTCATTGGGGTCAAAGTACAAGCAAGGACAATTATGTCGGTGCTGATTCTGTTTTCAAAACAGAAAATATCGACCATATCAATCAGATGGCATATAATGACAAATTCAATCTTTTCGGCAGAGACAGTTCAAGAGGCGTCTCATCCGAACACACGGGTGTACTGTATGGTAAGAATCTTGAAAAAGCAATTAACGACACAGGATTCAGAACAGATACTGACGAAAGTAAATTTTCATCTTTCTCATTTAATGAAAAAGAAACAACTGTCGGACAAACTGCCTGTGCTTCAATCGGAATTAAATTCTCAAGCAATACCAAAACGAGAGATTGGACATATAATGCTGAAGACAAGATGTACCACTGCACGGATTATCTGACAGATGTTGAAAGAAAAAATATTTTGGTTCTGTTTGATACGACATCATATATCGTTAAATCCGATTACAAAGGCAGCGGTAATTCCGAAACATACTGTGATTACACACTCGCAGGAGGCAGCGGCAAACTCGCAAGTATGGGTACTGTAACTGACATCACATGGAGTGTTAATAACGGAACAATCAAAATAACAGACACAAACGGAAAAGAAATCAATCTTAATCCGGGAAAAACATGGATTGGCTGGGCATCCTCAAACAAAGGCGGCACAGCAGAAACAGTTTAAAAAAGAAGACATCCTACTCTTATATAGGATGTCTTCTTTTTCATTTTAATTCTATATGTGATAATATTTGTTATTTCTTAATTTGCCCCTCATGGATTTCAATAACTTCATTACACAACATATCCAAATCTTCTCTGTTATGGCTGGCAATAATGATAAGAGTTCCATTATCTCTCATATCCAAAAGCAAATTTCTAACTCTATTAACACTTTCTTCATCAAGTGCATTAGTAGGTTCATCCAGAAGCAACAACTTAGGATTTTCCATTATTGCTTGAGCTATATTCACTTTTTGTTTCATACCTAATGAAAAAGCTCTTATCTTTTTCTTATCATTTGGATTCAACCCTACAACTTCAAGTGCTTTGCAAATATCCGAATCATCTGCTTTATGATTGATTTTGGCAAGTATCTTCAAATTATCAAATGCTGTATACTCATCATGCATTTTCATATTTTCAATTATTATACCAATATTTTCTGGAAACTCTATATCTTTTCCAATTTGCTTATTGTCAATAAAAACACTGCCACTTGTCGGTAATATAAGCCCACTTATTGCACGAAGAAGCATCGTTTTTCCCGAACCGTTTCTACCATGCAAACCATATATTCTACCACTCTCAAAATTTAAATTAATATTTGATAAAATAGTTTTATCTTTTATTTTTTTCGTATATTCCTTAACCTCGATTTTCATATTTAATTTACTCCTTGATCAAATCCAACTAACATTAAACAACAGTTGTATATAAAACTAATCTTCCTCTTCATTAGACAAAATATCTTTCTTTAAAAATAGTATTCGTGATAAAAACATCATAATCGCGGACAAAATTATACATATTAATGAGTTTTTAACATATTCAAGAACATTAAATGTTCCTTCAGAAATCCATTCACCAACAAAATTAGCAAATAACGGAATACTCTTCTCTATTCCAAAATAAGGTAAGGAATTCATACCTAAAATAAATACTCCGGCAACAAGAACATAATATTTTTTGAAGTTCATTAGCAGTTTTATGAATTCCAATATCATTCCTACTAAAACAAAGTATAATAATCTTGTTATAAAATAAAGTATACTGCATTTTAAGTAATCTACTTGTTTTAAAATATCAATATCACAAAACAAAGTTGTCAAAACAGTACTGATTGCCCAATATTCAAATGCAAATATACAAGAATGTATCAACGCATTTTTGATATCGAGCAAAACAAATCGGTCTCGTCCGCATCTCAAAATTACAGATTCATTTGGCCGTTTGAAATTACTGAAAAATGAAAAAATAAAATAAAGCGTTATGACTACACCTACGCTGAATACCGAATTGTTATATCCACTGGTAACAGAAACAAATCTGTAAAAGAGATTAATGTTGTCACTCTGTATTCCTTTAGGAAGTGCACTGTAATTATTGATAAACCAAAGAGAGAGCAACATGAAAAATTCGATTAAATTTGTCTTTGTTTTATATTTCATCTTTTTTTACCACACACATAATATACGAAACAATAAGGCCAATAACCACAGGAGGTACAAAATTGAGTACAGATAAAACCTGTGACAAAACACTTGTGCCGAATCCGAATGGAATCACACCGTCATTTACACCATATTTTATTGTAGTGAAGTACATCATCCAAATTGCAAATGTAATAATATATGATAGTTTGTTATCCTTCAAAATCATACAAATGCTTTGGCACAGAACTCCAAGCATACCGATTATAAATGAGGCAGAGAACATATATGCCGCATAAGCAACAAACGGATGACGTATAGAATAATAACAATATTCGCCCATTTCCTCTGCTGTATATGTTTCAAGTGCAAAATAGTTATAACCACCATCATAATGTTCAATAAATATATTATTGATTATAAGATTTATAATAAGCGGTATTAACGACAACAAAAATGAATATAAAAAGGAAGCAAAAATTTTATTAAAATAGTATTTTCTTCGACTAACTTTTGTATAATAAATATTTGCTATACCATTTTTCTTTTCAATATAATAATTACTTGTATAGGATAAAACTATAAAAATCGGCATGAACCATAGAAATATTCTTGTATATGAAAATGTATTATTGTTTGAAAGCAAGGACATAAACATGGGATTAAGATAATCCCCGCCCTGCTCCAAACAAAAATCCGCATATACAATTGAATCAACTGCCTGACAAACGACGATTATCATAATAATTAAAAATACTATTTTTACTTTTATGGATTTTCTGATTTTATAAAATTCTGATTTAATCATTTCATTTTCCCCTTAAAATAATAACGAAAAGGGCATATAATACTATATTATAATATTAATATAGTATAAACACAATCTATCAATCTGTATATGCATACCAATATCCCTCTGCTTGATAACTTGAATTTGTTGAAGAGTTATCTGCTGCATAGAGATAAACATTTTCTAATGAAGCATTACGATAAGCCACTGTTTTTGTATATGTAAGTGCTCCTTCGGTTACATTTACTTTTGTTGAGCCTAAAGGATTTATACCATTAGGATTATTAACGCCAAGCCAGAATTTTGTTACAGTTTTTGCCGAACCATCAGGATGATTTGCTGTACGCTCATTGGAATGGGTCATTTTTACACCCCATTTATTATCAGGGTTATTTGTACCTCTGTACAGCATATAAGTGGTTTTTGTCAAATTACCTTTAGCAGGAATAGAAAAACTATAATATGGATTTGCGGCACTTGCAGCAAACGGCACAACTGTCATTACTGCAACCAAAAGGATTGTAAGCACAGATACGGACTTAATCATTTTGGTTCTTTTTTTCTTGATGTTCATTCAAATTTCCTCCTGTTTTTACTCAAATATAATATATTTGAGTTGATATATTTTGCCCTTTTCGTCAACAAAATTATATTTTGTTTCCGTCCGTTTATGAGCATTTTATTAATTTGTATATATGTTATTTCTATTTCTTTATACGTCCATCAAATGTGTGTATATTTCCTTTTTCATCGGTTAATTCAAATATCATGTTTTTTTCATTTTCTCTATAAGCATATGTTATCATTTTTACAGTTGTTTCTTCATCTCCATTTTTTAGTTGTGCAACCTCAATACCAATATCTTTTCCGTTGAGTTTAGCACTCACACAATCATTAGGAACAATAAGTCCGGAATAATTCACAGTTTTCCAATACTCGTTTTCATTTGCCACATGTGCACCTAAAGTATTAAGTTCCAAATCGTTGTATGTCACCTTTGATAAATCACAATCATACCATGAATAAATTGTTGCCTCTGCATAGCATATAAAGTTATCACCCGATGATATGGCTTCCTGTGTCAAAAGTCCGTTATTATAGAGCCTTGTTTTAATATATACTTGAGGATAATCGAATTCCTGCCCACCAAATGACTTACTGTCACACTCATCAACAAGTTCCAATTTGGAAGTATCTATTTCAAATTCATTTGAACTATTATTTAAATCAAAAACACCTGTAATTTTCAATACACTTAATGTAACTACAACTATTCCTACGATTATAATTAATATGTTTATTTTTTTATCTGTTTTCATAGGTGCTCCTTTTTGCAAATTGCACTAAATTTCAGTATTCCTTTAATTAAATTATATCTATTTTTACGAAGTGTGTCAATTTTTTTACAAAAATGCATGTTTTTTTAACATTTTTGGTATATTTAAAAAATAAGGCTTATGAAATCAATCATAAGCCCTTTCAAACTATTCATTTATATAATTATGCAGCATAACTTCTTCCCCGTTCTGAACATAAACACGGGTAACTCTGCGTGAAATTCTGCACGGAAGTTCATAGTTGAATGAATATGCCTTATCCGATACTTCTTCCATCGTCAAAACTGCATCCCCGTCCTTACCGACGAGTGTAACTTCATCTTCAATAGCAACATTCGGTATATGGGTCACATCAATCATAAGTTGGTCCATACAGACCCTGCCGATAATATTGGCATACTGACCGCCGACGATTACTCTGCCGACATTGCCGAGGCAGCGCGGATAACCATCTGCATAACCCACCGGAACAGTCGCAACAATCATATCCTTCTCCGCAACAAAAGTTCCGCCATAAGACACTTCACGCCCCGCCTCAAGCGTTTTAACATAACTGATATGGGACTTCCACTCCATTGCCGGTCTTATATCAAGATTAGATTGCTCAACGTCCTGTGACGGATAAAGTCCATAAGTGATTATACCGCTTCTGACCATATCAAAATACTCATCCAGCATCATAATCCCTGCCGAATTATTAAGGTGCTTAATCGGTATATTGATTCCGCGTTCCTCAAGCATTTTTACAAATAATTTAAAAAGATTTTGCTGACAATATGTTTTAGTCAAATCTTTCTCATCTGCAGTAGCAAAATGAGAAAACAATCCTTCGGCAAAAACGTTTGGAAGTTCGCTTATCTTTTTGCACATATCGGCATTTTCTTCATTAACCTGAAATCCAATACGGCTCATTCCTGTATCTATGCAAAAATGGAATTTTGCAGTTCTATTCTGCTTAACAGCCTCATCAGATAGTTTTTTTGCTGAATCATAAGTAAAAATCGGAATACGAATATCATATTTAACAACTGTTTCATACTGCTCAGGTGATACATATCCAAGAACAAGTATGGGATTATCTATTCCTGCATTGATAAGTTCCAATGCCTCGTCAACACACGCAACTCCGAAATAATCACACTTATCCTGCAAAAACTTACCGATTTCCACAGCACCATGACCATAGGCATCTGCCTTGATAACCACGAGCAATTTGGCTTTGCCGTCAAGCTTTGCAGTAATGTTGCCGATATTATATTCAATTGCATCCAAATCAATCTTAACATAAGTTCGCTGATACATTTTGATCCCCGTCTTATCTATATGTAAGATAAAAGACCAGTAGCACTGCACTGGTCCTGTTCAATATATGGTCGAGGTGAACCTCGTCCTCGTTTGCTCACGAAAAACAAATTGTTTTCGTATAATCCATAGTAGTTGCAAGGGCAAAGAAAATTGATGATTTCTGCACAAAAAGTTCTTCATCAATGCAACAAATCAAGTATATACAAAAATCACAGAAAAGTCAAGAGAAAAATCATACCTCAAATGGCACGAGTGACTACCCGATGAAAACAACCAATCTCTCAAATATTTATTTTCCCTTAAAAGTGGTTTTTGTTTTCCACAAATAAACCGTTCTGACATTTGTTTTGAATACATTTAGCCGACTCGTACAGAAAAATCACATTATTTTCAAGAGCCCCAATCCCCCCTTTTTTACCATGATAAGACTTTTAACTAAAACAACCTGCATCCTTATATTCCAACGTAGGCTCACTCAGCACCGCAACAATCAGGTAACTAGAATTTGAACACGCACTCAATATCGACATTAGTACAAAAATAGTCGCCAAAAACTGTATAAATATATGCTTTGATTTCATTTTTCTACTCCTATTTATAATTTTATATAGAAATAAACCCATTTTTTCTTCCTATCTGATTCAGTAATATTAATCCCCCATCCTATTCTTTCCGTCTGCAATATTCTTTGACTTTTTGTCATTTTCTATCCATAGAGGTGAAATTGGAATTAAGCAATTCAAACTATGCAGTTTTTATCAATACCAAGTATATCGCATAACAAAACCAGACCATAACAATACTGTTCTCTATTTCCTGCTTTTCGAATCAAAATATTATTTGGCATACCCCCCTTTCACCGAACGATATTAAAAGCATATTTGCATAGGTACAAAAAATACCTCACCTTTCAAAAAGCGAAACAGCACATGAGGTCATTCCTATCATTTTCTAATCACAAGTATTCATAATATAACATAATCAGAATTATACTACATATAACATCAATCTATTCTATATATTATAACATAGCACAATTAAAGTTATTTTGCAGTGAATTGCAACAAAGAGTAAAATTGTATGGAGATCCTCAAAAATAGAGTAACACAAAAAATTAAAAAGATCTACAGACACTACCGAACAAAACTTTATTCACTGAGGCGATTCCTCTATTGAATATGATATTGTTATAATAAAATTCATAATTAACTGAAGCAAAAATCTTTCTCTTATCTTTTCTATATATTCACAAAAGGATTACACATAACAATATTGAAAAAGAATTGATCACCAGAAACTGCAAAACCAAGTCATACAAAAACATCCTAAACAAAGAAGAAAGTTGTCATCTGCATTCGGCTGGGTGGCAACTTTTCAGTTTCCTACGAAGTAGTACTTAAATAATATCAAATATTATTTTCGAGTATATTTTGAAATGCTTTTTCATCTTCCTCAATTTTTTGCTTAACTTTTTTAATATCATCCTCATTATGTAGAATATTGATTTTCTCATAACAATTCGGACACAAAGCAGCAATATTTTTGTAATTGTCATAACCTGATTTGGATAATGGAACCAGATGATAAGTTTTCAAAAACGGTTTGCCATTAGCGTAAAATGGTGCAACATTTCCACACAACTGACATTGACCTTTGGCTCTTCGTTTTGCATATTCACGAACATACGGATTATACTCATATGTTTTAGTTTTTGTTATTCGTGAACGTGGAATACCATCAAATTCAGTTGCCTTTTTTCTTAATGCTATATCTGAAATACTTTGCGAAGCATTACTAATATATTTTTGCTCATCTTTTATAAATGATTCTTCTAAAAGACTATTACCTATAAGTTTTAATGGAAATTTCCAAACCTGTCTCTTGTTTCCTGAAAAATCATATTCTTCCTTTTGGAAAGGAGTTCCAGCAAGTTTTACAATACCACGATACATATATTTTTTGCTACTAAACACTTCAAATAGGTGAACAATTACCCCATTATGATTTGACTCATTTAATGTTTTATTTTGAGCATATTCTATATCCTGATCGTTCATCATTCCCATGCCTGAATAATAGAATATGTCATCTTGCCAATAATCTGAATATGCATTATTAGGGTCATCATGATGAGATATAAGCACAAGTGCTCCTGTGGAATGAGAACGTCTCATACCCCCTTGTGTACTACATTTAAATATCAGAGAAATTTCTTCATTAGAATATTCTTTTCCTATTTCAAGCTTAGTTACAAGTGCATTTTTTCGTTTTTCTATAAATTCTACAACCTCGTCCGGATTAAACAATTTTTTTCTTGTTCCTACTTGTTCAAAGGGCAATCCCTCATCAATTAAACGATATAATGTTGCCCTTGCAATCCCCGTTTGGTTTAAAATCTCTTTTACTGTTAATAACTCTCTCATAAGATGTTGTCTCCTTGTTTCAATTTATTTGTTTCTCGATTTTGTATTGTTTGTCTCTGTGTTTTGTATCATAATGCATTTTTTGATAATTGTCAATACTTTATTGAAAAATAATTGTATTTTTAGGAAATTCAAAAATTATACAAAAATAAAAAGTTGTCACCTGCCATTCGGCTAGGTGACAACTTTTCAGTTTCCTATAAAATTCTTCTCAAAAATACACATTTCAGATAAAAAAGTATGTTTTCTTGGTGTGATTTTCTCCAAAATCCTGTCCGCACTATATATAATCTCTTAATAAACCAACAATCTCATAATTTGAGGGGGAATTTCCTCAAATTATAAAATAAATGGTTGAAGTGATATATGTAGCATTATATTTTCGTCTTTAATTTGGTGCATTCTTTTATCAGTACTTTCAAGACTAAACAATTTGTACTGAAAATTGATAAAATAAACTGATAAAAAAAGCACTATTGAAACTGTTGATAAAACCACATATATAAAGGAAAATTGCTGTTGATGAGATTGTGAGTGACTAACCATTTAAATACAATTAAATTTTCAAATTCTCAATCTCTGTTCAAATCTAGCAGAGAAACGAGAAATTAATAAAATAAGAAATTAAATTTTCTTGTTTTTATATAATTGATTTTATATAATATTATAGCAAGGGAGGGATTATCATGTCAATTCAACCAACTAATGCAGGAATTAATTATCAACAGCGTATCGGCGCATTATTTTTAGCTACGATGTTAACAGAGTCAATGCTGGATACTTGGTTAGAAGGAACTGATGGGACTCTTCAATCCATAAGATTTGAAAGTAATGATAATGTAGATGATATTGTTTTAGAAAATAACACAGGAAATTTTTATTACATACAAGCAAAACGTACTTTATCTTTAAGCATTTTAACTACAAGTGAATTTTACAAATCAATATCTCAGTTTGTTAGAGAATATTTAACAAATCCAGAAAAAGGAAAATACTTTTTGGCTATATCATCAAATAGTTCTGCAGCTATTACTGACAGATTACGTAGACTTCTTAATAATATCCGAAGAAATCATAAAATAGATAATTTACCTTTAAACAAAAAAGATAAAACCACTTTAGAAACTTTTTTTACCACAATTAGCTTAGCATACAAAATGCATACAAATGATGATATTAATAAAGAAACATTACTCATTCTATGTGAACGAATATATATTTTGGTATGCGATATAGAAGATGGATTAAGTGATGAAAGAGCCTGCAAAATGTTATTGGCATCTTTTAATAAATTGAATTTTAATGCATTGTGGAATGCTTTAATTATCGATGCGCTTGATTTTGCAACTAATCGTAGTATTGTGACCAAAAATTATATTAAAGACAAATATAAAAATTTTTCTACATCTAAAAAAAGAGAGAAAATTTTTAGCCCAGAATTAATTGGAGAAGTTCAAATTGGTTATGATATTATATTATGCCATTCTCCTCAATTGTTAGAAATCGCTAAAGAATGTGCTTGTACCAACACACAATCAGCAAATAAGGATTCTCTAATCATTCTTCAGCTTTATCGATTTGATGAATCCGGCAAAAAAAAGCTATCAAAGTTTTATCCAAACAATAAATTAATAATGCCCTCTGGAATTGAAGTAGAAATACTATATAGATGTGCTTCTCTTTCAAGGATGGAAAAACACTTAAAAAAGAATACGTCTACCACGAATTCTATTGTCTTAATGTTAGGAAATGGAAACGGACAAGAAGATTGTTTCCCAGGCGCCCAATTACATAAAAAATGGATTAAGGACCAATTAACCAAGACTACAAACTTATATTGTGTCCATTGTGAGGAACCTATTGCTGGAGAAGATTGCTATTTATTAGAAATTGACAATGAATCGGAATCTTTAAAAGTCGGATATTCACATATCGAATGCTGTCGTCCTGTTGATAGAGTGCTTGGTAAATTAAACGGCCCTATTTTTGATAATTATTCTTATCTAAAAACATTTGATTATGCATTTTGGGCAAAAGCAAAAGGTCAACGACTTTTTCAACAATTAAAAAATTCTGGAAACAATATTTGCACTGTTTTATGGAACAGCGATAATCAATCTATACCAACAGGGCGTTTTTGTATAAAAGCGAACTTAGAACATGATGAATATACTTATATTACACAAAGAGGATATGTTGTAAGAGATACAAAAAGCGCTATTGAAACACAAACTAAATCATTAAATGAAATGCTAAATGATTTTACAGATGCTAATATAGGATTTACTAGTAAGTCAAATACTTTTGGCCCTTATTCTAGTGTATCAACAATTCTAGAAGTAGGAGAAGAATTTAGAAAATGTATTTCTTTTGAATGTGTAAGATTCTCTTCAACCATAAGGGAATTGTATGATGTAGAAGGCGATTACTATACACCATTAGCATATCTAACAATTGAAGATGATATAAGCATTATAAATGACTCGATTTTTATGCTAACTAATCCGTTAGATTTAAAAATATATCTTGATAACTGGAAAGAAAAAATAGGTTATGATCTAGGTAATAATTATTGTGTAGTTACTTTAAAAAATGATGATACCTTTGATAATTTTATGAAACGTGCTACTAATAATTCTATCAGAATTATAGTTGATCCATGGTTCGGAAATGAGCAAGATTTAGTTCGAGGATATATTCTTAAATCTTTTCATAGCGAGATTCAAAAAATAATTGAAAACAGTAATACATTATAATAAAATGATTATAAAATATTCAACATTCGTATACAGTTAACAGTTCGTAACTATAACATTAATTAAAAACAAATATATATTAATAACTAGTCAAGATCTCCATCTAAGACGAAGTTGTCAAGTAAAAGTAGATAGTAAAAATACTAAGATAAGCAAAGAATAAAAAGAAAAGTCTTGGACAAAAAGAAAATAAGCACAGCAGAAATTATCAAAACAACAATGAACTCTACTACGGACCATCTATGTAACAAAACCAAAGTCCCGTTGAATAATCACCGGACAGGAAAGGTTAATATGATGATAATAAAAAACAGCAGTGAGGGCAATTAAGTCCTCACTGCTGTTTTTATTAAGTTTAATTATTTCTTTCTGTAATAGTATTTTCAAAAACCGTTTCATCAAAATCGATTTTATGCTCTAATTTAAATTTTTCATATAATTCTGTTTTTCTAAAATCAATAAAAATTGGCCACTCTGAAACCATGTGAGGACAAAATTCATTTTCACTATATAACTTATTCAATAATTCATAGGTGGTATTATCATCATTTTTTAGACATGATTTACCTATTTTATATATTTTTTCTGCCATTGAAACATCAATTTTTTCAATTTCTTCGTTGTCGGGAGAAATTTCTCTAAGTTGTTTTTTTGCAAGTAAATAGTTTATTTTATATCGCATAATATCTGCATCTTTCAAATTGGTGCTGATTGTAATCAATTAAATGTATAGTTTCATAATATATTGAACACATTATTTTTGCTAAACAGTTTAAAGCATTTTCTAAATATATATCATCACAAATTAATTTATCGCCAATATTAACGTTGTCAGAATACATTTTATCAATATTTTTAATATATATTTTATTAGCATATCCAGAGTTGTGAATATATACATTCCTTCGATAATATATTTCTTCAAACTCTTTTTTTATTGATGTATATCTATCAATACATATTTTATCCTTTTGTTCTATGGTATTAAGAGTTTCTAAAGAATCAAAAATCAATTTATCTACTTTTTCATCTACACATCTATTCAAAATTGATATGGAATCTTCTTTTATTAAATTTGAGATTTTTATTGTAGTATTTTCAAAATATCTTTCTGGATTTAGAATAATAAGCGTTTTAATAATTTTAGAAAAATAATTTTCAAATATTGTAATAATATTTGACAAAATAGATCTTACAAAAATATTTTGATACTCATTAATCTTAATTTCTTCACGTTTAGCTTTCGCGGGGTCTAACGATTTCGATTTTAATTCCTTAAAATTATAATTTAACATTATACTTGATCTATTTTCATCTAGCTCTATATTTGAGAAAATATCTCCAATAGTTGTACTGTTTGCTATTATAATGCTTTTTATTTCATTAATTTTTTCTTGTCGTGCATCCTCTTCCATTGTAAAAATACTGTCTAATGCATTTGCAATAACCATAGCATATTTATATTTGTCCTTAAATTTCTTCTTTTCTTTTATTATCGTTTTACTAGTTTGAAGATAGTAATCATATAAAGATGTATAATCGAATATAGCACTTTGTAATGCTTTTTTAGTAATTTCACATATAAACTTTTTATTTGTAGTAATATGATTTTCCATAATTCTAAACCTCAAAAATAATATGAATTTATATATAATATACCATTTTTCTACAAAAACGACAATATTATGTGCAAACAAAAAATCCGAACGCATCATCTTTGATGATGAAGTTCGGATTTTTCTTGTTTGGTCAGGGTAACAATCCATTAACAGTCAGTAGCACATATCATAATTTTGTAAATTGCTTTGTTTTAGCCATTTCTCGTGATGAGTTCAAAGAGAAATAGTACGATTATCCAGTGTGTATACCTGTGTAGCAGCATTACACGCAACCATAACTCAATGGAGACAATCACAGTTATTCCAGGAAACATTTTACAACTATTTTTTGAGTTTTACACATCAACAAATTCTTCAAAATAATAACCAAAATTACATTTTCTTAATAAAGAGTTGTTCTCCTTTTGTATGTATTCCCAGGATTCTTTATAAGAAGTAGAATTAAAAATACTTGGATGAAATATAATTTCTCTCAACAAACCGTGGTTATTATAGACTTTCTTTCGAAAATTAATTGAGAGTTCTTCTTTTTGCTCCTGCGATAAATTTCTTTCATTATGTAAAACATGCTCAAGATTACAGGACATATAATATATTCTATATTTTAAATTATATTCTTTGTTTTTTAAGTTGCATTTGATTCTTTCTTTTGATGAAAGATATTTTAATATGGAAGATTTTCTATCATTTCGTATAGTTATATTTTCAGCTTTTTTAGTTATGATTTTGTCATCATAATATTGATTGTTTTCAACATTAGAATCTTCAACGACAAAACCACCATTAACAAATGTTCCATCGGTATCAGTAATTTGTACTATATAATCAATATCTTCAGGATCCAAATGATTCTTTTCCGAAAAGAAAAAGCCAATTTCTTGAGCAATACGATCCTCAATATTATCAACAGTAGATAATTCATCTGACGTTATATCTGTTCTAATAATATGGAAATTGAAGTGATCAATTTCTTTACTCATAGCGTATGCCAGTGATTGTTCGTCAGTCTCGCCTTCAACAAGAAAAAGTGTAAATTTATTCAATAGGCTCACCCTCTTCCGAAAAATCATAAGCAATTTCAAAAGCAAAACTCATTTCATATTGATTGGTTTTATTATAGAGTATATCATCATTAGATAGTTCAATTTGCTTAAGGTATAAAAGCCTTTTGTTATTATTAGGTTTAACATTTTGAAGATGGGCATAGGAATTTTGCTTATCAAAATAAGTAAAAAACAGTGATTCATTATCTAATATTTCAATAACATGTAAATTATGAGATGTAAATATAAGCTGACCTTTTGCATCCTTTTTAAAAACAGTTATAATTTGTCCTAACAGATATTCAAATATACCTGAATCAAGCTCATCCACAACAAAACACATATCTGAATTATTGTATGTTGCAATTAATGAACTTAATATACACAATATTTTTTTAATACCCGCAGACTCGTATTTTAAACTGATTTTTTCATTTTCTCTTATTGTTACCATAGAGAAAGATATGCCAGGAGTACCATCGGGCAGTGGTATTTTTTCCACAGATGCCATTTCAATTGTAATGCAAGGAATTATGGTAGGCAGAACGACATTAATTTGTTTAACAAAATTCTTATATACTGGCAGCAAAACTTCTGGAATATATGTTTTATCGTTTATTTCTATAGGAATACTTCCGATAGCATAACTACTTTTATTTAATTTTGTCTTGGTATAAATAGGAATAGCATGGATATTTTCAGAAATACCACCAAAATTTTTATCTTCAACAATAATTAAGTTTTGATTAACAAATTCTTTTAACAAATTAATTATTTCTATGATCATTGCTTGAGAGTTTGTAGATTCCAAAACATTAACAAATCCATCAGAAAATATTAGAGAAGTAGATTCTGGCTGATTTTTATTAGGATTAATTCTTTGAGATAAAGATTTAGCTACCATAAGTTCAACTAAGCTATTTTTTGATATTTCTTGATATAATGACTTTGGAGTTAATCGTAATCCATTTTCTACGGACGTATATCCTACATATTCAATAAAATTAGACCATGTTCCATCGGATCTTTTTTCCTGATATTTAAGCTGTTCATTTGATACAATTACTCTATCTTTTTCTTTGGATAATTCCAGCATATATGATATTCTTTTTGGAATATTATTTTTTACCAGAAAAAAGGTAATTGTTATGCGACACTTATCACTACCAAGTTTGATGTATTTTTCTATGTCCAAAGGCAAAATTCCACCTGATACTATATTTTTGACAATAGAAATGGCATCAATTAATGCTGTTTTGCCAGAACCATTTTGTCCGTAAATTGCTGTAATATTATTCTTATAACGTTCATTTAACTTACCATAACTACAAAAATCAATTAAACCATAAGAGACATTTTTGAAATTATGAAGTTCAACTGATTGTATCCTAGCAAAATTTCTCATAACAATTCCTCCAAATTACATTTATTATAAAAAAATAGAAACAAATAGTCAATAATTATTTTAATATTTTCACATTTTGTTCCAATTTAAAAATAATTTTATAATGATTGCTTTATTTTTATAATGCATTAAAGAACCATATTTGTCAACAAACAATATTGCATAGAGTTAATTATTAAACATTTAAAATATATTTATTCGCGGATATAGATAATTTATACTATACAAACTTATATTTTTAATATAAGTTAAAAATATTTTTCAGTTTCATAATCAGACTCATTTATTCATACAATCCCGGAAACACCAAATCCTTATCAAGAGAATTAAATCTAATTGTGTAATTATTACAGTATATTGATGTTTGTATAGTGATATAAATATCCCATATATTATCTCTTTATTTTGATATACTTATAATATTATAAACTACTAGACATGCAAGGGTATGTTTTTTGGAATTTTTTATCCACTTCGCCGACCTTTACACCATATGAAATCATTTCATTCCAAGTTTTATCTTTTTTGAGAGAAATGAAAAATTATTTTCCTTGCAAAACAACATACAGCTTTCCTTTTTTACACCAAAACTAAATATATTAACCAGATATTTTGCAATAACAACAATTCAAAAAAATAAACTAAAATCTGAAAAGATGTTAAAAGATTAAAATTTATAATATTCTAAGTGTTTTTTTATTATTATAACAGCATTATATCAGTGGTTATAGTAATTATGTTATTTATGGTGGGTGATAATCAATCCAAAGATATTACATCAATTAATATTATAGAAAATAGTACAACAGATTGTGCAAATTTCTATCAACTCGTTAATAAATCAAGCATAAAAAGAGCTTTATCAAAATTCAATGAATTTGTAAAGGCAAATGATTGCATTGAAATCAAAAGATTTATGAATGAATATATCGACAAATTAGTTGTAGGCAAAACAGAAGTCGAAGTTACCTTAAAGGTAGCTTCGGCTATTTTTAATGCTGATTTTCCTGATGACGATAGCGGAGCTATACTGATAATATTAGAAATAACAAGAAAAGATTTGAAAAAATATCCTAAACAGAGAAGAAAAGTGCCTCTTAATTGTATGTTTGGCGAAAATTATTTAAAAGAATATAAAATAATTAGCCGATAAGCAATAACATAACAATATTTTTTAAAACAAGTAAAATTGCAATTTAAATATATATTTAATATGGTATAATGTTTTTGATAAAGTATGATGGATAAGGAGAATTGAAATTGACTGAAGATAAAATATTGAAAAATGAATCTGTTTTTTCAAGGATTAAAGAGTATGCAGAAGAACATCCTTCATTGTTTACAGCAATGTGTTCTGGATTAGTTGCTTTTTTTACAGTTGTTTTAAAACTTTGCTATTTTTCATATCAATATGGTAAATTATCTGCATTTCACATTGATATGAATACAATTGATTTGATTAAGGATACTTCAATATTTAATATTCTTTTTTATATTGTTTTGGCAGGAATAATGATAATAATCAATTATCTTGGATATATATACTATAGACAAAATTTATTAATTAAATATTTTTTACGACTTTACCCTTTAACTCTTATCGTTTGTACTATTTTATTTTCTAATATTACTGAAATCAGTATACCCAATATTATCAATAATTTGAATTATATTGTATTAATAGTGATTTTATCAATTATATTTGTTCCTTTAATAAATATGATTGTTATTATTAATGCACTTATCCCGTCCATTAATGATTTGCATTGCAAACTTGAAGCAAAATATAACCAAGTTAATAAAAGATATAATATCAATAATATAAATAAACAGAAATACATAAAAAAATGTACTATTGAATAGAACAAATTGCTTTTTGACATAGAACGAATTGAAGCAAAGAAAAACAAATCAAAAATTTTTGGAAAAATGATAAAACATTTATTGCAACAATTCAAATTAAAATTTATTTCAAATAAAAAATTTGATAAAGAAACAATTAAAAATAATTTAGAATATATAGAAAAATACATAAAAGCATATAAAGTGGAGCTCCAGAAAAAATCCAACAATAAAAAAAGTGATACGAATTCTGATTTATTATTTAAAACTATTATAACGGCAATTATGTTAATCTCCATAGTATGTTTATTATTCGTGTTTGGATACTCTTATTCAGATGGAATTACGAAAATTGATATTATTGAGAATGCAAATTACTTTGTAGAAGATAGTAAGACAACTGATTGTGCAGTTATTTATGAAAACGATGAATATATAATTGTTTCCCCTTGTTATGAAGATGATAATAAACTAAAAATCAATACTTCTTACCAATTTCGTACTGAAAATTCTAATATAACAAAACACAATGTGAATACAATACTATAGCTATTACTCAATATGGTGATTTAACAGAATATTATAAAACAGAATAATTACCAACATAAATCCCCGTTGACTTTCTATAATCAACGGGGATTTTCTACGGGGAAATCATTATTTAAGATATATCATTTTCAATTGAAGATTATTAGGAACATAGAATTTGTAAAAAATATAAAAAAATCTCACAAATCTTTGTGCGAATTGCATAGATTTGTGAGATAAATGGTCGAGGTGACAGGACTTGAACCTGCGGCATCCTGCTCCCAAAGCAGGCACTCTAGCCAAACTGAGTTACACCTCGTTACTGCTTAGGTATTATAACAAAAAACAAATAAAAAATCAATACATATTTTAAATTTTATCATAGATATTCTGGTCGAGGTGACAGGACTTGCCGACTGCTTCGGCTATGCCTCGCATTCTATTCCCTCGTCTACCCAATACTTCGTATTCGGTACCGGACTCGGGCTCTTCGCTGAAAACAGTCCACAGGACTATTTTCTTAACGCTCAGACCTTCATAAGGTTCAAGTCTGCAAATACTCTTAAATCAGAACTTCTTAAACAAAAACTGGTCGAGGTGACAGGACTTGAACCTGCGGCCTCTGCGTCCCGAACGCAGCGCTCTACCAAGCTGAGCTACACCTCGATACTATTAACGAGTATCCCGAATCAGGGATACTCGTTAATTTGGTGGAGGAGGGTGGATTCGAACCACCGAAGTCACTGACGACAGATTTACAGTCTGTTCCCTTTGGCCGCTCGGGAACTCCTCCGTATATAAACTACTGCAATTCTAAGCAGTAATAGTTGCCGGTAACAACTCAAAGTTATACCATAAACCGCTATTCGCTAACGGCTCATTTATTATATAAAAATATATATTACTTGTCAATAGTTAATTTTAAAATATTTATTTTTTTTACAGTTATTTATGAAACGATATAACTGCACTCCAATATCTATACAGTCAATCGCCAATCCAAATAGACTTTTCATTTGTTTTATGATATAGTTTAAAATAGATTAATGCGAAAACAAAAAACTTATCGAGGCAATTATGATCAGAGAATTTGAATATAGTGATACAGATAAAATAATGTCTATTTGGCTGGAAGAAAATATAAGCGCACACAAATTCATAAGCAAAGAATATTGGGAAAATCATTTTGAATATGTAAAATCCGCATTGCTTGATGCAAAAATTTATGTTTATACTAAGAATGATGAAATTTGCGGATTTATCGGAATGAATGGCAATTATATTGAAGGAATTTTTGTAAAATCCGACAAACAGCACATCGGTATAGGGACTGCTTTGCTTAATAAAGTAAAGCAGGGAAATTCCCAACTCACTCTTAATGTATACAAAAAGAATGTAAAAGCATTTCGCTTTTATCTAAAAAGCGGATTTGAAATAATTGAAGAAAAAGATGATACCGAAACAGGCGAAAAAGAATATACAATGATGTGGACGAATGAATTATGATAATACTTATTACCGGTACAACGCATACCGGCAAGACCAATCTTGCCCAAAAACTTTTGGAAAAATATAAATATCCTTATCTCTCAATAGATCATTTGAAAATGGGTCTCATCCGCAGCGGTAATACGGATTTAACACCGGAGTCTGATGATACAGACTTAACAAATTATCTTTGGAATATTGTTAAAGAGATAGTAAAAACAGCAATAGAAAACAATCAGAACCTTATCATTGAAGGATGTTACATACCCTTTGATTGGAAAAAGGATTTTAATGACGAATATTTAAAGCAGATTAAGTTTTACTGTCTTGTAATGACAAGTAATTATATTGAGAATCATTTTGATGATATAAAGGCTTTTGCCGCTATAATTGAAAACCGTGGTGATGACTGCTGGTACACCAAAGAAATTATATTAAAAGATAATATTCAGAATCTTGAGATGTGCAAAAAATACGGATGCAATTATATCCTGATTGATGATAATTATGAGGTAGATATAGATTTATGAATTTTGGATTTTCATATGTAGGTAGGATATATCTTGCAATGCTGTTTGTTGCAAAAAAAGAACTTCAGTAAATCTATAAAATCATCTCAATCGGGCAGAATACAAATGAGGTGATTATAATGGCAAAACAAGGTATGAAACGACCTGAACAAACACATACACAGGCTAAAAATGAAACCACACCTGTACCGGAGATTCAAGGCAAAGCAAAAAACGGAAAAAGGCATGTCCGTACAATTATTGCAGGCACACAGCCACCGAATCAAAAAGTCTATCACAGCATACCGCATGCTGAAAACAAAACACAGGAAAAGCCTATATCTGAGGCATATTCGGTTATTGACAATGATTTGGCAAGAGACAATCTTGAAAATGATATTACCGATGCAGATTTGCAGGATTTATAAATTTGAAGGACGGTTTTAGCAGGAGCGCGATAACCGTTCTTTTTATTTGCCTATGATAAATGTTTATGTTAGAATAATTACGGTTTCACCATTTTTATATAAGTTTCTAAGAAAAAGAAAATATAATTGTTAATTAAATATTGGAATTTGAGGGAAGAAAATGAAAACAGATTTAACCGTTATACCTAATGTGGGCAAAAGAACCAAAGAATCACTCCAAAATATCGGAATTACTTGCGTTGAAGATTTAATCGGCCAGAATCCCGAGGAACTTTATATGAAAGATTGTATAAAAAAAGGCGTTCAGGTTGACAAATGCCAACTGTATCTTTTCAGAATGGCTGTTTACTATGCTGAACACAATACATGGGAAGAAGAAAAGTTAAAATGGTGGTACTGGAAAAACAGGGATTATCCGGAAAAAGATGTTAAGTAACACACAAATATATAAATTGCAACTGAAAGTTGCTGGAAAACGAAGAGGAATATCTTTAAAATTTACTGTAAAGGAGGCAGTAGTCTAATGAAATTCGGAGATAATTTACAAAACCTGAGAAAACAAAAAAGAATGTCACAGGAGCAGTTGGCAGAAAAAGTGAACGTATCACGACAGAGTATATCAAAGTGGGAGAGAGGTGAAAGCTATCCCACAATGAATAACATCATGAGTTTGTGTAAAATTTTCCACTGCAAACTGAATGACATTGTGCATGAAGACATAACGGATTTGGATGCATTAGATGAAGAAGTAATCATGAATACAGTAAAATTCAAAAAAGAAAAACAACAAAAAATGAAAGGCTTAAGCAAAGCAATTTACATCATTGCCAGAATTTGCAGAATTTTAGTTCCCCTCGCTATCCCTGTTGTAATTGTATGTATGATCTTTATCCCCTATCTTGTGAACATTGTACAACTGTCAGACGAAAAAATATCATCAACAGATAACAAAATAACCATTATTGATGAAGAGGAAGGACTTCGGCTGAAATATAAAGATCTTTTAATTGCCGACGAATACAATCAGGAAAGCATAGCAAAAATCAAAGAAGTACTTGCCAATAATTCCAAGGCGGAAATAACAGCATATCTTGAAACAGCAGGTCTGACCGAAATTATATTCTTTATTTTATTTTGCATCATACTCAAACATTTAGATGAACTGTTTGTGAATATCAACAACGGTGATACACCGTTTACACTGGAAAATGTGAAGCATATAAAAAGAATGGCATATTTATTGATTGCTGCAATCATTCTGCCGACAGCCGGTGGTTTTTTGTTTGAAGCAATTTTGAATACGGACTTAGATGCCGGATTTGATTTATATAATATTATTGAAATTCTATTCCTGTTCAGCATGGCATATGTCTTTGAATACGGATATGAAATACAGCTTGATTCAAAAGGCAAAATATATGGTGACAGTGATGAAATCACTGCATCCTGACAAGAAACGGTAACCCCCAAGTATTATTTCTATACTCGTAAAAATAAAATTGTATACAGATAAAAAGCAACCTCAGTTAACTGAGGTTGCTTTTGCTTGAATAAAATCAGCACACAGTGATTATATTTGAAATTTCGCCTTGGTTATCTTTAACAGCAATGTCAATTTCTGTTTCAACACCATTATTCGTTTCAAACTTAACTTCAACTACAATGATTTTGTCGTTTTCAAACAAGTCTGACATTCCAATGATTTTAAACATATATTTTCTCCTTTTCTAATTTTATGAAGTGACGAGACTGAACTCATGCTTCCAAAATCAATCTACAAATATAGTACCTTTTGCTTTTTTGGACATGTAGATGAAATGAAGAAAACAAAACTTTTATATGTTCAAAAATGCCGGGAATAAGGAATGCAAAATAAAAGGGATATACACAAGGAATCTTTAACCAACAGCAGAATTCAATCTGCTGCATTCACAAGATTAATAATCTAATAAAATTATACCAAGATATTGCCTCATTTTCAAGAGTATATATAATAAGTCCGCAAAGGATCTGCAAAATATATTATATAAGAATTTAAAAATCACTATTGACTCTCACGGTACGTAATCGTTTATACTTTAGATAACGAGCAGGAATTCAAATTTCCCATTCCTGCTCAATGGGAGGAGAATCTATGAAAACAGTTAAGGAAATAAGCCGACTGACCGGTATCAGCGTGCGTACACTGCATTACTATGATGAAATAGATTTGCTGAAACCAACAAAAACAACAGATTCAGGTTATCGGCTTTATGACGATACTGCACTTGAACGACTGCACAGCATATTACTTTTTCGTGAACTGCAGTTTCCGCTTAAAGAAATCAAGGCTATTCTTGACAGTCCGGACTTTGATACACAAGCAGCACTGAAAGAACAAATTAAACTGCTTGAACTTCAAAAGAACAGGCTTGATGAAATCATTCACTCCGCCCAAAAATTATTAATGAAAGGAGTTGATCATATGAATTTTTCAGCATTCGATACAAGCGAATTTGAAAAGTATGCTGCTGAAGCAAAACAAAAATGGGGACACACAAAAGCCTATAAAGAGTATGTGCAAAAGCATCCCGATGATAAAAGTGATGAACTCATGCAGATTTTTGCAGAAATCGGGAGAGCAAAACACATTTCTCCCAAATCTCAGGTTGCACAGAACTTGATTAAGAAATTACAAAATTTCATCACAGAAAATTATTATACCTGCACTGATGAAATTCTAAAAAATTTAGGACAGTTGTACATTTCAGACGAGCGGTTTAAACACAACATTGACAAAGCCGGCGGCACCGGTACCGCTGAATTCACTGCAAAGATAATAGAAGCACTATAATTAAGCTCTTATATGACAAAAAATAAGCGGTTAGAAAAATTTTCTAACCGCTTATGCAATATTATCAGGTGTTTATCATTAAAATAATTATGAAAAAAGGTGATGATGGAAAAACCATCATCACCGTGGAGCTGGTGAACGGACTCGAACCCCTGACCTGCTGATTACAAATCAGCTGCTCTACCAACTGAGCTACACCAGCGCATTTCTAACGCGTTAATAATATATCACAACTTTGCACTGTAGTCAAGCACTTTTTTAAATTTTTTATTTTCCCCAGTTGTTAATTACATTTACAATCATATCAGGGTCTTTGGTTGTAATATTATCAGGTTTGATAACAAGCATCTTTCTTGCAGTTCGCTCCCTGTCAACTGTCCATACAGAGAGTTTATATCCCTTTTTATGGAGCAATGCGGACAACTGAGAATTTGCATATTTATAATTACAATTTATACCAACTGCTCCTGTTTCTTCAAGAAGGTCAATTACCTTTTGTCTGTACTCATCAAAAAATATTTTTGTTCGGATTGGTTTATAATTCAGATAATAATCCATATTGGCACAATCAGATTCTTTAACGGCTTTTACATTAATTACTTCAATCCCTGTTAAAAAAGAGCGTTCAACAAGATTATTTTCAACCAACAACTGATAAAGAGAATTAAGCACACGGGTTTCTTTTATATCCAAATTAATTTGAATATCCGTATCTTTGAGTAGTGAAAGGGCATCCTGAAGAACGACACCATCATTATTTGTAACAACCAAATCATGACTCATAACAACAGTATGGTCAGGTCTTTGGCGAATATCAAGTTCAATAATTTGGGCATTATTTTTTATGGCATTTTCTACAAATTCAATAGAATTCATTTCTGTACCATAAGCACCTGTATGCACAGTTATTGTAAATCCTTCCACAAAACTCAATTTCCTTTCATCATAGGTTTTTGTTACTGCATAATCTGCCACGCCTATAACCATCGCCACAGAAACAAGGAATGCAAAGATTTGATAAGACACATGCTTTGCCCAAGTCGGAGTCATATTTCGTTTTAAAAACTTTTTAAATTTAACCCATTTTGACAAGTTCTCAGCCATATATCCCACACCTAAAAATAAGGGGCAGTGTTAGATAATAACACTGCCCTGCTAAAATCAATTAATCTTGATGGCAGCTGCCTGAATAGTTTGGTGCTTCTTTCGTGATGGATACATCATGAGGATGGCTTTCTGCCAAACCGGCACCGGTGATTTTTATAAATTTTGCTTTTGTCCTGAGTTCTTCAATTGTATGACAGCCACAGTATCCCATACCTGAACGAAGACCACCCATCATCTGATATACAGTGTCACCCAACATTCCCTTGTAAGGTACACGTCCTTCAACACCTTCAGGAACAAACTTCTTTGAACCTTTCTGGAAATATCTGTCTGCACTTCCCTGATTCATTGCACCGAGCGAACCCATACCACGATAAACTTTAAACTGACGGCCCTGGAAAATTTCAGATTCTCCGGGTGATTCCTCACAACCTGCAACAAGAGAACCTACCATTACTACCGAACCGCCTGCTGCAATAGCTTTGACGATTTCACCGCTGTATTTAATACCGCCGTCTGCAATAACAGGGATACCATATTTATCTGCTCTTTCAGCAGAATCATAAATTGCAGTAATCTGAGGAACACCAATACCGGCAACAATACGAGTTGTGCAAATGGAACCGGGACCGATACCAACCTTAACTGCATCTGCACCTGCTTTGATGAGTGCTTCTGTTGCGTCTGCAGTTGCAACATTACCTGCAATAAGAGAAACCTCAGGAAAAGCATTTTTAACTTTTTCAACAGATTTCATAATATTCATACTATGGCCATGAGCGGAGTCAAGAACAAAGGCATCAACACCTGCTTCATAAAGAGCTCTTGCTCTGTCAAGTACATCATTTGTAACACCAAGAGCAGCAGCGCAGAGAAGTCTGCCGTTTTTATCTCTTGCAGTATTGGGATATTTAACACTCTTTTCAATATCTTTAATCGTTACAAGTCCTGTGAGTTTTCCGTTTTTATCAACGAGGGGGAGTTTTTCAACCTTTGAACCCATAAGGATTTTTTTTGCATCTTCAAGTGTTGTACCCTCTTTGGCTGTAACAAGCTGGTCTTTTGGAGTCATTACTGTTGAGATTTTGACACTGTAGTCCGACATAAATCTCATATCACGGTTTGTAAGAATACCTACAAGCGTACCATCTTCTTCACAGATTGGTACACCGCTGATGCGATATTTGTTCATAAGTGCTTCCGCATCTGAAGCAAGATGATTTGGTGAAAGGAAGAAAGGATTGGTAATAACGCCATTCTCAGATCTCTTAACCTTATCAACCTCAGTTGCCTGATCTTCAATAGTCATATTTTTATGGACAACACCAATACCACCCTCACGTGCTATGGCAATTGCCATTCGTGATTCTGTAACAGTATCCATTGCTGCTGTCATTAAAGGGATATTAAGTGTAATATCTTTTGTAAGTTTTGTCTGAAGCTGCACCTTATCAGGTGTTACATCAGATTCAGCAGGAATAAGAAGAACATCATCAAATGTTAATCCTTCTTTAACAAATTTTGCACCGTATTCGCTCATATTAATGCCTCCATCTATATAATTTTTATTATAATAACACTTTTTATATTAGTGTGCAAGTGTAATTTTTTTATTTTTTACCGCATCAAAAATTGCTTGTGCAGTTTGCTCAACAGAAAGATTATCGCAATCAATAATTTCATCTGCCCATTTGTGATAAAGGGGCAATCGTTCATCGTACATATCTTTAAGTGTTGTGCCCTGTTTCATAACAACACCGCGGCTGGCAAGATTCTTTATCCTTGAGCACATATTGTCATAACTCAGGTTAAGAAAAATCACCGTACCGAGTTCTTTCAGATGCTGCATTGCTTTGTCAGAATAGATAACCGAACCACCGGTAGCAATAACCGTGCCTTTAATATCAAGATTCAGAATTGCCTGTTCTTCGGCGTTTTCAAAATAATCATTGCCTTTTGCGTCGATAATATTTTGCAGACTTATGCCTTCAATATTCTGAATCAGCAAATCCGTATCAAAAAAATTCTTAAGAAGTATTTTTGCGGCAATTACACCGCAAGTTGATTTTCCGCTGCCCGGCATTCCGATAAGAATAATATTTGATGTCATTTTTTTACACCGACCTTTTTGCATACCCCGGCAAGTTTGCAAGAGTCACACATTGGCTTTCTTGCAGAACAGGTATCCCTGCCGAACAAAACAATTCTGTGGCAAAAATCAGAGCCTTCACTCGGAGGAACTATTTTTTTGAGGGCAAACTCAATCTTCTTCGGGTCTTTAACAGTAACAAGACCGAGTCTGTTGGATATTCTGATCATATGTGTATCCACAACTATACTTTCTTTACCGTAAATATCACCGACAATGAGGTTTGCCGTTTTTCTGCCGACACCCGGAAGTGTAATCAAATCATCAATCGTATCAGGCACTTTGCCGCCGAATTTGTCCCTGATCATCTGCGCCATGCCAATGATGGACTCTGCTTTGCTTTTATAAAAACCACAGCTATGTATCAGATTTTCAATATCCTTTACATCCGCATTGCAATAATCATCAAGTGTTTTATATTTTTCAAACAAAGCAGGCGTAACCAGATTCACTCTTGCATCTGTGCATTGGGCAGAAAGCCTGACAGCAACCAAAAGTTCAAACGGATTTGATGCAGTTAAGGAACACAATGCATCCGGATATTCTTCTTTTAATATTTCAATTACTTTTAATACTCTCTCTTGTTTTGTCATAACAACACCTATTTATTCCCCTTAACTTTATTCCAATAAGCTTTAAATGCCTGCTCATTTTTGTTGGGTCCATATGTATAATACTGCTTATCTTTCAGAACATCGGGCAGATACTGCTGATAAGTCCAGTGATTTTCATAATTATGCGGATAAATATAAAATTGCCCCTTAATGTCAGAATCCTCACCGTCAAAATGCTTATTTTGCAATTGCCTCGGGACAGGTCCGTAATTTCCTTTTTGAACATCGGCAAGTGCCAGATTGATTGCCTCTTCACCTGAATTGCTTTTTGGTGCCGTTGATACGAGTATAACCGCATCGGCAAGCGGAATTTTCGCTTCAGGCAAGCCTACCATCATAGCAATATCCACAGCTGATTTTACAATCGGAATAATCTGCGGATAGGCAAGTCCCACATCTTCACACGCACAAACCATCAGTCTTCTGCATGCAGACGGCAAATCACCTGCTTCAATCAGTCTTGCAAGATAATGGAGTGCCGCATCCGGATCAGAACCGCGCATACTCTTCTGATAAGCAGATATAATATCATAATGCTCATCACCGTCTTTATCATATCTGACAGAACTTTTTTGTGTGAGTTCTTCTGCTGTTTCAAGTTTAATGCATTTTTTTCCGTCAACGGTATTTGTGGCAAAAAAACAATTTTCAACACTGTTGAGTGCTTTTCTTACATCTCCGCCGCAGCCATTTGCAATCCTTTTCAGCACACCGTCCTCAATATCCAGTTCAACATCGTAGTCTTTTGACAAAATATCAAATCCACGATTGATTGCAGGAATAACATCGTCACAGTCAACACTCTTAAATTCAAACACAGTTGAACGGGAAAGGATAGCCGGATAAATATAAAAATACGGATTTTCGGTAGTTGATGCAATCAGCGTAATTTTTCCGTTCTCGATAAATTCAAGCAAACTCTGCTGCTGCCTTTTATTGAAATACTGAATCTCATCCAGATACAGCAAAATTCCGTTGGGGGCAGTGAAAGTATCAATCTCAGCCACAATATCCCTTATATCCTGTGTTGACGCAGTGGTGCCGTTGAGTTTGCGTAAAGTCCTGTTCGTTGCATTTGCAATAATGGATGCAACAGTTGTTTTTCCGACACCCGACGGACCGTAAAAAATCAAGTTAGGAATATCCCCGCCTGCAATCAAATTATACAGTGCCTTATCTTTCGAGAGCAAATGTTTCTGTCCGACAACTTCATCAAGCGTTTGGGGTCTTATTCTGTCCGCAAGGGGATTCTTCATCTTCATTTGCTCCTTTCGAATAAATACAGCCGCAATAATTCTGACGATAGAGATTGTACTGACGTGAAAGTTCGATCGACCTTTTGTATCCTTCACGTTTCTTAAAATCAGAAGCAAGCCATTTTACACCTGACTGCTTTTCAATATCAAAGCCGATTTCATTAATCTTCTGCGCATTTTTCAGCGGACTGATTGAAAGAGTCGTACAAAAATAATCAAAATTATTCTTTTTCGCCTCAAACGCAGTCTTTTCCAATCTCAGGCGATAGCATCTGAAACACCTTTCATAACCTTCGCGGCAATACTCATAACCTTTTGCGATTTCAAAAAATTCTTTCGGATTATAATCACAATCCATAATGTTCACTTTGTGTTTAACAGGAAGAGAGTTTATCAGCCTGATTTGCTCTGCCTTCCTTTTCTCATACTCTGCGGCACTTGATATATTAGGATTATAATATAAAATAGTAATTTTAAAGTACTGTGACAAATATTCAATCGTATAACTTGAGCACGGAGCACAGCAACTATGCAGTAAAAGAGAGGGCGTAATGTCCTCTCTTTTATTCGCTTCAATAATTTTATCAAGTTCGCGCTGATAATTAATCTTATTCATTAGCTTAAATAATTCTTCGGGTTTGCACGTTCTCCGTTAAACCTGACTTCAAAATGACAATGCGGACCTGTTGAGTTGCCTGTTGAACCGCTCTTGGCAATTTGCTGTCCTTTCTTTACTGTTTGACCATTGGTGACAAGTATTGATGAATTATGACCGTAAAGTGTTACTACGGAACGTCCTCTGGAATCCGTACCGTGATAAATCATCAAATAATAACCATAACTGTAATCAAGACGCTTTACTGTAATAACAATACCGTCCTGTGCTGCCACAACCCTTGAACCGGTCGGACACGGAAAATCTATACCGCCGTGATATTTACCTGATGAATAATTCGGATAACCGGCAGATATGCCTGTATGCCCCGGAACAGGATATGTCATATTCAAAACAGCATCTGAATTGCTGTAAACATCCGCCTTGGGTACGGTTATAGTCGATGAAGAAGATGTTTTGTCAGACTGTGTTGCAGTTGTTACTTCGTCAGGAGATTTAATGCCTGCAATCAAATCCTGTACTTCTTTTTCAACCGCTGCAACCAATGCACTGTCTTCATTTCGGAACTCAGTATACTGCTGATTCTTCGCAGTAAGTTCTGCCAGAAGTTTATCACTCTCTGCTCTGTCAGTAGCAAGTGACGCTTTTCTGCTGGCAATGGTTGCGCTGTTTGTTTCTATTGTTCTTTGCTTAGCATCAAGAACTTCTTTTTGCAAATCAAGTTCGCCTTTTGCGGTTTCGTATTCAGCAACTTTTTCATTAAGTCCGTTTTGCTTGGTCACTATTTCTTCCATCTTGGACTTAACTTCTTTTAACAAATCCGTATCACTTTTTGAAATGGATTTTACCATCTCATATCTGGTAAGGAATCCTGATATATCTTTTGAGGTCAGCAATGCTGAAAGCACGCTGTAATCACCGCTGATATACATTACTCTGAGACGGTAGCAATATGCTTCATACACACCTGAAAACTTCTTTTCAAGTTTTTCCAAATCTTTTTTTGTGGTTTCAACCTCTTTTGAAAGGACTTTGAGTTCTTTCTCATTCTTTTCAATAGAAGGGAGGAGCTTATCAATATCAGCCTGAATAGAAATATTCTCATCTTCAAGCATGGTTAACTGCTCATTTATGTAGCCGATTTTACGGTCGAGAGCATCAATATACTCCGCTGTACCTTTTGAACTTTTTTCAAGTTCTGCAAGTTGCTTTTCTGCATCGGCAATGTTTTTTTCCAATTCTTTTTTCTGATCTTCAAGAAGTTTTTGGGCTTCTTCTTTGGTCAATTTATTCTTATCTTGTTCAGTGGTTGCTTCAGTTGAAGGTTCTGTCGATTCTTCTTCGGCAAAGGCAGTCATTCCTGCATTCACAGAAAACATCATTACCACTGCAAGAAAAAGTGAAAGAATTTTCTTATTCAATTTTAAAACCCCTTTCACTAATACATTAAGGTAAATACGGTCTCGGATTTACACAGTCTTCATAAAGTCCTGTTGGTGTTCTTACTTCAAAATGGCAGTGCGGACCTGTTGAGTTACCTGTTGAACCGCTTTTAGCAATCTGCTGGCCTTTTTTCACATAATCGCCTTCTGATACCAGACGCTGTGAATTATGAGCATAAAGCGTGAACACATAATTGCCTTTTGCATCTTTTTTATCATGGGCAATAACAATATATCTGCCGTAACTTCTGTACGAACCATCACTGTTTTTCAAATCCGTTGAAATAATAACCTTTCCTGATTCTGCAGCAACAACTTTTGAATTGCTTGCACAACTGAAATCCACACCTGTGTGACCCTTATATTCACCATAATCACAAGTAATTCTTGTCTGTGACGGAACAGGATAAGTCAAAGACAATCGGTTTGATGAGGTCGGTTTTTCAGTCGGTTTTTGCGTGCTTGGTTTGCTCGTAGGTTTATCTGTATCACCATTTGGTTTTGTGGTGGTCGTTGTCTTCTTTGTAGTTGTTGTGGTAGTTGTATTTTTTTCCTGCTCTTTGATATATCTGTCAGCAGCAGCAGCAATGTCCGCATTAATTGCATCAAGTTCTGCCTGCTCCTGATTTCTCAGTTCGCTGTATTCTCCTTTTTGCTGGTGGAGTTTAACAAGGAGTTCGTCAGACTCTTTCTTTTCAGTTTCATAGTCCTTTTGCTTTTGTGTAAAATCAAGCTGCTGTGTTTCAAGTTCTTTAACTGTCTGTGTTAATGTTTCCTGTGTTTCAATGAGCACTGTCTGGTCCTGTTCAAGTTTGTCATTTTTTTGCTGCAATTTTTCTCTTGAATCAAGAAGTCTCTGTCCTTCTTCTTTCAAAGAATTCAGAAGTTCCTTATCATACTTTGAAACACGTTTAATCATCTCAAGCCTTGTAAATAAAGTGGAAATATCATCACAGGTAAGCAACATCTCCAACACAGTCATATTACCGCTGATGTACATTGCCTTTGCACGTTCACTGTACTCTGAATAAGATACATCAAATTTCTTTTGAATAACAACGCTCTCTTTTGATAATTCCTCAATCTCAACTTTGAGATTGGCAATTTCGGTTTTGTTATTCTCATAAACCTGCTTGAGATTTGTAATTTTATTGTTTGAGTCGGTAATTTTCTGCTTATCAAGATTCAATTGATTCTGAAGATAACCGATTTTCTGGTCGAGAGTATCAATATATTCTTCCGTTTCTTTTGACTCTTTGCCAAGAGTTGAAAGTTTTGCATTGACTTCTTTAAGACGCTGTTCAATTACCGCCTGCTTTTGTTCATTCGTAAGATTATCATAATTATCAGGATATGCATTGGCTGATGCCATTATGACAGACTGCGGAACAACAGCAGTTATAAAAAGGCATAAAGTCAATAAGACAGACATAACCCTGAAGAATAATTTTGACTGTTTCATTGACTTCACTCCTTAATATTATTATGTATTTATAAATAACTTAACGGATTAACCTGTTCACCATTTACACGAACCTCAAAGTGACAATGAGGACCGCTTGAATTGCCGGTTGAGCCGCTCTTTGCAATAACCTGCCCTTTGGAAACGGTCTGACCCGGACTTACAAGAATCTGGCTGTTATGCGCATAGAGTGTTGAAATTCCGTTACCGTGGTTAATCATCACATGATAACCATAACTGGTATTCAGATATTTCACAAGAGAAACCACGCCGTCAGCCGCAGCATAAACATTTGAGCCTGTTGATACAGGGAAATCTATACCGCCGTGCCACGAACCATTACTATAACGAGGATATCCGGCTGATATAGTAGTTGAATCAGTTGGATAACGGAATTGACCTGTACCTCCCGGTGCCGGTTTATAATCATAGGAAGGTGTTATGGATGCACGTCGAATTTCATCTTCAACCGCTGCAAGTTCTTCCTGATTGGTTTCAATCAATTCCATATACTCGCCTTGCTGCGCATTGATTTTTTTCATCAGTTCATTTACTTCAGCAGCCTCTGAATCAAGTTCCTTTTTTGAAGTATCAATTTCATCAATTCTTTTTTGAAGAGAAGCCTTATCGGATTCAAGATTTTTCTTATCTTCATTCATTTCATTTCGCTTTTCTTCAAGGCTCTTTTTGCCTGCTTCAATTTCTTCCATCTTGTTCATCAAATCTTCAAGCGCTGCACTGTCACGCTCTGCTACAGATTTAATCATCTGTGAACGGGTAAACATGGCACTCATATCTTCACAGGTAAGAAGAACTTCCAGATTTGAAACGGAACCTGAAACATACATTGCTTTGAGACGCTTTGTATAAAGTTCATAATTTTCATCAAACTCTGCCTGCTTTGCGTCAATTTCCTTCTGCAGGGCAATTAATTCAGCTTCGGTCTTTTTAATTTTCTCCTGAACAGCATCAATCTCTGCCTGAAGAGTGCTTTTTTCTTTTTGAAGAGAATTAATCTTATCCTGCAACAATTCTATTTTTGACCTCAGGACTGCTATATATTCTTCTGTTTCCTTTTTTTCTTTAGAAAGAGCATTTATCTTTTTCTGGGTAGAATCAATTTCATTCTGAATTTTTTCTCTTTCATTTGTCAAATCAGACATTGATTTTGCTTGTGCTGTTATACCAAAATTAAAAGTGGCAAATATAAATACAAAACACAAAAGCAAAGAAATAACTTTAATATTTGATTTAAACATTGCTAATCTCACTGCCTTCCTTGTTAAGATATTTACTCATTGTCACGAGTGAACCGCCAACACCGCATACAACACCGATTGCAACAAAAATGCCAAGCATCGGCAATGCATAATCGGCAAACGGGATAGCCTTCAAATTAAGAGACAATAATAAACTTGAGAATTGCTTGATTGCGAATTCATAAACACCCCAGACAATACCAAGACTTACTGCACCCGAAATCACACCGAGGATTATACCTTCAATAATAAACGGGAATCTGACAAAACCATTTGTGGCACCGACTGATTTCATAATACTGATTTCAAGTCTGCGGCTGTAAACTGTCAGTCTGATTGTATTTGAAATAATAAACAATGAAATTGCAAAAAGAACTGCAACAATAACAATTGCGATAATTGAAATACCCTGACGGATAGTTACAAGTTTTTCTGCCAAATCTTTATTTTCTCTGATGGTGTCAATATTGTCCAGAGATTTGAGCGATGACACTGTATCATCAAAATAATCAAGATTTTCAATTGTTACTTTATAAGCATTCGGTAAAGGAATATCGGAACTTACTTCTTTGAAAAACTTTGCCTGTGCCTCTTCCATCGTTTCAAGCTGTTCAGCCCATGCATCTTCTTTTGATACAAATTCAACTTCTTTAATATTATCAATCGCACGGATTTCATTTTCCATCTGTGTGAGTGCATCACCTGTTGTTTCATCAGTTACATAAACCATAACAACATTTTCTTCCTCAATTCTGGAAAGCAAAGAGTCGATATTAACAAACATCATTGCAGCCGAACCGATAAGCACCAAACAACACATAAGAACACAAATGGATGCCAGTGACATCATTCTGTTTGTCCAAACATTTCTGAAACCTTCTTTTGTAAGGTATCTGAGACTTGAAGCAGTCATTATTCCTCACCTCCCGCATTTTCTTCATCCTGTGATGCTGTTACAACATCCTCAAGATTGTCAAACACATCATCCAGTTCAACTTTATCAATAGCAACATTTTCTTCAAAGAAGAACATATCGGTATCTTCCTTAGGTGTTGAACTTTCAAACTGAGCGTGAGTCGGGTCCGGTGTATCAGATACAACCTCACCGTTTTTGATAACAATAACTCTTCGCTGGAAAGAACGAACCAAATCGTGTTCATGGGTAACCATAATTACTGTTGTGCCTGCATTGTTGATTTTTGTGAGAAGACCGACAATTTCGTGGCTCATTTCAGGGTCAACGTTACCGGTAGGCTCGTCCGCAATAATAACTTTTGGATTATTAACCAATGCTCTTGCGAGTGAAACTCTCTGCTGTTCACCGCCTGAGAGTTCATTTGGATATGCTCTTGCCTTTTGTGACAAACCAACAAGCTGAAGGATATAAGGTACTCTTTTTCGGATTTCTTTTTCCTTAGCACCGATGACACGCATAGCAAATGCAACGTTGTCATAAACAGTCATCTTTGGGATAAGTCTGAAATCCTGAAAAACAATACCCATATCACGTCTGTAATATGGTACTTTTCTTTTTTTAAGTGTTGCAGAAGAATATTCATTAAAAATAATTTCACCTTCAGTAGGCTTTTCTTCATGCATAATAAGTTTCAAAAAGGTGCTTTTACCGGCGCCTGATGAACCAACAACAAAAACGAATTCTCCGTCTTCAATTTTAATATTAACATTAGACAGAGCATGGGTTCCGTTACTGTCATACACTTTTGATACATTTCTGAATTCTATCACAGTATTTTACCTCTTAATAAAAGATTTGCGATAACGCATTTTCACATAAAACACAATACCTAATATATATAATATATCAACTTATATAATAAATCAAGAATTTTTTGTTACACTTTTGTAAACAGAACCTTTACCGCATACATAAAAAATCCGAAAAAACGCATAAAACCACGGCAAAACACAATCTGCCGTGGTAAAATTTTACAGTTATTAATACTTAATAGGGCTTGATGCCAGATATTTATTAACCATCAATGCAACCTTAAACACAATTGCATCATCAAATTCTCTTAAATCAAGGCCGGTTAACTTTTTAATTTTTTCAAGTCTGTAAACAAGCGTATTTCTGTGAACAAAAAGTTTTCTTGAAGTTTCGGACACATTAAGATTATTTTCAAAAAACTTCTGAATTGTAAACAGTGTTTCATTATCAAGCGATTCAATTGAACCACGTTTGAACACTTCTTTAAGGAACATATCACAAAGGGTTGTAGGAAGCTGATAAATCAGACGTGCAATACCGAGATTCTCATAACTGATAATCGTTTTCTCAGTATCAAAAACTTTGCCGACTTCAAGCGCAACCTGTGCTTCTTTAAAAGAATGAGCCAGTTCCTTTACACCGGTAACACAGGTACCGATACCGATAACCGCATTGAAATAAAACTCTGACAGCAGTGTGTCATTAATTGAACGGGCAAGTTTTTCCAGATCCTTGCTGTCAACATTCGGCCTTACCTCTTTAACCAATGCAATATCACTTTCATTAATATTAATTACAAAATCTTTTGTTTTGTCAGGGAAGAAATTCTGCAAAATATCAAAGACAGGTATTTCAGTCTCCTGATTCGTACGGATAAGGAAAACGACCCTTGTTGCATCATTATTAAAATGAAGTTCTCTTGCTTTGATATATATATCACCGGGAAGAATATTATCAAGAATAACATTTTTGACAAAATTGGATCTGTCAAATTTTTCATCGTTATTATGTTTAATTTGGTCAAGTGCAACCGCAATAATCTGTGAATAGCGATAAGCAAGTTCGTCAACACCGTCAACAAAAACAGCGTACTCAGGATGAATTAAAACATCAAAAGTGGTATATGTTGCATTATCAACACATGTCTGTGCAGAATTGAAAACACCTGCGGCAACAACACTTTTGCGGACTTCTCCGATAATCCCAAGGTCACTGCATGCAACAACTGTACCTGATTCATCAACAACACCGACAGTACGGCCAATAGCTTCACGCATTTGGTTAACTATGCCCTGAAATAATCTGTTCGGCATAAAACATTCACCTCTCAACAAAATAACAAATTAAAAATAATGCACAAAAACCATACACATTACTTGTTAATATTATACAAGAGTTTTCACCATATTGCAACTATTTTAACAAAAAAATATATATTTTTTTGTTAGAGTTGCATAAACAAACGTATGCAAAGCAAAATGCACAATATATAGTTAATGGTATGAATTCAAATCATAAGTATAGTTATTTGCCATATTCAATTTGCTTTATTTCATCTGCATCAAGATACCTGCATTCACCGGGCATAAGAGAAGAATCCAGCATCAGAGCACCCATTTTTATCCTTTTCAATTCCAGAACCGTTATACCGAATTTTAAAAACATTCTTTTTATCTGATGATACATACCCTGTTTTATCACAACCTCAGCAACCAAATGGTTATCATCAAGTGCTTTTATTGATGCCGGCATACATGTATCATTTTTTAAAGTGATTCCTTTTTCAAATGCGGAAACGACTTCGCTGTCAAAAGGCTTGTCCAGTTCAGCTATATAGGTTTTGGGTATATGATTTTTCGGACTCAGTATCCTATGAGCAAAATCCCCGTCATCGGTAATGAGCATAAACCCTGTGGTATCCTTATCCAGTCTGCCTGCCGGAAAAAGATTTTTTCTCTTCATATCAGCAGGAAGTATATCAATCACGGTTTTATCACCATGCCCGCTGCTTGCGGAAATTACACCTTTTGGTTTGTTCATAACTATATAGACATACTTATTATATGTCACAACCTGTCCGTCACAGATAACGGAGCTGGTTTCTGTATCAAACTTCTGCTTGACATCTTTGACAACCACTCCGTTTACTTCTGTTCTTCCTGATTTTATCAAATTCCTTGCATCATTTCTTGATATATTTAATGATGTCGAAATTATTTTGTCAATTCGCTCCATTATTCTCCGTTAAATCCAACTAAAAATCCGTCATCTGCAGAAGTGTTGCACACATCCCCGCCGATTAAAATACCGTCACAAACGAGCATATCAGCAACAATTCCTTCACTGATATTTTCATAATTTGTGATTGTATAGGTATACAGTGTTACCTTTTTCCCTTTATATTCGGTCAAATCAAATCCCTGATTAACCTGAACCTCGTTATAGTCAGTATAAACCTGATTCCAGCTTTGCGGTATAGTGAGTTCCTTTTCCTCACAATCCTTAGAGAGTTCATAACCAAACTGTGCAAGATAATTTCTTCTCTCTTCATCCGTAGATGCACTGATTGTGGCAGAAACGCTCTTACTGTCTATCAAATGATTTGACACAAAAGTAAGGATAATAACAATTATGCCTGTAACAGCCAGAATCAAACCAAAAATAGTCTTTGGTTTCAGTTTAAAAGTAAACATTTTCATAAAATCACCTAAGTAATTCTATGATTTATTTTTACATAATATAATCTTTTAAAGTCTTTAAATATGAAATTTCAACAGTTGCATCAAGAAATAATCCCTGTGCAAGATATTCTTCACTGTGGATTACACCATCCGTTCTGATTTTCGCCGCTATTGCACCTTTATCAAACGGAATAAGAAGGTTTACTCTCTTTCTTGTCTGCGGAAGAGAGGACTGAATTGCAGCAAGCAGATTATCAATACCTTCACCGGTTTTTGCACTGATTCTGACACAGGTATTACCGGCAGAATACGGGTAAGTGACACTTTCTAAATCCTGTGCAATATCACATTTGTTAAAAACATTTATTACGGGTACATCAATACGGCCGTTGCTGAAAAGAGATGAAAGAATATTGTTTGTAGTCATGATATGGTTATGACACTGCTCGCTTGAGGCGTCACTGACATTGAGAATAACATCGGCATAAGTTGCCTCCTCAAGAGTTGAACGAAAAGCATCTATCAATTGATGAGGCAAACGGCTGATAAAGCCAACCGTATCAACAATCATCACCTGCTGACCATCGGGCAAATACAACTTCCTCGCTGTTGGATCAAGCGTTGCAAACAATTTATCTTCCTGCAAAACGCCTGCATCTGTCAATCGGTTCATAAGCGTGGACTTGCCTGCATTTGTATAACCGACAATCGCAATCACACTTACACCATTCTTTTTTCTGCGTTTGTGCTGCATATCCCTGCGCTTTTCAACGTCCGCAAGTTCTTCTTTGATATATTGAATTTTACGTCTGATATGACGTTTATCCGTCTCCAGCTTTGTTTCACCGGGTCCGCGTGTACCGATACCGCCGCCAAGACGCGAAAGGCTTGTACCTTTACCCGTTAATCTTGGCAAGGCATATTTCAGCTGAGCAAGTTCAACCTGCAGTTTGCCTTCTTTCGACTTGGCTCTGCCTGCGAAGATATCAAGAATTAAAGTTGTTCTGTCCACAACTCTCACATCAGTTGCATTCTCAATATTCCTGACTTGCACAGGTGTCAATTCATTGTCTGCAATAATAACATCAATATCATTATTCTTGCAGAATTCGTTTATTTCCTCAAGCCGTCCTTTACCGACAAAGGTTGCACCCTCGACAGCACTGCGTTTCTGCACCATATTGGCAACAGGATTACCACCTGCTGTTTTGGTGAGTTCTTCCAGCTCCTCCATTGAGACCTGAGCATCAAAATCTCCTGTATCAACTGAGATTAGCAGTGCTTTTTCTTTTTCATTTTCAATAGTAAAATCAATGGATTAAAGATGAATTTTGATTTTTGAGATGGAAGCCTTGCTGACGCAAGGCAACATAGAAAACTTCACAAATTCGCTTTAATACGGTGCTTTGGGCAAGTTCGGATTTCTATTCTTGCCTACTTATTAACAATTGCCTGAAGCACCTTGTTCGCAATAGGTCCTGCATTCTGAGAACCTGAACCGCCGTATTCAACAAGAACAACAAAGGCATAAGGATTTTTGTCATCATCCATAAATCCCACAAACCATGCTGTATTATGATTTGTATTGCTGTCAATCTGTGCCGTTCCTGACTTTGCGCAGAGATTAAGACCATCAAAATTATAATCGCCGTACTGTTCTTTTACATTATTTCTTAAAAGTGTTTTCATTGTTGAAGCAGTTTGAGAACTAATCAACTGTGTTTCCCTGCGTGTAAACCCGAGATCAAGTGCCTTCCCTGCCTTATTTGCAAACGAATTAACAAGATTGTAGGAAACGGTTTTTCCGTCATTTGCTACTGCACTGACCAATCTGAGCATCGCAATCGGGGAAACAAGCGTATCGCCCTGACCAATTCCTGTCCAGCCGACATAATCATCGGCATCACCTTGTTCAAGGAAAAATCTTCCTGTTGATGAACTGATGTCACCGCTGACATATACAGGAGAAGTAATACCCAGCTGCTGTGCTGTTTTGGCGAGTTTTTCAGGTCCGAGTTCAATTGCAATCTGTGCAAAAGCAGAATTGCAGGATTTTGCCAGTGCCTGTTCAAAAGTGATTTTTCCATGATAAGCATTACATTCAATCGGTGTACCCTTACCAGGATCATACTCACCCTCACAAACAAAGGTACGCTGCTGAATATCCGGTATATTTTCCAATGCACAGATGGATGTCACAATTTTGAATGTTGAACCGGGCGTATACAAACCGGTCAAAAATCTGTTGATATATGCACCCTCATATCTCTTGTTTGTATCTATATCATTCGGTTTATTCTGCACATCATAACTCGGGGTTGATACTGCACAAACAATATCACCTGTTTTATAGTTTACAACACCGACACAGCCTGCTTTGTAATCTGATAAAGCATTGTATGCAACATCACAAATATCTGCGTCAATTGTGAGTTCCATATCATTAGTCTTACCGTTCGTAAGGCTGTAAATACCTGTGAGTGCATTATATCCTGTTAATTTTGATTCATACACATTCTGGATACCCGTTGAAATAAAGCCTTTTGTATCCCCGACAACATGGAGCGTAGATTTTCTTGTTGTTTCGGAATCATTATATTCACGTCTGCCGTCAACCGTTTCGGCAAGGCTTCTTCCGTTGCAGTCTGTTATCTTGCCGGCACCGACAAGTTCACCATTATAATAAACTTTACTATTGTACGGCTGCATTGCCCAATCATGGCCTTCTGTAATAAAACTGTATGTTAAAAATCCAAGTCCACCCAAGAATGCAATTACAAGTATAAGGAGAAATAATCCTCTTCGTGTTATCATCTTCATTTCCTGCGTACACCTCCAAGATAATTATAGGTACGCACATCAGACGCCTTGATAAATGCAAGAATTGCCCAGCAGCTGATCATGGAACTGCCGCCCTGACTGACAAAAGGCAGTGTTACACCTGTCAGCGGCAAAACATCTGTTATACCAAAAATATTGAGTGCGGTCTGGAACAAAAGCATACCTGCACCTGCTACTGCTGAAATAGAATAAAAGGCAGATCTTGCCGCAATGGAATTAACCAGTGCTGACACGGCAATTGCAACAAATGAAAGCACTAATACAATTCCGAACAAAAATCCCCACTCTTCACAAATAATACCGAATATATCATCCGTTGTTGTCAGATAATTATCAAAATAATGCCTGATACTGCCATTGCCGATACCGAGACCAAGCAATCCGCCCGATGCCATACCTGTCAGAATATGCACCTGCTGATAACCTTTGTCATAAGGATCTTCCCACACATGGCGGTAAATTGCAAAACGCTTTGTTACATAAGATTTATATTTGATTACAATTGCACCGCCGAGTCCTGCCGCAGAAACAGCAAGACCGATTGTTTTAAAATCACCCGAATTCATAAATGCTATGATAAGAAAAGTGATAAAAAAGATAAGTGCTGTACCGAAGTCACGTATTAAAATCAATGTGCCGACGCAAACCACAGAAAATGCAATATACCTGATAATATTTTTGGATGTCTGTATTTTTTCCAAAGTTGCCGCACCGACAAAAATAAATGCCACCTTGACAAATTCAGACGGCTGAACAGTAACACCGCCAATCGTAATCCAGTTTTGCGCACCATGCTTAACCTGACCGATAATGAGATTGAGTGCAAGCAGAAAGAGTGCCGCAATTGCTACAGGCAGACGCAATTTCATACACAAATCAACATCACCGAGGATAAATACCAGAACGGTATAACCGATAATACCTGCCACAGCAATCATTAATTGTTTAAAACAAGCATCTGGATCAACAGAACCTATCACTGTCAATCCTACACCCGTAAGAAAAAAAGCAATGAACTCAAGTTCAAAATTTCTTCTGTGCAGCACGGTATAAAACACGGTAACATAAACCCATTCAAGTGCAATAAATATTCCCGAAGATAACATGACTTTGCTCGCAAATTCTCCGTCTGCAACAGCAGCACTGTAACCTGTAAAGAGCTGGAACAATGTCAATACAAAAAGAAGAGCAAAATTATTTATCGGCTTAATATGGGGTATTTTTTTCGGTTTATTTTTAACCTTATTTTTTGCCATAATTCAAACTCCTTATTTTTCATAGAAAATAAATACTCTGTCACCGAAAGTAACCATATCTTCATCAAAAATCAACTGCGGCTGCGAAATAAATCTGCCGTTAAGTTTTGTCCCGTTATGGCTGTTCAAATCTGACAAAGCCCATCCGTGCGTTGTCATATGAATCCTTGCATGCTCTGTGCTGACCGTATCAAGTTTGATTTGAATATCACATTCATCCCCTCTGCCGATAAGAACATCTTTGCTCCTGAGATAAACAGGTCTGTGTGTCTTAACATCTACCAAAACAGCGTATGCAATATTGTTACTTTGTACATTCATTTCTTTCGCCTCAGTTCTCATTTGCGTTTTCATTTCATTTGAAAGTGCTTCAGCACAAAGGAATTTGAGCGGTATTGAGCCGATATTGATTATATCGCCGTCGGTAATAACCATACTGCCGTCAACCTTTTCACCATTAACCTCTATGCCTGTTTTTGAAAATGTGTCTGTTATAATCCAATCTTTTCTCTTTTTGGCAATAACAGCGTGGAAACGTGAAATATCCGGCATAGGAAGCACAACATCGTTCGATTTGCTTTTGCCTATTGAGGTTTCCCATCTGTCAATATCTATTATTGAACCATTGTTCTGATCAACCAACTGAGCAAGTTTGTGCAGTCTCGGTCTGTTTCTGAATAAAGAAATCACACAGACAGCAACAATTATCACTGCAAGTATCGGAAGTATATATCGCAGAGTACCTGTTAAAAACACATTGATATTATCCAATCCTGTCACTCCTTTGAATAATTTTATATTAATAAGATACATTAGAACACGAATAAAAGTCAAGAAGGTATTGAATTTGTTTACATTTTATCTTATACTTAAAATTGTTAATTTATAAACAATTTTGACTTTAGGAGTAATGATATGAATATCACAAAATCAGTTTTCGGTAAGTTTAATGACAAAGAAGTGGAACTTTATACAATAAAAAACAAAAACGGTGCTTCTGTCTCTCTGATGACATTCGGTGCAGGTATTCAGTCAATCAATGTACCTGATAAAAACGGTGTTTTGGGTGATGTTGTACTCGGTTTTGACGAGCCGAAGTATTATGCTGACCCTGATTTGGGTTATCAGGGACTTGTTGTGGGAAGATATGCAAACCGAATCAGAGATGCAAAATTTGAACTTGACGGAAAAACATACAACACACCGAACAACCAAGGCAGTTGGACTCTCCACGGAGGCGGAAGATTCAGTTTTAATTTGTGGAATGTTGAGGAAAGCACGGATAACAGCGTTACGTTCTCTTTCTTTTCACCGGATATGCAGGATGGTTTCCCGGGCAACTTTACACTGAAAGTAAAATACACCTTCACTGATGATAATGTACTCCGACTCGAATATACTGTCCTGTCAGACAAAAAGACAATTGCCAATCCTACAAACCATTCTTATTTCAATTTATCCTGCAATGGAGAAAAAACGGTTGAGGAACATCTGCTGAAAATAAATGCAGATTACTTTACGGAAACAGATGAAGACCAGCTTCCTACAGGTGAACTCGGCGAAGTAAAAGGAACTATGATGGACTTCACCGAAATGCATAAAATAGGAGACAGAATTGACGAACCGTTCAGAGCAATTATTGACGGAATAGGATACGACAATAATTTCTGTCTGCGCAACAAAGAAATCGGCAAACTGGAACAAGCGTGTATTCTTGCCGACGAAGCATCGGGAAGAAAAATGGAAGTATATACCGACTTGCCCGGAATTCAGGTTTACTGCGGCGGATGGCTGAATAAAAATGCAACAGCAGGAAAAGAAAACGCACCCGTATCCTACCGACGCGGTGTTGCATTGGAAACACAGTTCTATCCTGATTCTGTTAATCATTCAAACTTCCCGTTTGTATATGTTGAAGCAAATAAAGAATTCCGAACCGTTACGGAATTCAGATTCTCTTTATTATAAGTTTCAAGAAAATTTACAAAAATACCAATAATGTGTTGTTTACAACCAATATTAACTTTGATATAATTTAACTGTGATACACAATATAGCTCAGTTGTGGTATTATTACAAAATTATAGTTTGAAATCAGGTGCATAACGAATGAAAAAAACAATATCAGTCTTTCTTGCAATTATCATCTTAATAACCGGCACAGGTTTTTCAAGTACTATATTTGCAGCATCAAACATACCGTCGGTAAATATTAATGCCTTAGCAGGCAAACCGGGCGGATTTGCTGTAAGCTGGAAACGAAAATCCAATATTAACGGTTATCAGATACAGTACAGTACCAGCAACAAGTTCCCAAACGGAGGATACAAACTGATTGATATTGCAAATCCTGACTGTTACGGTAAAACAGTTACAGGATGTATGTCAAACAGAACATACTACGTTAGACTGAGAACATATAAAAATGTTAATAATAAAAAGCAATTCTCGGCATGGAGCAGTGCAAAACCGGTTGCAACAAGACACAGAAATGAAGCGGCTGACACAACAATCACAAGTCTTTCAGGCCGACCAGGCGGATATTATCTTGCATGGAAGCAAGTTGCAAATGCAACAGGGTATCAAATTCAGCACAGTACAAGCAGCAAGTTCCCATCAGGCGGTACAAAAACAACTACTGTTAACGGCTCAACTGTTACAGCAAAACAAATAGCAGGATGTATGTCAAACCGAACATATTATGTCAGAATCAGAACATACAGAACCGTCAGCGGTCAAAATTATTATTCTGCATGGAGCAATATTAAATCAATCGCAACAAGGCACAGGAATGAAGCAAATCCAACTTACATTACCTATACAACCGCATTCACCACTTCATTCAACGTAACATGGCGGAAAGAAAGCACCGCACAAGGTTATCAGCTCCAGTACAGTACAGACAAACGATTTCCATCAAACAACTGCACATATCTCTATATTGACGGAACTGACAGCACAAGCAAAACCGTATCAAAATTAAAGTCAGGTGCAACATATTATGTCAGAATCAGAAGCAGAAAAGTTGTTGACGGCAAAAGATATTATTCTGAATTCAGCAGTGCAAAGACCGTTAACCTTTCACAGGTGTCAGTAAAATCAATCAGCATAACCGACCCAAAAGGACAAACCGTTGAAAAGGGACGAAAAATAAAACTGCATGCACAGGTAAGTCCTTCAAATGCAGTAGATAAAAGTATCACGTGGAAAACAAGTGATAAAACCAAAGCAACTGTTGATGCCAATGGAATTGTAACAGCAATAAGACCAACTGAATATGTTTTAATTACCGCAACAAGCAATGACGGCGGATTTATTGACAGTTACGAACTCAAGATAACTGCAAATACAGGTTATCTTACCAAATCAGATTTAGACAAACTGAATCTTTCATCTGTCAACAATCTCATGATTGTAGCTCACCCTGATGATGAAACACTCTGGGGCGGTGCTCATCTGATAAAAGATAATTATTTTGTCGTAGTACTGACAAATAGTTATAAAGAGCAAAGGAAATCAGAATTCCAGCAGGTTATGAAACAGACAAATGACAAATATATAATTATGTCCTATCCTGATTTAAAAAACACATGGTATGATGAAAACAATAATTATAAATATTCTGTCGATACATGGTCAACCTGCCGTACAGGAATTCAAAAAGATCTTGAATTAATACTCAACTACAAAGAATGGGATACAATAGTTACCCATAATCCAAACGGCGAATACGGACATTACCACCACAAATCAACCAGTAATATCGTAACTTCGCTCGCACAAAACAACATTAATGATGACCAAGGATTTTTCTATTTTGGTAATTTCTACCAAAAGAATGAAATAAACCCTGAAGAAAAATTAAGTAAAAATGATTATGCTGCAAAAGATAGAATAGTTGAAATTTATGTTCCGTCATCACCATATGCCATTGCAAATAACCGCCATATGGTACAGTACGAAAACTGGATTCCTGCAAATCAATGGGATGAATTGAAAAAACAATAAACAAAGAGACTAAACAAGGAAATAAAATTTTGGATAACAATAATATTCAAGCTGAAAACACAGATAACCAAAAAGTGCAGAAATTTAATAAAAAAACAAGGATTGCCATACTGACTGTTTCTGTAATAATAATTATTTTCTGCATTATATTGGGTGGATTGTATTTTTATTTTGCACCAAAAGCAGAAATAATAAGCATTTCGCCATATACTGAGGCATTTGCTGTTGACATAGCAAAAAACAAGGTGTCAAGCGGATACCAGATTGAAGCATCTTTATCCGAAACTTTTGATACCGATGTTATACAAAAAGAATCAACAGGAATTTACATTACAGTTGATGAACTGACAGCGAATGAAACATATTATGTTCGCGCAAGAACATATAAAGAATTCTCAGGCCATCGTATTTACTCTTTCTGGAGCGATACTGCCCAAGTTGTGCCTAAAGAAAAGATTGCACTCAAGTATATCAACGCAGTTCCTTCTGCAACAAAAGTATTGCTGAAAAAAACAATATCAATAAAAACAAGTTTAATCCCTGAAAACACAGATTATAAAAACATTCAATATGCATCATCTGATGAAAAAATTGCAACAGTTGATGAAAATGGTGTAGTAACAGGTGTTGGCGAGGGTGATGTTATCATCACAGTCTCAGTTGAAGGAACAGAAAAAAGCAGAGAAATAAAAATCAAGGTAGAAAAACCGTTTGTTAAAACTACAGGCATAGAAATAAATGATAAAAAAGGATTGAGTGTTGAAACCGGAAGTACAATCCAGCTGCATGCCAACGTTCTCCCTAAAGATGCAACCAATCAGGAAATCGTATGGACAGTTAAGGATGAAACTAAGGCTAAAGTTGATGCAAAAGGCGTTGTAACAGCACTGCGCCCAACAGAATATCTTGAAATCACGGCAAAGACAAAAGACGGAAAATTCTCAGCAAAATATATGCTAAAGGTAACCAAGACAAAAGGTTTTCTCACAACCAAGGATCTGGACAAACTCAACCTGTCATCTGTTGACAATCTTATGATTGTGGCTCATCCCGATGATGAAACACTTTGGGGAGGTTCACATCTAATGAATGCTAGATACCTTGTCATTGTGATGACAAACAGTTATAAAAGCCAGCGTGCATCAGAACTCAAAAAAGTTATGAATATGTCAAATGACAAATACCTGATTTTGTCTTATCCTGATATTAAAGATACATGGAGTGAGAATGGAAAATACAAATATTCTGTTGATGAATGGAGTACCTGTTCCGAAGGTATGGATGCAGATATAAAATTAATCCTCAATTATAAACACTGGAAAGTGATTGCAACCCACAATCCAAACGGCGAATACGGTCATATCCAACATCAGAACATAAGCAAAAAAGTTACCGATATTGTGACAAAATCACTTTCAGGTGATCAGGAATTTTACTACTTCGGCAACTGGTATTCAAAAAAAGCAAATAACCCTGACCCAAAACTGGATGATACAAACTATAAGAAAAAGAACAGTTTGGTGGATGTTTATCTTCCGTCATCACCATATGCCATTGCAAATAACCGCCATATGGTACAGTATGAAAACTGGATAAAATATCAGGATTGGAACAATAAAAAAAGTTACTGACATATAAAGCAGGCATCCTTAACGGCATTGCCTGCTTTTTGCAACCAATAGTTGCGTAAATTCAAATTAAAATGTATAGCAAAAATTCAATATATTTGATACAATCAATCTGAGGTGATAAGATGAACAAAGAAACAGGCGAAAGACTCTTCAGATACAGAAAGGCTAATCATTATTCGCAGGAAGATTTGTCTGAAAAAATCGGCGTATCACGTCAGGCAATATCAAAATGGGAACGCGGTGAAAGCAGTCCTGACACAGACAATCTGATTGAACTGGCAAGACTGTATAATATAACAATAGATGAATTAATCAATGGCACTGACGAACCCGAAACAAATCAGCAAACAGACAATGACGAAGCCAAAAGAACACAGAATGACGATAATGAAAAAGAAAACGAGAATGAACCAAAAGTAAGTTTTACAAACGGCATCCATGTTCACGACGGTAAGGACAAAGTTGACATTTCTTTCTCAGGTATCCATGTTGAAACAAAAAACGGAGAACGCGTCCATATCGGCGGCAGCGGAATAGAAGTTGACGGTGTGGATGAAGATTATATTTTCAAACGCAAGCCGTCATGGATGCATGCTTTGCTGCCGATATGTGCTATCATTACCTACTTAATTCTTGGTTTTGTTTTTGAAAAAGGCTGGGCAATCGGATGGTTACTCTTTTTGCTGATACCGATTATTGAATCTTCCATTGCAGCTGTCAAAACAAATAACCCATCTGCATTTGCATATCCGGTGCTTGTTGTTGCAATCTATTTGACAGTGGGTATGCTGATGGGTATATGGCACCCAACTTGGATTATCTTTTTAACAATCCCGATATATTACATTATCACAGATGCAATCAAACAAAAAAAGATGGATAAAGAGCATAAAGCAGAAACAAATGATAATATAAATTAACATCAAAAAAGGACTTGGATAATTCCAAGTCCTTAATTTATTTCAGTGATACAAAATTAAGCAAGTTCTGAGAAGTACTTAATTGTACGAACCATCTGTGATGTGTATGAGTTTTCGTTATCATACCATGAAACAACCTGAACTTCATAAAGGTCTTCACCGATAGGAAGAACCATTGTCTGAGTTGCATCGAAGAGTGAACCATATCTCATACCAACGATGTCTGAAGAAACGATTTCGTCAGTGTTGTAACCGAATGATTCTGTTGCAGCAGCCTTCATTGCAGCATTGATAGCATCAACTGTAACGTCCTTGCCTTTAACAACTGCTGTGAGGATTGTTGTTGAACCTGTTGGAGTAGGAACTCTCTGTGCAGAACCGATAAGTTTGCCGTTGAGTTCAGGAATAACGAGGCCGATAGCCTTTGCAGCACCTGTTGAGTTAGGAACAATGTTAACTGCAGCAGCACGTGAACGGCGAAGGTCACCCTTTCTCTGAGGACCGTCAAGTGTCATCTGATCGCCTGTGTAAGCGTGGATTGTGCACATGATACCGCTCTGGATTTCAGCATAATCGTTAAGAGCCTTAGCCATAGGAGCAAGACAGTTTGTTGTGCAGGATGCAGCAGAAATAACTGTATCTTCAGCAGTAAGTGTATCATGGTTTACGTTGTAAACGATTGTTGGAAGGTCATTACCTGCAGGAGCAGAAATAACAACTTTACGAGCACCTGCCTTAACGTGAGCAGAAGCCTTTTCCTTTGAACAGTAGAAACCTGTACATTCAAGAACAACGTCTACACCAAGTTCGCCCCAAGGAAGTTCTGAAGCGTCAGCCTTAGCATAAATCTTAATTTCTTTACCGTCTACGATGATTGAATCATCAGTAGCAGATACTGTGTCAGCAAGAGCATATTTGCCCTGTGATGAATCATACTTAAGAAGATGAGCAAGCATCTTTGGGCTTGTAAGGTCGTTAATAGCAACTACTTCGTAGCCTTCTGCACCGAACATCTGACGGAATGCAAGACGACCGATACGGCCAAAACCATTAATAGCAACTTTTACCATTGGAAATTACCTCCGAAAAATAATTTTATTTATTGCTTTTATGCATTATTATTTTATACTTTTTACCTATATTAATCAAGAAAAATTTGTAAATTTTACACTTTATACAAAAACCGTTATAATATGACATTTTCTTATAGTTAATTTTTTAACAATAGCATTACAATCTGCAATATCAAATAACGTTTGATTCATAAAAAAGATGCGTTCAACAAAACTTGCTCCTGCAATTGCACGCAAGGTTCGAGCCTTTTAACAAGATAAAAATAAAAGACTTAACAGTATTTAAACTATTAAGTCTTTGGTGGGAACAACAGGGCTCGCCGATTGCGGCGGCTTTGCCTTGCACTCTTTCCGCTCGGTTACCCAAATGCTGCCGCATTTCGGTACCAACCTCACGCTCCTCGCTGAAAACAGTTCATCGAACCGTTTTCTTAACGCTCAGACCTTCACAAGGTTCGAGCTTTCTATAACTCGAAAAATAAAAAAACCTAACGAAAATGAATCCATTAGGTTTTGGTGGGAACAACAGGGCTCGCCGATTGCGTCGGCTTTGCCTTGCACTCTTTCCGCTCGGCTACCCAAATGCTACCGCATTTCGGTACCAACCTCACGCTCCTCGCTGAAAACAGTTCACCGAACTGTTTTCTTGACGCTCAGACCTTCACAAGGTTCGAGCCTTTTAACAAGATAAAAATAAAAGACTTAACAGTATCTAAACCGTTAAGTCTTTGGTGGGAACAACAGGTCTCGAACCTGTGACCCTCTGCTTGTAAGGCAGATGCTCTCCCAGCTGAGCTATGCTCCCGTCAGCGTCATTAATTATATAACAACAAATCGATATTGTCAAGTATTAATTGCAGAAAACAATTCTTTTATTCTGTCCGTCTCCTCTTTCAGGTACAAATAGCCAAAAAGAGCCTCCACTCCGGTAGCACAATGATACTCACCTTCTGTTGAACTTTTCGGCGAGTGACCGACTTTGGCATTGCGTCCGCGTTTAAATACAGACATTTCCTCTTCTGTAAGCATATCTTTTATCTTTTCAAATGCAAGCGTCTGTGCCTTGGCAGAAACATATTTGACACTTTCTCTGTGCAAATCGTTAACAGGTCTGTTTGCATCCAGCACCAAAGTTTCACGCACAAGCATTTCATAAACACAATCCCCTATGAATGCGAGATTGAGCGGACTCAGTTGTTTGGGATTAACTTCTTTATCAACAAATCTCAAAATATCCTCCATTAACGGCAATTCAGTCTTTCACCGATAACACCTTTTTCAGTAAAAGAGCAATAAAGTTTATACACAATCAAAAAGAATGAATAAGCAATGATTGCCGCCCCTGCAACATCTGTCAGATAATGCGCACCTGCAATCATCCTTGAAAATCCTACAGTAAGCACATAAGCAAATGAAACAATCCATGCAAGAGGTGCAAACTTTTTCAACTTATCATATGTAAGTGTAACAAGACAGAGCAAAAAGGATGCACAGGAGCAAGAAGTATGACCGCTTGGAAATGAATCTGCACGGTTATAAATACCCATATCATCACCGATTTTGTACCAAGGTGTATAGGCTGAAAAATCAGTACTGTCCGCCATTGCTTTGGTGAGCGGGGAATATCTGCCTTCACTCATTCCTTCTTCATTCAAAAAACCGTTTGAATACGCAATCATTTCTCTGACACGGACACGGCTGGTTATCGGCTTGAGTTCCTCAATGATTTTAATAAAAATGCCAAACAGTACACCTGCCAGCGCAAGTGCTTCAATTTTTCTGCGTTTTGTTTTATCAATTTTACTGCAAATCAAAATAGCAATTACTGCACAAACTGCACTGACAATAAAATAAAAAGTCTGTGACATATTATCCTTATCCGCCATAAGAAGAATATTTTTCAGCACATTTTCAATCAACTTTTTCCATCCGATTACTGCAAGAACAAAAAAGCCGGCTGTTGTAATTATCTTCAGAAATATATTGAAAATTTTATATGCTTTATGCTCTGTATTTTTGATTGGCTTTATTGCAGGGATAATTTTATGGATTACCGCAAGACTTTCATTCAAATCCCGCCTGCAGAGAAAAATGATTGTGAACGCCGGTCCCCATATAGCCCAATATACAAAAACACTGAAGTTTTCAAAAAGCTGTGCAAATAAATTTTCAGGATTATACAAACTGACTGTTATCTGTAAATCCTTAAACGAACCGACTATCATAAGTACGATTGCAAAGATATAAAATACAAATGAGAATGCAATCAGCCATTTATTCGTATTCTTTTTCATACCATTCACCTTAGTTAAACAAATTATATTTAAGGTACATACTCAAATTCAATATCATAAATTGAGACGATATCGCCTTCCTGAATTCCTTTTTCCCGCAATGCGGCAAAAACGCCGCTTTTTTCAAGAACACGCTGCATATATTGGAGAGCCTCATAATCTTCAACGTCAATACCCTTAAGCACTTTCGGGAACCATGCAGCCTCAACAATATAATAATTATCATCTTCAACCGTAATCTTAAATCCGCTGTCTTCTTTGACGAATGCATCAAGCGGTATTTCCTCCGCCTCATATTCCTTGATTGGAGGCAGGGTCTGAAGTTTATTCCAAACAGCATTCATCAGTTCCTGAGTACCCTCAAGAATAGGTGCACAGATAGAGAAATATGCATATCCCTTTGACTCAACATAGTTTTTCAATTCTTCTATCTGCTCAGGTTCTGCCATATCAATCTTATTACCCGCAACAATCTGAGGTCTGTTTGCAAGTTCCGGATTGAATTTAACAAGTTCTGCATTGATTTTTTCAAAATCTTCAATCGGATTTCTGCCCTCATGACCGCTTACATCAACAATATGGACAAGGAGCCTGCATCTTTCAACATGGCGCAAAAACTCGTGACCGAGTCCGATACCCTCACTTGCACCTTCAATCAAACCGGGTATATCTGCAATTACAAAAGAATTGCCTTCGCCCATGGAAACCACGCCAAGATTAGGCACAAGGGTAGTAAAATGATAATCGGCAATCTTAGGTTTCGCCTGACTTACTACGGAAATAAGGCTGGACTTACCAACGCTCGGATAGCCAAGCAGACCAACATCCGCAAGCAATTTGAGTTCAAGCGAAACATCCCATTCTTCACCGGGCATACCGGGTTTGGCAAAACGAGGGACCTGGCGTGTCGGGGTAGCAAAATGAATATTGCCCCATCCGCCTTTTCCGCCTTTTGCAGCAACAAATCGGTCAGTCTTGCTCATATCAGCCATAACTGCGCCTGAATTGACTTCACGAATCAGAGTGCCTCTCGGAACTTTTATTTCAAGGTCAGGTGCTTTTTTACCATACTGACGTGAGCCTCTGCCGTTTTCTCCTTTTTTGGCGGCATATTTACGCTTATATCTGAAATCCGCAAGTGTTGCCAAATTGTCATCAACAACAAAAACAACATCGCCGCCTTTTCCGCCGTCACCGCCATCCGGTCCGCCTGCTGCAACATACTTTTCACGGTGAAATGCAACCGCACCGTCACCGCCGTCACCTGCTTTAATTTTTATCTTTGCAATATCAACAAACATTTTGAATCGTCCTTTTGTTTTTCTAATAAGAATATTAACAAAAATACCGATAAAATGCAATAATTATTAATAATATAATTATAATACAAAACTCTTATCAGCCAAAGCGGATAAACAAAAAGCCATCGGTAATCCGATGGCTCTGTAATTATTAAACTGAGAATACAGAATTATTTATTAAGGTCAGCCTTAACTTCTGCAAGTTCTGCTGCGAGTTCTTCAGGAAGAGTATCGCCGAACTTAGCATAAAGTTCTTCAACACCTTTGAGTTCTTCTTCCCATGCATCCTTATCAACATCAAGAATATTGTCAAGTTCCTCAACAGTCATATCAAGACCTTCAAGGTTAATATCCTTAGCATATGGGAGGTAACCGATTGCAGTTTTCTGAGCATCTACCTTACCGTCGCAACGGTCGATAATCCAGTCAAGAACACGCATATTGTCACCAAATCCAGGCCAGAGGAAGTTACCTTCATCGTCTTTTCTGAACCAGTTAACGTTGAAAATCTTAGGAGCCTTTTCAGGATCAAGAGTTTCACCGATTTCAATCCAGTGCTTCCAATAGTCACCCATATTGTAACCGCAGAATGGGAGCATAGCCATTGGGTCACGGCGAACAACACCAACTGCACCTGTTGCAGCAGCAGTAGTCTCTGAACCCATAATTGAACCTACGAATACACCGTGATTCCAATCCTTTGACTGATATACAAGCGGAGTAAGTTTTGCACGGCGTCCGCCGAATACGATTGCAGAAATCGGAACACCCTGTGGATTTTCAAATTCACTTGAAATACAAGGACAGTTAACAGCAGGAGATGTGAATCTTGAGTTTGGATGAGCACCCTTTTCTTCACTTTCTGCACCATTCCAAGGATTGCCCTTCCAGTCAATTGCATTTGTTGGCGGATTCTTGTCAAGACCTTCCCACCAAACTGTATTGTTGTCAAGATTATGGCATACATTTGTGAAGATTGTGCCCTTCATTGTTGACTTAAGAGCATTTGGATTTGACTTCATATTTGTACCGGGTGCAACACCGAAGAAACCGTTTTCAGGGTTGATAGCATAAAGACGTCCGTCAGGACCTTTTCTGATCCAAGAAATATCGTCACCAACACACCATACTTTGTAGCCTTTTCTCTGATAGCCTTCCGGCGGAATAAGCATTGCAAGATTTGTTTTACCGCAAGCTGACGGGAATGCAGCACAGATATATTTTGTTTCTCCGTTTGGTTTTTCAAGACCGAGAATAAGCATATGTTCTGCCTGCCAGCCTTCGTTCTTACCAAGATAAGATGCTATACGCAGAGCAAAGCACTTTTTACCGAGAAGAACATTACCGCCGTATGCAGAGTTAACAGAAATGATTGTGTTATCTTCAGGGAACTGGCAAATCCATCTGTTTTCAGGGTCAACATTACATTTACAATGCATACCGCGAACCCAGTCATCGCTGTCACCAAGAACGTCAAGAACAGCCTTGCCGACTCTTGTCATAATGTTCATGTTAAGAACAACATAGATTGAGTCAGTGATTTCAACACCAATCTTTGAAAGAGGTGAACCAACAGGACCCATTGAATAAGGAATGATATACATTGTTCTGCCTTCATATGAACCTGCAGCAATATCATAAAGCATTTTGTAGCATTTTTCAGGATCCATCCAATGGTTTGTAGGACCTGCATCTTTCTCATTCTTTGTACAGATGAGGGTTCTGTCTTCTACACGAGCAACGTCATTTTCTGCTGTTCTGTGAAGATAGCAGTCAGGAAGAAGATCTTCATTAAGTTTAATCATTTCACCTGTTTCAACAGCTTCAGCCTTGAGAGCATCAATCTGTTCCTTTGAGCCGTCAATCCATACAATCTCTGATGGTTTGAGGAGTTCTACTTTTTCATCAAGCCATGCAAGTAATGACTTATTTGATGTAAGATTTGTTTGCATTATTGTATTCTCCTTTATATGGTTTATATAATTTGTAATAACAAATGATAAAACTACCCAACGTAATTTCATTAGTAATTATAGCAAAAAATTACAAAAATTCAATAGCAGCAAAGAAAATTCATTAAAATGTAACAATAAGACAATAAGTAATTAAATAGTTTTGTAATTCTTGTCAATAGGCATAGTAGCATATGCATTGAGATTTTCATTACACCTTGTGCCGTTTATGAACTCATAGTAGCCTTGCGAAGCAATCATCGCCGCATTATCACCGCAGTACTTCAACTGCGGAAGATACAAACGCCAATTGTGTTTTTGACATAAAATCCGAACTTGCTCCCTCAGTTTAGAATTGGCAGAAACTCCGCCTGCTATAACTATTTTATTAAAATTCTTATCCAGTGCAACTTTTTCAAGATTTGTAACAAGGCAATCAACCACGCTCTTTTGGAACGATGCCGCAAGGTCCGCCGTATTTATATTCTCACTCTTCTGCTGTGCATTGTGAACGGTATTGATTACTGAAGTTTTTAAACCGCTGAAAGAAAAATCATACGGACTTCCGCTCACTTTGGGTTTAGGAAACTTAAACGCATTTTCGTCACCCTGTTTGCTTATTTTGTCAATACTCACACCACCGGGGTATTCAAGCCCCATTGTTCTGCCTGCCTTATCCAGTGCTTCTCCCGCTGCATCATCACGTGTTTTGCCGATAATTTCAAAATCCGTATAAGAATGAACAGCAACTATATGTGAATGACCGCCGCTTACAATCAGACAAAGGAAAGGCGGTTCAACATCACCTGAAATATAATTTGAGGCAATATGCCCCCTGATATGATGGACAGGCACAAGCGGTGTATCTGTAGCCAATGCAAGTCCTTTTGCAAAATTAACACCTACAAGCAGTGCACCGATAAGACCCGGTGCATATGTAACTGCAATCGCATCTATGTCATCCATTGTGCATCCGGATTGTTCAAGTGCTTCTTTAACCACACCGCTGATACTCTCAGCATGACGCCTTGATGCAATTTCAGGCACAACTCCGCCATACAGTTTATGTTCTTCAAGTGAAGTTGCTATTATATTTGATAAAACTTTTCGTCCGTCCTCAACAACCGCTGCCGCAGTTTCGTCACAGGAGGACTCAATTCCTAAAATTTTCATTTCCTATCCTCTTTAAAAAAATAATTAACCCTGCAAACCTCTTGACTGCCTGTCCATATCTTCAACAATAACATTTATTCAATATCTCCGATGGATTGATAAATCCTGACTGATTTATTATATTTTTCTATATTTTCCTGAATCATGCTGCCTGACGGTTCATCTGCCGGCACGCCGTATTCCACCCATTCTCCGTCCAAGCAAAAAGCATATGCAGTTTCATCATATTCGGCGTACCAGCCGTCACTGTCATATGAGCCCTCAACAACGGCAATATCGGTATCTTCAAAAGAATAAATTTGTTGTTCGGAAAAAGCATATTCTTTATAAACGATTGCGTCATCATTAAAGACAATTCCGTTAAAGCAAAAAACGAAAATAAAGAACAGTGCAGCCGCCAAACAAGCCAAAATAAGAAAGGCATAAATGAGTGTCCTATAAATTTTCTTCACTTGAAGATCCTGTGCTTTTACCATACGGATAAACGAATCATAATTTTCTTTTTTTACTATCCACTTATAAATGGAATTCGGCAATAAAAGTGAAACCGCCAGAGACACCCAAACACCTGCAATACCGAATCCAAAAGCGGATTTCAGATGATTTGCACCGACACAGTCGGCAAATACCTGTTCATCCAGTTTATATCCGATAACAGCGAACAAAAACAGGAATAACACCGCATTAATGAGCAAAGGCAAATACATCAGGAATTTGTCTTTTTTAGACATTTTATTTGCTGATTCAATATCTTTTTCAAGTTTTTTGATGTCAGATTTGGTCAGATGATTAAGCACACGGTACGCACGCTTTTCATACATAGTATCAAGTTGGTTTTTTCTGTACTGTTTTGCCAATTCTTTTTTTAAGTAAGTGTAATAATCATCTGCATCACCATTTATTTTGTAAGAAAAATATACAGCATCCACATTATCTTCTACACAAGCTATCCATTCTTCATCTTCGCTGAAATTTGCCTTAATATATTTCTTCTTTAAAAAATCAGAACTCGCAATACTATAGAGATGCGGTCTGTGTTTTTCAGTAGCAGACATAATATTGCTTATTGCAGATAAAACAGCATCGTCTTTAAAACAATTTGAATATGTATAAAAAGACAAATCATCGCTGTCAACCAAATCAAGCACATCATCAAAATTACATATAAAAGGTTTGTTTAAATGAAATAAAAAGCAACTGTTAACAACTGCTTTGTCAAATGAAAAGTAATCAGAAAAATAGTTGACATATTGCGTAAAATTTTTATATTCAAGCACGGCGCAATAGCCTTGGTTATTTTCCATTTCTTTATAACTGACATTTTTAATTTCTCTGTGATTGTTATAATAATCATTAAAGAAATGAACAAAAGTTATTTTAACAGATTCAATATTTGCTACTCTGTCACTATCTTGTTTTCGTTTACGCATATCAAAATTCCTTTTTCATCATCACAGCATTTTCTGTGGGGTTAGAGTAATAGTTTTTGCGAATGTCTATACTTTTGAAATCAAAAGATTGATAAAGTTTTATGGCAGGGATATTATTTTCCCTTACATCAAGAAAAACCACATCAAGCGTATTTGAAGAAAAACAATCATCAAGCAATCGTTTTGCAATACCATGGCGTCTGTACTGCGGCAAAACAGCAACACGCATAATATCACCTTCACCGAGTATAACCTGCATACTCATATACCCCGCAGGTTCGCCGTCAATATATGCAATATTAAAAAAAGTATTGCCGCCGGATATGGAGTCTCCTATGCTTTTCTCCGTCCACGGGATTGAAAAACAAGATTTTTCAATCCCTGCAATGTCTGTTATATTATCTTTTGTTGCTTTTAGAATTTTAATGTTCATATCTTATTTTCCGTTTTTGGTTAGTCAAACAATCATAGGGAATGGCAACACCTTATAAATTAATGGGCATCGTACCATGTACTGCCGATTTTACCGTCTGCACGCAGAAGGACTTTCATTTTGCAGGCATTTTCCATTTCTTCAGTTACAATAGCAAGTGCTTTTTCAGCCTCATTTTCAGGTGCTTCAACAATCAATTCATCGTGAACCTGAAGAATCAGATGAGACTGCATATTTTCTTCTTTGAGCCGTTTATCAACTTTGACCATTGCAATTTTGATTATATCGGCAGCAGTACCCTGAATCGGCATATTCCTTGCCACACGCTCACCGAAAGCACGCATCATATGATTTGATGAGGCAAGTTCGGGCAAATATCTTTTTCTGTGGAAAAGTGTTTCGCTGTATCCTTTATCCTTTGCAACTTCAATCATTTTTTTCATATATGCATCAACACCGCTGTATGTTGCAAGATAATTATCAATATACTGCTTTGCTTCTTTGTTCGTAACGCCAATATCCTTGGCAAGCGAGAATGCACCGATGCCGTAAACGATACCGAAATTGACCGCCTTTGCCCTGCTGCGCATCTGCGGCGTTACCATTTCAACAGGCAGATTGAACACCTGAGATGCGGTTATGGTATGAATATCGTCATTATGATTGAAGGCATTAATCATGGTTTTATCGTCTGCAAGGTCACTGAGCACACGCAGTTCAATCTGGCTGTAATCGACATCAACAAGTTTTTTACCGTCTCCTGCAACAAAAAACTTGCGCATTTCTCTGCCGAGTTCAGTACGGATAGGTATATTCTGCAAATTAGGTTCAAGTGAAGAAATTCGTCCGGTTCGGGTTTCAACCTGATTGAAACGGGTATGAATTCTTCCGTCATCTTCAATCACTTTGAGCAATCCGTCACAATAGGTGGATTTGAGTTTTGACAGCGAACGATATTCGAGGATTTGTGATATTGCAGGATGCGCATTAATCAGTCCCTCAAGCACCTCTGCATTTGTTGAATAACCTGTCTTTGTCTTTTTTTTGCATGGCAAACCGAGATCTTCAAACAAAGCAACACCCAACTGCTTTGGCGAATTGATATTAAATTCATAACCGACACTGTCATAAATTGACTTGGTCAGTTCACTGATTTTTTCACCAAGTGTTTTACCGAATTGTTCAATACCGTTTCGGTCAACTTCAAAACCGGCATATTCCATTTTTGCCAGCACTGCCGAAAGCGGCAGTTCAATATCCGTGAGAAGTGCTGTTTCGCCTGCATCATCAATAAGTTTACTTGTTTTATCAAAAAGAGGCTTAATTACTGCTGCCAGTGAAACAGTTAAGTCTTTTTCACCAAGCGTGTTTAAAAATTCAGGTATAGTTACACCGTATTCCATACAAAGATGTTCAACATCATAGTTGTTATCACTCGGTCTGAGGAGATATGCACTGAGCATTAAATCACCGCATACGTTTTTGAATGCAACACCATATTTGCAGGCAAGACGATGGAGCTCTTTTGTGTTATATGAATACTTTTTTATACTTTCATCTTCAAAAAAATTGCGGACAAAATAAGAATACTCAGGTGTCTCACTCGGCATAACAATAATTTCATCGCCAAAGGCAAAATACAAATCCGTTATACTTCCGTCAATAATATTAGGATAAAAATACGCGTCTGTACCGCGGACCTTATCAAGCAGATAATCCGCATCCACACAAGTCAGACGACTGAGTTCTCTCACTTTTTCAGGCTCAGTTTCCTGGACGGTTGCATCATTGGGATTCAGATTAAATTTATCTATGAGTGAAAAAAGTTCAAGTCTTACAAACATTGAAACTGCTTTTTGACTGTCCCTGTCTTTACTGTAAGAACGAATATCACAATCAACAGGAGCATCTGTACGAATTCGTCCCAAATCAAGGGAGAGATATGCCTTTTCTTTATCATTGGCAAGTTTTGTTTTCACACCTGCTTTTATATCAAGCGTATCCAGATTGTCATAAATATAATCAAGCGTGTGGAAACGGCTGATTAAATCAAGAGCAGTCTTTGCACCGACACCTGCAACGCCGGGAATATTATCACTGCTGTCACCCTGCAAAGCTTTGACCTGAATCAATTCTGCGGGAGTTACGCCGTATTCTTCCATAATAACATTTTCATCATATATATCCGTAACTGCCTGTCCCATTTTTGTACGGGCAAGAAGAACCTTTACCCCGCCATGTGCAAGTTGAAGTGAATCCCTGTCACCTGTTGCAATAAAACATTCATCCCCGTTATTGCGACAGCATTGTGCGAGTGTTCCGAGAATATCATCAGCCTCCCAGCCCTCATGTTCAAGGATTGTATAACCGAGAGCATTCAGCAGTTCTTTAAGCACAGGCATCTGCGCCCTGAGCTCTTCAGGCATGGCGTGTCTGCCTGCTTTATATTCTGTATACATATTATGGCGAAAAGTCGGTGCATGAACATCAAATGCAACTGCCACCGCATCGGGTGAGCATATATCCTGTAACTTCAGCATAATTTTAAGAAAACCATAAATCGCATTTGTATATTCGCCGTTTTTCGTTGTCAATAATCGGATACCGTAAAAAGCTCTGTTTACAATACTGTTTCCGTCAATAACAAGTAGTTTCATAATCAACCTCATATCTAACAATAGTTAAAGTTATTATACCATAATCATTCATGTTTTACAATAAAAAGAGCGTATCGGAAAGATACACTCTGATAATACGTATTCACTTTTATTCACAGATTGCTTTCACAAATCGTTTGGTAATATCCATCGGTCTTGTAATCGCTGTGCCGACAACCGCAGCATGCACACCGATGTCCATTGCTTTCTTCAGTTCATCAGGTGACCAGATTCCGCCCTCAGCAATGACCGGTGTACTGAGTTCATTCACATATCTTTCCATAAGATTAAAATCAGGCAGAGATGTTCCTTTGGTATACGGAGTATATCCCGCCATGGTTGTTCCGATAAGGTCAAAGCCGAGTTCTTCCGCTTTTTTGCCTTCTTCAAAGCAGCTTGTATCCGCCATAAATAACTGATTCGGATATTTTTTTCTTACCTCAGTAAAAAATTCTTCAAATGTAACGCCATTTGGTCTCGGTCTGTCCGTAGCATCAAGCGCAATAATTTCACACCCGATTTCAGCCAATGCATCGACTTCTTTCATTGTCGGGGTAATATACACTTCACTGTCATCATAATCCTGCTTTATGATTGCAATAACAGGCAAATCAACCTTTTCTTTAATGGCTTTTATATCCACAACCGTATTGCATCTTATACCGACCGCACCGCCAAGATATGCTGCCCATGCCATTTTCGCCATAATATAACTGTCATAAAGCGGCTCGCTTGCAAGTGCCTGGCATGAAACAATTAATCCGCCTTTGATTTTTTCTAAAATTTCTGAATTTGTCATTTTTATCACCTTATTGATTATATCATTATATTGTGTTACAATCAAGATAATTTAAAAGAAGGGATATGCAAATATGACAGACTTAGACAAATTCCGCGGAGTGTTTTGTGCACTGAATGCAATATATGATAAAGATGACAATATCGACACCGAAAAAATAAAACAACTTGTACGCAAATACAAATCACTCGGCGTAAAAGGCGTTTATGCCTGCGGCTCTACAGGAGAAGGCTTTTTACTTTCAGCCAAAGAAAGAAAAGCAGTTGCCGAAGCAGTATGTGCGGCAGCCGGTGATGATTTTACTGTCATTGTTCATATCGGCTGTGCCTCTACAAAAGAAAGTATTGAACTTGCAAAACATGCCGAAAGTATTGGTGCAGACGCAATAAGTGCTGTACCGAGTGTGTATTATCATTTGCCAGAAGAAAGCGTTAAACTCCACTGGAACGCAATTATTGATTCAACAGATGTTCCGTTTATTATATATAATATACCTCAACTTACAGGATTTAATCTTTCCCCACAACTGCTTAAGGAAATGGCAGCAAATGAGAAAGTAATCGGTGTTAAGAACTCTGCCGAACCTGTTTTCCTTATGGAAAGATACAGACAGGCTGCCGGTGATGATTTCATAATTTTCAACGGTTCTGACGAACAATTCGTCGGCGGACGGCTCATGGGTGCTGATGCAGGTATCGGCGGAACATACGGCTGTATGCCTGAACTTTTCGTTGCACTCGACAAACTCATAAACGAGAAAAAAATCGAAGAGGCAACAAAACTTCAGTTCAAAATCAATGAATGCATATTTGATTTGCTCTCCTGTGCATCATTATACGGTGCTGCAAAACAGGTTATTTCTTTAAGATTTGGTATCGACTGCGGAAATCCGCGCAGCCCGTTTTTACCTATTTCTGTTGGAGAGGCTGCGCCAATCGCAAATAAGATTAACAAATATGTTGCCGAGTTATGAAAATAAATATATCAAAGCATTCTGAATCCCCAAGAATTCTTGGGGATTTTTATTATAAAGTATTGACAAATTCCCAAACGCATGTTACACTTAGTATTACAGAGTGAAAAGGAGGACAGCTATGAAAGAGACTTGCACCAATATACTGTCAATCAAATTTACTGATTCTGAATACTATGAACTTAAACAAAGGGCAGATGCCAGCGGATATGGATTATCTACATATATAAAAACGCAACTATTCCCGAATAATCCGCCTTTATTAACAACAGAAAGAATAACTGAACTGATTTTAGCAAAAAAGGAAAACGGAGAACTTTCATCCGGGGATATATTTACACTCAGAGATTTATTCAAAGACCACAAAAACGAATATCAAGATTATCCAAACAAAAGTCCTGCCGGTAAAAAATTCTGGAATAAAGTATGTGATATAAATTCTGATATTAGTAAGTTTGTTGAAGGAATTGGCGGTAAACCCGCTAAATTTAGAGTAAAATAAGGAGAAAACATAAGATGGATATAATTAATTACAATTTAGATTTAAACAACACCGATATAAAAGAAAAAATTGAATTGGGATCTAAAATCTTGCTTCCCTTTGAATCAGAGGCGGAGGCGGTACTGAAATGCGGTTTGTACAGAGAGGACCTTTCCAACACATATCTCGCATATAAAGACAGCCGTGAAGAGATGAATGCCTTTGTTATCACAGTTGAAGATATATCCGAGAGTTCGGAAGTCCTAACAACTTTCCAGCTCTCATCAGAAATAAAAGAGCATATTGATAACGGCGGATATAGAGATATAAAATCATTTTACCTGACCCGATGCTGACAAAACGCACACTCTGAAAATACAGAGTGTGCGTTTTTATTCTTATCATTTTATTTTGGTTTAAACTCCCTATCTCTACTGATTATAATTTACTTTGTCTTTGAGGGAAAAATTCTGCCGCACAGAACATAAATCAATATTAAAACAACAACAGTGACCGCCATAACAATATACATTGAACTTTCACTTACACTGTTATCAAAGAAATACAAATTACAGTCAACACTGTCCTTAATTGCTTCAACAACTTCATCGGGGAAACCAACTGCAGCCATTTCTTCAAACGTGCCGTGAAGGGTATGATTTCTTATCAAGGATGTACCGTAAGTACCGGGCAGGAACGACAAAACTTTCTGCAATCCGGTACCGAACGAAGAAATCGGCATATAAGCACCGCAAATAAAACCATATCCCGCACTTACAATCGTTCCGACTGCTGAAATTTGCCCTTGTGTGGATAAAAAGAAGTTTATCACAGAGGAAAGTGCGGTTCCGAACATGACCAGTAAAAATATATCAATCAGTATAAAAACAACATCTTTGACTGAAAGATACCAACCGACCTTTGCCATATAAATAAAGCCGGCACCTGCCGCCACATAGCATACAATCAATGTTGATATTAATGTAGCTGTATAATAACTTAAGGACAAAACAGAATTTTTTACAGGAGCCATAGTCAAATCTGTTCTTGCTCCTGTTATCTTATCCTGCACCATCAGCATATTGCAACAAAAAGAAACTGTGACACAGCAAACCGCAAGCAGTGAGGAAAAAAGTTCTGCACCTGCAAAACCGTTAATCAGTTTTTCCGGTACGGTAAAACCATCAGGCAAAGCAGAAACAAACGTATCTCGAAAAACATTTGCCAAAAAAGTTACATATAAAACCAGAAGAATGATAGGAGTAATCAGAGAGGTAAAAAACATCCCCTTATCTTTAAAAAATAATTTTACATTTCGTTTCGTCAGAGAAGCAAACTTTTTCATTTTAAATTTCCTCCTTGTAACATTTTACCGGTTGCCGAAAGGAAGACATCATCCATTTTCCCTTTTATTATTTCATAATCGGTAAAAAGTTCAGGATGAGCCACAATCAATTCTGTTGCCTGTGAAGCATCCGAAACAGCAATACGATAAGCATTTGGCAGTTTTTCATAGTCCTGATTCAATACTCTGATCTGATTTTCGTTTATATTATAAAGAATTACATAATCACCGGTATATTCATTCTTTAATTCCTGCGGTGTGCCTTTGGCAACTATTTTTCCGCTGTCAAGAATGACAACATAATCCGCTTCCGCCGCCTCTTCCATATAATGTGTGGTTAAAAACACGGTTATATTTTCATTTTCACGCAGTTTATCAACAACATTCCAAACTGCTTTTCGCGTCTGCGGATCAAGCCCTGTTGTCGGTTCATCAAGGATTAATATTTTAGGTTTATGAAAAAGGGCTCTTGCAATATCAATTCTCCGTCTCTGTCCGCCCGAAAGTTTCCCGACCGGTCTTTTCAGTAAATCTTTGAATTCCAACAATTCACAAAGTTCTTCAAGCCGTTTATCAAATTCTCTTCCGGTAATGGAATAAAGTGCTGCTCTGTTTTTAAGATTCTCTTTTACGGTAAGTGCTTTATCAAGAACGGAATTCTGAAAAACGACGCCCAAATTCTTTTTTATTTCGCTTGAGTCATTATCCAGATCCCTGCCGTTAACATACACCTTTCCGCTGTCCTTTTCAAGCTGAGAACAGATTATGGAAATGGTTGTGCTTTTGCCGGCCCCGTTAATTCCCAGAAATGCAAAAAGTTCGCCTTCTTTCACTTCAAGGCTTAAATCCTGCACGGCTTTAATCTTTCCAAAACTCTTGTTAAGATTTTTTATTTCTATCATATTTTTCATTTCAGCACCCTCTTTATTTAATTATATCAAAGTGTGATTGCTTAGGCAATAAAAATTCTCCGTTTTCAATCCAATTGAATTGGACACAAAAGGCTGAACACGAATAAAATCATTGAATTGATATTGACTTATTATGACCGTTTATATATAATAATTTATTGCTGTAAAGGTCGATGCTTTACAGTGATAACAAGGATTTTATGAAATCATGTAACAACACAAAGTTAAAGTAGTGATTCAAATGGAAAATGATGAAAAAATAGAATTATTTGAAAATATGCCGGTCAGAAAAGCAGTTATGAAATTGTCTGTTCCCACCGTCTTAAGTTCGCTTGTAATGGTTATTTATAATCTTGCCGACACTTACTTTGTAGGTATGCTGGGTGATCCGATTGAAAATTCTGCCGTAACACTTGCCGCTCCGCTTTTGCTGGCATTCAATGCGGTAAATAATCTTTTTGGCGTCGGCAGTTCAAGTATGATGAGCCGTGCACTCGGCAGAAAAGATTTTGATACGGTTTACAGGAGTTCTGCTTTTGGTTTTTACTGTTCCGTAATCAGCGGAGTACTGTTTTCACTGCTTTATACCATACTGCATATACCGCTTTTAACCGTACTCGGTGCGGACAGTGAAACAGTAGCAGCAACAGCACAGTATCTTAAATGGACAGTCGGTCTCGGTGCGGTGCCTGCAATCTTAAATGTGGTGCTTGCTTATCTCGTACGTGCCGAGGGGGCGTCACTCCATGCAAGTGTTGGCACAATGAGCGGATGCATACTCAATATTTTTCTTGATCCCTTTTTTGTTCTTCCGCAATTTTTGGATATGGGTGTGGCAGGTGCAGGGCTGGCTACATTCGTTTCAAACTGTTTTGCGTGCATATATTTCTTTATACTTCTTTTTATTAAAAGGAAAAGCACATATGTGTGTATTAACCCTAAAATGTTCACTTTAAAAAAGGAAATTGTGTCAGGCGTTTTTGCAGTCGGTATTCCTGCATCTATACAGAATCTGCTTAATGTTACGGGTATGACGGTGCTTAATAATTTTACTGCTGCGTTCGGTTCTTCGGCAGTTGCCGCAATGGGAATTGCACAGAAAATCAATATGATTCCGATGCAGGTAGCACTTGGCTTTTCACAGGGAATTATGCCGCTTATCAGTTATTCCTATGCAAGCAAAAATGTAAAGCGAATGAAGAAAGCACTTGTATTTTTAAGTGAAATTTCCATAGGATTCCTGCTTATGGCAACTATAGGTTTTCACATATTCTCCGGCGGACTGATTTCTCTGTTTATGGAGAATGATGCTATCGTTGCGTATGGCTCAAAATTCTTGCAGGGCATGTGCCTTTCATTGCCTTTTTTATGTATGGATTTCATTGCAGTCGGTGTCTTTCAGGCATGCGGAATGGGCAAAAAATCACTTGTTTTTGCAATTATGCGAAAAATTGTTCTTGAAATTCCTGCATTGTTTCTGCTTAATTACCTGTATCCGCTTTATGGTCTTGCTTATGCACAGACTGTGTCTGAAATTATACTTGCGGCCGCCGCTGTATGCACCCTCATAAGTTTGTTCAAAAAATTAAAAGCAGAATGTTCGGATGTATCACTTTAATATCCGTTTAAAATATTCGTCATACTATCTTTTTGCTTTGCTAAATTAAAAGACAAAGTAAAACATAAAGTAAAAATCCGTTCTCTCACAGAACGGATTTTTGTTTTATCTGAAGAATACAAAAAATATATTTTGCAATTGATTATATGTATTTGAACCATTTTATTCTTAAAGACAAATTGTAATTTATCTTTCTAAATATATGATTTCTTTTCCTAACTTTTTGGCATATTCTATTTCTGATTTTGTGCTTTTTCCAATATAGTTATCTTTATTTATTACATATACTGAGTCCGATAATTCTATCCTCTTAAAATGTGCTTCTTTTAATTTTTCAAGTTGCTCCTCTGTCTTTTCTAAATTTTCTAATATTGGATAAACTGGTGTAAGAACGCAATTACCTTCTAAAACCAATTTTTCTGCAACTATCATCATTTCTTTTTGAAATTTTAAACTTCCGCATATTGTTATTACTTTCATTTATTGTAATCCTCTCAAATTACTATTTATCAATTCGATTATAACATAGTCAAAAATATATACAAGATACAATCAAAAAATCAAGGAAAAATAAAGAATACCTATAACTGTCCAACTCTTAATGGTTCGGATCGTTATAGGTATTTCATATGGCGGAGTGGGTGGGATTTGAACCCACGGGTGATTGCTCACACGATGGATTTCGAGTTTTATGGGTTAATGGCTGTTTAGTGATTTTTGAAGGCAGTTTCGGGATACTTCGTATTCGCCGAAAATGCTTGATATTAAAGGCTTTTTGACGGTTGTGCCGCTGAAATCCCGATAAATAAAGGAAAGTTCGAATAACGGCATTTTCGCTGTTTTCGGAAAGAACAGGCACTATTTTGGAAAGAACTGCGGAAAGAACAGAATAAACACATCAACAACGGCAATACACGGGAAAACCAACACCGACAAAAATATTTACGAGGTGTATTGCTATGAATGAAACCGCAATCAACTGGGATTTGATTCCCGATATTATTACCAAAGACCAACTCTATCAAATCTGCCACATCAGCAAATCAACGGCTTTGTATCTGCTTCGCAGCGGAAAGATACCGTGTGAATACACAGGCAAGAAAACTCGCTGTTACAAAATCAAAAAGGCCGATGTTATTACATATCTTGAAAAGAGAAAAGTATTTCCCGAATCCTATTCAGCACCGGCTGGGTGGTACAAGGGGAACTATACAGTGAAAATGAAAACCGAAGTACCCGAACAGGTTCTTGAAAATATGAAGCTGTATTACACGGAACTTTTTGCACAATATCCTGATGTGCTGACTGCGACCGAAATATCAAAAGTAATTGGTTACGGTACAACGTCAATAAATGATTGGTGCAGGAAAGGACATCTTAAAGCGTTTAAGCGAAACAATATGAATCACATTCCGAAAGTCTATTTAATAGAATTCTTTTGCTCAAAATACTTTCGCACTATCACCCGAAAATCCGATTGGCATATCCGAGTGCTTCAAGAATTCCCTCGTTGGCAAGTGATACGAGGATTAAAAACATAAGAGTGAATATTCGCTATGTTCGCTGTAAAAAGTGGCACAAGTTTGGAAATATTCGCTGTATTTTTTGGCACTGGCGATATATGCAAATTCATAAATCGCACATTCGACTTTACGCAGCCCCCTTTGTACAATATAAGTGCAAAGGAGGTTTTTACTATGACTGACACATTATTTGAACAACTCGGCGGTACATACACGCAACAAGGCGATTATCTACTGCCGAACCTAGCTTTACCGGCGGAAAAAGAAACGGGTAATATCGGCGTGTGGGCATTAAGGCACAAACGATATGTGACCGAACAACTCAAAGCTGCCGACCAAATGGCATGGGTGAGGAGGATGAATAATACTCGTAGTAGAGCAACTGAGATTGTCGTAAAAGAAATAAATTGCATATAATTGAAAATCACAACCGTAGATTAGCAAAACGGTTGTGATTTATTGCTTAAAGACTATTTATCTGTGTGGGTATTTGAAAAATGATCTAATAATTTGTCAATTACCCTTGAAGTGAAACGAGAATACTCATTTTTAAATGTTACTAACCAATATTTATCTAGTTCTTTTTGTTCTGAATCATTCAAATCAGTAATTGTTACTTCGTCAGCAAACATATCTTTAACTATATCTATAATCATTTTTGAATATTCACACTTTATTTCAGAAGTACGATTGGATTTAGATAACAACTCCATTTTTGTGCGAACGGAATAGTTCTTGAAAATATCATTGTTAATGCTTTTGGGGACAAAAATAAAGTTGAAGATATATGCACTATACTTTTTGACACTGTCAGGCAATTCATAGTTATCTTTACCATCTACATAAGTAGTACTTCCGGAACCATTTACTATAAAATGCTCAATATTGTAGACATCCTCATCACTTAAAAAATTATAAACATCGTCACTTGATGAAATCTCTACTGAATTATTATTTATTGTAAAATAGTTATAAATGGTAGCCAACGATTTACATTTATATTGTAAAGCTTCGTTTTCATAATTACTGTTCCATTTTGCAATAGCGATTTGTCGTGACTCAGATATATTTCCATCTTCGAAGAAATTTTTAATTGCTTTAACCACTTCCGGATAATATTCGGTACTTCTGGAGATTCTTTTGATGTTTTCTGCATCAGACTTTTTATCACCAAAAAGCATGAATAGAACATTATAAAAATATATAGCATACAAATTTTTGCAAGTTGCTTTCTTTGCTTTGCCATCACAAATAGAAAGATAATACTTCAAGATGAGTATTTTTGGCACAACCATCCCTTATGCAACCTGGAGCACCACCATCTGCCGCAATTATTTCGGTTAAACAGTCAATGTATTCTTTGGAACCTACTAAAACTTCCTTCATGTAGGTATTATTTCTAATAACCTTAATGACATGATCACCAAGGTAGTATTTAGTGCCATTAACTTCACAGGGAGAGTCAAGAGTGAATTTTTCATTGATTGAAACATCTTTATATTCTGGTTTGCTCAACACATGACAGTAAATGTAATGCTCGAGTATTTTGGTTAATGAATAAACGCTTTTTTCAGGCTTGCAATTGCATCGTTCGTTAAACTTCATCCAAGATTCTTTGAGTTCAACCCAATAATCTCGGATTTCTTTAGAAGAATCTTGCGAAAATAAATACCCTTTAAAAATATCTTCGGTATCTAACTTAATACCTTTCAAGTTCACATCAATATAGTACTCTGTACTTATTTTCATATCTTCATCGTCTGACACTATAACATTTATTGTGCATTTTTTTAGATTTTCCAAAAACGATTCAGCTTTTGCAACGGTATCTAAAATTTTTTCCTCACTAATAGAGGAATATAATTCGCTTAGTATTTTAATTTGTCCAAGCTTGTCGCTCTTTTTTACATCTTCTCGAATTGATTCATCTACATTTCTTAAAGTATAATCAGCCTCTCGAAATACGGAAAATTTGTCAAAACAATTGACATTGATTGTGACAAGTTCGTCAATGTCAGTAATTTGTTCTGCATAGTGAGACTTTATGTATGTAATTAACATATTAAGCGAAACTAAACGTTGCTGACCATCTATTATTTCAAAATCTTTTTCTCCGAATGAAGATAGAATTATATTTCCTAAAAATTTTGAGCCACGAGAAATATCATTCATCAGCGAGAACAAAGTTTCTTTTTGCCAACGGATTTCTCTTTGATAGTCTGGGACAGATAAAATTCTGTCTTTTTTGAAATAAATAATTGGGTATTTTATTCCGTTTACTTCAGTTTTAACTTCAGATTCAACGTTAAACAGGAATTGGCGCAATGTTGTTACAGTTCCCTTTATGTTTGACATCCTAATTCTCCTTTATATACCCTTTTTCTCGTTTATTAGTGCTAGAATAAAGTCTTTATTATACTTAAATTCGCTATATAGCATATTTGCACCTCTATCGAGATGTGCTTTTAGATACTTTTGAAAATATTCATCATCTTCAATGTGACGCTTTTCTGCCATAGAAATAAGACATTTATACAAACCGTCCCACTCCGCAGTAATTGTCTGTCGGTTTAATTCTAAGCCATAGGTATCTGTTTTAAAATCTGCATCTTCAAGAGGTTTTTCACTTTTGATAGATAACGAAATTGATAGTTTTGATAGAATAAAAGGTGCATAATTAGTGCTTGCCGCTATCTCCTCAAAGATACTCATTGTCTTTTTTGATGTTCTTATTTTAAATATCATACTACACCTCGAAATAAGAATTCTTCACTACAACCGTACGCTTGTTGTCCGAGTTTTCAAGCATATATGTAGCAGCAATTTTATCTTTAAGAATTTGAACATGAGAACTGTTGATTTCCTCATTTGTCGAAAGAATAAATACTTGCCCTTTTAATTCGCTGAAAAAGTGCTTTGATATATTGTGTCGGTGTTCTGTATCAATTCGAGCAAAAGGGGTGTCGATTACAAAAGGTAATTCATGATTGCACAAACTAACAAGAGAGTAGTATAGTGCCATAATAAAAATTTGTTTTTCTCCGTTAGATAAAGATGCCTTATCAATTTCTATTTGCAATGATAGAGATTTGATATCAACTGATTCAAAGTATTTGCACATATCATTGTAATCATTTGAATTTGCCTTTTTATACAGTGTTTGCATAGCTTTAGCACCCCAAAATGCTAAAAGCTGTTCTTCGGTATTTGTTTTTAATGCTTTGCGAATTTTTTCTATTGATACTTTCTCTGTACGATAGATATGGGTGTTGAAATTATCGTCAATGTATATATCGTCGATAAAATGCGTTTTTCGCATCAAGGTACGAATTTCTTTGCGGAAGCAGTTTTCTACCTTATCAATTTGACGGCGATAAAGAATTTCTTGCAATTTATCGAGCATAACAATGGCTCTAGCGGAAATATCGTTAATAGATGCTTTCTTCAATTCTTCCTCAAGGCGAGTTTGAACTTTACCTAACTGTTGTTCTGCCAATGTCAAGGCTTCTTTCTGAGCAACAAGTTGTTGTTCTAATTCAACACGCTGAACGAGCAATGCGCTCTTTTCTTCAAAAAGCTGTGCTCTTCGTTTCATATATTCCTGAACACTTGTTATGCTACTACTTTCAATCTCTTTTCTAATCTTTGCAGTAAGGTTCAAAGAACGTTTAATTGCTTTTTTGCATTTTTCTACTTTATCCTGTTCAAATGATAAAATCGTATTGATTTGTGCCAGAATAAGGGAATTCTGTTCAAAAGAAAGGTTAAGGATAGGTTCTTTTTCCGTTCCAAAGTCAGCAAATGCAGCAGAGTCAATCTCTGCTAGTTTGTCTTTCACCAAGGTTTGGACTGCCGGAGAGTTAAGAACTTCGCAGAAATAGGTATACTTTAATGCCTGGTTTTCGTTCTCTATCTGTGCCTTCAGTGCGAGAATTTGTTTGCGAAGCATAATGAAGGGAATTACATCATTTGCCCATTTTTTGAGCAAGGCATTGTATGTTTCACGCTTTTTTTCTTCTTCCTTTAGAGTATAGAGTTTCTGATTCCATTCTTCTTCTGTGATACCGCCTTTTTGATGATATTCTTTCTCTTCCGCATCAAGGGTAGCCTCACAATCCGCAATTGCATCAACGCAAGCCTTCAACCTATCGGTCAAATCGTGATACAATGATTCGGCAGATGCAAGGGCATCTTTAGCTACAATATACTCATCAAGTGCAGGAGCCGAAGTAGGGATTCCTGCTCTTATTCTCTTGAAATTTTTACGCATAATATCGAAAGTATCATAGCCACAAAGCGTAAGAAAAGCTTCTTTTATTCGGGTGTTGCTACCTTCATCCATAAAGAAATTGGCAATTTTTTCACCGTCAAAAAAGTATAAATTAAACAACTCGGGCGGAATTAACGAAACGACATATTTCTCAAAATCGGCAATTTCATCTTCTGATAAGTCCGCTCCATTTTTTAAAACAGAAAAAGTTTCTATGAGCGACTCATTCAGTTCCCATTTACGGGTTAACAAAAAAGAGTCCATGCCCTGACCGTTATTAAGTTCAACGCACATCGTAACAAAGGCAGTAGCAGGTTTGGTTATCTTTGCGGTGTTGTTTACTAACTTAACAACAGCACGGTTGTAGAACGAATTCGGATTTTTGTAACCCATACTTTTGTAGCCGTATAAGCAGAGTCGCATTGCCGTGAATAATGTAGTTTTGCCGGCACCGTTTTTTCCACCAATCAACACAATATTTCTGCCATCACAAGGTCTAGTATCAAAATTTGTAGTTCCTTCGTATGAGCCGAAGTTGTGCAAAATGATATTATTAATTTTCATTGTTTAACCCCTTCTCAATACTGTCAAAATGCAACCAGCCTTGGTTCAAAATTCTATCGAACGCTTTGGTAACCATAGAACTCTTGGTATAATTCTTGTTTGCCTCAATTTCGATAATAAGCTTTGAAATCAGTTCAAATTCAATTTGATTCTCTTCGCACAATTTATGGATTTCGTCAATCACTTCTTGGGGAAATACAGATACTTTATATTGATCCCAAGGCAGTCGTTTTCCGGTTGTTTCGTAGTAGATATCAACCAGCTTGCGACGAGTTAAGTCTCCTTCGCTGTCCCACAAGAAATCTATATATTTCAGTTCTTCAATCGTGATAAGGGATAATCCTGTGTCAACCTCCAGCTGTAACAACCGACGAAGCATTTCCTGTCGGGTTTCCATTGTAAAGGGTCCTTCGCCAAGATTACCGTCCGCCTTTCTATACATAGCACCGTTTCTTCTTTTGTATTCTCGTGCACCTGGAGTTGAGCGCATTTCAAGCATCCAGTTACGATAATCACGCAACGGAATAAGCCATTTTTCACCTTTATCAATAAAGGCTTTTAATGACTTATCTTCTTTAACCATAGTGCAAATCCAACAACCAAAACGAGAATTGCCTGTAACAGGTATTTTATCTTTATCGATTTCACCAATAACACTTTGCTCTTCGCCGAGGTTTTCACCTTGATAAAGAGAAAAAAGATATTTATTATCAGAACCCCAAGGAGAGATGGCGTCCCCTTTGAGAAGAAATTTCCACACATCTTCGTTCGGAATTTCCGTTAACGGATTATAGACATAAGCATTTTCTATGTCATTATGAGGAACAAGAAGTTTTCCTTCGATTTCTCTAGAACGAATATTATTAGCTCTGTAGGTGCTTTCTGCTTTGCGGACGCCTAGCAGTAATATGACCTCACCATTATTCTTTATAGTTTCTAGCGTATAAGCGTTCATAGGATGTATCTTTAAACGCTCTGTACACCATCTGAATCCAGGAGGTTCCGGCGTAGGATATCCCAAACCTATAACTTTACACCAGAACGAGTCCTCAACTTTAGGGTAAATAATATCTGCTTTGACATTAAGTTCCGCACCGACATTGTTGATCATATCTGACATACGATGCATATAATCCCTGACAATTGGATTTTCAACCATAGTATCTGATGAAACGATATACACGGTTTTATTTCTTTTTTCTACAGGAAGACGCTGTAGCATTTCCATAACAAGACAGCACAAAAGAGTAGAGTCTTTACCTCCACTAAAGCCAATCATCCACGGTCTCTTGTCGTGTTGATATACAACGGACATCTCTTGAATTATATCCTCATATACTTTAAATTCTCCTATATAAGCCATACTACATCTTCTCCGAAATCTGTTTCTCTTTTTGTTTTTCCTCTTTTGTAAGGGGCAGACCAATCTCTCGTTTGATTACAGCGCAAGTGAGAGATATAGCTTCTTCGCTATTCAACACCTTGCCGTTGTCTCGGATTGTCCTGCCTATCCACATATTGTTGGAGCGAAGCCAATCAATCTGTTGAAGTTTCGGCAAATATTTCTGCATATTATAATTATCATTATCAAAAAAGAATCGTCCTAGCTTTCCAAACGCGCTAATAGTAATAGCCAATGTCACTATATAATTTTCACGCAAGGCCTTTTTGGTGAGAGACTTATTGAGGACTTCCTGCCATTCAACAATATTGTCAGAAACAAGCTGCCAATAAGAAAGTAAAAACTCCGCATCAGAACTTGAGCATTTTTCGCTATGCATTATCTTTTGGTTTGCTTTATAAATCATGTTTAGCGTAAATAAACTTGAGGAATTCTTACCAAGGATATCTCTTTCCTTGTCTGTATATCTTTTAAAAAAAGGAATAGTATCTATAACATGCTTCGTAGCTACTGCTATTTCATCTCTTGAATCATAAAGTGTGGCGAGGGAATTAGAAGTTTTAACTGCGTGTTTGTTAAGGTCAGTAAACATCTGCTGACTACGAGCTAATCCTTCGTCGCTGAAGAAAACGATAGAAATCGTTTCCTTTTCCAAAGACGGATCTTCTTTCATAGCTGATTCGATAGCTGCCTTGCGGTGTTGCCCATCGTTAATCAAAAAAATCGAACCCATATCAACTTCAAAAATACCTGCATCTGTATCCATATATGGAGTGAATTTGAACTCACCATCAATGGAGGCAGAAAGGGCAGAAAACACATAGGTATCCCTGTTATCGAGAATATAGTTCTTAATCTCCGGGATGCGGGCTTCATTGATTCTTCGTTGCGCTCTATGTTCAGGCAGAACGATTTCTTCCTCAGCCGGGAAAAGGCGAGACAACAGCTTCAGCGGAACCATAGAAATATAGTATTCTCTACCGGCTTGAATACCTTTAACTGCCGGAAAACGATAAGAAAAGTTCATAACACACCTCATAAATAACAATGCGGTATACTTAAGTACATACTTAAGTATACCGCATTCGACGCTTAATGTCAATATTCTCGTGATTTTTAGAGTGTTTGCAAGTTAATAATCTCCTTCTAAAAGGATATCATCCGGCAATGCGTCAATCTCCAAGTTTCGTCCTTCAACAGTAGATACCAAGAAATTCTTAATGCTCTCCATAGATTCAATAGGTGTTTCTCCTATTTGTTCCATCAGTTTTGTTACACCGAAGTTTGCAAACTGTGTTAAGAAATCGATTCTCTTAAATCCTATCTTCTCATCATTTTTATCACCGAAAGCAAAATCCAGTCTTTCTTCTTCGGAAAATTCTTCTGTTGTCGTGGATAAGATTGCAGCCTGAAACATAAAATCAAGTTTGCCTTGGTCATTATTGCGGATGACATTACGAGGTACAGATCTTACTTCCTCTCCGTCTTCGACAGGGAGTCTATCTTCTCTTTTGTCATACATAATGCCAATAGATAACGCCAGCATATAAATCATATAGTTTGTACGAGTTTTGAATATACAACCCAACTTTTCAATTGCCGTATTCCAAGCAGTTCCTCGGAGACTAATGTCGGTGGTTATTTCCATAAGTGTCCCTCCTCAATTTTTGCAATATTTTTTTCTTCGTTACTTACAATCGTCCATACTCGGCCGATATTTTCGGCATGAAACACCTCATGCAAATCATCTTTAGAGAAAAGGATAACTTGAGGTGCAAATTGAGGAATCATATCCACTACATTTTGACGTTGATCAGGATCAAGTTTAGAGAAAGGACCATCAAGTACAAGAGGATACTCTTTGGAAGAAAGATGATCTTCGCTTTGAAGCATTTTGAGAATACCTCCAATATATGCAAAAGATACAACCGCGAATTGACCTTCCGATTTTGACTCATCATCAAAACTATCGGTAACTCGAACAGAAAACTCTGGACTAACAGTAACGTGACGCTTACTTGTGAGCATTCCATCAATAAGGCTCTGGATGTTCGTCTGTAATCTCTGGCTGTAAGCAATAGACTCTTCTTCCAAGCGTTTTGCAAAATATGCAGCAACCTGCTCCATGATACGGATCTTGGTAAGAACCTTTTCACCTTCGGCGTTACCTCGAGTAAGCTCATCAAAGTCTTTCATTTGCTTATTTCTGTAAAGTTCGCACTTCTTAATTTCAGTTTCAAGGCCAACGATGGTAGCATCCAGTTCTACTATAGCAATTTCAGCCTTCTGCCTTGCAACAATAAGATCTTCAATGTCAGGACTCTTCTTTTCGGCTGCATCGAGTTCACGAATGCGTTTATCGCAATCAGCTGCTAACTCGTTGTAGTTAAGCACATCAAGAATATAGGCTTCGATTTTTGTTTTATCGTAGCCCTTGCCCCAGAAGTTTGCGGTCTTTGTAAAATCCTGATATAGGCTTGCAAAAGATTTAGGCGGAAGAATATCCAGATAGTGGCGAATGTAAGCCTTTTCTTCTTCGCCTAACGCTCGACCACATACACACTCTGTTGTCTTTTCGGCAAGAAGATGGGAAATGAGTTTTTTGGATACACCTTCAGGGAGCTTGTCCTGTTCAATTTTTAACTGAATCTTTTTCTTTGCATCAAGTACTGCCTTGGAAATGAGCAATTTTGGAAACATATCTAGGACATCGTCGCCAAATCGTGCTTGTGCATCTGTAGAACTTTTAATGAAAGCATCGCGTTGTGCTTTGAGTTTCTTACGCTGATGTTCGTAATCTGCCTTGGATTTATAACCACCAATTTGCTCGGATACACTCTGAATCAGAGCTTGGCACTCAGCTTTTTTCTTCTTGGCTTCTTCGAGAGCCTTTTCGTGTTTTTCAATCAACGCTTGTGCATTTTCTATATTGGTTTTGACCGCAGCGATTTTACTTCCACTGGAAATAGTGCCCTTGCTCAAATAAAGCTTTCCAAGAACAGTAGTCTTCAGTTTTGTGTCACCGATATGATCCAGTGCGGACTCAATCACATCAAGGTCAAACATGGAGTACAGTGCCTTGCGAAGTTTTCCGGCAGAGTCCTTTCCCTTAACACGGAGGTCAGCAATCATACTTTCGCCATCGAAGAAGAAGTAGTCGGACAATCCGGAGGGAAGTAATTTCTCAATAGTTTCCTTCGGTTTATCGATTCTACGCCAATCGTGATCTTCATTCATATAATTGAGGACAACATCTTCAGCTATCTTTTCAGAATCGTTCAATCCTTTTTTATATGTATAGGTACGCTTTAATGAATATTTAACACCAGAATGCTCAAAGTCAATACAGCCCATAACTTGGAATGTATCGCCAAAAGAGCATTCACTTTCATACTGAAGATTATAGAGGCGGTCTGTAGTAGTCTTGTTAAAATGAACTTGTCCGTAGAACACCCACTGGAACAGCTGGTGCAGGGTGGTTTTACCATCACCGTTTTTTCCGTATATAATAGTTACCTTGCCATCAGTAGAACACTTGATTTCACCATGGTCTCTAAAGTTGCGGAAATTTTCAAATTCAATATTAGTTATTCTCATTTGTCGTTTCACGCTCCAATTCGTCCATAATCGATTTTATTATGTCGTTCTTTGCACGGTTGTCTGCATTCATTTTGTTTGCTTGCAGTTCACGCTCTTTCTTTTCGATAAAGGTAATCATTTTCTCGACAATTGCTTGTTCATTCATCAATCAATTCCTCCATTCCCTCATAGTCATAAACATCAACATCTTCTATGGTAAGTCCGTATGCACCTAGGTGGTCAGTTAATTCCACTTCCAGGTCGTTCCAGTTCAAAGCCAAGCGGGCATATTCGTGGAACCTCCTCAACTCAATCTTAGCCCAACCTTGCATATCATAACTTGGTAAAACAATGACATCGTATATGTTCGCGTATTTCTTATTGCCATAAGTACGAAGAATACGACCTCTTCTCTGCACAAACTCACGATAATCGTCGTTACTTGAAAGAATTAAAGCGCTCTTTATTGAAGGGATATTAATACCTTCGTCCAAGCAACGTATGGCAACGAGAGCAGATATCTCTTGCTTGTTGAATGCGTCGACCAGTTCCATTCGGTCAGCCATATTTTCGGTGGCAGTAAACTGGCTAGCTTTAAACCCGTGTGCAGTAAGAACTCTCTTTATAGCTTGAATGTGACGGAGCTCTTTGCCTGAGTCTGCATCAAACAGCTTGCCATCACCGCAATACACCACAAAGTGGTCTTTTTCAGCAATACGATTAATTATTTCGTCAATACGAGTTGTTTTTTCCTCGACCATAGAGATAACGCGCAAACGGTTTCTTAACGACTTGACAAGGAGGTCTGGGTTGATGCATTTATTATTTTTAAAGCAAGATAGGATTTTTTGAGTATGGTATTTGAATCTCCTTTCCTCATCTTCGGTAGCATAGACGTATATAGGATAATAGTTATAGGGAACTAAAAATCCTCTCTCTAATGCATTCTCAATAGGAAGATTGAAAACTTGTCCTCCAAACCACTCCATTAGCTCAAGACCTTTATGTGCGGATGAACCGCTAAACGGTGTCGCACTCAATCCGAGCATATATCGGAACATCTCTTTTAGTTTATCCGGACGGTCTGTAAATCTGTGTGCTTCATCGACAATGAGCAACTTATCTTCTTTGGATCTGCTTATTACACTGGTAAATCGCTCCATTTTGAAAGAAGCGATTGTCGAAATAATAATAATCTGATTATCCGGCTTATATTGTTTTCTTATAATCTCTTGCGCGATTTGTGTTTCCCATGTTGGGTTTTCCGAAGAAACCATTATAAGTTTTGCGTCAGGGAATGCCTTCTCAACGTCATCTGCCCATTGCTTGACTAGGTGCTTGTACGGAGCGCAAATTACAATCATAGCAGGATGTTTTTCAACAAGATGTTTTGCTGAAAAAATAGCTGTCCAGGTTTTACCTGTACCGGTTGCCATAACATAAAATCCGTGGTAGTCATTATTTACCCAAGCATTGATAGCTTCTTCTTGGTAGTCACGGAGTTTAATTAGAGTGGATTTAGCTTTTCCTCCAGTGGCTTTTCGAGTATTAATTACTTTAAGGATGTTTGCTTTTGCAGACTCCTTGTAGTTATATGTCTTCACAAACGGATTGGTGCCATCCCACAAAGTCTGAAACTCTTTGCACTCATCCTCAATACTCTTGACCTCTGTAGCCACCCAACTTTTAACTACACGGATTTTTTCGTAATTGTTTTGGTATCCACTTAAACTTTCGTTAGCAGAGCCATAAAAAACAACGATGTTTCCATCAAAATCCTCAAGTATTCCTAGTTTATCATGGTATATCCCGTTGGATTCCGTGACGGCAATTTTTATATCTAAAGTACCATTCGCTATCAATGCTACCAACAACTGCAACTTGGCATCATCAAGTGCATCAAGTTCTTTCATAAAATCTCTCGAAAAAGCACTTTCAATGATTTCTTCTCTTTTCTGATACCCCAAGTTAATAGCGTTGATATCTTCATCACTTAGTTGTGGGCTTGCTATCAATTCAATCTTTCCACCATTACGGGAAAGAGAAACTATGCCATCAATTATCGGTCCGAACACACCCGAAGAAAAGAAGCCCACGCTTCGACGATAACATTTAGTGTGTTTTAATGCCGGAACTAGAAAAGATTTTGTAATGTTCTCTTCGCCACAACTGATGTAGCTTAATTTGATATCTAAATCCTTTAGGCTCATAGGTTAATCCCCCAAAACATTGAAATCTATAATATCCTCAAGCGAAAAATCCAAAACATCAAGATTATCCACCCTGTCAGAGATGGAATCTGTGTTAAAATGTTTGCAGGAGGCTTTGCGTATGTTTTCTGCAGTATCTTAGCCAATCAAAGCAACAATAGAGATTGCATCCTTGAATCTGATTGGGATAGTATGATAGTGATCTTAAACATCAAAAATTATCGAGAAAATCGTCTCCTATAATATCTTCCAAAAGTGAATCCATATCGCTTAAATCATCGGCGACAAAGGAAACGGAACTATCACCTTTATCCACATCCTTAAACGCAGATGGATCAAAGTTATCGACCGGCGCAACTAGGGGGACAGACAATCTAAACTGGTTAGATGTAGTCGCGGCAACAAGTTTGGTGCCCCACTTGAAGATAACGCTATAAATAAGCCATTCTGTCCACGGCACCTTTATAGACGGAAGATCTGCCCATATTGAGAGATTTTTCACCAGAGTTGTTTCGCTGATAGAATCAGAAATGATGTCCTCCACTTGATGTGCAACAACTTCATCAATGCCGGTTCTGTCAATTCTCATCATTGTGTCATCATTAATGAGAAGAAACTCGTCATTGCATCCGTTAACATATTCAAGCAAAGAATAAATTTGGAAGTGATTATCTCTGCCAAATTCACTGATCTCACTTACAGTAAACTCATCACTGGAGTAAATCAAATCGTGTAAACGTTCTGCTGGACGGCCAATCTCAACCCCGTTTTTCGCTACATACGGACGCGAGAATTGGAATTTATCCCTAAACAAGAATTCAACCACACTAAAAGCACTAAACGGATACATAGCGGCATTTCGTGTTAATATTTCAGGCTTTTGGTGCGATATGATTTCATAAATTTCTCGTCCATGGTGTGCCTCACCATCAGAAGTCAACGCATTTATTACATTGAACAAATAGGTCTTCTCATTGTCCAAAATATTCAACTTGCTTGCGTGAAGATATTCGCCAAAATAGTTAAGTACATTAGGATCACTGACAGAAAAATTGATAACAATCTCTGTTATACCAGGAAAAGCTTCTTGAATTTGTGCTTTAGAAACCGGAAAGTTTGACTTCTTGATAAAATCAACAACCGCCGAATAAACAGAAGAAACGTCAACATCTTTTGAAATATAATCTCTTCTAAAGACAAACCTATCCGCAAACAGTTCGTGTAAAACACCTTGCAAGAAGTACTTGTTATCAATACCAGCAGCCAACAACTCCTCTTCAAAAATGCTAAACAACGTATTTGTCAAGAATATTGTGCTTTCGCTATTTTCGATATATTCACATATTTTATTTGCAAGTTGGCAAGGCAGATAATCTTTCTTTTTCAGACGATAAACACCTTTGCCACAGAGAACACAAATGCTTGCAACTCTAGCGGTCAGTGCGCGATCATTTGCAGGAAGCCCCACATCACCATATTCATTTGCAATAATCTCTCGGAAACGAAGAAGTTCATCGGCGTCGTAAGCTTTGAATCCTTGCGGATAATGAGTATCAAGAACTCGTTCATATATAGCAGCAAGGGACAATCTGCATCGATGAAAAACTTCACCGGTAAGACGATATGCATCTATGAATGCTTTTTCTAACATTTCAAGGGGTATATCCGCTTCTTCTGCAGCATCGCCGAGAATACTGTCAAGTTGACTTGCTTTTACGATTTCGGGTAATGTTTCTATGCAATTTTGAACACGACCAGTGATAGAATCATCGCCAAGAACAAAGACATCGAGTTGACGGTCGTATGTATAGTTAGCACTTTCATATGATTGCAAGAAGAACAATAAATCAGAAGTATACTCTCCACAATATTCCTTGATTTCAACAGGTGTTAAAACGATATCACCATTTCGTTCTGCAGATATTTTTGAGATTATGCGTATTTGACTATAGAGACGAGAGAACAGCTTTTTTGCTTTAGCTTCTATTTGTCTAACCCTTTCTCTTGTAACACTAAGGGTTCCGCCAATCTGCTCTAATGTTTCTTTTCTTGCTCTTAACTGTACAACCTTGCGGACTCGCTCATTGGAATATAAATTGTCAAACAATTCATTGACTTCTTTTTCTAAATCAAATGCACACCACTTAAAAAATTTCTTTAATAAAATGTATGTTGAGAGATCATCGACCTTATCGGTTCCTGCCATCGAAAGCAAGGATGTTTCTTCAGACTCACACAGACCTTTCAAAACAGACCGCTCATTTTCATCCAAAGTAAAAGCATTGATGTACCCTAACGCCTTATTGTTCTTGCGTGTGTTTGGAAGAGCGTTTGCCATTCTCCAAATCTCAATATGTTTTTTGATGCGACTTTGATAATCTACAAACATTTCAATTATCGGAATCACATTTTCAGTTGAAGTAACACACTCAAAAGCAAGTTCTTCACCCAAGATATCATAGGCTTCTCTATACCTTTGGAGCATTTCGGCTTCGGTTTCTGACAAATCCATATCTTCAAAAACCGAAAAGTTACCAACCGCTATTTCATTGCGATGATCAATAAACAGCGAAGATGAACATAATGATGCTTTTTTATTTTGAACGATGGGTATAGAGTCATCATTATTTAGCGTTGCACAAAAAGCATCAACTTCAACTAGGCAGTTCTTGCCGAACCCTTTCAACTTCATTAAAGCTGATGGCGAGGTTTTTAACAATTCTGCAACTGTTGTTATGCCATTTCCTATAAAACGATTGATTACACGAACGGAAAAAGGCAGCGTTGTTACAGAAACACCTTCGTATTCATCTGAAATAAGGTTATATCTTTCGCAAAAGGCTATATCCAAATCTGTATCTCGCACTAGATAAACTCCTAACTAATAGTCCTATAAATAGATACAATAATGCATCCTCTGTATCTTGAAAATTATACCTTACAATCCGTCCCATAAAACGGACAATCACTCTCGAAAATAGTCTGAATTGATTTTATAAATATTGAAGGTTTTAACGCTTTCAACACCAATTCCGTACTTGACCATATAGTCAGTCAATGATTCGCCATCGATAAGTTTTACACTTTTTTGCTGTTGTTGAGTAGCAAAAGTTAATGCTTCTTTAGTGTATGAAGATGTTGTTATAAATACACCTTTTTGAATATGCCCCATGGCCCCAATAAAGGCTTGTAATTCTTTTCTGCCAACTTTGTTGGCGTTCGAATAACGCTTTGCTTGTATGTATATAAGATCAAGACCTAATTTGTCTTCACTGATTATTCCATCAATACCATTATCGTGAGAACCCCCGGTTACAATTCCGGATTTTTTATCGTATCCATATCCCATTTTCAGCAAAAGCTCAACCACTAACTGCTCAAAAAAATCAGGATGATTTGACATTATATTATCCAATAATTGCTGTTTGATTTGCTGCAGATGTTCATCTATAGCGTTTGCAATTTTCTCCTCAGGCAAAAACTCTGTATTGTCATCAATTACGTTTTGTGATTGTTTAATAGTCTTTCCCGACTTATTATTTTCACAAACAATAAATTTTAATTTTTTTCCTTCTTTTCCTGCTATTGCAAAATGCTTAACCGGATATGCAGTAGGAAAATCAAGTCCAATACAATGTCGTCTTATTTCGCCATTTACAACACCAACCGGATTTTTGGCACCAAACTGATATAGATTTTGATCAATTATTCTCTGATATATTTCTACTGAAGAAAGCCCTTTCGGTTCGAATTTTAAAACTTCTTTTATGGCTTCAATTATTGTCATAATGAACATCCTTTGCTATTATTTCTTAAAAAAACACAATTTTCGCACAAACGATTCCAAAAAGCTGTTCTTGAGAATAAGATATATACGGGGAAAAAGACTCATATCAATCCGAAATATCGATTTGATACTTTGGAATTTTACAATTCTTCCGTCTTAAAAGTTGTATAGTCCTCATAGTAGTAGCTGTGGTTGATGCTTTTTATATACACTGCGCAACTATGTTACACCAAAACTTCCCACTTGCCGTAGCGTTTGCCGTCAACTCTACGGATATATTGTTTCTCTTTCAGAGAGTCTATAATGCGCTTTATGCTTCTGACGGACTTTCCTGTTTGTTCTGCAAGCTCGGCCTGCTTAACAGACGGGTTCTTTTTTATTAAATCTAACACGGCAAGTTCTTCTAAAGTACACTTCAAAGTGTCAATTTGGCACTTTGGCGTTTCACTTTTGGCACTTTGGGAAGCGGTTTCATCCACAAAATCAATGTGCATATAACGATTCTTCAATTCGTGGCTTGTGCCGAGCAGAAGGTTTGAGAAAAACAATTCCAAAAACTTTGTGGTGGAATGAATGCCTTTTTGTAAATCGTTATAGTTTGCACGAACCAATGCGTTGCGGAAATACCAAGAATTCTCACGGAACGCATCGTTATTGACACGGAACCCAAAAGTTTTCATATACTTAATCATAAACACGGCGGTGGCTCTTGTGTTACCCTCACCGAAGGGATGAATCTGCCAAATATCCGATGCAAATTTTGCAAGGTGCTTTACCGATGCTTCCACTGACAGTCCCTCATAGGAAAACTGTTTTTCGGTGGCAAAATCATAATCCAAGGTGTCTTTTATGCTGCCCCAATCAGCGTAGATAACCGTTTCACCGTTCAGTATCCATTCCTTTTTGGAAATGTTATACTGACGGATTTGTCCGGCGTGGTCAAATACGCCCTCGAACAATCTGCGGTGAATGGTAATCCACTCGGCAGGAGAAAACTGAAACGCCTTTTCGCCTAAAAGCTTGGTTATTCTTGCAGAAACGATGTCCGCCTCTTTGGTTTCGTTTTCGGTTTCGGTGCGGGTGGTTCTCTGCTCGTAATAGCTGTGAATTCGCCTCTGAGCCTCGTCAATGGTAATTTTGCCCTCGATGTGGTCCTTTGCAGTATCCAGCAAATAATCAGAGGTTTTCAGCCCATCAACCGCCTGCAAGCCGATAGCAGTTTGCCAAGCTTCACTTTTTTCGGCTCTTTCAGGCTCGCCCTGTTTTATATATTCTTCAAGTTCAAATTGCCAATTCTTGTTGGGCATATTTGCACCTCATCTCGTTATCATAATTCTTCCGTCTTAAAGGTTGTATAACCCTCGTAGTAGTAGCTGTGGTCGATGCCTTTCATATAGACCTCACGGCTGTTAACTTCATCGGTCAGCGCACCTTTTAGCAACACTTTGATTTCCACATCTTTAATCGGGCTACGCTCCATTGCAAGGAGATAATCTTCTTTATCAACCTTGCTCCAATCGACAACCTTGCCGATTTTGTTTTTCAAGATATGGTCAAGCCAAATGCGTGTGCTGCGACCGTTGCCCTCTCGGAACGGGTGGGCAATATTCATCTTGCCGACAGGAAGATTATCTAAAACACCTTTTTCAAAAAGTTCAGCAGCCTTTTTCTTGCTGATTCGTTCTTCTTCACGGGCAAGGTCGGCAGAGCTTGTCAGCCCTAATTTATTTTCAAGTGCCATATTGCACCTCCAAAATCGAACTATAATATTCCTGAAATTATAACGATTGCAACTACAATAATTACAATACCTACTAAAAATGTCATACAACCGGCAGCCTGTGGGGATGATTTTCTATGATTAGAAGTTGGCTGAGAATAAGTGTATGTATGGGATTCCGGCTTATGAGCTTGTACCGGTTTTTGAGCCTGACGAGGCTGGGTGGCTTTAGAATATAAAGCGAGAGGGTCGGTTTGATTCATTATGCGTGAATAAAAATCGTCAAGCCACACAGTATCACACGGTTCACACATATTTTGCTCGGTGCAATCAGGTTCATGTGCTATTTGATTTCTAACCCAACGGTAGTGTTTCAGTTGTTTTAGGTCATCATCCCAACCTCTTACAAGATAAGAACCACGGGGAGTATTTATCATTTCATCAATATAAGCGGATATACGCCTATCGTCATTTAATACTTCGCCGCATAGTTTTTCAAGATGTTTATACGATTCAATAAAACCCATATTATACATCTCCGAAACTTACTTATCCGCCGCAACGCCGGATTTCATCCAAGCGTCTACTTCGCTGACCTTGAATTTCCAAAGGCGTCCGATTTTTGCGGCGGGCATATTTCTTTTTTCTATCCAAGCGAGTACGGTGTCACGGCTGACGCCGAGGTATTCGCAAATTTCTTTCATTGAGTACCAGCGTTCAATGTTGGAATCCATTTAATTATCCTCACTTTCGGGTAGATATACTTATACAATTTTAGTATAGCATATTTTAAGCTTAAAATCAAGGATTATTGCGGATTTATAAAGGAAAGGCGGGAAAATATTATAAAAGCGGAACTGCTTTTGTTACAGTTCCGCTTGGAAAAATTGGTTGTTTATTGGCAAAGGATGATTATTCTTTCTTCTTCCTATTCGGAAAACTTCCCTCAAGCCAATTTTCAAATTCGGCAAGGGTGATTTTGCCGTCGGAGCATTCGTCACGCTTTGTCATCGCCTGATACTTCCACTTTTTGAAATCAGGCTCTTTAATCTGCCTTACACGAACACGGGCGGCATAGCGCTTATAATACTTTTGATACAACCCAATGGCGGCATTATCCGCCATTTTCTTTTTGTAGTTCTCTTGTGCGGCTAAGTCTTGGCAGTTGCGAGTTTCACCCTCGGCAATGCGGTCGCAGTAGTTTGTATCGTAGTTGCCTTTCATAATGAAATACTTACCGCAGCGTTTGCATTTACGCATTCCGATGTCGGACTTCAACAACTGTATCAGTTCAAACTCAATTTGCTGTTCAATACTTTCGCAAATACAGGTTTCGTACTCGTCGGCTTGCATTGCAGACAAGGCAATCATTTCCGGCATAGTAAAACCGAGCTTATCCAAATTCTTTTGAACACTCGGAGAAACCTCCGAAGCGGCAGCCATCTTGATATCCAAATCAAAATCACTTTCGATATAGCCGTCAAGCACATTTTCTATCTGATGTTCGGCATCAATGATGCTGATACTATGCACAATCGTTCGCTTTTGCTCCGCCGACAACCCCTGCTTACGGCAGTAGCCTGCAAATCTCGTTTTATGGGTTAGATGATTGAAAAATCCGTCGCAAAAATTCTCGTCAAATGTCGCCTCGATTAAATGCAATAGATTATTTTGCATTTCTTTAAGGTAGCGGTAATAGTCTGTCAACTCCTGCTTTGAGCAATAAAGCAGAATAGGCGGAAATTCCGCTGTAAACAGCGACGCTTCTATCAATGGCTTAAAGCGTTTTTGCGTTTCGGTTAAAGCCAAATAATAATACAATTTCTTTTCTTTTTCGGTCAGTAAAGATATATCAAGACTTGTCTCGTCAGGCAGGTCTTTTTTTGTGCGATTCAGGCATTCATTATACGCCGAATCAAAATCAGCATATAGAAAATTCAAAATTCCTTCGCCCGGTGAAAAAAAGACAGAAGCGGTGTTCATCGGTGAGATATAAGTTCTGCTGTCGCCCATAGGAAGAAAGTCAAATGCAGAATTTATTTTTTGCGTAACGGCTCGCAAACGAGCAAGCGTATCGGCAGTATCCTGCTTAATTTGAGCAAGTTCGCCGTCCGATAAAGCAAATTCTTTTTTGCCGGTAACAGCCGAAGTAATCTCTTCTCGCTTATCGACTTCGATTGCGTTATACAACTCAAGTAGTTTTGAGTAATTGTACTCGCCGTTCACGGAAAGAACGCAAGATTTTTCGTCGTTTGTTATATGCCATCTATTTGGAGCAAATCCAAAGTACACGGCACTGTATTTATCTTCTGTTTGGAGTAGGTTTTCGCTCATTACCAAGACCTCCGTTTTAGAAAATGAGAATTTTTGAATAATTAGCAAATCTATATCACTACAAAGAACATTATACAAAAGTATTGCCTTTGTGTCAATACATAGCTATAATAAATTTGCAAATCAAGATTGTACTGTGTTTGATTTTCTAAAATTGAATGACCGTCCGAATGGGATATGACTTTGCGATGACAGTCGGAGACGACTCAAGCGAAGCAACGCCGCTGAGAAGGGGGCAGGGATAACAAAAACGACATTCGGGCAGAACGGCGAAAAGACAACAGAAAGAAACCTCCATTCTATCTGTTGCCTCGTACATAGCTGTACACACCGTACAGCTTTTTTTCTCACAAAGGAGGTTAAGAAGATGAGAAAAACAGAATTGAAAGAGCTCTACAAAATGATGTTCCCGGAATACCCGGATATTGTCACGGTAGCTCAGCTTCAACAAATGCTCGGCGTAAGCCGACATTTGGCATACGACCTGATTAACAACGGATATATCTCCGGCGTTAAAATCGGAAACGCTTTTAAGATTCCGAAGGTTAATGTCATCAACTATGTTATGGAAGAAGGTGTGAAGAATGCAAGTTGAAAAGCTGAAAACAATCGATGCGGACACACTGCTGTCAACGCCGATAAGGAAAACCTTATTTGTGGTTGACGGCTTGATACCGCAAGGGCTCAGCGTGCTTTCAGGTTCAAGCAAAATTGGCAAGAGCTGGCTTATGCTTTGGCTCGGCGTTCAAGTGGCGAGAGGACAACCCGTGTGGGAATTTGAAACCTACAAGAGCGATGTACTTTATCTCTGCTTGGAGGATACTTACGCACGAATACAAAGCCGCCTGTATCAAATCGCAGACGAAGCACCGGCCGAACTTCGAATTGCCACAACGAGTTTTCAAATCGGCAACGGCTTAGAACAGCAAATTGAGCAGTATCTTTCCGACTTTCCGAAAACAAAGCTTGTCATTATCGACACCTTTCAAAAGGTGCGAGATTCAAAAAGCACCGGCGGAAAAAACGGAATGTACGCAGGCGACTACGACGATGTAACGGCACTGAAAAATATTTCGGACAAGTACAGCATCGCTGTTATGGTTGTTCATCACGTCAGGAAGCTGAAAGATGTCAGCGATCCGTTCAACGAGGTGTCAGGCTCCACAGGTATCACAGGTGCGGCAGATACGAATTTTGTTTTGAAGCGCAGCCGTGCCAATGAAACCGGAACGCTGCTTGCCACAGGTCGAGATATTGAATATCAGGAGCTGACCTTGAAGTTTGACAACCGCAGTCACTTGTGGGAGTTGGTCGAGCGAAAGGATATGGAGGATATTCACCGTGAAGAAATTCCGAAGTTTATTTTCCGGCTGGTTGATTATGTATCGGAAGTAAAAGAATGGCGAGGCACGGCAACGCAGCTTTTAACGCAGGTCAACGAAACCGAGGTTACACCGAATGTCGTGACCAAAATGCTTGCCCGATTTTCTTCGGAAGTTTTTCAGCCGCAAGGCATCGAATATAAAACAAAACGCACCGGCACGAGCCGACTGATTTACTTAAAAAAGAATGACGGCAATGACGGCGATGACAATAAATTCTCTATATAGGAAAAGCCGTCACAGCCGTCACTATCGTCACTTTTTGAGAAAGTGGATATATGGCTATACAGGTAATGCCAATCCATAAGGATAGCGAGCATAGGTTTTGTGTTGCCTTTGAAGCCCACAAAACCGGCGGCAAATTGCCGAAAGGGACTTGCCGCCCCTGTAACCCCGATTATACAGAGAAAGGAATGAAAATATATGAGACAAAGAACAACCGCAATCAATATTCGAGTGACTGAGGGAGAGAAAAGAAAAATGGAAACTGCCGCTAAAAAATGCGGACTTTCGCTCTCTGCTTACCTTAGAAAACTTGGTCTTGGCAAGGAAGTTCAGGCAACCTTGCCACAGGAATTTTACGAAGCTTACCGAGGTTTGACCTCGCTTCGTGACAATTGGAAGTCGCTTTCAGAAGTCAATGTAAATGCAAGTTTCAACGATGTTGTGAGCAAATTTTTGAAAGCTTATCACTCAATCGGTGAGCCGGAAAGTGCAAGTGATTCGTCGTGGCAGTAACAAAAATATGGGCTGTAACAGACAGCGTCAACCGTGTTTTGAGCTATGCGGCAAACCCGGACAAGACGATCTACAGCGATATTTGCAAGGCACTTCACTACGCAAGCGACGAGCGAAAAACCGTAATCGCTGAAGAAAAAGCAATGTACGTGACAGGCGTAAACTGCACAGCAGAAACAGCTTTTGTCGAGATGAATGCGGTACAAGAACACTTTGATAAGACGGTCGGTAATGTGGCTTATCACGCATATCAGAGCTTTAAGACAGGCGAAGTTACACCGCAACTTGCACACAAGCTGGGCGTTGAGCTTGCCAAAAGAATGTGGGGCGACCAGTATCAAGTGCTGGTCGCTACGCACTTTAACACCGGCACATATCACAATCATTTGGTCATCAATTCGGTGAATATGTGGAACGGTAAGAAGTTTAACTGCAACGAGGGAGCATACTGGAAACTGCGCAGTATTTCCGATGAGCTTTGCAAAGAAAACGGTTTGACGGTCATTAAAAATCCCACAGGAAAGACGCCACGCAAGCTGTACTTTGCAGAAGAGAACGGCGAACCTACCCCATACAATTTAATGCGTGAGGCGATAGATAAAGCGCTTACGATGAGTACAAATCCCAAAGCTTTCACCTATGTTATGAAACAGCTCGGATATGTAATCGACCTTAATCCATATCATAAGTACGCCACCATTCGCTCTGTCAACAGCAAGAAAGCAACTCGTTTGTACCGCTTGGGAGAAGCCTATGACCGAGATGCAATCTATGACCGAATGAGAGATACTTTGCGAAACAACTCTCAGGAAGCTTACCGCTTATACTATGAGTTTACCGAAAAAAAGAGCCTCGGTGTAACAATTCAAAAGGCTTATTCAGTTAAAGGCAATTTAAAAACCGCCAAAAAAATCACTGGTCTTAAAGCGTTGTATTTCAGATATTTATATCTGCTGGGCGTGCTGCCTAAAAACAAAAAACACAAGCCGCTATCGCCCGAAATGCGTGAAGCCTGCCGTTGGCTTGACCGCCACACTGCACAGGTACAGCTCATTTGCGGCAATCACCTGACCGATATTTCTTCTGTGGAAGCATTTATAAAAAACGCTGATTCGGAAATGAAACTCATATCGGATTACCGCAAAATGCTCTACCGAGATATTGATTCTTGCCACGATCCCGACGAAAAAGCAAAGCTTGTAGCCAAGCGAGATGACTGCACAAAGGCTCTTGCTCAGCTTCGAAAGGACAAGAAAACAGCGGCAAGGATTATTGAGGATAACCCCAAAGTCAAAGAAAATATTCTCATTGAGGAGAATATGCGAAGCCGATATTTCGGACTTAATAAATCAAGAAAGAGAGGATACGAACGATGACAAAACGAAAATCAGATTTTACTTTACCGACGCTGGACGATCTATTTACAACGCAGGCGGAGCGTGACGATGCAAAGCTTGAGCGTATAAAGAACATACCTCTTGGCGAACTTCACCCTTTTAAGAATCATCCGTTTAAGATATTGAATAACGAAGAAATGGAGCGAATGATTGAGAGTATACGCAAGGTCGGCACGATAACTCCGGCGCTTGCCAGACCTCTGCCCGACGGCGGCTATGAGCTTATTTCAGGGCACAGAAGGCTTGCGGCGTGTCAGGTGCTGGGGATTGAAACAATGCCTGTAATCGTCCGCGAAATGTCAGACGATGAGGCTGTGATTGCAATGGTGGACGCAAATTTGCAAAGAGAAACGATACTGCCAAGCGAAAAAGCCTTTGCGTATAAGATGAAGCTGGAGGCCATAAAGCACCAAGGTAAAACTTCTGTGCAAGTTGCAGAGAAGTTGCTTAGTGTAGAAAAGGTTGCCGAAGAAGCCGGTGAAAGCAAAGACCAAGTGCGAAGATATATCCGCTTAACTTACTTAATTCCCGAACTGCTTTCAATGGTAGATGACAAAAAAATCGCTTTCAACCCTGCGGTTGAAATCTCCTACCTTGACCGTGACGAACAGCTCACTTTGCTTGACGCAATCAATATGAACGACTGCACACCGTCACACGCACAGAGTATCAGGCTGAAGAAAATGTCACAGGACGGCTTGCTTACCGCCGACGCTATTTACGCTATTTTGTCGGAAGAAAAACCAAATCAAAAAGAACAAATCAAACTGCCGCGTGATGAGCTTCGCAAATACTTTCCGCAAAATTACAGCGATAAGCAAATCAAACGAGATATTCTTAAAGGATTGGAGCTTTTGAAACGCCAGCGAGAACGCAACAGAGACGCCCGTTAATTCGAACCAAAGTGTACAGCGAGTGACTTTTGCAGAATGGAAAGAACTATGCCGGCAAGCTATAATAGGCTTGTCGGTGTAGGTCTTTCCTGTGATGTACAATGAAAGGAGTTAAAAATAATGGTATCAGGACACCTACAAGTTAAAAAAGGTTTTTATTATGTAGTGCTGAGCTACTATAACAACAACGGAAAACGCCGTGTGAAATACTTTTCCACTGGACTGCCCGAAAAGGGCAACAAACGAAAAGCCGAAGCTGAGCTTGTGCGAATCAGAAGTGAATTTATACCGCCGCAGGAAGTCGGCGAGCTTGCTTCTGATATGCCGTTTGCAGACTATCTGCTTGAATGGCTGGAAATCGTCAAGGTGCGTGTTAAGGCAACCACATTCAGCTCTTACGAGCAAATGGTAAAATCGGTGATTGAGCCGTATTTTCGTAAGAAGGCATTAACGCTTCAGGGATTGGAGGCGAGACACATTCAGCAATTCTATTCCGAAAAGCTGAAAACGGTCAAACCAAACTCGGTTATTCACTATCACGCCGTTATTCATCAGGCGCTGAAATACGCAATGAAAACCGACCTCGTTACGCAGAATGTGGCAATGAAAGTGGATCGCCCGAAAAAGAATGATTATCAGCCTGTATTCCTTGATGCGGAAGAACTGCAGCATTTATTTGAAGTAGTCAAAGGGACAAAGCTGGAACTTCCTGTTTTAGTCGCCGCTTTCTACGGCTTGCGTCGTGGCGAGGTCTGCGGACTGAAATGGGATGCAATAGACTTTGAGCGTGGCACAATCACTATAAGGCACACGGTCACATCGCTGCAAGTGGACGGAAAAACAAAAATGTACGCACAGGACTCTGCCAAAACAAAGTCCAGTATGCGTACGCTTCCGCTTGTCGGCAGCTTTGCGGAGTACTTCAAAGAAGTAAAAGCGGCGCAAGAGGTCAACAAGAAGGTCTGCGGAAACTGCTATAACTACGAATATGACGGTTATGTCTTTGTAGACGAGCTGGGAGATTTAATGCGACCGGAATACTTGACAAGCTATTTCCCACAGTATATCCAAAAGCACGGCTGTAAAAGAATGCGTTTTCACGATTTAAGACACAGTTGCGCAAGTCTGCTTCTTGCGAACGGCGTACCGCTGAAACAAATTCAGGAGTGGCTTGGACACAGCGATTTTTCTACCACCGCTAACATATATGCTCACCTTGACTACACTTCAAAGCTGTCCTCGGCAAAGGCAATGGTCAGCGGAATGGCACTTCCCGAATCGGTGAATTTTAGTAGCAAATGGACCGAAATTTCAAACGATGGCGGAAAGAACTGATTTTTACGGTTCGAATACGCCAAAATGCCCGAAATCGCCTTGTTCTTTCCAAAAAACAGGCTGTTCTTTCCATAGTTTTGAGCCGATTTTGAGCAAAAGGGCAAAAAAGAAAAGTCCAGAAAACCGCTTGTTTACTGGACTTTTTGGCGGAGAGTTAGGGATTCGAACCCTAGGTTCCTTTTGGGAACACAGCATTTCGAGTGCTGCACCTTCGACCACTCGGACAACTCTCCGTGTATGTAATTCCGCATTATTTCCAAAAACTTTTGGAAAGAACTGACGGAAAGAACAACAAAATATTCAATTTTCGAACCGAAGAAAACTCCTGATTTTACGGGCTTTTTAAGCGGAGCAAACAGCCAACTCTTCAAAAAATTTCGAGTCCATGCCGTTATGACCTCTTCGGTACCACTCCATATTAATATTTGACCTGTCTAAGATTTTAACACCAACAATCTTTTTTGTCAATCCGGCAATCCGTTATATTGCAAGTCATTTTCATTTGTGATAGAATACAGATATTATAAATTATGGAGATAGATATGGTAGCAATTATTGACTATGGTGCGGGTAACCTCAGCAGTGTGAAAAAGGCTCTGGATTACCTTGGTGCTGAAAGCGAAATAACACAGGACAAAGAAAAAATACTGACAGCCAGCCACGTTATCCTTCCGGGTGTAGGTTCATTTGGTGATGCAATGCATTCCATGCAGGAGCGCGGACTGGTTGAAACCGTAAAAAAAGCGGCACTCAGCGGCAAACCGTTCCTTGGAATATGCCTTGGTCTGCAATTATTATTTGAAAGCAGTGATGAAAGTCCTAATGTTAAAGGATTGGGTATTCTGAACGGAAAAATAATCACTATACCAAAAGATACCGGTCTCAAAGTTCCGCATATGGGTTGGAATTCTGTATCATTAAAACAAAACAACGGAATATTCAGCAATATTGAAGATAACAGTTATTTTTACTTTGTTCATTCTTATTATCTTGACGGAGCAGATGAGGATGTTATTGCAGCAACTGCCGAATACGGAGTTACAATTGAATGTGCTGTGCAGAAAGGAAATCTTTGCGCAACACAATTCCATCCTGAAAAGAGCAGTAAAATCGGTCTTAAACTACTTGAAAACTTCTTGAAATCGGAGGGATAAAAATGTACGCAAAAAGAATTATTCCCTGCCTTGATGTCAAAAACGGCAGAGTAGTAAAAGGGGTATCCTTTGTTGATTTGATAGACGCAGGTGATCCTGTCGAATGTGCGGCAGCATACGACAGACAGGGTGCTGACGAACTTGTGCTGCTTGATATTACTGCCACACACGAGGGCAGAAGCACAATGATAGATATTGTAAGACGAGTTGCCGAAACTGTATTTATCCCTTTCACAGTCGGCGGAGGTATAAAATCCGTTGACGATTTCAAAGAACTGCTCAGAGCAGGAGCAGATAAAATTTCAGTCAACTCGGCAGCAGTAAGAAATCCCGAATTAATCAACGAAGCATCATACAAATTTGGCGCACAATGCGTTGTTTGTGCCATTGATGCAAAAAGGGACAGCAAGGGAAGCTGGGAAGTATATCTCAACGGAGGAAGAATACCAACAGGCATTGATGCCGTAAAATGGGCAGTTGAAGCCGAACAGCGCGGTGCAGGTGAAATACTGATAACCTCTATGGATCAGGACGGACAAAAAACAGGATATGACATTGAACTTACAAGAACAATAAGCGAAAATGTCGGTATCCCTGTTATCGCATCAGGCGGTGCGGGAAAAGCCGAACATTTTTATGATGCATTCACAACAGGAAAAGCAGATGCCGTACTGGCAGCAAGTCTGTTCCATTTTAATGAACTTCCTGTCCCTGAACTAAAAAAATACCTTAACAATAACGGTATCCCTGTAAGGATATAATGATGAAGATAAAAGAAGTTGAAATCAAAAACGGAATATGCCTTGCACCCATGGCAGGGATTGCTGACAGAGCATTCAGAGAACTGTGTATTAACTATGGAGCAGGATATGTTGTAACTGAAATGGTCTCATCCAAAGGGCTCACAATAGGAGATAAAAAGAGTTCTCAGTTGCTTACGCTCGGCAAAATTGAAGATCCTGCTGCTGCACAAATTTTTGGTGATAATCCTGAAATTATGGCTTTGGCGGCACAAAAATGTCTTGAATTCAAACCCAATATCATAGACATCAATATGGGATGTCCTGCACCAAAAATCGCATCAAACGGCGGTGGTGCAAGTCTGATGAAAAGTCCTGTACTTGCAGGTGCAATCATACGAGAAGTAGCAAATTCAGTCAGTATTCCCGTAACTGTAAAAATCCGAAAAGGATGGGACGATGAAAATATCAATGCAGTTGAAATTGCACAAATTGCTGAAAAAAACGGCGCTGCCGCAGTCACTGTACACGGGCGGACCAGAATGCAGATGTATTCCGGCACTGTTGATTATGACATCATTGCCAAAGTAAAAAAAGCAGTATCCATCCCTGTAATTGCAAATGGAGACATAAAAGATGAGCAAAGTGCAGCAATAATGTACGAAAAAACAAACTGTGACGCAATCATGATTGGCAGAGGCGCATTGGGTAATCCATGGATTTTCAGCAGACTCAATGCTTATTTTAACGAATGTCGGGTTCTGCCGGAAGTAAGCATAAATGAAAAGATGGTTGTTATGCTAAAACATATCAGAAAAATCATCGAATACAAGGGCGAATATACTGCAATGCGGGAAGCACGTCACCATGCTGCATATTATACAAAAGGACTGCACGGTGGTGCGGCTTTCAGACGTGAAATAGGCACATTTGAAAAATACGAACAATTAGAAGAACTTGCATATAAAATAGCAAAGGAAAATGAACTATGATTTTCAAGAACTGCACTTTTTACAACGAATTATTTGAAAAAGAATTCGGCGATATTAAAGTTGAAAACGGTAAAATAACACAAATCGGAATATTTGAAGAAGACGGAATAGATATGTCTGAGCGAATCATGATTCCGGGGTTTGTTGACATACATATTCACGGCTGCGGCGGCGGAGACTGCAGTGATGCCGACAAAACCAGCCTCGACAAAATGGCAAAGCAGCTTGCAAAAAACGGTGTTACATCTTTCTGCCCAACCGCAATGACGCTTCCGATTGAGAAATTAGAAAAAATTGCAAAGACCATTGTTGATTACAAACAAGAACAAAATTCCGGTTCAAAAATTATCGGAATAAATTTTGAAGGTCCGTTCATTGCAAGTGCTAAAAAAGGTGCACAAAACGGGGATTATATCGCAATTGCAAACAAAAATGATTTTGAAAAATTATACAACGCCAGCAGTGGACTGATGAAATTGATTACAATTGCCCCGGAGGTTACTGACAGTGATGCATTCATAAAAAATGCATCCGAATACTGCACAGTATCAATCGGTCATTCAGCCGCAAACGCAGAGGAATGCAAACAGGCAATCAACAGCGGAGTGAAACACATAACACATCTATATAATGCCATGACACCCATGACCCACAGAGAGGCAGGTATAGTCGGTACTGCACTTGATGATGAAAGAGTAATGTGTGAACTGATTTGTGACGGAGGTCACATCTGCCCTGCCGTAGTAAGAAATACGTTTGACATCCTTGGTGAAAACAGAGCAGTTGTAATCAGTGACTCTATGCGTGCTGCCGGTCTGGGTGAAGGCGAATTTGAGCTTGGCGGACAAAAGACATATGTAAAACCAAACATAAAATATGCTGTACTTGAAAACGGAACAATTGCCGCCTCCATCACAAATATATATGAAGAGTTCAAAAATCTGATTGATTTCGGCATTGATTTTAAAACCGCACTTAAATCCTGCACAATCAATCCTGCAAAAGCAATAGGTGAAGATAAGAATATCGGTTCCATCCAAACAGGCAAATGTGCTGATTTTATTTTTTTGAATAAAGAATTAGATATTGAAAGGGTTTATATCAATGGAATACTCGCTTAATATAGTTCTTATTGAACCCGAAATCCCTCAAAATACCGGAAATATTGCACGGACCTGTGCGGCAGTAGGTGCAAGGCTGCACCTTGTCGGACCAATGGGATTTCAAATCACAGACAAACAGGTAAAACGTGCCGGACTTGATTATTGGGATAAACTTGACATCACCTACTATAACAGCACAGAAGAATTTTTTGAAAAAAATTGCAGCGGAAAGTTTTATTATTTCACCACAAAGGGAGAAATCGCGCACAGTGATATGAAATATGAAAACAATGCGTTCCTCGTTTTTGGTAAAGAAACAAAAGGCTTGCCTGAAGAACTGCTTAAAGAAAATCACGACACTTGTGTGCGTCTGCCAATGCGCGGAATAATAAGAAGTCTTAATCTTTCCAACGCTGTATGCGTAGGTACATATGAAGTATTGCGGCAATGGGGTTATCCGCAATTATCACAAAAAGGCAAACTGACAAAGTTTGACTGGTAATCATAACCACCAGTTGAACTGGTGGTTTGCACAGGCCCTAAAAGGGCCGCCTACTGGCTCGCCGACTGAAAGTCGGCACTGAAGTTTGACATCGCATTACTTTTTCAAGCAGCC
>JAETRQ010000035.1 GCA_021770095.1 Eubacteriaceae bacterium | reverse complement strand
GTATTTATTACGATGAGGGTCCACCCGTTCCCTTCCCGAACACGGTAGTTAAGCTCATTCGTGCCGAAAATACTTGGCGGGCTGCCGCCTGGGAAAATAGGTCTATGCCGACATTTGCTCCATTAAGTTGGAGCAATTATATTCCTCCATAGCTCAGTCGGTAGAGCACTCGGCTGTTAACCGAGTTGTCGTTGGTTCGAGCCCAACTGGGGGAGCCATTACTCCGTAGTTGATACTACGGAGTATTTTTTTGTGCATTTTTACTAAGTGTTTTAATTATAATATATAATAAAGCTTGTCGTTACTATTGACAAAAATTTGTCAATAATCTTGATAAAGAAAAATTTTCATGTATAATTGTTCTGGGTATAGTGGAATTGGAAAATATTATTTTAGCATTAATGGCAGGTTTTTCAATTGAGAAAATTTTTCAGGGAGAATAAACAATTTATAATAGCAGCAGCGTTTATTTTATTTTTAGCGCTTGTGTTTGTTTTATCTGTTGTGGTTTTATATAAATTATGTATTTCTGCGATTTCTTGTTTCAAATTTCTATATTCAATACCTTTAATTATTTCCTTTGGACAATCATTTTCGTTTGGAAAAAGGTTTTCATGTAAAAGGTTTAAAGAGGAACTTGGTGATGTATCAAAGAAAATTATAACTGATTCAGATAAAAAAGTTTTGGTATTTGTACACTGGATATGTTCTGCAGTTTTCGTCATTTCATTGTTTGCTTATTTGTTAATACCGCAGGTTAGAGTGGACGCACAAGTAATTGTTGAAAATTGGTATCCTCCTAAGGTTGTTGCGTTCGCAGAGACAGCGTTAGAATCTCTTGACAACCTGAAAAACGGAGATATTGAACAGGATGTTATCCCAATCAGGGTCCAGAAAAGACTTCTTATGATTCGTGTGATCAATTCTACATAGAGAAACCTAATTTTGAGATAGATTCAAATGACAGGAAGTTTATTGGGGAAGTGCTGCCTTCTTTTGATGAAGCGGAAGGTTCTGTTGATAACTATGTAAATCGGAGCATTTATGAGCTTTATTCTACTGTCAATCAAACTGCTTTGTCATATTATGATTTGAAAGTTATTGACGAGGTACAGAGTACAGAAGATGATTTCTTATTTAAAATTAAAAATTGGACAAAGGATGACGATTGGGATAGCGTTCCGAAATCGTTAGAGTTGGATACAGTTATTTATGCTTGGGAAGACTTATTTGTGTCACATGGCAATTTGATGATTTCTCAAAGACTTTCTAATAATTATCAGCGATATGCTGTTGAATATTCTTATCAGACAGAAAATGGTGATGCGGTTCTCTATTATTATTGTAAGTCAATCTATTATGACCTGCAAACAATCATGCTTTCTGATAACGATTTGGATTATTATAATGCTGTTAAACGAGTTTTTTATAGGTATAATGATATTGCCTCCTGTGATTTAATTAATTCTGATTACAGGGATTCTGCTGAGAAAATGCGAGATTCAATTAATAATAAGTATCATTTTATTAAAGATTGATAGAATACATAACGGACTGCTTCTGTGATTTTAGATTGCAAATTGCAGTCCGTTTTGATTTGGTTGAGTTTCATACATGAATATGCTATAATGATGCCAATAAGCGGATTTTATGGTGAAAAATATGATATACACTACGAATTATAAATCTGAACTTGGGGATATTTTGCTTGCAAGTGATGGTGAACATTTGATTGGGCTTTGGTTTGAGGGGCAAAAGTATTATTTCCCTTTTAAAATAGAGGAAAACAATATTGAAATAAAGGATGACTTATCCATTTTCAAACAAACCGGAAATTGGCTTGATAAATATTTTTGCGGTCAAAAAGTTTCACCTTATGAATTGAATTTGAAATTAATCGGTAGTGACTTCAGGCAGATTGTGTGGAAAATACTTTGCGATATTCCGTATGGCGAGACTATGACTTATGGTCAGATTGCCAAAAAAGTTTCACGTATTATGGGTGTTGAAAGTATGTCTGCACAGGCGGTTGGCAATGCAGTAGGGCATAATCCGATTTCTATTATCATTCCGTGTCATAGAGTACTGGGTTCAGACGGCAGTCTGACCGGATATGCAGGCGGAGTTGACAGGAAGAAAAGATTACTCGAGATTGAAAGAGGTCTTATATGAACGATTTTCAAAAAGAGTTTATGCAAAGATTATCTGTTATTCAGGAAAAGAATGTTCAAAGTCTCTTCGCAAAAAACAGGAGCGATAAAGAAACCGAAAATTTGCTGTATGATTTATCGTTCGAATTAATTACGGATATATTAACGCTTCTTGACGGATATGATAGTGAATTCAAATATAAATTATTTGTAATGAATGAAAATGGTGAAAATCTTAAAGAAAATCCATTTATAGAACTTCATGACCAATGTGAAGATTTTTTGAAATTTAGTGAATGAGATTCGCTAAGAGGTGAGCATGTTTTTACTTATTGGACTGATATTTTGTATCTTATCTGTATTAATTTTAAAAAATCGAATAGGCCTTGTTTTGTTCGGTGAAAAGGCCGGTGGTAATATTATTGGATATTGTAATCGGGTTAACGGGTTTAAAGGAATTGATACATATAATTATCGTGTTGAGTATGAATATAACGGCAGGACATACAGTGCTGTTTCGCTGGAAAGTGTGCAGATTGCAAGAAATAATATTCCAAACAAGAATATACATACATCCGTTACGGTTTGTTTTAAAAAGCAAAAGCCTGAGATAGTAACTATTTATGATTTTAAATCGACTTCTGCTATTGGGGGTATTATGTTTTTGATGGGTATTTTGTCGGTTGTAATTGATGTTGTGATTTAGGAGAATAGTGTGAAAAATCACACTATTCCGATTATATTGCCCTCAAAATTTGCCTGAAGCATAATTTTGAGATGGCTGTAATCACCATTGACGCCTTGTCAGGCTACAGCAGGGTATTGATGTTTTTTAATAAAAGATTTGTAGCCTGAAAGGCTATGGTGATTAATATGGAATTAATTCAGGTCGGAGAAAAAACATATTATATAAAAAACAACACCAATATTGGTGTGTATAAAATAAATGATACGGATGTTTTTCTTATAGACAGCGGTAATGACAAAGACGCAGGAAGAAAGATACTGAAAATAATTCATGAGCAGGGATGGAGTGTAAAAGGCATTATTAACACACATTCAAATGCAGATCATATCGGTGGAAATAAATTTATTCAGGACAGGACAAACTGCGACATATTTGCCTATAATATTGAAAAAAGCTTTACGCAGTATCCTGTACTTGAGCCGTCATTCCTCTATGGCGGATATCCGTTTAAAGGCATACGCAATAAATTCCTTCTTGCCAAGACATCAGATACGAAGGATATAAAAAATAATTTGCCTGACGGATTGGAAGTTTTTGAGTTAAAAGGCCATTTTTTTGATATGATTGGTATCAGAACAAGCGATGATGTGATTTTTCTTGCGGATTCGCTGTTCAGTGAAGATACGATTGAAAAGTATCATTTGTTTTTTATTTATGATGTAAAAGAATATCTTAACACACTTGATTTTCTGTCAACTGTACAAGGGAAGTTATATATTCCGTCACACTGTCAGGTGACTGATGATATATCTAATCTTATTCAAACCAATAAAAATAAGATATATGAAATTGCAGGCAAAATATATGATGTATGTGAAAACGAGATGACATTTGAAGATATACTGAAATATATCTTTGATGCATATAATCTTGTTATGAATGCGAATCAATATGTTCTTATCGGGAGTACAATAAGGTCGTATTTGTCATATCTGTGTGATGAAAATAAGCTGTGCTATGAGTTTAAAGATAACAGGATGATTTGGAAACAGGTGACTGATTGTGGAGAATAGAAAACGATGCAAGTGGTGCAATCTGAAAAATGAAATATACGTAAAATACCATGATGAAGAATGGTGTCAACCCAATTTTGAGGATGGCTATTTGTTCGAAATGCTGATTCTTGAATCATTCCAGGCAGGGCTTTCATGGGAATGTGTGCTTAATAAAAGAGAGAATTTCAGAAAAGCATATGATAATTTTGATTTGGATAAAGTCTGCGATTATGGTGAAAATAAGTTCAACGAACTTGTAACAAATGAAGGGATTATCAGGAATAAACTAAAAATAAAGGCGTCAATTAACAATGCAAGAATTTTCAGAGAAATAGTTGAAGAATATGAGTCGTTTTATAATTATTTAAAACATTTTACCAATGGTAAAATTATATATGAAAATGATAAAGTCAGTTCGGATTTGTCAGACAGAATTTCTGCTGATTTGAAAAAACGCGGTATGACATTTGTCGGTACAACAATTATTTATTCCTATCTGCAGGCAATCGGGATTATATATTCGCATGATGACGATTGTTATTTGTATAAGTCAAAATAAAACACCATAAGGCATTTGCCTTATGGTGTTTTTTAATTGTCTCTTCAGCAAAGAATAAACCCCCGGTTCAACCGGGGGAAATAAAAAGCTTTAGTAAAAATAAAATCGCCGAGCTTAATGCAAGGCAAGAGTGTTGGCGAAAAA
>JAETRQ010000034.1 GCA_021770095.1 Eubacteriaceae bacterium | reverse complement strand
AACTGGCATTTCTTCCCAACAATGAAGATTTTGACCTGGCTTCTTTAGTATAGGGTAGGCTGGCACTAATGACAGCCTACCCTATGGTCTAAAATACCCAAAGTTCAGAAAGAACCGTTATTTCCCGACAGCCCCTTTTTTATAAATTTAACAGATTTTATACAAAGCCTCCATTTGAAAAACTCACTTAATTGTTATTAACATATCTGTTGCGGCTTCCAAAAACCGTGACATATATTCTGTAGACAGCATTTTGTTTGTAACATGGGAGCTAAAATCAATATTATGTATACCTTCGCAATTTGCGTATTTATTATTTTCCTCATTTTTTAAAGTAGTCGTAAATATAATTTGATTAGAAACCTTTTCAAACATTTGCAATGCTCTTTTTTCGCGATCAGAAGACAAATCCTCTGCTCTAAACGAATCAACAATTATTGGATAATCATGCCGAAGCATTTTTACAAATGCATACATCCGAGCCAAATGGAATTCAGTAGCCTCACTTCCTGAATATATTTTATCTTTAGGTGTAAAGATATCGTCATATTCAGCTACACTTGCCATATCAACAAATTTATAAAATTCATTCATTTCCTTAATTATACCGGCTAACAAGTCTTCGCACTTCTTTGACACATCTTCAGAAATAGCTTCTTTCATTTCTAGCTGTTCACTTAGTTCTTGAAGTTCTGTATCAATTTCACTTATCCTCTGATCAGCATCCCTTGCATCCTCCATTTCCTGACGTACTACCAATAGTGCCTCCAACGGAATATCTTTAGTATTTAGGCATGAATCAAATTCTTTTTGGCAAGAATTTATCTCACTTGTTAATCTAACAATTTCCTCGTTATATATATCAACTTTCTCTTGGATAGATTCTAATATCTGCTTTCGCATTGTTGTTGTTGAAATATCAAAAGAAAATTCTGAATCAGCACTCTCATATGCAATATGGTTTGAGCCACAATCCAAACATGTAATCTGACCCGTTTTCATAGTTCTATTTAATGAACGAAGTTCTTTTAGTGCCATTTCATTTTTAGCTCGCCTCGAAACAGCATTTGCCCTTTCTTTTTTTAATGAAAGTAATTTTTCTTTTATATGTTCTGCTTCTTTTAAAATATTTTCAAGTGCTATTTTATCATTTGTAGCACTTAGATATTCAAATGCAGCATTATGTTTATATAATATTTTATTTTCCTTTAATAAAGTACCTTTTTCTGTTTTCAATTCACGAATTTTCTTTTTAACTGTTTCCACATCGTCGATGGCAGTATTACTATCTCCTATGCCACTTAAAGCGTATAAAAGGGCATAAAAGTCCTCTTTCTTATACCACCCTCTATTTACAATATTGGATGTGGTTTTTTTATCCTGTCCAACAAAAAATACCTGTACCAGTAATTCAGGATCTACAATTCTCCATACATTATCTTTCTTTATTAAAGGTAATGTTTGTATATTTTTATTCCAATACCGTTTGAATTCCGCCGTGTTATCAAAAACGGCATATTCCTTCCCCTTTTTTACAATAAAATTTTTTGCTTTTCTACATATTTTTATTATTTCATTGTTATGTTCAATATGTAAAATATGAAAGTAATTTTCATAATCGAACGCTGTTGGAAAAACAGGTATATTTCCTAAGCAATATACAATAGATTGAATTACAATAGTCTTTCCCTTATTATTGTCATCACTGGATATTATATTTAGTCCAGATTGAAAATTCTCAAAAGCAAAAGCTTCTTCGGAATTCCCTATGTAAATAGCCTTAATTTCCATTATTCAATCCCATCCTTTATCACTGAGATAAAATATTTCAATGAAAGAGTTTCAAAATCAAAGCATCTTTTAATTATGTTTTTATCCAGATTTCGATAAATCTCATTAACATTATCCTGCGGATTTGCAATAACTGTGTTATATATATTCTCAAAAAGTTTCCAAAAGTCTTCCTGACAGTTACTATTGAATAAAGCTCTGGATAAATCAAGCTGACAATCTTCCAACATGTTTTTCCTTTTTTCTTCAGGAAACTGAGAATATATTCCGAAAAAGGATGGTGGAATTCGTGATCCAATAACATTTTGATTTAAAACTCTATTTAAAACTAATAGTCGAATTTCCGTTGTTGTTAAATGCCTTCCATAATTTAACGCTTCATCAGGCGCCTCTATTGTTATCCCTTCCACAACACTGATATTTTTTTTACCCGCCTGCACATCTCTTATTTCATTAAAAATTGCAACTAATGTATCTTCCTCTGGTATAATCGAAGGATTGATTTTTATTATTTTCTTTACATAATCAGCTTTACTTTGGTCATCTATTACAAAGTAAACTTCTGATAGAAATTTATCTATCTTCTCATCTGTAATATCTTCATCTGATATATATGTTTTCTTTTTGCATTCATCCTTCAAACCACTTTTCAATTTTTCAAGTGCCTTATCATTGATATTGGAAAGCGTAAATCGTGTAAGGCTGCTGTCTTTTCGAACAGTATTTGATACACCGCCTAAGAAAAGAATATACTTATCAAAATCAAATTCACTAATATAATTTTTATATAGTGTTACTAGTTCTGTTCCTATCGCATATGGGGAGGACTGCTTATCACCTTTTGATTGTAAATCCCAAAGTTTATCAGATATTCTTGACATCCCAGTTAAATCGTTAAAAAAATCTACCACAAAAAAATATATTTCATCGCTATCATCTCTGAAATTCATCAAATACAATAAAGCTTTTGTTTCTGTATCTGCAGCCGATGGTCTTAATTTCTCAGATGATTTAACCATATAAGCCATAGCTGTTTTCCTCCAAATTAGTATTTTTACAACATTAACCCACTATATATCTATATATTACCACTGATGGCCATTTATTTCTACATGAAACTATCTTGTAAATCTTAATTAAAGGAGATCCACAAATTGAGACTGAAAAACAAACTGCTGACCCTTGCCCCGGCAGGAAAGAAACCCCGCCGTAGGTTCTCCCCTGCGAAGGCAGCCTATTCCGCCGATAAAATACGGAGTAATATAATAGCTCTGTTTTCGGCTGTGATGGAGATCTCATGGCAAAAACACAAGCAGTTAATGACCAATGCCCTGTTGAAGCCGGTCTGAATATATTAAGTGGAAAATGGAAATTAAAAATATTATGGCATTTATCAAAAGGAACAATCCGCTTTAACGAGTTACAAAGGCTTTTAGGCAGCATTACGACAAAAACATTAACGGGACAGCTTCGGGAGATGGAAGAACAGGGAATCGTAATAAGAAAAGTTTTTCCAGAAGTCCCTCCTAAAGTTGAATACTCTTTAAGTGAAATAGGCACAACCCTTAACCCTATCTTGTCGCAGCTATGTGATTGGGGAAAGACATATCATGCTTACATGAAACCATAAAATAAAATGAGCCAATAATATGTGGAACAATCCCACAAGTTTATCGGCTCTGTTTCTATTTATCGCCCTTTGAAGTGTTATCACGTTTAACCATTTACGGCAATCACTTACAGTTTTTCATAATGAACTAACTCATTTAAAGAAATACGCTGTGTAACATGCCGTTCTGGGTCAGCGGGATTTCCATTTGCATATCCTATTGCTAAAATATTGATTGGCTCAAGGGTATCTGGAAGCTTGAACTCCTGCCTGAGAACATCGGGCTTAAAATAGCATATCCATACAGACCCTAACCCCAACTCAGTTGCTTCCATCATCATGTGGTCTGTGAGAATTGACGCATCTATATCGAGAGTCTGTTTTCTATCGAATGGACGAGTCCATGCTTTGGCATGTTCAGAACAAACAATGATTGCCAGAGGTGCTCCATAAATGTTTGCCGCCATTCCGATTTTCTTTAATCCCTCTTCCTCTTGGACAACGATAAGACGAACAGGCTGTAAATTTGCCGCGGTAGGTGCAACATGGGCAGCTAATAATATTTTTTCCAACTTTTCCTGCTCTACCTTTTTGCTCATGTAATCACGAACAGAATACCTTGATTTTGCAATGTCTAAAAAGCTCATAAACACAAACATAAACAGATAAATCTTATTATTATATAATTTCATCCAAACTTTCTCTTATTATATCCTTCTCTTCCCCTCATTCAATATGGCATGGAGATTGAAGATAAACGGATTGTGTACGGGGAATGTACCTACCGCCTGGTCCCCAGGGAGGACGAGCCCAGCGTGTGCCTGATGCACGACTGGATTGACCTCCGAGCACTTAAAATGTCCCGAATAATACATAAAATTCGGGACAAAAGGAGGTGAGCAAAGTGGCAAATGGATATTCCAGGCAGATTCAGGAGCGGATTGGCACAGCGGCAGAAGGAACCGTTTTTGTCAATTCTGATTTTGCTGATATTGCTGATACGGAAACCATAAGACGGAACCTGAACCGGCTTACACAGGCAGGTACGCTCTGGCGGATTTTGAAAGGTGTTTATGAAAAGCCGGAATACAGCGAAATGCTGAAAGAATATGTAGCGGCGGACCCGGAGGCGGTGGCAAAGGCGTTGGCCCGGAACTACCACTGGACGATTGCCCCCTGTGGGAATACGGCGCTGAACCTGTTAGGGCTTTCCACGCAGGTAACAGCGGTATGGTTCTATATCAGCGACGGTCCATATAAGACCTATGAGTGGAATTCTACAAAGCTGGAATTTAAGCACAGGACCAATAAAGAGATCACGGGTCTTTCTTATATGACGGTTCTGGTGATTTAGGCATTGAAAACTTTTGGGAAAACAAATGTCACTTCCAAAACGATTCAGACGCTTAGCTCCCGGTTGAATGAGGACGATAAAGCCGCTATGCTAAGAGAGGCGGCAGAATCTACGGATTGGGTTTACAATGCGATACGGCAGATTGCCGGGGAGGTACAATA